>NZ_QTUB01000001.1:0-1445207 GCF_003386665.1 Xenorhabdus cabanillasii | reverse complement strand
GATACAGAAATATTCTATCCAATCGTGGAAGTAACATCGATATAAAAAATCGTCAATAGCGAGTTTGACACTTTATTTTTTTGATGTAAAGCCAAAACACTTATTGATAACCCCCTCTATTCTAGCTTTTAGTACCTTTATGGTGTTTTCTAGAAACTTATAAATATTTTTTCCTTACAAAATAGATAAAACTTTGGTTTTACTCTCTATAAGAGTATATAGACAGATTACCTGTTAATTGTATATAAAATAATATTTTTCATATATTGTGAATAAAATATAGTCTGCAAATTTTGTGACCTATGATGATCATCAAGTATATTTTTTATTTTATTTAGATTAATTATTCTCCATTAAAAATCTTATCCAACTCATCTTTTTGACGTACTTCACACTTTATAAATGATCATAAAAATTATATCATTCAAAAATAAAAATACATTTATTATCAATACATTATATAAATCAAAAATATGAAGATTAATTTTTATACAGAGAAACTCTCTTGATTTTCATAAAAACTTAGCCATAAATATCACGACGGCAATGATTATAAAATTTTTATTTGTCATTGAATTTGAACTCATCTTGCAATTTACAAATAACTTTGCATCAGACAATTTCAGCTTTATTATTCGCCCCAAGTGTTCGGCATCGCTAATTTCATTTCATCAATGAATGGAATCATTACGCAAGGAATGAGCACTTACACTTATATTGGTAAATTTTTATAGGATATTCATATGCCAACTCCATGTTATATTTCCATCAACGGAAAAACTCAGGGTAATATCACTGCTGGCGCATTCACTGCTGAATCAGTAGGTAATATTTTTGTTCAGGGTCACGAAGACGAAATGCTGGTTCAAGAATTTGACCACATTGTTACTGTTCCAACTGATCCACAGTCTGGTCAGCCTTCTGGTCAGCGTGCACATAAACCATTCCGCTTCACCGTTGCACTGAATAAAGCAGTTCCTCTGCTTTACAACGCACTGGCTTCCGGCGAAATGTTAACAACTGTAGAACTGAAGTGGTATCGTACTTCTATCGAAGGTAAACAAGAGCACTTCTTTACTACTAAACTGATAGATGCAACTATCGTTGACATCGACTGCAAAATGCCACACTGCCAGGATCCAGCAAAATCTGAATTCACTCAGTTGGTTCGTGTTTCTCTGTCTTACCGTAAGATCGAGTGGGAACACACTACTGCCGGTACTTCTGGTGCTGACGACTGGCGCGCGCCAATTGTTGCTTAATATCTTATTCATCAGATTTTAAATAATAAGTTTTAAGCAATAAATTTTCAGCCAATGAATATTATTCATTGGCTGAATAATCCGCTCCCACATTACCTCCCCCTGTTAATTTACTTTAATTCATATTTCCCTTGTTTATATTTTATTTTTTTGTTTTTTTTTGAAAGTGAGATTTTTATCTCGTGATTATTTTCTCAATAAATAAGAATATATAAATTAATAATCACATGTACTATTAATAACCAATGTCACACTTTTAAACATGAATTTTTGAAAAACAAAATTCATGCCTTTCCACCATTCATTTGAAATTTCAGATAAATCCACTTCTCATTTGAGTTAACTCTAAATTACGCAACAAAACATAACTAAAATGGGTAATAGTAAATGGTTAAGTTAAATATATAACTATAAATAATCATATAAGACAGACTGATCCCGTTAATCAGAGCAAAATAAAATAATTTCTATGCTTTAATGATTAATTAGTGAACCATTATAACTATATCCAATAGATCTCAAATTACATTTCAACTTAACCATTGTCATTCGGGTGTTAAGATGTTTAAAAATACAGCAATCCTCATCTTATTATCTACCTCCATTCAGGTAATCGCATTGCCTGAAACTCCCGACTTTGCACTCTCTATGACTGAATCCGCTATAACGGAATCCACAATGGATGAAGCCAGAAGAACCTTACAGGAAAGTTCACGAGAAATAGGCCGGTTAATTGAACAACGCCGACATCAAGGATTCATTGATCGTACTGATACCACTGCGCCACAAACTGTATCACCCGTATTGGTTAAAGCACCACCATGCCTGGATATCAGTGGTGTTTATCTTCAGGGGATGACTCTGCTCTCTCTGGCAGATCTGGATACACTCAGTGCATTGCCCGATCATTGCATTACTAACAATGACATCAACAAACTGACAGCAGAAATCACGAATCTCTATCTTGCCAAAGGCTATATCACAGCTCGGGTACAATTTATTGCTCCCAATCACCGTGGAGAATTGGGACTCAATGTTGTTGAAGGATTCGTCGAAGCCATTGAAGGCGGTGATCACTGGGTTAACAGCCGGATGTTATTCCCCGGATTGATCAATCAACCTTTGAATCTCAATCAGTTGGATCAAGGGCTGGATCAGTCGAATCGCCTGCAATCAAACAAAACAACGCTTGATATTCTGCCCGGTTCAGTTAATGGCGGCTCTATCATCAGGCTGCATAACCGGCATTCCACTCCGTGGCGGATCACCGCAATAACTGATAACTATGGGCAAAAAAGTACCGGCAAATGGATTAACCGGCTGAATACCAGTATCGACAGCCCTCTGGGATTATCAGATTTCATCAGCTTCAGTGGTGTCAGTACTATCCCCAGAACTGCCGATAAACCCAATACCCAATATAACCGGGCTGCCACCCTGTTCTATTCACTCCCTTACGGGGCTGTGACTTTCAGCGGGTTTACCAGCTATTCCCGCTACACAAGCCGTCCAAAATTACAGAAACATTCGAGCAAACTGCATGGTAATTCACAACAGTCGGGTGTACGTATGGATTGGATATTCCACCGTAATCAATCGCAACTCTCGACGGTCAACAGCCAATTTGTCTACAAAAATTACAACAACTATTTCGGTATTGAGAAACTTAGGCACAGTAGCCAGACATTAACGGTGTTTTCACTTGGAATCAGCCACTTACAAATTACTCCCAGTGGTCTTATCACTTTTGATGCCGGTATTGAGCAAGGAACACCGTGGTTCGGTGCCCAAACCTCCACAAACAACCTGAATAAGCAATTCACCAAAGGGAAGCTATCAGTAAATTTACAGCAGCACTTCAAATTATTTGCTATGCCGTACCGATTTAATAGCCAGTTTTACGCTCAGTACAGCCCAAAAGGATTACCCAGCGTTGAGTGGCTCAATATTACCGACCGCAATACAGTGCGGGGGTTCAGCAATAACACACTTTCCGCAGATAACGGCTGGTATCTGAGAAATACCTTATCCCACTCAATACCACTGTCTGAAAGTTCACTTACCCTGCGTATCGGCGCAGATATCGGCCAGATCAAAAGCTACAACCACCAGGAACCATGGAAGAGCAATGCGGGATTAAGTGTTGGTATAGCTTTGCGCTATCAACATTTCTTTGCCGATGTTGAGATGAACCGTGGCAAAACGCTAGCCCATAAAAATAAGGGGAAGGATGAACCCATACAGCTGTTAACCCGTTTTTCTTACACTTTTTAGCTTATTAAATCATCAGATTTTTTAACCGTAGCCAGCCTGGGAGGCTTCTCCCTGGGTAGCTGCACACTCACAAGAAAGAAAGTAAACAGAGGTAATAATATGAAGAGAAAAAAGTTCAGATTATCTCCTACGGGGAAACTTGCGGCATCAATGGCAATTATTCTGACAACTTGTTCAACCAGTTTTGCCAACGGCATTACGCCCGGTGGTGATGCAGCACATCGCCCGGATGTCACCATTGCAGCAACAGGTGCTACAGTCGTCAATATCGTAGCCCCTTCCGATTCGGGTTTATCCCATAACCAGTATCAGGATTTTAACGTCAACCAAATGGGGGCTGTCTTAAATAACTCATTGGTTAATGGTCAATCGGAACTGGCCGGGCAGTTATCAGCTAACAGTAATTTGAATGAGCAGGCAGCCAGTATCATTCTGAATGAAGTGGTCAGCCGCAACCCTTCATTCTTACTCGGTAAACAAGAGATCTTCGGCATGGCCGCTGATTATGTGCTGGCAAACCCCAACGGCATCACCTGCAACGGCTGTGACTTTATCAACACAAATCAGGCATCTCTGGTTGTCGGTAATCCGTTGGTTGAAAATGGTATCCTGCAAGGATTCAAGAACTTCGATAACCAAAATGCCCTGACTATCAGAAATAATGGCTTGTCCCATAATGATATTCTGAACCTTATCGCCCCCAGAGTTGATATCAACGGCAAAGTCATCACCCAAAAAACGCTCAATATTACAATGGGAAATAACCAGATTGCCGCGGATGGCCAAATCCTGACATCACAGCAATCAGGCACGGATGCACTTGATAGTTATTACCTCGGTAGTATGCAAGCGGGACGTATTCGGCTGTTGAATACGGCGGAAGGAAGCGGAGTCAATCTGCAAGGTAAGATGACTGCCGGTGACGGTATTTACCTTACCTCCCACGGTGATGTGACATTGGAGGCTGCTAACCTGCAAGGCGGAGATATTATATTGCAGGGCAAAAACCTGCTGTCTCAAGGACGCCTTAACCGGGCTTCATCACATGAAACAGGCGATGATAACTACGATAGCCGTTTTAGTGGCGTTCATACCTCGCAAAAGCAAATTAACGAATCCATTGCCCGCACTCAACTGGCCGGTAAGAACATCACGCTGGTCGCCCGCCAGAATAATCAGGTGATGGCAACCGATATTACAGGGGATAATATCAAACTGACCGGCGCCAATCTGAAACTGGATGGTCAGCAACTTCACCAGCTTAATCGTAACGTCGACAACAAATGGCGATTATCCTGGCAGTATGATGTCACTAATGAGAATGAAAAGTACCAATATGAAGGAAATTCCCTCAATGCACAGGAAAATGTTCATCTGACCGCCAGTGAAGGCAATGCAGAAGTGCTTGGCAGTAAAATTATCGCCGGAAACCAACTTTCTATATCCGCTAAACAAGATGTAAAACTGGCTGGTTTAGTGGAATCAGAAATGACCGTTGAAACAGGCTATAAAAAGAATCACACCCTGGCGCTGCAAACCGGTAACTGGACAAAGATCAATACTACTCAGCGCAGTGTCAACAGTGAGTTGAACTCAGGGGGAGATCTTGGGATCAGCGCAGGAGCTAATGCTGAAATTATCGGCTCTCAGGTACATTCAGGCAAAAACCTGATTGTTTCAGCGGGGCAACAGGTAAAAGTCACTACGCAATCCCTCGTCAATGATCATCTCATTGAGAAAAATAAACGCTATTGGGGTGGCATTGCAGGTGGCAGCAATAAAGACAATCAGGATAAAGTGGAAACACACCATGCCTCTGACATCAAGGCAGATGGGCATTTACTGCTGACTGGAATAAATGGTGTCACCATTACCGGCAGTAAGGTAAAAGCGCAACAAGAAGCGTATGTTGAAGCTAATGATGGGCAGTTAGTCATCGATAATGCTGTCAGTCATGCCTATAAAAAGGTTGATGAGAGAAAAGGCACAATCTTTAATATCACCAAAAATTCCAACCAGGAACAAACAAACCAGCACACCAGCTCCGGTAGCCAGTTAATTTCTGATACTGACCTGAAATTACTCAGCAACAAAGATATCAATGTTATTGGCAGTCTGGCGAAAAGCGCAGGAGAGCTGAATCTGAATACATCAGGCAATATCAACATACTTGCCTTTGATGCACAAAATAAGTATCAGCAGGAGAAAACCAATCTTGACTGGCACTATTACACTAATGAGACGAAAGATAAGCAATACCGTGCTGGTGTCGGTTTTGAACATACCACCGATAACCAGAAAACCCATTCCACTACACAGCATCAAGCCGAGTTGCATGGTGGCCAACTTTCCATTAACTCAGGAAAAAATGTCACCATCACAAGCGCAAAACTGGTAACAACACAGGGTGACGCCAAAATTACAGGCGACAACATCGCACTGCTGGCAGCAGAAGATCAAACAACAACCGAGAATTCACAGACCAAAGTCCGTGGCGGTGTATTCGCTACTGGTGGCATGGATAGGATCGGAGGTGGAGCCGAGGGCGGTTATTCCAATAATGTTTATACCCAGAACCGTACCACTGCGGTAGTGTCAAACGCTCAGATCAATGGCAACCTTGAACTGAACGCCATGGGAGAACTGAAACAACAAGGCACTCAATATCAGGTACAAGGAACTTATCAGGCTAATGCGGGCAGCATCAAAAATGTTGCGACTGCCAATACAGCATCAAATTCCACAAGCCAATTACAGGTAGAGGGTGAAATCAGCGGTTCAGCCGATTACAGTGCAACGTCCCGTCCGGTGGAAAAAACGGCCAAAGCCGCAACAGACGGGAAATTGGATACCGCGATCTCAAAAACCGGATTACCAAATGCGGGTCTTGAGCTTGCCATGAATGGCAAAAGCAATAACACCAATACTTATCAATCAAATGCTGTAGTGACTACAGTCAAAGCTGGTGATATCAAAGTAACCACTAATGGAGATGTTTACGATCAAGGAACCCAGTATCAGGCAAATAAAGGCGGCATGTCACTGACTGCTGGCAGCCATACCAGTGAAGCAGCCTACAATCGTCAGAACAGCAATTCTTCTAATACTGTTGGCGACGCCCGTCTGCGCATTTACACCAGCACAGGCAGTGACCTTTCTGTCAATGGCAAAGGTAACGGCAGCTATCAGGCTGAATCCACCAGCGATAACAATGCCGTTACCAGCGGTATTAATGCCCAAAATGGTATTCATGTTCAGGTGACCAGAGACGCACGTTATCAGGGAACATCCATGAATGCAGGCAACGGCGGAACAAACGTTAGTTCTGGCGGAAATATTCAGTTCAATCAGACAACTAACCGCAGAGAACAGAACAATTACGGTCATAGTGGAGAACTTTCTCTAACTGTAGGCACTAATCCAGATGGTAAAAACTTCAGTGGCAGTGCAGGCGCAGGCTATAACACCAGCCAACAGAACAGTACCACAGCCCAAACCAGTACTATCACCGGCAGACAAGGTATCAATCTGAATGCGGGCAATAATCTGACACTACAAGGTACGAATATCTCCGGTAAACAAGTGGATTTGACTGCCCAACGTGGTGGAATTGAACTGGCTGCTGCTCAGGATACAGCTAACAATAATGGCTGGAACTTTGACGTTAAAGGCAAAGGTGGCGTATCCAGTAAAGTCCGTAACAATGAAGGTGGTGATAATACCGGAGATAATGGAGAAACAAATAACAGCATCATCGATAAAAAATACGATATTGGTGGTGAAGTTAAATTCGGTGTCGATCATCTGAACAAAGTCACTCACCATAACAGCCAGGTTTCTGGTAGTAATGTTGTATTGACCAGTGCGCAGGATACATCCCTTAAGGGAACTAATATTACCGCAGATCAAGTAACGGGTAATATCGGTGGCAACCTTAATGTTGAAAGCTTAAAAAATAGAACTGATAGCCTGAATATCGGTCTGGATGCAGGATTAGGGTATAGCAAAACTGTCAAAGGAGATGATTCCCATAAAACAACACTACCGATTGCTGACAGCAACTCGCCTGAAAGTTCACCTGAAACGGCGGTAACCAATGATGAAAAAGCCGATGCGGAAGCCCCAAGTCTGACTGATCGCCTGACCGCGGCCTTCAAAGGATATAATGGGAAACTCAAGAGTAATTACGATACTCTCGAGCAGGAAACCATTGGTGAGCAATCAACCATCAACGGTACTAACGGAGTTAATCTGGATGTCGCTGGTAAGACCCACTTAACCGGTAGCCGGATTGACAGCACGCAGGGGCAGGTATCCGTCAATACCCAGCAAATCGGGCATCAATCTGTAACAGGCTACGATAGAGGTAAAAATATGGGAGTTAACCTGCCGGATTCCATCGCAGGTCTTGCTAACGAGGCTCAGAAGGATATCTTCTCCGGCAAAATTCCTTTCGTGAAAAATGAGAGTCACAATACAGAAATACCCGCGACACATAGTGGGATCAAGGGTCACTCTTTGGATTAATTGACCTCTCTTTAATTCACTCACATCGCACATAATACATAGTACGGTAGCCGGTAACATAGCTACCGGACTTTTCCATATTCGCCCCATATTCGACCAATCATTTATTCTCCCTCCCTCACCCTCTCTGGCAGTAGGATTGGGATAAGTAAACATGATCAAAGCTGCAACCTAGAAGACGACGGCTATAATGGGCTACATTATAGTCATATCAGGCAAAGCCAAGAGGATGTATGCCAAATGATTTTGAAAAAAGGAAATATTCCAGCAAAGGAACAACCAGCACACCATTACAGAAAGGTTTAGATGGCAGCAAGAAAGCGTTTTCGGTGACGATCCGCATCGGCAACTATATCCGCCATATCCCATTTATTGCCCATCTGATCAGGGCAGCTCAACGTTTCAATGATCGAATGGGCAGTCAGTTTGGTGCAGCTATTACCTATTTTTCCTTTCTGTCCCTGATCCCAATACTGATGCTCTCTTTTGCTATCGCAGGTTTTGTGCTGGCTTCCAATCCTGATTTGCTGGCAAAACTCATCAACAGTATAGCCAATAGCATCAGTGATCCTACTCTGGCAAATACATTGAAAAATAGTGTTGATACCGCCATAAAGCAGAGAACAACCGTTGGATTGACAGGTTTGGCGATTGCGCTTTACTCAGGCGTGAACTGGGTCGGCAACCTGCGGGAAGCGATCCGTGCTCAATCCCGTGATGTCTGGGAGCATACTCACGAAGATAAAGAAAAAATTTACTCTCAATATATTCGGGATATTTTCTCTCTATTTGGCCTGCTATTCGCATTAGTGATAACACTTTCCCTGAACTCCATCGCTGGCTCTGCTCAGGCAACCATCGTCCATGCCCTTGGCTTAGAAAGTATTGAATGGCTGCGCCCCGTATGGACATCCATTGGCATGACGATTTCCATTTCTGCCAATTATTTGTTATTTCTATGGATATTGTGGATCTTGCCTCGTCATCGGCCTGAGCGGAAAGCCCTGTTTCAGGGAACATTAATGGCCGCCATTGGGTTTGAGATCATTAAATCGATTATGACCATGATGCTGCCACGCCTTGCCAGTTCACCTTCTGGCGCAGCCTTTGGCTCAGTAATTGGCCTGATGGCATTTTTCTATTTCTTTGCCCGACTGACCCTGTTTTGCGCTGCCTGGATCGCCACAGCAGAGAAAAAAGAGTAACAAAACGAGACTGCTTCATCAGAAGCATTTCATAACAAATCAAAAAGGAGTCATTTATGCCATTTGTGAACATCAAAATCACCCGCGAAGGGGCAACTGCTGAACAGAAGAAACAACTGATTGAAGGTGCAACCCAGTTGCTGGTGGATGTACTTGGCAAGAATCCGGCAACAACGTTTGTCATTATTGATGAAGTGGAAACGGATAACTGGGGAATCGGTGGCAAGAGCGTGACGGAAGTACGGGCTGCTGCGAAGAAATAAGCACTATTTTTAATAAATTAAATGAATTATTAGGGCGAATATATCGCCCTTTTATTTTTTTAATATAAAAACACTCTTCTGAGATATTTTTGAGTTTAAGAAACCTTTATCACTGAACAAACTAAGATTGTTTATACTGGAGATATCTGCTTCCCAAAGTACGCAGATGCACCGCAATACTTGCTCTCCCTTTCAGGCTACGAGAGTTTTTATTGTCGCTGAAAAGCACTCTAAACCATTTTAGGCTGCCTGATTTTTGTAGTTGTGGCAATAATGCATATTGTGCTTTAAGTAGAATTATTTATAATAATGGATTCATACCATCAAAAGATAATATAAATAAAAATTCACATTTTTTGTTTAACAACCTAAAAAACATTCCTTTTTAAAAGTGGTTGTTTCTGAAGCAGTCATATGATATTTATACTCTTATTGTGTTCACATAATAATGGACAAACACTATCAGAGTGAAAATTAATACATTTATAATATAATTTATCTGATGAAATAATTATCATTAATATATCAATGTAATACTTTTATTCTATTTGATAATTAAACTTTCTTTTATTAATAAGAGTTAGGCCAATCAGTATTACTAATAACTGATTAGCCTAATAAATTAATTATCTAGCGATAACAACTTTTCCATTGATAATGGATAAGTAAGGATTATAATTATAATTTTTATTCTTCTCTTTATTGTGGAAAATAATAGGAGAAGATCCTAATACACCTCTTTCTAGACGGAATAATCGACCGTTTTTGTAGCTAATCAATTTATAATTTTTCCAATCAGGCTCTTTAACAGAAAATTTATCGCTTATGTTTTCTTCAAAATCCATAGAGTCAAAAAATATCTTGGCACTACTGTTATCAGCTATAGCCCACTCTTCCCAAGCTGATTGGCTCATTTTCCAGACTTTATCCAGATCATGACGTGAAAAAGCATTACTGATTTCCTGATAAACTACTTTTATAGCGGGTAGATCATTTTCCGTGACAGGCGTGGCCTTTGTCCACATCCAGTTTGGCAATCCATTGACTGAAAAATTTTTTTGAGCTGCAAATAAGTTTATTTCCCCTTTCGTTGTTGACATATTTGCATAATCAAATTTTTCATTAGTGTTTATCGATTGTTTCGTTGTCACATTTCCATGCTCATCCACGGTTAATTTTATATGGCTAATTATTATACCTTGTTCATCGTGAGAAGAGACTTTTCTTATTGTTGCTTCACACCATGACTCTTTATGAAATTTCTTTGTATCCTTATCAAATGGCATACGCCCCATGAGAAGTCTTATCGTATTATGACCATTTTCCAAAAATGCGGATATATTATAACCGCTAGATTCTGTTCCTGTTCGTGAAGAAATATCTTCCAGAGTTATTATTCCGTTTATTTTTAAAACACATAAACTACGTTGGGTATTAAATGAAACAAGACTTGGATTCACATATTAAGCGCAACACCGTAATGAGCGAAGTAATTGAGTGGGTACTCCTTTAAATAACTCATTCGGTGTTTTGTAATCTCGTGTTTTACGAGGACGATTATTTAATCGGTTTGCCACAAGGTTAATCTCCCGCTCTGATACCTTATTAAAATCGCTTCCTTTTGGGAAGTAATCTCTAATTAATCCATTTATGTTCTCATTTATCCCTCTTTCCCAAGGGGAATGCGGGTGAGCAAAATAAATTCTTGCCTCTAAATTTTTACTGATCCGCTCGTGTTCGGCAAATTCGAGGCCATTGTCAAAGGTAATTGTTTTAACTTTATGTTTTATCAGTGATAAGTGTCTTGTTGCCGCTTTGGCGACCCCTTCTGCTGTTTTATCTTCAAGTTTAATAATAATAGTAAATAATGATTTTCGTTCAACGAGTGTCAATAATGCACTTTTATGATCTTGGCCAACGATAGTATCGCCTTCCCAATCACCAATACGCTGCTTTTTATCAACAAATTTTGGGCGTTTATCAATGCTGACTCTATTTTTAATTTTGCCTCTGCGCTCATAATTTCCATAGCGTTTACGATACGGTTTTTTCGCCATTCTGAGATGTTGCCATAAATCACCACCATTCTTTTTATCTTTATAAATCAATCGATAAATCGTCTCATGATGTAAAGATATTTTGGCTTCCCGTTTAAGATAACCCACAATCTGTTCGGGACTTAAATCTTGCCAAATTAACTGTTTGATCCACATTTCTATCTCTGGATTCACTTTGACTGCTTTTATAGCAAAATGCCGGCGTGCTACGGCCTTAAACTGAGCCTGTTCAGGAGAATATTTCTTTGCTTCCCGATTTCGTCTCAATTCCCGGCTAATCGTTGAGGGGCTTCGATTGAGTGACTTTGAAATCGCCCGTTGTGAAAAACCCGCTTCTTTCAGGCTAGAAATCTGATATCTTTCTGTTTCGGTCAGTTGTGTATAGGTCATAGCGCATTTTCCTTTGGCGAGAAAGATGCCTACTATAGCAACTGACCGCCTTTCTCAGAAATTGCACTTATTATGCGAATCCAAGAGATATTTATATTCCATATTTGTTTTTCCTGATGAAGAAGAACTAAATAGTATATAAATAATCAGTAAAGCACTATGCAAAATAAACCTACTTAGGTGGTTTGGTCTTAGGGAAATAGCTCGAAAACACATCTTTACTATCACTACTCCATTTTTTACCATCAGATAAAACATAATATCTGGCTAATCAAAGTTTTTAATAAAAAATCTGATTAGCCAAATTTAATCTTTAATTAATTTACCTGGCTATCACAACTTTGCCGTTAATAATGGATAGATAGGGATTGTAATGAGAATTCTTTTTATTCTCTTTGTTGTAAAAAATTATAGGCGAAGAACCTAACGCACCTCTTTCTAAACGAAATAATTTACCGCTTTTATAACTAACCAATTTATAGTTTTCCCAATCAGGTTCTTTAATAATGAACTTATCTTTTAATTTATTTTCAAAACCCATGGAGTCAAAAAATATTTTAGAACTACTATTGTCTGCTATAGCCCATTCTTCCCATGCTGGCTGGCTCATTTTCCAGACTTTATCTAAATCATGATGAGAAAAAGCATTACTAATTTCCTGATAAATTGTCTTTATGGCTGGCAAATCATTTTCAGTAACTGGCGTGGCCTTTGTCCACATCCAGTTTGGCAATCCATTGACTGAAAATTTTTTTTGGGCTGCAAATAAGTTTATTTCCCCTTTCGTTGTTGACATATTTGCATAATCAAATTTTTCATTAGTGTTTATCGATTGTTTCGTTGTCACATTTCCATGCTCATCCACGGTTAATTTTATATGGCTAATTATTATACCTTGTTCATCGTGAGAAGAGACTTTTCTTATTGTTGCTTCACACCATGACTCTTTATGAAATTTCTTTGTATCCTTATCAAATGGCATACGCCCCATGAGAAGTCTTATCGTATTATGACCATTTTCCAAAAATGCGGATATATTATAACCGCTAGATTCTGTTCCTGTTCGTGAAGAAATATTTTCCAGAGTTATTATTCCGTTTATTTTTAAAACACATAAACTACGTTGGGTATTAAATGAAACAAGATATTTATATTCCATATTTGTTTTTCCTGATGAAGAAGAACTAAATAGTATATAAATAATCAGTAAAGCACTATGCAAAATAAACCTACTTAGGTGGTTTGGTCTTAGGGAAATAGCTCGAAAACACATCTTTACTATCACTACTCCATTTTTTACCATCAGATAAAACATAATATCTGGCTAATCAAAGTTTTTAATAAAAAATCTGATTAGCCAAATTTAATCTTTAATTAATTTACCTGGCTATCACAACTTTGCCATTAATTATGGATAGGTAAGGATTGTAAGTAATATCTTCTTTACTTTCCTTATTATGAAAAATAATAGGAGAAGATCCTAATACACCACTTTCCAAACGGAATAAACGGCCGTTTTTATAACTAACTAATTTATATTTTTTCCAATCTGGATCTATAATAACAGACTCATCTTTTATGTTTTCGTCAAAATCCATAGAGTCAAAAAATATTTTGGCACTACTGTTATCAGCTATAGCCCATTCTTCCCATGCTGGTTGGCTCATTTTCCATATTTTGTCCAGATCACGATGAGAAAAAGTATTGCTGATTTCCTGATACATTGCTTTTATAGAGGGTAAATCATTCTCAGTAACAGGCGTGGCTTTTGTCCACATCCAGTTTGGCAATCCATTAACTGAAAAAAATTTTTGTGCTGCAAATATGTTTTTTTCTCCTTTCTTTGTTGACATATTTGCGTAATCAAACTTCTCATTCGGATTTATTGAATTTTTAGTTGTTACGTTTCCGTGTTCATCCACCGTTAACTTTATATTACTAACAACTTGCCCTTGTTTATCATAAGGAGTGATTTTTCTTATTGTCACTTCACACCATGACTCTTTATGAAACTTATCGTTATCTCTGTCAAATGATTTACGCCCCATTAGTAACTCCACCGTATTAGAACCATTTTCCAAAAACGCGGATATATTATAACCACTGGATTCTGTACCTGTCCGTGAAGAAGTATTTTCCAAAGTTATTATTCCATTAATTTTTAAAACACATAAACTACGCTGTGTATTAAATGAGACTAGATACTTATGCTCCATGATCGATCTTCCTGATGCCGTATTTGTTGACATTATTAATGCGAGAAATAACAAACTACCCCAAAGAAATCCTGTAAAGAGACTTTTCTTTTGGTAGTGGCTCCTGAAATATCCAGTCTTTTTCAATAGGTTTATCTTCATGTTTTAATTCTCCTGTGTTTTCCAATTCTTGATCATCATTTTTCTTTGCTTTAATACCCACCCCGTATTTAACACTCGCCGATGCCTGAATACCATCATGGTAAAGTATTAATTCCATACTTTTCTCTGTAGATTCTAACGCCACTAACACTTTGGCTGAAATTTGTGCAGAAGCATCAAAATAACCATTAATAGCATAATAACGGACACCGCCACGAATATTCGTTTCAGCTCTGATACCAAACCCGGCTTCTAATACGGTATCTTTTTTAAAAGACCATTCTCCTTTGTTATCAGATTCCCAACCAAACATAACGTTCAAGTTACCACTAAGAATTAAATCTAACTGCACACCATAAAATGCCCCATTTTTATCCTGCTTGACCTCTTGTTCGAGGGTTTCTCCTGCTTCACGTATTTCAGCAACGATTTTATCGAGTTTAAAATAGGCTGCAAAAATTTGAAGCACATCAGCTCTCAGCTCTAAACCCAGGGTGAGAGCATGAGTGTTCATTTCTTGCCCAACACCTGAAAACCTGCAATTAAGACCTTATCCAAATACTCACTGCTCATATTAGCCATGTTAGTTTTACGCCGGATGCTGGCTTTTACACTGCTTTCTGCTCGCAGCATATTCAGTGAAAAATGCCGCATCCCCGCTAATATCTCGGCAGCGTGGCCGCGACGAATGGGGCATGCATCTTCATTCATTGAAACATCAAGAATCCAATGGACGCGATTTTCTATGCTCCAATGCCCACGCACTGCCGCCTTAAAACGATCGGGGTCAAGTTCCGCTGAGCTGATGTAATAATGATAATCCAGTGATTCTTTTTTTCTCGTTTTATCAAGGCGATATCGTATTGCCACGCCAATACTTTTTAAGCCTTTCCATTCCGGCAATTGCAAGGCAAGCTTCCCTGCCGGTAAGACATGATATTCACGTAATTCAATTCGACCATGTCCTTGTTCTATATTGACATTTTCTGACTGGCTGACGGCAGTGACGTGGGTTGACAGCGCTTGTTTAAGCTCGCGGTGTAATGTTGCCTGATTATCTTTTACGGCCAGCAGGTAATCCCCGCCCTGGGCGATAATTTTTTGGGCAATTTGGGTCTGGCATCCCATCGCATCAAGGGTGACCAAACAGCCATTGATGTCCAGCAAATCAATTAATTTAGGAATTGCTGTGATTTCATTCGATTTTTTTTCGGTTTTTAGCTGCCCCCATGACAACCCCATTGGCCGTGGCAAATGCACTCACCATATGAATAGCCGATAATCGTTTATGCCAATGCCCGGTTCCCCGTAATACCTTGCCATCAATTGCGATGATTTCGCCGTTGGTACGCTCGCTTACCGCCTGAGTCCAGCGAATAAAGCAGTGTTGAAACTGGACAGGATCAAGGCGGGAAATGATACGCGCTATTGTATCGTGGACAGGCAAACCGGTTTGAAAAAATCCCTTTTCCTGAAGCCAGTTGCTGCGCATATTTCCGAAGTCTTCAATATCTTCCCAACCTTCAGCGCCAGTTAAAACGGCACACATTGTCAGAAAAAGCACATCAAACAGGGGATAGCTGATTTTGGCAGATTGGCGAGGATCTTTGATTTCACTGAAATGTTGAGAAAAGTCATCGAATTCCATGAGCGGACTCCCGAAAAAAGAGTATAAGATCACAACTTAATTCGTAGGTCAAATGGATTACTTTTGATTAAATAATGTTCGTGATCTCGCCCTGGCGTTCAATGCGCTTAGGTGACAGTATAAAAATACCCTTTGGGGATATTCTTTAGTTTAAAAAACCTTCATCGTTAGACAAGGAGTTTATGTCTGACAATATCTGCTTCCAAAGGTGCGCAGACGTACCGCAACACTTGCTCTCCCTTTCAGGCTACGGGAGTTTTATAGCTGTTACAGCTATGTACCATCATGTGATGGTAAGTGAGTCGGTTCAAATTAACGAATTTTTAGAATTTCGACAAGAATAATTTTTATTTATAGAAATGTATAATAGGTTATTATTGGTAAAATTTATAGCGACCCATGTTTTTAATATGGAACGCTATAAATAAAAGCCAAATCAAAACTCAAGTATAGCTATAAGTGTTAATTTTTTTCTCATCTAAGAAAAATTCACTTGGCTATATGAATACAAGTAGTTTACTTATTATCTGGCAATAACAACCTTCCCATCAATAATGGATAAATATGGGTCATACGTATAAATATAACCAGCCTTTCCATTATTATCCAGTATTATTGGGGAACGACCGAAACTCCCTTTTTCCAAGCGAAATAGCCGCCCTTCTTTATACTTGACTAACCTGTAATCCTGCCATTTAGGGGACATTCTGGGAGTATATAACTTGTTATCAGTCAGTCTTTCAAAATTCATTGAATCAAAAAATACTCTGGGATTGCTATTATCAGCCATTGCCCATTCATCCCATGCAGGTTTACTTATTTTCCATAATTTATCGAGATCCTTATGTGCAAGAGTATTGAGAATTTCTTGATAGAAATTTTTAATTTCAGGGAGGTCATTTTCTGTCACTGGACGTGCTTTAGTCCACATCCAGTCGGGTAATCCATTCAGGTTAAATGATTTTCTTGCCTTGTAAAAGCCTTCATCACCAGGTGTGGTTGCCATCCCCGTGAATGCAAACTCTGATCCTGTTCTTCCTATTTGATTGAGAGACTCTGATGTTAGGGTATTGCCCTCCTTATCGACTGTCAATTTGATATGACTGATTATTTCCTCGTCACCGAAAGCGGATACTTTTTTTAATGTGGTTTCACACCGGGCGTTGGGATCAAATTTATTTGATTTTTCAGATGTTCTATCCTTAAAAAGTAATTCTATGGTATTCGTGCCATTTTCCAGAAAAGCAGTTGCATTTAGACCACTGGATTGGACGCCATGTGTACCCGCACCGCGATTATCCATAGCAGGCATACCATTTACGCTTAAATAGCAAAAACTTTTACTTGTGTTTATCGAGAGTAAGTATTTATAGTCCATTTTAGATTTTCCTAAGGCATTATTTGATAAAATACATGCAAAAAATAAAACACTAACCCAACGAAATCCGATACGTCGACTCTTCTTTAGACAGTGGTTTTTGGAATACCCATTCTTTTTCAGCATTTGTATTTACTCCGTTGTCTTTCTCTTCATCATTTTCATTGCCTTCCTTACCTACACCAAAAGCCAATTCTACATTTACCATTGTTTTTATACCATCATGGTAAAATACCAAATCCAAAACTTTTTCATTTTGGGGATTTGGGGCGAATCCAATAAGTCCTTTAGCGTCTGCCGTGGCAGCTGCATTTACATAGCCATTAATAATGCCGTAACGCACCCCTCCACGGATACTGGCCTCGGCTTTAATACTAAATCCCACTTCGAATATGTCGTCTTTTTTAAATAACCAATCTCCTTTTTCATCCGATTCCCAACCAAATTTTACATCTAAAGCTCCCTCTGTAATGAGATTTAATTCTGCACCTACATAAGCACCATTTTCACCTTTCTTCACTTTTTCTTCATAGACTTCCCCTGCCTCACGAAGCATAGAAACAGCGGTATTGATTTTAAAAGCAGCGGCGACGAGTTGGATAACATCGAGCTTTAATGATAATCCGAACAGAGGGGAAGCCGAAATTTCAGCACCAAATTTGCGGTATAATTTAAAATCGTCACTATGAGAAAGCTCATATTCGCCATGAACTTGAATTTCAGGATAAAGAACTTCCAATTTCAGAATATTAAATTTGTCACGGGGATGACCTGAGGTGAGGAAATTTGTGAATTTATCAATATTCTGTTTGAGTGAGTCAATGGATTTTAAGGTATTTTTACTTTTCTTAAATTCCTTTTCTAATAAGGTTTTTTTCCATGTTTGACTCGCTCCGCCTTTTTGAGTTTTAACGCTTCCTTCAATAGAATAAGCATTCCTTACTGCATAACGTGTCGTGTCATTACGCCAGCCTCTGTGTCCTCTCTGTCCTAGACCTTGTTCTCTATTAGTTTTACGTTGCTGCTTTTTTCTTTCTTGGTCTGTAAATTCATTCACTTCTTTATCAGCACTAAACGTCAGATCAACTTCTATCTTTTCCTTAGTCACTAAATAAATATTTGAGTTAAGTACCGTTTTTTTGCCACGGAGATAGGATAATACTTTGTTTATTCCAGACTGTGTTTCCTTTGTTAGGGGTTTGTTTGAACATTCATCAACCAGAATCTGGTAATGTTGTTTCTCTATTCCCGCATAGAAGTCCTTGTCTAAGAAACGTTTTAAAATCATGAATGGGCCTGGTATTAAAGTTAAAAAATCCTGTTGCGTTTTATCGTAAAACAGTTTTCCTTTGTACGTATTTTTTGGGGAAAACTGAGCAATAGGTTGGCCCTGTTCATTGAATACATTACCAATTGGACATTCTGGATTATGGGAGATACAACCTTTACTGACCGAACTTAACTTAATTTCTACATTCGGTTTTTCTTCCTTAGGCCATTCATCTAGATGGGTAAACGTTGTTTCTGGCGCATCAAGCACATAATAGAGAACTTGTGGGAACCAAGATTGTGTATAGCTGAAGGTGTTATCCCCCAATATAACATCGATTTTGTGAGTACAATCGTCAGGATTATCACAGCCACATATTGCTGAACCTGCCTTTGTTGACGTCATTTTTTTATCTCCTTAACCAATATTTACACTGCCACCGCCAATCACAACACCGCCACAATCAACGGCATCCCCTGTTCTGGCGGCAGGTTTTCCCTCAATAAACACGGAACCAGAGCCTCCCGCTATCGTCCGTGAGTGTGACGAATGGGAAGCCAGTGCATCTCCCTGTCGGGCAAGATAGGCACCATCAACTTTCACTGTGCTGGCGCCGGTAATAACAGGGGTTGCGGAACAATCACCGTGTTCTGTGCCGATATCACCAATTTTGACTGCATTACCCATATTGTTTCTCTATTTTTGATTAAAGAGGCACCTGACCCATTTCTTGAATTAACACGCTTTCGGCTCGCATATGACCCGGCTGGTTGTATTCAGTTAATTGGGAATACATCGCAGTTGGCAATTCATCAATTGTGAGATGATGACGGGTGATAAAGAGCTGGAGCAACCCACGAACATTGCGGTCGTCCGTAATACCGTTTTGGCCGAACCAGTTAAAAAATTGCCGGGCGCATTCCACCGTGTCGATATGAGGGATAAAATCAAAAGGAGCCTTTTCCAGCCATTCAGGGATTAGACCGGCTAGTTTTTCAATATACCGCTCCGTGAAAATAGCCTGTATTTTTTCCAACTGAATGTCTGTGATGGCAAGCATCTTGCGTTTACTGGTGGCACCAATCGGGAAAGGTTCTCTGATTTTGGCAAAGTTATCCGTGCGTTCTTCTTCAAGATAAAGTGTCGTGACCTGCGTGATCGGCCCTAAAAAACAGTGCACTTCCCAGTCACTCAATACGCCGAGAAAATCCCAGATATTGCGCGGGTCATAAAAACGGAAAAATACCGGTTTTTCCTGCTGAGGAAGCAGGACTTGCAGGTATTTCCGTAAATGCTGGCGCATGGTTTTCATATCTGCTGCACTCTGGACGAAAATTCCCCACGGTGTTTTGCGGCATTCCAGCCAGATTTTAACTTTTTCATCCACCTGTACCAGATAAGGGGCGATTTTAACCAGTTCTGGCTGGAGAGGTTCACCATAAAGACAGGCGGAAGGCGGGTCATAACGCTCCAGCATCAAAAATAGATCAGGTTCTGCCGCCCCATCAATAATTGCGTAAAGTTTTTCCTGACTCATTCCTGTTTCTCCTTCTCTTTCATTGGGCAGTGAGCGACAAACATCGAACCTTCACTTGCCGCTGCAAGCAGGATGGCGGGATTGGCTGGTGCCAGTAAATCACCGGGACTGCCACCGGAGTTCAGGTTGATGGCGGCACCTTTGATATCAATACCACCGGCATGAAGCACAACAAAATTTCCCCCGACACTCAGGGTAATTTTGCTGCCACTTTGCAAGGTCAGATCGCCCTGCGCATCTACACTGACTACCCCCTGAATTTTCTCAGCCAGATCGCCTTTGAGCTGTAGTGAGCGGTCACCGTCAATCTGTTCAAGATAATTGCCCGTAGTTTTATGATCCTGTTGACCTTCTACAGTTACCTTACGATTATTGGCTATCACCAGTTCATCATCATGACCAATGCTGGTTGTGCGGTCATAGTTGATCCGTTCTCCGCGTGAATTGCGTACCTGAATGGCGAGGTTTTTCTGCGCGTGAATAAAGACCTCTTCGCGATCTTTCTCATCCTCAAAGCGCAGTTCATTAAACCCTTCGCCTTTATGCGTTTTAGACCGGATTGACATCTGGGTTTTCGCCATGGGCAGGCGGTTTGGCGGAATGTTGTTGGCATGATAAGCCCGCCCGACAATAATTGGTTGATCGGGATCGCCGTGGACAAAATCCACCAACACTTCGTGCCCAATACGGGGAATGGCGATCATACCCATTAATTGCCCGGCCCACGCCTGACTGACCCGCACCCAGCAGGAACTGCGGTCATTAAATTCACCGTATCTGTCCCAGTCAAACTGGATACGAACGCGCCCGTGTTCGTCACAGAAAATTTCTTCTCCCTCCGGCCCAACGACCGTGGCGATATGTGGACCTTCCATTTTGGGTTTTGGATAGGGGGAAGAGCGGTAAGAATTTTTTCGAGTGGTGAAGGTAAATTGGTTGGACAACCATGTGCCACCATCGCCGGATTGAGTCTCATCGGCCTGTGGTTGCCGCCCGGAATGCGTGATGTGGATAAGCTGCCACTGGTCGTTGAAAGTTTCTCTGGGGTGATCGGTCAGGTTAAACAGTTGCCCCGGCCACATGGCAAAACAGTCACCCTGACCGTTGCCAAGCTGAGTATCCCGGCGCAGGTATTCCAGACGATACTGGCTTGCACGTTGTCCTAACTCATCATCTTTATAGCGGCTGGGAAAGTCGTAATGGTGATAGCTATTCAATATTCGCTGATTATCAAGATTACGTCCTTCATACCAGAATTCCCGGTTCCAGTGTGGGTTTTTGAAAGTTCGGTCTTTGGTAGTGATATTGGCAACACCGACTTGTTCTGACCAGCTAAATTGGCGGATACAGGTTGTTTCACCCGTCACGTCGGCTTCGGGGTGGTAAGGAACGGTTATAACTTGATTGAGAGACAGACAGGAATCGTGAAACACGATACTTTGCTCGTGTTGCTCCTGATCGAAGGTGAAATAGTAAAAAATGCCCTCATCAGCCAGCAGACGCTGAATAAAGGCCAGATCGCTTTCATCGTACTGAACACAAAATTCCCGTGGTGGGTGTTTGTAACCGAGCGCAAAGAAAAAACTACGTACACCATTTTCCCTTAACAGGGTTTCGACGATATCCATAACGGATTGGTTCTGGAAGATACGGCTATTAACCCGTAATGATGCACGCCATAAAGGGGGCTGAAGAGTGATATGGTAGTGGCTGCAATGGCGTCCGGTTGATTGCAATGAAAACTGCGTGACCATACCTGTGATCTGCCGTTCAACTTGTCCATTGCGATACACAGCAAAAGCGGCGCTTCTGTCGAGAACATCGGCAAAATTAATCTCCGGAGTTTTACAGGTTAGTGTGGCTTCCAGCCGAAAGGGGGCAGAGAGTGACTCCTGTAAGGAAAAATCCACGACGGCAAAGGATTGCTCAGGTAAATTTTCCGTAATCAGTGTAAAGACTAGGCCTGAACGATCAAATAGCTGGTTAATAGTATTCACTACCTTGTTCATTCGTTTCCTTCCTGTATTTCTCGTTGAAATATGAACAGATTAGTTGGCAAGGTTAGTACAATTACAAAACAAACAACACATTAAATAAACTGCACAATAGTAATGTAATATCTAAATAGACTCTATTTGTAACCCATTGAAATATCCATTATTATAGATTTTGTGATTTTATTTTATAAATATTAAAATATTTTTTATTTTATTCTTTTGTTTCTCTGATCGGATTACCTTTCTCTAGGGATACTCGCCCGTAACCAGCATATTCCTCATTCCCTGCTGACCGGCGAGCTGAATGGCAAATTGCAACTGACCGATCGCCAGTCCCAGCTTAGCTACCATTTCAATCATACTGTCGGAAATATCCGCAAACTGTCCGCGATCACCGACCGCCGTCAGAACACAATTCAGTTTATTTACGATAAACAGTCGCAACTGATTGAAGTTACGCGCACCGATGGTTTCCGGTTGGTGTTGGGCTATCAGGGCCAGCAACTCCAGACCGTGGATTATCTTGAACCGCAGAAACAGCAGCGGTTGGTGACCTGTCACTATGATCCGCAAGGCTACCTGCATGAATGTGAAGCGTTCCAGCATAACCACCTGTGGCATGAATATGACACACAGGGGCGGATGACCCGCTGGCACGATACTGATCAGACAGATGTCTATCTCACCTACGATGATCGTGGACGGGTACTCACAACTGCCACCACCAGCGGCTATTGGTGTGATCATTTCCACTATGATGATCAGGCACGCATCACCACCTATCGGGACGCTGAAGGCGGTGAAACCCAACACCACTACGATCACAATGGGTTGGTTGTCCGTGAAGTCGATCCATTAGGACGGATCACCCGCCGCCAGTGGCGCCATAGCCAAATCATCTGGGAAGCCGATCCGACAGGCGGGATAACCACCTTCGATTACAACCCTGACGGGGCGCTGACCGAAGTAAAACTGCCGACGGGCGACACCTTTGCTTACGGTTATGACGAACACGGGCAGCTCATCGAAAGTGTCCTGCCGACCGGCGAGCGTTGGCAATTTCACTATGATGAGCAGGGCAACCTGACGACACTGACTAATCCGTTGGGGCACAAAGAAGGATACCAATATGGTCTCCACGGTGAATTACGTCAGCGCTTACTGCCGGATGGACGCCAGTGGCACTACGCCTATGATGAGCAACAGCGGCTGGCCGCCGTGATGACGCCGGATGGACAAACCACCAGCCTGCAACTGGATGAACTGGGCCGCCTGTGCCAACTCACCGATGCCCTCAAACAGCAGACTCACTACCGCTATAGCGACGACCATGCCAGCCTCAATGGCTGCCTGACCGAAGTCGAACTGCCGGATGGCGCCACCCAACAGTTAACATATGACAGCGAGCGGCGTGTGGTAGCGGTCACCGATGGCGAAGGCCGTACCACTCGTTATCAGTACGGAGCTTTTGACCTGCTAAATCAGGTTATCCGCCCCGACGGCACCATACTGCACTTTGGCTATGATCGTCTGACCCGCCTGAATTCAGTCACTGCCTCCACCGGCGAAACTTACCGTTATGAGCGGGATGCGGCCGGTCAGATTATCCGGGAAACTGATTTTACCGGCCGTACCATTGATTATCAGTACGATAAGCTGGGACGCCGTATTCAGGCACAATATCCGGATGGTCAGCAGTTACGCTGGCATTACTCCGCCACTGGCTTACTAATCAAACAGGAAAGCTGGCAACCGGAAGAGAATCAGTTGGTACTTAATGCAACCACAACTTACGAATACAACGCCCGTCACCAGTTAATTAAGGCTGTCAATGACGATGCGGTAGTAGAATATGAGTACGACAAAGCCACTGGCCTGCCCACCTGTGAACGCATCAACGGACGAGAAATTACCCGTGAATGGGATAGCCTGACGGGACGCCCGCTCAGCGAAAATGTCGATGGCAATACCCTTCACTTTGGCTATAACCTGCCAGGTGCTCTGAATCACTTTCAGTTCAACCAGCATACACCGCTGGTCTTCCAGCATGATGCATTGGGACGGGAAACAGTACGCGAAAGTGCTAACGGCTTTATCCTTGCCAGTCGCTACACCGCAACTGGCCTGCTGGCACATCAGTCTGCGGGACAGGCAACTAAATTGTTTCGGGAAACTCTGGCACAAAATGACCCGCACTTCCCGCCACAAGCGACTGCCGTTAATCGTAACTGGCAGTACGACCGAGCCCATAACGTCCGAGTCATTGATGACAGCCGTTGGGGCCAAACACGCTATCGTTACAACGCCAACGACCAGATCCTGCATACCCTGTTCGACGGTGCCCTACCCTATGAAGAACAATTCCGTTATGATGCCAACGGTAACCTGAGCCAGCATTTGCCTGTGGATGCCTACGGCGCAATGACACAAATCAACCAGCGCCAGAAAGCCGGACGGGTAGTACAGCAAGGGGATATCCGTTATCGCTATGATGACAATGGGCGTCTGGTAGAAAAAACAGAGCAACGTGACGGCTTCCGTCCTCAAATCTGGCGCTACCGCTGGGACACCCAAAACCAGCTTACCCACTGTGAAACCCCGGACGGCTCGCGCTGGCACTATCGTTACGATGCGTTCGGGCGGCGTATCCGCAAACTCAAGGTTCACGATGGCAAACTGGTGGCCGCTAACCTGCAACGCTGGCTGGACGGCAAGCCCGACCTGACGCCCCGCGCCACCGAAATTTACGGGCAGGACTACCTGTGGAGCGGTGACCAGCTGGTTGAGGAGACGCCGGTGTATGCCGATGGCTCGCTGGCGCTGGACAGCCGCGTGCGCTGGCTGTACGAACCCGGCTCATTAACGCCGTCAGCCCGCTATGAAAAAGGCAAGCTGCACTATATTGTCAGTGACCATCAGGGCACCGTGCGCGAGATGTTGAATGAGCAAGGGGTACTGGTCTGGGCGCAGCGGCTGAGGACATGGGGAAAAGCCGAGAAATCGCAAGTAATTGCCTCGAATGACCCGGATTACCACGTTAGGTGCAATTTCAGGTTCATGGGGCAATTTGAGGACGAAGAGAGCGGATTATACTATAATTTTCACCGCTATTACTCGCCTGACACAGCGCAGTACATCTCGGCAGACCCCATTGGCTTGATGGGGGGTTTTAATCCGTATGGGTATGTGCATAATCCAACTAACTGGATCGACCCGTTCGGGTTGGCGGGGGAAAATTGTGGTGCGTATAAAGGAAAACTTACGATGAAGTCTTCAGAAATGAAGCCATTAGTGAGGGATTCTAGGGAATGGAAACAAGCAGTTAAAGATTTACAGCAAGCCATGGCTAATGGTGAAAAATTCCAAGTAAAAGTGAAAACTAGCTCTGATGCAAAAGCATTTTTAAAAGAATCGATAGGTAACATGAATCGCCGTAAAGCCCATACTCAAAGTGCTCGTGCAGATGGGGTTGAAAAATATCCTAAAGGGTACGAGCAGCATCAGAGGCCAGAAGGTGGATTTGGTGATACACCACATATCAAATGGTATAACAATGGAACGGATGGTCATATTTTCTATGACATACCGAATTAATAATGAAAAATGAATATTATTTCAACTTATTGGTAAAAAAAGAAATACCGCCAAATAAAGATCATGAAGATATATTCTTTAAAATGTTTGAATTTGTCATGGGCGGAACATTGTACGAATCATCATCTCTTGATAGTTTGAAGGATATCTTATGTGAAGAATCGTATTATATTGCACATAATTTAGTTACATACAAAGGTAATAAGGCTATTTTTAAAGGGAAAGTCGTAGCTAGTGAAAAAGAGAATCTAGTTTCTTTTTTGTATAAATCTGCTGAATTGGATGATCTAAGGGCTTTATTGATAGCACCTATCTTCAATGAAAAACCTAAGTATGTAATCTACTTAACAGAAGATAGCTGTCATTTTTATCATAAAAATTGATTTGATAATTAAATGATATTATTTGATGTTTAATCAGAAAAGCCGGAAAGATCCCCGTGATCTTCCGGCTTTATTCTTTTTTAAGAGCGGCTCACTTCCGGCTCTTAGCGGCTTTTGTCGTCCCCAATTAACTCCCGCATCCGCAGCTTAATCTCACTGAGTTGCGCCCGCTGGCGCTGGTATTGCTGCCGGAGGCTGTGGGTCTCATCGCTGTCGGGGGATTAATACTAAACAGCCGTCCATGATTTTGACTGTAACCGAGCCGCCGGTCTCAAAGCTCGCGGCCTTAAGCCACTGCCCTTTCAGGCGGATCATCGGGGGCGGGGTCGCGTTGCCGTTTTGCGGGACGTATCCCACGGTGTAATAACGTTCTGTTTTTGTAGTTAAAAAGCCGATAACAGTTGATGCCGGTGAAATAGCCCCTTGGTTTGGTTATCTAGGGCGAGGAATTCAATATGATTTACCTAAAAAAGTTCATGAACTAAGAGCAGATGGCTCATTAGAAATGATATCGCGAACATTAAAAGGCAACTCCATACCTTTAGATTAATAGGTACATCAAATGAATAAAGAAGAACTAAAAAATCTTTTAAAAAAACATAATGTTCCAAAATTAGCATATTGGTTAGATGGAGGAATGCCAGATGAAAGGCTTTGTCTTGATTACTCCGATGGTGAATGGTATGTTTTTTTACTCACAAAGAGGGATGCGTTCAGGGTTAGTTGAATTTCAAACAGAAGAAGATGCGTGTGATTATTTTTGGAACGAAATTAGCCTATCTTTTTCAATTAAAGAAAGTTAATGAATAAACATAGCCAGAAAGATCCCTGTGATCTTCCGGCTTTATTCTTTTTTAAGAGCAGCTCAATCCCTGCCCTTAGCGGCTTTTATCGTCGCCAATCAACTCCCGCATTCTCAGCTTAATTTCACTGATTTGCGCCCGCTGTTGCTGGTATTGCTGTTTAAAGCTGTTCGTCTCGTCGCTGTCAGGGATCAGCACCAGACAGCCCTCCATGATCTTAACCGTGACCGAGCCAACAATGTCAAAGCCGGCGGCCTTAAGCCACTACACAAGCCAGGAGGTTTATGATGATGTCAGTCGGATGAACAAGGATTCTTTGCAGGCAACGAAAAACAACGACATTGGCTTTGGTATGCTTTTGAATTTGGCTGCCGAAAACTGCTTAAGCTATTGGCACCTTTTAACATTCGTTTCATGACAATCGATAACTGGGGCATATTAAACGATTAGCAAGAAGAACCCTTTGTTATTCACGCTTGATAGAAATCCACGAAAAAATTATTGACACCTATATTGAAAAACACCATTACAACGCATTGGAGTCATGACCAGATGGTTGAATCCCCGGTTCTGTCAAAAACGGACAAGTATTCATATTGACAAGGGCAGTTTTAAATTTAACCGCCCTTTTAGTTAATATTCACCTATATATTAGGGTTATACGGTTAGTTGAAATTACTAACCTTCAATCTTTTTGCCTTTAACCACCTCAGGCTTCGGCTCTTCCGGCAGTGGTCCCGGCCTCATAATCTGATTAAAACTATTCCTGAGCTGATTCACATCAACAACCGCTTCGCCTTTAGGTTGCACCAGAATAAATGCTGTTTCCTGCGATAACATTTCTTTCAGTTCTTTGTTCAAAACCTGTGGCGTAAGGGAAGACAAAAACATCTGCCGCAGTCTGCGATATTGCTCAGGAGCAATATCTATCACATTATTTTGTTGGGAAAGCAGACGCTGGTTAATTAATATATCCGTGTCTGTGCGCGCATATACTGCAAAGAGGTGCTGAAGCTGAAGGCGTTTCTGATTATACAATTCATTAAATTGCTCTTGTGGTAATCCGTTTTCACGTAATGACGCCAGCGCAGAGGCCAGGTAAAGTGTGGATTCCGTCAATTTGTCCGATGAAGTGTCCAGATTCAGGTAGCAATTCGCCCGCTGGTAGACGACCCGGCAATCCAGATCTAATTTTGCGTTATTTTGCTTTTCTTTCAGCCACAATTGTAAGTAACGATAAAAAGCTTCGCGGGCAAGTTCGTTTGACCAATGCTGAAGTAATGCCTGAGAGTTATTAATCGGTTGCCAGTTTAGGTTCCAGACTAAAGAGAGCCGATCTTGTTTAGCTTTATCACTTTCTACTCCCAATGTTTCTGCTTTTACTGGCAACAATATGGGAACAACAACAGGTGTCTGACGTTTGCCTTCTAGTGATGAAAATACCTGATTAAGCCGTTCTGGCAATACCCGACTATCAACGTTCCCGGCAACATATAATGTCATTGCATCCGGCGTATACCACTGCCGATAGAATTCTTCGACTTTTTTCACATCAACAGATGTTGATACATGCGCTCCGGGATCATGACCAAGCAGAGTCGAACCTTGCAGGCGCATACGCCATACCGGATCCTGAACATCTGTTGGCAGAGTCGATACCAGATGTTCAGACGTTTTCATAGCCTGAGCCAAAGTCTGTGGCGTAAATACCGCACCTCCCGCAATATCGGATAACCAGATCAGCGCATCCTGTAATAATTCAGGGCGGTTATTTGGTAAGCTCAGGCTATAGAGGGTGAAATCATATGAAACTATGGCAGGAGGAAGGGGGTTTTTGCTATCAACCGCGTTGTACCACAGATTTTCCAATTTTTGCGAAGATAAATCTTTACTGGAGGATAAGACGATCTTGGGAATGAGGTAGGTGTAACCCTGCTGCTGATTTTTCTCTGCCAGAGAGCCCGTTTTTACCATTAAACGCAACTGTATTTTGTCGTTGGGACGTTGCGGAGTTTGCAGGATTTGCCAACTGAACCCATTTTCCAGTTTGCCCTGTTGCCAGGCTGGATCAGGCTGCAAGGTTTCCGCCTGAGCAAAGTAAGTTGTAGCCAGAATGGTGCCACCAATAAGATATCCGATTTTCTTGCCTTGCATTCTTACTTACCCCTACCTATTTAGTTTTATCCTTGTTTGAACCAATAAAAGGCTTCTGGATATTATCACCGAAAATTAGACCTTTATTCATCTTATAAGGTTTCATTTTGATGGAGGTTTTTGCTTATTAACTTGACGATTATAACCTTTCACCAACAACCCCAATTCATCATCTTGGTGACTTTTGGGACAAGGCATAAGGACAGGAGGATGTTCTTTATTCAGTTCTCGTGCGATGTCACGCAACGGATGTATGATGATACGATTTACACACCAACTTATCGACACTGTAAGAATAAGTGCGAGCAACAAATAAGTGGTCAACATTAATGCCAGTGTGTTCAAAGCAAATCGGTACACACGGTTGGAATCAACCTGCAAGATAAGATGCCCCTGCGATGCTATGTCTTTTGATGAAATACCATAAACATGTAAAGGAATATTTAACTCAACCGGAATACCAAAAACCTGCTTTGCCAGTTCAGGTACAGGCCGATGAGTCGCGAAGTCCAAACTCATAATCCGGGAATTATTCTGCGATATCAGTTCAGCTCGCCCTAAGATGCCCGACGTTTTTAATCCAATCAGTAGAGTTTGCGCTTTATTGAGATCAGATCTCAGCAAAGCATCTGTCAAAGGCGTCTGGATCTGAGCTGCTGCATTATTGAGCTGGTTAATATAATCATCTTTTCGTTGCTGCAACAAATGCGATAATTGGATAGTAATGAAAATAGCAAGGGTGACCAAAGTGACTCCTGTCACTGCCGCCATTTGTTTAATGGTTAACGAACGTTTGACTCGCAATTTCATTTTATCCAAACCAATACTTGACCAAAGACTGGCTATCACACCTTAATAATGCGACTGAGTATACTTGATTTTTCTTGCTATCGTCTTGTTTTGATAAATGCAAGTGGGATAAATGACTGCAATATAGTATTTGCCTTTTTGTGACGTTTATCCCTTTCATCTTCACGTTACTGCTTTATTAACTGTATTCATTCCCCGGTCACATAGGTTTTATGACTGCAACCTTATCTTTAACCCTCAGCTTCCGGGGAGTGACTCATTTAACATTGTACAGTCACTTGAAGTCCATTCGATATGGATCAGATAACGTTATACTACGATCTGACACAATTATGCAGGTGGATTTGCATTTTGCTCAACAGCAAAGCAGGCAACAAGTCGCTCGCCATATTGCTTTAGTTTAGGGTGGAATTGGGTGCATGGGCCAAATGCATGACGGCAACGGGCTGCAAAAGCACATCCCGAAGGTGGATTCATCGGGCTTGGCAATTCCCCTGTCAGTTTGATGCGTTCACGCCGCAGTACCGGATTCAACCGCGGCGTTGCAGACAACAATGCCTGCGTATAAGGATGACGTGGGTTATTGAAAATCGTTTCCTTCGCACCTTTTTCAACACAGCGTCCCAAATACATAACCATGACTTCATCGGCAATATGTTCAACCACTGAGAGGTCATGGGAAATAAACACATATGACAGCCCTAATTCCTGCTGCAAATCCATCATCAGGTTCAAAACCTGCGCCCGCACGGAAACGTCCAGAGCAGAAACTGGCTCATCCGCAATCACCACGTCAGGATTTAACATCAACCCACGGGCAATCGCAATGCGCTGACGCTGGCCGCCAGAAAACATGTGTGGGTAACGCTGGTAATGTTCAGGCTTTAACCCCACCTTTTCCATCATCTCCAGAACTTTCTCCTTGCGTTCATCCGGTGCCAGTGATGTATTGATAAGCAAAGGCTCTTCCAGAATCTGCCCCACTTTTTTACGCGGATTCAAGGACGCGTAAGGATTCTGAAATACGATCTGGATTTTCTGGCGTCGGAGTTTTTCTGCTTCTTTATCAGGCAATAGTAAGTCTTGCCCCAAATAATAAAGTTCGCCTTCTGTCGGTTTTTCTATCATGGTCAGCAGGCGCCCCAAAGTGGATTTCCCACAACCTGATTCTCCTACAACTGCCAGTGTCTTACCTTTCTCCAGTTCAAATGAGACACCATCCAGTGCCTTCACTATCCTCTCCGATGAAAATATGCCTGTTTTAACCGGATAATATTTTTTCAGTTCAGTGGCTTTCAACAAAGGAACCGTGTCTTTTTCCTGTCTGTTTTGTTGTTGAACAACTGTTTCTTGAGCACTCATACTGTCGGCCTCCCCTCATCATCCAGTGGCATATGACATTTAACCTGACGTTCTCCAACAACTTTCAATTCCGGCTCCACTTGGCGGCAATGCTCATTGACATAAGGGCAACGAGGATTGAGTAAACAGCCTGTCGGACGATCATATTTACCCGGAACAACGCCCGGCAACGAGGCCAGACGGGATTTATCTACCGCAAATTCCGGCAATGCCCGCAACAATGCCTGTGTATAAGGATGACGTGGTGCTCTGAATATTTCATTCGACTTGCCAATTTCCACTATCTGCCCTGCATACATCACAATAATATGCTGAGCAGCTTCTGCAACCAGAGCCAAATCATGGGTGATCAAGACCAGTGCCATGTTTTCCTGCTGCTGTAACTCCAGCAACAATTCGACGATTTGTGCCTGAATAGTCACATCCAATGCCGTTGTCGGTTCATCGGCAATCAGCAGCTTCGGACGACAAGCAATCGCCATCGCGATCATGACACGCTGGCTCATTCCACCTGATAATTGATGTGGATAAACCTCTAAACGAGAGGCGGGATCAGGAATTCCTACCTGAGTCAGCAGATCAATTGCTCGTTGATAACGGGTTTTCCGGTTTCCTCCCTGATGGACTTTCAGCGCTTCCATGATCTGATAACCCACGGTGTAACAAGGGTTAAGGCTGGTCATCGGATCCTGAAAAATCATCGAAATTTCTGCACCAACCAGCTGACGGCGCTCTTTTTCGGAAATCTTTGTCAGATCACAGCCATTAAATTCCAGCTTCTCTGCCATGACCTTGCCCGGATAATCTATCAACCCCATAATCGCCAGTGAGCTGACAGATTTGCCCGAACCAGACTCTCCAACAATACCGACAACCTGCCCCTGCTCAACACTGTAGCTGATACGGTCAACGGCGCGGAATGGTGCATCTTGATCACCGAAGTGCACCGATAATTGGTCTATATTTAACAATGCCATTTCACACCTCTACTGCTTGAGCTTAGGATCGAGCGCGTCACGCAACCCATCCCCCATCAGGTTAAATGCCAGTACCGTCAAAAGGATAGCCAGCCCGGGGAAAGTCACGACCCACCATGCACTCTGGGCAAACTGCAAGACATCTGACAGCATAGTTCCCCACTCTGGTGTTGGTGGCTGTGCCCCCATTCCCAGAAAACCCAAGGCAGCCATGTCGAGAATAGCATTCGAGAACCCCAATGAAGCCTGCACAATCAAGGGAGCAAGACAGTTTGGCAATATATTGATGAACATCTGACGCATCGCCCCCGCACCAGCAACCTGAGAAGCGATTACATAGTCACGATTCACTTCAACTAATACTGCCGCCCTTGTCAGGCGAATGTAATGAGGCAGTGCAACAAATGTCAGAGCCAATGACGCATTGACGATAGACGGGCCGAAGATAGCCACCAATACCAACGCTAATAACAGGCTTGGCAAGGCCAGCATGATATCGACTATGCGCATAATGGTAGTATCAACAATTCCACCAAAATAGCCCGACAGCAATCCCAGAATAATCCCCATCACCAGCGACATTACAACAACCAGACAGCCAACCAGCAAGGAAAGACGCGCGCCGTACATCAGGCGAGAAAGGATATCGCGCCCAACATCGTCAGTACCGAGAATAAATTGCCAGCTTCCCCCTTCCTGCCATACCGGCGGGCTCAACAGGGAATCACGGAATTGTTCCGCAGGGCCATGTGGTGCCAATACCCCTGCGAATAACGCGATCAACAGCATCAAAACAATATAGGCAAAACCAATGACGGCACCTTTGTTACGTTTAAAGTAATGCCAGAATTCCTGCATCGGCGTCATCAGTTTCGGTGCACTTGATACTATTTTTCCAACTGCTTGTTGCTCAGTTGCTTGTGGCTCTGTTAGTTGAGTCATCATGCGCTCCTTATCTCTTATGCCGAATACGTGGATTGACAATGCCATACAGCAGATCAACCACAAAATTGACCAGAATGATCATTGTCGCCACCAGCAATACGCCACCTTGCACCACCGGATAATCACGGCGCTGGAGAGCGTCGATCAACCAACGCCCCAACCCCGGCCATGAAAAAATGGTTTCAGTCAGAATAGCACCCGCCAACATAATACCCACTTGCAGGCCAATCACTGTGACCACAGGCAGCAACGCGTTGCGCAACGCATGGACAATAATGACACGCATACGACTCAGGCCTTTTGCCCGTGCAGTACGGATATAGTCTTCACCCAATATTTCCAGCATGGAAGAACGAGTCATACGCACAATCACGGCTAATGGGATCGTACCCAATACAACAGCAGGCAGGGTCATGTGCATCACTGCATCAATGAAGTCACCATCTTCTCCCCAAAGCAGGGTATCAATCAGCATAAAGCCGGTCAGAGGATAGCTATCATCAAGAAACACGCTGTCGCTTATTCGGCCGGAAACCGGAGTCAGGTTCCAATGAACGGAAACCAGCATGATGAGCATGATGCCCCACCAGAAAATAGGCATTGAATAGCCGGTCAGTGACAAACCCACAGCGGTATGATCAAAGACAGAACCACGCTTGACCGCTGCCAGCACGCCGACAGGAATACCAACAGAGATGGCAAATAACATGGCACAGATGCCTAATTCCAGTGTTGCTTTAAATCGGGGAACAAATTCATCCCACACCGGGATACGGCTTTTCAGGGAGATCCCTAAATCACCATGCAGTATGCCATTAACATAATGAAGATATTGCTCCCAAAGGGGTTTATCTAACCCCATTGCTGCCATCAGTTCAGCATGGCGCTCGGCAGAAACACCCCTTTCTCCCGCCATAATCAGTACCGGATCACCGGGGATCATATGCACAAAAGCGAAAGTCAGCAGAGTAATACCAATAAACGTCGGGAGCACCAGCCCCAGACGCCGGAGGATAAATTGCAGCATATCCTGAATTCTCTTTTTAGTTATCAGTTACAGCTCTCAGGCTGTTTATGTCATACACAGACCTGCTTGCCCACCAGAGAAGCGCAACCCTCCCCCGGAAGATTCGGGGGAGGGTCAATCACAAAAAATCAAGTACAGGATTATTCGAGATCTACATTGTAAAAGAGGTGCCTGCCGAGCGGATCGACCTCATAACCCTTCACTTCTTTACGAATAGGTTCGTAAACCGTCGAGTGGGCAATAATCAATGCAGGGACTTGCTCATGCATTACTACCTGAGCCTGCTTATAAAGCTCTGTGCGTTTGGCAACATCAGCCGTTGTCCGTGCTGGCTGAATAATGTCCTCAAACTGCTGGTCGCACCATTTTGAATAATTGGAACCTCGTTCTTTGGCTGCGCAACTAAACAGGGTTCCAAAGAAGTTATCAGGATCCCCATTATCCCCCGTCCATCCCATCATGACGTTTTGAGGTTCACCATCTTTGGCACGTTTCAGGTATTCGCCCCATTCATAACTGACAATCTTGGCTTTTACACCAATTTTGGCCCAGTCCGCCTGAATCATTTCTGCCATACGGCGGGCATTCGGGTTATAAGGACGCTGTACTGGCATTGCCCAAAGATCGGTTTCAAAACCATTCGGGAAGCCAGCTTCTTTCAGCAGTTCTTTAGCCTTCACCGGATCATAGGAGTAATCTTTAATATCTTTGTTATAGCCCCACATCGTAGGAGGGATCAGGTTTTTCGCTTTCTGACCGGCTCCCTGATACACAGCCGCAATGATGGCATCTTTGTTCACCGCCATCGTCAACGCCTGGCGAACTTTGAGGTTGTCCATTGGTTTTTTGGAGACGTTGTAAGAGAGATAACCAACGTTCAGCCCTGCCTGTTCTTTCAGAACAATATCTTTGTTCTGCTTCATGCTCGCAATATCAGCAGGATTCGGATATGGCATGACCTGACATTCATTTTTCTGTAATTTTGCATAACGTACAGAGGCATCAGGCGTAATGGATAAGACCAGACGATCAATTTTCGCCGGCCCTTGCCAATAATCTTTGAACGCTTTATAGAGAATGCGGGAATCTTTCTGGTATTGCACTAACTGGAACGGCCCTGTACCAACTGGATTCAGATCCACTTTTTCCGGCGTACCAGCCTTCATCATGGCATCAGCATATTCTTTGGAAAGAATCGAAGCAAAATCCATGGCTATATTAGCCAGGAAAGGGGCTTCAGGACGGGACAACACAAAGCGGACAGTATAGTCATCCACTTTCTCTATTTTGCTGATGATATTCCCCATATCCATGCCGATAAAGTATTCGTAGCTGCCACCGGATACTTTATAGTACGGGTGATTTTTATCCTTTTGGCGCATAAAGGTAAAGATAACGTCATCGGCATTGAAATCACGCGTGGGTTTGAAACCTTTACTGCTCTGCCATTTTACGCCCTTGCGCAAATAGAATGTGTAGATTTTTCCATCGTCATTGATTTCCCACCGTTCAGACAGACTTGGAATAATCTCTGTTGTACCTGATTTGAAGTCCACCAGACGGTTATAAATTTGTCTGGCAGTTGCATCAAAAGTTGTACCAGAAGTGAATAACTGCGGGTTAAAGCCTTCAGGTGAACCCTCAGAGCAATAAACCAGTGTTTTTGCCTGCACACTGGCTGCTACAGCCAATGAAACAAGACCAATACCCAATTTCAGTAAACCGGGCTTTTTCTTTTTGGAGATAATCATTACTTAAACTCCGTTTGTGATGTTTAATTGTGCCTTAGCCAAGCCCAGAGTTTCCTGCCTGAATATCACTGTCCCGGCTTGTGTTATTGTTGTCGATTATCAATTAATCAATTGTTATTCATAACGTCAATATAATTACCATGACTCATGAAACAATAGAAAAACATAAAAGAAAAAAAACATTAACATTTCTGGTTAAAAAACATGACCACAGGCACAAATATAGATAAAAAAACTGCAAATATCACTTATTAAAAGAATTAATTCCTATGAATTATAATTTTAAATTTGTGACCGGATACTTAAATAATGAACAGAAAAGATTATAAGAAGGGTGATGTGGTACAAGGTGCCGAATCGAATCAAGAAAAATAAATGTTTTAAATTTATTCAATTCAGGTGGAATTAATAGCATCATCAATTAAATTGGCTAAGTAAAGGTGAAAAAGTATGACTATTCAAGGCAAATATGCACGAGACAAAAACAGATTTAAGCCAACTGGCAGATAGAGCAGTTGATGGGAAAGTTGTCATTATTGCTAAAGCAGGAAAACCTTACGTTCAGTTAGTGCCTATCAGTCAATTAGATAGGAACCCCGGCGGTTTCGAAAATGAAAAAACCCCGCTCAAAGAGCGGGGTTTCAGAATGCTGGTCGGCGAGAGAGGATTCGAACCTCCGACCCACTGGTCCCAAACCAGTTGCGCTACCAAGCTGCGCTACTCGCCGAAAACGAAGCGCATCTTACTGCCGGTATCACGGATCGTCAATATCTTTTTAAAGATAAGTGGTTATTTGATGATATTCCATCCAAAGTTTACACATTGTAATATCTTCAGACAGCGAAAAGCCCCGCTATGATCCGCGAGGCTCTGTCTTAAAGGTAATTAGCTAACTTAATAAAACTTATCAGCAATTACTGGAGCAGTGAAATATCCGCTGCCCGCAGGAACAGATCACGCAACTCACTCAACAGTGTCAGGCGATTTGTTCTTACTTGCAGATCTTCATCCATTACCATTACATTGTCGAAGAAGGCATCCACAGCTTCACGCAGAGAAGCCAGTTCAACCAGCGCATCCTGATAGTTGCCTTCTGCAAACAGAGGTGCCAGCTTCTCTTTCAATACAACAAGGTGAGTCGCCAGTTGGATCTCTTCCGCTGCTTTCAACACTGAAGCCTGAACAGTGTCATTCAGCTTCTCTTCTGATTTTGCCAGAATGTTGGAAACACGCTTATTCGCTGCCGCCAGAGAAACTGCTTCATCTAATGTACGGAAATGCGTTACCGCTTTCACACAGGCATCAAAGTCTGCCGGTTGAGTCGGGCGACGTGCCAGTACGGCCTGGATAGTATCAACGCTGTAGCCCTGCTCCTGATACCAGGTGCGGAAACGGCCGAGCATAAACTCAACCACATCATCTACAACGTTTTCATTGGTCAGTTTGTCACCATACAGACGAACGGCTTCCTCAGACAAAGTCTGAAGGTCGAGAGGCAGTTTTTTCTCAACGATAATACGCAGCACACCTAACGCGGCACGACGCAGTGCAAACGGGTCTTTATCTCCTTTCGGGTGTTGGCCGATGCCGAAGATCCCTGCCAGCGTATCCATCTTATCGGCAATCGCTACGGCACAGGAAACCCCGGTAGACGGCAGATCATCGCCAGAAAAACGCGGCTGATACTGTTCATTCAGCGCCAGTGCCACATCTTCAGCTTCTCCGTCATGACGGGCATAGTGCATTCCCATCACACCCTGCGTATCGGTGAACTCAAAAACCATGTTGGTCATTAAGTCACACTTGGACAGTAAACCTGCGCGGGTCGCATGAGTAACATCCGACCCGATCTTTTCAGCAATCCAGCCAGCCAGAGCCTGAATACGGTCTGTTTTATCACGCAGTGTACCCAGTTGTTTCTGGAACAGAACGGTTTCCAGACGTGGCAGGTTATCTTCCAGACGCTGCTTACGGTCAGTATTAAAGAAGAATTCAGCATCTGCCAGACGTGGACGCACTACTTTTTCGTTGCCAGTGATGATCTGCTGAGGATCAGAAGATTCAATATTGGTAACAAAAATAAAGTTCGCCATCAATTTGCCGGATTTATCGTAAACCGGAAAATATTTCTGATCGCCTTTCATGGTATAAACCAGCGCTTCAGCAGGTACTTCAAGGAATTTTTCTTCGAATTTTGCTGTCAGAACGACAGGCCATTCCACTAATGAAGTGACTTCTTCCAGCAAGCTGTCAGTCAAATCTGCTACACCACCAAGCTGTGTAGCTGCTTGTTCTGCATCACGTTTGATTAGGGTCTTACGTGTTTCATAATCCGCAATGACCCGACCACGCTCCTGCAAAATCGCCGGATACTGCTCTGCGTTATCAATGGTAAACTCCGCCTCACCCATAAAACGGTGACCACGGATAATACGATCAGATTTGATACCCAGAATTTCGCCTTCAACCACTTCACTACCCAGAAGCATAGTGATGGTATGTACAGGACGGACAAATTGGGTTTCTTTATCACCCCAGCGCATTAGTTTAGGGATCGGTAGTTTGCTCAATGCACTGCTTACCATATCCGCCAGCAATTCTTTCGCCTGATGGCCTTTAACCTCAGCACGATAAAGTAACCATTCACCTTTATCGGTTACCATACGCTCAGCCTGATCAACGGTAATGCCACAACCGCGCGCCCAGCCTTCCGCGGCTTTGGTTGGTTTTCCTTCCGTATCAAACGCCTGAGCAATAGCAGGGCCACGTTTTTCTACTTCACGATCAGCCTGTGCCGCAGCCAGATTTGCCACTTTCAACGCCAGACGACGAGGAGCAGCAAACCAGCTAACTTCACCATGACCCAGATTGGCGTTTTTCAGTTCTACTTCAAAATTGGCCGCAAAGGATTCAGCCAATGAACGCAGTGCCTTTGGTGGCAACTCTTCTGTGCCGATTTCCACAAGGAAAGTCTGTTGAGTCATGATGGCCTCTTATTTTCTGTTACACATAGGGAAGCCAAGCGCCTCACGGGAGGCATAATAAGCTTCAGCAACTGCTTTGGTCAGGGTACGGATGCGCAGGATATAGCGCTGACGTTCAGTCACGGAAATCGCTTTGCGGGCATCCAGCAAGTTGAAGGTATGACCAGCTTTCAGAATGCGCTCATAGGCAGGAAGTGGCAGTGGAGTTTCCAACGCCAGTAATTCCTGTGCTTCTTTTTCGTATTGTTCAAAGCAGGTAAACAGGAAATCCACATCAGCGTGTTCAAAGTTGTAAGTAGACTGCTCAACCTCGTTCTGGTGGTAAATGTCGCCATACGTGGTTTTACCCAACGGACCATCACTCCACACCAGGTCGTACACACTGTCTACGCCCTGAATGTACATTGCCAGACGTTCCAGACCATAAGTAATCTCGCCAGTTACTGGTTTACATTCAAGACCACCGACCTGTTGGAAGTAAGTGAACTGAGTCACTTCCATGCCATTCAGCCAGACTTCCCAACCCAGTCCCCAAGCACCTAATGTCGGGTTTTCCCAGTTATCTTCAACAAAGCGGATATCATGAACGGTAGGATCAAGCCCTAACTCTTTCAGGGAACCAAGGTAAAGCTCCTGAATGTTATCTGGAGATGGCTTGATGATAACCTGAAACTGATAGTAGTGCTGGAGCCGGTTTGGGTTTTCGCCATAACGTCCATCAGTTGGACGACGGGAAGGTTGCACATAAGCTGCTGCAATAGGCTCCGGCCCCAAAGCACGCAAGCAAGTTATAGGGTGAGAAGTTCCTGCGCCGACTTCCATATCCAATGGTTGGACAATAGTACAGCCTTGACGCGCCCAGTAATCTTGTAATGTCAGGATGATCCCCTGAAAGGTTTTGGTATCAAACTTTTGCATGTTGAATTCGCACGCGATACATATGAATTTAAACGAAAGCGTTCAGTATACCCTCTGACTGTAAGATATACAGCATTGATCACGCCCAATTTTGTCACAGTATAAAAAAATCTTATCTCTGCCACTTTACTTGTATATTTATACAGCTAATATTGGTGTAATTATTCACCATTATCTGTGGAGATGTGCGATTCATGAATAAGGAAATAACTCGCTGTGGTTGGGTTACATCTGATCCTGATTATCTGGCCTATCACGACAATGAATGGGGTAATCCGTTAAAAGACAGCCTACAGCTTTTCGAACTGATTTGCCTTGAAGGGCAACAGGCTGGTTTATCGTGGCTCACCATTCTGAAAAAACGGGAAGGTTATCGAAAATGTTTCCATCAATTTGATCCTGTCAAAATTGCCGAAATGGATGAAAATGATGTCGATAAACTGATGCAAGATCCTGCTATCGTCCGCAACCGCGCTAAAATCAATGCCATAATTCATAATGCCCGTGCTTATCTGAAAATGGCCGAACAGGGGGAAGATTTCTGTGAGTTTATCTGGCGATTTGTTGACAACAACCCGCAAATTAACCACTGGAAAACACTGGCAGAAGTGCCTGTCAAAACCGACCATTCTGATGCTCTCTCAAATGCACTGAAAAAAACGCGGATTTAAATTTATCGGCAGTACTACCTGTTATGCCTTTATGCAGGCTGCGGGTTTGGTCAATGATCACATTGCCAACTGTTTATGCCGAAAATTGAAAGCCAAAAAAACTGAAATCAGTGCATAAAAATAGGTGGCAATTTGTTGTTAAAATATAAGACTATAAAAATATTAAATATCCAGTTTCAAAATCCAACAACAAGTCACATTACAATATATAGCAATATAGAATAAAAACTTTACCCCATTGCACCATAATAAAGTGCGGGGTATGGTGTCCTCTCATCCTACAAAAAAGACGCTGCTGCTGTTATGAAATTCTCTCAATTCGGAAACAAGTTCACACAGGATTCAGGAATTACTCTCCTGATGAATGATCTCAACAAAGGTTTGAGAACACCCGACGCAATTATGTTAGGTGGTGGTAATCCTGCTCATATTCCTGAAATGGATGAATATTTCCAACAACTATTGACAGATCTAGCGTTAAACGGCCAATTAACCGAAACTCTGTGCAATTATGATGGGCCACAGGGGAAAAACACCTTAATCGCAGCTTTGGCTCAAGAATTACAAGAAAAACTCGGTTGGGAAATCCACCCGCAAAATATTGCCCTGACCAATGGCAGCCAAAGCGCCTTCTTCTACCTGTTCAATTTATTAGCGGGGCGAGCTGAAGATGGTTCAATGAAACGGGTTCTGTTTCCCCTTGCGCCGGAATATATTGGCTATACTGATTCTGGTCTGGATGAAGGTTTATTTGTTGCCAACAAACCCAATATTGAATTACTACCCAATGGCCAATTTAAATATCGGGTTGATTTTGATCACCTGAATATTTCTGAAGATATCAACTTGATCTGTGTTTCCCGTCCAACTAATCCAACAGGTAATGTCATCACCGATGAAGAATTACTGCGTCTGGATGCGTTGGCTCAGCAACACCAAATCCCTCTGCTGATCGATAATGCCTACGGTGTACCGTTCCCGGGTATTGTATTCAGTAATGCAACGCCTCTTTGGAACCCAAATATTATCTTATGCATGAGCCTGTCCAAACTGGGGCTACCGGGTACTCGTTGCGGAATCATCATTGCTAATGAGAAAATTATCCATGCTGTCAGTAATATGAATGGCGTTATTAGTCTGGCACCAGGCGGGGTTGGCTCTGCTATTACGCTGGAAATGATCCGCCGTAATGATTTGTTCCGTTTATCCCAGAATGTTATTCAGCCATTTTATAAGAAACGGGTAGATAGCGTAATTAAGATCATTCGCCGTTATATGTCAGAAGAGTATTGCCTTATTCATAAACCAGAAGGAGCAATATTCCTCTGGCTATGGTTTAAAAATCTGCCGATTACGACAGAAATCCTTTATCAGCGATTAAAAAAACGAAAAGTATTAATGTTGCCGGGCCACTACTTTTTCCCTGGTTTGGAACACAACTGGCCTCACGCCCATCAATGTATACGTATGAACTATGTGCCTGATTTGGAGAAAATCGAAGAAGGTGTCCGTATTTTATCCGAAGAAATTGAAATCGCTCATAAAGAAGCAGATCGCTAATCGGAATAATAAAAAAGCTCCCTCATTTAAGGTGAGGGAGTAAAATGATAACGAGGACTTTTTACCTGAAAACAGGACAGTAGTTATTAGAATCCCAAAAGAATTCTTCACACATAGTAGGAAAGGAAAACAATCCTTGTTTATACACTTTCCCTGAACTCGGCATATTTAACCAGAAAATAAAAAATCTAATGACCTGAATAGACAAGATTTTTTAACTTTAAATTGCCTCTAACTTGTGAAATTAAGATGATTGCTACGTATTATGTGATCTAAAGCACATTTAATGAATCAAATACATATGCTTAATCATTTTACACTGTTTTCAATCCCTCACATCTTACAGAAAGTAATCATCTACACCTAATTCCCAAACCTTATTTCCTCAAACTCAGTGCCTAATCTAAGCAATGAAAAACATTCATTTGGGTAATTGCTTATACTGTTGATAAATTCAAAAGAAATAATTTATATATGTTCTGACGAAAAAAATTATTGCATTTAACAATAAGCGCTATAGCAAACTGAATATAACCTGACTATAGTAAATAATCATATAGAGTTATCTTTATGATTAAGGAAAGTAACGTTAAAGTAGATATAAGAATTTGGATATCGACAAATTAACTCATTGGGTTCATGGAATAGAAATGATGAAAAACAGTAAACTGCTTCTATTATCCGCTACTATATTTGGGTGGTCTCTGCTTATAGGCTGTTCCAGCATCATGACACATAGTGGCCCCCATCAGGGATATTATTCTGGGGCACAAGCTAATATTAACATGTTAAAAGATGACAAAACGGGATGGTTCCTGAAACCTTTGCTCGCAGTAGATCTACCATTATCAGCCTTTTTAGATACTCTTTTGCTCCCTTATGATTATGCTTTCTCAAATCAGGATCAAACAAGGAAATCACCTAAGCTTCGCATTGAAAAACTGGAAAAAAGTTCAACTCATACACAACAGATATCAGAAGAGTCCATGAATGATGAAGACTGATCCTTCATTGCCCTATCAATCACAGCTCTACCAATACCCATTGTGCTGCAAATTGTCTTAATATGTTTTTTCAGGCATCGTTATTGTGCAAAGATGGTGCAACGATGCCTGTCTCGACAATAAGGATCTGACGATAGCCATTAATATCCCGCATAAAAGCAACATGTCGGTCATCAGGAGAAAGCACTATTGCATCAGCACATGGAGCAATGTCAGTACGTGCTGTTAGCCGCTGAACTTCACCATTTTGGCTGTCACAGAGCATGACACTGTTATCACAGACAAAAGCAATAAATCGGCCTCGGCTATCCCAGTTAAATGCAGATTGTATGTCATGTGCACTATGCGTGACCTGTATTGGTTCTCCCCCTTTTGGGGATACATACCATAACTGGATAGTTCCCTTATCATCTTTCATCAGAAAACAAATTTTGCTGCCATCCGGAGATGTTCTCAACCAATGCCGGGGCGTACTGACCACGCCCGGCCAACGATTCTGGTGGGTAAATGTTAAACGTTGCTGTTTCACTCCCGCAGGGGGTGCAGGCAAGGTTGTTTCCGTTCCGGTTAATGGCTGATTACCTTCAACCGCATAATCTTCATCATGCTCAGGTAGGTCAACAAGGTAAATTTCAGGGATCTTTTCACCATTTTCAGCGCATGTATCACCAATAAAAGCCAGAGCCCAACGCTGCCATTGCCCATTCTTTTTAAGATAACCCTGCTGCCCAATCCATCCTTCTTCATATGCGCGATTGATCTCATCACTACCAGGGCGTGGATGTGCTGTAGTGCGGCTCACTACCACCGAAAAATAGCTACCATCATATTCTCTTGGGTGTTTTTTGGCTGATATCACCGCTCTTAGTGGAATAGCGACCGCTACATTGCGTAAATCAAGTGCAGGATCCAACTCATGCATAACATGGTCGTTATAGGTAAAGCTCAAACGACTGCCATCAGGACTGAAAACATGCACATGTGTACCACCACGTAAGGCTCCGGCTGTATACGGTGAGGTAATGTCCAACGCATCAATATTGACAGCAACATTTGGCTGCATATCGGAAACGATCACACCACGGCGATGATGAAAATCGTATTGCCAGTGAGCGTCAGGATTTTCCGGGCCATGAATAAACGCATAACGAGCAGGTTCCTGCGGACTAACTGTTACAACGCCAACATGTGCACCATCTTTTGCCTGATAAATAATCTCTGTCTGTCCATTATGTATATGAATTTTTTCTATCGTTAAGCCAGTAAAGTCTGCCCCGTTAGGGCGTACATCATAGACTAACCACTGGCTATCAGGGGTCCAGATATTTATATTAGTTATCTGATGGCTACGGTTGTCGAATGTAATCTGACGTTCCTTAAAAACCATTTTCCTACCTTTAAGATGCGAGGTTTCGGATAATAAAAACTAATGCTATTAAAATTTAACTAAAAAATTTCAATCGAGACGTTATTATTTCAGCATTACTCTTTACCTTACTTTATATTCCATTTGATTAAATTTATGCTACTCAGTGTCCTTTATATCATTGGTATCACGGCTGAAGCCATGACAGGTGCCTTAGCCGCAGGTCGTCGAAAAATGGATGTGTTCGGCGTAATTATTATTGCTTCTGTAACAGCCATTGGCGGTGGTTCCGTTCGTGATATTATTCTGGGCCACTACCCCCTTGGTTGGGTTAAAAATCCAGAATACATTGTGACTGTTGCCTGCGCCGCAGTAGTCACCATTTGGGTTGCCCCAATGATGAAACACCTTCGACGTTTATTTCTTATTCTTGATGCGATTGGTTTAATTGTTTTTTCAATTATTGGCGCACAAATCGCACTGGATATGCACTACAGCCCAGTCATTGCCGCCATTGCCGCTGTTATTACCGGTGTTTTTGGTGGAGTACTGCGTGATATGTTTTGTAACACCATTCCATTAGTGTTCCAGAAAGAGATCTACGCAGGTGTCTCTTTTGCGTCTGCCTGGTTATATATCGCGTTATTACATACTCCACTGCACCCAAACAGCGTAATCATCATCACCCTTATTGCAGGCCTGACTGCCCGCTTGATTGCTATTCGCTATCGTCTTGGATTACCCATCTTCAACTATGATGGCGCTGACCATTGACATTAATCTGGGCGTTTGGAGCAAGTGCTTGCTCCTTCGCTCTTGCGTGTTTACCTGCCTGCCGTTTTCTTTTCTGTATTCTCCTTTTCCACATTTCCCGACTTCCCGACAAAGAAAACTACTGCAAAGAAACCGCTTCCTGTGAAGGAAATTCATGTAAATCAACTCAATGCAAAGCCATTCCATGCACATTAATATTAATTCCCTGTAAAGTTAATGCCTCAACCAATTCTTTAACTTCGGGGTATTGTAAAAACTCCTCAATTTTTGTTCTTTGTTGTGCTGTTAAAGTACTGCCGGCTCCTGTTTCTGATAATTGTACATCCCTGTACTGATTTACTTCATCCATAAATCTATTGGCATAAGGCATCCCTATCGCTTCACGCCATAATGAGACTGGTTGTCGTTGTGCCTGCTGGAATTGGGTAAAAATTAGCTTCGCGCGTTTAGAACCAATGTTAGGTATTTCAGCAAGTTGCTTCGTATTCAATGCCAACCAGTCTGCCAGATGCGTTACCCGTCCATCCCTTACCAAAGCAGCCCATATACCTTGTCCAACACCCTTCATTTTCAATTTTTTCCCCATCCACGTCAGACGAGCAATAAACTGCTGTTGGCAATCTTGGTTATTCAGTACAAAACAACTGAGCGAATGAAACTGCTGCATATTAGGAGGCTGAATATTTTGACGTTCCGCAATGCGCCATACCACTTTATCGAGTTTTGGTATGCCATGCCCCGCCAGTGTCACAGTCACTTTATCTCCCGGATAAACATCCCATTGCTGCCAACGTCTTACTGAACCAATATGAACACGATTGATCTGTCTATCGTCTAATTGCACTTTTTCCAGCTCTAACAAAACAGATATTTTTCCTGTCCGACCTATCTTGAACTGAACATCTTTCACTGTTGTAACTTGCTGTTGCAAAGGATATTTCCATGCTATCGACCAACTGTTTGAACCAGAACGCCATTGCCTGCCGGCAGGCTCAGTTTCCTGCCTTAAAACAACACCGTCTGTGGCAAAAGGGAGAGGATGGGTAAAATACATTTTCCACTTTTCTTCCGCATCTTCTGCACTGAAGATTTGATGGCTATATTGCTGTGTAATGGGAAATCCCATTGATGTCAGTTTCTCCAGTTTAACTGCCATCTCATCTGGCCCATCCGGCCAACTCCATACAAATATCCCTATTTGACTAAGTTCCGGTGAAGGAGTTTTACGCATCATCAACCCAGCTACCTTGCTGCGTGCATTCTGACTACCTGCAATAGATTGACGATGGTTATTCTGTTGCCAAAAGAGCTCTCCTTGTAAGATCATATGATCCGGTGCGTTTTCTATCTGTTTAGGAATACTGGAAATAAATTCACTTTTATCCAGCCAATCCGTTCCTTCTGCACCATTTCCCCTGCTGATTAATCCGACCAAAAAAACCATTTTGATAAACCAACGTAACTGCAACTCCATCAATTTTGGGCTGTACCCAAACGGCTGAGCGTCCTTGTAACCATCGGCGAACTTCCTCTATTCCTTTTAGTTTATGCAGGCCTGTATGCTGGACAGGGTGAAACTGTTTTCCGCTAGTTAGATCCACCTTATGTGGCACTACCGCCAGGAATGATTTGTCTGCCACAAAAGCCTTGTCTGATATTGTCTTAGTCTTAGATAAAGCAGGTACAGCAAGGGTATTGCCTTGTTTCTGCTTCAAACAATCTTGCCAGAGCGTCAAGGTTTCCAATAGTTGATCATAAATCTCATCATCTATTTCACTGATTCCCTGCTGACGATAAAGGTGATCCCATTTCGCTATCTGTGGTGTCAGGCGTTCTGTTTCAAACTGGAGTTTTTCCTTTGGCCAAGCCGGGCAGTCTGCTAATGCCATCGGCATTCCAAACAGCAGCACCAAAATTATAATCAGAAAATTAAGCATCCTTGCTCCATATGTCCCTTAAACACGAGCAGAGAATAAAAAGAAATTCGGCTTGTACCAAGATAGAAGAAAAGAGTTTGCGAAGTGTTTCGAAAAATAATTGTTCAATTTCTGCAACCGTTTATTTTCTCTGAAATTGTTTCGCAAAACATTGCTTGAACATCTGTTTGTTAAGAAAAAATTTTGTTGAAATGCCCGTTGACATGTATTGTAACGCTGCATGGATTAGCGTATCCGTGTATACTATGTGGGATTTATCTTCCTGCGCTTGCATTTATTAATACCCCAATCAGTCAAGAAATCAGCATGAGTCAAGGAACGTTATATATTGTTTCTGCCCCAAGTGGAGCAGGTAAATCAAGCCTTATTCAGGCTTTATTAAAAACCCAGCCTTTGTATGACACTCAGGTTTCTGTTTCACATACAACTCGTCCGGCACGTCCTGGCGAAAATCATGGTGAACATTATTATTTCATCACAGTCGATGAATTCCAAAATATGATTAACCATGATGAATTTTTGGAGCACGCCTGTGTTTTCGGTAACTATTACGGTACTTCCCGCAAAATTATTGAAGATACTCTCGCTAGTGGTGTTGACGTTTTTCTTGATATTGACTGGCAGGGTGCGCAACAAATCCGTCAAAAAATGCCTGCGGCTCGTAGCATTTTCATTCTTCCTCCTTCAAGGGAAGAATTACTTCGCCGTCTGCGTGGCCGTGGTCAGGACAGCGAAGAAATCATCGCTAAACGAATGTATCAGGCTGTTGCAGAAATGGAACATCATGGAGAGTATGACTATGTCATCATCAATGATGATTTCAATACGGCTCTGGCCGATTTACAATCGATTATTCGTTCCGAACGTCTGCGATTAGAAAGGCAGACTCAACGACATGATGCGTTAATCAGCAAACTATTGGCAGACTGAACTAAGTTTCAGTATTATGCCCAGTCATTTATTTATCTGTGGAGTAGCACATATATGGCACGCGTAACTGTTCAAGACGCAGTAGAAAAAATTGGTAACCGTTTTGACCTGGTGTTGGTCGCTGCTCGCCGAGCACGCCAATTACAGTCAGGTGGAAAAGATCCTCTTGTTCCAGAAGAAAACGATAAGATGACAGTTATCGCTCTGCGTGAAATCGAGCAAGGTCTTATTAATAATAAAATCCTTGATGTTCGTGAACGTCAAGAACAGCAGGAGCAAGAAGCTGCAGAAATCAAAGCTGTTTCTGCTATCGCCGACGGTCGTCGTTAATTTTACGGTAGGTCTGCCTTGTACCTGTTTGAAAGCCTGAACCAGCTTGTACTTAAATATTTGCCTGAAGATCAAATTGATCTATTAAAGCAGGCTTATGTCGTAGCACGGGATGCCCACGAAGGGCAAACCCGCTCCAGTGGTGAGCCATATATTACTCATCCCGTAGCTGTTGCTTGTATTCTGGCTGAAATGCGTCTTGACCATGAAACAATTATGGCCGCACTTCTGCATGACGTCATTGAAGATACCCCAGCGACATTTCAGGATATTGAGCAATTATTCGGCACCACCGTCGCTGGATTAGTGGAAGGTGTCTCTAAACTGGACAAGCTGAACTTCCGTGATAAAAAGGAAGCTCAGGCCGAAAACTTCCGCAAAATGATCATGGCAATGGTACAGGATATCCGTGTCATTCTGATCAAACTGGCAGACCGAACACACAACATGCGAACCCTTGGCTCTCTGCGCCCTGATAAACGGCGGCGCATCGCCAGGGAAACGTTGGAAATCTACAGCCCGTTGGCCCATCGGCTGGGGATACATCACCTGAAAACAGAACTGGAAGAGCTTGGTTTTGAAGCCTTGTATCCTAACCGCTATCGGGTGATCAAAGAAGTTGTTAAAGCTGCCCGTGGCAACCGTAAGGAAATGATCCAGAAAATTCTGTCAGAAATTGAAGGCAGATTAACGGATGCAGGCATCCAATGTACCGTCAATGGACGGGAAAAACACCTCTACTCTATCTATCGCAAGATGCACCTGAAAGAACAGCGTTTTCATTCCATTATGGATATTTACGCGTTCCGTGTCATCGTCGGCAATCTTGATACCTGTTACCGTGTTTTAGGGCAAATGCACAGCCTGTATAAACCCCGTCCCGGCAGAGTGAAAGATTATATTGCCATTCCTAAGGCCAACGGCTATCAATCCTTGCATACCTCTCTGATCGGTCCACATGGAGTACCTGTTGAAGTCCAGATCCGGACAGAAGACATGGATCAAATGGCAGAGATGGGGGTTGCGGCACACTGGGCTTATAAAGAACAAGGGGAATCAGGCACCACAGCGCAAGTCCGTGCCCAACGCTGGATGCAAAGTCTGCTGGAACTTCAGCAGAGTGCTGGTAGCTCTTTCGAATTCATTGAAAGCGTCAAATCTGATCTATTCCCTGATGAGATTTACGTTTTTACTCCTGAAGGACGTATTGTCGAATTACCGGCAGGTGCAACACCTGTCGACTTTGCTTATGCCGTCCATACGGATATTGGTCACGCTTGTGTCGGGGCTCGAGTTGATCGTCTGCCTTACCCGCTATCTCAGACCCTAAGCAGTGGGCAAACCGTTGAGATCATTACCGCCCCAAGCGCCCGCCCTAATGCGGCGTGGCTGAATTTTGTCGTCAGCTCTAAAGCACGCGCTAAGATACGCCAGTTACTGAAAAACCTTAAACGGGATGATTCCGTTAGTCTGGGGCGGCGTCTGCTCAATCATGCACTTGGCAATGGACTGAAAATTAACGATATTTTACAGGGAAATATCGACAGAGAATTGGCAAGAATGAAACTCGCTTCACTCGATGATCTGCTGGCAGAGATCGGATTAGGTAATGCGATGAGTGTTGTCGTTGCTCATAATCTATTGGGTGTTACAGAAAAAATTCCGAATGGTAGTAGCAGTCAATCCCGTAAGCTGCCAATCAAAGGTGCTGATGGCATCCTGATTACTTTTGCTAAGTGTTGCCGACCGATTCCGGGGGACCCGATTATTTCTCATATCAGTCCTGGGAAAGGTTTAGTTATCCATCACGAATCTTGCCGTAATATCCGCGGTTATCAGAAAGAACCGGAAAAATTCATGCCGGTTGAGTGGGATAAAGATATCAATAGCGATTTTATCGCTGAAATTAAAGTTGATATGTTTAACCATCAGGGAGCACTGGCAAATCTGACAGCAGCCATTAATGATGCAAATTCCAGCATCCAAAGCATGAATACCGAGGAAAAAGATGGCCGCGTTTATTGTGCTTTCATCAGGCTGACGACCAAAGACCGTATCCAGTTGGCAAATATCATGCGTAAGATACGTGTTATGCCGGATGTACTGCGAGTCAGCCGTAACCGAAACTAGAGGTTATGAATCCTAAACGTTATGCACGTATTTGTCAGATGATGGCAACGCGTCAACCTGACCTGACAATTTGTTTAGAAGAAGTACATAAACCCCATAATGTATCCGCAGTTATTCGCTCTGCGGATGCAGTTGGTATTCATCAAATCCATGCCATTTGGCCTTCTCATCAGTTACGGACTCAACTCTCCTCTGCGGCAGGTAGTAACAGTTGGGTTCAGGTAGAAACTCACTCATCTATTGAACACGCGATTAGCCAGTTTAAAACAGCCGGAATGCAGATATTAGCCACCAATCTTTCTGATAAAGCGGTTGATTTCCGTCAGATTGATTACACTAAACCTACCTGCATCATTATGGGGCAGGAAAAGAAAGGGATTTCCAAACAGGCTATCGCGCTGGCAGATCATGACATTATCATTCCGATGGCAGGCATGGTTCAGTCACTGAATGTCTCTGTTGCCTCTGCTCTGATTCTGTATGAAGCACAGCGGCAACGCCAACTTGCTGGTATGTATCAGCGGGAGGAAAGTATTCTCTCCGAAGAGGAGCAACAAAAGTTACTGTTTGAAGGCGGATATCCTGTTTTAGCTGCGGTCGCACATCGTAAAGGGCTGGAACGACCGTTCATTGATAAACAAGGGCAAATTATCGCAAGTGAATCCTGGTGGGCAACAATGCAGGCAACAACCGCACCACCAACAGGGAAATAAATCACACTGACGGAGAATAGGTATGAAAGGCCGATTACTTGATGCCATCCCATTAACCACTTTACATGGTGTCGGAGCCAATCAGGTGACTAAACTTGCCAGATTGGGATTGGTCAATCTACAGGATTTATTGCTGCATTTACCTCTCCGTTATGAAGATCAAACCCGCCTGTATGCTATTAACGATGTATTACCCGGTACTTATGCTACGGTGATGGGTGAAATATTACGTACCAATGTAGCTTTTGGGCGACGGCGCATAATGACCTGTCAAATCAGCGACGGAACAGGCATATTAACTCTGCGTTTTTTTAATTTCACTGCTGCCATGAAGAATAGTCTGGCGAAAGGCAAGCATATCATTGTTTATGGTGAAATTCGCCGCGGCTCCCAGGGAGCCGAAATTATTCATCCAGAATACAAGATCCGGCAACACGCCGAGCGCACTCAATTGCAGGATACACTAACACCTGTCTATCCCACGACGGAGGGAGTGCGCCAAACTACACTGCGCAAGTTGATCGAACAGGCTCTGGAACTGCTTGATACTTGCCCGATTAATGAATTATTGCCAGATCAGTTTAGTCAGCAGATCATCAGCCTTCCCAATGCTCTGCGTACTCTGCACCGTCCACCACCAGATATTTCTCTGGCCGATTTGGAAAATGGTAAACATCCAGCACAACGCCGATTAATTCTGGAAGAACTGCTGGCACACCATTTAAGCATGCTGGCGGTCAGAGCCGGAGCTCAGCGTTTCCATGCTCAACCGCTCACCGCAGATAATTCATTAAAACAGCAATTGCTGGATCAGCTCCCTTTTTCGCCAACACGTGCGCAGGAGCGTGTAGTAAGGGAAATAGAACACGACCTGGAAAAAAATGTCCCGATGATGCGGCTGATACAAGGTGATGTCGGTTCCGGTAAAACGCTGGTGGCAGCACTCGCTGCAATACGGGCTATTGTACATGGTAAGCAGGTTGCCTTAATGGCACCGACCGAACTTCTTGCGGAGCAACATGCCAACACTTTTCGCCAGTGGTTCGAGCCACTCGGTATTCAGGTAGGATGGCTCGCGGGTAAGCAAAAAGGTAAGGCGCGCCAAGCACAACAAGAAGCTATTGCCAGTGGTCAGGTAAGTATGGTCGTCGGCACTCACGCAATGTTTCAGGAGCAAGTTAAATTTGCCGGGCTGGCATTGGTCATTATTGATGAACAACACCGATTCGGTGTTCATCAACGTCTGGCGCTTTGGGAAAAAGGGCGTGAACAGGGGTTTCATCCCCATCAATTGATCATGACTGCAACACCTATTCCACGAACATTGGCAATGACCGCTTATGCCGATTTAGATACTTCCATTATTGATGAACTTCCCCCTGGACGAACACCTGTAACAACTGTCGCTATCCCTGATACTCGCCGGAATGAAATTATTGAGCGTATTAAAAGTGCTTGCTTAGACGAAGGACGTCAGGCTTATTGGGTATGCACCCTGATTGAAGACTCCGAAGTTCTGGAAGCACAAGCTGCTCAGGTTACCAGTGAAGAATTGACCCTGATGCTACCTGAGCTGAAAATCGGCCTCGTGCATGGGCGGATGAAACCGGCAGAAAAGCAATCCATTATGGAGGCTTTCAAGCAAGGTGAATTACAGTTATTGGTTGCCACCACAGTGATTGAAGTCGGTGTGGATGTCCCTAACGCCAGCCTGATGATCATCGACAATCCTGAACGGTTAGGATTGGCTCAGTTACATCAGCTCCGTGGCCGCGTCGGGCGTGGAGCCGTAGCCTCTCACTGTGTCCTGCTCTATAAGACACCGCTGACCAATACAGCCAAAATACGTCTGCAAGTCTTACGGGACAGTAATGATGGTTTTGTTATCGCTCAAAGAGATCTGGAAATTCGGGGGCCAGGTGAACTGCTTGGTACGCGTCAGACCGGTAACGTCGAGTTCAGGATTGCCGATTTATTAAGGGATCAGGGAATGCTCCCCGAAGTGCAACGTATTGCCCACTATATCCATCAACACTACCCGGAACATGCCAAAGCACTGATTGAACGCTGGCTGTCCGACCGTTCGCAATACAGCCATGCCTAATCAAAGAACTATCATGCTTATAAGATAATTAAAAAATGCCGCTGATAATTTCAGCGGCATATTTAGCCAAGATATCAGGCAAAAGCAAAGGTGAGTTAAGTTAGCCTGCTACCGATGGGAATACCGGTAATAACAGATAAATCTTGATAACGGCTGAGTTAACTATATCAATAAAGAACGCACCTACCATCGGTACGAGTAAAAACGCCACATGTGATGGTCCGAAGCGGTCAGTAATCGCCTGCATATTTGCAATCGCCGTTGGTGTTGCACCCAAACCAAAACCACAGTGACCGGCTGACAATACTGCCGCATCATAATTTTTACCCATCACTCTGTAAGTGACGAAGATGGCGTACAGTGCCATAACCACCGTTTGCACAGCAAGGATCACTAACATCGGCAGCGCAAGGGACGCCAGTTGCCACAATTTAAGACTCATCAATGCCATTGCCAGGAAGAGGGACAAACTGACGTTACCTAGCACTGACACTGCCCGGTCAAATACCCGATAAAAACCAAGCAGGGACAAGCCATTACTGAGTATCACCCCGGTAAACAGGACACACACGAAAGTTGGCAAAAAGAGCGTACCTTCCAGAACCTTCTCAAGATAGCTACCTACTAGCAAACAGATAGATATTAAAGCGATGGTTTCGAGCATCACTAATGGTGTAATCAAACGGCCGGTATAGGGTTTTTCAAACGCAGTCGGAACTTCAGTATCCTCAGCTTCCAGGCCAGGTGTTTTGTTATTCCTTACCAGCAGACGAGCAACAGGGCCACCAATCAGGCCTCCCAGTATTAAACCAAATGTTGCACATGCCATTGCGACTTCAGTGGCATTCTCAAAGCCATAACGTTCAGTAAATACCTTACCCCAAGCAGCACCAGTTCCGTGTCCTCCTGAAAGGGTGACTGAGCCAGCCAACAGCCCCATTAATGGATCAAGCCCAAGCATTTTCGCCAATGCAATCCCCACTGTGTTTTGCACCAACAATAAACCCACAACGACAACAATAAAGATTACCAAGGATTTTCCACCTGCTTTCAGGCTGGCAAGGTTGGCGTTTAAGCCTACAGTAGCAAAGAACGCCAACATAAGAGGATCTTTGAGAGATAAATCAAAGCTAACTTCCCAGCCCGTGGACTGTTTAACTATCAGAAGAACAAAAGCAACCAACAAGCCACCTGCGACCGGCTCTGGAATCGTATATTTTTCAAGAAATGAAACTGACTGTACGAGTTTTCTTCCCACTAGCAAAACAAGTGTGGCCGCAACGAGCGTGCCATAAATATCCAAATGATACATTTACGTACCCCATTCATTGTTAAAATTATGTGAATTTAATGCGACGTTATAATCATCCTATAAAAACGCCAAGAGCAGGTAAGGGTTGGATTAGAAAAAAAATTACCGATAAATACAAGATAAAACATTTAAAAATGTGACGAAATAAAGTTATACCGCATAGGTAAAATTTCACGCAAACGATTGCTTTTATAAGCCAGATCAATAAAATGTGTTTTTTGTTGACTCGAAACTCCACACCATGGTTACCTCAACCCACGAACACTCAGCATCAGAAATTCCCGAAAAATCGGGTAGTGAATTAATTTACCGTCTGGAAGATAAACCACCTCTTCCACATGCCCTGTTTGCCGCCTGTCAGCATCTGCTGGCAATGTTTGTTGCTGTCATTACACCAGCGATATTGATCTGTCAGGCTCTTGGGCTTCCCGAACAAGATACACAACGCATTATCAGCATGTCTTTGTTTGCTTCAGGGTTAGCCTCACTTATTCAAATCCGTTCCTGGGGGCCAATTGGCTCAGGTTTGCTTTCCATTCAAGGAACCAGTTTTAATTTTGTTGCTCCCCTTATCATAGGTGGCCTGGCCCTGAAAAATGGAGGGGCCGATATTCCAACAATGATGGCTGCCCTGTTTGGTACGTTGATGCTTGCAGCAACCACTGAGATATTTCTTTCCCGCATACTGCATCTGGCCAGAAAGATCATCACACCTTTAGTTTCCGGCATTGTTGTGATGATTATTGGTCTGTCACTGATTCAGGTTGGATTAACTTCTATCGGCGGCGGTTATACCGCCATTCAGCAAGGTACGTTTGGTGCTCCCGAAAACCTTTTGCTGGCGGGAATTGTTCTCGCCATTATCGTGCTGCTGAATCGTCAACATAACCCCTATTTACGGATTGCGTCTCTGGTTATTGCCATGACAGTAGGGTATTTAGTCGCTTGGTATATGGAGATGCTACCTCATTCAACCACAACAGAAGACAAACCAATTATCACTGTTCCTTCTCCGTTGTATTACGGACTCTCTTTTGACTGGAATTTGTTGATCCCACTTGTCCTGATTTTTATGGTGACGTCACTGGAAACAATTGGTGATATTACAGCAACTTCAGATGTTTCTGAGCAACCTGTCAGCGGCCCGTTGTACATGAGGCGCATTAAGGGGGGTGTATTAGCAAATGGTCTCAATTCGATGGTTTCTGCTGTATTTAATACATTCCCGAACTCCTGCTTTGGTCAGAATAATGGAGTAATCCAACTGACTGGCGTTGCCAGCCGCTATGTCGGTTACATTATTGCTTTCATGCTGATTCTATTAGGGCTGTTCCCGGCAGTAGCAAGTTTTGTACAGCATATTCCTGAACCAGTATTAGGTGGCGCTACTATTGTGATGTTCGGTACAATTGCCGCATCTGGTGTCAGAATTGTTTCCCGTGAACCGTTAAATCGACGTGCCATTATGATCATTGCCTTGTCACTGGCTGTGGGGTTGGGCGTTTCTCAACAACCACTGATCTTACAATATGCACCTGAATGGGTAAGAAACCTGCTTTCTTCTGGCATTGCCGCTGGCGGGCTTACAGCCATTCTCCTAAATCTGATTTTTCCTCAAGAAAAATAGTCGTAATTTTCGCCTGGCTCTTCTTCTCCCGCTTATATAGCGGGAATTTTTTGTGTAACTCTTCGCATATTCTTTTGCAATATTCTCCGCAATTTTCTTGCCAGCATGCCGGAATAAGTGCTTTTTCAATGTTGCCTATTGAGTAGCGATCCGTTTTACGGCATAAAAGGAATTCTTTTCAGGACGAGCGTATTGAGGTGAGATCATGAAGTGGTTAGGGAAATGCTTTGCTACTCTGCTGTTATTACTGATTCTGGCAATTATCATTGTTTATTTTGTTGCCCAGACACACTGGGGAGCCAAACAAATAAGCCAGTGGATCAACAAGCAAGGCCATTATCAGGTCAATATTGAAAGTATCGGCCACAGTTGGCTCCGACCCATGACCCTAATGCTCAATAATGTGAGTGTCAGCGATAAACAGAGTTCTTTCTCGCTCAATGCCAATACGGTGGATCTGGATCTCAAATGGCAATTCCTACCCAAATTCACAGATCTCCATAAGCTGACATTACAACAAGGTAAGTTAACGCTGTCAGGCAATCAGTTTCCCCCAGTTTTGAAAGCCGATATTTTACAACTGAATCAGATGGATATTCAGTTAACAACCCTTCATTCACAAATTCAGGGGAAAAATATTATCGGCGGTATCACCCCCTGGATACCTGATACCAACTCTCCTTTTGGTTCGGGGCAGTACCAGTTCAGTGCCAGTACAATCAGTATAAATGAACTCCCGTTTAATAAAGTCGTCATGCAGGGGAGCTACCAGAATAACAGCCTGACCATCAGCGCCTTTGGTGCTGAGTTTCTGAAAGGTTTCATCTCTGGAAACGGACAACAATTACCTGATGGCAGTTGGAACTGGGATAATATCCTGATCAATGACATACGCTGGCAGTCCCCAATGGCACTGGCTGCTCTTGCAGAAAAAACGCATCAACTCCCGACCATCCGCATTAAAGATCTCAATCTCACTAATGCCAAACTACAAGGGAAAGATTGGACTGTCGATTATCTTGATACAACCATCAAAGGACTGGGGTTAGTTAATGGGCGTTGGCAGGCTGAAGACGGCTTGATTGATTTTAATGCCATGAATATGACCTTCAATGACGCTCAGCTCCGGGATATATTGGGTAAGCTCCGCTTTTCCGGTGATATTTTTACCATCGCCAATCTGACAGCTCATTACCAGAAAGGTTTATTCAATATTAAAGCTCAGTGGGATCGCCAGAGCCGCCAGTTAACCCTCAACGACAGTTCAGTGACAGGCTTGATTTACTTCCTGCCAGCAGAGTGGCGTGACTATATCAAAAATCCCGCACCAGAATGGATTTCAGCACTGAAATTAAACAATGTCAGTATTAACAATACGCTCCTGATTGATGCGAATCCTGATTTTCCATTTCAGCTCACCACACTATCAGGCTATATCGAAGCTATGGATATCCTGAAAAATGATCATTGGGGATTATGGAATGGACAAGCATCGTTACAAGCAGCCAGCGGAACATTCAATAAAGTAGAAATCGCCCGTCCCTACCTGCAATTACATGCTACAGATGACAAAGTCGTGGTTGATAAAATGAATGCTTTCACGGGGGATGGATTACTGCAATTTAACGGTGTGCTTGAACAGTCAGCTTCTCAAAAACCTTTTCAGCTCAACTTCAAAGGAATGAATGTGGACTTAGGTATTTTGCCCCAATGGGGCTGGAGACCGCTCAATGTACATGGCGATGGCAATTTTTCACTGGCTATTACCGGTGATCTCTCAACTGACAATATTAAGCAGACCATCAGTGGCACACTGGCGGCTGAAGACAAGTCATCCAACAAAGAGTCACAGTCCATTAAACAAGGGGTGATTACGACCGATAGCAGCCCTGCCGGTCAATCTGATGCAAACCAATCTGACGAAGCAGGACAATCTCACACAGAGCAATCACAAAAAACAGAACAATTGCAAAAAGATAGCGAAAACAGTTCTGCCACAGAAAAGGCCAGAACCTGAATCGCTATCCAGTTATAGCAATTCAGATTTTCACAGGCCGTTCAGCAGGCAATACAATATAAGTACCGGTGAACACACTACCCACGCCCAGTTCACCACTTACTTGTACTTCCAGCTTAACACGCGCTTTATTGCCACGTGCAAGTCGGGCTAAATCACCGCTCATATTGTTGAGGTCAGCAATAGCACTGGGACGGCCGGTAATTGGTTTATGGTAACGAATATTCGCATCAACCAGAATGATATCTCCCCCCAGTTGACGCTCCTGCAATAACAGCCAGATCAATCCCCACGCTGTTAATGTCGATTGAGAAAACAAGCTACCGGCAAAAATAGTATGGTGAGGGTTCTGGTTACCTGCTTCCGGCATTGTGGTAATAAAACGTTGCCCTGTGTATTGAGTAATACGCAGACCCATTTTTTCACTCAAGGGAATGTGCTTGTACCACGCCTGTTGCAACTCCGCACACCAGTCCGGGCGGTGCAAGATGTCATCAAGACTCATAATAGGCTTAATCATCAAGAAGTGGTTAATAGGAGACGACTGGGCACCATTAATAAGGCCCCGGTTTTGAAATCCCAACTTACTAAAGAAATCAACAGCATCCTCACGCACACTGCAAACAATCCGTTTTACACCTTCTTGTCTGGCAACAGATTCCAATGCCATTGCAATCAGTGTGCCTAACCCTTTCTGCTGTTCATTAGGATCAACAGCCAGAAAACGGATGGCACCTTCACTATCTGCATTGATATATAAACGCCCAACAGCAACAGGATTACCCGTTTCATCCACCACCATTTGATGGTGAGCCATCGAATCATAAGCATCTCTTTCTGAGCCAATCGGCTGGTGAAGTGGCTTACGCAGCATCTCCCAACGAAATTGGTAATAAGTTTCCAGCTCTTGTTCGGTTTGAGGTACTCTGAGGTGATACATAGAAACAGCCCCTTCTTTGCGGTGTTGTCATGTGTAGTCAAGGAAATGCATACAGCAAACGATGGTTATCTTATTTTGTTATGTTCATCGCTACCGAAAAAGTACGTACTTATACCCGGTGTCTTTCAAATTACAGCTTTGTTGACTGCATCCTGAAATCCATTGGGTACAACATTATACTTGCAACCAGAAAGTCACAGGCCCGTCATTTGTCAGACTCACTTTCATGTCCGCAGCAAATTGCCCCATTTCTGTTTTTATACCAGTTGCACGGCACTGTTCAACAAAATAGTGATAAAGTTGGTCAGCTTTTTGAGGTTCAGCGCCACCAGAAAAACTCGGTCTTAAACCTTTTTGAGTATCAGCAGCCAGGGTAAATTGGGAAATAACCAATAAGCTCCCATTAGCTTGCTGAACATTCAGGTTCATTTTTCCATGCTCATCGCTGAACACACGATATCCCATTACTTTGTCACACAGACGTTGGGCTTTTTGTTGATCATCTTCTTTTTCAACCCCCAGAAAAACCAGCAGCCCCTGCTCAATTTCTCCAATAGTTTTGCTATCAACAACAACTTTTGCCTGTGTTACACGTTGAATTAATGCAATCATTTTTCTTGTAAGTGATCCATAAAAGATAGAGTAACCTGTAGGGATAGAATCTTGCTTGCCAAGATGCCATCCCATTTAGAACCTGTTAACTGTTACGTGAAACAGTTACATGAAAACGGTTATGTGAAAGATACTATGTTGCTTTGGGAAGTGAGAAGTCATGTGTTTTAAAATAATCAGGAATGACTTTCCTGTCAGTCACATGAATGGCATTGATACCTAATTTTTTTGCTGCATCAATATGTTCCAAAACATCATCAAAAAAAACCGCCTGCTCAGCAGATACACCTTCTTTTTCAAGCAAATATTTAAAGATATCCTGATTCGGTTTACGCATTCCCAAGTCTTGGGACAGATAAAGGAAATCTGCCGATGCAGTGATTTCAGGATAGTGCTGTTGCCAGTACTGGAGATGCAAGTGATTTGTGTTGGATAATACAACAACCCTATGCCCCTGCCCCCGCAGTTTATTCATTAACTCAATGACTTCCTGCCTGACGCCAATGAAAATAGCATTCCAACCTTCAGAGAATTGCTCAAAGCTGAGTGAGATCTCCATTTCATCACACAGCACTTCAACAAATTCTGTATCCGTGATTTGCCCACATTCATGTTTTTCAAACGCCTCTCCCATTGTAAATTTGGTCGTCAACGTTGCCAGTGGTGTACCACTTAAGTTACTCCAGACAGCCAGTACTCTTTTAAAATCAATATCAATAATCACATTACCCATATCGAAAATGTACAGCATAATCCCTCCTGACTGGTGCTTATGGTTTTGTACTTTTATCATAATTTAATCAAGAAAAAAGGGTAAGACGACAAAGAACAGACAAATTACGCTATTGAGTAATCATAATTGAAACAATTAACAATTTAACTAAATCGTAATACTAGCAGGCCAATACAGGTAAGCGACAGGGAGAAGAATTTGGTCAGAAGAGCGCTGATAAAACTCAGGGTGCCGAAGCACCCTAAGCTATTCAAAAGAAATTAAACTTCTTTACTACGGCTTGCGCGACGACGATCATTTTCAGTCAGATGGCGTTTACGCAGACGAATTGATTGTGGTGTAACCTCAACCAGTTCATCATCATCAATGAACTCCAGCGCTTGCTCCAATGTTTTCTTGATATGTGGAGTCAGCGTTGTCGCTTCATCTGTACCAGAAGCACGAACGTTAGTCAGTTTTTTACCTGTCAGACAGTTTACCGTCAGGTCATTGGAGCGGGAATGGATACCGATGATCTGGCCTTCATAAACTTCTGTACCGTGACCAAGGAACAACTTACCACGTTCCTGCAAGCCATACAGAGCATAAGCAACGGCTTTACCCTGACCATTGGAAATCAGCACCCCATTCTGACGACGACCAATTTCACCTGGACGGATATCATCATAATGGCTGAAGGTTGCGTACAACAGACCAGTACCGGAAGTCATGGTCATAAATTCAGTACGGAAACCGATCAAACCACGGCTTGGGATCATGTAATCCAGACGCACGCGACCTTTACCATCCGGCAACATATCACGCATTTCACCTTTACGTTCACCAAGCGCCTGCATCACATCTCCCTGATGCTGCTCTTCGATATCCAGTGTTACCTGCTCGAAAGGCTCCTGCTTACGGCCGTCAATTTCACGGAAAATAACTTTTGGACGAGAAACCGCCAATTCGAAACCTTCACGACGCATATTCTCAATCAGGACGGAGAGATGCAGCTCACCACGACCAGATACACGGAAAGCGTCTGGATCTTCAGTTTCTTCAACACGCAGTGCGACGTTATGAACCAGCTCTTTTTTCAAACGATCCAGGATCTGACGGGAGGTCACATACTTACCTTCACGGCCACAGAAAGGTGAGGTATTAACACAGAAAAACATGCTAACGGTAGGCTCATCAACAGCCAACGCTGGCAGAGCTTCAACTGCATTAACCTCACACAACGTATCAGAGATGTTCAGTTCACCCAGACCGGTAATCGCAATGATATCACCCGCTTCCGCTTTGTCAGATTCGATGCGATCTAATCCCAGGTGGCTGAAAACTTTACCAACTTTACCATTACGCGCCTTACCTTCACTATCAACAATAGTGATGTTCTGGTTTGGTCTTACTGTTCCGCGTTTGATACGACCAATACCAATAACCCCAACGTAGTTATTGTAATCCAGCTGAGAAATCTGCATCTGGAATGGGCCATCAAGATCAACTTTAGGCGGTTCAACATGCTCAACGATTGCCTGATACAGCGGAGTCATATCCTCTGCCATATCTGTGTGATCGTTACCGGCAATTCCCATCAGTGCCGATGCGTAAACAATAGGGAAATCCAACTGTTCATCGGTTGCACCAAGATTTACGAACAGATCGAATACCTGATCGACTACCCAGTCAGGGCGAGCGCCAGGACGGTCAACTTTGTTGATAACAACGATTGGCTTCAAACCGTGGGCAAAAGCTTTCTGAGTTACAAAGCGAGTCTGCGGCATCGGGCCATCCATCGCATCTACCAGCAGCAAGACACTGTCAACCATTGACATCACGCGCTCTACTTCACCACCGAAATCGGCGTGGCCTGGGGTATCTACGATATTAATACGGTAGTCATTCCATTTAATGGCGGTGTTTTTTGCAAGAATGGTGATACCACGTTCTTTTTCCAGATCATTAGAATCCATCACGCGCTCGGTTGCCGCTGTACGCTCATCAAATGTACCGGATTGCTGTAGAAGTTTATCAACCAGCGTAGTTTTGCCATGGTCAACGTGAGCGATAATGGCAATATTTCTTAAGTTATTAATTGACAAGTATTTTTACCGTTTTAGCTATTTGAAGAAATATTAAATACAGACAGCGTGACAGGTCGCAACGCTACTCTCATTTAACACAAATATGGTGCTATTTTACACGTTATAACTACAGAGTGAAATAAATGTGAAGTGCATCACTTTTGAAGTTTATCTATTTTCTGAATATAGGCGTGTCATAACTTAAGTGATAATAACAGTAACTGTATCAGCTTAACCTTATTTATTTTCACCAAAATGGTGCGCTATTATCATTTTCATTCACCAATTTAGTGCAAATATACTTAAAGATCCCTCTGTGCTTTTGTCCATTTACTGAGTTTTACGCCTATTTATAAATATACACACTAAGATTCAATGACTTTTAAAAGTTGGCACGCTTTTCGCAAGAAATCGCAATAAAAATTGGCTGTATACAAAAACACTATCAGCCACTTAAGATAAGGCAGCCAGTGCTTTATCCAGCCTACGTAAACCAGGAGAACTCATATGTCCGTTGAACATGTTTTGTCCATGATTGAAGAACATCAGGTGAAGTTTATTGACTTACGTTTTACTGACACTAAAGGTAAAGAACAGCACATCACCATTCCTGCCCACCAGATTGATGAAGATTTCTTCGAAGATGGCAAAATGTTCGACGGTTCATCTATCAAAGGCTGGAAAGGTATCAATGAATCCGACATGGTACTAATGCCAGATCCATCTACCGCAATGCTTGATCCTTTCTTTGACGATGCCACGCTCATTATACGTTGCGATATCCTCGAACCCGGCACAATGCAAGGCTATGGTCGTGACCCTCGCTCTATTGCAAAACGTGCGGAAGATTTCCTGAGTGCAAGTGATATTGCAGATACTGTTTTGTTTGGGCCAGAACCGGAATTCTTCCTGTTTGATGATGTCCGTTTCGGCAATTCCATTTCAGGTTCTTATTATCATATTGATGATACCGAAGCAGCCTGGAATAGCGGCACTCGCTATGAAGGCGGTAACAAAGGCCATCGCCCAGGAGTTAAAGGTGGCTATTTCCCTGTGCCTCCGGTGGACTCTTCTCAGGATCTGCGTTCAGCAATGTGCCTGACGATGGAGGAAATGGGTTTGGTTGTGGAAGCCCACCACCACGAAGTGGCAACAGCAGGTCAGAACGAAGTCGCAACTCGTTTCAACACCATGACCAAAAAAGCGGATGAAACCCAGATTTATAAATATGTGGTACATAATGTCGCCCATGCTTTCGGCAAGACAGCAACATTTATGCCAAAACCGCTGGTCGGAGATAACGGCTCCGGAATGCATTGTCACATGTCACTGGCTAAAGGCGGTGTCAACCTGTTCGCCGGAGACAAATATGGCGGGTTATCTGAACTGGCTCTTTACTATATCGGCGGTATCATCAAACATGCCCGTGCCCTGAACGCCTTTACTAACCCAACCACTAACTCGTATAAACGTCTAGTACCTGGTTTTGAAGCTCCCGTGATGCTGGCATATTCTGCCCGCAACCGCTCTGCTTCTATCCGTATTCCGGTTGTAGCCAGCAGTAAAGCCCGTCGTATTGAAGTACGTTTCCCAGATCCGGCCGCAAATCCTTATCTGGCCTTCTCTGCTCTGCTTATGGCCGGCCTTGATGGTATCATCAACAAAATACATCCGGGTGATGCAATGGATAAAAACCTGTATGACCTGCCAGCCGAAGAAGCCCAAGAGATCCCAACTGTAGCCTCTTCTCTGGAAGAAGCACTGGCTGCACTGAATACAGATCGTGAATTCCTGACCCGCGGTGGTGTTTTCACTGATGATGCAATTGATGCTTATATTGGTGTCTTGAACAGTGAAATCGAACGCGTCCGTATGACTCCACATCCTCTGGAGTTTGAACTGTATTACAGCGTGTAATGCTTGAAAGCACTACAATTGTTCCTTTTTATTTTGTTGCCGTGAAACTTTTGGCCCATCTTCGGATGGGCTCTTTTCCCTCTGAACCTTCCTTCTCGATAGAGTGGGTGACCAATTCATGATCAAATAAGATACAATGCACCAAAAAAGTGCAAAGGCTGAAAGGTTGGATAGAAATGGCTGATTTTCCCAAAGCAGAACAGATTCTTGATTCACTGATAAACAGTGTGTTGGTACTGGATAATGATTTAATTATCCACTATGCCAATCATTCCGCCATGCAACTTCTGGCACAAAGTACACATAAATTATTCGGCACTCCTCTTCCGGTATTGTTCAGCTATATCTCATTAGATACGGAATTTATGCGTTCCAGTCTGATACGTGGGCATGGTTTTACGGATAACGAAGTCTTATTAGTGATTAACAATCACTCACATGTTATGTCGCTCAGTGCCCAACCAATTTCCGAACAGTTTATTCTGCTGGAACTCGCTCCTATGGATAGCCAGCGCCGTTTAAGCCAAGAGCAGATACAACAGGCACAGCAGGCGGCTGCGCGGGAATTGGTTCGGGGGCTGGCACATGAAATCAAAAACCCACTGGGGGGTTTACGGGGAGCGGCACAATTATTGGCAAAAACACTGCCAGATCCCTCCCTGCAAGAATATACTCAAGTCATTATCGAACAGGCAGACAGGCTTCGCACCCTTGTAGATCGATTATTGGGGCCACAGCATCCCGGAGCCCAGATCCGCCAGAGCATTCACCATGTGGTAGAACGGGTTTATCAACTGGTATCACTGGAAATGCCCGACAATGTCAAATTAATCAAGGATTATGATCCTAGCCTGCCGGAACTATCCCATTATCCTGATCAAATTGAACAGGTTTTATTGAATATTACCCGCAATGCTTTACAGGCATTGGGTAGTGAAGGTGGCATAATCACCTTACGAACCCGGACAGCATTCCAAATCACCTTACATGGTGAGCGTTATCGCTTAACGGCCAGAATTGATATTGAAGACAATGGGCCAGGTATTCCTCCCGGTATTCAGGATACGCTATTCTACCCGATGGTGAGTGGGCATGAGGGAGGAACCGGACTAGGTTTATCTATTGCCCGCAGTCTTATTGATCAACATTCTGGAAAGATCGAATTTACCAGTTGGCCGGGACATACGGAGTTTTCCATTTACCTGCCTATCAAGAAATAGGGGATACCATGCAACGAGGAAAAATCTGGATCGTTGATGACGACAGTTCTATCCGCTGGGTACTTGAACGAGCACTGAGTGGCGCAGGTATGGAGTGCATCAGTTTTGAAAACGCAGATTCCGTATTGGCAGCACTATCACAAGATTGTCCCGAAGTTTTGCTGTCAGACATCCGCATGCCGGGTCTGGATGGATTAAGTTTACTCAATCAAATCAAACAGAACTATCCACAACTTCCGGTCATCATTATGACTGCTCATTCCGATTTGGATGCAGCCGTCAGCGCCTATCAACACGGAGCATTCGATTATCTACCGAAACCATTCGATATTGATGAAACTGTCGCGTTGGTTGAACGTGCACTAAGTCATTCCAGGGAACAACAACACTCATCCCGTAATTCTAAAATAACGTCATCAGTCTCTGAAATGATTGGAGAAGCTCCTGCCATGCAGGAGGTATACCGGATTATCGGACGGCTTTCCCGCTCTTCCATCAGCGTCTTAATCAATGGGGAATCAGGCACAGGGAAAGAATTGGTTGCCCATGCTCTGCACCGCCATAGTCCAAGAGCCGCAGCCCCTTTTATTGCCTTGAATATGGCTGCAATCCCAAAAGATTTAATCGAGTCAGAATTATTTGGTCACGAAAAAGGGGCTTTCACCGGTGCCAATCAGGTTCGCCACGGACGTTTTGAGCAAGCTAATGGGGGCTCACTGTTTCTGGATGAAATCGGCGATATGCCACTGGATATCCAAACGCGCCTTTTGCGCGTTCTGGCAGAAGGGCAATTCTATCGCGTAGGTGGCTATGCACCAGTAAAAGTTGATGTACGAATTATTGCAGCGACCCACCAGTACCTTGAGCAACGGGTTAAAGAGGGTAAATTCCGTGAAGATCTCTATCATCGTCTGAACGTGATCCGCGTACAATTGCCACCTTTGCGGGATCGTGCAGAAGATATCCCCCGTCTGGCACAACATTTTCTGCAACAAACAGCCAAAGAGCTGGGCGTTGAAGCGAAAACACTACATCCTGATACCGAAACCGCTCTGATGCGCCTGTCATGGTCTGGAAATGTCCGTCAGTTGGAGAATGTTTGTCGCTGGCTGACCGTGATGGCAGCCAGTAAGGAAATTCTGGTGCAGGATTTACCGACTGATTTAATTGAACGTCAATCCTCTAAGCAAACAAATAATCCTCCGGTTTCCCTCCCTTCATCATCAGGAGATTGGTCACAGCAATTGGCTGCATGGGCAGAAAAAGCCTTACAGGAAGGCCAGGTTGATCTCCTTTCTGATATATTACCGCGATTAGAACGTACCTTACTTAACTGTGCCCTGACACACACTAATGGACATAAACAGGAAGCCGCTCGTTTACTCGGTTGGGGAAGGAATACAATAACGCGGAAATTGAAGGAATTGGGGTTAGAATAATTGATTTCCTGAATACTGACAGCACTGAAATAAATTTCATTTTCAGTGTCCCTCAATAATTCATTAACTTCTTTCTTCAGTTTCGAGGGTTCAGCCAAATACCAGAGCAAAATATGAGTATCTAATAGATAAAGCATGATTATTATTCTTTCCCTTCAAACATGGAAAGAATTTCACGATCATATCTGGCAAACTCTTCTTCTGTCGGCACAGAGAATTTTCCGACTAAAACACCAAATTGGCCTTAATTGTTTTTCAGGTTTCACAAGCACACCAACTGATCTCTTTACCCTGAGTTTTTCAAGTTTCGTAACTGTCTTCGGAACATGCCCGCCACAAAAACGGTGATAAGCCTTTACCTCAACTGTATCTTTACCACCATCCTTAATAACAACAGCCTGACCTTGTCTGATGACTGCTCTCAACCTTTCGGGTAGATCAGTAATATTCAGCTTCATTTCAGTGCTCATATAATCCCCTATATTTCAGAGTCGGATGTATGTATCAATTTCAACCAATTATTATTCAGATACATGGCAATGGTATAGCAACTCATATCACCCGCGAAAACTGTCTCTGACGCATCTGATTACGTAAATAACTGTCAAAACACATGCAAATATTTCGGATGAACAAACGCCCTTTCGGTGATACCTTAATCTGTGTTTCAGTGACCTCGACCAGTCCGTCCTCCGCCAGCGGCACCAATAATTGCAGATCTTCAGCAAAATAATCCGTGAAATTCACCCCGTAGCGCTGCTCAATATCAGCAAAATTCAGCCTGAAATTACAAATCAACGCTTTAATCACATCACGGCGGATACAATCATCCTGCCTCAGATTCAAACCACGCCACAACGCATGCTCCTGCGCCTCTACTGCTGCATAGTAGGTTTTGAGATCTTTCTGGTTCTGCGCATAACTGTCACCTAGTATGCTGATAGCAGAAACACCGATTCCCAGTAAGTCGCACTCTCCTTGTGTGGTATATCCCTGAAAATTACGATGTAGTACCCCTTCCCGCTGGGCAATAGCCAGTTCATCATCAGGGCGGGCAAAGTGATCCATACCGATAAACTGATAGCCATTACCTGTCAGGGTAGTAATAGTTTGCTGCAAAATATCCAGTTTCTGTGCCGCACCCGGTAAATCAATCTCCTTAATTTTACGTTGTGCCGCAAACAAATTCGGCATGTGAGCATAATTGAATACGCTTAGACGATCAGGAGATAGCGCCAACACTCGTTGCAGAGTGAAAGCGAAACTTTCCGCAGTCTGTCTCGGCAAACCATAAATTAAATCGATACTGGTAGAGGTAAAACCTGTTTCACGGGCCCGGTTAACCAGTTCGAAAATAAAGTCTTCATCCTGTTCCCGATTAACCAGATACTGAACTTCCTTATTGAAATCCTGCACGCCCATACTCAGGCGGTTAAAACCTTCATGGCGCAGATGGTCAATCATATCCAGTTCAATTTCACGTGGGTCAATTTCAATGGACAGTTCTGCATCAGGCAGAAAGTGGAAGTGACTACGCAATATTGCCATCAATCGGCTGATCTGTGCCTTGTCCAGATAAGTTGGCGTTCCTCCTCCCCAGTGCATCTGGCTGACTTTTCTCCGGGAAAACAATTTTGCCCGTGCCGTAATTTCCTTTTCCAGAGCTTGCAGATACTCATCTGCTTTATTTTTCTGACGAGTAACCAGCTTATTGCAGCCACAGAAATAACAAAGTTTGTGACAGAATGGGATATGGATATAAAGGGAAAGAGGGCGATCAGGATAATGTGCGGCGGCCTGTGCAAATGCAGTATTATCGTACTGTTGGTTAAATTCCAATGCTGTCGGGTATGACGTATAGCGAGGTCCTGAATAATTGTATTTTTGGATCAAAGGCAGATCCCAGACAATGGCTTGCTCTGACATGCTTACTCCTTCCGCTGTTTTAGCCCATCAAATAGCCACTGTAGTTTACCCAATTACTATAGCAAATACCATGTAAACACTATGGTTATACACTTTATCTTGGGTATATTCCGGGATGCTCCCGCCTTTATGATCACAACAATTTATAACCGGAACGACTTATTTCTCAGGGATTACTTCCCTTTCAGCAACTGCATGATATCTTCCTGCTGCTCTTTTTCACTGTCATCATCATCTTCCAGCTCAATACCCAACTGTTCCATCAGGACATCAATACGATCAAGCATACTATCGACATAGGCATTCTCTTCCTGAGAGAGTTTTTCACCCTGCTCAAGGCGTGCCAGCAAGCTATCCAGACGCTCATCATTTTCCAGCATTTCCAGCTCTTCCTGCGGTGATAAATGAGGTTTTGGCGTTGCTTTAGGCTTCTCTGCTACTGGTTTTTTTACTGCTGCTTTTTCGCCGATGCTCAAAGGAACCGGCACTTTACTGCCGATGCGAGGATCTCGTTCCTGCTTTGTGCCAGACTGTTTTTTCTGATTACTGTTATCTTTATGACGGCTACCGGCTGGATTACCACGCTGTCTTTTCTGACGCTTACGCTCACGTCCTTCAGCGTTCAACTCTTCACGACTTTTTCTTTTTTGCTTACCCGCTGACGTTTTTGCAGGGGATTTTTTCTTTAATTGACTCATAGCTTGTGACTCAACTCGTGTTATCAAAATATTTTCGGCGGAATCTAACAGAATCCACTTATAACATCCAATGCCATTCACTTATTCTTTCGAATTCAGCTAATATTTCAGGCTACCTTAACTCAAATATTATAAACATCAATCACTATGCGTTTCTTCGATACCTCTTATCGCATTCCTCTGTATCTTTGGTGCATTGGTTATGCCGTTTTATGGATAATAGCAAGTTATTCACTGGATCCGACTGTTCCGTATGATGCTGTAGAAGCCTTAAACTGGGGCATGAATGGCGAATGGGGATCCCCGAAAAATCCGTGGCTGGTAGGTACTGTAATGTTACCAGTGATCTATATTAGTCATATTTCTCTCAGCTTTTACTGGTATTTCACCCATTTCGTTGCCATTGCCATAGGCATGCTTGGCGTCTGGCGTCTGGCCTTCCGATTAACAGGCAAAATTGAATTAGCCTGGCTTGCCATGCTGACACTCAATCTGTCTGGTATCATTAATTTCGATATCATTCCTTATAACGATAATTACCTGTTGGTGATGCTGTGGCCGTGGTCACTGTTGTTCTTCCTGAAAGCCATTGATGACCATCCGAAATGGTGGCTGGCATTCGCATTAGCGACAGGGCTGGCAACAATGGGCAAATATTCTTCACTTGCGATCGTTGGTTCAGTCTTTCTGCTCTCCCTGTTTGCTCCCAAAGTACGGCGTCATTATCGGGAACCACTCTTTTATCTCGCCATTGCATTGTGGCTTATACTGATATTACCCAACGTCTGGTGGCTGGCACATAACGATTTTTCTGCATTTAAATGGGTAGACTCCCAAATCGAGCATGGGTTTAATCTGCATACTACACGTGCGGTATTTTCGGTGTTCTATCCCCTCATCATCGTAGGGGTGATTATTTATCTGTCAGGCGGAAAAATTGGCTGGCCAAAGCAACAATCCAACAGGCTGGTTAATATCGTTATTCTGTTACCCCTGTTGATTATCTATGTCTGGTTCTCTTTTAATCAGGGTGGACGGATGACCGAATGGCTCCAGCCATTCATGGTGGTAGCACCTGCACTACTGGCAGGTTCGATAACCGTACCTCCTCATAAACCCTTACTGGGAATATTACGAGGTTTGGCCTTATTTGGTGTGCTGGTTCTTATCGGCTATACCAGTGTCATGCTGGCAAATGTCCGGGGAGCTGGCGAAAAGTTTGAAGGGATAAAAACCTTTACCCGCCAACTTGATAAGCGCTGGAATGAATTGTACCCAACACCACTGCATTACGTTGGAGGAGAATATCTGCACCAATGGCTGACGTTTTACAGTCATTATCGCCCTCAAACCATACAGCCGTGGGAAATAGACAATGGTACACCACCCAATATATACAACCGCCATATTAAAGAGAGCGATATTGTGAAATATGGTGCTTTACTGGTAGGAAAAAGGGGAACAGATTGCTCACAGGAAAACTTTCAACAAACACTGACAACCTGGCCTGAATTAACGATCAGCCACAAAGAAGAATTTACGTTTCAAGCTCAGCCAAGTGCGGAACCTGAGATCGTCTGCATCGGCTTTGCTGCGCCTAAAAACAGTCAACATCTTCAATAATCTTCCAGTTACCGCAAAAAAGCCTGAAAGTGAGTATACAATCAGGCTTTTTCTTCTCAACACAATATCAGGTTAGTCAGCATCGTGTTTAATGGGCATCCACAAACACCATTTTCAATATAAACAGTAAAGTAACGACAATAACGCAAGAACCAATTTCACGCCATTTTCCTGTTCCCAGTTTCATAGCGCAATAAGCGATAAATCCCAATGCGATACCTTCGGTAATAGAGAAGCTGAATGGCATCATAACAGCGGTAATAAATGCCGGGACGGATTCAGTCAGATCATTCCATTTCACCCGTGTCAGGCTGGATGTCATCAGAACCCCCACATAAACCAACGCACCTGCTGTAGCATAAGCAGGAACCATACTAACCAATGGAGAAATAAACATCACCAACAGGAATAAAATACCGACAACAACAGCAGTTAATCCGGTACGCCCGCCAACAGAAACGCCAGAAGAACTCTCTATATAAGCGGTTACCGAAGAAGTTCCAATATAAGAGCCAGCCACTGAGCTGATGCTGTCAACATACAGGGCCTGATTCATCCGCGGGAATTTACCATTACTATCAGCAATACCGGCTTTATCGGTTACACCAATCAACGTACCGGACGAATCAAACAGGTTTACCAGCATAAAAGAAAAAATAACTCCGGCTAACGCGATATCCAGAGCGCCTTTCACATCAACATTACCAACAACACTCATTACACTGGGTGGCAGATCAAAAACACCCTGATATTCCACATACCCCATCATAAACCCGATCAACGTCGTTATTACGATGGAAAACAATACTGCTGCATGAAAATTACGTGCTGCTAAAATCGCAATGATAAAAAAGCCCAATGTACCCAACAGGACATTGTGGGAAGCAAAATTGCCGATAGAGACAATCGTATCTGGATTCGGTACGATAATGCCGGCATTTTTCAGCCCCATCATAGCAATAAAAAGCCCAATACCACTGGTAATACCGACGCGCAAACTCACGGGGATATTAGCTATCATCCAATAACGTATACGAAAAATAGTCAGGATTAACAACCCTACTGCGCCCCAGAAAATCGCCCCCATTGCAACCTGCCATGAAATACCCATGGCACCGACTACGACAAAAGCAAAAAAAGCATTCAGTCCCATCGCGGGAGCAACAGCAACCGGTAAATTTGCCGTTATTCCCATCATAATACTGCCAAGTGCAGCGATGAGGCAGGTAGTAACAAATACGGCTTTGATATCCATTCCTGCAACAGACAAAATTTGTGGATTCACAAAGACGATATAAACCATGGTTAGAAAGGTTGTAAACCCAGCGATCATCTCGGTACGAACTGTCGTGCCATGTTCCTCTAATTTAAACACGCGCTGAAGTAAGCCCTGACGATTTACAGAGCCAGAATTGAGTGTGCTCATTAATATTTTATTCCCCAAAAGATGAAATTTTCGCCCTATCCTACAGGAAATCCGAACAAATCGTTATCCTTCAGGATCAAAAAAGAAAACGATTGCGATTAACAAAATCAACAAGTTATATAACAAAGTCATTATTAACAAGCCTCATTAATTGACTCTGTTTTATTCGTTATTTTTGGATGGCATCATGCCAAGAATATCGGTGAAAATATCCGTCCATTTATCCTTACCAATCTCCATTAACCTAAAAAAGCGCAGGATGAATGCCCCTTCTGTGGCCAGAAAAGCTAAGCGCGCCCGACGCCCTTCTTCCGTCGTTGTATCCAGACCAGCTATGCACTGATTATACCAGGCACGGCTTGACTCAAGATGTTCAGGTGTTTGAAGTAAAGCAGCCATTAAACCTGCCGCTTTTGCAGATGACACGTCATCAGAGTGCTGGCTGGCCTCAACATGCGCACGTACCGCTGTCAGCGGATCAGGATTTTCCCCGGCTATTGTGCAAAACTGCTCTTGGTAACTCAGTTCCCAACGTTCAAACATCGCATCAATGAGTGCGTCCTTCGTATTGAAACTGTACTGAACCCCACCCTTAGTGATCCCCACCGCTTTTGCCACTGCATCAATAGTCAGAGCCGCAGCGCCATGTGTTGTCACGATTTGTTCCGCTGCATCCAGCAAAATTTCCCGATCAATTGTTTTACGTCGTCCCATCGGAGCCCTCTTTTAATTCAATACGTATGTATTTATAATGTCAGGACTTTGTACCGTCAAGACTTGGACGGCACAGAATCCCTCAACCATATTGATGAGTTCTCGCATGAAATCGAATATTCGCTGGCTCGTGCTGGCTATCATTTCCAGCGCGCTTTTTCTAATCGTTATCGACATGACTGTTCTCTATACAGCCTTGCCTCGCCTGACACATGACCTGCGTGCTTCTTCCACCGAAAAATTGTGGATCATGAACGCCTATCCATTGACCATTGCTGGCCTGCTTCCCGGTACAGGAGCGTTAAGTGACCGTTTTGGTGCCAAAAAACTGTTTACTTCCGGGCTGGTTGTATTCTGCATAGCATCACTTATCGCCGCGTTTGCTCCCAATCCTGGCACATTGATCAGTGCACGAGTGGTACTTGCCATTGGCGCAGCAATGATGATGCCCGCAACGCTGGCAATAGTCCGTCAGGCTTTTGAAGATCCGAATGAACGTGCTCTTGCCATCGGCATCTGGTCAGCTGTTGCTTCGGGAGGAGCAGCGCTTGGCCCCGTTATCGGTGGGATACTGCTCGAATATTACTGGTGGGGTTCTGTCTTCCTGATCAACGTCCCTATCGTCATCATTACGTTTATCTTTGCTCTGATCACCATTAACAAAAGTCAAAGTAATCCGAATCGCTCATTTGACCTGCTTGCTTCTACCCAAATCATGATTGGGCTGATTGGCATTACCTTGGCTATCAAGGAAATTAGTAAACAAGCACCATCACTGGAAACTGCTATGATAGCCAGCGCCATCGGGATTGTTTTCATAGTTATGTTCGTTCGCCGGCAACGCCGTTCATCCGCACCAATTATCGACTTTAATCTGTTACGTTCTTACGGTTTCGCCACCGGAGTCGCAACGGCTTTTGTTACCACAGCAGCCCTCGTGGGAGTGGAGCTTGTAATCAGTCAACGGCTTCAACTGGTGGTAGGTTTATCACCTTTACAGGCGGGATTGTTTATCCTGCCTATTCCCTTAGCTTCTTTTGCTGCCGGGCCTTTGGCTGGTATTGCCGTCCCCAGATTTGGTGCCGGAAGAATTATGTGGCTCTCACTCGTCTTTGCCGGACTTGGTATTTTTGGCTATCTTATCGGTTTCCAATCCGGCGTATTAGTGCAAATAACTGCGTTTGCCATGATTGGGTTTGGCATCGGTGCCGCTATGACAGCAGCTTCTACATCCATCATGTTCAATGCTCCTGAGCACAGTGCAGGTACAGCCGCTTCAATTGAGGAAATTGCCTATGAATTTGGTGGTCTGATTGGGATAGCTGTTCTTGGTAGCCTGATGGTAGCGATCTATACGGCCTCATTCACCCTACCGACCGAGGTTGTCATACCAGAGTCTGTACAAATTAGCTCGATACAAAATAGTATTGATGAAGCACTTATCGTTGCAGAAAGTTTAAAAGGTGATACCGCCTTATCACTGATCCGTGCAGCAAAACAGGCTTTTGATAGCTCATTCCTATCAGTTTTAACCGTGGCGGGAACATTGTTACTACTAAGCGCTGTGGTGATCGCTCTGTTTGCAAGAAGGCAGCACGATTAACCATTATTAAAATCAGCCAAATTATTCGATTCTTTCGGTCGAATAGTTTGGCATCAGAAAGCATTTCAATATTAAATGACTTTCCTCTGTTTACTATTTTTTCTGATCATTTTATGCCATGCCTGAAAGCAATGTAGCTCCTTAAGGTATTGACTATAATATTGAGTATTTAGCATAAAGAATGCCAGTAAAAAATCCACGGCAATAATACACAAAGAGACATTGCTATAATCCAATATATCCGCAACGAATTTTAAACTCACCAGAGAGATAAAGAGGGCAAGAAAAAGATAACGTGCTACAGTTAACATCCTGAATCCAAAAGTTATTCCCCTATGAGTTAATGAAATGGATAAGAAAGCAAATACTAAAGCCAAAGCGACAATAAAAAATAAAATTGGCAGATCATTTTTGTTATCCAAATGAGATAACAATATAAATGTAGTCATTACATAAGATTTAATTAGTAAAATAGTAGAAAATAATGTTATCAGTAATGCTTTTTTTGGAATACCAAAGTCCAATAAATCCCGATATTTATTTAATCTCTTTTCTGCCAGTAGACTAGTATCATTTTTTTCTACTCTTTGGTTAAGTGCAAAACTTGCTTTAAGTGTATTATTGAGATTGGTATTTAATACACAATATTGCCAAAAAATCATGAAAAAATTTAGTTTCTTCGATCTATCATGAAGTTCAATAGTACCTTCTTCTGCGATTCCAGCTATCTTTCTTCTCAAGATATGGTTCTTTATTTTAAACCATAGAACTTCTTTCATAGCTTGAGAAAACGCTTCACTATTAATGATTATCCTATTAGAGAAAAAATTAAAAAAGACGATATTCAACAAATACCATTCGTGATGCATATAATGGACAAAGTAATCAAACAGAATAAGAATCATTGCCAAAATAATACTTAATGTATTCAGCCCATTCAGTGTTTTTAAAGCAAAGAGGTTTCCTCTGTAAGCACAAAGTGTCGATAACAAGATTATAGAAATGATAAATATACTGGCAGAACGTTGAAAACGCGCAACATCAGAAGAAGAATAAAAATTATAAAATACAAAAAGTAATATTACATAAGAAATAGAAATCAGTATAGGAAACAAAGCCATCAATACACTTTCTTCTGAAGAGCGATTGATAGTTATTTTATCTTTAATCCTAACAGTATTTAGTTCACCCGACAGAGAAGAATCGCTATTCGCAATTCTATCATCTGTATTTTTATACAAATGTATAATGCTTCTGAATTGCCTGTTTGTTAATATATTTTTTATGTTCATGTTATTTTATCTCTCTTTTTACTCCTTATTTCTGTAGTCATCTTATAATAAGTTGAATATTCATAATCCCATACAAATTTCAGTAAAAACACTTTTCCATTAATAACCATTTTGAATATAACCTGCTGGTTTTTCATCCACAATAGAATAAATTGCACCAATAGCATAATCGACTGATTTAATTATATTTTCAGGATTATTGATGCTGCCAGTCATTCCACTTCCCAAAAAACCACCACCCGCAGAAAGAGAATTTATCAAATAGTTTCGCAGAGTCCTGTGAATTTCTTCTGTTGGATAACGTTTAGGATATCTTCCTCTTCTTATTGCGTCTTTTATAGCTTGATTAGAAATTCCGGGATTGTTATGTCGTATAATCTCTTCTGTTAACCGTTTTCTTTCATGTCTTGGCATTTTTTTCAGCCATTCTGATACACTACGGGAAGATGTAGACTTCATTATTCTATAAGTATGGTATGCTTCCTTTAAAGCTGCTGAACCAGAAACGAGAGAGGTTATATCCAGCATTGTAGTCGTTGCAACATACCAATCCTGTGAATCTAACCAAGCAACATGCTCTATCCCTTCCTCACCATTATTAGTAAGTTGATAAACCCTATATATGCCATTTCCACATTGAAGAGAACTTGCAGCAGCACCACTATAAGCCAAAACAGTAACTGCTGAACTTGTCCCCATTGTAGCTGGAACTGCTGCGGCTGAAAAAAATTCAACTACTATAAATGCCAATGCAGCCCCACACGAAAGCGCTGTTGACCCAATCTCCCATACCAAACTAGGCTCTGAAACCGTTTTTTTCAGCTCTGCTTCTGGAGTAACTGCCGCCGCCTCTAGATTAAAGATAATAATATGTGTTAACTCTGATGTAGTTTGGTTTCCGCGTCTTTTTGATGGTCTAACCAAATAACGCTTAGATAACCCATCCGAATAAATAATTCCAGCACCATAAAAATCACGGTGGCAATCCAACGCATCAGCAATAGCCTGAAAATCAATATTAGCAGCACCAGGATGTGTCATTCTCAACTGATAAGCATACCGAAAATCAGGTAACTTACTTTCATCAAACTCATCTCTTAGTTGTGATGTAAGACTATCAAATCGCATTTTAATCACCACCTATTATCACTTAGTGATTACGCCAGTATCTAAATATATATATTATTTTTCAGGTATTTCAAACAACATAATTTACTTTATTAAACTGATATTAAATAATATTTATCGTCACTGAAAGTAAATTAATTATATAAAAGTCACTCTGTTAATAAGTTATATAATTAGTTTATATAACTTAATAAACTGTTTCTTCCCAAACACAATATCCTGATGTACCAGCGATATGATGTTGACAAACAATATCCTTATATTGAACTGCAACAATCTCTTCTGGCTGCCGATCATTATGATTAACAGAGTGTGGATATTGAACATTAACATTTAATAACTTAGCATTTCTTAAATTAACAGAGTAATAACGCTCTTGCCCACCAGCTTGCGAAGTTCGGTAAAAGTCAAACATCAGATCCAGTTCTTCATTGTTTGAAATTGCCATCAATAGTAACGGTGATGATTTATCTAAGGGCTTGACAAACTTAACCGGTTGGTGAGCAACATTCTGCATTCGAGAAATACCATGATTAAATTGTAGTACAAAAATCTGATTCTCATGTCCCAGCTGAAATTTATTACCAATGGAATCCAATGTAGAACATCCTTGAGAAATCAATCCCTGAAGTTTCCCTTTAATTGTGACATAGATCGAATTTGCCATATTATATTAACCTATTATCATTATTTACCTACCCTGTTATACCAGAAATTCAAATAAGAAAACACCCATATAAATTATACAATAAACACTCATTTTACATATAAAATAATTTTATTTCTTTATAAAAAGCATTAATTGTCAAGTAATACCACTTGTGTTTTTTTTAAGTAAGATAAATATATTCCCTACCACAACGATGGGGCATTAATTCAACAGGCAAATCCACCATATATAAAATCTAAAACTCTGATGTGTTAGCCCTGATTTTGACCTCTGCTTTCTTGCTCTTTTTTACCTCTTATTTCAAGATATTTTCACACTTCTATTTCCTTCATATACCGAATGGATTTCAAGATGCAGCGCGACGACAAGGGAACGAATTTGCACAGCCAAAGGCTGGCCTCCGGTGAGAGGCAGGAGCCTCTCATTAATCCCCAGGAGCATAGATAACTATGTGACTGGGGTGAGTGAGCGTAACCAAAAAAGCTGAAACTTGAAAGACGACGGGTATATATACATTAGAATTATAATACAGGAAGTACCTGATATATAATCACAGAAATAACCTCTCACCTAAACAGAAAAAATAGGAAATATCATGTTAAACATAGGATGTATCAATGGTAAAGTTTATGATGATAAGCAAGGTAAATTTATACCGATTCACTTTTTTTATCCAACACGGGAAATTGGTAAATCAGAAAAATTCGGACCTTATGATATCTCTGTTGCGATGAACGCCTCAATTTACGGGAACAAAATACCTTTAATTGTTTTATCCCATGGTAGTGGCGGCTCATCTCTCACTTATCGGGAGCTTATGTGCTCACTTGTTAAATCCGGGTATGCCGTATTAGCATTAGAACATCCGGGGAATTGTTATTTTGATGATTCTCTGGCTGCGACATTAGCCAATTTAGAAAACAGGCCCCGACATATCAAGTTAGTTATTGATCATATCGTTAATAATGAGTTGGTGAGTAACCATTTATTAAAAAACAAAATAACATTAATTGGGCATTCAATGGGAGGATATACAGCCCTTGCTATCAGTGGTGGTATACCTGTTGCCATTCCAGATAAAACAAGTAGTCAATCGATTGAAGAAATTACCGTTCCGTATGATAACCGAATCAGTTCACTTATATTATTAGCTCCGGCATGTGGATGGTTTAATTACAAAGATTCTTTAAATAGAGTCAATGTTCCAATATTATTGTTAACTGCGGAAAAAGACCATTTATCTGACATATTGTGTACATCAGTTATTGAAAACCATACTAATGTTGTGCATAAAACTGTCACAAATGCAGGGCACCACTCTTTTCAAAGCCCATTTCCATCACATATGAAGAGTATTAATTTTCCTCCATCACAGGATCCTGCCGGGTTCGACAGGGAAAAATACCAAGCCATATTAAGCGCTGAAATAAAATCGTTCCTTTCCGGAATATATCACTAGTAAAAATCCCAACTAATATGATTTAGTTGGGATAAATTTATGCAATTTTTTTAAGTTGTCTCTTTGTTACCTTCACTTTGTTCCAGATACCGTGGTTACAAACATAGAGCTAACAAGTTTCTGAAGAGCCATTCACTGGCCGTCTAAATATAATTAGAAGCCTGTCGGGTATACCCCAAAATCGCAAGAATGCTGTTTTCTCACGTCTTACCGAAAAATGGCGAGCGACATAGTTAGCGGCTAATTCCAGTGACAAACACATCACAAAATAAACTAACGCAATAAATAAAAAGACTTCCATCGGATAAACCATACTGCGGTTATTAACCTGTGTCGCCAAAAATGACAGTTCCGCTACTCCGACAATATAAGCTAATGAAGTGTCTTTGATTAACGCAATCCATTGGTTGATAAACGAAGGCACCATCATACGCAATGCCTGTGGCAGAACGATATGCCACAATACTTCCCAACGATTGAAACCCAAAGACAGCCCTGCACGCCATTGGCCTTCACCAATCGCCAGAATACCCGCTTTGACGCCATGAGCCAGATAAGCAGAAGTGATCAACGCCAGCGCACAAACTACAGTAGTGATTTCAGGTATTTCCATACCCAAAACCACTGGCAACAAGAAATAAGTCCAGAAAATCAGCATGATAACCGGAATAGCACGAAAAAATCCCAGTATCGCTGCCAGCAAATTTACCCAAAAACCACGCAACATCGCCAATGCGACTCCTGCCACTGTCCCTAAGACGATGGAGATCACTCCGGCCATAATACTTATCATCAGTGTCAAAGCTGCGCCTTCCAACGGCCCGTCTGGAAACGTTCCCAACAACAAATAGCGCCAGTTTTCTGCTATAACAGTAAAGTCCATATCAGTACCCTCTTGCCAGTATTCTCTGCTGACGCCATTGCCCCCAACCTTCCATCACAGCAATAATGGCGATGTAGAGTACTGTCGCCACGCCAAACGCTTCAAATGTTTGCAGAGACTGTGTTTCTACCTGACGGGAAGCATAGGAAAGTTCAGCGACACCAATCGCCATTGTTAATGATGAATTCTTGACGATAGTCATGTACTGCCCCAAAAGTGGCGGCATAGCAATCTTCAATGCCTGTGGCAGTACGACATGGCGCATAGCCTGCCAGCCAGTTAAGCCCAATGCGTGGGCAGCATATTTTTGGCCGCGTCCAACACCCTGTATTCCGGCTCTTAACTCTTCTGCCACAAAAGGCGCGGAATAGAGTGTCAGGCCGATAAATCCAGCCAGAAACTCAAATGAAGGCCATTCCAGAGTAAAACCTGCAATTGTCATCTCATGAGGGGTATTCAGCCAGATCATGGCATCTTGAGGCAAAATCTGGCCGGAAGCGAAATACCAGAAAAACAGTTGTACCAGCAATGGGGTATTGCGGAATACCGAGGTGTACACCGTAATCAACCAACGCAATGGCTTGATCTGGCTGTCCCGCGCTGCCGTAATCACAAAACCCAGTAAGGTGGAAGAAACAATGGTGCAGGCAGAGATCCATAATGTAATCAAGAACCCTTGCCAGAGCCATTGCAGATATTCAGGAGCCAATAAGTACTCATCAATAAATTGCTCAAACATATTATTCACCATAACAAATGGCAAAGCCCCGCACAAAGACGGGGCTGGTTTCCGATATCATTTTCCCAGATGTGTGTTAGTCCGCTGCCTGACTATTTAATGGAGCAAATTTAAAATCACCACGCGGCTGGGCAGATTTTGTGTCAGGGCCAAACCAACGATTATAAATTTTCTCTGCTTCACCCTCTTTCTCCAGTTTCAACAATGTCTGGTTAATCGCTTCAACCAACCGGGTTTCTCCTTTTGAAGCCGCTACAGCCTGATATTCGCGGGTAATACTGAAAGGTGATATTTCAAAATCTGCTTTTTGCGCTTCAGGAACATTTGCCAATAAACCCACCAGCTTTGCATCATCCTGAGTGATCGCCTGAACATTACCATTTCTCAACGCCGCGAATGCCAGCGGGGTATCGTCATAAGAGATAACTTTCGCAGTCGGATAACGCTCACGCAGTGTAATCTCCTGTACAGTTCCCTTATCCGCGCCGATACGCAATTTGGCGATATCATCCGGATTAGTCAGGACACCTTTTCGGGCAATGAATTTTTGCCCTGTGGCAAAATAAGGAATGGAGAAATCTACCTGTTTTGCTCGTTCATCAGTGATCGTGAAGTTAGCAGCGATTAAGTCAATTTTCTTGGAAGAGAGTAGTGGAATACGGTTTGCGGGATTGGTTGGGCGCAATTGCAGTTTCACGCCCAGGTCACTGGCGATTGCATTGGCGATATCCACATCATAACCAGCAAGTTTTTTCGTTTTAGGATCGATAAAACCAAAAGGGGGATTACTGTCGAATACCGCAATACGAACCGTCCCCGCTTTTTTTATATCATCAAGTTTGTCTGCTTTCGCTACGCCAGAAACTAATACCAGACTGGTCAGTAATGCAGTCACTGCTATCCGAGACTGATTGCGGAATTTCATTGGACACCCCCTGTTGTTAAGTTGTTAATAATTATTTATTGTCCAATAAAAACTATCAATTTCGTCATAGCACTTGAAATAATATAAAATACTATATTTATATCTTTTTGGAATAATATTTTTAAGTGAGCTTTTACCGGCACTTAAGAGCATACCTCTGTTTCAATCATAAAAATTATTCATCTTTAGTAAGCAATTCTTCCAGTTTATCGCCCCCAACATGGCGAAAATCCTGTCCTTTGACGTAATAGAAGATAAATTCACAAATGTTCTGACAACGATCGCCAATACGTTCAATAGAACGGGCACATAAAAGTGCGGTCATGATGCTTGGAATAGTACGTGGATCTTCCATCATATAAGTCATTAACTGGCGCACAATGCCTTCATATTCCTGATCTACTTTTTTATCTTCACGATAGATACGAATGGCTTCTTGCAAATCCATACGGGCAAAAGCATCCAACACATCATGCAGCATCCGAATGGTATGCCAGCCCAAAGATTCCAGACTGACCAGCAACGGTTGCTGTTGATGAGAAAATTTCTCCAGCGCCGTCTGACAAATTTTATTCGCAACATCACCAATACGCTCCAGCTCAGCAATAGTCTTTGAGATAACCATTATCAGGCGCAGATCACTTGCAGCAGGCTGGCGTTTGGCAATGATACGAACACAGGCTTCATCTATCGCCACTTCCATCATGTTAACTTTCTGGTCATCTTCAATGACTTGTTGGGCTAACTGTTTATCCTGATTGTGCATCGCCAGAATCGCCTTACTGAGCTGCTCTTCTACCACACCACCCATTGCCATTAATTCAGTACGGATATGTTCCAGTTCAGCATTGAACTGACCAGAAATGTGCTTGCCGAAATTCAGATTGTCCATCTTTATGCTACCTCGTATCTGCCCATATCAACCATAACGACCAGTAATATAATCTTCGGTCTGCTTCATTTTCGGTGTGGTGAACAAGATGTCAGTGTCACTGAACTCAATCAACTCACCGAGGTACATAAAAGCCGTATAATCAGAACAACGTGCCGCCTGCTGCATATTGTGTGTAACGATCACTACGGTATATTCCGATTTCAGTTCACTGATCAGTTCTTCAATACGTCCTGTAGAAATCGGGTCGAGAGCAGAGCAAGGCTCATCCAGTAACAGAACTTCCGGGCGGATAGCGATAGCACGGGCAATACACAAACGCTGCTGCTGACCTCCGGACAGGCTGTAACCACTCTGGTGTAACTTATCTTTGGTTTCGTTCCACAATGCGGCTTTTGTCAGCGCCCACCGGACTCGCTCATCCATCTCAGCTCTTGAGAGTTTTTCAAACAAACGCACGCCAAAAGCGATATTGTCGTAAATCGACATCGGAAATGGCGTCGGCTTCTGAAAAACCATGCCTACTTTGGCTCGTAACAAGGCAATATCCTGTTTATCGGTCAGAATATTCGTTTCATCCAGCAGGATCTCGCCTTCTGCCTTCTGTTCTCCATACAGTTCATACATTTTGTTAAAAGTACGCAGTAATGTTGATTTGCCACATCCTGACGGACCAATGAAAGCAGTTACCTTATTCTGTGCAATATCCAACGTAATATTTTTCAGTGCATGGAATTTGCCATAATAGAAATTCAGATTACGTACCTGAATCTTACTTCCTGCAACATCATTGGCTTTACTCATCAACGTTTCTCTCTTCAATATCAGTACCTCTAATATCAGAATTTCTTCTTGGCAAATAACAACCGCGCCAAAATATTAATCAACAGTACACACAAGGTAATCAGTAAAACCCCGGCCCATGCCAGTTGCTGCCAGTCAGAGAATGGACTCATAGCAAATTTGAATATGGTGACAGGCAGATTGGCAATTGGCTGACTGAGGTTAGTGCTCCAGAACTGGTTGGAAAGCGAGGTGAATAACAATGGGGCGGTTTCCCCTGCAATACGGGCAATGGCCAGTAACACACCGGTAATAATGCCCGATATTGAAGCTTTCAACGTAATGGCGGAGATCATTTTCCATTTCGGTGTTCCCAGTGCATAAGCTGCTTCACGCAGGTTATCCGGCACCAGTTTCAACATATTTTCCGTTGTGCGGATAACAATCGGGATTTGTAACAGAGCCAGCGCGATGATCCCTGCCCAACCGGAGAAATGCTGCATTTTTGTCACAACGACCGTGTAAACAAACAGCCCTACAACAATGGAAGGGGCAGAAAGCAGGATATCATTGATAAAGCGGATCACCTCAGCCAGCGGAGAACGACGGCCATACTCAGCAAGATAAATACCCGCCATAATTCCCAATGGCGTACCGAACACCGTTGCCCAGAAGATCAGGAGTCCACTGCCAACAATGGCGTTTGCCAGCCCGCCTCCTTCTGTGTTGGGCGGTGGCGTCATTTCGGTAAATAATGCCAGAGACATACCATCAATGCCTTTAGTGATTGTGGAGATCAAAATCCAAATCAGCCAGAACAAACCGAACGCCATTGTTGCCATAGACAGAAACAGGGCGAGATGATTTTTCTGACGCCGCCAGGCTTGCAACCTATGGCGTTTATCAATTCTTACCATTTCAACGTCCCTCGTTCCCGGACAGACGCATGATCATCAATTTTGATAACGCGAGAACAATAAAAGTGATCACAAATAAAATCAGCCCCAGTTCCATCAACGCAGAGGTATGCAGACCAGATTCCGCTTCGGCAAATTCATTTGCCAATGCTGAAGTAATGCTGTTTCCCGGCATATAGAGGGAGAGGCTGTCCAGTTGATAGGTATTGCCGATAATAAAAGTCACTGCCATGGTTTCTCCCAGAGCACGCCCCAGGCCCAGCATCACACCGCCGATTACCCCATTTTTGGTGTAAGGCAGGACGATATGCCAAATCACTTCCCATGTTGTACAGCCAATCCCATAAGCCGACTCTTTCATCATAACGGGCGTTTGCTCAAATACATCGCGCATCACAGAAGCGATATAGGGAATAATCATGATGGCAAGAATGATGCCCGCAGCCAGAATACCAATGCCGAAAGCCGGGCCGGAAAACAGTTCTCCTACGACAGGAATACTCGACAACACATCACCGACAGGTTGCTGGAAATAGGTGGCAAAAAGCGGGGCAAAGACAAACAGCCCCCACATGCCATAAACGATACTCGGGATCGCCGCCAATAATTCAATTGCCACACCAAGCGGCCGTTTCAGCCAGTTTGGTGCCAGCTCTGTCAAAAACAGAGCGATGCCAAAACTGACCGGAACGGCAATAATCAGGGCAATCAATGAGGTCACTAATGTGCCATAAATCGGTACTAATGCACCGAAGATCCCCGCAGGTGCATCCCAATCTTTATTCCATAGAAAAGTAAAACCAAACGTCTGCATGCTCGGCCAGGCAGCAATGAGCAGCGAGATGATAATGCCTCCCAACAGAAATAACGTCATCAGAGCCGCCAGCCTGACCAGCGTACTGAAAATAATATCACCGTGTTTACCTGGTGCTTTCTGTACTGTCTTATGCATGGTTTTTCTATGTATAGCTTTTCTATGCATAGTTCTTCTATGTATAGTATGTTCAGCCATGCGCTCAGTTTCCATTTGGGTTATTTCCCTTCAATAACATCACTGATACAACGAATTATTAATACAATGCATTACCGTGCTTATCTTTTATGTCATTTTTCCAGGCTGCACGTACCTGTTCAATGACGGCTTTTGGCAACACAGCATAATCCAGTGCCTTCGCTTGCTCACTGCCCTTCTCGTAGGCCCAGTCAAAGAATTTCAGGACTTCTACCCCATGTGTGGTATTTTTCTGCTGTTTATGAATTAAGATGAACGTCGTTGAAGTGATCGGCCATGCATTTTCGCCGGGTTGATTAGTTAAATCCTGTGCGAAACTTTTGCTCCAGTCCGCCTCTTTTGCTGCCGCACTGAAATTAGTTTCGGTAGGCGCGATAACTTTTCCATCAGCGGCTACCAACTTGGTATAGGCGAGATTATTTTGTTTCGCATAAGCATATTCAACATAACCAATGGAGCCGGGCAGACGCTGGACGAACGCCGCAATGCCATCATTACCTTTGCCGCCCAGTCCGATCGGCCATTTCACTGTAGAACCTGCCCCGACTTTTGCTTTCCAGTCGCTGTTGACTTTGGACAGGTAGCTGGTGAAAACAAAGGAAGTACCGGAACCATCCGCACGGCGAACCACCACAATATTTTGATCAGGTAATTTGAGATCCGGATTCAATTTCGCAATGGCGGGATCATTCCATTTTTTGATGGTTCCCAAATAGATGTCACCGAGGGTTTTGCCATCTAATACCAATTGGCCGGATTTGATACCCTGAAGGTTTACCGCCAGCACAATACCGCCAATCACGGTCGGAAACTGGAATAAACCTTCAGAAGCCAGTTTGTTATCAGTAAGTGGGGCATCTGAGGCACCAAAATCAACCGTGTTGGCAATAATCTGTTTTACACCACCAGAAGAACCAATCCCCTGATAATTGATTTTATTACCCGTCTCTTTTTGATAAGAATCTGCCCACTTGGTATATATCGGTGCCGGGAATGTCGCACCAGCTCCCGTCAAGCTGGTCGTTGCAACAAAGGTAGTTGCAGCAAATGAAGACAAAGACGTCATAGCAAATACTGTTACCATGATGCCTGCCGCGGTGATACGCATTGATTTCATACACCCTCCTGCTGAGATATACATCATTCATTAAAAACAACTTTCAACAATGTCGACAATCTGGTTTTTAGATAAAAAATGGTTCAGGAGGGAAAAATAAGTCAACTTAATGACAGTAAAATGTATGAATTATGACATTTTTATGACAGTCATTCAGAAATTCCCGCTACTATCTCATTCATACTCATATCCCATAGCCTGAATTTCATCAATGCAATGTCATAACTTGTCATCTATGGCTGATGGTTCTATGACTAATGATTCGGTCGCCAATGGAATATAGGCGCGAATGGATAACCCACCTCTCTCACTTCTGCCCACATCAAGATAACCGTCATGTTTGTCGATAATGAGGCGGATAATAGCAAGCCCCAAGCCGACGCCACTATTATGATGATCGAGTTTATTACTGTAACTCTGTTTTCCCTGCCTGAAAGGCTGAAACAAAGTCGCTGCTTCTTCTTGTGTTATACCTGTCCCATTATCTTCTATTTGAAACCAGCCAAACTGTTCAGTAGCCCCACTACTGATGCGGATCCAGCCGTTGCCATAGCGATGAGCATTAGTGAACATATTCGCCAGAACACGTTTAACTGAAAGTGGATTAGCCATAATAAAAACAGGAGCAGCGGACAGGTTATCTTCAATATTTTTTCCGGCACTATTATTTTCTGCGCTCGTCTTCTCTGCCATTACTGCTTTTTCTGCACCAATCACGTCTTCAATAAGTTGATTTAATTCACAGCGGACTATTATGGCATCCAGCCCAGACCGCTGGTAATTAATGAATTGATTAATGATGGTGTCGCACTCTTCAATATCACGATTGATCGACTCACGCAGAAAATCATCTTCTCCACCAATCATTTCGATCGCTAACCGTATACGAGTCAGTGGAGTGCGTAAGTCATGGCTTATGCCTGCCATAAATATGACACGCTCATCTTCCAATGATTTAACCCTCACCGACATTTGATTAAATGCCCGGATAACTGACTGGATGGCAGGTGCTCCCGATTCAGGTAATGGCGTAACGATTTTCCCTTTTCCCATTTTTATTATTGCTTGCTGTATGGCAGTTAAGGGCTGTTTTTGGGCACGCAGGTAAAACCAGAATGCCGTAGAAACTGATAATACTGTCGTCAACACACTGATGAGGATATAATTTAACATACTGATAAATAATATTTTTTCCAGCTATGATAATAGTAGGTAAGCAGCCAGATAACTGACCGTCAGGCTGCCCCACAGCATCACCAATATCCAATACAGAGCACGGGGGAATACACCGTGCAGCGGGAGCCTGAATCTTTTCATGCTTTCTTCCAGTTATTCTTTACTACCATCAGGAACAAAAACATACCCCAACCCCCAAACAGTCTGGATATAACGAGGATGGGCGGGATCTTCTTCAATCAAACGACGTAAACGGGAAACCTGCACATCAATGGAACGCTCCATAGCACCGTACTCCCTGCCTCGTGCCAGACTCATCAGCTTATCCCGTGATAAAGGTTCGCGGGGATGAGATACCAATGCTTTCAGTACAGAGAATTCACCACTGGTCAGGGACAGTTGTTCATCTTTATGAAACATTTCACGAGTTCCAAGATCCAGCTTAAACTTACCAAAGGTGACTATCGCGTTATCCGGTGTCGGAGCACCAGACAATTCATTAGAGTGACGGCGCAGGACAGCACGGATACGTGCCAATAGTTCCCGCGGGTTAAAAGGTTTTGCAAGGTAATCATCCGCACCGATTTCCAGACCAACAATCCGATCAACTTCTTCCCCTTTCGCGGAGATCATAATGATGGGGATCGGGTTATGCTGACTTCTCAATCTTCGACAGATAGATAACCCATCTTCGCCCGGCAGCATTAAATCCAGAACAATCAATTGAATAGATTCTCTGGTCAACAAGCGATCCATCTGCTCTGCATTTGCAACACAACGAACTTGAAAACCCTGCTCCGACAAATAGCGCTCTAGCAATACGCGTAAACGCATATCATCATCAACAACAAGGATTTTATAACTCTCTTGCATGTTTCAGCTCCCAAGATGTTCCATGCTCGCAATATCCATTATTCTCACAGAAATCCCATGCTCTAAAAGACACTAAGGTCATGTATTCCAGGAATATTTATAATATTGACAATAATTGCTTATGTTTCTGTTTTTCATCCTTGTTTTCCTGTCTCCATTTGCACCTAATTTTTATGCTTCCAATGGCTGGTAACTAATTTCCAATATCCAGTAAACCACTTTACCATTAGGTGTCATGACGGTAATTTCATCATCGACCTGCTTACCAAGCAGCGCCCTTGCCACAGGTGAATCAATTGAAATCCATTTTTTGCCAGGGTCAAATTCATCCGGCCCCACTAAGCGAAAAATATATTCTTCAGCGTTTTCGTTTTCGACTTTAACCCAGGCCCCAAAAAAAACTTTTCCTTCCTGCCGCGGATCAGCATCCACAATTTGCAGAACATCCAATCTCTTGGATAAAAAACGCACACGGCGGTCAATTTCCCTTAACCTTTTTTTACCATAAATATATTCTGCATTTTCTGAACGATCCCCCAATGCGGCTGCATCAGATACAGCCTGAGTAACTTTTGGGCGCTCAATTTTCCAGAGATACTTCAGTTCCTGATCAAGCGCCAGCCAGCCTTCTCGGGTAATGTAGTTACTTTTGCCCATGAAAACCCCACTTGAGAAAATATGATTAATGGCGCAGTACTATATCTTAACCGTACAGATATTCGATGAATTCTGTCGCAACCTGACAGAAATATTGTGCTATACCTGATAGATTTCGAGTTGCATCACAACAACAAGTAACAGCCAAAAAACAGGTAACCTGAAAGATAAAAGGCATAAACTGGAAATTATCGCGCTCTGTGCGTATATAATGGTGTCAAGTTTGAACCCTGTCAGCATCTGTACTTAATGGATTTCAAGTTGCTGCCATCAAAAAGCAACTTGAATGAAGGGTAGATCAGATAAATTTGGCACTGTCTGCTGATATCTACAGGCGCTGAGAAAGTTAAAGAAAACAGACCATGAATGAATCTTTAAGTCTAATCATTGCTGGTGAGCTACAGGCTCAACCACAACAAGTCCTGGCAGCCATTACCTTACTTGATGAAGGAAATACTGTTCCCTTTGTTGCCCGTTACCGTAAAGAGGCCACCGGTGGTCTGGATGATACACAGCTTCGCCAGCTTGAAAACCGCCTTGGTTATCTGCGCGAACTGTCAGACCGTCGCCAGACTATCCTGAAATCCATTGAAGAACAGGGAAAATTAACGGATGAACTGGCTGAAGCCATTAATACCACACTGAGCAAAACCGAACTGGAAGACCTCTATCTGCCCTATAAACCTAAGCGCCGTACCCGTGGGCAGATTGCCATTGAAGCCGGGCTGGAACCATTGGCGGATCTGCTGTGGCAAGACCCACAGCAAGAACCGGAATCGGCTGCAACTGCTTATGTTAACGCTGACAAAGGTGTTGCAGATACCAAAGCCGCACTGGATGGTGCCCGCTATATCCTGATGGAACGTTTTTCTGAAGATGCCGCTTTATTGGTGAAAATACGTGAATATTTGTGGAAAAATGCACATCTGGTTGCCAAAGTTGTTGAAGGTAAAGAGGAAGAAGGTGCCAAATTCAGCGATTACTTTGACCATCATGAAGCCATCGCCTCTGTACCATCCCATCGCGCCCTTGCCATGTTCCGCGGACGCAATGAAGGTATCCTGCAACTGTCCCTGAATGCCGATCCTCAATTTGAAGAAGCATCTAAGGAAAGTTATTGCGAACAGATCATCACAGAGCATTTGAACCTGCGCCTGAATAACGCGCCGGCTGATAATTGGCGCAAGGCTGTCGTGAACTGGACATGGCGCATTAAGGTGCTGTTGCATATGGAAACCGAACTGATGGGGACGCTGCGCGAAAAAGCTGAAAATGAAGCGATCAACGTTTTCGCCCGCAACCTGAATGATCTGTTGATGGCAGCACCTGCGGGTATGCGCTCCACAATGGGATTAGATCCGGGTCTCCGCACAGGAGTAAAAGTTGCAGTCGTAGATGCGACAGGCAAACTGCTCGCTACGGATACCATTTACCCGCATACTGGTCAGGAAAACAAAGCAGCAGCCGCCGTTGCAGCTTTGTGTACCAAATACAATGTTGACCTGGTAGCCATCGGTAATGGTACTGCATCCCGTGAAACAGAACGCTTCTTTGCTAATGTTCAGAAACAGTATCCTGACGTCACTGCGCAGAAAGTCGTGGTCAGTGAAGCTGGCGCATCTGTTTACTCCGCTTCAGAGCTGGCCGCACAAGAATTCCCTGATTTAGATGTTTCTCTGCGTGGTGCTGTCTCCATCGCCCGCCGTCTGCAAGATCCCCTGGCGGAACTGGTGAAAATCGATCCTAAATCCATTGGTGTCGGCCAGTATCAGCACGATGTCAGCCAAACCCTGCTTGCCAAAAAACTGGATACGGTAGTTGAGGACTGTGTGAACAGTGTTGGTGTCGACCTGAATACTGCATCAGTTTCCTTGCTGACTCGTGTAGCCGGCCTGACTCGTTCTGTTGCCCAAAATATCGTGAATTGGCGTGACGAGAATGGTCGTTTCAACAACCGTGGAGAATTGCTGAAAGTTCAACGGCTTGGACCAAAAGCCTTCCTGCAATGTGCAGGCTTCCTGCGCATAAATCAGGGTGATAACCCGCTGGATGCTTCCACCGTTCACCCGGAAGCCTATCCGGTCGTTGAAAAAATTCTGACAATAACAGAACAGACTCTGCCGGAACTGATGGGCAATCCAGCCGCTCTGCGCAATTTAAAGGCTCAGGATTTCACAACTGAAAAATTCGGTATTCCGACAGTAACCGATATCCTGAAAGAGTTGGAAAAACCCGGTCGTGACCCACGCCCTGAGTTCAAAACAGCCACTTTCGCCGACGGTGTTGAAACAATGAATGACCTGCAAACAGGTATGATTCTGGAAGGCACTGTCACCAATGTCACCAACTTCGGTGCTTTCGTTGATATTGGCGTGCATCAGGATGGATTAGTGCACATCTCTTCCCTATCCGATCGCTTTGTGGAAGATCCACACACTGTCGTGAAAACAGGTGATATTGTGAAAGTCAAAGTGATGGATGTTGACCTGAACCGTAAACGTATTGCCCTCACTATGCGCCTTGATGAACAGCTGGGCGAAGCATCAGCTCGCCGTGGCAACACGCAGGGTGGCAATCGACATGAACGTAATAGCAATGAACGCGGCAAAAATGGCAAAGGTCGCCATAATCTCCGTTCATCAAATTCCGTACCATTGACCAACAGTATCATGAGTGATGCGTTGGCTGCCGCTCTTGATAAAAAACGTTAATCTCTTTCTATAAATTATCTCCTGAACTGACCCAAAAGGGTCAGTTTATTTTGGTAGATAAGACGAAGTTTAATTAATATAGTCTTATTTCTATTTCTGAAAATATTTCTCAATCATATACATAAAAAAACCATAACCTTCATTGTGATAACTTTATTTTATTAGCAATATAATAAATTTAAATAGATGATAACGGCTGACGTTCCTCATAAATAACCCGTATAATTCATCACGCAACACATTTAATAATCAATATATTTCATAATAATAAACACCATAATAATGGTAATTTATTTAATTTAATTAAAAACATAGCAAAAAATTAAATTGTTAAGGAATAATTTATGAATAAATATGTCCAAAGCAGTTTTGAGTTACTCAGCAATATAAGATTTTTCAACCTTGCCACTAATGATCCAGACGCAGAATCAGTTTGGTCATCAACACTCTTTTACATTCCTAAATATAATCCATTAAGTTTAATTTGGTATTCAAAACAAGATACCCGACATTCTCAGGAACTGTGCATGAACCCTTGTGTCAGCGGGACAATATACAGCAGCATCACCATGCCTGACTCAACGTTGATACTCGCAGGCTCTCAATTCATTGGCCATGCCTATCAAGTCCCCGACGACGAATTACAAGAAACATATGATTACTTTTTCCTGAAAACTTATCCTGATGAGAATATCAGAAAGAAAAAAGCCCGTCCTATTACTGATTATTATGGTAATGCGATACGCCGTTTCTACGAATTGAAAATTGAAGCATGGTGGGTATATGACTCAACACTTTGGAGTGAACACCAGGATGATGCCCGTGTTCCAGTGCCATTAAGTGACCTGCTTCATCCACCCAAAAATTAATGAATAAAACAAAATACATTTGAAGAATTCATAGGAAAAATAAATATCAACAAGCTTCATTTCTTATTGGAGCTTGTTATTAGTTCCCCCCAACATTCTTTACATAACTTTAATTTCAATAAAATCACCATTAAACTGATTAATATCAATTTATTCCATCATCATTCGTGACAGACACATAGAATTGGTATTGCATATTATTCTCATTAGTACTTTAATTCAAAATAATTAATGTACTTTTTTCTTGTGAATTTTGCTTTATTGAGGATAATAATTCTCATAATCACTAACTTTCAAATTTTAACGGAATGTTATATGTTATTGACTCCAAATCAAAGCTATAAAATTCTGGGATTCTTTCCACAGATAAATCCAGCATACAGACAGAAGTTATTGTCTCTGGGAATGTTGCCCGGTTCCACATTTCAGGTCATCCGGGTAGCACCATTGGGCGATCCCATTCAAATAGAAACACGCAGAGTCAATTTAATTCTCCGTAAAAAAGACTTAGCATTCCTTACATTAGCAGTAAATCCAGCAGAATGAAGTCTAAGTTCAGTACAATCCAGGCTGAATGTAATGACGTGCAATATTCCTGATCAGTAAAAAGTATGATGAAGCAATTAACTATAGGTTTGATCGGTAATCCCAACTCTGGGAAAACCACTTTATTTAACCAACTTACAGGCTCCCGACAACGAGTCGGCAACTGGTCTGGGGTTACAGTTGAACGTAAAACCGGGCATTTTTTCACCCAAAATCATGAAATAGACCTTGTAGACCTTCCCGGTACTTATTCTCTTACTACCATTTCTGAACAAACTTCGATTGACGAACAAATTGCCTGCCACTACATACTGAGTAGTGAAGCTGACATGTTTATCAACGTCGTTGATGCTTCGAATCTGGAACGCAATCTCTATCTTTCGCTGCAAATTATCGAGCTTGGCATTCCGTGTATTGTTGCCCTGAATATGTTGGACATCGCTAAAAGCCAACATATCAATATTGATATCGCGGCACTGGAACAACGCCTCGGTTGTCCGGTGATCCCGCTCGTTTCTACCCGTTCTACAGGGATAGAAGCTCTGAAAGATGCCATTGACCAATATCAACAGACTCTCCGGCCGATGCTGGTTGATTACCCCAAAACCTTATTGCAGGAAGTCGATCTCCTCGCCGGTCAGATCTCAGAGAAATTTAATCCACAACAACGTCGTTGGCTCAGCTTACAGATACTGGAAGGAGATATTTACAGCTTTGCACGTTCGGGGCTGACTCAGGAGCAACTGACTGAAAGTAAAACCCGTCTGCAACAGCAACAAATTGAAGAGCCGGAACTTATTATTGCTGACGCCCGCTATCAAGCGATTAACGCCCTGTGTCTGACAGTCACTGATATCCACTCCGCAATCCCCAATAAGCTGACTCAGACGATGGATAGAATTATCCTCAATCGCTGGCTAGGTGTACCTATCTTTCTGTTTGTCATGTACCTCATGTTCGTACTGGCGATTAATATTGGTGGTGCCTTACAACCCATCTTTGATGGTGCTTCTTCTGCTATTTTCATTGATGGTATGCAGTGGCTCGGCCATACACTCCACTTCCCCGGCTGGCTGACGATTTTCCTTGCGCAGGGCATCGGAGGTGGTATCAATACCATGCTGCCACTGGTTCCGCAGATCGGCATGATGTACCTGTTTCTTTCTTTCCTTGAAGACTCTGGCTATATGGCTCGGGCAGCATTTGTAATGGACAGATTGATGCAGTCTTTAGGATTGCCGGGTAAATCCTTCGTCCCACTGATTGTCGGCTTCGGTTGTAACGTCCCTGCTGTGATGGGCTCCAGAACACTGGATGCTCCGCGCGAAAGACTGATTACTATCATGATGGCACCATTTATGTCCTGTGGTGCACGGCTGGCTATCTTCGCCGTCTTTGCCGCAGCCTTCTTTAATAAACATGGCGCAAGTATCGTCTTTTCTCTGTATATCCTCGGTATTGTCGTTGCTATCCTGACCGGCTTGTTGCTTAAATTCACCATAATGCGTGGCGAAGCATCACCTTTTGTCATGGAGCTGCCTGTATACCATATTCCCCATGCCAAAACCCTGCTAATCCAGACCTGGCAACGTCTGAAAGGATTTGTGATCCGTGCGGGTAAAGTGATTGTTGCCGCCAGTATACTTATCGGTGCTCTCAATAGTTTTTCTTTTTCTGGCAAGGCCGTGGACAATATCAACGAATCTGCTCTGGCGTCGGTCAGTAAAGTCATCACGCCGATCCTTCAGCCTATCGGTGTACATGCTGAGAACTGGCAGGCAACCGTCGGCCTGATAACAGGAGCAATGGCAAAAGAGGTCGTTGTCGGTACACTGAATACGCTCTATACCGCTGAAAATATCACTAAACAGCCATTTAATCCGGATGAATTTAATTTACTGGATGAGCTGAAAGGTTCAGTGACAGAGACATGGGATAGCCTAAAAGGAGCATTGACTCTCAGCGCCTTGTCTAACCCGATTGAAGCCAGCAAAGGCGATGGCGATATGGACAGCAGTTCTATGGGAGTAATGAGCGTTAAATTTGGTTCAACTATCGCAGCCTATAGTTACCTGATCTTTGTTCTGTTATACGTTCCCTGCGTTTCTGTAATGGGAGCTATCGCCCGTGAGACCAGCCGAGGCTGGATGACTTTTTCCATTTTATGGGGATTAAACGTCGCCTATTCTCTGGCTGCGCTGTTCTATCAGGTCGCGACGTTTTCTGCACATCCGCAAAGCAGCTTGCTCACTATTTTGGCTGTCATTCTGTTTAATATATTCGTCCTTATCGGCTTACGCCGCGCACGCAGCAAAGTCACAATTGCATTTAATAGTACCAAAAACCATAGCACCAAAGACCGGAGCTGCGAATGTTCCGGCGGTAGCTGTCACTAGGAGCTATTATGATTAGCCTGTTGCAAATCCGAGATACCGTTGCCCTTAATGGACGTACCGATGCAAGATCGTTGAGCCACCAACTTTCAGCACCACAGTCCATAGTGGAGGCCATGCTCAAGCAACTGGTGACAATGGGTAAATTGGAGGAAGTGGATATTTCCTCCTGTCTGAGTGGTGGCTGTAAGCAATGCCCGGAAACACAAAAATGCGATATTAAGGCGTATCAATTGGCGATAAAAGATTAAGCAATATCTCATATTCCCCCCCTTTAGGAATACTTAAGCAGCTTGCCTAAAACAGACAAATGTCATATATTCACTATGACATTTGTCATTTTTGGGGAGTGATTTATGAGAATCTATGTACCAAATGATACGATCAGTAAGAAAGCTCTCTGGCGCTCTGTAGGGCTACCAGCAAACCGGGGAAGTGATCTGATCGAAACCTTACAAGCTGGATTACCACTTGATGTGCTGGATAATCTTCATCGAGACTCAGAGATATCTAAAACCGACATTCTTCGCATTGCTGGTATCAGTGAACGTAATGTTGCACGTCGTAAAAGTTCTAGTCGCCCATTTTCACCCGATGAAAGCGAACGCATAGCTCGCTTGGTTCGCGTGTTTGATGCCGCCATCAATTTCTTCAATGGTGATAAAGAAGCGGCCTATCATTGGCTCAAGGAGCCTGTTAAAGGGCTAGGTAATATTGCACCAATTTCCCTTATCTCAACAGAAAGTGGTGCTCTTGAAGTGATGGACCTCATTGGCCGACTGGAACATGGTGTTATTGCATGATTTTTTACCGATTAGTAAAATCCATTCATGCCAATGAAGCATGGACGGGGTATGGCGCCAAAAGATTTGGTGGGCGCTGGAATCATAAGGGACACTATGCTGTCTATGTGTCCAGTTCTATCGCCCTTGCTACACTAGAACTGTATGTCCACACCTCAAAAGAAAGCCTTCTTGAAGAATACCAGCTATTTTCTATTGAGTTAGCAGATAAAAATGTGGATTACCTGGATCACAGCTATCTCCCTGATGACTGGAGGCGTGACCCCGCACCTGTTTCAACCATGGATATAGGTAGTGACTGGCTAAATGCGGCAGAAAATGTTGCCCTGATAATTCCTTCTTGTATTGTTCCTTACGAAAACAACGCCATTATCAACCCAAATCACCCTAAATTTTCCAAGTCCATTGAATCAGTTAAAGAATTAGATTTTACATTCGACCAACGCCTAATCCTTTAACGACAGCATGGTCATTCACTTAACCATTGCGATAAATTGAAAAATAAAAACCGTTCTCTTATTATTCCATATGCAGTTCTATCATTATTATTAATAACCTGAGGATACTAATATGCCTAAAGAGTTATTTGCTGCAACAATAGAGTCTGCTGGTCACCTTAAAATGAAGTGTTCATCACGGGGTTTTACCTTTCATGTGGATGAACCCAAAAATCTGGGTGGAACAGATGAAGCCATGAACCCTGTGGAAGCGCTTCTTTCAGCTTTCGGAGCCTGTCAGTGTATTGTAGCGAAAAGTTTTGCCGGCAAACATAAAATCAATTTAATTGATATTCAGATAAAAATGGAAGGTGAATTAGATACCGACGGTTTCACAGGTAAAAATAAAAACGCCAAAATCGGTTTTTCCAAAATCACGTCAAAATACTATATAAAGGCAGATAATACTGATCAGGAAATTCGCGATTTTATTCAGTTTGTAGAAAGTAATTGCCCTATACTCGATACTATCGTCAATACGCCGGAAATTGTAACTGAAATTTATCCTGTCAGATAAATAATCAATTCCCCGTAATATTTATACCCATAACATTGCTGTTATGGGTAATTGTTTTTATATGTAATTATGAGTAATTGCTATTTTGAGCAATTATCAATAAGCAATTTCACCATCCACAAAATCCATCAATACATCCACAAATTCATCAGGATGAGAAATAAATGGTGCATGAGCCGCATTGCGCATAGTGACAGAGTGTGTATGTGACCACTGACGGTCAAGTATTGCAGCAATCTTGCGTGGTACTAAACCATCAAGATAGCCATAGATGCGCAAGAAAGGTAATTGAAGCTGTGCCAGTTCAGCCCTCAAATCCTCCGTACGCAGAATTTCCAGCCCTGCATTGAGCACTTCCACGGCCGGCATCGGTTGGTTCAATACCACCGATTTCAGTAAACGAGCATCCTGACGGGCGCTATCCGTTCCCAACGTTTGCAGTGCCAGAAAACGCTCAACAGTCTTCTGGAAATCTTCGCTCAGTTGGTGTTTGAAAGCGCTCAGAACAGTTGGTTTGATTCCCGGCCAATCCCCGTCTTCACTGAATTTTGGGGAAGATGCCACTGTGATTAATCCCGCCACTTGTTCAGGATGGTCTAACACAATCTGACTAGCAACCAATCCTCCCAACGACCATCCAAGCCACAGGGCATTTTCTGGTGCCTGTTGCCACACTGTCTCTGCCATCTCTTTCAGTGTCATAGCCGGATACTGCTGACTGCGTCCATATCCCGGCAAGTCCACTAAATGTAAACGAAAATGCGAAGCCAGTCGTGTTTCCACTGAACGCCAAACTTCAGCATTCAGTCCCCATCCATGCAGCATCACAATATCACGAGGAACTTCACCTAAAGTCTGCCAAAATAACTTACCCATTGTTATTCTCACCTTATTTGTCATCAGGGATTTCTCATCAAGGAAGAAAACTATGCTAACAATGGTTGGATACTGTTGGCTATGCCATCAAAATTTGTATTTTGCCCATCATGGAATCTGCCATATCTGCAACCAGAAACTAAAACGATTAGAACATGTTTGCCCGCGTTGCGCGTTGCCTGCCGAATCCAGTGATTTCCCCTGTGGCCGCTGTCTAAAAAACCCACCGCCGTGGCAACGGCTTATCGCTGTTACTGATTATGTTCCACCGTTGAACCAGCTTATCCGCCGCTACAAATATCATGGTGCACCACAAATAGCGACAGTATTGGCTCGTCTGTTTCTTTTGCATTGGTTGCAAGGTTATCGTGAAGGCCGCTGGAGCAAACCGAATTATATAATTGGCATTCCCCTGCACCACCAGAAGCGCTGGCGACGAGGGTTTGACCAGGTTGAACTTATCATCAAACCTTTGGCACGCTGGTTGCAATGCCAATATCAACCCAATCTTTTACAACGCACACGTGCTACACTCACACAACGGGGCTTATCTGCCGCCCAAAGGAAAACCAATCTTAAGCATGCCTTTCAATTGCACGGCAATTTTACTGATCAACATGTCGCCATCTTCGATGATGTGATCACCACAGGCACAACTCTGCACGAAACCACACAGTTGTTAATTCGTGCGGGTGCCCGCTCCGTGCAAGCCTGGGCAATATGCCGAACCTTGTAGTTCCCTCATAAATGGGCGTATTATAACCAACTAGAACAGTCAACTATTGAGCAAATGATATGATTAATATTACTGAAGCAGCGCAAGCGCACTTTGCCAAACTACTGGCAAATCAAGAACCCGGTACACAAATCCGCGTTTTTGTCATTAATCCAGGAACGCCGACTGCTGAATGCGGTGTTTCCTATTGCCCACCTGATGCTGTTGAAGCCACTGATACCGAATTGAAATTTGACAAGCTTTCTGCCTATGTTGATGAAGTCAGTGCTCCTTTTCTGGAAGAGGCTGTCATTGATTTTGTGACTGACCAGCTTGGCTCCCAACTGACCCTGAAAGCACCAAACGCCAAAATGCGTAAAGTGGCAGACGATGCGCCACTGATTGAGCGCGTTGAATATCTCCTGCAATCACAGATCAATCCTCAACTCGCAGGTCATGGTGGCCGTGTCAGCCTGATGGAAATCACCGATGATGGTTATGCCATCCTGCAATTTGGTGGTGGTTGCAACGGTTGTTCTATGGTCGATGTCACCCTGAAAGAAGGGATTGAAAAACAGTTGTTACAGATGTTCCCTGAATTGAAGGGCGTCAAAGACCTGACTGAACATCAGCATGGCGAACACTCTTACTATTAATACACTAATTTCATTTTCTGTTCTTAGTACTTCTGCTCGCTTGGTCATGCCTTTCCAATGCCAAAATTGGGAAGGCTGTAGAGTTATATACCCTATGGATTTCAAGATGCATCGCGACAGCAAGGGAATAAGATTATTAAGAAACTGACACCTTAAAATGAAAATTTAAGAAATAACATTGAGTATTTATGGATCATTTTCAAACAATAAGCTCTGAACAGGCCTACCAAAACTGGCTCGATAAAAGCGCTCTGATGGTGGATGTTCGTGATCCGCAAAGTTTCCGTGCTGGTCATGTAACAGGTGCATTTCATTTAACGAATGAAACTATCAATAAATTCCTGCAAGAAGCCGATTTTGACCAACCAGTCATGGTGATGTGCTATCACGGGCACAGCAGTCAGGGAGCTGCACAATACCTAATCAATATTGGTTTCGAAACCGTATACAGCGTTAACGGCGGCTTTGAAGTGTGGAAAAAAGATTATCCTCATGCTGTTCATTCTGAATAAATTCTAATCTTTTGCTATTTACTATGGCGTCTTTAAGTACGGTGTCTTTAACTGCGGTATAGTCCTTCTGCATAACAAGCTCCTGTGCCATTAACCCCAATTTAAGGCAGATAAAACACGCAATGATCCATGTAACCTCAATATCTAACCCAAGACTGGCTCAGGCCTTCATTGATTATATGGCGACGCAGGGTATTCACCTGACCATGCATCCTGCCAATGAACCGCATGTGGTTGAATTATGGCTGGAAGACGAAAGCCAATTAAATTTTGTTGAACAAGAACTCAACAAGTTTGCCCGTGATCCGCTTAATGAACGCTATCAAGCTGCCAGCTGGCAAACAGGTAAATCAAACACACCTTTGCCATACCATAACAACCTGAGCTGGAACACACTGAAAAGCCAATCTGGACCATTGACTGTCGCCATAACCGCGCTCTGTATTCTGGTTTACCTCTGGATGCAATTTGCTGGAATTAATGAGGTTATGCGCTGGCTGGCATGGCCCAACAATGCACAATATCTGGAACTGTGGCGTTGGATTAGCCCCATATTTCTGCACTTTTCATTGCTACATATCCTGTTTAATTTGGTGCTTTGGTGGTATTTCGGCAGTCAGGTTGAAAAAAATATTAACAGCGCAAAACTCATTGAAATAACAATAGTTTCTGCATTTTTCAGTGGTTGGGCACAATCGCTGTTCAGCGGCTCGCATTTTGGTGGTCTTTCCGGTGTGGTCTATGCTCTGATCGGTTATGTTTGGCTGACAGGAGAAATGTCTCCTGGAAAGGGAATTAGTGCTCCCAGAGGGCTTATCGCCATCTCAGTTATTTGGTTATTCGTTGGCTATTTCAATATGTTTTCGCTCAATATTGCCAATGCAGCCCATTTTTCAGGCTTATTCATCGGGTTATTGATGGGATTATGGGACAATTTACGCAAACAAAAAAATTAATAATATTCCAAATAAAGTCAGTCAATTATAATTAATTTAGGTAAAACATTAGGGGAATGTTGTGAAGCAAACTCAGCGACATGATGCAATAATCGAGCTGGTGCGTCTTCAGGGTTATGTCAGCACTGAAGAGCTAGTCGAACACTTTGACGTCAGCCCACAAACAATCCGGCGTGATTTGAACGAATTGGCCGACAAAAATAAGATCCAACGTCATCACGGTGGTGCTGCTTTACCCTCCAGTTCCGTCAACACGGCTTACCATGACCGCAAGATTATGTGGTCAGATGAGAAAGCACGCATCGCCCAACAAGTTGCCACCCAGATCCCAGATGGTGCAACCCTGTTCATCGATATTGGCACCACACCAGAAGCTGTAGCCCACGCATTATTTAATCATCGCGATCTGCGGATTGTCACCAACAACCTCAACGTTGCAACCCTGCTCATGGGAAAAGAAGATTTTCGCCTGATTCTGGCAGGTGGCGAAGTACGATCCCGTGATGGTGGCATCATTGGTGAAGCAACGCTGGATTTCATCTCCCAATTCCGCCTTGATTTCGGTATCCTTGGCATCAGCGGCATTGACTCTGATGGCTCTCTGTTAGAGTTCGACTACCATGAAGTCAGGACCAAACGCGCAATTATCGAAAACTCGCGCTGTGTTATGCTGGTTGCAGACCATTCCAAATTTGGCCGCAGTGCCATGGTTAACCTCGGTAACATGAACCTGATCGATTTTCTGTTTACGGATAAAGCACCACCATCCAACATCCAGAAAATCATCGAACAACATAACGTTAAACTGGAACTGTGTTAAAACCGGGGTCATGTTAGTTATATTTTGTTTATGTCCCGCCTAAAAAACAGGTGGGCTACTCCAGCCCCTGTTTTTCCTGTTCACAACTTCAGACACTCTTCCTTGTATCCTCACAGTAACTCACTACCTCTGATTTGCTTATGACAATTTCCTTATTAATCTTATATATAAGATAGCTATTTGTTATCTGCGTCATGAAAACATTTTTTTCTAGTTAATAGTTGGCGATTGATGAATTTTTGATTACAATCCATGAGCGAAAACGAACATTAAAGAACTGTTTCGAACATTTCAGAGGGTATGCAATGGAAACCAAAGATTTAATCGTTATTGGCGGCGGAATCAACGGCGTTGGTATTGCGGCAGATGCTGCTGGCAGAGGACTTTCTGTCCTGTTGTTAGAAGGCCAGGACTTAGCCAGTGCCACGTCATCAGCCAGTTCCAAACTGATCCACGGTGGCCTGCGCTATCTGGAACATTATGAATTCCGTCTGGTCAGTGAAGCACTGGCAGAACGCGAAGTCTTACTAAAACTGGCTCCCCACATTGCATTCCCAATGCGTTTTCGTCTTCCACACCAGCCACATCTGCGCCCGGCCTGGATGATCCGCATTGGTCTGTTCCTTTATGATAACTTAGGTAAACGTGTAAGTTTGCCGGGTAGTAAAGGGCTGAAATTCGGTGCAAACTCAGTTCTGAAACCTTCCATTAGCCGTGGCTTTGAATATTCTGACTGCTGGGTTGACGATGCACGCCTGGTCGTACTGAATGCTCAGGAAGTTCAAAAAAATGGTGGTGAAGTCCGTACCCGCACTCAAGTTACCCGCGCATGGCGTGAAAATGACTACTGGCTGGTGGAAGCCAAAGATCTCGTCACTGGTGAGACCGAAACATGGCAGGCAAAAGGTCTGGTTAACGCGACTGGCCCATGGGTTAAAAATTTCTTTGATAACGGTCTGCAACTGAAATCACCTTATGGTATCCGTCTGATCAAGGGCAGCCACATCGTTGTACCTCGTGTTCACGATGAACCTCAGGCCTATATCCTGCAAAACGAAGATAACCGTATCGTGTTTGTGATCCCGTGGAATGATGAATTTTCCATTATTGGTACAACAGACGTTGAATACAAAGGTGATCCCAAAGAAGTCAAAATCGACGATCAAGAAATTGATTATCTGTTGAAAGTTTATAATGATCACTTCAAGAAACAACTTAGTCGTACTGATGTGGTCTGGACTTACTCCGGTGTGCGCCCACTATGTGATGATGAATCCGACTCACCACAGGCTATCACCCGTGATTACACGCTTGATGTTCAGGATGAGCAGGGACAAACACCACTGCTGTCAGTCTTCGGTGGCAAACTAACGACTTACCGTAAACTCGCCGAACATGCGATGGATAAACTGGCACAGTATTATCCGAACGCCGGCAAAGCGTGGACTAAAAATGGCAAACTGCCGGGCGGAGAACTAGAAGGCCATGACCGCGATGGATACGCACGTTTACTGCGTCAACGCTATAATTGGTTGCCAGAAGGAGTGGCGCGACGTTATGCCCGCACTTACGGCAGCAACAGCAACATCATTTTGCATGGTGCAAATGAGCTGGCAGACTTGGGAGAATTCTTCGGTCACGGTCTGTACGAAGCCGAGCTGCGTTATCTGGTAGCACACGAGTGGGTCACTCAGTTGGACGATGCAATCTGGCGTCGCACCAAGTTGGGTATGTGGCTGACTGATGAACAAAAACAGCGTGTGGCTGACTGGTTGGCGCAGAACGTTAAATCAACGCAATCACAAGACTGATTTAATCTGACCGATTAAAATGTTTGAAAAATGGCGGTAATCTTTTATCGCCATTTTCTATTTCTACTATAAGAACCTATTGTCACTCAACATCCTCCCAAAAAAGAATCATAAAGTTTCGAAATCAATCATCAATATGTTCTATTAAAATTCTTTGATTTTTCATTTAATTCCACTAGTGGTTCAGAAATACATTTTTACCACTGTGATAGGATATTAAGAGACTGAAAATACAACACGAGATAACTTATGTTAACCATGCGGGAAGCAATAATAAAAGATACCCAACTGTTATCCCAAATGATTGGAGAAAGTTACCGTTTTTATTTTTCTCATTTCTATTTTCAATTTCGATCGATACATCATTTGCTATATTTTTCATCAGTAATAACCCTATGCTATATCAGCACAATCATAAAAAATAAAATCTCAGAACAATAAATATACGCATTTTGTCTTTTCCTACAGCAGAATGGAATAAAATTTAATAGGATTAAAATAAAAAATGTAATCATCCAATTAATTACTTTGCGGTAGGACAAAGAACAAAATACAATCAAATTGATTCATAAGATGACAAATAGTGCAGCAAAAATCACCACCTAGGCGGAAAAATACAGCAGACATAGAAGTGAGAAACAAGTGATTTCCCTATATTCTCCCATAGTGCTTATTTTTATATCTTCAATGCAAAATTAAAATATATCTTCAAAAGATTGATAATATTAGTTTTTATTATTTTTTAAATTTTCATTTATTTTGTAATTGTGATATTACTCCCTTTTCTTTAATTCGCTTGTTGCGGTTTATGTTCAAATTTATGAAGATAAACAAGAATGGATAAAAACTTGTAATGATGAGTCAAACATTCATTAAAAAAGAGGGGATTGCGCAATCATTTTTGGCTCGTTATCTCCTCTCTGAACAATGTGGCAACCGCCTGAAAACCATAGAATTACTAGCAAAAGAGTGTGGTTTGTCCGTAGGTTTAATGCAGGCAGCATTAAAATCTCTCGAACAATCACAGGCGGTTGGGATTAAGCGTCGTGGTCGGAATGGCAGTTTTCTCTCGCATATTAACCACAAATTGTTGCTGGAATATGCCGATATCGGCAATGTGGTATGCGCAATGCCCCTTCCTTATACCCGTGCTTATGAGGGTCTGGCCAGTGGTTTAAAAGCATTATGTGCAGGAGTTCCTTTTTACTTTGCGCATATGCGGGGTTCGGATATCCGCATTGAATGTTTACTGAATGGAGTCTATGACTTAGCAGTAACATCAAGACTTGCCGCAGAGCAACACCCAGAAATTAAAGATATTTATATTGCGCTATCACTAGGGACACAAAGTTATACAGACAGACATCGATTAATCTTTCGTCAAGGCGAGATGGAATCCATCCGCCGTGTAGGGTTAGACAGTACCTCAGCCGACCAGAAAATAATGACAAATCAGTATTTTGTAGGAAAAGAAATTGAACTGGTCGAGGTCTCTTATCATGAATGTCTGAATCAAATCAAAAAAGGCCACATTGACGCGGCCATCTGGAACGTCGGGCAAGGTCATGAGCTAATTGCAGAGGGTCTGATGACCCAACTTCCCGACGACAGTGAGTGTTTTATCAAAGCTTCCGAAGCCGTTATCCTTGCCCGTAAGGATAATATTCCTATCCAACAGCTTTTGCATACTATGGTTGACAGAGATGCCCTGCTGACTCACCAACAGAATGTGGTAGCGGGTATAATCGAACCCATTTATTGACCAAGCATCAAGCAAAACAAGCAATAACCAAAAAATAAATTCTGACGTGTAACAAAAAGTGATGGTAGAACAACGGTTAGCTATCCTGTTGCAAGGTGGTGTCATCGATAAAGATATCTACGAAAACATGCTTGATGTCGTGCATATTCTGGAAGATATCTGGTTGATCCCTGTCCGTCATCCACAAGGTGAAATGGCGCTTACCCACATGGCAAGTGCTTTCATGCGCTCACGTCGTGGCGAAATCGTTTCCCCTGTAGAAAAAGAAATTCTGGAAAAAATAGAGCGATCCGAATACTACACACAATTACTTACAATTCATCATTCCCTGCTGGAAAAATTTACACTCACCCTACATCCTAATGAAGAAGGCTACCTGTTGATAAATTTATATGGTTTAATACTTGCAACAAAAACTCATTGATCTTTTTTATACTATAAATATTCAAAAAAATGAAGATTAATATTCTTCAAAAATTTTTATTTTTCGCACAGACGGGCTGCCTTGCAGCTATGAAGGGAAATCTATGTTTATTAATGCATTAAAAAAACAGAACCCTAAATTGATTGAGATAGCAAAAAGTCTTTGGCAGCAAGGCGTGATCTTACCAGATACTTACATCATTGATGTCGACCAGGTGTTAAATAATGGCCGACATTTACTGCAAACAGCAAAACAATATGGCATTGAACTCTATTTGATGACCAAGCAGTTTGGTCGTAATCCCTGGTTGACCAAGAAACTGATTGAACTCGGTTATCCCGGTGTCGTAGCCGTAGATTTCAAAGAAGCCTATAGCCTGAGCCAACACGACATACCGTTATGTCACATTGGTCATCTGGTACAGACGCCAACTCACCTGATAAAAACTATGCTTAAGCGTAATCCTGAGATAATCACAGTATTCTCGATAGAAAAAGCTCAGACAATCTCGGATACGGCTGAGAAACTGGGATGCGTTCAGCCCATCATGCTGAAAGTCTTTACTCAACGTGATATATCCTTTACTTGTCAAGAAGCAGGCATTCCCTTTGATGAGATCGACACTGCTGTTGATGCTTTAAAGCAGATGCCGGGTATTAAACTATGTGGCCTGACCCACTTTCCTTGTTTGGCATGGAATGAGCAATATCAGACAACCTTGCCAACCGTCAATTTGCAGACGCTTATCAGAGCGCGGAATAAACTCGCACAACTCGGTGTTTCCCTTTCACAAATCAATGCACCTTCTGCAACAAGCAGTAGCACCATTCCCCTGTTAGCGAAATATGGTGCAACTCACCTGGAACCCGGTCATGCTCTGACCGGAACAATACCTGCCAATGCCATTGGCCGAGAGCCTGAACATATCGCTATGGTTTATGTATCAGAGATATCCCATCACTACGATGGCAACAGTTATTGTTATGGTGGCGGCTATTACAAACGCAGCCACATGAAACATGCATTGGTTTTTCCTGCCAAGAATCAAGAACACAATAGTTCATATAAGACAGTACGCATATTACGGTTAGGTGAACCTTGTATAGATTACCATCTGCCATTAGCAGGCACCCATCCTATCGGTAGTCCAGTCATTATGTGTTTCCGTGCTCAGGTTTTCGTGACCCGCAGCGATGTCGCCTTAATTTCAGGTATTCAGTCAGGAGAACCCAAACTGGAAGGTATTTATGACAGCCAGGGTAACTGGAAAAACAATGGTTATGCCCAATAAGCACTCAATAGAGGTATTACAGTTAATATTATTCCTCCCTTAAATAATGTTATTTTCGCTATAGTCGATTTACAGCATCATGCTGCGTAACTATTTTTTTACGGAATAGTTATGTCTTATTTATGGAATAGTTATGGAATACCAGAAAAAGACTGGGAATACTCCCACACATTCCGCTCCGTATTCCTCATCCAGGATTGATACATCAGGCTACACCTATGTGCATGAGCATTTGCATATTGATCTATCCGAAGCTAAAGGCAACCTCGATTGCCGGTTAGATCAATACGAACTAATTGTTGATGAACTTCGCCACCTGTATACGCTAGGATTACGCAACATTGTGGAAGTCACCAATCGCTACATGGGGCGCAATGCCTCCTTTCTGCTGAATTTGGTACGTGATACCCACGTCAACATCATCGCCTCGACTGGTTATTATAAACAGCCTTTCTTCCCTGCCCATTTCAGCGAATTAAGCATACAAGACATTGCCGAAGATATGATCACTGACATTGAAACAGGTATTGACGGTACGGAGTTAAAAGCCAGCATCATTGCAGAAATCGGCTCCAGTTTCGGGCAAATCACCGCAGATGAGCGAAAAGTATTTGCAGCGGCAGCCCTGGCTCACCATGCAACCGGGTGTCCTATTTCTACTCACACAACTTTAAGCACTATGGGGCGTGAACAATTGGCACTTCTCAGGGAGTTTGGTGTTTCCCCTGAACATGTGGCGATTGGTCATTGTGACCTGAAAGACAATCTGGACACGATTATTCCCCTGCTCGAAGAAGGGGCATGGGTACAATTCGATACCATTGGTAAAAACAATTACTATCCTGACAGCAGCCGCATTACGATGTTGCAGGCGGTTGCCAAACGTGGGCTACTCGACAGAGTAATGCTCTCCCAAGATATAACCCGCCGTTCTCATCTGAAAAGCAACGGAGGAATTGGTTTCGATTACTTACTGACTGTATTCGTTCCGATGTTGCGGGCAGCCGGCTTTACCCAAACACAGATAGACCGAATGTTACGTGACAACCCTGCACAATTCTTCCGGCATCACTTTTTCAATAAGCTTTTTTCCAAAAAATAAACAATATCTTATAAAAGATAATTTAAAGAGAGGGATAACAACATGAAATTTGTCGTTGGTGGACAAATAGAAAAAGAAAAAATAGCCGAATGTATCCGGCAACTGGCAGGAGATAAAGCGACCTCAATTGTCATCATGAATGATATCGAAGCATCTATGGCGATTAAGAATGGCGAAGCCGATTACTATTTTGGTGCCTGTAATACCGGAGGAGGTGGAGCACTGGCAATCGCCATTGCACTTATCGGTTTAGATCTCTGTGCCACTATTGGCATGCCGGGAAAAATCTTACCGGACGATGAGATTATTGCTCATGTGAAAGCAGGTAAAAAAGCGTTTGGTTTTACAGGGCAAGATATCGATATTGTTCTGCCAGTGATCATTAACACGATCATTTCTCAGTGAAGGAGCATATCATGCAACATTTTCATGATTTCCTGATGGGATTGATGGAGGTCGATCCCTTTAAAGCAGGATTACTGGCTGCAATTGGTGCGATTGCTGCCATGATGGCAAACCGTGGTATCGCCGTTTTCCATGATGGTCTGCGTCCACTGCTTCCTGAATATCTTGAAGGGCGGATGAGTCGTAAAGCGCTCGCTGCGACGAGTTTTGCCTTAAGCATCGGTCTGGTTGTGGGATTTGGTATTCCCTTTTCGCTGACAGCACCAATCGTACTGGTTCACAGCCTGCTGCTCGGCACGGATATGATTGGTATCTGGTGTGCCAACAGCCGCAGAGGGTTTATCGCATCAGGTATCATCGGCGCGCTGTACGCCATTGCCTTACTGGCAGGGCTGCGTTCAGTGGTGGAACTCTTTGCCATGCTGCCGGTTAATTTCACTGACGACCTGAAAAAAGTCGGCGATCCGATTGTGGCCTGTTTTGCCCTGTTCCCTGCGATGGTCGTCGGCTACCAATATGGCTACCGCAAAGGGTTGTTAGTGATGTTAACCGCTCTGATTGGTTATCTGGCGACCAAAGCCGCTGGCCCGCTCAGTTTTGGTGGCTTAATCGAAAAACCTGTCAGTGTCGATCCGAATGGGGCTGCTTTGCTGCTGTCGATGATCGCAATGTTCTACTTTGCCATGCGTGAACGTCCGGCACATCTTGCAGATAATACACCATCAGCAAACCAAACCTCAGCAGCACCAAAAGGTGCTAATGAAATCTTAGTGGGACTATTTTCGACCCGTATTGAACGTATTCAGAAAAACAAATGGCTCCTCATCCTCTGTGGTGGTCTGACTGCAAGTGCGGCTACCATGTCTTTCAGCCTGCTGGCAGAAGGCCCGGTATCACTGCAATTAATGGCACAAGATGAGCAAACCAACGCCCTGCTGGTAGCACTGGCTCGTGCTATCGGGTTTGTTCCGCTGGTCGGTACGACGGCAATAGCCACTGGTGTTTACAGTCCAAATGGAATGAAATTCGTCTTTGTGGCAGGTCTGGCAACCAATAACCCTTGGCTCGCCTTTATTGCAGGCGGTTTCACTATGTTTATTGAGATCCAGTTGCTGGCGAAAATTGCAATCTGGCTGGATAAATACCCCGGAGTTAAAGCCTGTAGTGGTCACATTCGTACCGCGATCACCAAAATGCTCGAAGTCGCCCTGTTGGTTGGTGGTATGATTGCTTCCAACGCCATTCTGCCGGGTATGGGCTTTATGATCGTAGCAGGTATCTACTTGCTCAACCGGACTTCCAAACGTCCTTTGGTTGAAATGGCAATCGGCCCGATTGCAACCATTGCGGTAGGTATTCTTGCCAACGTGCTCTATTTAGCAGGAATAAATTAACAGGAATAAAGTGAGAGAATGAAAACAGCGCCATTGCAAAGCTATCCACTGAAAAGTATGACTATGACACAAGCCCAACAGCAGCAATTTAAACTGGTGGATATTATCTGTCGTCACTTTCCCGGAGCTGATTTTCTCTCACAAGGGGATCTGGGCTTAGTCCCGGATCTCCATCAACCCCGGATGACTCAGCGTATTGAAACGGTAATCGCCGAGTACTTCGGGGCTGAAGCAGCAGCCTTTGTCAATGGTGCAGGAACCGGCGCTTTACGTGCCGGGCTGGCGGCACTGCTTCGTCCTCATCAGACATTACTGGTACATGATGCACCCGTTTATCCCACAACAAAAACATCAATTGAACAAATGGGTCTTAATGTTGTATATGCCGATTTCAACTGTACAAACCAACTAAAGACCAGCATTAAGCAATATCAGCCATCAGCCTGCCTGATCCAGCATACACGGCAAAAAATCGATGATTGCTATGCCCTGCAAAATATCATCTCCACCTTAAATCAATATCACATTCCCTCATTGGTAGATGACAATTATGCCGCAATGAAAGTGCCACATATTGGTTGTGAATACGGCGCAACACTTTCTGCCTTTTCTTGCTTCAAATTACTGGGGCCACAAGGCGTAGGCATGGTTGTCGGCCAACAGGCTGTGATTGATAAACTACGCCACGGCATGTACTCCGGTGGCTGCCAGATTCAGGGTTATCAGGCGATGGAAGCATTACGTGGGTTGGTATTCGCCCCGGTCATACACGCAGTACAGTCTGAAGTGAATGAATCTCTGGTGACAAGGCTGAATCTGGGTGAAATACCACAAGTGAAGCGGGCATTTATCGCCAATGCTCAGTCAAAAGTCGTCTTAGTGGAATTTTACGAACCTATTGCGGATGCAGTGCTGGCCACCGCACACACATTGGGTGCATTACCTTATCCCGTCGGTGCCGAATCGAAATTTGAAATTCCCCCACTGTTTTACCGAATTTCCGGCACATTTCGTCAGGTGGATCCCACCCTGGAGAAACGCATGATCCGTATCAACCCTAATCGCAGCGGAGCCGAAACAATTATTCGTATCTTGCAGGCAAGCTGTCGGTTGAATATATCCGGGAAATATCTTTAAATAGAAAAAGCAACAAATAATTCCCCCTCAGTGATTTGTATTATATTTCCTAATTAAATATCGGAGGCGTCGTCATGCCTAAAAATATTATATTTTTATATGGAATGTGCAATGAAATACGCAAATACATTAATGAATCAGTCACTCCAGGACGAGAGAACATTAATAATGAAAATATTTATGTTTCTATTAACTCATTAACAACAACTTTAGGATTGGAAAGAGAAAGAGGAATAAAACAATTTTTTGAAAATACATTGAAAGTCAAAAAACATATGAGTTCCACTCATAAATTACTTGTCAATGACAACATAAAAAAATCACTTCAGAATCCCCATAAAAATATATTAATAGAAAAAGGCATATCAAAAATATTATTGGAAAATTGGTTACAATTTTTATATCAGAATAAAAACAGACTCTCTATCAGCCAAAGTCTTAGCAGGAAACAGGCAAAATCATCAATAAAAGGGGATTACAGAGCAAGATTTCTCAATAAAAATATCACTAACTCACACCCTGACCTCATCGTACCGCATTATACTGATCTTGATGAATCCTATGATACCGATGAAGAACAGCTATTCACCCATAATCACTTCCCTGCAATTAATGCCGCCTTTAACACATTCATCACCCAAGGAGACGATGCAGGGTTTAACTTCCTGATAAACCTTGAAGCAGGTATGACGATATACCCAGATTTGCAAGAAAATGTCTATATTGTACAAAGTTTCGTGACCGCATTCTTAAGGAAAGCCAGTAAGCTGGCCTTAGAATGGTTAGACACTGAAATAAATCGTTCCACCTCTCCTATTAGCGGCCTCAGATTCATCACCGATTATGTTGCAGAAAGTGTCCACGATTACCATCCAGCTACATTACATAATATTCACGCCTATCATCATCCATCTGGCTCAACTTATCTTAATGCCGGGAATAATTACTATCCGATTACTTTCTCTGAAAATCGGGCTTTTGAAAATCAAAATTTCATGGAAAAAAATCTGCAAATGACCCAGGTTACTATAAACATAAATGAGGTAGTCAAAGCGCAACGGGACAAAGCGATTAAAAACAAAAAAACTCAGGTGTTAAGAACAAGAATTCTTAATAGAAGAGGAAGATTCACATAAAAGAATCTTGCTTGTATGAATAGATCCTCATTCAATCTTCCCATAGAATTCAGGAGGCCGCTATGTCTTCACCACTAAAGATCTTGCCAAAATTTTTTCAGAGGACAGCAAACGTGCCTTTGAAGCCGGCCTGCATCGTCTCGTCAAGCATGGTGTATTATCACGTGCTTATAAAGGCATCTACGTAGCAAAACAAGCCGCCTACCGTGACCTAAAACGAGTGGGTAGGAATACGCATTTAGTTGAGAGGGGATAATCTATGAAGATTAATCGTGCAGATTTCTCACAACTGGTCGACCGCATTTTGCAAAATGGCCAAATGACACATATGCGACCCGTTATTGAAAAAGAACTTCTCCATTATGATCCTATTTTGTCTTGAGCAAAGTGGGTTACTTGATGACCTTGTTTTTCAGGGAGGAACGTCTTTACGCCTATGTTACGGGGGCAACCGTTTTAGTGAGGACTTAGACTTCGCTGGCGGAAACAATTTCTCATCCAACCAATTAACAGATATGAAGCAGTGTATTGAAGATTACATTGGAACACGATATGGCTTAGAAGTAACAGTAAAAGAACCAGAAACACTGAAACAGCAGCCTGAATATTCTGAACTTAAAATCAGCAAGTGGCAGATTGCTGTGATTACTTCCCCCGATAGAAAAGATTTACCTAAACAACGCATTAAGATTGAAGTTGCCAATATTCCTGCTTATACCCGAAATATTTTACCATTACGTAATAACTACGATTCTCTGCCAGATGGTTACATTGATACATGTCGAAAATTCAAAAAGCTGCAACTTTCGCTCTCCGACAATAATGACCAACCCGAATTCAGAATGTAAAAACTGGCCTGAGGAATTCAACACTTTGTTTTATTAATATCGTTCCCCAGGCACTTTATCTCTCTTATTCAGAGCATATTAACGAGTTACGGGTTACGGGTTAAACATAATCCCTCTGTTGCCGTTCCACCAGTGTGAGGATGCTGTAAAGGGCGACAGGCTGCTGCTCCTGATTCAAAACCTGTACATCCCAAATGACAACACCTTGTGGCTTGTCATCCGGGGTCTTCTGAACTTTCTTGATCTTCTTCTTGCAGGTCAACCGAACCTGAATCGTATCGCCAATCTTCACCGGCTCAATAAACCGCAGGTTTTCCATACCGTAGTTCGCCAATACCGGCCCGACCGGTGCATCAACGAACAGCCCGGCAGCAGCCGATACAACAAAGTAACCATGCGCTACTCGCTCACCAAACAGGGATTCAGCCGCACCAATTTTATCCATATGAGCATAAAAATGATCACCGCTCAGACAGGCGAAATTAACGATATCTGCTTCCGTTACCGTCCGGCGAGCAGTCAGCAAACTCTCCCCAATCTCAATTTGTTCAAAATACTTACGGAACGGATGAACAGGATCTTCCTTCACTTTCGCACCGCGCACCCACTCACGACCAATTGCCGCCAGCATACTTGGGCTGGCCTGAATTGCAGTGCGCTGCATATAGTGTTTTACCGCACGCAATCCACCCAGCTCTTCGCCACCACCAGCACGTCCCGGCCCACCATGTACCAGCATAGGTAGCGGAGAACCGTGCCCTGTGGACTCCGCAGATGCCGCCTCATCCAGAATCAACATACGGCCATGAGCACAAGCTGTTGCCCGGATAACCTGCATCGCAATTTGCTCATCTGCCGTGACCAATGAACCCACCAGACTTCCCTGCCCCATCAAGGCCAGAGCAATCGCCTGTTGCGTGTCGTGATAAGCCATCAAAGTGGAAACCGGTCCAAAGGCTTCCGTTTCATGCACGACCTGATTGGTGATCGGATCTGCACAATAAAGCAAAGTTGGCGGGTAGAATGCCCCATCACTGTGGGTATTATTTGCCAACACTAACTTATCCAACGCACCACCACACAATAATTCACAGCCACTGTGTAACAACTCATCAACCTTCGATTGGACTTCACCCCGTTGTTCAAGGTTGATTAATGCCCCCATACGTACATCCGGTAAAGCAGGATCACCTACCACTACACCAGACAGACGTTTAAGCAGCGCTTGTCTAACCACCTCAAGTTGACTGACCGGCACAATAATACGCCGGATAGCCGTACATTTTTGCCCTGCTTTTACCGTCATCTCACGGACAACTTCCTTAATGAACACACCAAATTCGGGCATTTCCGGCGTGACATCTTCCCCCAGAATGCAGCAATTAAGAGAATCTGCTTCCATCGTGAATGAAATGGATTTTTCAATCAGCCGTGGATGAGCTCTCAGCTTCTGTCCAGTCTGGGCTGAACCGGTAAAAGTGACCGCATCCTGATAATCAAGATGATCAAACAGATCACCAATTCCACCGCATATCAGTTGCAATGCACCTTCCGGCACTAAGCCACTGTCGAGGATCAATTTCACCATCGCCTGTGTCAATTGTGCTGACGCTGTCGCAGGTTTAATGATGGCCGGCATACCCGCCATCCAGGTCGGAGCCAGCTTTTCCAACATTCCCCAGCAAGGGAAGTTAAACGCATTGATATGTAGCGCAACGCCGGGACGAGAGGTCAGAACATGACGAGCGACAAACTGGGACTGTTTCGAAAGTGGGATCATCTCATCTTCCGGCCACAGAATATCATCCGGTAACTCACGTCCTGCCAGACCCGCATAGGAAAATAATGTTGCGATGCCTCCTTCAATATCGATCCAGCCATCCGAACGGGTCGCGCCGGTTTCTGCTGAAATAACATATAAGGCTTCTTTGTTAGCAAGCAGATGCTTTGCAACGGCTTTCATCATCTGAGCCCGCTGCTGAAATGTCATAGCCGCGAGAGCTTTGCCTCCTTTTTTTCGGGCATAACTTAGACTATCAGCCAGTGGCAGCCCATCTGAACATACCTGATACAAGGCCTTACCATTTACTGCATGGTGAATAGTTCTGGCATTACCTTTCCCATAAACCCAGGCACCACATATATAACTGGTTAACTGTTGCATTTTTTTCTCCACCGATTGTATTAATGAATCATCATTAACTACATCTACAACATTTATGTATCACATAATCCATGAAAAAGACCATCTGGTAAATTAACAAAATTAGAACATTTCAGGGGCAACGTATGTCAATATCCTTACATTTCCCTGATAATAAAAATTAATCACGGCTTTTTTTAAAAATAAAAAGTAAATATTGTGATGCGCTCGACAAATATACAGACAAACCGTTTGATATTTTTGTTACCGGTTTGTAGATTTACAGTTGCATTTAATGATTCATTTTTATATTTAAAACTTAAAAATAAGAATCATATGTGGAGCGCATATGACAACTGTTCAACTCCAGGCGCACTTTGACGCCAAGATAGAGGCAGATCTTTCCATTGAAGCTAAGGACTGGATGCCCGATACCTATCGCCAAAACCTGATACGTCAGATTGGTCAACACGCACACTCGGAAGTTATCGGCATGTTGCCGGAAGCCAACTGGCTCACTCGTGCCCCCACACTGCGCCGTAAAGCGGTGTTATTAGCAAAAGTACAGGATGAAGCAGGGCACGGGCTTTATCTCTACAGTGCCGCAGAAACACTTGGCTGCTCTCGTCAGGACATCTACCAGAAGCTGCTGAATGGCAAGATGAAATATTCATCAATCTTCAACTATCCCACCTTAAGCTGGGCCGATGTCGGCGTCATTGGCTGGCTGGTGGATGGTGCTGCGATTGTTAATCAGATCGCCCTGTGCCGGGCATCTTACGGCCCTTATGCCCGTGCTATGGTCAAAATCTGTAAAGAAGAGAGTTTCCACCAGCGGCAGGGATATGAGGCGGTTATGACATTAGCAAAAGGTAACGAAGCTCAGCGTACTATGCTGCAAGATGCCATCAATCGATTCTGGTGGCCGACTCTGATGATGTTCGGCCCCAATGACAGTGATTCTCCTAACAGTGCCCAAAGCATAGCCTGGAAAATCAAACGGTTCAGTAATGATGAACTGCGACAGAAATTTATCGATAACACCGTCCCCCAACTGGAAGCATTAGGCATGACCGCTCCCGATCCGGCGTTGACCTGGGATGAAACCACCGGCCATTACCGTTTTGGTGAAATCAATTGGGATGAATTCTACCAAGTGCTCAAAGGGCGGGGCATATGCAATCACGAACGTCTGGAAGCCAAACGCCGTGCATGGGAAAACGGGGGTTGGGTACGTGAAGCGGCTTCTGTCCATGCCAAAAAAATGGCTGCCAAAAAACAGGCTGTTTCATCCGTTACGTGATCAGTACAGATTCGGAAAAGGAGACAAAACATGAACGATACCGATTGGCCACTGTATGAAGTCTTTATCCGCAGCAAGCAGGGGCTGACTCACCGTCATGTCGGCAGCCTCCATGCAGCAGATGATCAAATGGCACTGGAAAATGCACGTGATGCCTATACCCGACGCAATGAAGGTTGCTCTATCTGGGTGGTGAAATCCATTTATCTGGTTGCATCACAACCAGAAGATCGCGGGGCTTTTTTCGAACCCTCAGAAGACAAAATCTACCGTCATCCGACTTTCTACACGATCCCTGATGGTATTAAGAATATGTAAAGGTGAGACATGAATACATCTCGTGTTGCTTCACCCGGCCAGACGCGTTTTAACGATATCCTTGTTAGCTACGTACTGCGTCTGGCAGATAGCCCGCTGATTCTGGCACAACGCCTGTGTGAATGGTGTGGTCATGCACCAGAGCTGGAGATTGACTTAGCGCTGTCCAATATTGGTCTCGATTTACTGGGGCAGGCACGTAACTTTCTCAGTTATGCCGCCACGCTTTACGGAACAAATCACGGGACAGATGTTGATGAAGATAAACTGGCTTTTGGTCGTGAGGAACGAGAATTCCGCAATCTTTTGCTGGTGGAGCAACCTAATGGTGGCTTTAACGATACGTTGGCACGCCAGTTTTTCATTGATGCCTATCACGTCTTACTTTATCAGGCATTAGGGCAGAGTCAGGACTCTCAGTTAGCCGCCATCAGCAATAAATCATTGAAGGAAGTGGAATATCACCTGCGTTTCAGCCGTGGCTGGATGATCCGTCTGGGAGATGGCACAGAACAAAGCCACGAGAAAATGCAAGACTCTGTCAATCAATTGTGGCGCTTTACCGGCGAACTCTTCCACTGTGATGAAGTGGAACAACAGCTTGCTGAGGTCGGAATTGCCATCGATCCCCGCACACTATATGAGCCGTGGCAACAAATCGTCAAAGAGACCTTTGCGCAAGCCACGTTAGACATACCACAGGAAATACCTTATCGACAGGGTGGCAAACAAGGGCAACATACAGAACATTTGGGTTACATACTGGCAGAAATGCAGTTTTTGCAACGGACTTACCCAGACTGTAACTGGTAACTGGGGCTGATAACTAAATCCGATAACCAGACTCAATGAGATTAGGGGAAAGTGATGGAACAGCAATTCAATACGTTGCAATTAAATACGTTGCAACTAAATACGTTGCAACTAATAGTATTGCAGCAGCCGGAAGTCCATCAGATCTGGCAGTGTTTACATCAGATTGCCGATCCAGAATTGCCAACACTATCTATTACCGACCTCGGTATGGTACGGGCTGTTCTGCCTTTCCACACTGAGCAAGCCGGTCAAACAGGCTGGCAGGTGATATTCACCCCGACTTATTCAGGCTGCCCGGCGACAGAATTTCTGGTCAATGAAATCCACACAACACTGACTCAGTCAGGGTTCTCGCCAGTGCATGTCGATGTGAGTCTGAGTCCGGCATGGACAACTGACTGGATGAATGCAGATGCCAGACAACGTTTACGTGAATCCGGTATCGCGCCGCCGCAAGGCTCAGCCTGTGAGAAACCGGCAGATACAGAATCCATCATCTGCCCCCGTTGTAGCAGTCATGAGACGGAAAAAATCAGTGAATTCGGTTCCACCGCCTGCAAAGCGCTTTATCGCTGCCGACAATGCCTGGAACCCTTCGATTATTTCAAATGTATTTAATTTTGCATGTATTTAACAAGGGAGCAGCAGATGACTATTCTTCATCGTCCCGGTTCTCAACAAAAACAGCTTCAACAGGAACAATCTTACCGGACGCAACTCCGGCGGACACCGTTTCAGCGAACGCAATTTCATCGCTTACGTATTACCGCTATTGAGCGGGAGACCCCTGATTCTGTTGCAGTCACGCTGCATGTACCCGATAAATTAAGAGAATTCTTTCACTATCAACCCGGTCAGCATCTGACACTCAAAGCAAAGGTAGATGGAGAAGAGCTACGCCGCTGTTACTCCATCTGTAGTTCACCACTGGATAATGTATTGCAAATCGGCGTCAAGGCCGTTTATCAGGGGCGCTTTTCCACCTTTATCAACCAACAATTGAACGTTGGCGATGAATTAGACGTCATGCAGCCACAAGGTAATTTCGGTCATCGTCCTGATCCTGATACGCGGAGAAATTATCTGGCTATTGCAGCGGGTTCCGGGATTACGCCTATCCTGTCGATTATCAAAAGCACTCTGGCACTGGAGCCAGAGAGTGCTTTTACTCTGATTTATGGTAATCGTACCAGTCGCTCGGTGATGTTCAAAGAAGCACTGTCTGATCTCAAGAACCGCTATCTGCAACGTTTTCAGATGATATACCTGTTCAGTCAGGAAACTACTGACAGCCCGCTGTTCAACGGTCGTATCAATGCAGAAAGTCTCTTACGTATCGGCAAAACCCTGCTCACATTTGCACAGTTTGACCACGCCTTTCTTTGTGGGCCAGAAGCTATGCTGGATGATGCCAAAATAGCACTTGAGCAGGCGGGCATGCCGTCTGAACACATTCATAGTGAACGTTTCAACACGGGGAATCGTCCCCTTTACTCCACTTCCCGTCCAGACAATCTGATCGAACGCAATGAAACCCGTGTCGAAATTCATCTGGATGGCCGCATCTTGAATATTGTCATGAACGCTGAGGATAACAGCATTCTTGATGCAGCCCTGCGTCAGGGAGCAGATTTACCCTACGCCTGTAAAGGCGGGGTTTGCGCCACCTGTAAATGCCGGCTCAAATCCGGTGAAGTGGAGATGGGAGTGAACTACAGCCTGGAGCCGGACCAACTGGCTTCCGGCTATATTTTAAGCTGTCAGTCGTGGCCGAAAGGCGACGGTGTCGTTGTTGATTTTGACGTCTAAGATTTCTCATCAATAAGAAATTTTCAAGAAAAAATGGTCATAAATCAGGAGCCACCATGAACCAAGAATGGATTTTATGTCAGCAGCAACAGCAGGTACGCACACTGACTCTCAACCGTCCGGAAGTGCGCAACGCTCTCAGTAATGACTGTCTGGAACAGCTTGTACAGCATCTGGAGCAGGCAGATACCGATGCCGGCATCGGCGCTATTATCATTACCGGCTCACAGCGCTGTTTCGCGGCGGGTGCCGATCTCAAAGAACTACAGCAGCAGACCGTTGCTACCGCAATAACTGATCGTCGTCCTCAACTCTGGCAACGTCTGAACAATATCAGCAAACCGATAATAGCCGCTGTTAATGGCTATGCGCTCGGCGCGGGTTGTGAACTTGCACTGGCCTGTGATCTGGTGATCTGCGGTGAGAGTGCCCGCTTCGGCCTGCCGGAAATCACTCTGGGATTAATGCCGGGCGCGGGAGGTACACAGAGACTTATTCGCAGTGTTGGCAAGGCCCTTGCCAGCCAGATGATATTAACAGGTGAAGCTATTGATGCTCATCAGGCACTGCAAGCGGGGTTAGTGAGTGAAGTCTGTATCGATAACCTGACGTTGAAGCGTGCACAACAGATAGCAAACCGCATCAGTGAATTTTCGCCACTGGCATTGCGGGCGGCTAAGGCTGCGCTCAGGACTGCACACGAAACCAGCCTGTCACAGGGGCTGTCTGCCGAGCGCCAACACTTTATCGCTTTGGCAGGTACAGCCGACCGTCAGGAAGGTATTTCGGCCTTCCTTGAAAAACGTAATCCAACATTTAAAGGGTACTAGTTAGATGGAAAATGAAAATAAAACCACGATCCTCACTGAAGTTAAAGCAGGTGTCCTTAGCATTAAACTCAACCGTCCCAAATGTATAAACAGTTTTAACGAGGAAATGCACCGGCAACTCAGTGAAGCACTAAAGATCGCTGAACAGGATGAATCGGTACGCTGTGTGCTGCTCTCAGGAGCCGGACGTGGCTTTTGTGCGGGGCAGGATTTAAACGATCGCAACGCTGTTATCAATGTAGGTGGCACTCCTGATCTCGGTTATTCCATTGAAACTTTCTACAATCCGCTGATCCGCCGTCTGACTTCCTTACCCAAGCCTGTGGTTTGTGCTGTACATGGTGTAGCCGCAGGAGCCGGTCTCTCTGTCGCTTTGGCCTGTGACATTGTGATCGCAGCCCGCGACACCAGCTTTATTCAGGCTTTCTGTCGTATTGGTCTGACACCGGATGCAGGCGGTAGCTGGTTCCTGCCTCATCATATTGGCCATGCCCGTGCCATGGGAATGGCTTTGTTAGGAGACAAAATCACCGCTGAACAGGCACTGGAATGGGGAATGATTTGGCAAGTTTTCGAGCCTAATGAGTTAGAGGAGAAAGCCTGGGAAATCGCGCAACGCCTGGCAACCCAACCAACATTCTCTCTTGCGTGTATTAAGAAATCCACTTACGCAGCGGCAAGCAATACGTTAGATGAACAACTTAATCTCGAACGCGATCTACAGCGCCAGTGTGGACACACTGAAGACTTCCAGGAAGGCGTTAACGCATTCATAGAAAAACGCGAACCACAATTCAAAGGGAGATAATCATGAATACGCCTGTACATCATCGTCCAATATTTAATAATTCAATACTCAATGAATCAATACCAGAAGGCCCAATCGCTGTGATTGGGGCAGGCACGATGGGTATCGGCATTGCTCAGGTAGCAGCTCAGGCAGGACATACTGTCCTGCTATTTGATGTAAATAGTGAAGCGGCACAATGTGCGCTGGATACACTCCGCACCCGCCTGCATCAACGTGTCGAAGCAGGCAAGGCAGATGCAGGCAAAACCCAGGCACTGTTGCAACGTATCACTCTGGTAGATTCATTACATTCACTGGAACCAAGCGCACTGGTCATTGAAGCGATTATCGAAAAGCTGGAAGCTAAACAGGATCTGTTCCGCCAACTGGAACCCCTCTGTTCAGAACAAACCATTTTTGCCAGTAACACCTCATCGTTGTCAATTACTGCAATTGCCCGCGTGCTGGAAGCGCCTCAGCGTATGGCAGGACTGCATTTTTTCAACCCTGCACCATTGATGAAACTGGTAGAAATTGTACAGGGGTTAGAAACTTCCCCACAGACAATAGCAACCCTTAAACGTCTCGTGATCGACTGGCAAAAACAGCCTGTCATTTGTCGTTCCACACCCGGTTTTATCGTCAACCGTATCGCACGCCCTTTTTATGCGGAAACCCTGCGTGCACTGGAAGAACAAATTGCTTCTCCCGCAACACTGGATGCTGTTATGAAAAACTCCGGCGGCTTTGCGATGGGGCCATTGCAGCTTACCGATTTAATTGGCCATGACGTTAATTACGCTGTGACCGAATCCCTGTTCCAGGCTTTCTACGGTGATACACGTTTTCAGCCATCACTACGACAAAAAGAGCTGGTGGAAGCCAGTCATCTGGGGCGTAAAAGTGGCCGGGGATTTTATGTTTACGCGGGCAAGGGTTACGCTGACAAAGCACAACAACAATTTATTCCCTCCATTACGGAGATAATGACAGAAACATCGCCGACAGCACTAATATCACCTGAACAAATTAAAATAACCGGTAATTGGTCTGCCCTGCCGCACTTTACCGCGCTGTTACAGCAACACGGATTATTACACCCAAATAAAATTGCTGCTGAAAAAAGCGAAAATATTCAGCTGCCATCACCAGCATTACAGATTGATGACGTTATATTTATGCTGGCAACAGGGAAAATGAGCTCACAACTTACTGATGAAACTGGGATGCCGGTAGTGCAGTTTGATCTATCAGCCAATCATCAGGCTGCTCCGATAATGACGATCAGTGCCGCCTGCCAGAATACTCAGCAACAGACCGCAAAAGTGATCAGCTTTCTGCACGCCCTCAGCAAGCAGGTGATCTTACTGCCGGATTATCCGGCTCTGCTGACCATGCGTACTGTAGCGATGCTGTGCAACGAAGCATTGGATACTCTTAATAAAGGTATCGCCAACGCCGAAGATATCGATCTGGCAATGTGTTATGGCGTGAATTATCCCATTGGCCCTTTGACATGGGGGAGCCAGCTTGGCTGGCAGCACATTTTCAATACATTGGAAAACTTACAACAATTCTACGGTGAACCCCGTTATCGTCCGTCATCTTTGCTGCGCCAACTGGCTGCGGGTTATGTCTCACTGCCACATATCTCACCGCCGCCCCCGTCTGCCCGGCAACATGAACATCAATATAAGAAGCAAAATCATGCCTAATAAAACGAGCAACTCTGCTAAACAACTCGCCCGGCACTACATTGAGACCATGTATACCAAGGATGCTTGCGCCAACCATATGGGTATACACATCGATTATATCGATATCGGAATCGCTCAATTAAGCATGGCCGTTGAGCCTGCCATGCTCAACGGCCATAAAACCTGTCATGGCGGCATCATATTCACTCTGGCTGACACGGCTTTCGCCTATGCCTGTAACAGTGAAGGACTTGCTGCTGTGGCTTCCGCATGCAGTATCGATTTCACTCGTCCGGTCTTTAACGGTGACCAACTCACGGCTATCGCTTCGGTACAACATCAGGGAAAAACGTCTGGGTTATATGACGTCAAAGTTACCAATCAGAATGGCAAAACAGTGGCCTTCTTCCGTGGTCACGCTCATCGCTCTGGTCATTCAGTTTTAGCAGAACCCTCAAAAGTTCTTCCTTCCCAAGCCTCTCTTCCTAAAGCGCATCGGAGAGAAAAATCATGAATCATGCATTTATTTGCGATGGAGTACGTACCCCTATCGGGCGTTATGGTGGTGCCCTTGCCAGTCTGCGGGCTGATGATCTGGCCGCTCTGCCATTACAAGCATTGATGGCACGTTATCCCACATTAGATCAGCAAGGATTAGATTGGCAGGGTATTGATGACGTCATCCTCGGCTGTGCAAATCAGGCTGGCGAAGATAACCGTAACGTCGCACGCATGGCGGTATTACTGGCTGGACTGCCACATTCCGTCCCCGGAACAACCCTCAATCGATTGTGCGGTTCTGGTCTGGAGGCACTGACTTTTGCGGCCCGCAGTATCAAAGCTGGCGAAGCCCATCTGATACTGGCTGGTGGTGTTGAATCCATGACCCGGGCACCATTAGTGATGGGCAAAGCAGAAAGTGCGTTCAGCCGTCAAGCGCAGATATTCGATACCACGATTGGCTGGCGTTTCATTAATCCACGCATACAACAACAATTTGGTACAGATTCAATGCCGGAAACCGCAGAGAACGTTGCAGCCCAATTTAAAATCAGCCGGGATGCTCAGGACGCTTTCGCTCTGCGTAGCCAGCAACGTACAGCTAAAGCTCAGCAACGCGGTATTCTGGCCGAAGAGATCACTCCTGTTACTCTGCCTGATACCCGCAAAAAAGGGGAAACCGCTTTATTTTCACAGGATGAACATCCGCGGCCTGACACCACATTCGAACAGTTGCAAAAGCTCAAAACCCCATTCCGAGCTAACGGCACTGTCACTGCCGGCAATGCCTCCGGCATCAATGACGGAGCCGCCGCTCTGATCATCGCTTCAGAAACAGCAGTTCAACAACATGGGCTGACACCCCGGGCACGTATTGTCGCAACCGCCACCAGTGGTGTTGAACCGCGCATTATGGGGATAGGGCCACTGCCTGCCACTGAAAAAGTACTGACACTTGCAGGCCTGAGCCTGAACCAAATGGACGTGATTGAACTGAATGAAGCCTTTGCAGCCCAGTCACTGGCCGTTATTCGTCAATGGGGATTACCGGATGATGCAGAGCATGTCAACCCGAATGGCGGCGCAATTGCGCTAGGGCATCCGTTGGGCATGAGTGGTGCCCGCCTTGCGCTGACAGCCACTCTTGAACTGGAACGGCGGGCGGGCCGTTATGCCTTATGCACCATGTGTGTTGGAGTGGGACAAGGTATCGCCATGATCATCGAACATATTTCATAAAAGCAACACCTGCATATAACTATAAAAACAGCCTGTTACAACCAAATCAACAAAATGGCGGGAAATGATGAACAACAACATACAAAATTCCAACTCACGCTTTACTCCACACACCAATGCACATTTCGATCCTCTTGAATTTGCTTCATGCGATGAAATTCAGACACGGCAATTTGAGCAAATAAAATGGACGCTGCATCACGCCTATAACAACGTACCAATGTATCAGCACAAATTTGATGACTCCGGCATTCATCCCAGTGATTTCAGACAACTTGATGACATCAAAAAATTCCCTTACACCACCAAGCAGGATCTAAGGGATAACTACCCTTTTGATACCTTTGCCGTGCCAATGGAAAAAATTGTGCGTATTCATGCGTCATCCGGTACTACAGGCCGTCCGACCGTCGTGGGCTATACCCAACAGGACATTGATAACTGGGCAGACTTGGTCGCCCGTAGTCTGCGTTTCGCTGGGGGAACAGCCAAAGATAAAGTACACGTTGCTTACGGTTACGGCCTGTTTACAGGGGGATTAGGTGCACATTACGGTGCTGAGCGTCTGGGTGCAGCCGTGATCCCCATGTCTGGAGGACAAACGGAAAAACAAGCACAACTGATCCAGGATTTCAAACCTGACATCATCATGATGACACCTTCCTACGGTCTGACACTACTGGACGAACTGGAGCGTCAAATGGGAGGCGATGCCAGACAATGTTCCCTGCGGGTTGGTATTTTCGGAGCCGAACCGTGGACGGAAGGGCTACGTCAGGAAATAGAGACACGCATGGGTATCAAAGCACTGGATATTTACGGCCTGTCCGAAGTCATGGGGCCGGGTATCGCGATGGAATCAGTGGAATACGCAGATGGTTCCACCATTTGGGAAGATCACTTCTATCCAGAAGTGATTGATCCGGACAACCTGAATGTACTGCCGGACGGAGAGAATGGCGAACTGGTTTTCACAACGCTGACCAGAGAAGCCATGCCTGTGATCCGCTACCGTACCCGTGACCTGACACGTTTATTACCAGGAACCGCCCGCAATATGCGCCGTCTGGACAGGATCACCGGACGCTCCGACGATATGCTTATTATCCGTGGTATTAATGTCTTCCCCTCACAGATAGAAGAACAAATTGTACGTTTCAGGGAACTGTCACCACACTATCAATTGGAAGTGAACTGCGTAGGTAATTATGACAACCTGACCGTTAAGGTCGAACTGAAAGAACCTAATCAACTCAGTTTCCAACAACGCTGTGGCATTTGCCACCAACTGCATCACCACATTAAATCTATGGTCGGTATCAATACAGAAATCAGCATCGTCAACTGCGGAGACATTCCCCGCTCAGAAGGCAAAGCTGTTCGGGTGATTGATAACCGTCGGCATAGATAATTTTCTACCACTGTTGACTAACTAATTTTATGGAAAGCGGTGGTAGTTTCTCCAAATACACCCCTCAGTTATGCTAATGTCATGACACAGTTTTGGTTCAAAAATAGCAAAATATGACACACAAACTCGACGATTTTATTCAATATGCTCTTGATGCCCAACCGATTAGCGGAACATCGCTGATCATTTCCTTGTATGGCGATGCCCTCAGTCACCGGGGTGGTGAAGTCTGGCTAGGCAGTCTCAGCCTTCTGCTGGAGCCGATGGGATTCAGTGACCGCTTTGTGCGAACATCGGTCTTTCGTTTGCAAAAAGAGGGTTGGCTGGAAGTGGAGAAAATAGGTCGTCGTAGCTATTACCACATCACAGAACGCGGCATGAACCAATTTCGCCATGCGGAGAGTAAAATTTATCTCAGCGAACAATCTGCATGGGATGGCAAATGGGATTTGCTGTTACTGGAAGAAAGCAACAAAGAAGAACGCACCCGCCTGAAAAAAGAGTTGAGCTGGCTTGGATTTGGTCAACTCAACAGTACATTAATGGCTGCCCCTGGCAGCTCACAAAGTGATATTCCGGCCCTGCTCGGAGAACTCAACGCCAGTGACTCTGTTATCTACTTCCGGGCGGATTATCCTTATCCTCGTTCAGAACAGAGCCTGAAAGAGCGGGTATCCGCCAGTTGGTCACTGGATCAGGTCGCTCAGCACTACCATGAATTTATCATCTCATTCCGTCCTTTGATGAAACTATTGCAGGACTGCAACACAGATGAACTGACACCAGAACGCTGTTTCCAACTACGCCTTTTGCTCATCCACTTTTACCGCCGTGTTGTACTACGCGATCCACTATTACCGGATGCCCTGCTGCCTGCACAGTGGGAAGGACAAATCGCCCGTCATTTATGTATCAACATCTACCAACGCATTGGTCCTGCCGCAACACGGTACATCAGTGAACAATGTGAAACCACCATAGGTAAACTGCCCCAACCTGCCGCCGCATATTATCGTCGTTTTGGTGGATTACGCAGCGGATCTTAAGTGCCGTCGGTGATAAAAAATATGGGGTCTGAAATGGCAGAAGCCTAGTGGTTAAACCAGGCTTCGCAGGTTCCTCAAGGGGTAGTATTTGATTTAAATAACCCCTGCTAACAGCTTTTGGCCTCTGAAACCCGCCTGCTAATTTGTTGTACAAGCTCTTTTCAAATCTGTAAGTGTGGCCATCAGTAACATTGGGTCTAAGGGAGATGGTTCAAATCCAGTAGTTTCATAAAATGATTTTGCTTCATCGGAAAGTGCATGAATAATCATGCCACGAATACCGATAAGATCGGCTGCTTGTATTACCCTTAAGGCAGCATCTTTCACCAATGCACGCCCTATCCCTTTTCTCTGCAATCGTCGATCAACAGCCAAACGCCCTAACACTACAACAGGTATTGGGTTAGGCATATTCCGCTTAAAATGACCAGGTGCTGTATTAATTACAATAGCACTGGCCGCCAAAGAATAATAAGCTAGCACCCGACTCTCATTACACACAACATAAGTTTTTGATGCTCCAGTTAAATTATTTTTTAAAGCACGGTTTTTTAACCACTGATCAAGTGTAACAACACCAGAGTCAAATTCCTCAAGCTGATGGCTGCTGGTCAGAAGCCCTGGTTCTGAAACTATCATAGTTCCTTATCCCAAGGATTTTCCATTTGCATGGTTTTTCTCAGCTGTGAATTAGGTTGTGGAGGCATATCTAAACGCGCCAAAAATTCGGCATATGCCTCTGGACTGACAGAAATAACTGCTTGTTCAAGCAGAGTTTCCTCTGCCATGCGACGGGCAGCTTCCAGCACAAAATCTGTTCGATTCTTCCCCTGAATAGCTGCCGCCTTGTCTATCAGGTTCCGTATTTCTGGTTTTATGCGAATATTCAATGTATCGCGTTTTACTGTTTGCATGGTTCACCTCGGCATGAGTATTGAGCATTTTTCGATTAAGAATATCACCCTGAACAGTAATGTCAAAGTCATTACAGTTGTTTATTTTGCAAACTCCAATAGCCCTTGAAGTTTAGAACCATTCTTTATTATCACTCAATCTGTCTACAATTTTTTATATTTCAATAATTGTATACTTTACTTACAATTTGAATAAAATCTGCCCACAGCCTGTGAGCAGTTTCACTATTATTTAATATCAACTATCTCAGAAGGTTTTATTGTGATTTTTTGCCCGTGTAATTCACAATCATCTATCAATTGAATAACACCTTCTTTAGCCCATCAAGCTTGTGCTCCCTCTGCTTCTTTATATGGAACAACTGAATCACTGATATCAATAAAGGGTTTACTTTATAAAATAGATTTAAACTTGTCATCATAGTTTCCATCAGGAAGCTTCCAATTAATTAAACGATTAGCAGTTTCCCAATAAATAATAACTCGTTCAAATTCATTACTTCCATTTTTCTTATTAAACTTATAACCAATCAGACAAAAGTCATTGTTTACATTTTGTGTGTTTAAGACTTTAATAATATAGCTAAATGCAAGGATGTCATTTTCTTTATATCTCTTAATTGTCAACGGATTAAAATAACTATCTGGTTTACGATTATAAACCCCCACCCTCCTGATTCTTCCCAAGCTTTAAAATCCAATTTGTCTTGCTTTGGATAAGCCCAAAAAGGTAATAATACTATGATAAAACCAATTAAATATTTCATATATCATTCCCTTATTTAAGGTAACAATCTGATAACTTATAAAAATCTTGTCCTTACAACGAAAACAGCTTGGTAAAATTTGGGCCAGGAGATTCAGATTCTTCAGTTCTCCATGCAATAACTTCTGTATTTGCTATTTTATTACTCCTGACTATATTGATAGCACTTGTAATTAATTGGCGATAAGCTAAAAAATGCAAATGAGTTCCGTCATTCGCAGTAACTACCATACCATCAATTCTATCCTTTATATCAGATTTAATATTGGGATATTGACTAAACCCTTCTACTTATTTTTTAATTATGCTTTTCATCTTTCAGAGTATAATTATCAACAATAGGAATTATTTATTACCGTTTTATTTAAATGCCATCGGTAATATTCGCAATGGCATGGCCTGTTGATGTTGATTAACACACATTAATTAGAGTAAGAATCAGGAATGGAATGAATCAAACCTGCCTGACAAGGGCAACTGCTTCGGCTATCCAGCGTGCCGGCCATTTTTTGCTGATGATTGAGAAAACTCCCGACACCACCAATAATCTGGTAAGTGCCGCCATATCTGCCACAACTGACCGATGAACCTTCAAGGGCAGATTGCTTACCATAGAAAGTGACCTGACTGCTGCCTGTTAAGATAGCACCACCACATGTTGTCTGATCCCCAACAACTAAAAAGTATCCAATAGCCATCATTCATCCTTAAAGTGAATTTAATGTGATTTGATTAATCAATATATTATCTATAAATACGGAGCGATTAAAGAAATCATTATTCATGATTCAAAATCAATTTATTCATCTTGTTTTACTCGAAATCCTCAGTATTTGTGACAATTAATACATAAAAAATATAGACAAACTCTTTATTTCAGTAAGTTATGTGACAAACATCAATTTTAAACATGCATTTCTAAAATATTACTTAAAAAAGCTAATCGGTTTCTGATTCTCCTGATAGAGTTATTAATTAATTTAACAGAAATTTATCTTAACACCTATTGAGTTTCTCAAACATTCATAAATCCTGAAAATTAAAAATGAGGAAAGATATGTCAAAGCTCGTTTATTATGTTGCCGCCACAATGGATGGTTATATTGCTACAGAAAACCATGAATTAGGTTGGTTAGAGACATTTACCCTCAGCGATGAAGCCACTCCCTACGAGAAATTTTATCAAAGCATTGGCGCGGCAATTATAGGTGCAGGGACTTATGAATGGATTATGAAAAACACTTCTGGTCACTGGCCGTATCAGAATATTCCCTCTTTTATTCTCTCCGCCAGAAATTTGCCCATTCCGGCAGAAATTAATGCTGTTGTCACTCATGATTCAGCCAATCAAATTGCTGCCAAAGCAAAAGCGGCGGCTAAGGGTAAAGATGTCTGGGTCATTGGTGGAGGAAAAACGGCTGCATTTTTTGCAGATGCAGGAGAATTACAACAACTGTTTATTACTACGGTTCCCGTGTTTTTAGGCTCAGGCATTCGCGTTCTGCCAGTCAGCCGTTCGATTCAGGCAGTACCTAATAAACAACGATTATTGAACAGTGGCGCAATCGAAACCATCATGGATATCAAGTCAACAGCATGATTATTTGCAAAAAGGTATCGCCGTGGCCCTGTTCCCCTATTCCCGCCTTGTCTATATCTTTGAGGCAGTTCAGGCAGCAATATTGCCACAGGCTGAATTAGCAAAACGCTTTGGCGTTTCCAGCCGGACTATCCGTACAGATATAACAGAATTAAATGATATTCTGCACGATTATGGGGCACAGATCTTTTATAAACGTAAAATTGGTTATGCTCTTCGTATTGACGATCCTTCGCTATTTGCTTCCCTGATCCAACAAAAACAGACAATCAGAACGATCCCACGCACAGCCGACGATCGCATTGATGCTTTGCTCTTGAAACTGTTAATGGGTTCAGCACCTATCAAACTGGATGATATTGCGGAAGAATGGTCTGTCAGCCGTAGCACACTGCAACATGATATGGGCGTTATACGTCAGATCTTAAACAAGTATCCCCTGCAACCAGAAAGCATTCCTCATTTGGGTACTAAATTGAGTGGCGATGAAAGATTAATTCGTGCCTGCCTGACAGATACCTTGATCCACCGTTTTTTACTGGCATTTGAACCCTCTCTCAGCCAGTTCAGACCGGATATTCTGACCAATATCGATCTGCCCCGTATCGAAAAAACCCTGCAAAACAGTCTGACCCGATATGATATCCGTCTGACCAGTGAAGGGCGACAATATCTGATATTCAACTGTGCGGTTTCTATTCTCAGAATGAGTCACAGCTACCGACTGCCCTCCGGCTCAGTCAGTGAGCTGGATAACGCGATCCAGAATGCAGTACATGAAATTTCAAAAGCATTGAGTCTCTTTTGGAACAATGGCATGCCTGCCGCAGAAGTATTCTATCTCGGCAGGCAGATCGCTGCTCAGCGAATTCCAAAACAGAATACTCTCACCAGTCAAATCACTGATAGCCATCAATGGGTGGGAGATATCCTTAACTACATCAGTCAATCCTATAACTATGACTTACGTCATGACAGCAAGTTAAGACACGATCTTGCTACTCATTTAGCGGTATTAATCAGCCGGTTACAGAATAAAATCAATACGAAAAACCCGCTGTTAGCCGAGATCAAACAATATTATCCGTTCGCTTATGATGTGGTCGTCAGCGCTCTGAGCCGTATAGAAGATCAATTTCCTTGTGTCGTTGGTGAAGATGAACTGGGCTATCTGGCTGTACATATCGGTGTTGGCCTTGAGCGTCATTATGGCCGGGCTAACCATGTGCTGATCGTCACCGATGCTGGTAATGCTACCCAACGGATGATCGAGGCCCAAATTGCCCGTGAATTCCCCCAACTCAGTATCCAACGAGTATTGCCGCCTCACGAATACGATTTATTAGAGTATGTGGAAGAGAACTTCGTTATCACAACTCTGCGCCTGCATGAAAAAAATAAACCTGTCACCAAAATCTCCGCATTTCCGACTTCCTATCAACTGGAGCAGATCCGGCGACTGGTCATGCAGGATCAGACCTATCCTTACATTCTTGAGCGTTTTTTTGATGAACGTTATTTCATGATTATCAAAGATGAAATGACTCAGAAGGACTTGTTTAAAAAGATTTGCCGTAAATTACAGGCAGACGGCTATGTGGAAGAAAATTTCTGCGCTTCATTGACCGAACGGGAGTCGATTATCTCCACGTTATTAGGTGAAAATATTGCGCTGCCGCACTCATTAGGGTTATTGGCACTAAAAACGGTTGTCGTCACCATCCTTGCCCCTAAAGGCATTGAATGGAACAAGGAAACAAAAGAGCAGGCAAATGTTATTTTCCTGCTTGCTATCAGCAAAGATGACTATGAAGAAGCCATGGCGATTTATGATCTGTTTGTTACATTCGTCAGGGAAAAAGCGACCAAAAGATTACTGCGCAGCAGAAATTTCCTTGATTTTCAAATGATAGCTAAAGACAGCCTTACCCGCTCTCGCTGAATGAATATGAGTCGATTATCAAACATCAACAGAAACCTAAAGTTATAATGTGACCAGACTCGCAGGTTGAGAAAATTCTCTCTCCCTGTTTTTATTCAAATATGCCCCAAGATCCCACAGTGGCTAACTATTTTCAGTTAATTTCCACTTTGAAACGGAAATCAGCCAACTCCAAAGCCGAAAATAAAATCGATAAAGTCATCTCTGTAAAAAACACTACGTTAGCCTAATGGTCGATTTGATGGGGAACCAGTTATGAATAATCTCCCTGTGCGTTTCAACATGGCAAAAGAGACTAATGACCCGGAAGTTGTCAGCCAAAAATTACTGAGGCTTATTGGTCAATGGCTGGAAGAGGCGGGGACTTATACCACCGAAGTTCAGCAACAGATGTTGGAATTTCATGTCAAATCGATGGTCATGAGAGCCAAAACAGGAGAACCCTTGCCAGAAGTGGATTATTCTCTGTTTGATGAAATTTCTCCAGAATCCATCACATTGGCTGCTCAAGTCGTTGAATCCCTGACCGGATTAGCCGCCGAAGAGATTTATCTGCTGTCTGTGCACTTTGAAATTGCACGTTCCAATCCTTAACTGTCAGAAACAAGGTTTTCGGGAATTGCATTTTGGAGAGAGTATTTCGGAGATAACATCATGAAAAAACAAGTTATTGTAGTAATTGGTGATCGTTTAGGTAAAGGACAAAATGTGGCTGCCGGTGTTGAAGCCGCTGGCGGCAAAGCAATAGTCATTTCCGGCATAGCCGCAGATATGAAACTGGGTGATGTAATGCACAGTGAACACGGAGATATCGGTATCTCTTTCTGTGGGAGTGGAGGTGCCGGCGCAATCACGGCACAGAACAAATATGGCTATAAGATTCGCCACGGTATGCGTTCCATTGAAGAAGGCGAAACCGCCATCCACGAAGGCTGTACCGTGCTTGGATTTGGTTTTATGGATAAAGCTGAGCTGGGCGAGCGTCTTGTGCGGGCTTTTTTATCCACGAAATCAAACAGCCAAAAACAGAGGTAATCATGAAGTCGGTGCTCGAAACGTCGGTTAGGGTCAGCGGTGCCGGTGATACCAAACAAAAAGCCGTTGCTGATGCGCTGAGTGCTGTACAACGCACGGTATTGAAAGGGACATCCCACCTGATCCTGCGCATTGAACCGAAGGATGTTGCCATTATCAGAGCCACCAGCACAGTGACAACAGAGAAGTTCCTGTTCTTTTTCCTGCCTCGTCAACGTGAACGCTATTCCGTTGTACTGGATGTTTTCGTCAATGTCACTTTGTTGGATGTGCAAGCCATTCATTTCAGTCAATTATCGTAGTGACTGATTGATATGGAGAAAATCTTATGGGAGCTACAGCGTCATTTCTCGAAATACTCGGTATGTCACTCCTGATCGGTGGCCTGTGCGGTTTTGGCCTCGGTGCCGGAGCAGCCCGCATGTTCCATGCTCCGACAGTACAGGGAATGGGCGCTTTCCGCACACTAGGAGAATTAAATTCATGCGAAGGTGATCCTGCATCCCACTTCTCTTTTGGACTTGGTTTCTTCTTTAACGCCTGGGCTTCCTCCGTTGCTGCCGGAGCGTTCACTCAAGATGTCGATCATCGCATTATCCCCAATTGGGGAGCCGCTGCCCTGATGATCAAAAACCGTAATGTGGCAGAAACTCTGCACAACCCCAAAAAAATGGCTATTGCCTGTGGGATCGTCGGTGCACTGTTAGTGGCTTTCCTGAACACCACCGCTTCTGCTGTTCCGGCAGCTTTACAAACTACCGCCACCCATGTGCTGGTGCCTGCGGCTAATTTACTGGTCAATACCGTAATGCCTGTACTGTTCTGGCTGGCAGCTATGGATGCCGGCCGCCGCTCCGGTTTCTGGGCTACCTTGTTTGGCGGCTGCGCACAATTGATTATGGGGAATGCCATTCCCGGTCTGGTTCTCGGTATCCTGCTTGGGAAAGGCGTCGATGACAACGGCTGGAATAAAGTAACCCGAACCATGCTGGTCGCCGTCGTTTTACTGTTTGTCCTCAGCGGATTCTTCCGTGAATTCGATCTGAAACTACTGACCGCTTTCACGCTGGAAACTCCGAACTGGCTGCAACATATCCATCAATTACTGAGTGGAAAATAATCATGAATACGGAACTGAACAAAAGCGATTTCTGGTATGCCGAATGGACATTCCCGCTGTTTGTTGGTCTGCTGTCAGCCGGAATTTTTGCCGGTACACATATGTACGTGGTGTATGGATTCGGTGCATTCAACGAAGTGGCATTCGTCGCGATGCTGCGCTCCGGCATTGATACCGGGGCTTACGGCGCGGTGGCTGCATTCGGTGCCAGTTTCCTGTTTGCCCGGATTATTGAAGGTTCATTAGTTGGGGTCCTGGATATCGGTGGCGCCCTGCAAACAGGTATCGGTCTGGGCGTTCCTGCGCTGCTGCTGGCAGGGGGTTTTGATTTTCTGATTACCAATTTCTGGGCTGCATTGCTCACTGGCATGTTACTGGGTATTGCTGTCGGCCTGATCATTATTCTTGCCCGAAAATTCACGGTCAATCAGGGAAACTCCACCTTTGGGGCAGATGTCATGATGGGCGCAGGCAATGCCTCCGGCCGTTTTCTCGGCCCTTTAATTATTCTGGCTGCGATGGCGGCTGCTATTCCTATTGGTATCGGTTCGCTGGTTGGTGCACTACTCTTTTATTTATGGAAAAAACCGGTTGCAGGTGGCGCTATTTTGGGTGCGATGGTACTCGGTTATTTCTTCCCTCTTTCTACGTAAAGATTCTGTGTAAAGAGCTATTAGCGTAAAGAATCATCAACCTAAAGAGTCGCTATCATGTATGACTTAATTATCAGACAAGGAAAACTTATCAATGGGGATATCACTGATATCATCGTCAATGATGGCAGGGTCATCGATATCGGCCCGGCTGTGGCAACGGGATTGAATGCCAGTAAAGAGATTGATTTGTGCGGTCATTACCACATCAGCGCAGGCTGGATTGATGCCCATACGCATTGTTACCCCAAATCCCCCCTTTATTTCGATGACCCGGATTTAATCGGCGTAACCAAAGGTGTCACAACGGTTGTCGATGCAGGTAGCGCTGGCGCTGATGATATCGACCCTTTTTATCATGCTGCCCGTAAGGCGAAAACCCATGTTTATGCTTTCCTGAACATTGCCCGCACTGGCATCAGGAACCAGAACGAACTGGCAGATTTAACCCAGATTGACGATAACAGCCTGCAAGATGCCGTCAAACGCCACGCCGGATTTGTCATTGGCCTGAAAGCCCGTATGAGCAAAAGTGTGGTAGGCGAAAATGGCCTCCAGCCCTTGCTCAAGGCAAAAATGATGCAGCAAAAGAACGGATTGCCATTGATGGTACATATCGGCAATCCTCCGCCCAATCTGGAGGAAATTGCTGATCAACTGACCAAAGGCGATATCATCACCCACTGCTTTAACAGCAAACCGAACCGCATCCTTGATAACGAAGGTCATCTGAAAGCCGCCATTCAACGGGCAATAGAGCGCGGGGTCATTTTAGATGTAGGGCATGGTACAGAAAGTTTCAGCTTCAGGATTGCGGAACAGGCCATACGCTCCGCAGCCTATCCCCATATGATCAGTTCCGATATTTACCAACGAAACCGGATAGACGGGCCGGTTTATAGCCTCGCTACCGTAATGAATAAATTCCTCAGTATGGGAGTTTCCCCAGAACAAGTCCTTAACAGTGTCACGATCAATGCAGCAAATTTCCTGCGTTTGTCACGCAAAGGCCGACTGGAACATGGTTTTGACGGTGACATCACGATTTTTGAGCTGAAAAATCAACATATTGAGCTTGTGGATGCCGAGGGAGAAGTCAGAGTCGGCACTCAACAATTTATTCCCATTGCCGCTATCATTTCTGGCACAGATATCGTGGTGGCAGATCCGATAGTGACCGACAGGAGCACTCACAATGACATCTCTGTATGAAAAATATCAACTGCGGCAGGTCATCAATGCTGCCGGACGGATGACCGCACTCGGAGTTTCAACACCGCGTCCTGACGTGATTGAACAGGTCGCCACAGGACTCCACCATTATTTTGAGATGGATGACCTGATAAATAAAACAGGAGCATATATTGCCAATTTACTTGGTGTAGAAAACGCAGTTATCGTCTCCTGCGCTTCAGCGGGGATCGCCCAATCTGTGGCAGCGGTGATAACCAAAGATGACAATGACCTGTTATTTAACCTGCACAGTTCAGAGAAACCCATTCCCCGTGACATCATCATTGCCAAAGGGCACAACGTAAACTTTGGCGCTCCTGTTGAGACGATGATGACATTGGGTGGCGGCAGAGTCATCGAAGCAGGTTTCGCCAACGAATGCACTCCTGTTCAGCTAGCCGCTAAAATCACCTCCCAAACTGCGGCTATCCTCTATATCAAATCACACCATGCTGTCCAGAAAAGTATGCTGACTGCCGCACAGGCGGCTGATATCGCACATCAGCACGACCTGCCTTTAATTGTGGATGCCGCCGCCGAGGAAGATTTAACCCTTTATTACCAGCAAGGTGCGGATTTGGTGATCTACAGCGGAGCCAAAGCGATTGAAGGCCCTACCAGCGGATTGGTGATTGGCAGACAACCTTATGTTGAGTGGGTTAAACAGCAAAGCCACGGTATCGGGCGTGCCATGAAAATCGGCAAAGAGGGCATTCTTGGCCTGACATTAGCTATCGAACAGTACCTTAAAGCCAAAAAAGAAACCGGTACTGAGATGGTCGCAAGATTAGAACCGTTTGTTGAAAAACTTAATCACATTCCCGGCATATCCGCCAAAATCGTCCGGGACAGCGCTGGTCGCGATATAGCACGGGCTGAGATTACTTTTGACGAACAAAGGATTAATAAAAATACATTTGAAATTCTGGCACAACTCCGGCAAGGCAATACTGCGATCTATTTTCGGGAATATAAAGCCAATGAAGGTAAAGTCGAGGCAGATATCCGTAGTGTTTCGACAGAACAACTCGATACAATTGTTGCGGAAATCAGACGGGTTGTAATACAGGAACGACAAATATTTTAACACCCAAAAGCACATTATCTTTTGGATTCCAAGTTGCAACCAGTAAAGCGGCAACCTGGAAAACGACGGGTATATATTTCAGATTTCAATTACCTAAATATTTAATATATATTCATAATTGAATCGTCTTATTATTCTCCGACGACTGATAAGTAAGGAAAAGGATCTGAAGAAAAATATTATGGCAAGTGATCATAGTTTTCATGATAGTTTCTACTGACTACTTTCTCAATGCGTCTTTCATTGCTCAAATTAATTTCGGCATAATGGGGAATATAATGGCTATAAATAAATACAATGTCAGTGAAAAATTATTTTCATTAGAAAAGTTCAGTAAAAAAACCCGACAAGATTTACATAAAATCCCCGAACTCTCTGGCCGGGAATTTAAAACTGCAAAATATTGCCATGATTTAATGACAAGTTTTGGTTATGCCATTAAAAATTATGCAGGCTATACCGGTTTTATTGCTGACTTAATTATTGATCCGGCTAAACCTTTAATTGCATTTCGTGCTGATATGGATGCGCTCGCTATGCCCGATATGACTAATAATGAGCATAGCTCTATCCATGAGGGTTGCGCACATAATTGTGGTCATGACATCCATATGACAGTAGCCCTGACCGCAGCCAATTATCTGTCACAGCATCAGAATGAAATGAATGCCAACGTACGCTTTATCTTTCAAATGGCTGAAGAAGATATGCGTGTTCCGGGTGCGAATAAAATGGTTGAACTGGGATGTATGGACGGAGTTAGTGAAGTCTATGCTCTGCACAACGATGCTGCTGTGGAGACCGGAACAATCAGTCTCAATAGCGGTGTGGTAACATCATGGGGTTCAACATGGACACTGGATGTATACGGTGTTTCTGCTCACGGCGCTACACCACAGAGAGGGCTGGATGCCATTCGAGAAGCATGCCGCATCATTGATTATCTGGACTATATCGTTGCCAAAAAAACCAGTCCTTTCAGCCCTGCGGTATTCAATTGCGGTATGATTACTGGCGGCACAATTCCCAACGCCGTTGCCGATCATGTTCAGGCTCAGGGAACTATCCGGGCAATGGATAAAGAGACCGACCAGATTCTGAAAAACAGTATTCAAGAAATTATTGCCCGCAGCGAAGCGGGGGGATTCAAAGCCACAATGGCTTACGTCACCTATCCCGCGGTAGAAAACCATCCTCATGCTTACCAGCGAATCATAGAAGCGGCCAGCAAATTCCTGCCACAAAGAAATATCGAAACTAACAGCCGACCAACGACAGGCAGTGATGATTTCAGCTACATGATTAATGCCACCCAAAATCGCACAGGTGCTATGTTCATGCTTGGCAGCGGAAATAAAACGAAAGGAATAAATAACTTTCCACACTCTAACCCTTATTTTGTTGACGATGATTGTCTGCTGGTTGGAACACAGATTTTTATTCATCTTGTTACTCATTAATCATGCTGGATCACCTGAAAGCCGGAAGGATCCTTTCTTCACAACAACGGCAGATGCCCAGAATCTACTGTCACAGGGAGCGCAAATGCGTAATGAAATGGTAATACAAGCGATGTATCCGTTGGAACAGATGCTTGATTATTTGAATAAACAGACTGATTAAAACATTAAAGTATTTCACCATGATAATATTTTGAATAAAAAGGCCGGGAAGAATATTCCCTTGCCTTTTTATTACCAATATATTTATTTTAGCTTATTATATTGCGATGCCAAATTATCCAAGAAGTCTAATTGTCCCTTTATCAGATCCGTTATATTGACCTGATTAATTTCCTTACCTGATAATTTGTGTAATTGATTGGTAAATGAACTCCACGCTTGCTCCAGTTTAACCGCCTCGGAAAGCATAGTGGTGCGTTCTGTCTCAATTTGCATCATATCTTTTAAACCAGAAAGCTGCTGCTCTGTTTTCCATAATGTAGTTTTCAGCACCTTAGATTCTTTTATTACCTGATCGACTTGATCACTGAGTTTCATTCTGGCATCCGCCAAATCGCTATATTTCAGTCCTTCAGAAATTTTACCCAATATTTTTCTGATAATCTCAGCACTTTGTTTAATAGCCTGTTTGATGGCTTCTTTTTTAGGATCTGTGAAATCTAAACTATCAATATCACTGGCGCTTGGGATAAAATCCTTAAACATATCGGCAATATTATTTGCGCGAATGACATCCTGACTTTCGATAATTTTATCCCGTTCAGCATCCAATTTCTTTCTTTTTTCGGCTTTCTTCTCGATATCACTCTGTAATTTTGCTGCTTGTGCTTCCGTTTGCTTCAAAATATCTTTCAAACGTTCTGCAATCACAATATTACTAATATCGTCAATTTTTTCAGCCAATTGACTGGTTCTCTTGCTGAATTTATCAATCACATACTCGGCATCTTTCGATAATTTTAGGATCAATTGCTCGCGTTCTTCCAATAAAGCTTTGCGATCACCATCGCCCAGATTGGAGTCCGACAAAGCTTCATCGATTTCACGGATAGTACTGAAAATACTTTCCACAGTGAACTGGCGTAGTATTGGCGTTAATTGTGATAGAGAATCGCGTATCATTTCATTGAGGTCGCGGCTATAAAGGCCAACTTGTTTGGCTTTTTCATCAATAATTTCAATACCTGATGTTTGTTGTTGCGCCAAACGCCAAATAGTATTTACTGTCTGATTCAGAGCTTTAATATTGATTTCTGGATACAAAATTTCTGGTTGTGAGATAATATTCTCAGACATTCTATTATTCCTTTTTATTTTATAAATTAATTTAAGCAGATATTAGCTATAGAGTTTTTGATATTCAGCTAATGCCGCATCGAAAGTTTCTATTAATATCTCAGCACAACCTTTAACTTTTTCCCAAGGACTAATAACATCCTTAAACGTCAATACAAAAGAGGTCAGTTTCATTGCATTATCAATCTCAGCAAACTGATTTTTTGAAATCTTAATTTGTGTTAACATTGTGTTCCATACGAATTCCAAATGACCCAGGGCAACTTCTGCATCCTGCATACATGTACAAATACTCATAAAATTCAGGGATACTTCTTGAATGGCCGTTTGCAAGGCACTCTTATTTTTCACTTGATTTTGCAAATCTTTGACTTCATCGATCAATTCATTTTTCCGTTTACGGGCTTTTTCTGCTTTGTCACCAAAAATACCGCCAGTAATCGCCAGACCAATGATTCCCAGTGGAATTCCAGAAAATGACTGAGCAACATATCTATTATAGTCTTTTTGGAGTTGTTCAATCTGTTTATTTTTCTCATCAATTTCGTCTTGCAACTCTTTGATAGTAGTAGAAAGATGATTATCATCCATCAGTTTTTTCTTCCTATCGACTTGTGATTGTAACGCTTGTCCAGGTTTGCCATTTGATAATGTTCCACCAAACAGTGTAATTTTAAAGTCGGTTACTGCATTTTTAACTCGCAGGGTATTCTCTTGCTGTTTTATAATATCGTTTTTCATTCTTTCAAGAAAATTACCCAATTCGACAGCGATGTCTTTATCATCCTGGGTATAAAGTATTTCAGCTAATTTCGCTTTTATTTTAGCTAATTTCTCATTGTGCTCCTTATTGAATTTGTCTGACTTTCTTGAATCGTATAACTTGCCTAATTCGTCTATATTGCCTAATTCTGTCTTGACTCTGTCAAGAATCGGCATTTCTTTAATAACACTGATTATTTCTCCTCCAGTTCCGGTAATTTGTTTACCAGCATTTTCCAAGTCGATACTTTGCTGTTTAACTTGACTTTCCACATCATTCCAGCTATTCGCATGATCGTGAATGTCTTTAAATAAGGTGGTAATATCGTCTGGTTTCAAACCATCGATATCAATATCTTTATAACCGATATATTCCATTACTTGCTTCGAATTAGTAGGAAGTGCCAATCCATGCTTAACGTATAATTTTATATTAATGAGATCTTGTTTAGTGAAAATCCCCCCAGAACGAGCCGCTCCTTCTATCTGACCGGTTAATAATTTTAAGGTGATTGCAGGAACTTCTGATGCAGGTATTATATTTTCCGCTAAAGATTGATTTAAACTCATATCGTTTTCCATTAGTGTTATTGATTTATATTAATTAAACTTTTTATTTTTCCATCTGAAAACTATTTTATTTTAATATGAGTTAAATATGTAAAATCGTATTACCAAAATGTAAAAACATGATATTTTAATGTGAATATTTATTTAAATTTATATTATATATTTTATTTATTTCACCTAAGAAAGTATTTTAATAAAATTAAAATATTGTTTATTTACCACTTTACTAACTAAAATAATAAACTTCATAAACCATTATGGATGATTTCGCTTATTTCTTCGACAAGTTCATTGGATAGAATCAAACCATCTCTTTTAGCCTGAAGTAAGTTGCTCTGGATATTTCCGTTCTTTATCCACGGTGTTCAAAATCTAATCCTGGCATCATCGGGAATAAATTTAAACGTTACTGATCTGGTTTTGCAAAGACTGATGATATGAACGGCCTATCAGCCTGATGAAAAAATGATTTAGGTAAAATTTGGAATATGAGTAAACTCGCCTGGGAAGAATGAGCTTGTTGTTGATAACGGTAATACTAATTTCTTTCTATTCGATGAGATTTGAAAATAAAATTGACAGTAATAAATTTACAATCAGAACGATACCAGGCAGAGGAATAACTACATTTTTTCAATTAAATGGGAAGACGTATTAACAAAGCTATAAAATTCATTTTCACTTTGGCATTAATAGACAACAAGCATAATACAAGCATAATTCATTACCCCAATCTATTAGTTACTCAGGAAATTAAAACCATTAAAACAATAAATTTAAGTAATATAAAAAACATTATACTTTCACACTAATAGAATAAAGTGTGATCTAAAACTCAAACAACGTATCTTTTCATATTCAAAATTCTGAAATCTGACTAGGATGGGGGGATTATTACTTCATTCTATGAATTATTTCATCATAAAAGTAATCATTCTGTTAGCACCAATTTACATTATTCAATTCACTACTCCTGCCATATGAAGGAGAAAAGGCATGAAGAAAAAACAAATAAATCAAAAGGATATTGATAATCTTATTCGGCTAATCGGGGGGCAAGAGAATATTGCCTCCGTAAGCCATTGTATCACCAGACTCAGATTTGTTCTTAATGCGCCAGAAAAAGCCGACGCCAAAGCTATTGAAGAATTACCTATGGTAAAAGGTTGTTTCACCAATGCCGGCCAGTTTCAGGTAGTCATCGGGACGAATGTAGATATCTATTATAAAGCCCTGCTCGCCGCCACCGGAAAGCAGTCGGCCAATAAAGAAGAGGTCAAACAGGCCGCGCGACAAAATATGAAATGGTATGAAAATGCAATTTCACATTTTGCTGAGATCTTCTTCCCGTTACTGCCTGCCCTTATCAGTGGCGGTCTGATATTAGGCCTGCGCAACTTGATCGGGGGAATTCCATTCAGTGAAGAAAAATCCCTCGCTCAGATGTATCCAATCTGGCAAACCATCTATGATTTCCTCTGGCTGATTGGTGAAGCCATATTTTTCTATCTGCCTGTCGGTATTTGCTGGTCTGCCGTTAAAAAAATGGGCGGAACCCCCATTCTGGGCATTGTTCTGGGGATCACACTGGTCTCCCCACAATTAATGAATGCCTACTTACTTGGGCAACAGGTGCCTGATGTCTGGAATTTTGGCTGGTTTACCATCTCCAAAGTGGGTTATCAGTCTCAGGTCATACCTTCCCTGATGGCTGGCCTGACGTTGGGATGGATTGAAACACGCTTGAAGAAACTGGTGCCGGATTATCTTTATCTGGTGATTGTTCCGGTCGTTTCCCTGTTGCTGGCAGTTTTCCTTGCCCATGTGCTAATTGGCCCAATTGGGCGTGTAATCGGTGATGGTGTTGCATGGTGTGTCAAAGGGCTGATGACCGGAAGTTTTGCTCCGATTGGTGCCGCTTTGTTTGGCTTCTTCTATGCTCCACTGGTTATTACCGGTGTACATCAGACTACATTGGCCATTGACCTGCAAATGATCCAAAGCACAGGCGGAACACCTATCTGGCCAATCATTGCTCTGTCCAATATTGCTCAAGGCTCTGCGGTTATCGGGATTATCTGGGCAAGTAAAAAAGAAAAAGAGCGGGAGATTTCAGTTCCGGCAGCAATTTCAGCCTATCTCGGCGTTACCGAACCTGCCATGTATGGTATTAACCTGAAATACCGCTATCCCATGTTCTGTGCAATGATTGGAACCAGCCTGGCGGGTCTGGTGTGTGGACTCAATCATGTTACCTCCTATGGCATCGGTGTGGGAGGAATACCGGGTATTCTGTCCATCAAACCCCAGTTCTGGGTAATCTACCTTATCGCCATGCTTATCGTTATTGTTGTACCAATGGTGCTTACCGTTCTGATGTATCGCAGAAATGAACGCAAAGTCGCCTTGGCTAATGAAGCAGCAAGTTAATAGGATACAGGTTAATAGGAATTGTTATGACTGAACAACAACCGTGGTGGTTAGACAGTACTATCTACCAGATTTACCCAAAAAGTTTTCAGGATAGTACAGGAAGTGGTACGGGGGATATTAATGGGATCACCCAACGTCTGGATTATTTACAGCGCCTCGGTGTAGGCGCTATCTGGATCACACCAATTTATCCATCTCCACAGGTAGACAATGGCTATGATGTTGCCGATTACTGCGCCATTAATCCTGATTATGGAACAATGGGAGACTTTGATAATTTGGTGGAAAATGCACATCGCCGTGGCATTCGCATCATTTTAGATATGGTCTTTAACCACACTTCAACCGAGCATCCGTGGTTTAAGGCGGCACAGGATATTCATAGCCCTTATCGCCAGTTTTATATCTGGCGGGAAAGTGCCAAGGATCCCCTTCCCAATAACTGGAAATCCAAATTCGGTGGTAACGCCTGGCAATGGCATCCAGATAGCCAACAGTATTACCTTCATCTGTTTGCTGTAGAACAAGCTGATTTGAACTGGGAACATGAACCCGTTCGAACCGAGCTGAAGAAAGTCTGTGAGTTCTGGGCCGACCGTGGCGTCGATGGGCTAAGATTGGATGTGGTTAATCTCGTCTCAAAACAACAGGACTATCCTAATGATGAGCATGGTGATGGCCGCCGTTTTTATACTGATGGCCCGCGGATACATGAATTTTTGCAGGAGATGAGCCACGATGTTTTCCAACCTAAAGGATTAATGACTGTCGGAGAGATGTCCTCCACACGCCTTGAACACTGTGTCCACTATAGCGCATTGGATGGTAAAGAACTCTCCATGACGTTTAATTTTCATCATCTGAAAGTTGATTATCCTGATGGTGAGAAATGGACTCTCGCTAAGCCTGATTATATTGAGCTGAAAAGGATTTTTTCAACATGGCAACAAGGCATGCATCAAAAAGCCTGGAACGCACTTTTTTGGTGTAACCACGATCAACCCCGCATTGTTTCCCGGTTTGGTGATGAAAACCAACACCATAAAACATCTGCCAAAATGTTAGCGATGGTGCTGCACGGCATGCAGGGAACACCCTATATTTATCAGGGTGAAGAGCTAGGTATGACAAATCCTCACTTTAAGCGTATCGAAGACTATCGGGATATTGAAAGCCTGAATATGTATCAAGAGCGTATTGAAAAAGGCGTACAGCCAGAAGAGATTCTGGCAATTCTGGCACAGAAATCCCGTGACAATAGCCGAACTCCGATGCAATGGGACGATTCCAGCAACGCCGGTTTTACTTCTGGTACTCCGTGGATCGCTACTTGCGATAATTATCGTGAAATCAATGCAGAAGCAGTATTACTGGACAAAGATTCTGTATTTTACTGCTACCAGGATTTGATTAAGTTAAGAAAAACACAACCCATCCTAACTTATGGTGATTATCTGGATATTTTACCCGATCACCCTTCACTGTGGTGTTATCTGCGTCGTTGGCAGGATCAAACTCTGCTGGTTATCGCCAATCTAAGTGACGAAACACAGCATTGGTCTCCAGATCCTGAACTCACACATCAGGATTGGCGGGTACTCATCAGTAATTATCCATCATCAGGAAAAAAAATAGAGAAAGAAATTAAGCTCAATCCTTATGAAGCAATATACTTAATTTCAACATAACAATATTATTTATGTATTTCATTTCATCATAATATATTGTTTATATGATAACCAGAACAATATGCCTCACAAAATAAAAAGTGAGGCATATTATTAAACAGAAAAAAAACTTATAAATAAAAACAGTAAAAAAACAACAGATATCTCCTGCACAAAAAAATTCCACATCCAGCTTTACTTTCATTAACTCCTGCTATACTTAAAAATAAAACATATACTCATCATCTTTCAAATTACAGCTTCGTTGACTGATATTCTCCTATTGTCGCACTGTATTCCGAAAGAAACTAAAAAATTGTTTTTTAAAAGGAGCGATTATTATGGTTGAAATTGCCAAACTATTATTCTGTAATAGTACAAATTCAGTCTGGAAAAAAATATCCAGTACCTCTAAAGATTTTAATATTAGTAATTTCCCTGAATCAATAGATCCGTTAAGTGTTAAACTTTTTGCTATTGTTTTTACCGGAAATGATATCGAAAATTGTAACTTTGACATAAGATATCAAATAATGGATGCTAATAAAAGTACCTTTATGATAAGTGGAAAGTATGACTATAATTTTGGACAATTAGATCTAGAGTTTTACTTAGAAAATTTAGAAACAACGACGCTTAATAAAGGTACTATATTTAGCCTTGGCTGGAGAACTGATCAAATAATCCATTTTATGCTTATTGGTGATGTAGATAGCTACATCGGGCCTTATATAGATGGCTGGAGCTGGATGCGGGACTATCGGAATATATTAGGAAATTATCCAATAAGTAAACTCTGTATTCCCGGTTCCCACGATGCAGGAATGAGTGTAATGACATCGAGTACAACATTCGTTCGTGAATGCAATACATTAACACAATCAAACGATATATTTGAGCAATTACGATTTGGCATAAGATATTTTGATATCAGACCTGTTCTCAAAGATGGCAACTTTTTTACAGGTCACTATAGAGAAATTCTATTCGTGTGGGAAGGGGCAAATGGTGAATCAATTGATTCTATGATTAGTTCAATTAACTATTTTACACGGATGAACAGCGAATTAGTCATAATCAGGCTTGATCACTCTCTTGATCTAGATGTAGGTTTTTGGGAAAAAGATCATCCTTTTTATCAAGAACAATGGGATAACTTATTTAAAAAACTCTCTCAGATTAATAATTTGTATTTTCATGATAATAACCGTAAAATTTTAGACTTAACATTTGATGAATTAACAGATAATGGAACTCATTCAGCAGTTTTAATCTTTGTAGAAAATAAGAAAACCAACGTTGACTTGCAAGAATATCATAACAAAGGATTCTACTACCTTAATGAACTGAATATGTATCACAAATACTCTAATAAAAATACTGTGTTTCAAATGGCTTCAGATCAATTTGCAAAAATGGAAAAATATTCTCCAACACACTATTTTGAGTTATCCTGGATTCTTACCCAAGATATTGAACAAATAGCAACATGTTCTTATAGCATTAGGGATTTGGGAGATATCGCAAATGATGAATTAGTCTATGATGTTTATCCACGTATAACAAAAAAAGCATATCCGAATATCATTCTTATCGATAATGTAAAAGATCAAATAGCAGCAACATTATGCGTAGCTATCAATTGGTGGTTAAAGTAGAAACAATTTATAGGAATTAATTTCTTTGATAATTAACTACATATTTATAAAATGGTAATATATTCATACTCTACTTCATAGCGTTTGTACAAAACTTATGCCATACTTTTTTGAGTCTCAAACGAGGAGTATGCCATTATGTTTTACTCAAGATACCTGACTTACTTGGGGATTTTTAGTCTGCTATTACCCGCTCTTGCAGCACAAGCATCAGCCCAACAATTATCCCCAGACCTGAAGAATTACCTGGAACAACAGATTAGTAAACAAGTTACAGATAAATCAGCGTTGAAAGATATAAAAAAATGGTCAGATGCTAAAAAAGTCGCAGAATTTATTTGCCGTCCTTTTGCTTTACCCATCATTAAACAGCAACACAAAGATGCCGATAAAGTTTTCCTTGGTGATGTCTCACCCAATAGCATAAGACTGGAATCTTCTTCAGAATTAGTCGGTACTGGTATGTATAGAACAGATGATGGCTGGAAGGATATTCGGTTCTCCTGCAAATTAGATGCAATGGGTAAAGCGCATTCATTTAAGTACCAGAATACTAATCTACCCAAATTACAAACCGGGCAGGAGCCTGTAGTTCTTCCCAATAAGGGGAAATAATACAACGTATGCTGTTACTATTGCATATCCTGTCACTACTTAGTCTTGCTGCCAGAATAGCCAAGTGATGAAACACAACGTTGGTCTCCAGATCCTGAACTTACACATCAGGATTGGCGGGTACTCATCAGTGATGCTCCATCATCAGCAAAAAAATAGAAAAGGAAATTAAACGCAATCCTTATAAAAATATACTTAATTTCAACATAACAATATTATTTATGTATTTCATTTTATCATAATATATTGTTTATAATATAATTTAAATATTATACCTCGCCAAATAAAAAGTGAGGTATAATATTAACAAGAAAAAATACTTATAAATAAAAACGGTAAGAAAATAACATATCTTTCCGGTACAAATAAAATTCTACATCCAGCTTTACTTTCATTAACTCCTGCTATACTTAAAAATAAAATATACCATATAGCAACCTTTCAAATTACAGCTTTGTTGACCGACATTCTCTTGTTGTCACACTGTATTTTGAAATCAATTAGGTAATTTTTGTTTAACTTAAATAGAGGGAATAAACATGAAACCACTTAGAAAATATATAGCATACAGTTTATCTTTGAGTATGATACTTTTTGCGAGTAATGCTTTCACTAAAGACAGCATAGTGCAAAATGATCATAAAATAGAAAATAACAAAACCATCAATAAACCATCTGTTTTTTCCGCATATTATAACGCGCATTTCAGAAATAATAGCAAAACTGCCAAAGTAACCATTACACGTACAGGATTCCAATGTATGTATAATGCCGGCCCATCAGATGACATAAACTTAGCCCCTCAACAAGAAATAAATTTTAGCTTAGAAGATAATAATAATTTTCTTGCTCATTGCCATTCATGGGATAAATGGGTTACATGGTCTATTATGTATAATCAGTCAAAATACTGCGATGTAGAATTGCGCACAGCATACATTGATATGATGACAGGCTGGCGTACCTATTTTGCTCCTGTGAATGTGGATATAGATTGCCAGATTCCTATTAAATTTATTTGTGACGGCAGTGAATCAAAATGTCAGAATGGGTATGTAAGTCGTGATGGAACGCAGATCAGTATGGAAATAAATGATTAATAAAGTGAATAACCACTGACTATATATAAAAAGACACTAGTTTAATGGCTGGGAATTCATGCACTAGCAATATATTCATGATCCTGCTTCATGGCATTTGTACAAAAGCTATGCCATACTTTTTTAATCTCAAACGAGGAATATGCCATTATGTTTTACTCAAGATACTTAACTTACTTGGGAAATATCGGTCTATTATTACCCGCTCTTGCACGAGCACAAATGCCAACCGAACAATTATCCCAAAAACAGAAAATATATCTGCAACAACAGATTACTAAACAAGTTACAGATAAATCAGCGTTGAAATATATAAAAAAATGGTCAGATGCTAAAAAAATCGCAGAATTTATTTGCCGTCCTTATAAGGGGAAATAATGCGATATATACTGTTACTATTGTATATTCTGTCACCACTTAGTTTTGCTGCCAGTTTTGACTGTGCGAAAGCCAGAGCGTCAGATGAGAAGGCGATTTGCGCCAGCCCGAAGCTGAATGATCTGGATGTCGAAATGAGTGTGAAATACCACTTTCTGCGAGGGTTATTTGCTATGGGGATATCAGGAGAGATGTACGATGATCAGAAAGCATGGCTGAAACAACGTCAGCAATGTAAGGCAAATATATCATGTCTGAGGGAGAGTTATCGTCAACGTATTAATCAATTAGATACGCTTTATAACTCAATAGAAAAACCGATTTAATTAATCGTTCAAGAAATTAAGATAAGAATTTACCATTTTCAATTCCTGCTATTTTTTGACATAACCAACATGAAATAGACTTATTTAACTGCTTATTATGATTATGAAACCAGCAATAACATTTGCTGGTTTTTTCTTTCCTATTATTTGACGTTGCACCTATCACTGATGTTATCGCGCCATTTCACAGATCACTGATATAAAAAAATAGTAATTATTCACATAAAATGGCGGTATTTGCAGCGAGCCCACGATATCTTATTCCCGTCTTTCAACACCAACCCTTTGGGATAGCGGTATCCCCAAATATACTAATAAGGCGCTAATTATGACTAATCCATTACTAGAATCTTCTGGACTACCCAAATTTGCTTCTATTAAAGCAGAACATGTTGTACCAGCTGTAAAGGAAAGGTTAGCCAACTATCGTCAGGTGATTGAGAAAGTTCTGGCCGAAAATACTCCATTTACCTGGGATAATTTGTGCCAACCAATCTCTGAAGCGAAAAATCAATTTGGACGTGTCTGGTCTCCGGTCAAACACCTCAATGCCGTCAAGAATAGCCCGGAATTCCGGGTAGCTTACGAGCAGTGCCTCCGCATGGTTGCCGAGTTCGATACTTGGATGGGACAGCACAAAGGATTATATCAGGCGTATAAGTCACTGAAAGAAAATCCGGCATTCAGGGAGCTATCCCAATCGCAGCGCAAAACCATTGAAGATAAGCTGCTGGATTTTACATTATCCGGTGTTGCCTTGCCGGAAGAGAAACAAAAACGTTACGGTGAGATCACAGCCCGTTTATCTGAACTGAGTTCCCAGTTTGGCAATAATGTACTGGATGCCACCATGGGGTGGACTAAGCTCATCACCGACGAATGCGATTTGTCGGGTTTGCCTGAAAGCACCCAAAACGCGGCCAAAGCCGCCGCCAAAGCGAAAGGGTTGGATGGCTGGTTACTGACACTGGATCCCCCCATTTATAATTCTGTCATGAGCTATGCTGATGACCGTGATCTGCGTGAAGAAATATATATTGCCTATATAACTCGCGCTTCTGAGCTAGGGCCAAATGCCTGCAGATGGGACAATACCCCGATTATGGAGGAAATTCTCGCTCTGCGTCATGAGCTCGCTCTGCTGTTAGGCTTCAAGAACTATGCCGAAAACTCTCTCGCTACCAAAATGGCGAAGACACCAAAAGAAGTTCTGGATTTCTTAAACGATCTGGTCAACCGTGCTCATTGTCAGGGTGAAAGGGAGATGGAAGAACTTTGTGATTTTGCCTTCTCTCACTATTGGATTGATGATCTGGAAGACTGGGATGTGAAGTACTATAGCGAAAAACAGAAACAGCATGATTTCTCCTTTGATGAAGAACAGCTACGTGCTTATTTCCCTGAACAACGTGCACTTGATGGTTTGTTTGAAGTTGTCCGCCGCATTTATGGTATTACCGCCAAACCGCGTGAAAATGTGGAAACCTGGCATCCTGATGTCCGTTTCTTCGACCTGTATGATGACAAAGGGATATTGCGTGGTAGCTGCTATCTGGATCTCTATGCCCGTGCAAATAAAAGAGGCGGAGCATGGAAGAGCAGCTATGTTGACAGAATGCGCCTTGCTTCCGGTGAGTTGCAGACACCTGTCGTTTTTATTAACTGCAACTTCAATGGGCCTGTAGGTGATAAACCCGCTCTGTTCACACACTCTGAAGTGAAAACGCTGTTCCATGAATTCGGACACGGTTTGCACTCCATGTTAACCCTGGTTGAAACCCTGGATGTTGCCGGCACTAACGGTGTACCGTGGGATGCTGTGGAATGTCCAAGTCAGTTTATGGAGAACTGGTGTTGGGAGCCAGAGGCATTGGAATTTATCTCTGGTCATTATGAAACCAAAGAGCCTCTGCCGAAAGAAATGCTGAATAATATGCTGGCAGCGAAGAATTTTCAGTCTGCTATGCTCGTGTTGCGTCAGTTGAAGTTTGGTCTGTTTGATTTCCGCCTGCACGTTGAATATGACCCGGCCAAAGGCGCACAGATTCTGCCAATATATCAGTCAGTGGAAGAGCATGTTTCTGTGGTTCCATCACAGGATGATGATCGCTTCCCGAACTCTTTCAGCCATATTTTTAACGGTAGCTATGCAGCAGGCTACTACAGCTACATGTGGGCAGATGTGCTGGCTGCGGACGCTTACTCCCGCTTCTCTGAGGAAGGAATTTTCAACCGCACAACCGGTCAGTCATTCCTTGATGATTATCTGACTCTTGGTGGTTCAATGGATCCAATGACGCTGTTCATCCGTTTCCGGGGCCGTAAACCATCACTGGATGCACTGCTGAAAAGACTTGGCATCACTGAATAATCATTTGTGTTAATTTGTTAAATTGTACGAATAAGGCGCTGATACCCGCGCCTTATTTTATTTGCCAGCTTCGCCGGGCAAACAAAATACCAGTAAAACAGAACCATGACAGGCTTGTTAGTCACCACTGTCATCACAAATCCGGGATAAGTCCTTCTTTTCGTAATGCATTGATCACACCACGAATCAGATAAGAGTTAGAAAAACTGGCTGTATAAGTACGTGCACCATCCTCTATTGGTTGGAGTAGTTTACATTCAATCAACTTACCTATCTGATAAGTGATTTGAGCTGATTTCATGTTTGGTAAAACGGGGCGCAAGTCTCCTGCTTTAATTGTGCCAATTGATCTGTCGAGCTTTGAGTACCTTCAACTTTGTTTTCAACATAGTCTGCTAAAGTTGTGTGGTTTCCCTCAATTCTTGCAGATCCCAGACTTTCCAGCATGTGGAAAACCGCTTTCAACTGTACAAATATATTGGGTGCACATTTGTTTCTAACCGCAGATGTCTGAGTAATTCTAGTTCTGTGATTATATCAACGAGAGGTGAGTCAAAATTTGGGTTAAGTAACTCTAGTTCAAAATGACTAAATTGAGCCATGTGGTTTAACCTATCTCAACTAGTTAAGTGACAACATCTCAAAAATAAAACAAAAATTAATTTTATATCAACCAATTAAAAATAAAATATCTGACAGATATCTCAAAACATCAGTATTGATATCTCAACTGGAAGTAGAAAGCAATAAAATTTGATGGAAATTTAAACAATAAAAGTGTTAATTAAAACGTGCTAATAATATAAAAGAGCTTTAAAACTACAGATTATCTTCGTATACACCAAAAGGGCCAGACTTAAAATACAGCGTCAGCATTGAACTCACGCTATTTTATCCCCATCTATCGTCAATAATCCATAATGGGATAAAGGCTGATCACAGCTTATATCCACATACAAGAAAGGCTCTCATTATGACTAATCCGTTACTGACATCTTCGGTATTGCCTAAGTTCGCTGAGATTGAACCTAAACATGTCGTTCCTGCTGTAAAAGAAACGCTGGCGAACTACCGTCAGGTAATTGAGAAGATTTTAACCGAGAATTCAATTTTCACCTGGGATAACCTGTGCCAACCACTCTCTGAAGCATCAGACAAGCTTTCCCGTATGTGGTCACCTGTCGGACATCTCAACTCCGTCAAAAATAGCCCGGAGCTTCGCGAAGCCTATGAGCAAAGCCTGCCCCTGCTTTCCGAATTCAGTACCTGGCTTGGGCAGCATAAAGGACTATATCAGGCTTATAAGTCACTCAAAGAAAGCCATTCTTTTGAATCTCTGTCTCAACCACAGCGCAAATCTATTGAAGATACATTGCGTGATTTTGAGTTAACAGGCATTGGTCTGCCGGAAGAGAAACAAAAACGCTACGGTGAAATCACCGCCCGTCTATCAGAACTCGGCTCCCAATTCGGCAATAATGTGCTGGATGCCACAATGGGATGGACGAAGCTCATTACCGATGAAAATGATCTGGCTGGTTTACCTGAAAGCGCCAAAGCTGCTGCCAAAGCCGCCGCAGAAGCCAAAAATCAGGAAGGCTGGCTGCTGACGCTGGATATTCCAAGCTATCTTCCTGTCATAACTTATGCTGATAACCGTGAGCTGCGTCAGGAAATGTATTACGCCTACACTACCCGCGCATCCGATCAAGGGCCTGATGCCGGGAAATGGGACAATAATGCCATTATGGCGGAAATGTTGGCATTACGTCATGAACTCGCCCAATTGCTAGGTTTCAAAAACTACACCGAACACTCCCTTGCCACCAAAATGGCTAAAACACCTCAGCAAGTACTCGATTTCCTGAATGGCCTGGCTCATCGTGCTCATGGTCAAGGCAAAAAGGAACTGGAAGAGCTGACTAACTTTGCCCGTTCACATTACGGTGTTGATAAGCTGGAAGCATGGGATCTGACGTATTACAGCGAAAAACAGAAACAACACGAATTCTCCATTGACGATGAACAACTGCGTCCTTATTTCCCTGAACAACAGGTAATTGAAGGGTTGTTTGAAATTGTCCATCGCATTTATGGCATCACAGCCAAAGAGCGACACGATGTAGAAACCTGGCATCCTGATGTTCGCTTCTTCGAACTGTATGATGAAAAGCAGACATTGCGTGGCAGTTTCTATCTGGATCTCTACGCCCGTGAGCATAAACGTGGCGGCGCATGGATGGACGACTGTGCTGGCAGAATGCGCCACGCTACCGGTGAAATACAGAAACCTGTTGCTTATCTGACCTGTAATTTCAATAAACCGGTTGGTGATAAACCTGCTCTGTTTACTCACGATGAAGTGATAACCCTGTTCCATGAGTTTGGTCATGGCTTGCACCATATGCTGACAGAAATTGAAACGCTGGATGTTTCTGGTATCAATGGTGTGCCGTGGGATGCGGTTGAGCAGCCAAGTCAGTTTATGGAAAACTGGTGCTGGGAACCGGAAGCACTGGCGTTTATCTCCGGTCACTATGAGACTAAAGAGCCTCTGCCAAAAGAGATGCTGGATAATATGCTGGCAGCGAAGAACTATCAGGCCGCAATGTTTCTCCTGCGACAGTTGGAGTTTGGTCTGTTTGATTTTCGCCTGTACTCTGAATATGACCCGGCAAAAGGGGCGCAAATCCTGCCAACCTTACAATCCGTTAAGAAACAGGTCTCTGTCGTTCCGTCACCAGAGTGGAACCGTTTTCCTAACTCTTTCAGCCATATTTTCAATGGTGGTTATGCAGCAGGTTATTACAGCTATCTATGGGCTGATGTGCTCGCAGCAGATGCTTATTCCCGCTTCTCTGAAGAAGGGATTTTCAATCGTACAACAGGTCAGTCGTTCCTTGACAATATCCTGTCCCGTGGCGGTTCAGAAGATCCAATGACGCTGTTTGTTCGCTTCCGTGGTCGCGAACCAAAACTGGATGCAATGCTGAAAAGTGCCGGTATCACTGGATAATTTGTGTGGGAATTCGCGTGAATATTTGTTTGATTTGCGAACAGGGCGCTGATAACAGCGCCTTATCTCAATTAGCTGAACGTTGGGGTCTGATACACGATGAAGATTCCACTATGGCGTTGGTACTGACCCCGGAACGGCTGGAACTGCGTAAGCGCGATGAACCTAAATTGGGCGGGATTTATGTAGATTTCGTTGCCGGTACGATGGCTCATCGCCGCCGGTTTGGTGGTGGTCGTGGTGAAGCTGTCGCCAAGGCAGTTGGTATCAAGAAAGACTATTTACCCACAGTAGTCGATGCAACAGCAGGATTAGGGCGTGATGCCTTTGTACTGGCGGCAATTGGTTGTCATGTCAGAATGCTGGAACGCCATCCTGTCGTCGCGGCTTTATTAGAGGACGGGCTACAGCGTGGATATCAGGATGAAGAGATTGGTGGCTGGCTGAAAGAGCGCATGACACTGATCCACACCTCAAGCATTACCGCATTGACGGATATCACTCCACAGCCTGATGTGGTTTATCTTGATCCGATGTATCCACACCGACAAAAAAGCGCACTGGTCAAAAAAGAGATGCGTGTATTCCAGTCTCTGGTAGGTGCAGATGAAGATGCCGATGCATTATTGGCACCTGCCCGTGCACTGGCAAAACGCCGTGTTGTGGTGAAACGACCGGATTACGCAGAGCCGTTGGCCGGGGTTAACGCATCCGCGGCGATTACTACTAAAAATCACCGTTTTGATATTTATCCTTGTTGATTATGTAATGCCAACACGAAATATCATGCAATAGTCCCCAAACAGATATTTGAAAAACAGTAGGTTAAAACAAAGTGCTGAATAAAAAACAGCACTTTGTCAGTAACCAACTCAGTGAATATCTAATCGATTTACTAAATAGGTCATAGTGCATTTTCCTTTGGCGAGCAAGATGCCTGCTATAGCAACTGACCGCCTTTCTGAGAAGTTGCACTTACTTAGGCGAATCCAAGTCATCAGTATCAGCGGCTATTATTCTATTTTTAATGGATATTGGTTTGCCAGTGCTACCGTATTTTTACTTCAGGCATTAACTTAAAAAAATAAGCCCCATGACAATATGGGGTTTATTCATCAAAAAAATCACTTATTGTTCGCTGAAAAGCTCACTGGATTACAATACACCCTGCGCCAGCATTGCATCAGCGACTTTAACAAAGCCAGCTATATTCGCTCCCTGTACGTAATTGGTTTGCTTGCTTTCTCCACCATATTCTACGCAGGCCTGGTGAATATCGAGCATAATGTGATATAAGCGGACATCCACTTTCTCTGCTTTCCAGCTCAGACGTGCTGCGTTCTGCGCCATTTCCAGACCAGAAGTTGCCACACCTCCCGCATTGGCCGCTTTACCCGGTGCAAACAAAACGCCCGCCTCAAGGAAAGCATCCGTCGCTGCAATAGTTGCTGGCATGTTTGCCCCTTCTGCAACCGCTTTTACACCATTCTTAATCAGTAACTTCGCATCTTCCAGATCCAGTTCATTCTGGGTAGCGCAAGGCAGAGCAATATCGACAGGCACCGACCACGGATTTTGACCTTTAAGGAAAGTCAAACCACGCTCTTTGGCATAATCTTCGACACGACCATAACGCTTATTTTTAATCTCTTCGAGATGAGCCAGCTTCTCTGGAGTGAAACCTTCTTCATCCAGTACAGAACCGCCAGAATCGGATACCGTAACCACTTTAGCACCCTGCTCCATACATTTTTCGATAGTGTATTGAGCAACATTTCCTGCGCCAGAAACAGATACCCGCATCCCATCCAGCTCCATACCATGACGTTTAAGCATGGCATGAGTGAAATAAACCAGGCCATAACCCGTTGCTTCAGGGCGGATTAAACTGCCACCAAAAGAAAGTTCCTTACCCGTGAAAACGCAAGCTGTATTGTTGGATAATTTCTTCATCATCCCTGCCATAAAGGCAACTTCCCGACCACCAACACCAATATCACCAGCAGGTACATCAGTATCAGGCCCCAGATGGCGGTACAATTCTGTCATCAATGCCTGACAAAACCGCATGATTTCACCCTGACTTTTTCCTTTCGGATCGAAATCAGAACCTCCTTTTCCGCCCCCCATTGGCAACGTTGTCAGAGCGTTTTTCAACGTCTGCTCAAAACCCAAAAATTTAAGGATTGAAAGATTAACGGAAGGATGAAAACGCATCCCTCCTTTAAATGGCCCAATGGCAGAGTTAAACTGCACTCGCCATGCACGATTCACCTGAACTCTTCCCTGATCATCAACCCAACTAACGCGGAATTGAATAACTCTTTCCGGTTCAACCAGACGCTCCAGCAAACCTTGCTCACGATATTGCGGATATCTTTCAAGAAAAGGCCAAAGTGATGTCATCACTTCCCTGACTGCTTGTAAATATTCTGGTTGATGTGGATTGTGACACTGGATTGATTCGAGAAATGAGACTAAAGATGATGAAACATTCATTTATAGTTTCCTTTATATCATTCAGATGTGATGCTCCCTCAGCCATTTTCCTTTTTATTTTTTGTCGAAAATGTGAGGTAACTACCGTTTGCTTTCTGAATATACCACCATTTCATGATTGAATTTCAATAACTATTTTTATAAGTTTTGTTAAAAATAATTCATTGAATTTCTAAAAAAGTGTCATTAAACGAGTCATCATCTTTTCTTAAGCAAAAAAATCGCCTGCACAAGCGGACGATTTCACAGAATCCAATTTTAACCGAAGATTAATCTTCATCACGTAATGGAACAATCAGCATATCAACATGAACTGTGTTAATAAGCTGACGTGCGGAAGACATTAGCTTGCTCCAAAAATCCTGATGATGACCGCACACAACTAAATCCATATCATATTGCTTGATAGCATCAACAAGGACTTGCCCTAAATCACCGCTGCCACTCAGCGTTTCCTGAATTTCATAGCTTGAATTGGCAGATAACTCTTTCAGAGAATTACGGGTTTCATCAGCAATACGCTCTTGCATATCACCAAGATTCACGTCAATTAGACCGGTATAAAGATCAGAGTAGTTGACATCAACATGGATCAAGGAAACTTTGGCATTGTATGGTTTTGCTAATGAAACCGCTTTATCCACCAAAATCCTGCTTTCTGGAGATAGATCAACTGCAACAAGGATATGTTTGTAAGCCATATAAGTGAACTCCTTCCATAAAATGGATTGGCGGCATTAAACGCCATGATTCTATATTTATACTATAACTGCTTGAGGTCTCTTTTGAGTGTTGTTGTGATCACAACTTGTTACTTTATTTTTTTAACTGTTTGAAAATACATATATCAGCTTACAAAGCTACAGTAATATTAAATACCTTATCAGCATTACATTCCCTGTTCTGAACCCATTTTTCACTGTCGTTCGACTTTTCTAATACTCTATTTCCTCCTAAAATTTAATACAGTGATTATTCATGTTGCTATCTTTTGAGATGAATTCTTAATCTGGCATTTCATTGCCGCTCTAAGGAGGGGGAAATATGTTCAGTATGGTTGCATTCTTTTGGGCAATTTGCATTATCTGCATGATCAATATATTACGCTATCTCTCTTCGCTCCGCGTATTATTATCTATTTTACGCCAGGCAGATCCGATGCTATACCAATCTATTGATGGTAATGGCTTTTTTACTGCTAATGGTCAGTTTGGTAAACATATTCGACTGGTACACTACATCAATTCGCAAAGCTACCTCAACCATCACAGTACTGATGTTATCTTTTTCTGCGAAAGGCTGCGGAAACAATTTATATTGACGAGAGTGTTATGTGGGATTGTTTTACTGTGTCTGATCGTCATTGTCTGATAGTGATGGCAAAGGCAAACGAATGTGAAAATGAAAAGTGCAATAAAAAGGGTTGAGCCGCTTATGTGACTCAACCTTTTTTTAAAAAACGATTAGATCAGTTGCAGAGCAATCCAATACAGGCAGCCTGACAGTGCAATTGAAATAGGCAATGTCAGTACCCACGCCAGCATGATATTTTTGATAGTCTTACTTTGAACACCACCACCATCAACCAGCATTGTACCTGCTACCGCAGAAGAGAGAACCTGTGTTGTCGATACTGGCATCCCCGTATAACTGGCAACCCCAATCGACACTGCTGCTGTAACCTGAGCTGAAACTCCCTGGGCATATGTCATGCCTTTTTTACCGATTTTCTCACCAATAGTGACAGCAACCCGTTTCCAACCAACCATTGTCCCCAGAGACAGGGCAAAAGCCACAGCGATAATGATCCACATTGGTGCATATTCAACGGTATCCAGCAGATCTTTACGCAACTTATGCAGGAAACGTGCATCTTCCATACTGGTTTCAGGCAGTTTGGCTACCGCTCCCGCAGTATCAGCAATACACATCAGCATACGACGCATGTTGTTACGTTGGTCTGGGGTCAGCTGATTGAAGTTCTGGATACTTCCCAACATCGTTTCCGTGTTATTCAGCACAACCAACGCACGTGAACTATCACAGTGGAAAGTCATGTCCAGTTGTTCTTCAACCGCAGATACAGCCGGAGTCAGCTCAATCGCATGAGAAAGCGCAAGAGCATGTTGTTCATAATACTGGTGTAAATGAACAACTGCATCATGGGTGCGGGCAATGTCATAGCTTGTTGAGTTCATATTGACAACAAAGCCAGCAGGCGCGACACCAATCAAGACCAGCATGATCAGACCGATACCCTTCTGTCCATCATTTGCGCCATGAGAAAAACTCACACCAACAGCAGAAAGGATCAGTGCAGTCCGTGTCCAGAATGGTGGTTTACGTTTACCATCCTGTTTTTCACGTTCAGCCGGAGTCATGTGGATACGACGACGCTTTTTAGTTCCGCTCCAGTATCGGCGCAGTAAAAAGACCATCGCTCCTGCAATCACCAAACCAACCAGAGGAGACAGAATCAACGACATGAAAATCTGTATCATCTTCGGAATATTAAGCGCCTCAACGACAGAAGAGCTGGTCACTATCGCATTGGTCAGGCCAATACCGATAATGGAACCAATCAACGTATGAGAGCTGGATGCCGGAATGCCGAAATACCATGTGCCCAGATTCCAGATGATTGCCGCCAGCAACATGGAGAAAACCATCGCCAAGCCGTGGCTTGAGCTGACATTCAGCAGAAGATCTGTAGGTAATAGATGCACAATCGCGTAAGCGACACTTAATCCACCAAGGAGGACACCAAAAAAGTTAAAAACCCCTGCCATGACAACGGCAAATTGCGAACGCATAGCGCGGGTATAAATAACAGTTGCTACTGCATTTGCGGTATCATGAAACCCATTGATGGCTTCATAGAAAAGCACAAACAACAGAGCAAGTACTAACATAAGGCCGGTATAAAAATCCAGGCCAGTAAACAGATGTAGCATAAACGTTAAGCCAGTTAGTAGGACATGAACGCGGCGCATTATCAGTGACAAACGCTGGCGGGAAAAGAGAAATATGACCTTTTTTTGATTTAATGACAATAAACCGACAACAAATAAATCATTTTCATAATATATATCAACACATTACATAATTTCTATGTTTTGATATTTTTTTGATGAAAAATGACTTGTCACGATACAAGTTCAAACAAATGCTGATTTTTCTCTGCATTTTGCAGATAGTCCCTCCATAATGAAGTTTATTTCCTGCAAAGTGATCCGGCAAGAAAGTAATTCGGCAAGATAGAGACAACAAACGAATGGAAAAATTTGATGTAGTGATTGTTGGTGCCGGCGCGGCTGGCTTGTTTTGTGCTGCACAAGCGGGGCAAGCAGGATTGAACGTTCTGGTATTGGATAACGGTAAAAAAGCAGGTCGCAAAATTTTGATGTCCGGCGGCGGGCGCTGTAACTTCACCAATATGTATACTGAACCTGCGGCTTATCTTTCTGCCAATCCCCATTTTTGTAAGTCAGCACTTGCTCGCTATACACAGTGGGATTTTATTGATTTGGTTCAACGTCATGGGATTGCCTATCACGAAAAAACGTTGGGACAGCTTTTTTGTGACGATTCTGCCCAACAAATTGTCGATCTGCTTTTGCAAGAGTGTGAAGCAGGTCAGGTGACTATCCGGCTACGCAGCGAAGTGACACAAATCGAGAAATATGAACAGGGATTTGAGGTTATCGCATCGGGAAAGAAAGTAAGTACACACTCACTTGTTGTGGCATCTGGTGGATTATCCATGCCCGGATTGGGAGCGTCCCCTTTAGGTTATCGCATCGCGGAACAGTTCGGTCTTAATATCCTGCCCACCCGTGCGGCATTAGTGCCTTTTACCTTGCATAAACCATTGCTGGAACAGCTGCAAACCCTCTCTGGTGTTGCAGTTCCTTCGGTTGTCACCGCAAAAGATGGCACCGTGTTCAGAGAAAATGTCCTGTTTACCCATCGCGGACTCTCCGGCCCCGCGATTTTACAGATCTCCAGTTATTGGCAGCCCGGTGAGTACGTGAGTATTAACTTACTTCCTGATACAGACCTGGATACCTTCCTGAACAATGAGCGAGAATCACATCCTAACCAAAGTTTGAAAAATACTCTTGCCAAACTGCTGCCCAAACGTCTGGTGGAATGTTTGCAGTCTCTTGATCAATTACCGGAACTCTCTCTGAAACAACTTAACCTGACACAGAAAAAAGCGCTGATCACAACCCTGCAATGCTGGCAGGTACAACCAAATGGCACGGAAGGATATCGTACAGCGGAAGTTACTCTTGGCGGTGTGAACACCAATGAGCTGTCATCGAAAACAATGGAATCCCATAAAGTCAAAGGATTGTATTTTATTGGTGAAGTTGTTGATGTTACCGGCTGGCTTGGCGGATATAACTTCCAATGGGCATGGAGTTCTGCATGGGCTTGTGCGCAGGCTTTAATCATGTGTGCAGAGACAATAAAGTTTAACTCCAGTAAAAATTTATATAAAACAAGTGTAATAACATGAACTAAATTGTCGTAGGGAAACTTAGACTTCTTTCAGTCTGACGGGTTTGCCAGCTTCACCGGGAAGGAAAACATAAAGGCAGTTGCCAATGGGCAACTGCCTAAACTAAATAATACGATTATTTGAGGTCACGAGTTCAACATATCATATAACATAGCCGCCTTTTTCAACGCATCAATATCTGAAGCACATAAAAAGCGTTTCATAGCTTCAAATTTGGCTGGTGGCCAATCATAAACTTTTATAGCAAGAAGCTCATTAATAACATCTTCCGCAAAACGATATCTAATATGTTTAGCAGGGCTTCCTGCCACAATGCTATAGGGTGGAATATCACAAGTGACAACGCTGTTTGCTGCAATGATAGCTCCTTCACCAATTGTGACTCCTGGCATGATCATTGCCCGCATTCCTATCCACACACCATCATGAATACAGGTATCACCTTTGCCAATATAGGCTTCATCAATAAATTCTAAAAAAGGATAAAGGCAAAACCAATCAGAACGATGTGTATGGTTTCCTCCCATTAAAATAACTACTTCGGCACCAATACACACATAGTCACCAATGTATAACTTGTCTATATCCCATTTGGAGATCCAATGTCGGCTACCTTCATCTCCTTGCAAATAACGGACAACAGATTCTTCAAAACCATTGTCCCAGCAATCGCTGTAATAACTATGAGTACCTTTAATATGTATATTTGGATTTCTTATAACATCATGTAAAAGTTGATATGTTGACCAATGTTTTTTCTGCATGGTAAATCTCATCTTAAAAATTGATTATTACCATAGAACGCTGCCTATGGTGATGTATCCGCGTTCAAAATACATCACTCTGTGTGATTCGAGGTTGTTTCAGTAATGGAGTATTCATTGTCAAATATCTTTTAGTGCTGATTTAACTGCCTGTTCAGTATGAATTCTTGTTGCAGCATATAACGAAACTCTGTATTTGTAGCCATATCTTCCTACACCTAAGCTGCCCTGACAAGACTGGAAGTTGAAAGTTAACTGGACTTATCCCCGTCGTCTTTCAAGTTTCCTCTTTGTTGACTGTAACTTGAAAGACGACGGGGATACTAAATAAATAATATATCAATGAGAATTTCTATGTATGTTATGACGATGTTTAGTTATTGCCGAATATATTAATACCAAGCTTACGGTGCTGGAAAATTGTTACTTCTGAAGTAAAAATAATTATTAAGGGGATATTAATAGCTAATTTAGGTTATGAATAAATACCAAAATTTAAATTAATATCCATCCAGAAAAAGAACATCTTATTTAATTTAAATTATTGGATGATACAAAAATAAATAGTTAATGAAAGAGGTATCTTAAATAATGATATAACATTATCCTTCAATACACGAAAAACATTAGAAAAATCGATTGATTATTATATTTCAGTTTGGAATAATGCGCGCCAACTTAGGACTAACGGCAAACTATAAAACTGGGAAAAGTACATTTTCCTAGTCAATTATCCACTTAATATAGTTTTTAAAATAATTTTTACAGCTGTCAGCGCCTTCCAATATAACATCACTCTGCAACCAAGGCTCAGGGATTAATTATTAAATCGAATGGTTTATTGATATTAGAGATATTAAATAATGAAATAAACCTATTAAAAATTATTACATCCAGAATATGAACAATAAAAATTAATAATTTTTATTGGGAAATGAATCCCAAAATTGTTTTGTTCAAAAAGAATGAGTCTTAAATATGCAAAATTTAACCCATGTTAAAGCACTATGTGCCTTAGCACACCCTTATCATGCTTGTGACGGGTATGATGCATTATTTAATAATGCTATGTGTGAATTGACGCTATACCATTGTGAACATACTCCGGGTTATGAGCAGTGGCTGACAAATAATGGTTTGGATAAACAAGCTGTAACGGAGCTGGAAGACTGGTCAAGTCTGCCACCGCTATTTGCCAATTATTTTAAACGTAACTTAATAGTCAGCAATAGCGCAAAGGATGCGCTGGAATTGACATCCTCAGGTACAACCGGGCAAAAAAGCCGTATGCACTACGATAACAGGAGCATCACAGCAGCTCAGGACATGGTGGATCGCATTTTCAATTATTATGATTGGAATACCCCCAGACAACCGTGTAACTACCTGCTGCTCAGCTATGAACCTGCCGGCTCCATTACGCTAGGAACAACTTATACCGACCAGTTTCTGTGTAAGTATGCACCTGTAAACCGGGCTTATTACGCTTTGCGCCATAACGGTAAGAGTAATGAATTCGATCCTTTCGGGACAATCAGAGCTCTTCAGGAATTCGCCGAAGAAGGGCTGCCCGTGCGTATTTTTGGCTTTCCTGCTTTCCTGTGGTTTACTCTGCAAAGAATGGAAGAGATGGGATTACCCGCTCTGAAATTACATCCAGATTCTCTGGTCTCCCTCGGCGGCGGCTGGAAAACACACGCTGACAAAGCGATTCCTAAACTGGAGTTGTATCAACGCCTGGTAGAACAGCTGGGTATCCCTGATATACGTTGTCGCGATGGTTACGGTTCAGTTGAACATCCTGTGCCTTATATGGAATGTTCTCACCATCGTTTTCACGTTCCAGTCTACTCGCGGGTTTATATACGCCATACAGCCAACATATCACGGCAGCCTTATGGAGAACCCGGTTTTCTACATTTCGTCTCACCTTATATCACTTCCAGCCCGGCTCACAGCATTGTCATGAGTGATCTGGCGGTACTTCATCCCGGTGATAGTTGTGGTTGTGAACTGAACACGGATTGGTTTGAGCTGCTTGGCCGTGCAGGTACTGGCAAAAGTCGTAGCTGCGCTATTGCCGCTTCTGAATTGATTAAGGGATCCTGAAATGTCTTCCATTGAAATAATTAATGATCAACTTGCTGTTGAACATAACCCGTTGGCAAAACAAAAAATCGCAAAATTACGTGCACGTTTACCAACGTTGCTCGCACAACCTCATACTGCCGAACAGGTACTTGAGTGCGCCCAACGCTTTGCCAATCATCTTGCCACAATGGATGATCATCCCCTTTTTGATGCTAAAACGCGTGAGGCACTTATCGCTTTCTGTCAACGTGAAGCCTTACAAACTAAACTGGAGCGAGAACTGGGGCAGGATGCTTTTTCCCTGCGCAGATTCGATTATAACCAGAATCGCTACGAAGCCTGGAAACCTCTGGGGTTAATCGTTCATATCACACCTTCCAATGCGCAACTTCTTCCTTTTATGGCAGTGCTGGAAAGTTTGTTAGTCGGCAATATCAACTGGTTACGTCCCAGTAGCAGTGATAACGGATTTAGTACACAGCTTCTGGATGCATTTCTGGCTCACGATATTTCCGGCAATCTGGCAGACCGGGTCGCGGTTTTGTCATTACCTGTTACACAATTGGGAGAACTGCTGAGTCAGGCCGATGCTGTTTCCGCTTGGGGTGGAGATTCTGCTCTATCAGCCATTCGTACCCAATTGCCGGCAGGTTGCCGCTGGATTGATTGGGGACATCGCATCAGTTTTGCCTGGCTGAACCCTGATGCCGTGAATAATGCCCAATTAGATGCACTGGCAGATGATATTTGCTGTTATGACCAACAAGCCTGTTCCAGCCCGCAATGTTTGCTGGTCGATAGTGATGATCCGGCAGTTTTGCAGGATATCGGACAACGTATGGCAGCAGCTCTTGAACGTCGTTCTGGATTACATCCAGTATTACAGACTGACGTTCAGGAATCGGCTGAAATTACAACTCAGGTAGCTTTTCAGCGCCTCGATTTCGCATTCACCCAAGTACGTGGCAAGCTCTGGCAAGCTGATGGATGGCGGGTAATCTGGCGGCACGAGCAGGAACTGGCAGCTTCTCCTCTGTTCCGCACATTGCAGTTACGTCCGGCACCTCGTCAGCAGCTATGTTCCATTCTGCATCCCTGGCGTAACCATCTTCAGAGCTGTGCTCTGGTTGCCCGTCAGGAACATATTGCAGAAATGAGCCATACCCTGTTTGCTGCCGGAGTTAGCCGCATTGCCCCTGTGGGTCAGATGCACAGGGGTTATAGCGGTGAACCACACGATGGCGTTTATGCACTGGCACGCCTTGCCAAGCGGGTTTCTGTCAGCCTGCCTGAAGATATACTGGCTGGTTCCGCCCACCTTGATATGACGCCACCCCGCCCGTACGGGCTGGATAACCTGCCAGTTATGAATAAGGCAGATTTTCAGGCATCAACCCCAAATGAAAAAGGCCGCCTATTCTTCCGCAGCGGAGGCAGCAGCGGAGTACCTAAACTGGCCGCTTACAGTTACTCTGATTATCACAAACAAATGCAATCAGCGGCCGACGGACTGTTCGCCTGTGGCCTTGAACCTGCTACAGACCGGGTCATGAGCCTATTGTATGGCGGAAAACTGTACGGTGGAATGATGAGCTTCTTCACTGTCCTGGAGAAACTGGGTGTAGCTCAATATCCGATGGGTGGCCCGACTGACGATGATTTCAGTGAAATAGCCGATTTAATTGTGCAGCAACGCATTAATACTCTGGTAGGCATGCCAAGTACAATACATCGATTGTTTCTGAGTGAAGCCGACAAGCTGCGTGAATACGGTGGTGTACGCAAGCTGTTTTTAGGTGGAGAACACCTGAATGTCAACCAGCGGGCTTTCCTGAATGAGTTCGGAATTACCCTGATACGTTCCGCGGTCTACGGCTCAGTAGATGCAGGCCCATTAGGTCATGGATGTGCAGCCAGCGAAGACGGTATTTTTCATTTAATGGCTGATAACCAGTGGTTAGAAATACTTAATATTCATGATGATAACCCAGTATCTGAGGGGGAAACTGGTCGTCTGATATTCACTTCCCGACACCGTGAGGCACAATCTGTTCAGCGCTACGATTTGGGCGATCTCGGATATTGGATCGCTGAACCTTGTGCTTGTGGTCAGTTAACACCGCGTTTCCGGCTTGTTGGACGCCATGGTTCCCTGATACGTATCGGCAGTATTTTTATCAATCTGACTGAATTATCTGAACAACTGGAGGCCCCGGTACAATGGCTCATCGATCATAACGATGAAGGGATCAGCAGCATTCAGCTCTTGATTGAGAACCCCGATGTTGACGCGGTTCGCGAGCACTTACTGGGTCTGGAAGAGAATATAAAAATAACGGAAGTGGTTGAAGGAGGGATGCTGAATCTGGAAGTTATATTTTCCCCGGCAACAGAGTTTCGTCGGAATATCAATAGCGGAAAAGCGCCATTGTTCATTGACTTGCGTAAATTCTGATTAGGTGGAGCGAATATAATGAAAAGCATAACGTTAATTGATCTGTTTAATCATGTACGTGAGCATTCTGTTTATTACCGGAATCTTTACGAATCCGTCCCGGATAATTGGACGCTGCAAGATTTGCCACTGGTCGAGCCAGGTAGTTACTGGGCCCATTCAGATAATTTACAAACCTGGCCGGTACTTACTGCTCCGTTAGAAGGCGGACATGTGTTTAAAACTGGTGGTTCAACCAGTGATGGTCGGCTATCAGTTTTCGGTCAACAAGAGTGGAAAGCATTTATTCATTCCTTTGGGAAGGCAGTTGCCCGCCAATTGACTCCGGGTGATCGGGTAGCCAACCTATTTTTTGCCGGCGACCTTTACACCAGTTTACTATTCATTCATGGTGCTCTGTCTAACTCATCATTCCCTGTCGTGGAATTTCCTTTCACTTGCAAGGTTGACGATGGGCTGCTGGCACATAACATTCAGCTCCACAATATCAATGTGCTGGCCGGAGTACCCGTCCAGCTCATTCGCTTTGCCCAGTACCTGAAAGACAACGGCCAGACATTACCGATGGTAGAAACTATTCTGTATGGCGGAGAAAGCCTGTTTGAAGGACAGATAACGGCAATGCGTCAGGTTTTCCCTCAGGCACGTTTTGGCTCAGTTGGTTGTGCCAGTGTTGACGGAGGCTTAATCGGCTTTGCCGATCCAGAGTGTAAGCCGGGAGAACACCGGGTTTTCGACGAAGATACCATTATAGAAATTATCGATGAGATCACCCATAAACCCATCACGGAGCCGGGACGCCGTGGTATGTTAGTTGTGACTAACTTACAAAGACAACTGATGCCGGTGATCCGCTATCCTACGGGTGATTTGGCTTGCTGGTGTGAAACAGAACAGGCATATCGTAAATTTGTGCTACAAGGACGCGCGAACCAAGGTTATCGGATCAGGTTTGGTGATCTTTCACTATTTCCTGACGATTTAGCTACCCAGCTATCACCACAAACAGAGTTACTTGCCTGGCAACTGGTACTGTCTCAGGAGGCGTCAAAAGACAAAATCAAATTGTTGGTAGCTGGCCCGCAACCAATCGATATTGAAAAAATACTCCATAACGTACTTACAGCATTCCCCGGGCTGAGCACCACTCACTTCCACCAAAATATGCTGGAGATTGTTCAAACGGATATCGATGCAATGTATACCCACCCACGTTCGGGTAAATTGCAGCGAGTTGTGGATCTGCGTAATTATAATTGAAGGTTGAAATCTATGACTATTTTTCCTTCTGCTATTCAGATCCGCAACTATCAATCCGGTGACGGAAAACATATCAGCAAATTATTCCGTGAAGTTTACGGTGATTCATACGTTTATCCTGATATCTATCTGCCCAGATTGATAGACGATTATCAAACAACAGGAAAATGGCATTCAGCCCTGGCTTTTTATCAGGGACAACTGGTTGGTCATGCATCGCTTGTTAAAAATGTTATACAGCAAGATCAGGCTGAATTAGCGTTGATTGCTGTGTATCCGGGCTTTCAAGGCAAAGGTATTGCTAAATCTTTGGGTCGCTATTTGTGTCGCTATGCAAAAGAGCAGCAATATAGTTTGTTAACGATAAAACAAGTCTGTTCGCATCTGAAAAGCCAGTATTTAGCACAAAATCTGGGCTTTTGTTCGACAGCACTGATGCTGGACTATGTTGATTCGCCATTCGGGTTACCAGAGCCTGAAAGTATTGTACAAGGTATTTTGCCACTTAAAGCATTTCCATTGCCTAAACTGAACTGGCCGCATCCCTTGCGAGACTGGGCCGATCAAATAGGTCAATACGTTGGTGAATCATCATCCGATGAACAACAAGGAGATCACTCTCCTTTTAATTCTAATGTAGTTACCTCCAGGCTCATTAGCTCTAAAATCAGTGGACGACGTTTGGAGATCACATTGTATGAAGTTGATTCTGACTTCTTACCGGAAATCATAGATTACCCTGCCAACCAGTTAATTTATTTGAGACTTCCTGCGTGTGAAGAGGCATTGAAGTTCTATCCACAGCTAAAAAAAGGTGGATTTCGCTTCGCCGGGCTATGTCCTGATGTACATACAGGGTGGTTTCTGCTCTGGTTACGAGGTTATCAATCAGCACCGTATCAATTTTCTGACATCAGTACACAAAACCTCTACCAAATGGAATTGGGGAAAACTACGGAGCATTCTCTCTTACATCAGCTAAGTGAGTGCATACCAGGTTAGAATAGTTCATCTAATTGCTCGAAGAACACACGCTTGGCTGAATTATCAAGACCGCCAAGCGTATCTAGAAATTCGGTAGCTGCACTTATCGAAACCTCCTCACGTAAGTTGCGATGAACAAAAGCAATATCCAGACAGCGATCTGCAATTCCGCCTCGGCCAAGATCAAGGAAGTACAGTTCGTCATGTGCATCAACGAAAATATTACAGTCACAAAGATCTCCATGGGAAAATACCCTTTCCTCACTCGGTAACGTAGCACGAAGATGTGCCAGTAAATCTTGTGGAGTCTCTATTCCCGGCCACTGCCCAAGGTCATATTCGTCAGCACACAAATCGTTATTCAGCAAATATTCCAGTTCCTGAAGACGAAAATTAACCCCGGAGTCAAACGGGCAATCGATTATGGGTACAGCCTGCATCTGACAAACAGCTTCACGAAACAGTTCCAGTACAGGTTGCTGAGCATTTATCCGTGTGTACAACGGCTCTCCGGGTATACAACGTGTGATCATAAACTCGCCTTCTGAATTCTCCGTAACACACACAACTTCCGGCACATTCAGGCGGCCATTAAGCCAATTCAGCACTGAAACCTCCCGCATGACACTATAAGTCGTATTTGCATAAACGACGGGAGAATACTTGAGAAAAAAGCGGTCGTTACCCCGAATAAAACTATAGACACTGCCAGGGGATTCACCGATTTCATCAGGGGTTAAGGTAGCATTGCCGATAAAGCAATCAATATCTTGTGGTAACTTGGGTAACATGTATCTTCCTTTTGAGATTGGAAAACGAAGTTTGATTAAAAAAACGCTTTACAAATGATATTGAGAACGATTATCATTATTATTACTTTCAGTGCACCACCTTCAGGGTCATGTGAAAGTACGACATTGCTCACATTGCTTCCAGTGTTTACTTTTATAGCCAGCAACTTCATGCTGGCTTTTTTTTATTCTTAGTATCCTGCTTTAATTATTCAAAAAATTTGATTCTTCAGATCAAATCTCTCATATTTAATTCCTTCAACTAGACTACAAAAAAACACTGAAAATGGCCGGCCTCCACGCTATGAACAACGCCGCTTTGATACGGAAGAAAATCATCAGTTAGTGCTTTCGCCCGATGCCCGTGACGGTTCATTGAAGAACTTTCAGGATATGACGTTATGGCGACGGGTACTGAAAAGTGGTGAAAAATACGAATATCACATAGAAAAATCACGAAAAATATGGATTCAAGTGGTTCATAGTGAAGTCGCTATCAACGGTACACAAGCAACTACCAGCGATGGTATCGCTATCTGGGATGAATCCGACATTCAGATAACCGCTAACCAACAGAGTGAAATTTTATTGTTCGATCTGCCACCAAATTGATGGCAATTTCAAGTATTAAAAGACTCCCTAACGAAAAACCCCGTTATTTTTTCAACGGGGTTTATCAGCAGTCTAAGTCTTACTCAACTGGCTATTGATTTAAAGTGGCTTAAATACGATTTTACCTTTATCCTCGGCCTCTTTCTTAGCAGCAGTAAACTTTTGAATCATCTGAATGTTACTCTGACGGATAGCTTCGAAATCGATTTTATCTTTTTCATGCTTGTTCTTGCATTCGTATCGCATAACTGCCTCCATCATTTATATATTCCAGAGCATATTCTTTAACAAAGCGCTTCACATACCCAGGGTATATCTTAGTACTTATATCAGGTAATACAGCACAGAAAAACGAGGGAATTCTATTGGCTTAGTGGCTCTATAATATAAGGTGGAACCATAATTCCACCTTGTTTAATTCAGATAATCTGAATCCCTTACAACTTCGGCCCTGCTTTTACCAATGCTGCACCAGCAGCGGTATCTGTATATTTGTCGAAGTTATCAATAAAACGCTGTGCCAAATCTTTGGCTTTGGCATCCCACTCAGATTTATCTGCATACGTATTACGAGGATCGAGGATCCCCGTATCAACACCCGGCAATGTTGTTGGTACAGCCAAATCAAAAATTGGCAATTCAATGGTATCCACATCTTCAATATCGCCATTTAAGATCGCATCGATAATCGCACGGGTATCTTTGATAGAGATTCGTTTGCCAGTGCCATTCCAACCAGTGTTAACCAAATAGGCTCTCGCATCGGATGCCTGCATACGCTTGACCAGCACTTCTGCATACTGAGTCGGGTGTAGTGACAGGAATGCCGCACCAAAACATGCAGAGAAAGTCGGCGTTGGTTCTGTTACACCACGCTCTGTTCCCGCCAGTTTTGCGGTAAATCCAGACAGGAAATGATATTGAGTCTGCTCCGGTGTCAGGCAGGAAACAGGAGGCAATACCCCGAAAGCATCAGCAGTCAGGAAAATGACTTTAGTTGCATGACCTGCTTTTGATACAGATTTAACAATATTTTCAATATGATAGATAGGATAAGAAACGCGAGTGTTTTCTGTTTTTGAACCATCATTGAAATCAACAGTGCCATCTGCCAGTACGGTGACATTTTCCAGTAGAGCATCACGGCGAATGGCGTGATAAATATCAGGCTCAGCTTCTTTCGACAGGTTGATGGTTTTTGCATAACAGCCACCTTCAAAGTTAAACACGCCGTCGTCATCCCAACCATGTTCATCATCACCGATCAATTTACGTTTCGGATCAGTAGAAAGCGTGGTTTTTCCCGTGCCGGAAAGACCGAAGAAAACAGCAACATCACCATCTTCACCCACATTGGCAGAACAGTGCATGGAAGCAATACCTTTCAGTGGCAACAGGTAGTTCATCATTGAGAACATCCCTTTTTTCATTTCACCACCGTACCAAGTACCGCCGATCAGCTGCATCCGTTCTGTCAGGTTAAAAGCAACAAAGTTCTCAGAATTCAGTCCCTGCTCTTTCCACTGTGGGTTGGTACATTTTGCACCGTTCATCACAATAAAGTCAGGAATAAAATTAATGAGTTCTTCATCAGATGGGCGAATAAACATGTTTTTGACAAAATGCGCCTGCCATGCCACTTCTGTAATAAAACGCACTTTCAGACGAGTATCCGCATTTGCCCCACAGAAGGCATCAACCACAAACAAACGTTTGCCTGAAAGCTGCTGAGTGACTAATCCTTTAAGATGAGACCAAGTTTCCTGACTGAGCGGTTTATTATCGTTCTTACCTTTTCCCTGATCTGCCCACCATACCGTATCGCGAGTCACATCATCGCGCACAATATATTTGTCTTTCGGAGAACGCCCTGTGAAGATCCCGGTATCTACTGCGACAGCACCAAGATTGGTCAATGTTCCTTTCTCATATCCTTGTAAAGAGGATTTCGTTTCTTCAGAGAATAACAATTCATAACTTGGGTTATAAATAACTTCGCTAACATCACGAATACCATAAACCATAAGTTCCTGCGCAGTAATGCCTGTAACGCTCATTTATTTATTGCTCCTGATCAGTTAGATTTCATCTCTATCTCTGCCAGAAATAATAAATAAATATGACTAATTAACAGCGATTGTTATCAAAAAATTGAAATTATATTATTTTTTTAGGCTTATATGAGAAATAGAACACGAAATAAAAATTTTTAAATAATAAAAAGGGCGCATTTATACGCCCTTTAAAAATAGATCATAAATACAGTTAATGTAACTGTTCTTTTTTCGCTATTTTAATTTCGCTAAGTGCTATCTCATCAAAAATATAGTGCATACCACAGAATTCACATTCCATGTCAATTTTGCCATCTTGATGCAGAATATCTTGCAGATCCGTTTCCGGTAATGTTACCAGAGTATCAGCACAACGTTGGTGAGAGCAGGTACAACGGAACTCTACCTGTTGAGGTTCATACAGTGTGACATCTTCTTCATGGTAAAGACGATGCAGAATTTCTTTCACATCCAGCGTAAACAACTCTTCGCCTTTGATGGTCGCAGTCAGTTGAACCAGATGGTCAAGCATGTCATCACTGCCTGCCTGCGCGCCGGGCAGGATCTGCAATAACATGCCACCAGCCGCCATTTTGCCATCCTGCATACCAGTTCGGATGAACAGACGGGTCGGCAACTGTTCTGACTGTTTGAAGTAAGCGTCCAAACATTCAGCCAGAGTCTCTCCTTCCAGTGCGACTACACCTTGATAACGCTCACCTTCTGTTGGTGTAACCGTAATGACCATATAACCATTACCAACCATATCACGCAGACGACTTGCAGCACTGACATCACCATCAATGCGCGCAGTACCACGCATTTGCTGTCGGTTATTTCCGTTAATGACCGCCAGCTTAACAGGCCCATCACCTTGAATTTGTACTGTGATATCCCCGTTGAATTTCAATGTGGCAGTCAACAGACTGGTGGCGACCAACAACTCACCCAACAATTGCTGTACAGGTTGAGGAAGATAGTGATTTTCCAGCATTCGCTGGTAAGTCTCACTTACGGAAACAAGTTCTCCCCTGACAGAATGGCTTTCAAATAAAAAGCGGTGTAATTGGTCATGCTTAATCATAAATCTCTCTCATTTCACTGAGACGGTTATTCCGACTCATTAAATTTTGTGTTCTTAAATTTAATCAGGGTACGCCGTTCTTTCTTGTCTGGACGGCGATCAGGATGTGGCATTGTCAACGCGTTCATTTTACGGGCCAAAGCGGTCTTTTCCCGGTTAATGATGCTTTCTTCCGTTTCCTGATAAAGTTGTTGGGCTTCTGTGGCACTGCGCCTTTGGCCGCTCAATGCCAAAACTGTCACTGTTTTCTCATCATTGCCCTGACGCAATTTAATTACTGCGTTCAACTCAACCAGTTTACTCGGCTTACTCCGCTGCCCATTATAATGGACTTTTCCTCCATCAATCATTTCACGTGCGATGGAACGGGTCTTGTAAAAACGGGCAGCCCACAGCCACTTATCAAGGCGAACAGCTTGATCATTGTCTGAATGAGGCATGGTTGTTTCTCTCTGATGTCTTTCTCTGATAATAAGAAGCAGCTGGCTAAAAACAGATTCAGGGTAACATAGCCCGCGTGATTATCACTAATTCATCGGCAATTGTTTCAGTTTGAAACAATTGTCATAGTACTGTTTGATCCGCACAAGACGCTGACTGTTTTTTTTGTTTTTTCTTAATAACTAAAATGCTATTAACAATTAATGTCGCCATAATTACTGCCAAAAAGAGGCAACTTCCCAGATAACGAATCAGCGTTATTGAATCAGGTTCACTGTGTAACATGATATGACGAGTACCGTTTGCATCTTCAGACAAACCCGTCACAATACCTTCGGTTTCAAATGGTATATGCGTCAATACATTCGCCAGCCGTAGCAATTCACTCCATTGTTGCAATGCGGTGTATTCATAAAAAATGATCGGCGCAAGCGGATATTCAACCAGTGGACGGTCTTCATCACTAATCAGCAAAACGCCTCCCGGCGGAGGGCTGTTCAGGAGAATACTCACTTTATCAATTTCCCGGTAAATAAATGAGGCAGTGGTGACATCAACAAGTTTTCCCAATGCATCAGCACTCACAGAGCGTAATAATACTTTGGTCCCCTTCAATTTCCCTTTTTCTGCCCGATACAAAAGATCATCCCAATCTTTGCCATTACCCAGATTAACCAGAGCATTTTTCAGACGATTGCAGTCCATGTCCTTCTGACAAAGTGCCTGAGTATTCAAAATGATTTGAGAAAAATTATCGAGTAATATCATTCCCGATTTAGCAATCACCTCATTCAGATTGGAATTAGATTTCCGGCTATTTTCCAGTGGACGTAATTGCTCATTAACCGTTGTGAGCAATGCTGATGCTTTATTAATAATTTCTGATTCCGGCCTGGGTAATGAGCTGCCATTATTCCAATAGACACCAAAACAGTTAAATGGAGCAAAAGAGAACCCATTCTGACCGGGAAAAGTATCCAACATAGGTGGCATGTAACACATTCCTGTGCCTTTAACTCTCAGTACATCCCCTTCCTGGAGTGGCATATTCAGCAGTTCATTGACGTTGGTAATAACCTTGGTATTACTACCATGCAGCCATGCGAAACTCAGCCGCATAGATAAACTGGCGGGTTGATAAAAGTACAGTAATAACATAGCTAAAACAGAAAATACCACCAACATCTGGTTCTTTCGATAACGCTGGTAAGGATAGTATTTCTCCTCCTCATGCAACGAGAGATAACGTCCCTGTCGTACAACATGGCAACTGGGGTACATATCCACTTCAGTATTTTGATCAAGCTCATGAGCAAGATACGGCTCCCAGTGAGCGGGATAAATCAGGTCAATTCCGCCCAATGAGATATTTTTTTTGTGTTCCGCCTCAAACTCACTGAAAACACCCCAGCGTTTCAGTATCCCGGTAAAGCAATTTATATTCAATAAATTACGTGAAGATGGCCACCTGAAAAGTGGCCAAAAACTGACAAGTATAAGCAGAGCAGAAATCAACATTATCCACGGCAATAGAGGTACAGGCACAAAAAGAGCCAGAAACCATAAGGAAAGCCCCATGCACATCAGAACCCCTTCCTGAATACCTGTTGAGCGACGCAGACGATACTCTTCCGGCGTTTCCTTACGCACATACAGCAAATTGGCATTCGAATTACCGTTCTTCTGAATTGAAGCGTGTTCCGTTTTCTTAAAATTTGGGGTGTTCAGATTCTGCTGATAATCCGTCAGACAGTGACCATTCACCGCAATAACGAGTGGTATCGAAGAAGTTTGAACAACATCTACCGTATTCCGCTGATTAACAAACGGCTCAAGCATTGCAGGAAAATGTATTTCCGTTTCATCAACATAATAGCGCCAATGCTGCGCTTCTTCTGAAGCAGCGGAAAAACGGGTTATGGTATGACTAATGGTATAAACCGTATCATTTCTGATCGGCAACGCCGGACAGCCGGACATATAGCCCCTGTCTGATTTCATTTTGGGCAGGATATTTTTCAGATAAGACTCAATAGCTTGAGATTCATCCGCACTCAGCTTGTGGCTAGCTGCTTTAGCCATCAATGACAAGTAATGCGCGTTATCAGAACGCCTCCATCTGAAAGTCAGAAAGGAAGCCATTATAGTCAGGCTAACGATAAAAATAGCCAATATAATGACTAGTGAGCTCATTTTTTCTCCACGCCCATAAAGCAATACAGAGGCCGACAAAATAACAATCTAAAGAGTTACTCAGAATCAGGTTATTCCTATTCTCGCTTCCTATTTTTAATTTTATTTACAAAATGTTATATAAATTTTCTCACACTCACTCGTAAAAGGAAGCTTTTTTGTGCAAGAGTAAGATAGTAACAAAAATACATACAAGCGATAATCGCTGTCATTTACTAGCATAATCGGCCATATTAAAGCAAAGTTTGGATTCACATCCAATGTCACCACAAAAATTGTATTTCCCAAGCGCCATGAGCTGATTGGATGGACTATTTTTCAATTAACTCATGCGCAACAACCGCCAGGGGCAAGCATGATTGATCTGAAAAAGCCTAAAATATTGAATATAAGTGATATTGCCCATTCTCGTCTATTCAACATCCAGTCTGTTGATCTTGAATTCAGTAATGGTGCCAGACGTATTTATGAGCGCATGAAGCCCACTAATCATGAAGCAGTTCTCATCATTCCGGTGATTGGTGATGATTTACTCCTGATACGTGAGTACGCCGTTGGTATTGAGCAATATGAGTTAGGTTTTCCCAAAGGAGCAATTGATGCGGGGGAAAGTATCCTTGAAGCCGCCAACCGTGAGTTAAAAGAAGAAGTAGGATTAGGCGCAAAAAAGCTTGAACTACTGACAAAACTGACTATGGCTCCTTCTTATTTTTCCAGCAAAATGAACATTGTTATTGCGCAAGATCTCTATCCCGAAAATCTGGAAGGAGATGAACCGGAACCTCTGGTGCAGGTTTGCTGGCCGATATCGGATATGATGTCACTATTGGAACATCCCGATTTTAACGAAGCCAGAAACATCAGCGCTTTATTTTTTGCACAACGATATCTGAATGAAAAACGTTAAGACTACGCTTACAGCAGGTATGATTGAAAAAAATTATCAATAAAGGATGTTATTGATAATTACATGAATATTCCCAATAGATTTCGGGTTGTTTCGCGGCGGCGGCAAGAAAACAAAACCCCAGGGGCATAGAGAAATTTAATGATATAGCAAAATTATGAAAGGGCATTGAAGATCGTGATCTTTAATGCCCATTTCTTATGACTATATAAAATTGATTAAACACCGTTACCCAATATACATTAGAAAAACCTTTAACTTTATTAAAAATAATAAATAAACATATTTATTATATTCTTAAAATTAATACACATGATCTTAATAGTCTTCTATAGAAACACACTCTTTCCATTTATTAGAAATAATATGGAAAATGCATGGTTACAACGCAATGAACGCCGTCTGAATATCAAGAAAACTGTCTCGCTGAATTCATGACTGACAAATAGCGAATTAAAAAAACCGATCGATCAAAAACAATCCATCAGCTTTACGCTGGATTCCATGCTGTTTGATGATAATTATCCCGGACATTATCTGCGTGCTCAACAGCAAATCGCCCTCTCTTCCTTAACTGAAGTTCCCAGATCAGAGCGTGATCGATGACATATTTTATTTCCCGGCCATTGTACCTGTGTGGCGGTTAAAAGATATCAACATTCATATTCACGATACTACCGTGGATGGCGGCAAACCATTCACCAAAGCCGTAAAAGATAAAATGAATGAATCGTAGTTGCTCAGTGGATATCGGGTAACAATTACTTGATAAATTTAATAATTAAAGGCTCCGTCAGATAACTGACGAAGCCTTTTTATCTCTATTTACTACCTAAAAAGCGGGTATTTAAAAACAATCAGAACAGCTCACGGCTCTCGCCATTCTCTATCACTGTCGTTCCCGCCTCTGGTACGGCATATTCTGTCGGCTGCGTACCTTCAATGAAATATTCCTTACGGGTATTTGCCCCACCATTGGAGAGCTTGCCTGTCGCCCGATCAATTGCGACAGACACAATACCTTCTGGCGGTTCCATCACTTTTTCCGCAACACCTTCCAAGGCCATTTTCATGAAATCATCCCAAATTGGCTGCGCCGTTTTCGCTCCACCTTCCCCTTTCAGAGCGGGTGTACGCCCCAGACTTTTACTGTGCTCATCGAAACCAATCCAGACCGTCGCAACCATATCTGGCCCATAACCTGAGAACCACGCATCTTTCGAGCTGTTGGTTGTCCCGGTTTTGCCACCAATATCATGGCGCTTCAAATCACGAGCAGCACGCCAGCCTGTTCCCATCCAGCCCGGCTCACCAAAGATATTGGTTTTCAGAGCGTCATGGATCAAAAACGCCAACGGTGTGCTGATAACATGCGGAGCATACTGCTGATCATCAGTATGCACATTAGGCGCTACACTTTCCAGATCCGGCTGAGGTAAAGCTGGCTCGGCAGAAAGATTGGAATGGGCTACGTTTTCAATCGAATCTTCCGATAATTCAATGGAACGGGTGGTATCACCATAGATCACAGGAATATCGGTACACTGCGGACAAGCAATCTTCGGCTTCGCTTCAAACAGAATTTTCCCTTCATCATTCTCAATTTTGTTAATGAAATAAGGATCGACCAGATAACCGCCATTCGCCATCACTGCATAACCACGTACTAATTGCATTGGCGTGAAAGAAGGAGACCCCAATGCCAGCGACTCTGTGCGGACAACATTTTCACCTGGCAAGCCAAAGCGTTTCAGGTAATCAGCGGCATAATCAACGCCCATTGCACGCATGGCACGCACCATCACCACGTTCTTGGATTGCCCCAATCCCTGACGCAGACGAATCGGGCCATCATAGGTTGGTGGGGAGTTTTTCGGACGCCAGTCAGTACCCGCGCCTGCATCCCAACGGCTGATAGGTGCATCGTTAAGCAACGATGCCAGTGTCAGACCTTTATCCATCGCAGCGGTATACAGGAATGGTTTGATATTGGAGCCGACCTGACGCAACGATTGAGTTACACGGTTAAATTTACTCAATTCAAAATTAAATCCACCGACCAATGCTTCTATCGCACCATTCATCGGGTTGATGGAAACCAGTGCAGCATTGACTTCCGGCAATTGAGCCAGCCACCAGATATTATTAACTTTTCTGACCCAAATCTGTTCACCTGCCCGAATGACTTCATTAACACTTTGCGGTGCAGGCCCTTGCAGGTTGTCAGTCTTGAATCGACGTGCCCAGCGAACGCCCGCCATAGTCAGTTCAACTTTACTACCATCCATCAAAATAGCTTCAGCCTGAGTTGTGTTGGCCCTCGTCACGACGGCAGGCAATAAGGGGTGATATTTCTGCAAAGTTTTCAGTTTATCGATAATCTGAGACTGGCTCCATGCCGGTTGGCCCGCTTTCCATAACACTTCCTGAGCACCGCGATAACCATGACGGACATCATAATCAATCACATTGGTACGGACAGCATCAACAGCCGCCAGCTGGGGTTTGCGTGTGATCGTGGTATAGACCTTATAGCCATCCGTATAGGCATCTTCACCATAACGGTTAATCATTTCCTGCCTTACCATTTCAGTCAGGTAAGGAGCAGAAAAAACAATCTGCGGAGTGTGGTAACGGGCAACTAATTTCTCACTTCTTGCCTGATAATATTGCTGCTGAGTGATGTATCCCTCCTCCAGCATACGCCCCAATACCACATTGCGGCGATTAAGCGCCCGCTCATGAGAATAAAGTGGGTTAAAGGTAGAAGGTGCTTTCGGCAATCCGGCAATCATTGCCATTTCACCCAAAGTCAATTCATTAACGTTCTTACCAAAATAAACATGTGCTGCGGCACCGACACCATAAGCACGATAACCAAGGTAGATTTTGTTGAGATATAGCTCAAGGATTTCATCCTTGGTTAACAGTTGCTCGACCTTAATCGCCAGAAACGCTTCTTTAGCCTTACGTATCAAAGTCTTTTCGGGACTGAGGAAAAAGTTTCTCGCAAGTTGTTGAGTAATGGTACTTGCCCCCTGAGAAGCATGACCAGAAGTCATCACAACTGAGGCCGCACGGATAATACCTATCGGATCAACACCATGGTGTTCATAAAAACGACTATCTTCCGTGGCAATAAAGGCTTTTACCATTAAAGGAGGTATTTCGGACAAGGTCAGCGGCAAACGACGTTTTTCGCCATATTGGGCAATAAGTTCACCATCAGCACTGAACACCTGCATTGGTGTCTGTAATCGGACATCCTTTAAAGTCGCGACATCTGGCAACTGTGGCTCGATATATTTGTACAAACCAAAAATCGAGGCAGTTCCCAATAAAATGCAAACAACGACAAGGATCAAAAAATACTTTATGAACTTCACCTGAAATTTCTCACGCCATGTTAATGAGGCAGTTTATAAACGATTAGTACGTAGTATAAAGGCAATAGTATAAAGGCTATACAACACAATGAATATGTCCTTTCATTAATAACAACGTGTTACTAATCACTGATAAGGAGATCACGACATGTACCCATCAAGATGGTATATCGGATTGGATATCCACGAACATTACATTCGGGCAATCGCGGCTATTAAACGTCGCAATAGCTGGCAACTCCGTCATTGCTGGCAATACTCTTTATTTAATGAGATATCGTTACCATTATTAAAAGCCCCCCCACACGGCACTGTCTCAGGAGGATGGTTACAGCACCCTGAAAAATTACAGCACATTTTAATGCAATGGCGTCAAATATTACCTAACAAGATTAAATTAAGGCTGGCACTACCTGTTCAGCAAACCTTACAGAAACAGATCGCTTTGCCTCACCACATCTCATTACAGGAGCCTGAACTCGGATGGTTTGTTCATGCCAACGCTGAAAAACAATTTCCTGTCACTGATCTTGCCCTGGATTATCGGGTTCATGGTCAGCAAATCTGCATCAGTGCAACCCGACAAAAAGATCTCAACTTCTGGATTGAACTGCTCGCAGAAATCGGTTTATTCCCTGATGCCATTGATATTGCGCCCTGTGCATTACGTTATGCAGCAGAATCTGCCGGTATTCCCAATAACAGTTGGTTAATCCATAAACGGATAACTGACTGGCTGTGGGTCGCTCCAGCTAATATCCCTTTTAATTATGGATTGATCTCAACCCAGTCTCATCCATTTCTGACACAAGTTATTAATCAGTTACCCATTTCAACAGAGAGCAAAAACCACACCATTTATTACAGTGACGAACAATCTACTGATATCAATAAAGAAAAACAGCAAACCGTACCCAAAGAACCCGTTCATGTCTGGCATATGCTGGCAGCATTTCGCCATTATCAGCCTCCGTTACCGGCACAAACAGATGCTTTCGTTATAGCCGCCGGGCTGGCTCTCAGACCGGATGACCAATGATGTATCAGGTTAATTTCTTACCCTGGCGTCAGGCAAAACTTAAACGCCAATACTGGAAATGGGGATTGTTTCTTGGCCTGCAATTGATTCTATGGGGGACTTTTTTCATATTTATCTCAATACAACAACAGCAGAAAATCGAACAATATCACGATCAATTTGCCCAAAATAGCCAGCAACTTGCACAATTAAAACAAATTATCAGTGAAACAGAACAAGCGGTTCATCATCACCATCAGTTGACCCAACAATTAAGGAAAAAACAGATATTCATGGAACAGAATCAACGATATTTACAGCTATTTCGCCAACTTCCTCATTTATTACCGGAGAAAAGCTGGCTTACTGCTTTCAGTGATGACACCGGGCAATTAGTTTTTGCAGCCAACAGCCAAAGTTATGAAGATGTCTCCAACTTACTGGATAACCTGACGGGTAATACTTCACTTATCAATGTCCAGTTGAAAAAAATGACCACCACATCTGAGGATTACCTCAAGGTATTCACCATTGATGCAGACTGGTTAATGGGAGACCGAAATGAGAAATAATTATCTTGTGTGGTTATTTCGCCCCATATGGCAGTTATTTTTATTGCAGCAATTGGTGATCGTTCCTCTTATATTGGGCTTCTGTTTTTTTGTCTGGCAAAAGAGTGAAGATGTCATTCATTCCCTTCAAGTTAAACTGACAGAACAAAAAAATGATCTTGCCTTATCTCAAAACCAATTTTCCGAATTACCTAATCTGACTGAACTCCGCCAGCAGATCCAGCAAATAACAGTCGAACTCGGCCAGAACGGTTATATCTCATCGCCGCTAAAAACTACCGTACTTAAACGACTTCACCAGCCTTTGGTCAATTCCGGGAGTCAACTCATGGAATGGAAGAGCATCAAGGAAGGCGATCAGGTTTTATGGCATATCATATTGTCACTGACCTATGAGCAATTACTCCGTTTCATCAATGAGATTCAGCAATTACAACCTATCTTGCTGATAAAACACCTCACAATCACACCTGTCGATAATAGTCTGACTGTCCGTATGGTGCTGAAAGATATTGGCTATGAGGAAAAATGATGAATCGTTGTGCTTTCACTTTACTGGCTTTACTGGTCCTGACTTTTTCCTGTTTCGCCGAAGAAATAGAACCGGAAGAAACAACTTATTCAATGACAGTGAGAGACCCTTTTCAGCCGCCAAAAAATAACGTCGATGAAGAAGTTCAGTTCTTCCCGACAGAGCAAGAAGAACAAGAAATAGAATATCAGGTTATTCCTCTGCAATACGCCGATGCCGGACAAATAACAGGGCAATTACAAAAAAACACGCCTGCTTTACTGACAAAATGGGGAAAAGTGGAACATGATAACTTGACGAATAGTTTGATATTAGAAGATAAGTTTGATGCTATCACTCGCATCAAAAACTGGCTGAAAGAAGTGGATACACCACAACAACAAGTGCAAATCACAGCCCATATTGTCACGAGCAGCAGAGAAGCATTACATGAGCTAGGTATTCACTGGGGTATCACAGCCGATCCACAAAATCGCTCACTCGGCCTCAACCGCTTGAACCTGCATCAACCCGCAGGAAATCAAAGCCACCGATTGGTACTGAACACTGCCCGCATTCATGCAAACCTGTTAGAAATGGAACTCAGCGCCCTGGAGCAGGAAAATCAACTGGATATCATCGCCAGCCCACGTCTGACCGCTTCACATCAACAACCCGCCAGTATCAAACAAGGTTCTGATATCCCTTATCTCGTTCAGAACAAAAACAAAACAACTATTCAATTTAAGGAGGCGGTATTGGGCATGGAAGTGACTCCACACATTTTAAGGCAAGGAAAAATCCGGTTAATGTTGAAAATCAGCCAGAATGCGCCCGGCCTTCCTATTAATCAAGGAGGAAATGAAAATCTGGCTATCGATAAACAGGAAATCATGACACAAGTTACCGTCAGAAACGGTGAAACCCTCATTCTGGGTGGAATTTTCCAACAGAAAAAAGGAGCCAGCACACAAAAAGTTCCTTACTTATCAGACATTCCTCTGTTGGGATCATTATTTAGCCAGCAAGGAGAACGGCATAGTCGAAGGGAGCTCGTAATTTTTATTACACCTCAACTGGACGATATTTAATCAAACAAAAATATACACATAATTATCAGTCAGTTGATAAAGGTTTCTGTGCCTTTTTTGCCATATTGCTGGTTATTTTTCTTGGTCTGACCTGTTTATGGATTTGACGCTGAGAGTAATTTAGCATACAAGGTTTACCTAATTGAGTGAGCAGGTATCTCATCACCAATAAGAGCCTATCGGAATATACACAGATAGGATCATAATCAGCCAGAAAAAGCATGAACCTAATTTCACAGGTCCGTGCAGATTTATATAGTTGCAATATAGGCTGATGTATTGAGATAATTTTTCTATCTGATCTCACATTCTCACTCATGAGGTTTCAGTTTAGGTCCCGCGGCTAATCTGATTGGCGGGGCGGGTTATCATTAACAAATATCTTAGTAATACCAAAAACATGGCAGAGAAACGCAATATCTTTCTGGTTGGGCCTATGGGTGCCGGCAAAAGCACTATTGGTCGTCAGTTAGCTCAGCAACTCAATATGGAGTTTTACGACTCTGATCAAGAAATTGAGCGACGTACCGGAGCTGACGTGGGCTGGGTATTCGATGTGGAAGGCGAAGAAGGCTTCCGTGAACGCGAAGAAAAAATAATTAACGAACTGACTGAGAAACAAGGCATTGTATTGGCAACTGGGGGTGGCTCAGTTAAATCAAAAGAAACCCGCAATCGTCTGTCTGCCCGTGGTGTGGTCGTCTATTTAGAAACAACCATCGAAAAACAGTTAGCTCGTACCCAGCGCGACAAAAAACGCCCTTTACTTCAAGTTGATGCACCAGCACGTGAAGTTTTAGAAAATCTGGCTGATGAGCGCAATCCTCTTTATGAGGAAATTGCTGACCTGACTATACGTACAGATGAGCAAAGTGCCAAAGTTGTAGCTAACCAAATTATTGAGCTATTGGAAAAAAATTGATCTTTGCGGACTCGCTCCGCAGCACACGATAAGGCGAAAGCTGATATGGAACAAGTGATTGTTACGTTAGGTGAAAGAAGCTATCCGATTACCATCGCCCAAGGGCTGTTTTCCAGCAGTGAAGCATTCAAGCCCCTGCAATCTGGTCAGCAGGTCATGATAGTGACCAATGAAACACTGGCCCCCCTGTATCTTGAACAGGTGAAATCCACATTGCAGAGTATGGGTCTTCGGGTAAATGAAGTTATCTTGCCTGACGGTGAACAATACAAATCACTTTTTGTGCTCAATGATATATTTTCTGCCTTACTGGAAAATAATCATGGACGTGACACAACGCTTATCGCTCTCGGTGGTGGTGTCATCGGTGATATGACGGGATTTGCTGCCGCCAGCTATCAACGCGGCACTCGTTTCATTCAGATACCCACCACTCTACTTTCTCAGGTTGACTCTTCCGTTGGCGGAAAAACAGGGGTCAACCATCCCCTTGGCAAAAACATGATTGGGGCGTTTTACCAGCCAGCCTCCGTTATCATTGATCTCAAATGCTTAAATACCCTGCCAGCTCAAGAGTTATATGCAGGTTTAGCGGAAGTGATCAAATATGGCGTGACTCTGGATGGTGAGTTTTTTAGCTGGCTTGAAGACAATATTGAGAAATTACTGGCTCTTGATCATCAGGCAATGGCTTACTGTATCCGTCGTTGCTGTGAATTGAAGGCATTTGTCGTCGCAACAGATGAATATGAACGCAGTGGAATGCGGTCCTTATTAAATCTCGGCCATACTTTCGGACATGCCATTGAAGCGGAAATGGGTTATGGCATCTGGCTGCATGGTCAGGCTGTCGCTGCGGGTATGGTGATGGCTGCACGGGCTTCTGAACTTATTGGAACATTTTCCAGTCAGGATACACAACGCATTATCAACTTGCTGGAAAGAGCAAAACTACCCGTTCACGGCCCGGCAATAATGTCCCCTGAAGATTATTTACCTCATATGATGCGTGATAAAAAAGTCTCTGCGGGTAAACTTCGTCTGGTTTTGCCCAAGATGATAGGGGAAGCAGAACTTCGTTCTGATATCAGTACAGACATTATATTGGAAGCCATTCGGCGTTGCAGAGAATGATCCATCATTCTCTGGCTGTTTGCTATAAAATAGCTACATTGATAGATACACCTGATAGCTTTCAAGTTGCCGCCAACAAAGAGGCAACTTGAAAGATAAAGGGTATAATACATTATCAGTTTTATTATCGGTTTTAGTTAGGTCAGGCTGCCAAACCTATAGAATAGTAATTGGCAGTATTATCTCGGTTGGGAGGGCATATGGACGAATTAAAATCAGAAAATAAGCAAGAAACAAAAAATGAATTTAAACCTGATGCTTCTGATCGCCGCCCTCAGCGATCACGAACTCAAAACCAGCGCCCAAAGCTGGCAGTATCGCGTCAACAAATGATGATTGGGGTCGGTATACTGGTGCTTTTACTGCTGATTATCGCTGTCAGTTCTGCTCTGAAATCCCCAACCGAGCATGAAAAACAGCAATCACAGAATTCAGTCGAGAAAAGTATCGATCTGTCAGGCTCTCCATCATCTTCTACTAACACACAAACAACTAATGCGCAAAATAGTACGCAGGAAAATCTATCTGAACCTGCCGCATCGACACCGTCAACAAATAATCCGCGCGAAATCGGTATGCCACCAATCAGCAATACACCGAGTCAAGATCTCGCTCCTGCAACAACCGGAACAGGTGGCTACAACCAACGCATAGAGTTACCTGGCGACATTTCTGATGCTTTAAATCAACAACAGAGCAACATTAACAGTGCCGTGCAAAAAAATACGGCACACAAAAATCTGTCATCATCACAAAATAACCCGGTAAAACAAACGGTAACACCATCGGTAGAACAGAAAAAAACTGAAAAGGTTGCACCTCCCAAAATAGAAAAAACAGACAAGCAGCACAAGGAAACAGCTAAACCTGCCATCATCGATCATCAGGCGAATAAGCAGAGTGTTGCAAATGCAACGGGTGACTTACTGAAAGTACCTGCAAATCGATTTACACTTCAATTGAGTAGCGCTAGCCGCTCTGATACCTTGCTCGCTTTTGCGAAAAAGAATAACCTTGCCAATTACAAGGTTTATGAAACCAAACGTAATGATAAGACATGGTTTATTTTGATCTACGGTAGCTACAACTCCGCTTCTGAGGCCAAAAAGGCAATTTCTTCACTCCCTACAGACATTCAGACTCAAAAACCTTGGGTGAGAAAACTACAACAGGTTCACCAAGATCTGAAAAAATAAAACTATTTTTATTAGGCGCTGATATGCTGTCCTAAACAGAGTACAATCTGCGGCTCTGAAATTATTGAATACTTTATTTGACGGCATGAAAAAAAAACGCGCTTTCTTAAAATGGGCCGGTGGAAAATACCCTTTGGTGGATGACATTAAACGTCATCTGCCAGAGGGCGAGCGCTTAATTGAGCCATTTGTTGGCGCAGGCTCGGTATTCCTGAATACCGATTATGATTCTTACATCTTATCAGATATAAACAGTGATCTAATCAACCTGTACAACACAGTAAAATCCAGTGCGGATGAGTTTATTGATCATGTCCGTCCCTTATTTTCACCAGAGTTCAACACGTCTGAGATCTTCTATCACCTGAGAGAGGAGTTCAACAGCAGCAAAGATCCATTCTATCGTAGTGTGTTGTTTCTGTATCTTAACCGCCACTGTTATAACGGCCTTTGCCGCTATAACTCACGGGGCGAGTTTAACGTTCCTTTCGGACGCTATAAAAAACCTTATTTTCCAGAAGATGAGTTGTACTGGTTTGCCGAAAAGTCCCAGAAAGCCTCTTTTATCTGCCAGCATTACGGAATCGCTCTAACTAAAGCGCCAAAAGGCTCAGTCATTTATTGCGATCCGCCGTATGCTCCTCTTTCAGCAACGGCAAATTTTACCGCCTACCATACAAATAGTTTTAACCTCCTGGATCAGGAAAATCTAGCACGGCTCGCCTATAACCTCTCGTCGCAACAGGATATTCCCGTGCTTATATCCAATCATGACACGCCGATGACACGGGAATGGTATCACCAAGCTTCCCTTTACATTGTTAAAGCCCGCCGGACAATAAGTAGAAATATTCTTGCCCGCAGTAAAGTTGATGAACTTTTGGCGTTATACTGCCAGAAGTGATTGAGGTTTCCTGCCCCTGAAATAACAGGGATAAACAATGAATTGGAGAAGAGAATAATGAAGAAAGATTTTCTGATTGCCCCATCCATTTTATCCGCAGATTTTGCCCGTCTGGGTGAAGATACCGCAAAGGTATTGGCAGCAGGTGCTGATGTTGTGCACTTTGACGTTATGGATAACCATTACGTCCCGAACCTGACAATTGGCCCAATGGTCTGTCAGGCTCTGCGCAATTATGGTATTACTGCTCCGATTGATGTTCACCTGATGGTAAAACCTGTTGATCGCATTATCCCCGATTTTGCCAAAGCAGGTGCAACCTATATCACTTTCCATCCCGAAGCGAGCGAGCATGTTCACCGAACACTGCAACTGATTAAAGATCATGGTTGTAAAGCAGGTTTGGTTTTCAATCCAGCGACATCTCTCAGCTACCTTGATTATGTTATGGATAAACTGGATGTCATTTTATTGATGTCAGTTAACCCTGGTTTCGGCGGTCAATCTTTCATTTCAGAAACCCTGAACAAACTGCGTCAGGTACGCAAACTTATTGATGAAAGCGGATACGATATTCGCCTTGAAGTTGATGGTGGTATCAAAGCCAGTAATATTGCCGCAGCAGCTCAGGCCGGGGCGGATATGTTCGTCGCAGGCTCCGCTATTTTCAGTCAACCTGACTATAAAACGGTCATTGATGAGATGCGCCGTGAATTATCAACAGTAGCATAATGGCAGACAACATGATGGAAAAAAATGTAGTTAAAAACATTCGGGCCATTGCATTTGATCTGGATGGAACGCTGGTCGACAGTGCCGGTGGCCTGGCAGATGCTTTAGATCAGGCACTGATTGCCAAAGGACTGCCCGCAGCAGGCAAAGAACGCGTTGCAATTTGGGTGGGTAATGGCGCAGATATCATGGTTGAACGCGCATTGAAATGGACAACGGTGGAATTTACCCCAGAGTTACACCGTGAAACTCGCGAACTGTTTGATAAATTCTATAAAACCACCGTCACAACAGGCAGCAAACTCTTTCCTCATGTCAAAGAAACTTTGACAGAGCTGGCAAAACATAACCTGCCGATGGCAATTGTCACTAACAAGCCAACACCTTTTATTGCGCCATTGCTGGAATCATTAGGTATCAGTGAATACTTTTCACTGGTGCTAGGCGGTGACGATGTTAAACAGAAAAAACCGCATCCGGCACCGCTGTATCTGACAATAGGCACGTTTGGTCTACATAAGGAAGAATTGCTTTTCGTTGGTGATTCACGTAATGATATTTTGGCTGCACAAGCAGCAGGTTGTCCTTGTGTTGGCTTTACCTATGGATATAACTATGGGGAATCTATAGCATTAAGCCACCCGGATTATGTATTGGACAATTTCTCGGATTTAATCCCAACAATTGGACTATCAACTTTGAACTTACAGGAAGCGTAATAAAATGAATGAACCCACTGCAATGAAACCAAACGCACAGAAACCCATTGTATTCAGCGGCGCACAACCCTCCGGTGAATTGACCATCGGTAACTACATGGGGGCGTTACGTCAGTGGGTTAAAATGCAGGATGAATATGATTGTATCTATTGTATCGTCAACCAGCATTCTATTACCGTACGCCAAGATCCCGAAGAACTGAAAAAACGCACACTAGATACGCTGGCGCTTTACCTTGCTTGTGGCATTGATCCAAAGAAAAGCACTATTTTCGTTCAGTCACATGTTCCACAACATACTCAACTAGCCTGGGTATTAAACTGTTACACCTATTTCGGCGAACTCAGCCGCATGACCCAATTTAAGGATAAATCAGCCCGTTATCCAGAAAACATTAATGCCGGTTTATTTGAATATCCTGTCCTGATGGCTTCTGACATTTTGCTTTACCAAGCCAATCAGATCCCTGTTGGCATTGACCAAAAACAGCATCTTGAACTGACCCGTGATTTAGCACTGCGCTTTAATGCCTTATACGGTGACATTTTCACTGTGCCAGAACCATTCATTCCGAAAGGCGGTGCACGCGTGATGTCATTGCAAGATCCGAACAAGAAAATGTCAAAGTCAGATGATAACCGTAATAACGTGATTGCCCTGATGGAAGATCCAAAATCTGTTGCTAAAAAAATTAAACGTGCAGTTACCGATTCCGAAGAGCCACCTCGTGTATGTTATGATCTGGAAAACAAACCCGGTGTTTCCAATTTGTTGGATATACTTTCTGGCGTTACAGGTAAAACAATTCCTGAACTGGAAGCTGAATTTGAAGGAAAAATGTACGGCCATCTGAAAGGTGCAGTTGCAGATGCAGTATGTGAAATGCTGGCAGGTTTACAAGAGCGTTTCCATCATTTCCGTAATGATGAAGTTCTGCTTAACCAAATAATGACAGAAGGTGCCGCTAAAGCACAGGCTCGTGCTCAGGCAACTCTGGATAAGGTCTATGAGGCGGTTGGATTTATTGCTCATCCGTAATAGTTTTATATGCATGCCAAAGGGTTGGTATTGATACCCTTTGGCATATGAATTACAAATTTCATTTAGATTGTAGTCAATTTATTGAAAATAAAGGGGAATTTAAACCCATTTTAATTTTTTTAGTAACATCCTAATCTCAGCATCTCCCAAAATAAAATTAGATAAAGAAGGGAATTCTGTATCATCATAGCGAAATCCCCTCTGTTGTATCATTGGCTCTCTTGTATTCCTCCACTTTCCGTATGCATCAACTTTTTCAAAAAATTCCGTTCCATTTTCTTCAAATCTAAGATGTGCAGGAACTTCAGGTTTTCCTTCTCTATTAATTTCTTTTAAATACTCTTGATATACTGTTGGTCCTGTATTACCGACAGCGGCATCAAAACGAAAATCAGGAATAACACGTGATGCACACCATGTATCTTTTCCCCAATCTGGATATTTTTTACTTACACCTTCCCATCTGTCAATTTTATTATTTTTATCAAGAGAACTAATTGGTTGCCCCGGATTAGCAAAGTTTTTTAGTTGAATCATGTGCTTTGGATGAATTGGTTTAATTATATGATGTGGTGTAATCCTATTTGGATTCGGTATTTTTTTATTTATATCAACATATTTTTGCTTGAGATTATCTTTTATTTTATCATTAATAATATTTAATATTTTAAAAACTATAATTGATTTAGCAGGTGCTGCAAGAATAGCATTCCCTTCAAGACAACTATTTTTTTTTCCATGCTTTTCCACTCGCATCACCGAAAGCCATTCCTGATGGTGCATTAATATTTTTAAATTTAGCCTCTTTATTAATATTATCAAAACGGGTTTCTTTATTAAAACGGATACCTTTCACTTTAACGTCAACATCCAGATAAATTCCTCCTTCTGTATATAAAATGACAAGACGTGCAATATCACTAGCCAATGCATAATTATGATAATATCCATTAATATTACGATAAAACATCGATTCCAAAATAGGAAAAATCTCATCTAATGATTTAAAAGCCTCTCTTATATCTCTAATAAAAAAACCATTTTGTTTTATTAGAGATCTATCTTTTGATTCAAAATATTCTCTCTGTACCTTATCAAATTCATATCCAAAAACTTCACCTAAGCTCAACTTATTTAAGAGAGAATCAAAAGTTTCTTTGATTAATGATTTATTATTTACCCATAAATTAAGGTTGAAACCAGGGTTTTCCACTTTCATAGCAATAATATTCTGTAAATTTTCTTCTGATATTTTATTACCCGCCCAAAAATAATGAATTTTCTTTGGTACACTCATAAACCACCTCTTAATTACATAATTAATATTTATAGTTACCTATACTTCTATAGTTTAAATAATCTACACATAGATCATACTCTAATAATACGAATACTTATTTTTTGATAAATATCATATTAAAAAATACCAGTATTTTTAACCTTTAATCATAAACAAATTAATAATAATCTGATTTTATCAACAAATATTTTAATATAGGTTATTGATAAATTAATTTTATATAAAAGAAAAATGTAATAATTTAAAAAAATAGAAAAATAAGTATAACGATAACAAAATTATTGTTATCGTCCACTACAAGAATACAACATATTTTTTAATTAAAATAAATATCAGTAAATAAATTATTTTCCAAATAAACGACGATTGAAATCCTCTATTTTTCCATGCAATATCCGCTTTTGCATCGTCAGATTCCAGCTAGCAGATAACCCTGCTGCCCCCATTAGACGTTGGTATTGCTCTCCATCAAATGAGCTATGGAAAGCAATGGAAATAGCATCCTTAACAGAAACATCACTATTTCGACTTAGTAATTTTAGTGGTTCAGCAGCACTGACAAAACCTGAAGAGATGACCCGATATAACCAGCCACAATACCCTTTATCTTGCATCATGGCCGCAAAATTCGCAATTCCAGTAATAAAATTAAGTTTGTAGCAAGGAGAGCGGGGCTGTGTCACCTGAACAATTGCCTCACCCCATTGGAGAATATCCCCAATATAAACATTCTCTTCTGTCATACCCTCCGTTGATATATTTTCACCAAATAAGGGAGATACAAATAATTCCACTAATTCAGGAAATTGCCTTTTCCAAAAGAGGTAATGTTCCATAGGATAATGACAAAGCGCACGATCAGGACCGCCATGAAAACGAGTCTCTGCCTGTTCATCACCTTCCAGACCAAGAGAGGTAAGCTGTAAGCGGCCATTCACCAACAGTTTGTTGATTGCACTGAAACCCCACTTTTCGGAAGATGTTATTTTGCCTCTGTACACCTGTGGGTAATACATTTCTATTTCTCCTCAATAGACTAATATAAATATTATCCTGACCAAATAAACGCGGCAAACCTTGCCCGCAAAATATGATTTTCTCTAAATAGAATTCAGGAATTCATCATTTTAAACGGGAAAGATGCCAAATGATAGCTAAGATTAAGAGCAATAAAAATGCTGACCACCGCAGTGATCAGCATTATTAAGAGAGGGATTTTTAGAACTTATTCCATTTTTTCTTCGTAACGTTTTGCCGCTTCTTCCCAATTTACGACATGCCAAAATGCCTTAATATAGTCGGGACGACGGTTTTGATACTTCAGATAATAAGCATGTTCCCACACATCCAATCCCAAAATAGGATAACCAGAAGTACCAGAAATCTCTTCACCCATCAACGGGCTATCCTGATTTGCAGTAGAAACAACTTCAAGTTTGCCATCTTCTTTTAATACTAACCAGGCCCATCCAGAGCCAAAACGAGTTGCGGCTGCTTGTTCAAATTTTTCTTTGAAAGCATCAACGCTACCAAAATCGCATTCTATCGCTGCTTTTAAGGCACCAGATAAAGTTGTGTCTAATTTTAGACCCTTCCAGAACATACTATGGTTTGAATGGCCTCCTGCATTATTACGCATGAAAGTACGTTTATCAGCAGGAACTTTATCAAGGCACTGAATGAGTTCATCAATCTCCAGACAGGCCAGTTCTGGACAGGATTCTAATGCAATATTGGTATTTGTAACGTAGGCTTGATGGTGTTTGGTGTGATGAATTATCATCGTTTGTTCATCGAAATGCGGCTCTAGCGCGTCATAAGAATATGGTAGAGAAGGTAGTGAATGGCTCATGTCATATCTCCAGTTGTTTAAAATATACACACCTTTTATTTATTGGGTATGAGGCTCACACCTTGTGAACTGCAAGATTATTATAGTGAATTAAGCAATAATGAAAATGATTATCAATTCCATGTTATAACTATGGTTTCCTTTCTCTTTCGCCGTCCAGGCATTTCTTAGATGAAATAACTGAATAAAATCCATTAGTTAGTATATTTATTCAAAATATAAAATTATTAATGATAGTCAATTTTTCACAAATACGCCGCACTAAATGATCATCTCATGAAATTCATTCTTTCCAATGCGTGATCTTCCGCGCAAAAAAGAAACAAAAATTCTTCTTACACTTTAGTTAACCTTGTTTTGACATAGTATTAACAATTGCAAGGAGATAAAAATATGACTCAAATAATCAAGCATCCTATTCCTGCTGACATCGCAGAAACAGCCCTGATAAACAAGCAACAATATATGCAAGACTACCAATGGTCACTACAAGATCCTGAAGGGTTCTGGAGTGAGAAAGGTAAGATACTGGATTGGATAAGACCTTATACAAAGGTTAAAAACAGCTCTTTCGACCCCGGACACATCAGCATCCGCTGGTTTGAAGATGGGACACTGAATCTGAGTGCTAACTGCCTCGACCGTCATTTACAAGAGCGTGGTGATCAGACTGCCATTATCTGGGAAGGAGATAATCCCGCTGAATCCAGACATGTGACGTATCAAGAGCTATATCACGATGTCTGTCAATTCGCTAATGCATTGAAAAAACTTGGGATTAAAAAAGGTGATGTCGTCGCTATCTATATGCCAATGGTGCCGGAAGCGGCCGTTGCCATGCTGGCCTGTGCCCGGATTGGCGCAATTCACTCTGTGATTTTCGGTGGTTTTTCTCCTGATGCAATTTCTGGTCGGGTTGTCGATTCAAATGCCAGGTTAATTATTACTGCTAATGAAGGCATACGAGCCGGGCGAACTGTTCCACTGAAAAAAAATGTTGATGAAGCACTGAACAATCCAGCCGTGACCAGTGTTACCAATGTTGTTGTTTTCAAACGTACAGATAATGCAACAAGCTGGCAGACCGAACGTGATTTATGGTGGCATGAATTAACTGACGGGATGAATGCAGACTGTCCGGCCGAAGAGATGAATGCAGAAGATCCGCTATTTATTCTTTATACTTCCGGCTCTACAGGTAAACCCAAAGGTGTTCTGCATACCACCGGCGGTTATCTGGTCTACGCGTCTCTGACGTTCAAATATACGTTTGATTACCGTCCTGGTGAAGTTTATTGGTGTACAGCCGATATCGGTTGGGTAACAGGTCACAGTTATCTGTTGTATGGCCCGCTATCTTGTGGTGCAACATCCGTGATGTTTGAAGGTGTACCGAACTATCCTGATGTGAATCGCCTCAGCCAGGTTGTCGATAAACACCAGGTGAATATCCTCTATACCGCACCAACTGTTATCCGTGCATTAATGGCCGAAGGGGATAAAGCTATTGAAGGGACCAAACGTACATCATTGCGCATCATGGGATCTGTAGGCGAACCCATCAACCCAGAAGCCTGGGAATGGTATTACAAAAAAATAGGTAACAGTAAATGCCCTATTGTCGATACATGGTGGCAAACGGAAACGGGTGGCTTCATGATCACACCATTACCTGGAGCAACAGATCTCAAAGCAGGATCAGCTACTCTGCCATTCTTCGGCATTAGCCCTGCATTAGTAGATAACTCAGGTGACATTCTGAGTGGTGAATGCGAGGGGAATCTTGTTATTACAGATTCATGGCCGGGACAAGCCAGGACGCTGTTTGGCGATCATGATCGGTTTGAGCAAACATATTTTTCTACTTTCAAAGGGGCATATTTCAGTGGGGATGGTGCCAGACGTGATGAAGACGGCTATTACTGGATTACTGGCCGCGTTGATGATGTGCTGAATATTTCAGGCCATCGATTAGGTACTGCAGAGATTGAGTCGGCTCTGGTAGCTCACCCTAAAATCGCTGAAGCAGCCGTTGTTGGGATCCCTCACCATATCAAAGGACAAGCTATTTACGCTTATGTCACATTAATTCACGGTGAAGAACCTTCTCCTGAGCTGTATAGCGATGTCAAAAATTGGGTACGCAAAGAAATCGGCCCAATTGCAACCCCTGATATTCTTCACTGGACAGATTCTCTGCCCAAAACGCGTTCAGGAAAGATTATGCGACGAATTTTGCGCAAAATCGCTTCCGGTGATACCAGTAACTTAGGAGATACGTCCACTTTAGCCGATCCTGGCGTTGTCGAAAAACTACTGGAAGAAAAGCAGTCCATGTCTATGCCTTAGCATATGCAGTAAAAACATCCATGCCGCTGTAGAGCGGCTTGGTGACGTATTATCAAAAGTGCAGAACTGCTCAGGGACGTGATAAGTAGTCATGAATTCCTCCGAATACGGCTGCTCCGTATTTTATAACCCTTAATGTGGCTTAAGGTACGTCCTTTAACTTTTAAAAGGAGAAACTCTGATGAATGCCGATATTTATCAAGAGGTTGAGAATAATCCTCGCTTCAGGGAATTAGTTGAGAAGCGCGGACGTTTTGCCTGGTTGTTGTCCATCATTATGTTAATGCTTTATGTTGGTTTTATTTTTCTCATTGCCTTTGCCCCCGAATGGCTTGGCACACCTCTCTATGAAGGCTCCAGCGTAACACGTGGTATTCCTGTTGGTATCGGTATTATTTTTATTTCTTTCATATTAACAGGGATTTATGTTGTCAGAGCGAATGGTGAATTTGATCGCCTGACATCTGCTATTCTCAAGGAGGCGGGAAAATGAAAAAGCTTCTCCTTTCAATAATACTGCTATTTTCTTCCCCCTATCCTATTTTAGCCCAGGCAGACGCCCTTTCAGGTAATGTAGAAAAACAACCTTTGAATATTCAGGCCATTATCATGTTTCTGTTGTTCGTTGGGTTCACGCTTTACATTACTTATTGGGCATCAAAACGAACAATTTCTCGTTCAGATTACTATACTGCCGGAGGGCGGATCACGGGTTTTCAAAATGGTATGGCCATTGCCGGGGACTATATGTCAGCAGCCTCTTTTTTGGGGATTTCCGCATTGGTTTATACCTCCGGTTATGATGGCCTGATTTATTCCATCGGCTTCCTTGTTGGCTGGCCAATTATTTTGTTCCTGATCGCTGAACGGTTGAGAAATCTGGGACGTTACACATTTGCTGATGTCGCTTCTTATCGACTAAAACAGCGTCCTATCCGTACTTTGTCTGCAATGGGATCTCTGGTTGTTGTTGCGTTATATCTGATTGCACAAATGGTTGGAGCCGGAAAACTCATCGAACTACTATTCGGGCTGAATTACCACATCGCTGTTGTTTTAGTTGGTATTCTAATGGTTCTGTATGTACTGTTTGGTGGCATGCTGGCAACGACGTGGGTTCAGATTATCAAAGCAATTTTATTGTTGGCTGGAGCAACATTTATGGCTTTGATGGTTATGAAAACCGTGAATTTCAATTTTAATACCTTGTTTAAAGAAGCTATTGCCGTACATTCACACGGGCAGGATATTATGAGTCCAGGTGGATTAGTTTCTGATCCTGTATCTGCGCTCTCTTTAGGGCTAGCGTTAATGTTTGGTACTGCTGGCTTACCGCATATCATCATGCGATTTTTTACCGTTAATGATGCTAAAGAAGCTCGCAAAAGTGTTTTCTATGCCACCGGTTTTATCGGTTATTTCTACATCCTAACCTTTATCATTGGATTCGGTGCAATACTGTTGGTCAGCCCCAATGCTGCATTTAAAGATCCAACCGGAACATTAATTGGTGGAACTAATATGGCCGCAGTCCATCTTGCAAATGCGGTTGGCGGTGATTTTTTCCTCGGTTTTATTTCTGCTGTCGCTTTTGCCACGATTTTAGCTGTTGTAGCAGGGCTAACATTGGCTGGTGCCTCAGCAGTTTCTCATGATCTCTATGCTAATGTGATTAAACGGGGGCAAGCCAATGAACAGGATGAGTTAAAAATCTCCAAAATGACTGTAGTCTTCCTGGGAATTATCGCTATTGGATTAGGCATTTTGTTCGAAAAACAAAATATTGCTTTTATGGTCGGTCTGGCTTTCTCCATTGCAGCAAGTTGTAATTTCCCAATTATTTTATTGTCGATGTACTGGAGCAGGCTGACAACACGTGGCGCTTTGGTTGGTGGATGGCTAGGATTAATGATAGCCGTCGTATTAATGATCCTTGGCCCAACAATCTGGGTTAGTATTCTTGGCCATGAAAAACCAATTTATCCTTATGAATATCCAGCCCTATTTTCTATGATTGTAGCATTTGCCGGTGCATGGCTTTTCTCCATCACAGATACATCAGAACAAGGTCAACTGGAAAGAGAAATGTTCCGTAAGCAATTTCTGCGTTCACAGACAGGAATTGGTATTGAGCAGGGAAATGTACATTAGCATTAAATACTGAACTTCTCCTGCCCTTTTGGGCAGGTTCTATTTTGTTAACCAAACAGAAAGCTGATGTTTAATGTAATCCGATGACAAACGCTCTTGTTCCAGACGAGAAGATTGAAAGTGACCAGAAATCAGACCATTAAACAAATTAGTTTCTCCTTCACTAAGAAAGTCAGGAACAATTTGAGTTGGTGTATCTTCAATCCCCATCCTATCTTCATGGATTTTAACAGTGTTAATATCCATCATTATTGATTCTAATCTGGTACATTTTCCTCTGGCGTCACTTAAGGTGGTTAGCCCCCATGTATCAATATCTCCCCAGTATCCGACATGTTTTTTCTTCAACCATAAGGCATCCATCCAGGCAATATTTTTCCCGCCCCCAATAACGGCCACCGTATCCGGCATATCAGGCAATGCTAAACCTGATTGCAGGTTTTCCACCACCAGGATATTTGATGCCGGTAATTCATACTGTTTCAGTAATTCATAAGGTAATTGGAGGATAGGTAACCCTCCCAGCGCATTAATAACATGAGGACAAAGTGGCCTGATTGTCAGCCAGCCTTTAGGATTTGTCTGGCATCCCAGCCAATCCACCAACCCGCCAACCTCAGAAACTGCACCGCCATGAAGTGTATCAACAAGTTCCTCCAACAAGAGCAGATGACTCTCCAAAAATTTGGTATCAATACCAATTATAGGCAGCGCCCGTAGATACTGCCCTTTCCCCAGCCCTTGTTTTAATTGTGGAAGTAATTTCGCCAGTAACTCCGCTTCTTTCAACGTAATTTTTTCTACGATATCGATATTTTTGACTAATGCCGGATAAAGGACTTCATCAATGTGTAGAAAGGGTCTCATATTTCTTTCCCATATCACACTTCGGCGGATGGCGTCCCTACCTAAAAACTTTATCAGCTGTTGCATGGATTCAATCACAACCAAAATTGGAATAACTTGCTCAGATAATTCACGAAATTTTTTACTCGACCACCACACCATTTCTTGGTGGGGAAATGATTTCCATTCACTGACTACTCGCTGAAAATGTGTCAAATCCGATAATGCAAAAGCACCGCTGGGGGGTTTTAAGCCAATACGAATGGGAAATGGTTTAGCTCCCAATAGACGTGCCTTTAAGGAAGACAGGTTATTCCATTCCCTTTTTCTGACTATTTCTTTCACCTGCGTGGGTAATAATCCCCAGGAATATGTATGTGGTGTTTTTTGCATATTTTTACATGTCAGTTTTCAATCTTAATGCCAAATTCATGCATTTCAGCTTCTAGTTTGTTTCTTTTTTCCTCATCCATGATCCTATCAATTTCTTCCCAGGTAACTTCACAAAGGTGGCTGTCATGATTTTCCTGATTGCGTTCGGCAATTAGTAAAGAACGTGCTGATTCTCTTGCTAAGTTCAGGTTTTTATAGGGGGTAATCAAATTAACGTGAATATAGAGTTCCCGGAATACACGAAGTACACGCCGGCTCACAGGCTCCGCAGTATTTGAAAAAGCTTCATCCAAAAAAACGGTGCAATAAACTGGCCTGTCATAACCATCCGGGGTTAATACATACGCTAAACTCGCAGCTACAATCGTGGCAGCAAAAGATTCTTTTTCTCCTCCCGATTTACCACTGGATGATTCCAGTACGTCACGAACCTCACCTGTCGTAGCATCAATCTCTTCGGCATAAAATGCTATCTGATAACGAGGATCAAGCAATCGCAGGCTTTCCAATGTGGTGAATGTCCCGGAAGCGCTGGCTTTATCAAGAATAAAAACCACATTAGAGAGTTCACGGAACCGCTCTTCATGATCATCGCTTGTCACTTTACTCAATACTTTTAGTAAAAGCCGATCAAATTCCTGAACATGTGGGTATTTTTCCCTTTTACTTCCCAGCCTCAAATGAGTACCTGAACGAAATTCTGTACGCTTTAATACCTGATTGATAATATCTATTCGCTCAAGAATATCTTCTCGCTCAGATTCAAGTTTCGTTTTAATAGTTGCCATTGACTGGGTAGCATGTTTATTTAATCGTTCAATAAATTTATCTGCAAGATTCGGCAAGCCTTCACTTTCCAACTGTTGCAGATGATTAAGGTAGTCAGGCAAGCTGCTAATATCAGTTGGCCAGTCCACCGCATAAATTTGCCACTTTTCATGGGATCTAAATGAAGCCATTATGCTGACAGAGGATTTTTCCGCCCGGTTTTTATTGTTGCGGCTACTTTCCAGTTGGTATTCCAGTTTTTCTTCAATCTGAGAAACCAATTCTGATTCCCGATCCAATACATCCGCATACAGCTTACCCACTCGTGTGGTTAACCACTGCCGCGTGGTATCGGATATCCCCTTCGACGCTTTGGCCTGCGCTTTTCTCAATTCCCCTTTAGCCACATTTAATGTTGAGTTAACCGCCCCCGATTGTTCGTTAAGCCCTTTTAACATTGACTGGATCTGGAATAACTGTTCTTTCGCTAATTTCCAGCGTTCCATCGCTTTTTCAAGTGAATCACTGGATTGTTCCAGTACTTCCAGATCTTTTTCCAGAGTTAAAAGCTTGTCATGCCAGTAAGGTGCATTGATATCATCCCATCGATAATTCTGCACTTTTTCCAATAATATTTTGGTATTAACAATGGAATTTAATGCCTCTCGTGCTTCTTTGACCCGCTTTTCAATTGCTGATAATTGCTGTATGAAATTATTTTTGTCATGATTAAGGATGGCTAAACGCGATTTATTTGAAAAACCTAAATACCAGCGTCTCCTATCATCGATCCGGTGCTGATCTTTTTTCTCAAAACGCCCTTTATCCATGTGCATTAATCCTTGCTGCGTCATTGAATACCGTGTCTTGTCTAACTCTTCCGTATTATCGACACATTGCAGATCAAAGCGCAGAAGGTAATGTTTGAGCCATTCCCGATAAAGATGTTCCCGCCACACTAATTTTCTTAAATACCCATTCGGCTTAAACTCGACAACATTATCCTGAATATCATTGACAACCTGGACTCTCACGTGCAAGCCAGTATGACGGGCATTCAACCAGTGTGTCACCATTGGGTAGCAGTGCTGTGGAATAGCAAGCGTTGTACGCAGCCCTCCCAGGGCTCTTTCTATTGCCCCCTGCCACGCCTTTTCATGCTCCTGAACATCAATTAATTCCCCAATAAAAATGCAGTCATCTTTGTTTAATTCAAGGGAATTAACCAATTCATCCCGAAGCTGCTGATATCTCACATCAATATTAGAGTTAGGCCTTGACTCTATCTCACTGATTTCCTGAGAAATATGCTTTATTTTCCCCTGTAACTGGCTGAATTCTCCACTGATAGCACCGAATTGTTGCTCATATTCTTCCTGCTCTGCCTGAATATTGGCAGACCTGCTTGCAACAGTAGATTGGTTCTGAACAAATACGGTATGTTCCAGCGTGGAAGGAAGGTCAAGCGCCTTAACATTGTCCTGATATTGTGAGGATTCCCGAATAATCCTTTTTAATTGATCTTTAGTATGCTGAATCTCTTTGCGAAGTGACTCTATTTTAGTACCACCAAGCTGGAGATATTCTTCGTGTCTCCGTTCGACCAACCCATGAGTATCCCTCTCTTGTATCTCAGCCTGCTCTATTTGCTGATGAATATTTTGCAATTGTGCTTCAATCTCAATGATTTTTTCATTCCACAATTGTGCAAAAATTTCCCCCAAATAGGCAGGCAATTCATTTTTCTCTGTTGTCAGATTTTCCAAATCTTTTATTGATTTCTCCAGACTAGCATTCAGCTCTGGTAATTTAGCCAGATGATCCCTTTGTGCTCTGGCATCTACAAGTTGGCTGTGTATAGCAACGAGATCGGAAAATTCTCCCACTATCTTTCTGGCATCATCCTTAACGGTACTGGGTTCAAGAACCAATTCACGAATTAACTCTGTCAGATCATCAATTTTTTTCAAACCCAATGCCCGTGAAAGCAATGCCGGGGCGTTTTTATTATCCATATACAAGAGCTTTCGGTATAACTCCTGATATTCAGAGAATCGGTCATCGCAACATGTTATGGCAGGATCAGTACGGAGCCACTGTTTGAGTGCCCGCACATTACCTTCACCAAATGCATCAAGAACCTCTTTCAGTGTCAGGTTTCTTCTGGCAATGGCGTAAACCCGTGTCACATCTGACAGGGAATTAGTTGATTTACTGTTCCAGAAAAGTGCTGCCAGTGTGATTTCTGTACCGTCATCACTCCGATATAATGCTCTGAGTCCGGTCACTACGGCAGATTCACGTTTACTTCTAACTCTTGTGCCAGCACCATCATGAGCAGAACCAAAACTGCCCCGCATATAGGAAATTAAGGTTCGGTCAGTACGATCTCCCTGTGCTGCTGCAACGTTAAACGTCGCCCTGCCTGCGGGGAGCAGCAAAGCCATCAATCCATCTATAAATGTTGATTTTCCTGAACCATTATCCCCCGTAACTAATGTTCCCACCTCATCAATCCGCGCGGTGTGCAATCCATTGAATGAACCCCAGTTATATACGGAAAGTTCAGCCAATCTGATTTGGTTCGTATGCATTAATGAGTTAGTTAACATAGTCATGCCCTGTTTCACCATCATCATTTATACCACTACTCTTTTTGCCGGAAGTTATACCTTTTTCATTTGCCATGTTGAGATAATCTGCAAGCATTTTTTCGAGAAACTCAGCATTAACGACATAACGAATGATTGGTGTAATTTCAAAACGATCATCACTTCCTCGTACCGAACTCAATATTTTTTTATTCACCATTTTGTTCAGGGCACCATTGAGTTTTTTGCGATCAGATTTGGTGCTATTGGTTAATGGCAGAAATGGAGTCAGATTGGATTCAATCCGTTCTATATCGATGATAATTTTTTGTTCACCCGAAGATTCCCGATCTTGATAATGTTTTCGAAGCACCAACAACAGCAAAGTGTCATATAGAGAAAGCGTTCTCCGGCTAATGATAGACAATGTCTCTTCATCATCATCCATCCCCAAAGATTTTTTGTCTTCTTCATCATTAATATTTGCAATAAACGCAACCCCTGCTCTCTCATCCAGAATTAATTTCAAATAAATTTCTGATAAATATTCACGAATATCATTTTGATAGCGACAAAGAGATGCAAAAAGTTTTATTTTTTGCGAAGACAATATGACACCATGACGCAATAAAGTGACTAATACCTGACGAACTTCAACAGGCATGCCTTTATTATTCACCGTATCATTCAATATATCAGAATGGCGGTTATCTTCTCTCAATATATGATCATCAGGAAGCACTTCTTCAAATGAAAAGTCTGCATTTAACTCTGTGTCAGGAGTATTAGAGGAACGCTCTGACTGTGTATGATTTTTTATTAACTGATCAAAAAAACCGGTTTCTTTCTTATATTCATCCATAGTTCATCCCCCCACTTTCTAGCCAGATAATTTAAAGGACTAACTCATCTAAATTGTCAGGAAATAAATCGGCACTCAAAATAAAAGTTGGAATAGATGCCCGCAAATGAACACCCTGTTTATCCTTAATCTCTACTGATTCGTTTTCTTCTAATGACACTACACCAATCGATTTTGCTACTCTCAAATAGGCAACTAATTCTTCCAGTCCTGTACTAATAGGATTATGAACCACAATAGAAGCTATCGTCATTGGCCCATATTTTTTTAATGTAATCAGGATCTTTTCAGCAATTAACCTGACTTGAACTGTGTCAAGACAATCCAACATTTGCGTGCTTGGCACCTTAGAGTTTAGATTTTCTTCAACACCAGAAGTATTGAGTTTTTCATCAGGTAACTTGAGTTGCATACTGTCAGGAGAGTTTATTGTCGCTGTCCCGGTAGGCAGTGATAGGGTTGTTTCTGTTTGTAAGTTACATCCTGCGTTTTTCAGTTCAACAGCCAGTTTTTCCAATCGATTAAGTAATCTCTCTACTGCCCTATTCTCCTGAGCATAACCACTTTCTATATAAGCACGTAAGCTTTCTTCTATTCGGCGTCTGATCTGAAAAACTCTTTCACTCTCTCGATTCAGTTCTCTCATCAATCGATTAAGAAACTGTTGCTGATGAGCAGTTAAATGCTTTGCAACCGGGCGACTTAAAATACTATGAAGCTGTTCCCGCAATTCTGTTGTTCTATGCTGATCACATAGCAAAAGAAAAAAGCTTTCAAATGCGCTACCTGCGTCAGTTTGGGATAATAAATTTTCTTTCTCTAACACGGAAAGAAGAATATTTCCTTTTGTGGAATCTTCTTCAATAATTTGAATTCGAATGTCTTGATCTAATCGACGGACTTCATCTTCAACACGGCGAAAATCCCCGGTTAAGATTGATGCCAAGTGATAGATTTCACGGATCCTTTCTCTTTGTTCCGCTACAGTTAATTCAGTAACAACACCAGAATGCAATGCATCAATTTCTCTTTGTATTTCTGATATTCTGGATTTTAAAAGCGTGATACGTTCATTAACATTTGAGTTAATTGCCACTGCAAAATCCCTAACTGCATCCTGAACAATTCTCAAATGAGATGCTGTTGTTCCTGAATTATGTTCATCAAGTTCCTGGACAAAACGAACAGCAATTTCACTGGCATCCGTTTTGGTCAGGACATCATCCATTTCCCTCAGCCAGCCTTCTTTAATCCATTTATTAAGATAATTGCCTGCTGATCTTTCTGTTTTCCAAATATCCAATTCCCGGAAACGAATTAATTCTTCATCAAGTGATATTCGAGCCTGACTGAAGGGAACTTCACTGTTTTCAGAAAACAAATCGCTTAAAAAAGCTAAAATGTACGGTGCATTATCAGCTCTTAATAGTTTCCAGGCTTCATTATCCCGAAAAAGACGACTGTATTTTGCTTGTAACCCTCGAAAATTCAATGTTTATCCTTCTATTCAGTGACATACAATCATAACCGATCGTAAGAACACAGATCATAAGATTAACAAATATATTGTATCTAAAATATACATCCGTTTTTACCACAAAATTGGACAACAAAGAACTTAATTCACTGTTGAAGAGCAAATTCTGAATTTAATAACTGATGTTAGCAAAGCTACTAAAGCAATTAAATGTCAGTAAATCAGCGACAAACAGATGAATTAACTAAGATAGGACAGATAAAGGAAATATAGACCACAGCAGTGCCCATAAAAATAAGGAAGGGTATATCATTTGCCCAGTGACGTTGGGTAAACGCAAAAAAGCCATCCGGTGACGGATGGCTTTTCTGACTAAATGAATGTCTGGCAGTGCCCTACTCTCACATGGGGAGACCCCACACTACCATCGGCGCGCCGGCGTTTCACTGCTGAGTTCGGCATGGGGTCAGGTGGGACCACCGCGCTATTGCCGCCAGACAAATCCTGTATTCAATCCTGAACAAGCTGATGACTGTCTCTGTCTTTCTCTGAAACTGTTTTCGTCTCTTGGCCCCAAAACACCTTCGGTGTTGTCAGGTTAAGCCTCTCGGAGCATTAGTACCGGTTAGCTCAACGTATCGCTACGCTTACACACCCGGCCTATCCACGTCCTCGTCTCGAACGTTCCTTATGTGTCCTCTCTGGGACAAGGGAAGACTCATCTTAAGGCAAGTTTCCCGCTTAGATGCTTTCAGCGGTTATCTCTGCCGCACGTAGCTACCGGGCAATGCCATTGGCATGACAACCCGAACACCAGTGGTGCGTCCACTCCGGTCCTCTCGTACTAGGAGCAGCCCCTTTCAATCTTCCAGCGCCCACGGCAGATAGGGACCGAACTGTCTCACGACGTTCTAAACCCAGCTCGCGTACCACTTTAAACGGCGAACAGCCGTACCCTTGGGACCTACTTCAGCCCCAGGATGTGATGAGCCGACATCGAGGTGCCAAACACCGCCGTCGATATGAACTCTTGGGCGGTATCAGCCTGTTATCCCCGGAGTACCTTTTATCCGTTGAGCGATGGCCCTTCCATACAGAACCACCGGATCACTAAGACCTACTTTCGTACCTGCTCGCGCCGTCACGCTCGCAGTCAAGCTGGCTTATGCCTTTGCACTAACCTCACGATGTCCGACCGTGATTAGCCAACCTTCGTGCTCCTCCGTTACGCTTTGGGAGGAGACCGCCCCAGTCAAACTACCCACCAGACACTGTCCGCAACCCGGATAACGGGTCCACGTTAGAACATCAAACATTCAAGGGTGGTATTTCAAGGATGGCTCCATGCAGACTGGCGTCCACACTTCAAAGCCTCCCACCTATCCTACACATCAAGGCTCCATGTTCAGTGTCAAGCTATAGTAAAGGTTCACGGGGTCTTTCCGTCTTGCCGCGGGTACACTGCATCTTCACAGCGAGTTCAATTTCACTGAGTCTCGGGTGGAGACAGCCTGGCCATCATTACGCCATTCGTGCAGGTCGGAACTTACCCGACAAGGAATTTCGCTACCTTAGGACCGTTATAGTTACGGCCGCCGTTTACTGGGGCTTCGATCAGGAGCGTCGCGTTGCCGCTAACCCCATCAATTAACCTTCCAGCACCGGGCAGGCGTCACACCGTATACGTCCACTTTCGTGTTGGCACAGTGCTGTGTTTTTATTAAACAGTTGCAGCCAGCTGGTCTCTGCGACTGGCTTCAGCTCCGGGCGCACGGCCCTTCACTTAATGCCAGCGTGCCTTCTCCCGAAGTTACGGCACCATTTTGCCTAGTTCCTTCACCCGAGTTCTCTCAAGCGCCTGAGTATTCTCTACCTGACCACCTGTGTCGGTTTGGGGTACGATTCAATGTTACCTGATGCTTAGAGGCTTTTCCTGGAAGCAGGGCATCAACCACTTCACCACCGTAGTGGCTCGTTATCACGCCTCAGTGTTATGGATGACCGGATTTGCCAGGTCACCCCACCTACACGCTTCAACCGGGACAAACCGTCGCCCGGCCGGCCTAGCCTTCTCCGTCCCCCCTTCGCAGTAACACCGAGTACAGGACTATTAACCTGTTTCCCATCGACTACGCCTTTCGGCCTCGCCTTAGGGGTCGACTCACCCTGCCCCGATTAACGTTGGACAGGAACCCTTGGTCTTCCGGCGAGCGGGTTTTTCACCCGCTTTATCGTTACTTATGTCAGCATTCGCACTTCTGATACCTCCAGCAGGCCTCACGACCCACCTTCACCGGCTTACAGAACGCTCCCCTACCCAACAATATATTTATATCGCTGCCGCAGCTTCGGTGCATGGTTTAGCCCCGTTACATCTTCCGCGCAGGCCGACTCGACCAGTGAGCTATTACGCTTTCTTTAAATGATGGCTGCTTCTAAGCCAACATCCTGGCTGTCTGAGCCCTTCCCACTTCGTTTCCCACTTAACCATGACTTGGGGACCTTAGCTGGCGGTCTGGGTTGTTTCCCTCTCCACGACGGACGTTAGCACCCGCCGTGTGTCTCCCGTGATAACATTCTCCGGTATTCGCAGTTTGCATCGGGTTGGTAAGTCGGGATGACCCCCTAGCCGAAACAGTGCTCTACCCCCGGAGATGAATTCACGAGGCGCTACCTAAATAGCTTTCGGGGAGAACCAGCTATCTCCCGGTTTGATTGGCCTTTCACCCCCAGCCACAAGTCATCCGCTAATTTTTCAACATTAGTCGGTTCGGTCCTCCAGTTAGTGTTACCCAACCTTCAACCTGCCCATGGCTAGCTCACCGGGTTTCGGGTCTATACCCTGCAACTGAACGCCCTGTTAAGACTCGGTTTCCCTGCGGCTCCCCTATACGGTTAACCTTGCTACAGAATATAAGTCGCTGACCCATTATACAAAAGGTACGCAGTCACCCCACCACTAAGCCCCCTTTGCCTGATTTTGTCGGTTGGGCGGCGCGTCGCTTCGCCAACCGGCATCAGACAAAAGATGCGTTGCGGAGTTCACCACTGGCTTAGTGGTGGGGCTCCCACTGCTTGTACGTACACGGTTTCAGGTTCTCTTTCACTCCCCTCGCCGGGGTTCTTTTCGCCTTTCCCTCACGGTACTGGTTCACTATCGGTCAGTCAGGAGTATTTAGCCTTGGAGGATGGTCCCCCCATCTTCAGACAGGATACCACGTGTCCCGCCCTACTCTTCGAGCTCGCAATACCGGCGCCTTCGGATACGGGGCTGTCACCCTTTACTGCCGGCCTTTCCAGACCGTTCTCCTGGCGCTGATATTGTTGATGGCTCTGGGCTGCTCCCCGTTCGCTCGCCGCTACTGGGGGAATCTCGGTTGATTTCTTTTCCTCGGGGTACTGAGATGTTTCAGTTCCCCCGGTTCGCCTCATTCACCTATGGATTCAGTGAATGATAGTGCAACGGATTGCACTGGGTTTCCCCATTCGGACATCGCCGGCTGATAGGGCTTCATATCAGCTCACCGGCGCTTTTCGCAGATTAGCACGTCCTTCATCGCCTCTGACTGCCTAGGCATCCACCGTGTACGCTTAGTCGCTTAACCTCACAACCCGAAGGTGTCTTCGAATTGGAGTATGTTGAGAGACGCATCAATATCGTCAAGGACCCTATTGATGGTTTCAAATTTTCAGCTTGTTCCAGATTGTTAAAGAGCAAATATTGCTAAACTGACTCGCAAGTCACGCTTAACAATATCGGTTGGCACCGGCTTTCACCCGGGGCCTGAGCAAAGTGGCGTCCCCTAGGGGATTCGAACCCCTGTTACCGCCGTGAAAGGGCGGTGTCCTAGGCCTCTAGACGAAGGGGACAGTCAGTCTCTTCGCAGACGCTTGCTCGTCTTACAGTCATCAGACAATCTGTGTGAACACTCACAAGCTTACCATCATTTGGTTAAGGAGGTGATCCAACCGCAGGTTCCCCTACGGTTACCTTGTTACGACTTCACCCCAGTCATGAGTCACAAAGTGGTCAGCGCCCTCCCGCAGGTTAAGCTACCGACTTCTTTTGCCACCCACTCCCATGGTGTGACGGGCGGTGTGTACAAGGCCCGGGAACGTATTCACCGTAGCATGCTGATCTACGATTACTAGCGATTCCGACTTCATGGAGTCGAGTTGCAGACTCCAATCCGGACTACGACAGACTTTATGAGTTCCGCTTGCTCTCGCGAGGTCGCTTCTCTTTGTATCCGCCATTGTAGCACGTGTGTAGCCCTACTCGTCTGGGCCATGATGACTTGACGTCATCCCCACCTTCCTCCGGTTTATCACCGGCAGTCTCCCTTGAGTTCCCACCATAATGTGCTGGCAACAAAGGATAAGGGTTGCGCTCGTTGCGGGACTTAACCCAACATTTCACAACACGAGCTGACGACAGCCATGCAGCACCTGTCTCACGGTTCCCGAAGGCACTTCAGCATCTCTGCCAAATTCCGTGGATGTCAAGAGTAGGTAAGGTTCTTCGCGTTGCATCGAATTAAACCACATGCTCCACCGCTTGTGCGGGCCCCCGTCAATTCATTTGAGTTTTAATCTTGCGACCGTACTCCCCAGGCGGTCGATTTAACGCGTTAGCTCCGGAAGCCACACCTCAAGGGCACAACCTCCAAATCGACATCGTTTACGGCGTGGACTACCAGGGTATCTAATCCTGTTTGCTCCCCACGCTTTCGCACCTGAGCGTCAGTCTTCGTCCAGGGGGCCGCCTTCGCCACCGGTATTCCTCCACATCTCTACGCATTTCACCGCTACACGTGGAATTCTACCCCCCTCTACGAGACTCCAGCCAACCAGTCTTAGATGCCGTTCCCGGGTTAAGCCCGGGGATTTCACATCTAACTTAATTGGCCGCCTGCGTGCGCTTTACGCCCAGTAATTCCGATTAACGCTTGCACCCTCCGTATTACCGCGGCTGCTGGCACGGAGTTAGCCGGTGCTTCTTCTGCGGGTAACGTCAATCGTGAGCCCTGTTCAGACTCACGCCTTCCTCCCCGCTGAAAGTACTTTACAACCCGAAGGCCTTCTTCATACACGCGGCATGGCTGCATCAGGCTTGCGCCCATTGTGCAATATTCCCCACTGCTGCCTCCCGTAGGAGTCTGGGCCGTGTCTCAGTCCCAGTGTGGCTGGTCATCCTCTCAGACCAGCTAGGGATCGTCGCCTAGGTGAGCCCTTACCCCACCTACTAGCTAATCCCATCTGGGTTCATCCGATAGCGTGAGGCCCGAAGGTCCCCCACTTTGCTCCAAAGAGGTTATGCGGTATTAGCCACCATTTCCAGTGGTTATCCCCCTCTACCGGGCAGATCCCCAGACATTACTCACCCGTCCGCCGCTCGTCAGCAAAAATGCAAAAGCCCTTTCCTGTTACCGCCCGACTTGCATGTGTTAGGCCTGCCGCCAGCGTTCAATCTGAGCCATGATCAAACTCTTCAATTAAAAGTGTTTGATGCTCAAAGAATTTCACTGTTCAGTATCGCAATGAATTAACTGTTTCAGTCACTCTTCAAGACTTGAATCTTTTTCGCCTTGCGGCGTTTGATCGTGTCCTGCGAGTGCCCACACAGATTGTCTGATTAATTTGTTAAAGAGCGTTGGCAGAAGTAATCTCTCTTCTTGCCTGAGGTGGTGTATGTTACGCCTTCCTCTCAGCGTGTCAAGCCTTTATTTTCATGACTTTCAGCTCTTGTCACGCCGATTCATTTGTGTGTTCATCGTGACAACGGAGGCGCATTATAGGGACTTTTGCGATACTGACAACAATTATTTTAAAAAAAACAATTCAATCGACTATTTATCACTCAGAATAAGCTTTTTAGATATATTTTTGACCTAATAAATGAAAGAGAGGTGATTTTTTCACCTCTCTTTTATTTTTGTAAGATTTTTTATATTGCTTAACGGCATTACTATTCAATAATTGTCTATAAAAATAACCACCTATAGAATATCACAAAGTGAATTGAGTAAAAAACGTTATTGCCTTGCAATAATATGATCATTTTCCAAATCTAATGTGACCAATTTACCTGGCATCAATTTCCCTGAAAGGATCTGCTGAGCCAGCGGATTTTCAATCTCTTGCTGGATAGCCCGTTTTAATGGGCGCGCTCCATATACAGGATCAAAACCAGCGTCACTCAGTTTTTCCAAAGCGGATAGAGTCATTGTGACTTGATAGCCACGCTCTTCCAAACGTTTATATAGACGCTGCAATTGGATATTCGCAATAGATTTCAAATGTTCTTTTCCTAGTGGATGGAATACCACAACTTCATCAACTCGGTTAATGAACTCAGGTCTGAAATGGCGGCCAACTATCTCCATCACCATATCTTTCATTCCTACATAATCCAGTGCACCAAAATGTTCCTGAATCATGTCTGAACCTAAGTTAGAGGTCATAATTACAACGGTATTACGAAAATCTACTGTTCTTCCTTGACCATCAGTCAAGCGACCATCATCCAAGACTTGTAGCAAGATATTGAAAACATCCGGATGAGCTTTTTCAACTTCATCTAATAAAATGACAGAGTAAGGGCGACGACGCACTGCTTCTGTCAGATACCCTCCTTCTTCATACCCAACATATCCGGGAGGAGCACCCACTAACCTTGAAACAGCGTGCTTTTCCATAAATTCAGACATGTCGATACGTACCATTGCATCGTCACTATCAAACAGGAAATTAGCCAATGCCTTACACAGCTCAGTTTTACCAACCCCTGTTGGCCCTAAGAACATGAAAGAACCTATCGGGCGGTTTGGATCAGATAAACCAGCGCGGCTACGGCGAATTGCATTCGACACAGCATCAACGGCCTCATTTTGCCCAATTACACGTTTGTGTAATTCATGTTCCATACGCAATAATTTATCTTTTTCACTTTCCAACATTCTGGATACAGGGATTCCCGTCCAGCGAGCAAGAATTTCAGCAATTTCAGCATCAGTAACTTTATTACGCAGCAGTCTCATTGGATGACTTTCTGCTGTAGTCGCAGCAGTAAGCCGTTTTTCCAACTCAGGAATTTTTCCGTATTGAATTTCTGACATTTTTGCCAAGTCACCGCTACGACGGGCTTTTTCTAACTCAATACGTGCATTTTCTAATTCAGCCTTAATGTTTTGAGTACCGGTAAGCTCGGCTTTTTCTGCTTTCCACTCTTCTTCCAGCTCAGAATATTCCCGTTCTTTTTCCACCAGCTCTTCATTCAACATATCCAAACGCTTTTTACTGGCATCATCCGATTCTTTTTTTAAAGCCTGCTGTTCAAGTTTTAACTGAATAATTCGACGTTCCAGACGATCTAATGCCTCTGGCTTAGAATCCATCTGCATACGTAGACTAGCTCCAGCTTCATCAATTAAGTCAATCGCTTTGTCAGGTAACATACGATCAGAAATATAACGATGAGATAATGTCGCCGCAGCAACAATTGCTGGATCAGTTATTTGAACATGGTGGTGCAACTCATAACGCTCTTTAAGGCCACGTAAAATAGCAATGGTGTCCTCAACAGTAGGCTCCGCAACATAAACTTTCTGGAAGCGGCGTTCTAAAGCTGCATCTTTCTCAATATACTGACGATATTCATCTGATGTTGTCGCACCAACACAGTGCAATTCACCTCGTGCTAGTGCGGGTTTCAGCATGTTGCCAGCGTCCATAGCACCATCAGCTTTACCTGCACCTACCATCGTATGTAATTCATCAATGAACAGAATGACCGAACCTTCCTGTTTAGCGAGATCATTCAAAACACCTTTCAGACGTTCTTCAAATTCGCCACGGTATTTAGCCCCCGCCAACAATGCGCCCATATCAAGAGACAGTACACGTTTGTTTTTCAGTCCTTCAGGAACTTCACCATTAACAATACGTTGTGCCAGCCCTTCAACGATAGCTGTTTTCCCAACCCCAGGTTCACCGATTAGCACAGGGTTATTCTTGGTTCGACGTTGTAATACCTGAATTGTTCGACGGATCTCTTCGTCACGTCCTATCACGGGATCTAATTTACCTTGTTCAGCCCGTTCAGTTAGATCAATTGTGTATTTTTTCAGTGCCTGACGTTGATCTTCGGCACCTTGGTCATTTACTTTTTCACCACCACGCATCTTTTCTATGGCCTTAGTGATTTTATCTTTAGTTGCTCCCGCGGCTTTCAATATGTCACTTAATGTGCCACGCTCTTCTAGCGCTGCAAGAACAAAGAGTTCAGAAGAGATGAAATTATCACCTGCTTTTTGAGCAAGCTTGTCGCACAGGTTTAAATAACGTCCTAACTCATTGGATACCTGTACATCACCGCCACTACCTTCCACTTTCGGAAATTTATCCAAAGCCAAGTTAAGCCGATCATTCAAGTTACCCGTATCAATCCCTGCGGACATCAGTAAAGGACGAACAGAGCCTCCCTCCTGGTTAAGCAATGTGCTCATCAAGTGGACAGGTTCAATGAATTGATTATCACGCCCTAATGCGAGAGATTGGGCATCAGCGAGAGCAAGCTGGAATTTATTGGTAAGACGATCCAGACGCATAACACCTCCAATACTAGTCAGAATTTGCTACTGGAGATTAGATAAGGTCATACCTTAAATATTCAAGGTATTCTGAAAAGTTAATTGGAGACTTTTTGCTATGCACCAAAGATCGTCCTGCGAGATAGGTTATCTCAACCAGATTAAAGTTGCCATACGTCCGGTGATACCATCACGACGATAAGAAAAAAAGTTCTTCTCCTCGGAAACCGTACAAACAGAGCCCCCAAAAACTTCATTTATTCCAATAGACTGCAACTTTAATCTAGCCAGTAAGTAGATATTTGCCAAAAATTTAACACCATAAGGTGTAAAGGCTTGTTCCAGATTAGGATCGGTTGCTATAAAGGCGTCCATTACTTCGCGCCCTACTTCAAATTTTTCAGGGCCAATAGCTGGCCCCATCCATGCATAGATCATGTCAGGTTTTGCACTGAATTGAGCTACTGTATTTTCCAGCACTCCGGCACATAATCCACGCCAGCCTGCATGAGCTGCTGCAACCTCATCTCCATTACTGGAACAAAAAAGCACAGGCAAACAATCCGCTGTCATTACAGCACAAACCTGCCCAGTTCTATTTGTGTAAACAGCATCAGCCTGATTATCTTCCACTAATTGATCATCCAATCTGATGACACGCGTTCCGTGTACCTGCTCCAACCAGATAGGTTGCTGCGGCAGGTGAGCATATTCAACCAAGAGTTCCCTGTTCCTCTCCACACATTCAGGGGCATCCCCAACGTGGCCGCCTAAATTCAGGCTATCATAAGGAGGCAGGCTGATACCTCCCGTCCGGGTTGTACTACATGCACCAACGTTTTCAGGTTGTGCCCAGTCAGGAAAAATTAGTGGTGTCATTACCTACCAATCCATCTCGTCTTTGAAAGTTTCAGCATCTGCCTTCATTACATCAATAAGTCTAACCATGTCATCCGGTAACGCTGCGTGCCATTCCATTTCAATACCTGTTATCGGATGATAAAGACGTAACATAGTGGCATGCAATGCTTGGCGATCAAAGTTGCGCATCACTTCGCGAAATTCTTCAGAAGCCCCTTTCAGAGGACGAGGCCGACCGCCATATAACGGATCACCAACCAATGGATGTTTAATATGGGACATATGCACACGGATTTGGTGTGTTCTTCCTGTCTCCAGACGCAGACGCAAACGGGTATGTGCCCGGAAATGCTCCATGATTCGGTAGTGAGTCACTGCTGGTTTGCCCATTGGATGAACAGCCATATGCGTCCGTTTTGTTGGGTGACGGGATATTGGCTCTTCTACTGTTCCACCCGCAGTCATATGTCCCAAAGCGATAGCCTCATATTCACGGGTAATTTCACGCAATTGCAGGGATTCCACCAAACGAGTCTGCGCTGGTACTGTTTTTGCGACAACCATCAGACCCGTAGTGTCTTTATCAAGACGATGCACGATGCCTGCACGGGGAACATCTGCAATTTCAGGATAACGATATAGCAGAGCATTTAATATCGTACCATCAGGATTCCCAGCACCAGGATGTACAACCAAGTCACGTGGTTTATTAATGACCAGAATATCGTCATCTTCATAGACAACATTCAGTTCAATATTTTGTGGCTCCCAACGAGTATCCTCTTCAATAATAGCATCAATGGAAATTTCTTCGCCGCCCAGTACTTTTTCTTTTGGCTTATTAATCAATTTGCCGTTAACCTGAACTTTGCCATGCAAAATCCACTCTTTTATACGTGATCTTGAATAATCAGGGAATAATTCAGCCAGAGCTTGATCTAAACGTTGACCAAGCTGAGATTCAGCGACTGTTGTATTAAGTCGTATTTGTTGTGCCATATATAATTTCTATATTTTACGTTGAGTTTTGACGGCGAGGCCGTTTCATTTAAAATAGTGTGCTATTGTAACTCTATCTTTTGCCGGGAGCTTCACGGATAGTCTCCCAGAAAACAATCAGAGGGTAATCAACACGTGATGATTCGCATGAAATATCTGGTGGCTTCGGCCACATTGAGCCTAGTTTTATCTGGATGCTCCAGCAACAAAGATGCTGTTCCTGATATCCCGCCATCTCAAATTTATTCAAATGGGCAGGAAAAACTACAAAACGGTAACTATAAATTGGCTATTAAGCAATTGGAATCCCTTGATAACCGCTATCCTTTCGGGCCGTATTCTCAACAGGTTCAGCTTGACTTGATCTATTCTTATTATAAATCAGCAGAATTCCCTCTCGCGCTTGCATCTGCTGAACGTTTCATGCGTCTGAATCCAACCCATCCTAATATTGACTACGTACTGTATATGCGGGCTCTGGTGTTACAAGCGATGGATGATAACCTCTTGCAGGATTTTTTGGGGATTGACCGTTCAGACCGTGATCCTGAAAATGCCAGAGCGGCTTTCCGCGATTTCAAACAGTTGGTGCGCTACTATCCTAACAGTCAATATGCTACAGATGCTTATAAGCGTTTAATTTTCCTCAAAGAGCGTTTAGCTAAACATGAGCTTGCAGTTGTGCAATATTATACTAAACGCGGTGCTTATGTGGCGGTTGTCAATCGTGCAGAACAAATGTTACGTGATTATCCCGATACTCATTCGACCAAAGAATCTCTACCTTACATGGAGAAAGCATATAAGGCATTAGGGCTTAAAACCGAAGCAGATAAAGTCGCAGCATTAATTGCGGCTAATCCGGTATAGAGTTTCAAAAAAGCATCAAACACAAAACAAAAACAGCAGTTATATATATGGCTGCTGTTTTTTTTAGTATCATTACCCAATGAAACCAATTTACATTTTGGAATTGTTAATTGAGTTGATAATACCATAACTGATCGATAATGACGCATAACGCCTCTCTTAGCAACAAGTATTACCCATATCTTCATTATGAATCACAGTTTCACCAATCCACTCCTAAATCTCCTAATAAAAGTGATTTAGATCATTCTTTTTCCACAAAAGAGCGTTATGCTGAAACCATCGAAGACGGAGTAACATCAAGAGGTAACTATATGTTAGTAAACATTACCAGCAAACAAATGGAAATTACCCCCGCAATTCGCAGCCATGTAGAAGACCGTCTAAACAAGTTGAATAAATGGCAAGTTAATTTAATCAATCCACATATTGTTCTTTCAAAAGAACCCCAAGGATTCTTGGTTGATGCCACAATCGGCACACCAAATGGTACATTAGTTGCCAGTGCCAAACATGAAGATATGTATACAGCTATCAATGAGTTGCTGACAAAATTAGAACGCCAACTCAATAAAGTTCAGCATAAAGGAGAAGCTCGCCGAGCAGATCATAGTGTGAAAGAGTCCAATCTTAATTTAGAGATATAACTACCACTTTTATTTTCCTGGCGCGCTCAATGAGCGCGTTTTCACTGACTCTAACTCCCCTTCCATACCCAATGGATTTCAAGATACAACTAATAAAACTGCAACCTAAAAAAACAACGGGTATGTTGACATACCTCACCAAATAAGTTAATTAAAGAACACTATTCACTCTGCAAAAAATAAGATACAAACAGACGATATGATTGCTAACTTGTTTTTCTCCTTTTTCTTTTTTGCCTTCCCATGAGGAGGTTTTTCGTTTTAAAAATAAAAAGAAGACGAACAGAAAAACCTCCCTACCGATGGGAGGTTTTTTATTTTATAGGCCACAGCTTATATACCTAATAGACTTAAGACTGTAATTTGAAAGATAAAAGTTATTTTTATAATAAAAATGTCAGGAATACACTATGGAACGAGATTTAATTAACCTTCGTCAAGAAATTAGTGATATTGATGCGGATTTACTGGATCTACTCGCAAGACGCCGACAATTGGCCGGTAACATTGCCCAAACCAAACTTCTCGATCACCGCCCGATACGAGATAAAAACCGCGAACGGGAACTCCTGGATGTGTTAATTGATAAAGGTAAATCTCGTGGGTTAGACGGATTTTATATTACCCGCTTGTTCCAAATGATCATTGAAGATTCTGTATTAACACAACAAGCATTGTTACAACAGTATCTGAACCAAACACCTTATGATACTGCTCGGATTACCTTTCTTGGTCCCAGAGGCTCTTATTCTCACCTTGCCGCTCGCCAATTTTCAGCACGCCATTTCAATCAATTAATTGAATGTAGCTGCCACAAATTTGCAGATATCTTTTCATTAGTGGAACTTGGCCAAGCGGATTACGGTATTCTGCCTCTCGAAAATACCAGTACCGGAGCAATCAATGATGTTTATGATCTATTACAACACACCCCACTGTCTTTGGTCGGGGAGATCACTCTACCTATCAACCACTGTTTACTGGTCGCTAAAAAAAGTGATACTTCGAAAATAAAGACGGTATACAGCCACTCCCAACCTTTCCAACAATGCAGCCAATACCTCAATCAATTTCCACACTGGAATATTGTCTATTGTGAAAGTACAGCTGCTGCTATGCAGAAAGTAACCGAATTGGATTCCCCAGAAGTAGCAGCGTTGGGAAGTGAAGCCGGAGGAGCGCTTTATGGTCTACAAGTTTTAGAAAATAATCTGGCAAACCAACAAAATAACAGTACGCGGTTTATTGTTGTCGCCCAAAAACCTATTGAAGTATCAGATCAGGTTCCCGCTAAAACAACTTTTATTATGTACACAAGACAACAAGCAGGTGCTCTGGTCGATGCACTCATTATCCTGAAAAGACACAATATTATTATGAGTAAATTGGAGTCACGCCCAATAAACGGTAAGCCGTGGGAAGAGATGTTTTATATTGATGTTCAGGCCAATTTACGCTCTGTGAAAATGCAACAAGCGCTTAAGGAACTATCTGAAATTACTCGCTTCTTGAAAATATTGGGGTGCTATCCTTCAGAAAACGTGATCCCAGTTGATCCATTCTGAGATAGAAAACCGGATGGCAACATCCGGTCTCCTTTCCCTATATTCAAGCTATTATACCCGGCTATCATTGGCTTGCCGTAAAAGTGTTCTACTTTCTTTCATAAATCGAATGGCCTCATCACCAAACCATTCACTCACTTGATTAAAACTCATAATGAATGCTGTTTTGTCCTTATTCTCCAGTAATTCCAAAGCTTGTCCGAAGCTCTGGTGATAACGACGGATCACCTCAATATTTTCAGGACTGGACATAATAATATCAGCATATAACTGCGGATCTTGTGCAAATAATCGTCCAACCATAGCGAGCTCCAACCGATAAATAGGTGAAGACAGTGATAACAATTGCTGCAAGTCGACATTTTCTTGCGCAAGATGTCGGCCATAAGAAAACGTAGTGAAGTGACGTAATGCCTGAATAAAACTCATATTTTTATCATGCTGTTCCGCACTGATTTTATGTAATCGTGCCCCCCACACCGATATTTGCTCCAAAAACCATTGATATGATTCTGGTTGGCATCCATCACAGTAAACAACAACCTGCTTAGCAAAACTTCCCACATCAGGCCCAAACATCGGGTGTAATCCCAAAACTGGCCCTTTATGCACATCAAGCATAGCCTGAAGTGGTTTCTGCTTAATAGAAGCCAAATCCACCAAAATACATTGTTCTGGCAAAGGTGGTAAACGGTGGATAATTGCTTCAGTTAAATGAATAGGTACACTGACAATGACCATACCAGCCTCAGCTAATATGTGTTCAGCCTGATCCCAATCATCTGCCTCAAGGATCCGGACTTCATAACCGGACAAAGTCAGCAAACGATTAAATAACCTCCCCATCTTCCCAGAACCACCAACAATAACGATAGGCCCCATTTGAAGGTTTAGCTTTTTAAACCCCTTATCATTTTCACTGACATAAGATTCCCGCATAATACGGCGCAGAATGTCTTCAATTAAGTCCGGAGAGATCCCCAATGTTTCTGCTTCTTGACGGCGAGAAGCCAACATACGGGCCTCCCGTTCAGGTGCATAAATCGGTAAGCCAAATTGACTCTTAATTTCCCCCACTTCTGCTACCAGAGCCATACGCTTAGCCAGTAAGCTCAGTAGAGCTTTATCGACCTCATCAATTTGCTCCCGCAATTGCGATAGTTCTGCTGCCATATCGATTATCCTGCCTGTTGCATCATTATGTTACGTTTTGACAAATGAGGTTTGATTTGCCGATGTAACTTTCTTAATAACTGTTCAGTCATTTGCCAACTGATACAAGCATCAGTTACTGAAACCCCATATCGCATTTCAGAACGAGGTAATTCTGAAGACTGATTCCCTTCATTAATATGGCTTTCCAACATAATACCAATAATAGATTGATTTCCGCCCATAATCTGTTCAGCAACAGAATCGACTACGACGCTTTGGCGACGAAAATCTTTATTAGAATTCCCATGACTACAATCAATCATCAGTGATGGCACCAAACCCGCCTCAATCATTTGATTTTCGCAGTCACACACATGTTCAGGGCTGTAATTAGGTTCTGCGCCACCACGCAGGATTACATGACCATTCGGATTTCCCTGAGTTTGTAGCAGACAAACTTGACCTGACTGATTTATTCCCATAAAGCGATGTGGCATAGCAGCGGCTTTCATGGCATTAATGGCAGTATTTAAATTGCCATCAGTGCCATTTTTAAAACCTACTGATACAGATAACCCTGAGGCCATCTCACGATGAGTCTGGGATTCTGTTGTTCTTGCTCCGATTGCTGACCAGCTGAAAAGATCGCCCAAATATTGAGGGTTATTAGGATCAAGAGCTTCATTTGCCAATGGCAATCCCATTTCCACTAAGTTCAGTAATAAACGGCGGGCGATATGTAACCCGGCATCCATATCAAACGATCCATCCATATAAGGATCACTAATTAAACCTTTCCAACCAACTGTGGTGCGGGGTTTTTCAAAATAGACACGCATAACAATATACAGACAATCACTTAGTTCGGCAGAAAGTGATTTCAAGCAACGAGCATAATCAAGGGCAGCATCTACATCATGAATAGAACACGGGCCGCATACTACCAATAAGCGAGGATCATTGTGATGGATGATATTAGCAATAGTATTACGCGCGCTTGTAATGGCATGCAGATCACTGCTACTCAATGGATATTTTTGCTTCAGCTCTTCTGGTGTAATAAGAATCTGTTCATCAAGAATATGAATGTTATTAAGCGCATCTTTTTGCATGATCATTTTTCATACCTGCTTTGTTTATCTGTTTAACGTTGTTTTTAGTGTCCGGCAGATAACATACCATTCCTCGTAAAGATTACAATCCAATTGTTTATATTTTTTTACGATAATGTAAAGTTATTTTTACACAATATTGATTTCATAATTAAAATCAATATATATTGATAATTTCAATATATTTTAATTTTCACAATAAATATATTAGATATCATTAATATTAACAATTGCATCATGAAATTTTACAATCCCACTCATAATAGAAATATTTTATTTACTATTCATGATTTATTTATAATAAAGATAAATTACTTTAAAAATCATGTAGTAAAAATAAGATCTCAATCCCATTTTTTTATTTGGATTGTCATAATATTAATATGTGTTTTTTTGTGTTGGATTGAAACTATAAAACAACACTTATAAAGAATAGTTGAATAACACTGCTTAAAACGGCTGAGTTATCAGCTTTTATTTCTTACTCATTTATTAAGGACAGATATGATAACGCTGCAATTTGCCATAATAATTATATGCTTATTGATAGGTACGCGTTATGCAGGCATGGGATTGGGGCTGATCAGTGGTATCGGACTTTTTATACTGACATTTGTTTTTGGATTGGAACCAGGTAAGCCCCCAGTTGATGTGATGCTCACTATTCTTGCAGTTATCGGTTGTGCATCCGTGTTGCAAACTGCCGGCGGGCTAAACGTCATGATGCAATGTGCTGAACGTCTTCTACGCCGCCATCCGCAACATATTACTATCCTGGCTCCATTGACGACATGGATGTTAACTTTCCTCTGTGGTACTGGTCATGTAGTCTATACCATGTTCCCAATCATCGGTGATATTGCCTTAAAAAAAGGGATCCGCCCCGAACGCCCAATGGCTGTTGCTTCTGTTGCCTCTCAGATGGCAATCACAGCTTCCCCCGTTTCTGTTGCCGTTGTTTCTTTAGTGTCAATTATTGCTGCCAGTCATGGTATTGGGCATACTTACGGAATTTTAGAAATTCTGGCAGTTTCAATTCCTGCATCACTGACAGGAGTAATACTTGCTGCACTATGGAGCTTGCGTCGTGGCAAAGATTTGGATAAGGATGAAGAATTCCAAGAGAAAATTAAAGATCCCAAACAACGTGAGTTTATCTATGGCAGTTCAGAAACCTTATTAGATCAGGTATTTCCTAAACAAGCTTACAGAGCAACCTGGATCTTCTTCGCCGCAATTGCCGTGGTAGTATTGTTTGGTGCATTTACAGAATTACGCCCTTCTTTTGAAATCAAAGGAGAATTAAAACCGCTTTCCATGAACCTGGTTATCCAGATGATGATGTTAATTGCGGGTTCTATTATTTTGATGACATGTAAAGTCAAAACCAGTGAAATCGCCAATAGTGCCGTGTTTAAAGCAGGAATGGTTGCGATCTTCTCGGTCTTTGGCGTGGCATGGATGAGTGATACGTTTTTCCACACCCATTTAGGCGAACTGAAGCTGGTATTAGAAGATATCGTACAAGCAAGCCCCTGGACTTATGCGTTAGTATTGTTCCTGGTATCAAAGTTGGTCAACAGCCAAGCAGCAGCTTTAACTGCAATCGCGCCAATGGGATTACAACTTGATGTTGATCCTAAACTTTTAATCGCATTCTTCCCGGCAGCCTACGGCTATTTTGTTTTACCTACCTACCCCAGTGATTTGGCATGTATTGGGTTTGACCGCTCCGGGACAACAAGGATAGGAAAATTTATCATCAACCATAGTTTCCTTGTTCCGGGCTTGATTAGTGTCAGTAGCGCTTGTGCTGTGGGGTATATTTTAGTGAGTACCTTTGTGTAATCTGCTCTGTATGCTCATAAGCTTACAAAAATAGCTCGCTGATTATGGGCTATTTATTTTTCTGCAAAAAACCAGATAGTAAAAAGGCCGGAAAATTCCGGCCTTCAACGATAACTTTCGGATGTAGCGAAAGCGTATTATTTAGCGTTCAGACGCTCTTTAATACGAGCCGCCTTACCAGAACGCTCACGCAGGTAGTACAGTTTAGCTCTGCGAACAGCACCACGACGTTTAACGTTGATGCTGTCTACGACTGGGGAGTGAGTCTGGAATACACGCTCAACACCTTCGCCGTTAGAAATCTTACGAACAGTGAATGCAGAGTGCAGACCGCGGTTACGAATCGCGATAACCACGCCCTCGAATGTCTGCAGACGCTTTTTAGAACCTTCAACGACCCATACCTTAACTTCCACGGTGTCACCCGGACGGAATGAAGGTACGTCTTGCTTCATCTGCTCTTGTTCAATTTGTTTAATAATGTTGCTCATAATAACTCTCTTACCCTAGGTAAACTGATATATCAAAGACATTCCTTCATAGGATATGTCTGGATTAATTCGTCGCCTGATCCTGATATTCCCGTTGGAATTCAGCCAGCAACATCCTTTGCTCGTCAGTCAGAGCTAGGCTTTCTAGAAGTTCGGGCCTTCTTAACCAAGTGCGGCCAAGCGATTGTTTCATACGCCAGCGATTTATTTCGGCATGGTTTCCTGATAGTAAAACAGGTGGAACTTCCATCTCATCCAACACTTCAGGGCGGGTATAATGCGGACAATCCAACAGCCCATCAGCAAACGAGTCTTCCTCTGCCGATGCCTGACGACCCAATACTCCGGGAATAAACCGGGATATAGAATCAATCATTGCCATAGCCGGGATTTCTCCCCCACTGAGAACGTAATCACCAATAGACCATTCTTCATCAATTTCGGTTTGGATGACACGCTCATCAATACCTTCATAACGACCGCAAACCAGAATTAATTTCTTGTTTGCCGCCAGTTCACAAACTCCCTGTTGATCAAGTTTGCGCCCTTGAGGTGATAGATAAATCACCTTTGCACCAACACCTGCCGCAGCTTTGGCTGCATGGATGGCTTCCCTTAATGGTTGCACCATCATCAGCATGCCTGGACCACCACCATAAGGGCGATCATCTACAGTACGATGCCTGTCGTAGGTAAAATCCCTCGGACTCCAGCAGTCGATACTAAGCAGGCCATTTTTCACTGCCCGACCAGTTACCCCGTAATCGGTTATTGCGCGGAACATTTCAGGAAACAGGCTAATCACCCCTATCCACATACAGCGTCCCACTCCTAAACCGTTTTACCGGAGATTAAAAACCAGGATCCCAATCTACTTCAATAGTTTTAGTAGCGAGATCAACTTTCTTGATAACCTGCCCATCAAGAAACGGAACTAACCGCTCCTTGATACCGAATGCATCTTTCAGGTTTGCCTTTATTACCATGACATCGTTAGACCCTGTTTCCATCATATCTTGGACGGTTCCAAGGTTGTAACCTGCCGTATTAATTACCTGACATCCCATAAGGTCTTTCCAGTAATAATCACCGGCTTCCAGTTCTGGTAATTTAGATGAATCCACCACTAATTCACAGTTAGTGAGCAAATTCGCAGCTTCCCGATCATCAACGCCTTTGATCTTGATGATCATATCCTGATTGTGGCATTTCCACGTTTCCAGCTCAATGTGTTGCCATTGACCAGCACGCTGGATAAACCACGGTTGATATTCAAAAATGTCTTCGGCTTGTTCGGTGGAAGAAAAAACTCTGAGCCAACCACGTATGCCATACGCTGACCCCAGTTTCCCCAACACGATTGGATCAACAGGGTGCTCCAGGCCAGATTGTCTGCTCATTGTTACCACCGCGACAGATTAAGCTGCTTTTTTAGCGTCTTTGATCAGTGCAGCAACACGATCAGACACAGATGCACCCAGACCAACCCAGTGTTCGATACGGTCCAGATCTAAACGCAGAGCTTCAGCATTCCCTGATGCAATAGGGTTGAAGAAACCAACGCGCTCAATAAAACGACCATCACGCGCATTGCGGCTGTCAGTCACTACTACTTGATAAAACGGACGCTTTTTTGCGCCGCCACGAGCTAAACGAATTGTTACCATAACATCCTCATTAGTTAGCAAAACAACCAGACTCCATCGAGGAATGGAGTCCGGCTGTCCATTAAAAAGCCCGAAAATTTTACTCACTTTGGCGCAAAAAGCAATCCAAAGAGCATTTTATTTCGAAATTTTGTTGATTATCGCCCCATAATCCCAGGTGGCAGCATGCCTTTCATGCCACGCATCATTTTTGCCAGGCCACCTTTCTTCATCTTTTTCATCATGCGCTGCATTTCATCAAACTGTTTCAGTAAACGGTTAACATCCTGCACCTGTGTGCCAGAACCCGTTGCGATACGACGTTTGCGTGATCCTTTGATAATTTCTGGTTTCTCACGCTCTTTGCGGGTCATTGAGTTAATGATGGCTTCCATTTTAACCAGAATTTTGTCATCCATTTGAGATTTAACAGCATCAGGGATCTGGGACATACCTGGCATTTTGCTCAACATGCTTGTCATGCCACCCATATTGCGCATTTGTTTAAGCTGTTCGAGAAAATCATTTAAATCAAAACCATCCCCTTTCTTCAGTTTTGATGCCAGCTTTTCCGCTTGAGTACGGTCAACCTTACTTTCAATCTCTTCAATCAGTGAAAGCACATCTCCCATTCCCAGGATCCGGGATGCAATACGATCAGGATGGAAAGGCTCCAAGGCATCAGTTTTTTCACCGACACCAAGGAATTTAATTGGCTTGCCTGTGATATGTCGAATAGAAAGAGCGGCACCACCACGAGCATCACCATCTACTTTGGTCAGAATAACCCCTGTTAATGGCAGTGCTTCATTAAATGCTTTTGCCGTATTCGCAGCATCCTGCCCTGTCATTGCATCAACAACAAACAATGTTTCGATAGGATTAACCGCAGCGTGAACTTCTTTAATTTCATCCATCATAGCTTCATCGACATGCAGGCGTCCTGCGGTATCGATCAAAAGCACATCGTAGAATTTCAGCTTAGCGTGTTGGATTGCTTTGTTGACAATATCAACTGGTTTTTCTTGCAGGTCTGATGGGAAAAAATCAATTCCGACGGTTTCAGATAACGTTTCAAGCTGTTTGATTGCTGCTGGACGGTATACGTCAGCAGAAACCACCAGGACTTTTTTCTTGTTTTTTTCTTTTAGCAGCTTACCCAATTTTGCAACGCTGGTTGTTTTACCAGCACCTTGCAAACCTGCCATAAGAACCACTGCGGGAGGTTGTACAGCAAGATTTAGCTCGCTGTTTACCTCTCCCATCGCTTTCACCAGTTCATTTTGAACAATTTTGACGAATTCTTGTCCAGGAGTTAGACTTTTGTTAACTTCGTGCCCTACCGCGCTTTCTTTGACTCTTGAAATGAAATCACGCACTACAGGCAATGCAACATCTGCTTCAAGTAAAGCCATGCGAACTTCACGCAGCGTATCTTTAATATTGTCTTCAGTCAGCCGTCCACGACCGCTGATATTGCGCAATGTGCGCGATAGTCTGTCAGTTAAATTATCAAACATTGTCTCAGCTCAGATATCTACAAGTGGGTCTACCTGTAAGGCAAATTTAGCGGATTATAACACGATGATGATGTAATCTCTGCAAAGAGATTCCCAAGTATAGCTAACAACGGTTGGAGGCTATCTCTGCTGACGGTATACTTGAGTTTTGAGTTAACTTTAGCACTATTAACTCTGACACTTTTTCTAACACTATTGCGAAAACGAAAAACTTTATGCAGGTATTTTCAATCATTGCTTTACTTGCTTATCTCATTAGCCTGACGCTTATCGTGCCGGGCTTATTACGGCAACAAAACAGCTATCAAAAAACTGGCTCTATTTTTCGCAACTGTTGCACTGATCAACCATGCGATAACCTTAAAGTATCAGGTTTTTCATGTCAGCAGTGGCCAAAACCTGACTCTATTGAATTTAGGTTCTATTGTTAGTTTACTCATCTGTATCATTATGACTATTGTTGCCTTTCGTGGCCGTGCGTGGTTTTTACTGCCCATTATTTACAGTTTTGCCATGATAAATTTGATTCTGGCCAGCATGGTGCCCGGAGAATTCATTACACATCTTGAGAAGAGTATCGGGCTATTTATACATATTGGGCTAGCACTACTTGGGTATGCCACTTTACTTATTGCCGCACTTTATGCATTGCAAGTTGGCTGGCTGGATCACCGACTGAAAAAGAAAAAATTTACTCTTTCTTCTGGCATGCCTCCACTAATGACCATTGAACGCAAAATGTTTCGCATTACCCAAGTTGGCGTAATCTTACTAACATTGACGTTATGTACAGGCATCATGTATATGGATGATATTTTCAATAAAGAAAATATCCATAAATCGGTTTTGTCTATCATTGCATGGTTTATCTACGTCATCCTACTGTGGGGACATTATCATGAAGGGTGGCGCGGTAAACGTGTCATTTGGTTCAATCTGATTGGTGCATTTATCCTGACGCTTGCTTTTTTCGGCAATCGGTTATTACAGGAATTCTTGATTTATTAAGCAGTAAACAATCGCTGTAGCCAGCTTATATAAACATTAGGAAGGAATTCTGCTTTGGAGCATGTCTCAACAGGCACATTAATTATTATTCTTGTCATCATGGTGATCATTTCTGCCTACTTTTCTGCCTCAGAAACTGGCATGATGACAATAAACCGTTATCGCTTACGCCATTTGGCAAAACAAGGTAGCAGTTCCGCGCGGAGAGTCGAATCACTACTCAGCCATCCTGACAGGCTAATCAGCCTGATTCTGATCGGCAATAACCTTGTCAATATCTTGGCATCTTCATTGGCTACCATTGTAGGAATGCGCCTTTATGGTGATGCAGGGGTTGCGATTGCAACCGGTATACTGACCTTCGTGATCCTGGTTTTTGCTGAAGTTATGCCCAAGACGATCGCAGCTCTCTACCCGGAAAAAATTGCATTTCCAAGCAGCTTCCTGCTGCGACCTTTACAAAAGATCATGCTGCCTCTCGTTTGGGCATTTAACAAGATTACTTTGCTGTTTATGCGTTGTCTGGGGATCAAAGTTTCCAACATTCGCAATGACGCGGTTAGTAAAGATGAGCTTCGGACGATTGTGAACGAATCAAACACCAATCTCTCTCGCCGCAATCAGGATATGCTTATCTCAATACTGGATCTTGAGAAAGTCACCGTTGGCGACATCATGGTGCCCCGTAACGAGATTGTTGGTATTGATATTAACGGTGACTGGAAATCCGTTATACGGCAGTTGACTCATTCACCACACGGCAGGATAGTGTTGTACCGGAATTCTCTGGATGATGCCATTGGTATGTTACGAGTACGTGAAGCCTATCGTCTTATGATGGAGAAAAAGGAATTCACGAAAAAGAACCTGATCAGAGCAGCAGATAAAATTTACTTCATTCCCGTTAGTACCCCATTGAATACCCAGTTAGTTAACTTCCAACGTAATAAAGAAAAAGCAGGCTTAATCGTTGATGAATATGGGGATATTCAGGGATTAGTCACTGTAGAAGATATTCTGGAAGAAATTGTCGGAGAATTTACCACTTCTATGTCTCCTACTCTGGCAGAAGAAGTCTTACCACAAAGTGATGGCACTGTTTTAGTTGACGGCACCGCCAATATTCGTGAATTAAACAAAGCATTTGGCTGGACATTACCTGCTGACGGACCAAGAACAATGAATGGTATGATCCTGGAAGAGTTGGGCGAGATCCCCGAGTTGAATGTTCAGGTACAAATTAATGAGTATAATTTTGAAATTCTTTCTGTGAATGACAATGTTATTAAAAAGGTACGTGTAATTCCGATGAAACAGGAAAAAGAGAAAAGTATTAAAATCCAGTGAAGAATAACTCAAGGTTGCAGATCTGGCCGTAAAACAAAATTTTTACGGCCAGTATAGCGTATGCAATATCAGTTATAGTTTCTCAAAAAAATGCTTTTTAAAAACAACATTACAACAAATTAGCACCGTTCTACTACACTTGTAGCTCAACCAGTTTTTCTTCCGGTAAAGCCAGTTCATCATTTTGGTTAATACGAACATCTGCATCAAGAATGTGGCGAGCGATATCCTGTGCTTCTTGCAGAGAGTGCATCTGATACGTACCACATTGATAAATGTTCAACTCAGGGATTTGCTTCTGATCCTGAACTTTCAGTACATCAGCCATAGCAGCTTTCCAAGCTTCCGCTACTCTAGGTTCAGCTGGTGCACCAATCAAGCTCATGTAAAAACCAGTACGACATCCCATTGGAGAGATGTCGATAATTTCAACACCATCACCATTCAGATGATTACGCATAAAACCAGCGAATAAATGTTCAAGTGTATGAATTCCCCTTTCCGGCATGACCTCTTTGTTAGGAATACAAAAGCGTAAGTCAAATACCGTGATAGTATCACCATGGGGTGTTTTCATCGTCTTGGCAACTCTAACGGCCGGCGCAGACATACGGGTATGGTCAACTGTAAAACTGTCCAATAAAGGCATGATCCTACCTCCTCAGGCATCAGATTTTTTGCAAAAATTTTTTCAAATTGATGAAACCTTTTTATTTGCGGTTGGTCTTAATATATGAAGACGCGCAAAATTGTTATCATCCTTATTTTTCTAAGAGACTTTATTTGGTTTCGGCCACCAAATGGTGGCCATTTTTCTTTTTTAAGACTCAGCATGTAATTTTAGATAATCTTCGAAACTCACGCTGTCTTGTCGTTCCAGATCATGTTGCCGTTCTACCGAAACTTCACGTTCCATAGAAAAACGCTCATCATTCAATATACTATACGGCTCATTAACCAGTTCCAGATAATACTTGTTTGCCAGTTCTATTCCAAAACCAACAATCCCTTGAGTTTTCATTCGATCTAATACACGGGCTGAAAATGTTAATGATGGATCCTCAAACATACCAACCAACTCTCTACAAACTGACTGATACTGCGTTCCAGAGCAGCTATCCAAAACTTCAGCGACACGCTCTAAATCTGCGAATAACTCTTGTCCAACTATCTTCAGCGGCTGCTGTTTCGCTCCACAGCCAATACCAATATCCAAGTTTGGTCTGCGTCCTTCCAGGATCACCTTATGCCAGTTTTTACGACAACAGTCCAACTCTTCATCGCTCATTTCAGGTGAATCCGCTACAGCACACCATATCAAAAATAGATCGAGAAAACGGAGCTGTGTTTCATCAACACCAATCGCTGTAAACGGGTTTATGTCCAGAGAACGAACTTCTATATATTCTACACCACCACGAAGTAAAGCATCAGAAGGTGATTCCCCTTCTCCAGTTACCCGTTTAGGACGTATCGGTGCATATAGTTCATTTTCTATTTGAAGGACATTGGTATTGAGCTGTAGGTATTTACCTTCTTTTTTAAGCCCCAGAGCTGCAAATTCTGCTGATGGCTTATGAATTGCTTTCTTCAAACCCGTAACATACGTATGAAGACTGTTGAAAGTAATATTCAGATCACTCTGTGATTTGTTGGTATACCCCAAATCACTCATCCTCAAAGAAGTCGCATAAGGTAAGTAACAAGTTCCTTTTTCGGTCTGTTCAAAGAATAGCGTAGTATCTCTTCCACGTAAAAATGAGGAGCAAATCGCCGGGGATGCACCAAACAAATAAGGGATTACCCAACCAAATCGGTAATAATTACGGATCAGTTTAAAATATCCGTCCGAAATTTGTTCTCTTCCACTTTCAGCATCTTTTACACCTAACCACGCCTGCCAGAAACTTATCGGCAATGAAAAATTATAGTGCACGCCAGAGATAGTTTGCATTAATGCACCATAACGATTTTTCAATCCCTCTCTATACAGGGTTTTAAAGCGCCCTATATTGGACTTGCCATATTGCGCCAGAGTGATGTCTTCTTCCTTATCAATGAAGCATGGCATACTCAGAGGCCAGGTTTTCTCATTTATCAGATTTTTCGCAGTATATCGATGTAAATCTTTAAGAAAATCAAGGGACCTTTTTATATCACTATCAACAGGAGTAATAAACTCCAATAAAGATTCAGCAAAATCGGTTGTAATCCATTTATGTGTTAAGGAAGCACCAAGTGGTTCTGGATGCTTTGTCATAGCTAAATGACCATCTGGAGTAACACGCAAAGTTTCACGTTCAATACCGCGACAAATACCATCTAAAACGGTAGGGTTTGCCTCTAACCATGACAATGCTTTTGATACATCCGGGATCAATTTGACCTCCCGTGGAGTTTTAAGAAGATTATTACTGAGCGTTTACTTTATATCAAACAAGTCAAGTTGTCGCTGATTACATAGTCCTGATGATATGTTATTGAACAAACTATAAACGTTGAATAGTAAAAAAAATATAATGTATAACAGAGTAAAAATGAAAAACCCCTGTCTTATTAAGACAGGGGTTTACTCAGAATGGCGCATCCGGGAGGATTCGAACCTCCGACCGCTCGGTTCGTAGCCGAGTACTCTATCCAGCTGAGCTACGGATGCGTTGTCAGTTTTCTATCTTCTGTTCAGGCGCTGCTGACTGCCTAACTTTTCAGAATTGAGATACCTGATAAATCGCGGTGTTTAAATTGGCGCATCCGGGAGGATTCGAACCTCCGACCGCTCGGTTCGTAGCCGAGTACTCTATCCAGCTGAGCTACGGATGCGTTGTCAGTTTTCTATCTTCTGTTCAGGCGCTGCTGACTGCCTGGCTTTTCAGAATTAAGATACCTGATAAATCAGGGTGATTAAAGTGGCGCATCCGGGAGGATTCGAACCTCCGACCGCTCGGTTCGTAGCCGAGTACTCTATCCAGCTGAGCTACGGATGCGTTGTCGGTTTTCTATGTTCTGTTCAGGCGCTGCTGACTGCCTAACTTTTCAGAATTGAGATACCTGATAAATCGCGGTGTTTAAAGTGGCGCATCCGGGAGGATTCGAACCTCCGACCGCTCGGTTCGTAGCCGAGTACTCTATCCAGCTGAGCTACGGATGCGTTGTCAGTTTTCTATCTTCTGTTCAGGCGCTGCTGACTGCCTGGCTTTTCAGAATTGAGATACCTGATAAATCAGGGTGATTAAAATGGCGCATCCGGGAGGATTCGAACCTCCGACCGCTCGGTTCGTAGCCGAGTACTCTATCCAGCTGAGCTACGGATGCGTTGTCAGTTTTCTATCTTCTGTTCAGGCGCTGCTGACTGCCTGGCTTTTCAGAATTGAGACACCTGATAAATCAGGGTGATTAAAGTGGCGCATCCGGGAGGATTCGAACCTCCGACCGCTCGGTTCGTAGCCGAGTACTCTATCCAGCTGAGCTACGGATGCGTTGTCGGTTTTCTATGTTCTGTTCAGGCGCTGCTGACTGCCTAACTTTTCAGAATTGAGATACCTGATAAATCGCGGTGTTTAAAGTGGCGCATCCGGGAGGATTCGAACCTCCGACCGCTCGGTTCGTAGCCGAGTACTCTATCCAGCTGAGCTACGGATGCGTTGTCGGTTTTCTATGTTCTGTTCAGGCGCTGCTGACTGCCTAACTTTTCAGAATTGAGATACCTGATAAATCGCGGTGTTTAAAGTGGCGCATCCGGGAGGATTCGAACCTCCGACCGCTCGGTTCGTAGCCGAGTACTCTATCCAGCTGAGCTACGGATGCGTTGTCGGTTTTCTATGTTCTGTTCAGGCGCTGCTGACTGCCTAACTTTTCAGAATTGAGATACCTGATAAATCGCGGTGTTTAAAGTGGCGCATCCGGGAGGATTCGAACCTCCGACCGCTCGGTTCGTAGCCGAGTACTCTATCCAGCTGAGCTACGGATGCGTTGTCGGTTTTCTATGTTCTGTTCAGGCGCTGCTGACTGCCTAACTTTTCAGAATTGAGATACCTGATAAATCGCGGTGTTTAAAGTGGCGCATCCGGGAGGATTCGAACCTCCGACCGCTCGGTTCGTAGCCGAGTACTCTATCCAGCTGAGCTACGGATGCGTTGTAAAATGGCGGTGAGGGAGGGATTCGAACCCTCGATGCAGCTCTTAACCACATACTCCCTTAGCAGGGGAGCGCCTTCAGCCTCTCGGCCACCTCACCATACGCTTTAAAACTCTTGACTTAAGCTCTAGACCTGAAGCTTTCACCTCAGAACTTTTTGAATCTTTACTTCTGAGACTTACTCAGAAGCTTTTCTTAAAGCTCGTCGTCGTTGCGATGGCGCACATATTACTTTCCCAGCCTGATAAGTCAAACAATTTTTCGTAACTTTTTTCCGTTTGAATACTTTGCGCACATAATGATGGGATTAACATCTAAAAGCTTGTTTTATCGACAGTGAAATCCCCTAAGATGCGTAAAAATTGATGGAAAAAATTATTTACTGCTATGGCATCATGAATGATGTCTTTTCAACAGATAGAAAATAAAAAGATGTGAGAAAATAGAATTAAGGTAACAAAAAAAGATAAACCGTGTGGTTCATAAAAAAGGAGGAATTAGAGTAGCGCCCAAGTTTAAAAAAAGCATGGACGCCATTCTTGAATTAAAAAGTTGTAGGCTGAGACTTCTCTGCCTGAATCCGTTGATAAATTTCTTCACGGTGAACAGAAACTTCCTTGGGTGCATTCACACCAATTCGAACTTGGTTGCCTTTAACCCCCAGTACTGTAACTGTTACCTCATCGCCTATCATGAGCGTTTCACCAACTCGACGAGTCAGAATAAGCATTCTTTGCTCCTTGAAAATTTAAAAGAGTCGGGTCTCTAGGTTTCCCCGCTATTATCCATCAAACACCGTGAAAACGTAAAGCTATGATATCTACTTAAAGTATAAGCAGTTTTGAACACATTTCCCATATCTATAGGATAGCTAAAATATAAGTATGTGCCTAACGTTTCAACAATTTCACAACAAAAAACATTTGGCACCATAAAAAGATAGTTTCATGGTGCCACTACTATCACGGCAATATTAACTACAACCGCAATGTTACCCACTCTTCTACGCTAGCTAATGCAGAAGGAAGAGCTGCTACATCTGTCCCACCAGCCTGAGCCAGATCAGGACGTCCTCCTCCTTTACCTCCAACTTGCTGGGCAACAAAAGAGATTAAATCACCCGCTTTCATTCTAGCAGTCAAATCCTTTGTTATACCAACAATTAGGGAGACTTTATCACCAGTCACAGTAGAAAGCACAATAATTGCTGATCCTAATTGATTTTTCAGATCATCAACCATCGTTCTGAGCATTTTGGGTTCAACATCACCCAACTGTGTCACCAATAGACGAATACCCTGGATATCTTTCGCTTGGTTAGCTAAAGAAGAGCTTTCTTGAGCTGCCTGCTGAGATTTCAACTGTTGCAACTCTTTTTCCAATTGTTTCGTTCTATCCAGCGTCGTTTTCACCTTCTCACTCAGACTGCTGATATCCCCCTTCACCAAATGAGCTATATCTTGCAATAATTCAGTCTGTTGATACACAGAATTCAGTGCAGTTTGCCCTGTAACTGCTTCGATACGGCGAACCCCAGCGGCTGTGCCTGATTCACTGATAATACGGAACAGCCCGATATCACCGGTACGACTTGCATGAGTTCCACCACACAACTCAGTAGAAAAATCTCCCATGCTCAATACACGCACTTGCTCATCATACTTTTCACCAAATAGTGCCATAGCACCCTTGGCTTTTGCTGCTTCCAAGTCCATTATTTCTGTAACAATTGGTAAATTTTTGCGAATTTCTCCATTTACCAGATTTTCTACTTGACGAATTTGTTCTGGCTTCATCGCTTCAAAATGGGAGAAGTCAAAACGCAGATACTTATCATTTACCAAAGAACCTTTCTGAGAAACATGCTCTCCCAGAATTTGACGCAATGCTGCATGTAATAAGTGAGTAGCAGAATGGTTCAAACGAATTGTATCTCTGCGCACTGCATCAACTTCAGCATCAACTGTACCATTAACGCTCAGGCTACCATTTGTCAATTTACCAATATGACCAATTGCCTGACCATATTTTTGGGTATCAACAACTTCAAATGTACTTTCACCACAGGAGAGCTTACCTGTATCCCCGACTTGTCCGCCAGATTCAGCATAGAAAGCTGTTTTATCAAGTATGATGATCGCTTCTTCACCAGCATGAAGTTGCTTAACTGGCTCGCCGTGGCAATAAATCGCGGTTACAGCCGCCTTCTGAGAGTGACGTTCATAACCAGAAAAATCGCTGTGGCTATCAACTTTGATCACTTCATTGTAATCAGTACCAAAACCACTGGATTCACGAGCACGACGACGCTGACTATCCATTGTAGTCTCAAAGCCCGCTTCATCAACCTTGATATTGCGTTCACGACAAACATCCGCTGTCAAGTCAAGAGGGAAGCCATAGGTGTCATATAAGCGGAAAGCAGTTTCACCATCTAAGGTATCACCAGACAGTTGCGCCAGCTCTTCATCCAGTAATTGCAGGCCACGTTCCAAAGTACGGGCAAATTGCTCTTCTTCTGTTTTTAATACCTGCTCAACCAATGACTGTTGACGTTGCAGCTCTTCACCTGCTGCCCCCATAATTTTGATCAATGGAGCAACCAACTTGTAAAAGAACGTCTCTTTAGCTCCCAACATATTGCCATGACGAATAGCACGACGAATGATACGACGAAGCACATAACCCCGGTTCTCATTTGATGGAATAACACCATCGCAAATCAGGAATGAGCATGAACGGATATGGTCAGCAATAACACGTAAGGATTTGTTGGTGAGATCGGTTACACCCGTCACTTCTGCTACAGCAGCGATCAGATCACGGAACGCATCAATTTCATAGTTGGAATTCACATGCTGCAGTACCGCAGCCAGACGCTCCAAGCCCATGCCAGTATCAACGGAAGGTTTTGGCAGAGATTCCATTGTACCGTCTGCATGACGGTTAAACTGCATAAAAACGATATTCCAGATTTCAATATATCTGTCACCGTCTTCTTCCGGACTACCTGGAGGCCCACCCCAAATATGTTCACCGTGATCGTAAAAAATTTCTGTGCAAGGACCACAAGGGCCTGTATCCCCCATTTGCCAGAAGTTATCTGACGCATAAGGAGCACCTTTATTATCACCAATGCGAATAATTCTTTCTGCTGGAACACCGACTTCTTTGTTCCAGATATCGTAGGCTTCATCGTCTGTCTCATAGACAGTCACCCACAATTTCTCTTTTGGCAGATTGAACCACTCGGCTCCTGTCAGCAATTCCCAAGCGTATATGATCGCATCTTGCTTGAAGTAATCGCCAAAACTGAAGTTACCCAACATTTCAAAGAAAGTGTGATGACGAGCAGTATAACCAACATTTTCTAAATCGTTGTGCTTGCCACCAGCACGAACACAGCGCTGAGCCGTTGTTGCTCGAGTATAAGGCCTTTTATCCAACCCAAGAAAAACATCTTTGAATTGGTTCATTCCCGCGTTGGTGAACAACAATGTTGGATCATTGGTTGGCACCAACGAACTGCTTGGTACTATTTGGTGCCCTTTAGTGTGAAAAAAGTCAAGAAACGCTTGACGGATCTCAGCGGTGCTTTTGCTCATAATTGTCCCGAAATCAAGCTGAAAAAACAGAATCATGGATGGTTGAGGTGGTATATCTCATCACCATTTCAACTCACGAACACATTAAAATAGGGTTAAGATAGAGTGTCTTCCATAAGAAGTAAAATCCCATATAAATCCATTCGCTTTTCAGCATTGTAATTCGTCTGGATATTTTCTGAAAGTCTGTTTGTCAGACCAGTTTCTATGCAATCGTTTCCAATCTTGTTTATTCCTACATAAAAACAAAAACCACACCCAAACTGGATGTGGTTTTTGACGGAAACAATTTGTGATCACAAAATGAAAAGTGATTAGAACTCTTCGTTATTCACTTCTTCAACGTTGTCTACATAATCAGTGACATAATCAGAAGCAGCACTACTGAACCCACCTGCATTATTCAACAGTAATTCGCGCAGTTTTTTATCCAGTTCAGATGCAACTTCTGGATGCTCTTTCAGGTAAATTGTAGCATTAGCTTTACCCTGACCAATTTTGTCGCCGTTATAGCTGTACCATGCACCCGCTTTTTCCACCATTTTGTGTTTAACACCCAGGTCGATAAGCTCACCATAAGTATTAATACCTTCACCATACAGGATTTGGAATTCAGCTTGTTTAAAAGGCGCAGCAACTTTGTTCTTGACTACCTTCACACGAGTTTCGCTACCGACAACCTCATCGCTGTTTTTTACAGAGCCAGTACGACGGATGTCCAGACGAACAGATGCATAAAATTTAAGTGCATTACCACCGGTTGTGGTTTCTGGATTACCAAACATCACACCAATTTTCATACGGATCTGGTTAATAAAGATCAGCAATGTATTGGAGTTTTTCAGGTTTCCTGCCAGCTTACGCATAGCCTGGCTCATCATACGAGCCGCCAGCCCCATATGTGAATCACCGATTTCACCTTCGATTTCTGCTTTTGGTGTCAACGCAGCAACAGAGTCAACCACAATAACATCAACGGCACCAGAACGTGACAAAGCATCACAAATCTCTAATGCTTGTTCACCAGTATCAGGCTGAGAACACAGTAAGTTATCAATATCCACACCCAATTTTTTGGCATAAACCGGATCAAGGGCATGCTCAGCATCAATAAAAGCACATGTTCTGCCTTCACGCTGAGCCGCAGCAATAACCTGAAGAGTTAGCGTTGTTTTACCGGAAGATTCAGGCCCGTATATTTCAACAATACGCCCCATTGGCAAACCGCCTGCACCTAAAGCAATATCCAGTGACAATGAGCCAGTAGAAATGGTCTCAACATCCATTGAGCGGTTTTCGCCCAGGCGCATGATAGAACCTTTACCAAATTGTTTTTCAATTTGGCCCAGTGCCGCTGCTAGTGCTTTTTGTTTGTTTTCATCGTTAGCCATGTTTACTCCTTCGTAAGCAATGAAGTGAAGGGGCTGCCCCACTGCTGATAAACTGTTTCTGATACCACGTTTATATAATCAAAGTGCTGGAACCAATTATACTGTATAATCATACAGCATCAAGTTAATTTTTTATGATTTCTTCCAGCAATGTTTTTAAAGAAAAAATAACTGACTGGAGTCGTACAGCGTGACGATCACCAGTAAAAAGCCGACGATATGACTTCGTATATATATTTTCACCATCACGGGCAGCAAACCCAAAATAGACTGTACCTATTGGTTTCTCTTCGCTGCCACCTTCTGGCCCTGCTATGCCACTGACTGAAATAGCAAAATCTGCTTTAGCGACTTCCAACGCCCCTGAAGCCATTTCTTTAACAACTTGCTCACTGACAGCGCCAAACTGAGCCAGAGACACATGCGATACTCCCAGCATTTCATGCTTGGCATCATTACTGTAAGTCACGAAACCACGATTAAAATAAGCTGAACTGCCAGCAATATCTGTGATCGTCTTAGCGATCCATCCCCCTGTGCAGGATTCTGCACAGGTTATGGATAACTGCTTCTGGCGTAATCTTTTCCCAAGTTCAATACTAAGCTGATTCAGGATTTTTTCACCCATAGTACGCCTTTAACTCTGTAAGAAATTAATTTTTCCGAAGCAGATCCCAAATCCACAACCCGCCGATTGCTAAAGAAAGTAAGATACCAAAACCAATACCTATAGCAATGACGGACATTCCTGACATGATGGAAATTAAGTACAGACCTAGCATAATCAGCATTGCGCTGTTTTCGCCAAGATTCTGTACCGCAACAGCTTTACCGGCTCCCATATCATGCTTCCCATGTTCCTGCAACAATGCATTCAATGGCACGACGAAGAGACCACCAAACACACCAAGCGTAATCAGGATTAAGTATGAATGCCATATTGATTGTTGAATGGCAAAAATGATAACAATAACACCGATCAGAATTCCGGCAGGCATACAGCGACGCACAGTTTTCAATGTAATAAACCTTGCAGCCAAACCCGCTCCCACAATAATACCAATCGCAACGACTGCATTCATCAAGGTTGGCGTTGTATTTCCGTCAATTCCCAGAACAATAGGCACCCATGCAACCAACAAAAAGCGAAGAGTAACACCAGCTCCCCAGAACAGGCTAGTTCCAACTAAAGAGAAACGGGTTTCCGGGTTTCGCCAAAGGGCGGAAGTAACAACAATAAAATCCACCAGCATTGCTTTGGGATCCCAACCTTTCCCCTGACGGGCTGCCGCCAAACGAGGAATATAGAAATTGGCTACCACAGCCGCACCATACATGAAAGCGCATAGCCCTAATACAAGAAACAGACTGAAATCAGAAAGAAAGCCACCTGCTACAGAACCAATCAGAATCGCTGCAATTGTTGACGCTTCCATCATGCCATTAGCTTTGACCAGACGCCCACCGTCAGTCAATTCACCCAAGATCCCATATTTGGCAGGGGAATAAGCTGCTGCTCCAATTCCCACAAGGGTATATCCCAGAAAAGGGTTCATATCAATGCAGATACTGACAGCACCCAGTAATTTGATGCCATTGGAAAAGAGCATAACCCGGCCTTTCGAAAACCGATCAGCAATTTGCCCCACAAAAGGGGCAAGCACAATATAAGTCAGCACGAAAACAATTTGTAGGGCTGGCAGGCTCCATCCCGGATAAGACTCAGCCTTCAATTGAGCTAATATAGCGAAGAATAGTGCATTATCAGCAAAAGCAGACAGAAACTGGGATAATAAAACTGCCTTCATTCCTCGGCTTAACAATGGTTGTGTCTCCACAGTCCCATTCATTTCCTTACTCCTGCTCTGCCATTTCTCTTAACGTGACAAAATCAGGTTTGCCACTACCAAGTAAAGGTAATTGCTGCACGTAGCGAATATCTCGTGGAACTGCCAGTTCAGGCATTCCAATTTCGCGTGCAACAACTAACATCGCATTTCTGTTCAGAACCGTATCTGTCGTGAACAACACCAGAGCTTCACCTTTACTATGATCGTTTCTGGCCGTTGCTGCATGCAGAGCATCCGGTGAGATCCTTGAAGCAATTTGCTCTACAGCTTCAAGAGAAATCATTTCACCTGCCAATTTGGCAAAACGCTTCACGCGCCCTTTAATCGTACAAAAACCCTCTTCGTCAATAGAGACAATATCGCCTGTATCATACCAACCAAGCTCTAGATTCCCTTCAATATTTTCTGCTGCGGGTGGATCAATACAATCTGGAGCCTCAACCCGCAGATAACCTTTCATGATATTCGGGCCACGTAATTGCAGACGTCCGCCCTCTTCAATGCCCGTTACAGGCAGTAAGCGCGCTTCCATACCCGGCAAAATCCGTCCAACTGTACCTACTTTGGCAACCATCGGGACATTAATTGCCACAACGGGAGCGCATTCTGTCACGCCGTAACCTTCCAGAATACGGATACCAAATTTATCCTGCCAAATACGTTTGGTGTTTTCTGACAGTTTTTCTGCACCTGCAACGACATAGCGCAAGCGGGAAAAATCATAAGGGTGGGCAAAACGGGCATAGTGACCCAGAAAAGTTGAGGTTCCGAACAGAACAGTACAGTTTTGATCATAGACTACTTCAGGGATAACACGATAATGCAGGGGATTTGGGTAAAGGAATACACGACTTCCCGTCATCAAAGGGGTAAATAACCCGACTGTCAGCCCAAAGGCATGAAACAGGGGCAAAGATGACATAAAACGATCCTGTGGAGTAAAGTCTGCAATCGTTTTAATTTGTTCAACATTAGCCAATAAACTGGCATGACTATGCACAACCCCTTTTGGTACACCTTCAGAACCTGAAGTAAACAGGATCAGCGCATCATCTTCTGGTTTCTGTGAAGGCAGAATAGCTTTGGTCGGGAAAATTAAATGCCAGAGTATCCAAAACTTATCATCCCGTGTGATGGTATCTTTCAGATCTTCAAGATAGACCCAATTCACTTCTGTTACCTGCTCAGGCAAATTGGTTAACTGCCCTTTTTCCAGAAATTGACGAGAAGTCACAATGGTTTTGATTGTCGCCGCCTGTATGGCATTTTTAACACCACTGCTTCCCGCCGTATAATTCAACAAGGCCGGAACCCGTCCTCTCAGTGATGCACCGTATATAGCAGTCGCCATAACAGTAGCATTAGGCAGTAAAAATCCTACTCTTTCACCTTCCTGAGTAAAACGTTCTAAGATCCGACTGACTGCCAATATTTTTTTCAATAGTGTGTGATAACTATCTTCTTTCAGTGCGATATCTTCAATACAGGGTTTAAAACGACCAAAACGCTTTTGAGCTGTCAGGTAAGCACTGAATAACGTCTCTTTCGGACGTGTCTGCATTCTCACATCCATCATAACAGCATGCAGTTTTTCTCCCGCCAAACGGCGACGCATTGACGAATCAGGTGCTTCAGGCATCGGAAAATCTATGGCAGGTAAAATCTTGATGGTAATTTTGGGGAACCAATGAAGTTTCATAACACCTTTCAAACGCCCGAAGATACTTTGTTCTGCACCATCAATACGGATAGGCACGACTTTGGCATCTGACTTGGCTGCAATGAACGCTGCACCATCATAAACTTTCATCAGAGAGCCCGTTACCGTGATCCGGCCTTCAGGGAAAATTACGATAGGCCGCCCATTATCGATCTCTTTGACCAGCGTTCTGATTGCCATCGGGTTCGTTGGATCCAAGGGCACAACATCCGCATAGGGTTTAATAAATTTGAGAAAGCTCCGTGTCGCAATATTAGAATAAATGGCAAATACGGGTTTCACTGGCAGGAAAAGCCCAACCAAAAGACCATCCAAAAAGGAAATATGATTGGGAGTAATAATACATTTGGGGTGTTTGAGATGCTTGTCATCACCTTCTACTGTAACTCTAAAAAGCGCGCGCACAAGTAATCGTAGAAACTTTAAGAGCATATCCATATCTCAATCCATATCTCAATATAATTAAATAAAATTAAAGTGAGTAATAAGCAGAGTGATACTATAAGAGGTATAAATGATCTGAGATATAGAATTTATTACTCATATAAAAAATAAACGTAAAAATAAAAAAATATATCAAATTATCTGTTTGTATTGCCTCAAAATGTAACTTTTTATATCAAGAGCGATATTTTCTATTGATAGGGTAGCATCGACAATAAAATGGGCACATTCGCGATATATTGGTTCTCTTTCTGCCAACACTCCGACTATTTCTTCCGTTATGGACTTTCCGGTCAGACTAGGGCGCTGTGAATTTTCTGGATTATGAGACAATCGCTCTATCAGAACTTCCGCTGGGGCTTGCAGATAAATCACAATGCCATTTTGCCGCATATACTGCCGATTCTCGGCTGCTAATACTATTCCACCCCCTGTAGAAATGACCCGGTTTTTCTGGCTGACAGCTTTTAATGTTTGGCTTTCCAACTTCCTGAAATAGTCCCAACCACGTTGCTCAACGAGTTCAGCAATAGTCATCCCACATGAAATCTGAATATTTTCATCGGTGTCAACAAATTTATACGCTAACACTTCAGCCAACAAATTACCTATTGTCGTCTTCCCTGCACCACGTGCACCTACGATAAATAGAGTTTGCTTCATTGTGTTGTTTTTCCTGAAGGTCTGAACCATTAAAGTTGAATACAAAGTATAGTAACCAAATGTTTACACTTATGTAAAAAATATATTTTTACCACACTATTTTTACCACACTAAAAGCCACACTTATTGGTAAGTGTGACTTGTTCTGATTTAAAAATTACTAAAACAGAATATTTCCATTAACGACGGGTAAGGTAATCTCCGTAACCGATCCATTTATAAGTCGTCAATGCATCCAGTCCCATTGGACCTCTGGAGTGTAGTTTCTGGGTACTGACAGCAACCTCTGCCCCTAAACCAAACTGACCGCCATCAGTAAAACGTATACTGGCATTTACATATACAGCCGAAGAGTCCACATGACGAATAAAATAGTCTGCATGCTGTAAAGACTCTGTCAAAATAGCATCCGAATGGGCTGTACCATAAATACGGATATGTTCAATAGCTCTATCAATATCGCTGACAATTTCCACATTCATATCCAATGATAGCCATTCATCGCAATAGTCTTCTTCTGCCACTTCAACAACTTTTGCCGGGCCATCTTTCAGTAATGCCATAGCTGACGTCCCTGCATGCAGTGTTACTCCCTGCTCTTTCATTCTGACACTTAATGCCGGCAGAAAGTCAGCGGCTATCCTCTCATGCACCAAGAGAGTTTCCAAAGCATTACAGGCACTTGGGCGTTGAACTTTTGCATTGGTGATAACTTTCAATGCTTTTTCGAAATTCACATGTTCATCGACAAACGTGTGACAAACACCAATTCCTCCAGTGATAACCGGAATAGTGGACTGTTCTCGGCAAAGTTTGTGCAACCTAGCACCACCTCGTGGGATCAGCATGTCAATATAGCGATCCATTTTCAATAATTCGGCAACCAGTTCACGATCAGGTTTATTAATCGCCTGAACCGCCGCCGCAGGCAAACCACTTTGTTCTAATGCCTGTTGGATCACTTTAACCATTGCCTGATTGGTATGATGGGTTTCCTTACCACCACGTAGTATCACTGCATTCCCTGTTTTCAGGCATAATGATGCGACATCAATAGTGACATTGGGACGAGCTTCATAAATTACGCCAATTACGCCAAGAGGAACACGGCGGCGGCTCAGTTGCAACCCATTATCCAGCAGCTGTCCATCCATGACCTGCCCTACAGGATCAGCCAAGCGACAAACCTGACGCACATCATTAGCAATCGCTGTCAACCGTTCAGGAGTCAGCAATAACCGATCAAGCAATGCCTCATTCATACCCTGTTGACGGGCTTGTTCCATATCCTGCTGATTAGCAACAAGGATCTCTTCTGTTTCCTGCTCAAGTAAATCAGCAATATGACTCAACGCCTGATTTTTCTGACTGGTACTCAATTGAGCCAGTTGCCATGATGCTGCTTTGGCTGCTTTTCCCATCTGCTCTAGCATGGTGGAATCCTTAACTTACGATCATATCATCACGGTGCACAGCAACTGCACCATATTCATAACCCAATATCTGGCAGATTTTCTGTGAATGGTGACCTGCAATCAGGCGTAAAGCATCACTGTTGTAACGGCATACACCATGGGCTAACTTCTTGCCGGATAAGCTACAGATGCGGACAACTTCACCACGGGAAAAGTCACCTGCAACACTTCTGATCCCTTTCGGCAGTAAAGAGCTGCCTTTCTCAAGAATGGCGGATTCTGCGCCATCATCAACAATGATTTCTCCCGCAGAAGGTGCACCGAAGATCCAGCGCTTACGATTTTCCACCGGACTGGTCAAGCCATGGAAATGTGTACCAACCGATTTGTCCTCAATCACATCAGCAACGACATTAGCTCTATTACCCGCAGCAATAATCACATCAATTCCGGCACGCCCTGCAACACCTGCGGCCTGAAGTTTTGTTGCCATACCACCGGTTCCAAGACCTGAAACGCTGTCTCCGGCCATCATTTTGAGTTCATCACTGATATCATGCACTTCACGAATAAGTTCCGCATCAGGATTATGACGGGGATCGGCAGTATATAGCCCTTCGATGTCTGTCAGAAGTAACAATTTATCCGCACTACCCAGAATTGCCGCCAAAGCAGAAAGGTTATCATTATCACCCACTTTTATCTCTGCTGTTGCAACTGCATCATTTTCATTAATAATAGGGATAATCTGGTTATCAAGTAGTGCATGAAGTGTATCCCTTGCATTCAGGAAACGTTCACGATCTTCCAGATCTGCTCGGGTTAACAACATTTGGCCGACATGAATACCATAAATGGAGAAAAGCTGCTCCCATAATTGGATCAACCGGCTTTGCCCTACAGCAGCAAGCAACTGTTTTGAAGCAATTGTCGCCGGCAGTTCCGGATAACCAAGATGTTCCCGACCCGCTGCAATTGCACCGGAAGTCACAATAATAATACGGTGACCTTTCTCATGTTGCTGCGCGCATTGCCGAACCAACTCCACCATATGAGCACGATTTAAACGACGAGAACCACCAGTCAGTACACTCGTCCCCAGTTTCACAACTAATGTTTGACTGTCATTCATCATATTCCTGCCATTACCATTCATTTAAAAAATAAATAAGACACAATAAATTTAAAAAAAACAGAGCCCAGTTTTAGCAGGAGAGAAGCGTCATGCCAACTGGCATAACGCAAAATCCAAATAAAAGTTGATTTATACCCTTAATTCATTAAGTTGCCTTCTTATTGATTCCATTCATTTATTATCCTGATACAACTTAAAATTTATCGGATATAAAACAAATTTACGCCAAAATTTAAATCTGGGGAGTGACAGTGTTGTCGGACGGGATCAGCGTCAGTTTGAAGGTATCAAGAGAAACGGACAGCCGTTTGTGAAATGCCTGTAATGTTGATTCAAGATGCTTAAGATCAGCTTCTTTTTTGATACTCATTGGTTGCCACTCACCGTGTTTATCAAACAGACCTACCTGATAGTTATAAACAAACCCTTTTTCCTGTAATTCCAATTCTAACCACCATCCCCAGAACTCCCGTTTTTCTGGTGCTGCTTTTGCACTCACGCAGACAGCCAGACAATCAAAAAAGAAGTAATCATTTTGGCATTTTAGTTCACGTAAGTAGGGTCCTAATGCAGAAAAACTCTTTAACAACTTATTTCTGGAATAACTTGCGGGTACAGTCATACAAAGGTCTCCTTTATAAACAGAAGCACATTTGTATCAAATGATTAAAAAATTTCAACTATTAAATTTAAGTTTAGTCAACTTTATCTTTCAACCATACACTTGATTCGTGTAATGCCCTACTGAAACCGCTGTAGACAGGCCTTGACGGAATTGCCAATAAGGAACCATCCATTGATGATCTAGCAATAAGTTTTGAGTCTTCTCCTGGACTGAAAATATCATCTTTCCAATATACCGAAAACATTGGCACAGAACAGCGACGCCCCAGTAGCCCTTGATTTTTCAAGGAATAACAGCTCAGTTCTGAACGCAGAGCAGCCTCATCAACATGGTAAACACCCAGACGACTGGCAAGTACATCTTTGTACATTGACGGAATTTTCTGCTGTAACTTTTCATCATGCAGTAGTTCATGAACAACCGGGCTGACCACAGCCACTCCCTTAATAAGATGAGGTTCCAGATATGCAAGACGAACAGCAATATTGGCGCCAAAACGAAAACCAAAAATTCCCACTCTTGTATGGTCAATCCACGGAACAGTCTTTAATTGTTGCAGTACTTGTTGATGAAGAGCGCAAGTATCCTGTGTCAATGTAAACTTGGCTGAATAACCTACAGAAGGCATATCCACCGTCAGCATTGCAAAACCTAGCGGTGAGAAATGTTCCCGGAACAATCGCCAACAATCACTTTGCAGACTATCAAGACTGGCACAAACGAGTATTGTCGGGCACGGCCCCTGAATACCAGAAGGAATATGCAATAAACCAGTAACGGTTTTACCTTCTTCTAACTGAAATTTCAGTTTTTTCAGCTGATAATCAGAGAAATGTGCTGCATTTTCATAAGCTTTATTTGCCAGGGCAACTGCCTGATCTGCCAATTCGTCACCACGCAGATGGGGATACGCAGCAATGCTGTATAACATTGAAGCTTTTAACCAACACTCACTGGCTTCAGATCCCTGTCCAGCATGCTGTGCTTTCTGCTGCCAGCACATAGCCTGTTGTGACCATTCGAATGCCCAGTTCCCTTTACGATAGCCAACCACTGTGTCCAATAAATGGTCATGACTACGTTCAGCATTTGTCACCGCAATCCTGCTGAGAACATCTTGAATTTCCAGCGGATTGATCCCTCTCCAGATCCAAGCGAGCCAGTTAATCATGCGATACCAGCATTCCCGGCGCTCTCCACTAAGCATTTTATTACTGGTATTAGTCGCTTGTGGACAACCGTATTTTACCAGTGTGGAAGTTTCCGGATGTTTAACCTGAGGTTTAAACAGCGATTCTGAAAGGTTCTGTTTAGTCATGGCAAAAGAAATTTATTACTGCTTATCACAAAAGTACCCAATAGATTTCGAGTTGCATTGCAGTAGCAAGAGAAAAATCCCCAGACGCATAGGTAGGTAGCTATATGACTGGGGGAAGCTATGAAGAATAGCGCAACCAATTAAAGGGCAACTTGAAAGACGAGGGATATAGTATAATTATTACTCACAAATAGGTGGGATAAACATCACGCCCATATCCCATGGCTGTTCAATCCATGTGTTTTGGGGAATATCAACCAAATAATCATCCACTAACGGGCGGCCAGCAGGTTTAGCAAAAATCGTCACAAAGTGCGCTTTCGGATACATCTCACGGATTGCCTGAGCAGTGCCCCCGGTATCAACCAAATCATCAACGATGATAAAACCTTCTCCATCCCCTTCGGCTTTTTTCAATACCTTCAACTCACGCTGATTATCATGATCATAGCTGGAAATACAAACTGTATCCACATGGCGGATCCCCAGTTCACGCGCCAATAATGCTCCAGGTACAAGCCCGCCGCGACTTACAGCAATAATGCCTTTCCATTGCTCTACGGGAAGTAAACGTTGTGCCAGCTTACGGGCATGTATTTGCAACATATCCCACGTTACGACATATTTTTCGCTCATAAAATTTGATCCTGGAAACTAAGAAAATCTCAGAAAAGAGTTTGTTGCGGAATAAAGGTTGCGCGAGATTATAGTGACTTAGGCGAGCAAAAACCAGCAAAAACAAGGAACATCCTGATCCTGATTGCGCAATATTCACAAGAAAATGGTATTCTCGGGCAAGAGCATAGACACTGGGCAGCTCAAGATGATAAAAGCCCCCGATATGTCAAACATTATATACTTCCCATTTCATCAAGATGCAGTTACAGGAGATCTGACGTGTCCGAATTATCAACACTATCCCCTCAGCCATTATGGGATATTTTTGCTAAAATTTGCTCCATTCCACACCCATCCTATCATGAAGAAGAACTGGCCTCTCATATCGTTGAATGGGCCAAAAACAGAAATTTCCATGTTGAGCGCGATGAAGTCGGTAATATCCTGATCAGAAAACCGGCCACAAAAGGTATGGAAAACCGCAAGGCGGTTGTACTTCAAGCTCATCTTGATATGGTTCCTCAAAAAAATAATGATACACAACACGATTTTACGAAAGATCCCATCCGTCCTTACATTGATGGTGACTGGATAACGGCTGAAGGTACAACATTAGGGGCAGATAATGGTATTGGTATGGCTTCCGCCTTGGCAGTGCTGGCAGATGAATCTGTTAAACACGGCCCGCTGGAAGTTTTACTGACCATGACTGAAGAAGCAGGCATGGATGGTGCATTCGGTCTTCAACCCGGCTGGTTGCAAGCTGATATTCTGATAAATACTGATTCAGAAGAAGAAGGCGAAATCTATATGGGTTGTGCGGGTGGTATTGATTTTGTCTCAACGATAACACTCTCCCGCGAGTCTCTGCCAGCAAACTATCAAACTCTGCAACTAACGCTGAAAGGTTTAAAAGGCGGTCATTCCGGTGGTGATATCCACTTAGGATTAGGTAACGCTAACAAATTACTGGCTCGTTTCCTCGCCACATATACAGAAGAACTTGACCTGAAACTGATTCATTTTCAGGGAGGAACACTGCGCAACGCAATTCCTCGTGAAGGCTCTACTATCATTGCCGTGCCAATAGAACAGCGCCAAAAGCTACATCAGTTAAAAGATGATTTTCTGGAAACATTGAAAAATGAATATGCGGTTGCTGAAGCGAATTTGACTCTCATATTGGACGAAATTGAAACTTCATCACCAGCATTGACAGCAGACTGCCAGTCTCGTTTTATCTCTATGTTAAACACCATGCCTAACGGTGTTATCCGTATGAGCGATGTCGCTAAAGGTGTCGTAGAAACATCCCTGAACGTAGGTGTCGTTAATATGGAAGCAGACAGAGTGGAAATTATCTGTCTGATCCGTTCATTAATTGAAAGTGGTAAAGCTTATGTTGTCGGGATGCTGAATTCTCTGGCAAAACTGTCCGGTGCAGAAACAACAGCAAGTGGTGGTTATCCTGGCTGGCAACCGGATGCCAATTCTCCGGTTATGCATTTAGTCCGCGAAACTTATCACCAACTGTTCGACAACACTCCGAATATTATGGTGATCCACGCCGGTCTGGAATGTGGGTTGTTTAAAAAACCGTATCCAGATATGGATATGGTCTCTATTGGCCCAACCATTCGTGGCGCGCATTCACCTGATGAAAGGGTTCACATCAAGAGTGTTGGTCAGTATTGGCAATTGCTGACTGCCATTCTGAAATCAATCCCGGTAAAAGAGTAATGCCGGCATTCCCCTGCTCATAAGCAGGGGAATATTCTTTCTTACACGCTTTCCCCCATAACAAGCAGCATTACCATTCCAACAATAACTGCCGTTCCAGTTGTGGATTCTGTAATGTCACATGCAGGCCAACTAACCGGACACCCCGGCCTTCTCTGCGAATTTCCCAGGCCTGTCTGGCAATCTGAAGCAGATCCTGCTTATCTAATAGGGGATAAACATGTTCCTGTGTCGTCAGTTGAAAATCATCAAATTTTAATTTAATGCCCTGACGAGCAATACGGAGATCAGGCTTGACCTTTCCCAACCGCTTTTCCAGTTCAGGGTAAAGTTGTTCAATCAATTCGGCACAATCACGCCAATCATGAATATCCTGCGCCAGTGTTTTTTCTACACCAACAGACTTACGTAAGCACTCAGGTTTGATTAAACGCTCATCAATACCATGGCAACGCTGCCAAAGTACTAAGCCAAATTTCCCCAATTTTTTTATTAACTCTAACTTGTCATAGCGTTGCACATCCACACAGGTTTCCAAACCCATATCTGATAATCGATTAGCAGTTACTTTTCCCACGCCGGGAATTTTGTGTAATGGTAACGATTTCACAAACTCTTCAACTTGTTCAGGAGCAATCACATACTGACCATTGGGTTTATTGATATCTGATGCAATTTTGGCCAGAAATTTAACGGGTGCAACACCTGCCGAAGCAGTTAGTTGCAACTCCTCAAAAATTACCTGACGAATCTCTTTAGCAATTAACGTAGCGGAGCCATGACAATATTGGCAATCCGTTACATCCAGATAAGCTTCATCCAAAGAAAGCGGTTCAATCAGTTCGGTATAACGGGAAAAAATCTGGCGGATATGTTGAGAAACGTCTTTATAGAATGCCATTCGTCCTGAAATCACTTTCAATTGAGGACAAAGTTTCAAAGCCATTGAGGTAGACATAGCGCTGTGTACGCCGAAACGGCGGGCAGGATAATTCGCTGTACTGATAACACCTCGCCTGTCAGCGCTGCCACCAACAGCAACAGGAATATCGCGAAGTGATGGATTATCCCGCATTTCAATAGCAGCAAAAAAACAGTCCATATCAATATGAATAATCTTGCGCACCTGATCTCTCCACGACAAAGAAACTGTATAAACATACAGATAAAAATCATAATGCGCTACTTTTTTTAACTATTTACCTTTGAATTAAGCATGATGCCAGGCAGTGTTCTGGTTATTAACCAGATAAACAAAGTGCTATGCAAGGCACATATTGCAGACCATTTCCGGTTTATGCTCCACTTGGGAAAATCAAAGTCTGTCCCGGAGCTTCACGGTTCAAATGAATAAAATTCAGATGTTTTTCATAGTGATCAAGAATGTCGCTGATTATCTGTTCTTTTGTGTAGCCCATTAAATCATTACCCTGAGTACCTTCCATCAGAAAGGTTTCCAACCGGAAGTAATAGGACTTACCCAGTCTTGCACGATAGGTAAATCCGGGCACGGAATAACGCTGCGGCCATATCTGATAAATAAAATTCTGTTCTTCCCCCAAATCAACAATCAGTTCAAGCGGGCTAAGGCGCTTATCTTCCTCCGAAGGCAGTGCGCTAAACTGCACTTTCGCACCGCGTAATTCCAGCTCTTTTGCAACTTCCTGCATCGCAGGACGACACACTATATCCAACATACGTTGGGTACTTTTCGTTCCCGGAAAATGCATCATACGGCTCAGGCGCTGCTTCCAGTTCAAAGAACCGTTGTCATGCACCAATGTCGGAGATGTATTCTGTAATGCACTGGCCTTACGGAAGTCCTCCACCCGCAACGATTTATACAACCCCGCCATAATAAAGAAGATCACAAAACTAAATGGTAAGCCCATAATTACCGTGGTGTTTTGTAACGCCGAGATACCATCCGTCATCAATATGCCCAACGTCAGCACACCAATTGCCACAGACCAGAATATTCGCAGCCAGTTTGGTGCGTCATTATTAATATCACTGAGGTTAGACGTAAAATTGCCTAAAACCAACGATCCCGAATCGGCCGATGTGACATAAAATAACAACCCGGTGATAGTGGCAACGGAAGCACTAAAAGTGAAAGCCGGATAAAGTGCCAGCAGGTTATAAAAACCTCGCTCTGGATGGATCAATACTGTTTCGGCTAACTGCCGATTACCGTGAAGAATTTCATATAACGCACTGTTACCAAAAATGGATAACCAAAGCAGCGTAAAAACAAATGGAATAACCAGAGTTCCCATTACGAACTGACGAATCGTTCGGCCACGGGAAATACGCGCGAGGAATAATCCAACAAACGGTGACCAGGCAACCCACCATGCCCAGAAAAACAGTGTCCAGTTATTCATCCATTCGGTCGGGCGTTCAAATGCGAAACTATTGAGTGTCATGCTCATAAAACGGCTGATGTAGTCACCAACATTCTGCACCAGTCCATTAAGCAAAAATTCTGTATCTCCCACAAACAGGATAAATAGAATCAACCCTAATGCCAGTAACACATTCAATTCGGACAAAAATCGAATGCCTTTGTTCACACCAGAGGTGACAGATACCGTTGCTACGATCACCGACAGCAGTATTAATCCTGCCTGAACACCCAAGCCCTGTGGCAACCCGAAAAGCACTTTTAAACCGTAATTTAGCTGCACCACACCAATTCCCAATGTCGTTGCGATACCGAAAATCGTCCCTATCACCGCAGCGATATCCACAGTATGACCGATAGGCCCTTTGATACGATTGCCAAAAATAGGATAGAGCGCTGAACGGATAGTTAATGGCAAGTTGTAACGATAACTGAAATAGCCCAGTGCAATCCCCATCAGAGCATACATCGACCAGCCCGTCAGGCCATAGTGGAACAATGTCCACACCATCGCCTGACGGGCTGCTTCAATCGTTTCTCCTTCCCCCGCAGGTGGACGCATATATTGTGTAACCGGTTCAGCTACTGAGAAAAACATCAAATCAATACCTATCCCGGCAGCAAACAACATTGCCGCCCAACTCAGCAAACTGAATTCGGGCTTAGACTGTTCCGGCCCTAGTTTGATAGAACCAAAACGGGAAGCTGCAACAAATATGACAAAGACAATATAAAGCGTTGCAGCAAGCAGATAGTACCAGCCAAATGTTTTAGATACCCAATTCAGCGTACTTTTTATCCAGATACTCGTTGCATCCGTAAAGAAAAACGTGAAAAGAGAAAAGACAATAATTAATACTGCTGAGATAAAAAAAACGACAGAGTTCAGTGTATCCTTCTGAGTGTTTTTTGGACTGTCTTGTGTGTTCATAGGCAGTTCCTGAAATTAATGAAAAGAAAAATGAAAAAGAATAATTCTAATAATTATATGAATAATAAATAAAAATTTAACTCATTCTCAATAATCCCAATTCCATTTTGTGAAAATATTGTAATAAAACATATTTAATTTTGATTGAACATTCAATTAAAAAAAAGTTTAATAGCGGCCGAATCATTGATTTTCTGAGCGTAAGGTCATGCCCAAAATTGGAATACAGTCGATAAGAAAACAACAACTCATTGATGCCACATTAGCGGTCATCAATGAAGTTGGAATGCAGGAAGCAAGTATTGCACAGATAGCCAGAAAAGCCGGGGTTTCTAACGGTATTATCAGTCACTATTTCAAAGATAAGAACAGATTACTTGAAGCAGCTATGCGGCATCTATTGCATCAACTCAAAATGGCTGTAGCACGACGGTTACGGCTACTCGACAATGCCACTCCGGCTCAAAGGCTAACAGCCATCGTTGAAGGAAATTTTGACACCAGTCAAATCAATGGTGCGGCCATGAAAACCTGGCTGGCTTTTTGGGCCAGCAGCATGCACCAGCCCAATTTGTACCGATTACAACAAGTAAACGAACGTCGCTTGTATTCTAATATTTGTGTTGAATTCAGAAGGGCTCTGCCCAAAAGAGAAGCACAACTGGCAGCACAAGGGCTGGCAGCTCTGATTGACGGTATCTGGCTGAGAAGTGCCTTAAGCAGCAAGCCCTTTGATATAGAAAGTGCCTTCACTGTCACCATCGATTATATCGAGCAGAAACTCAGATAACCTGTGTACCCTGAATTCTGACCTAAGGAGACTCTATGACCCGTTTTGGTTTACAGAAGCTTTATATACACGGTGCTTATGTTGATAGCGCCACCCCTGACAGAAACACTTTTGATGCAATCAATCCAGCCAATGGTGAAGTCATTGCTCAATTGCAGGCTGCAACTGAACAAGACGTTGAGCTGGCTGTGGAAAGTGCCCAAAAAGGACAGAAAATCTGGGCAGCAATGACTGCGGCAGAGCGTTCACGGATCTTACTTAAAGCGGCAGATATTCTCCGTGAGCGCAATGATGAATTGTCCGAACTCGAAACACTGGATACCGGCAAACCGCTTTCTGAGACTCAGATAATTGATATCCTTTCCGGTGCCGATGTTCTGGAATATTATGCCGGTCTGATCCCTGCGATTGAAGGTCAGCAAATTCCATTACGTGAATCCTCTTTCATCTATACACGCCGTGAACCACTAGGCGTCGTGGCAGGCATTGGTGCATGGAACTATCCAATCCAAATTGCATTGTGGAAATCAGCACCAGCGCTGGCGGCCGGTAATGCCATGATTTTCAAACCCAGTGAAGTGACTTCCCTCACCACCCTGAAGCTCGCTGAAATTTATACTGAAGCAGGTTTACCTGACGGAGTATTTAACGTCCTGACAGGCATGGGGCATGAAGTAGGCCACTATCTGGCTGTCCATCCGAAAATCGCTAAAATGTCCTTTACCGGCGGAATTGTTACCGGCAAGAAAGTGATGGCTGACGCATCCGGCTCAACACTGAAAGAAGTCACCATGGAACTGGGTGGTAAATCTCCGTTGATCATTTTCGATGATGCCAATCTGGATCGGGCTGCCGATATCGCCATGATGGCAAACTTTTTCAGCTCAGGTCAGGTCTGTACCAACGGTACACGCGTTTTTATCCCGAAGGCACTGGCTCCCCATTTTGAAAATAAAATCATGGAGCGTGTCAAACGGATCCGCATTGGCTCACCGCTTGATCCGAATACCAATTTTGGCCCATTGGTAAGCTTCCCGCATATGGAATCTGTCTTACACTACATAGAAAGCGGCAAAAATGCCGGTGCCCGTCTGCTATATGGTGGCAAACGCTTAATGGAAGGTGATCTGGCGAACGGGGCATTTGTTGCACCAACCGTATTTACCGACTGTACCGATGACATGCTGATTACCCAGGAAGAAATTTTCGGCCCGGTAATGTGTATTCTGACCTACGAAACAGAAGATGAGGTCATTGCTCGTGCTAATAACACAGATTACGGCCTTGCCGCAGGAGTCGTGACGAAAGATTTATCCCGTGCTCACCGTGTTATCCACCAATTAGAAGCCGGAATTTGCTGGATCAACACATGGGGAGAATCACCGGCAGTTATGCCAGTTGGTGGCTACAAACATTCCGGTGTCGGACGCGAAAATGGGCTGGTTACTCTACAACACTATACACAGATTAAATCAATACAGGTTGAACTAGGAAATTTCGCATCCCTATTTTAACCGACACGACTGAAACAGGAGAGATAACAATGGTATTTGACTACATTATTATCGGTGCTGGTTCAGCGGGTAATGTGCTTGCAACTCGTTTAACGGAAGATCCGAATGTTACTGTCCTGTTGCTGGAAGCAGGTGGGCCAGATTACCGATTCGACTTTCGTACTCAAATGCCAGCAGCGCTGGCATATCCCTTGCAGGGAACCCGTTACAACTGGGCGTATGAAACCGATCACGAACCCTACATGAATAACCGTCGCATGGAATGTGGACGGGGTAAGGGATTAGGGGGATCGTCATTGATCAATGGTATGTGCTATATCCGTGGCAATGCGATGGACTTTGATAATTGGGCAAAACAACCTGGTCTGGAAGACTGGACGTATCTCGATTGTCTGCCTTATTTCCGCAAAGCAGAATCACGGGATATTGGCCCGAATAATTATCATGGCGGAGATGGCCCTGTCAGCGTTACCACCCCCAAAGCAGGCAATAATGAGCTTTTTCATGCGATGGTAGAAGCGGGTATCCAGGCCGGCTATCCAAGTACTGACGACCTGAATGGCTACCAGCAAGAAGGTTTTGGCCCAATGGATCGTACTGTCACGCCCAGAGGCCGCCGCTCCAGCACTGCTCGCGGTTATCTGGATCAAACTACATCCAGATCTAACCTGACCATTATTACGCATGCACTGACAGACACCATCAAATTTGAGGGTAAAACTGCCGTTGGTGTCGATTTCTACCAAGGTAATAGTTCAGCCCTGGCACAGGCTACAGCACGCAAAGAAGTTTTGCTCTGTGCCGGAGCCATCGCTTCCCCGCAAATTTTGCAGCGTTCAGGCATTGGCCCTGAAGATGTATTGCAAGAATTTGGTATTCCTGCGATACATATTTTGCCCGGTGCAGGACAAAATCTTCAGGATCATCTTGAAATGTACCTGCAATATGAGTGCCTCAAACCTGTTTCTCTCTATCCTTCGGTGAAATGGTATAACCAACCGATGATTGGGGCTGAATGGTTATTGACAGGGACTGGTATTGGTGCCAGCAATCATTTTGAGGCCGGTGGTTTTATCCGCACCAGTGAAAAATTTGCCTGGCCCAATATTCAGTATCACTTCTTACCTGTTGCCATTAACTACAACGGCAGTAATGCAGTTAATGCACATGGCTTTCAGGCCCATGTTGGCTCAATGCGTTCCCCAAGCAGAGGCCGGGTGAAAATAAAATCACGTGATCCGCACCAGCACCCAAGTATCTTATTCAACTATATGTCTACAGAACAGGACTGGCAGGAATTCCGCGATGCCATTCGCATCACACGGGAAATCATGGCACAACCCGCACTTGCGCCTTATTGTGGTCGGGAAATAAGCCCCGGAGCTGATATCCAGACAGATGAGCAGTTGGATGCCTTTATTCGGGAGCGTGCCGAAACGGCTTTTCACCCATCCTGTAGTTGTAAGATGGGATTTGATGAAATGGCTGTTGTTGATGGTCAAGGACGAGTGCATGGTGTTGAAAACCTGCGTGTTATTGATGCATCTATTATGCCGGAAATTATTACCGGTAATTTGAATGCCACCACTATCATGATGGCAGAGAAAATTGCTGACAAGATCCGGGGACATGCTCCCCTGCCTCGCTGTCAGGTGAAATATTATGTTGCCAATGACGCTCCTGCGCGTCAATTGACGAACAAAAATTATCAATAACTCAGATTAATAAAAACGGAATAAATCATCAGTACGGGAAAATTGGAATATATTGCTAAAATTTGCATAGTCACTTTTCCCGTATTGATATTTCAAATAGTAATAATTACTGCCTGGTTTAAGAGCAGTTCACTTTCGTTTTTTTCGTGTTTGATTACGCTAAATCCAAAATCATAAAAATATGTTCTGCTCCATCTTCCAAATAAATCTCTCCACGGGCTTGATAACCGAGGCTTTCATAAAACGGTTTCGCATGATATTGAGAAGATAATCCGATGGCCGCAATATTATTTTTGCGACCATAATCTTCAATAAATTCCATAACTTTATGACCAATTCCCCGACCGCGATATTTCTTTAATACCGCAACACGACCGACTTTAAGCATATTATTGTCACTGGTGATTGCCCTTAAGACTGCGATTGGCTTTTCATCGTCATATGTCACTACATGCAGGGCAATATCATCATACCCATCGATATCAATATCAGCCGCAAACCCCTGTTCATCCGTAAATACCTGTCTGCGAATGTCAAATGCCTGCTGAATTAACTCGGGATTCTGTCTTCCTATACTGTATTTTATCTGCATTATTATGTCCTGAGTGTGATTTGCAAAGTAAACCCTAACCTACTTTTAAATAGATAAGTAAGTCAAGCCAGAGGAATAGAAAGCTATTCTTACGAATTATGAAAAAAATTATATGTAAAAAAATAAGGGCAATCATTTTCAGATCACCCTTCTAATACTAAAACCATCATACACAGATAAGATATCAAATTGATAAATTAACCTTCCTCTTTTTTACTATTATCACCTTTAAGGCTGTTGATTAAATCATCCGTTTTTTTATCGGTATCAGATTTTATTTCTTTCGACTTCGACTTTACTTCATCTGCAAACTGATTAATTTTATCCGTGGCCTGTTGTTGTATCTCCCCCGCTTTGGCTGTCATCTTATCCGCTGCATCATTTAGGGATTTTGTCACATTGCCCTTTATATCAGCCGTCTTGGAAGACGGCGTTTGACTTACCGCATCATGAGTAGAATGGTTTATATTACCCTGTTTTTCCTTGGATTTATCTACCGACTCACGCTTTCCACCCGTAGCATTGTCTTTCATGTCCTGTGATTTTTCTTTTTCATTATCCGTCACTTCTGAGTTTTTCTGCTCAGTATCCGTTTTCATTTGAGATGTATTATCTTCAGTTTGATGGGTTGAATCCTCCGCTTTTTTGGAAGCGTCATCACAGCCTGCAATAAATGCCACAATTCCTACCAAGAACAGCGTACTAAGAATCTTCTTCATTGACTAACCCCTTGAAATTACGGAAATGACCTTGCGAATGAGTGTCCTGGTTGTTATGCCACAACATCCCATAAGCACTTTGCAGCAAACTATGCCAATAAAATCATGCCAATAAAATCATATCGACAAAAACCATACAAATAAAAATAATTCTCATTTTTATTTGCCCGATTTGATTTCCTGGGTGACTTATAGCAATGCAATATTTAATACAGACACATTTCGGGAAATTTATGGCAAATAATAGTCAATATTTAGAAAAACGCCCAATTGCGATCCTTATCCGAAAAATTTTAAGCGGTACATTCTCAGGTACGCTGATGTTGGGTGCTATCTTTTCCAGCCAGGTTTTAGCAACTGAAAACCCCTCAGAACGGAAATCAGAAAAGAAAAATAAGGTAATACAACTATCGACTCTTTCGGTTACAGGAAGTACACGTAATAGTACCAGTGCGGGTAGTTCTGCACTCAAAAAGGAAGATATCGATCGGACTCAGGCGGATAATATTGCTCAATTGCTTGAGCAGCTTCCCGGCGTTTCAATGTCAGGTTCACCGCGCCCCGGTGGACAAACATTAAATATCTGGGGAATGGGAGAATCAGAAGATGTCAAAATCACACTGGATGATGCGCCAAAAGGATTCGAAAAATATCGTCAGGGTTCTATTTTTATTGAACCTGAATTAATCAAACGTATTGATGTGGATAAAGGGCCACACAACTTATTGAATGGCAACGGTGGATTTGGTGGCTCTGTCAAAGTTGTGACAAAAGATGCCAGTGATTTACTACGCCCTGATGAGGATTGGGGTGGCTTTATTAAACAAAGTTACCACACCAATGACAGACAATGGATCAACAGCATTGCATTATACGGCAGAGATCCCAACGGCTATGCTGATGGATTGCTATATGTCAGCAAACGCGATGGTCATAATATCAAGCGTCCTGATGGTACACGTTTTGAATTTTCACAAAACAACCAAACATCTTATTTATTGAAAACCAACTTTTATCCCAGTGATACACATACGGTGAGCTTGTCCGCTATGCGCTCTGAATCGGATGGCTGGCAACCCTGGGCAGCTAAACGGGATAAAATGAAAGTTCCATCTGATGCTGAAGTCAAACAATATGGCTGGGATGGTGCCTGGAAAAGAAAACTGGTCTTCCGTGATCAAATCGATCAAAACTATTCCGCCAAATGGAATATCGCACCGGAAGACAATCCATGGATAAATTTAACACTCACCTATGCTTATTCCAAAACCAAGCAAAACGATAGTCGCCCTGAGAATGCTTCATCCTCATCCTCTTTCAGTGGGTTAATGGGTAATAAAAGCTGGGCTGATTACACAGACAATTTGGTTGACGCCAATAATAATAGCGTGTTCTCAACAGGTATAATCGAACATGAATTAATAGCGGGAGCCCGTTGGCATAAGAATCAACGCAACGTGTTAATGTTCGATAAGGGTAATAAAAATAAAGCTGAGTATAATTACGGCTATTACCAACCTTACTATATGCCAGCTGGTGATCAATACACTTACAGCGTATATATGCAGGATTCCTTGAAACTTGGGAACATCACAGTTACACCAGGAGTTCGCTATGATCATGTTAAAAATAGTGGGGAAGAAAATAAGGCACCTCGCTTTAACAACAAATCACCTGAAGTCAATCATGACTATAACAGTGTGACTTATACTGGCTGGACACCTCATTTGGGCATAATGTGGAAAGCCAGTAAAAATCTTTCATTATTTGGAGATATCAGCCGCACATGGAGAGCCCCACTGGTAGATGAACAGTATGAAGTTCAGTCAGCAATAACCAGTCTTCCTGGCTCCAGCCGTAATCTTAAGGTTGAAAGAATGACAGGGATACGACTTGGTGCCATTCTCGATTACGATAATCTGATGTTTGAAAATGACAGCCTACAAATCCGTACGACCTTATTCCGTAATCGTGGTAAAGATGAAATCTTCAAAAGACGTGGGATTTATTGCACAGCACACATAAAAAGTGGTTCGAGTGACTCATGTGAAAAACCATTAGCAAATTATCGCAATCTACCAAGTTATACTATAGAAGGCCTGGAAATAGAGACCTTCTATGACAGCAACAATCTGTTTGGAAAATTCTCTTTCTCCACTATACGTGGCCAGCGTGATGCATCCATGCGCGATCCGTGGATAGGACATAAAACCTGGATTGCTGAAATTCCGCCAAGATCTGCACATGCTATGCTGGGGTTCAAAATTCCACAGTGGCAGATGGTGATGGGCTGGAAAGGTGATTTTGTCCGTAAGCAAGACCGTTCACCTGTCGATGGCGATCCAAAAGTATGGCATTGGTCACTGCCAAAAAGCAAAGGCTATGCCCTGCACGGACTGTTTGCAAGCTGGCGCCCGCCTCTTATGAAAGGCTTTGAAGCCCGGATCACTGTAGATAACCTGTTCAACCGTGATTACTATCCATACTTAGGAGAAGACGTTTCTGGTATTGGTCGCAATTACAAACTCAGTATTTCACAGCAATTCTGACTGACACTTAACCATTCAACTGATAATCCCCTTAAAAATTAAGAGGATTATCACTACAAGTCCCGTTGACTTTCATTAAATAAAAATAATAATCATTATCATTTTCAATCTAACTCATCAGGCAATACTACATGGCTGTGCAAAAAAGCACATTCGGGCACAATGAAATAGCCCTGCAACTCTACTGCGAACACCACAAATGGTTATGTAACTGGATCAAACAAAATTGTGTTTATTCACACCATGCAGAAGATCTCACCCATGATATTTTCATCAAATTGATCCAATCTTCAGATCTTGCTGATGTTCGTCATCCCAGAGCTTTTTTGATGACAATTGCCCGCAGGACTATCGCTAATTACTACCGCCGGAAAAAACTTGAAGATAATTATCTGGAGTATGTCAGTACAGTACCGAAAAACACGTCATCCCCATCAGAATACCGGCTTTTGTTGTTAGAACAATTAGAAAAGATAAACAAAACTCTTAATGAACTGCCGGAAAAAGTCAGACAGGCATTCCTGCTAACACGGCTACAAGGAATGCGCTATAAAGATGTGGCAGCAGATCTGGATGTTTCAACCAGCTCGGTAAAAAGCTACTTACAACTTGCTCACAGGAAGTGTCATCCTTTTAATATCCCGTAAGAAGCAGATAAAAACCCGCTGTTTTGTCTCACAGCGGGCTATCCTTAAGACGCTATTTTTTTAACTGGTGACTGTTTTTTCACAAGAAGAACATCATCAAAGAATGCGGTTTTTCTCCAGTTGCGCATAACGGGCGGCTTCTCTTGCCATACGTTTTTTACGCGCATCACAAGGTTCGGGACAATCACAGACTTTTTCAACACCAATGCTCCCTAAACCTCCACAGCTTCCCTGAATACTTTTGCGCTTAAAGATATAGCCCAATGCCATCCCCGCAAAAGCCAGCAGGAAAAAGATAAAGGCTGCGATAAAAACTTCCATAACCTTTTCCTCTTATTTTTTCTGTTGTAACTTATTTATTTTATTGAAAATACTGCTTAAAGGCCGGGCTGTAATGTTCTTCAAAACCCTCTTTAGTTTTGACTATCATAAAGACCGGAATGTTCAGTTTTTCAGCTAATTCCATTCCCTTAACTGGCCCTAACACATCTATACCAGTAGAAAAACCATCTGCACTCATACAGGTCGGTGCAATAACTGTAATCGAAACCAGATTATGCCTGATTGGGTTACCTGTTTTGGGATCAATGGTGTGAGAATAACGCACACCATTCTGTTCAAAATAGTTGCGGTAATCACCCGATGTCGCGACAGCCATCTCACCCGGTTCAATAATTTCCTGAGCACTTTGCGTCATTCCACTATCGGATGGCTTTTCAATCGCAATTCGCCACGCAGTACCCTTACCGTTGTTACCTGATGTGCGAACTTCACCGCCAATATCAACCATGTAATCCCTGATATTCTGGGAAGCCAGATATTCCGCGACCACATCAACGCCGTAGCCTTTAGCAATCGAGGAAAGATCAACATATAATTCAGGAATGGATTTAATCAGATTATTACCTTCAACAGATAATTTATCGATCCCAATCCACGCACGACGTGTTGCCAATTCTTCATCTGTTGGCGCTTTAGTCACTCGTCCTTCTGGCCCAAATCCCCACAGATTTACTAATGGCCCAACGGTCACATCTAAAGCACCATCCGTCAATTGATTAATACGGATAGCTTCCTTAACCACTTTCGCTGTAGCTGCGGATACCGGAAAAGGTTTATTCACTTCACGACTTTGATTAAAACGACTCAATTCAGAATTTGGCCGGTAAGTGGACATCTGGTCGTTTACTTCTTCCAATAAACGATCAATTTCTTTTTGCAGTTTTTCCGGGGAAGGTCCTGACAAATCAGCGATATACTTGATGGAGTAATACGTTCCCATCGTTTGCCCACTCAGGTTCTGTTGTTCTGGGCCACCACATGCTGATAACAGCACGGTCATCAGCATCAATACACCCCAGTTAATAATTTTTTTACTCAACATAACTTACTCTTTCTGAATCGTCAGCGCCCACTAAATGTGGGCGCTTATCGTTAAAGCCTGTCGTTAAATCAAAGTGTTACCGTCATTATCTGATTAAAATCATCAGCCGCCGAAATCATCCAGCATGATGTTTTCATCTTCTACACCAAGGTCTTTCAGCATCTTAATGACCGCAGCGTTCATGACCGGAGGCCCACACATGTAGAATTCACAATCTTCTGGTGCCGGGTGGTCTTTCAGATAATTTTCATACAGGACATTGTGAATAAAACCTGTATAACCATCCCAGTTATCTTCCGGCAAGGCATCAGACAGCGCAACATGCCAGGTGAAGTTTTCATTTTCTGCCGCCAGTTGGTCGAAATCTTCGGTATAGAACATTTCACGCCTGGAGCGGGCACCATACCAGAAAGAGATCTTACGCTTGGTACTCAGACGATTGAGCTGATCGAAAATGTGGGAACGCATTGGTGCCATACCTGCACCACCACCGATGAATACCATTTCAGCATCAGTATCCTTCGCGAAGAATTCACCGAATGGGCCGGAAATTGTCACTTTATCACCGGCTTTTAATGACCAGATGTAAGAAGACATGATACCCGGTGTCACATCAGGGTTTCTTGGCGGAGGTGTGGCAATACGTACGTTCAGCATAATGATGCCATGCTCTTCCGGATAGTTTGCCATTGAGTATGCACGAACTGTCGGCTCATTGACTTCAGAAACATAGCGGAACAAATTAAATTTATCCCAATCTTCACGATATTCCTGCGGTACATCAAAATCAGCATAACGGGCAATATGTGGAGGACATTCAATCTGAATGTAACCACCTGCACGGAATGGTACAACTTCCCCATCAGGTATTTTCAGTTTTAATTCCTTAATGAAAGTCGCTTTGTTATCGTTAGAGATAACTTCACATTCCCATTTCTTAACACCGAAGATCTCTTCCGGCAGTTCAATTTTCAGATCTTGCTTAACATTAACCTGGCATGCCAGACGGCAGCCTTCTTTCGCTTCACGCTTGTTAATGTGAGACAGCTCTGTAGGCAGGATGTCACCACCGCCTTCTCTGATCTTCACACGGCACTGACCACAAGAGCCACCGCCGCCACAAGCTGAAGAAACGAAAATGCCCTGATTGGCAAGCATACCCAACAACTTGTCACCAGCGGGAGCTGTAAAACTTTTCTCCTCATCGCCGTTGACTTCAACTTTAATATCCCCGGTGTTCACTAACTTCGATTTTGCGAACAAAATCATTGCCGTCAGCGCCAACACAATCAGGGTAAACATTACTACGCCTAGAATGATTATATCCATGAATTATTCTCTCCTTTAGAGCTGCACGCCGGAGAAGGACATAAAGCCCAATGCCATCAATCCGGTGGTAATAAAGGTGATCCCCAGTCCTTTCAAACCTGCCGGAACATCCGCATATTTCATTTTTTCACGAATAGCAGCCATCAGAACAATTGCCAGCATCCAGCCCATACCTGAACCGAATCCATATACGATGGATTCGCCAAAGTTATAGTCACGCTGTGCCATGAAAGAAACACCACCGAAAATCGCACAGTTCACCGTAATCAACGGCAGGAAAATCCCCAGCGCGTTGTAAAGTGCAGGAACGTAACGATCAAGGATCATTTCCAGAATCTGCACCAGTGCAGCGATCACACCAATAAAGGTAATGAAGTTCAGGAAACTCAGATCAACCCCATCAATCAGGGCTCCATCACGGAGTACCAGATTGTAAACAAGGTTATTGGCAGGAACAGAAATTCCCAAAACAACCGTTACAGCAACGCCCAGACCAAAAGCAGTTTTGACGTTTTTAGACACCGCCAGAAAAGTACACATACCGAGAAAGAAGGATAACGCCATATTCTCGATAAAGACGGCACGGACAAATAAACTGATATAATGTTCCATGTTGTCTGTTACTCCTTATCAACCTGCTCAGGTTTAAGAGTCCGCAGACCCCAAATCAGCATACCAATGATGAAGAATGCACTTGGTGCCAGCAGGAACAGACCGTTAGGCTGATACCAACCCCCATTTTTGATGGATTCCATCACAGTAATACCCAACAGTTTTCCTGAGCCAATCAGCTCACGCAAAAAGCCCACCAGTAACAGGATGACACCATAGCCTAAACCATTACCGATACCATCCATGAAACTCTCTACTGGAGGAGATTTCATGGCATAGGCTTCTGCACGTCCCATTACGATACAGTTAGTGATGATAAGGCCGACAAACACAGATAACTGTTTCGAGATTTCATAGGCATATGCCCGCAAAATCTGATCTACCACAATAACCAACGAGGCAATAATCGCCATCTGTACAATGATCCGCACACTGCCCGGAATGTAATTACGAATCAACGAAATGAAAAAGTTAGAAAATGCTGTTACCAGTGTCACAGCAAGCGTCATCACCAATGCAGTTTCCAGTTTGGTTGTTACAGCCAATGCTGAACACACACCCAAAACCTGTAATGCAATTGGGTTATTATCAAACAGCGGCCCAAGAAGGACGCGTTTTATCTCTTTACTATCAGCCATCTTTCAAGGCTCCCTCGCGTACTTTTTTCAGGAACGGGCCAAAGCCATTATCACCCAACCAGAAATCAAACATATGCTGAACACCATTGGAAGTCAGAGTCGCGCCAGACAAACCATCCACACCATAAGGATTATTACCCGCGCCACCACGAACGATTTTGAGCGCCGGAGCACCTTCCGGGTTATAAAGTTTTTTGCCAACCCATTGCTTACGCCATTGCGGGTTATCAACTTCACCACCCAATCCCGGTGTTTCGCCGTGAGAGTAGTACGTAATACCGCGAGATGTTACGCCATCCACATCAATGGAAATAAAGGCATACATCATTGACCACAGGCCTGAGCCATATATCGGTAATACCAACTCAGTAGTTTTGCCATGTTCATCTTTAACCAGATAGATTTCTGCCATATCAGCACGACGACGGATTTTCGCCAGATCCTGTTCTGGAGATAAAGCTATGCTGGTTTCATTACTGCGCAGGGCATTATTCAGATCAAAATTGCCATCACTTTTTTCGAATGTTGCTGTTTTCAAATCAAGCAATCTTGGCTGAATACGGCTGTTATAAGTGGCTTTGATTTCTGCTGTTGTCATGTCTGGTTTCAGCAAACCAGCAACATCCAGAATATTACGCTGTTTATCCAACAGTTTTTGTTCTTGTTGCTGTGCTTTCAAACCTACGGCTGAACCCGCAACGACAATTGAGCATACCAGGCACAGCACAAAAACAACAAGAAACGTTCTGCCGATGCTGTCATTATTTTTTGGTTTATCATTAGCCACGGGCTTTTCTCCGCTTAATATTGGCCTGTACGACCAGATAATCGAACAGTGGCGCGAACAGGTTAGCGAACAGAATCGCCAACATCATCCCTTCTGGGTAAGCAGGGTTTACGACACGGATCAGGATACACATCACCCCAATCAGAATGCCGTATGCCCATTTTCCTTTATCCGTAAATGCAGCAGATACTGGATCTGTTGCCATAAAGATCATACCGAAAGCAAAGCCACCCAGAACCATATGCCAATACCATGGCATGGCGAACATTGGGTTAGTCTCTGAACCAATCGCATTAAACAGGTAGGACATTGCAATCATGCCGATCATGACACCTGCAACGATACGCCACGAAGCAATACGGGCAAACAGAATGATGGCACCACCGATGAAAATCATCAGAGTAGAAACTTCACCAATTGAGCCGGGGATATTACCAAGGAATGCATCCATCCATGTAACAGGCTGGCCTGTGATGGTGTTCATCAGAGCATGCTGGCCCGCATTCGCCCATTGAGACAGAGGAGTTGCCCCGGAAAAACCGTCAGCCGCAGTCCAGACCAAATCACCTGAAATTTGGGCAGGATAAGCAAAAAACAAGAAAGCACGCCCCGCCAGAGCCGGGTTAAGGAAGTTACGACCTGTACCACCAAAGATTTCTTTTGCAACTACGACACCAAAAGTAATCCCCAGTGCCGCCTGCCACAATGGCAGTGTTGGCGGAACAATCAGTGCGAACAGAATAGAGCTGACAAAGAAGCCTTCGTTGATTTCATGTTTGCGGATAATGGCAAATAAGATTTCCCAAAAGCCACCAACCACAAAAACGACAGCATAAATTGGCAGAAAATAGGTTGCCCCTAGCAGCATTTTACTGCCCCACCCTGCATCCGGTGTCAGTGATGCGCCAAGATACTGGGCCAATATATAATGCCAGTCAGAAGTCAGAACCTGTTGTAATGCCTCTCCACTGTATAGATGAGTCAATGCAGGTATCGCCTGATTCCCTACATTATACATTCCCCAGAACATGGCCGGAAAAACTGACATCCATACCAGAATCATCATACGCTTGAGATCGATGGCATCACGGACGTGGGCGGTTCCCTTTGTCACTGTTCCCGGAGTGTAAAAGACGGTGCTTACTGCCTCATAGAGAGGATAATACTTTTCCAGCTTGCCACCGGCCTCAAAGTGGTGTTCTACTTTCTCAAATAAATTTTTCAGGCCCATGAATTACCCTTCCTGCTCAATCTTAGTCAGCACTTCACGCAGTACCGGACCATACTCATATTTACCTGGGCAAACATAAGTACACAGTGCCAAATCTTCTTCATCCAACTCCAGACAACCCAGTGCCTGAGCGCTGTCAGTGTCTCCCGCCAGCAAGTCACGAAGCAGATGAGTAGCCATAATGTCCAACGGCATCACCCGCTCATAGTTGCCGATTGGCACCATAGAGCGCTCTCCGCCATTTGTCGTGGTTGAAAAAGCAAAACGTTTCTTTTTCAGGAAGTGACCGATGGTAGTACGGGTAATGGAGAATTTATTAACTCCCGGAGCAATCCAGCCAAACAGTTCTTTTTCACGCCCTTCAGCCAGAACAGAGACCAAAGTGTGGAAACGTCCCAGATAATGATGAACGTCATCTGATTTCATACCACAAAGTACAGAACCGGAAATGATACGGTTCTCACCTTCTTTCAACTGACCTTGCGTCAACTCCAGCAAATCAGCACCCAGACAGGAACGAACCAGACGTGGTGATTTAACCTGCGGCCCTGCCAGAGAGATTACGCGATCAGTATACAGTTCACCGGTTGTGAATAACTTACCGATAGCGATAACATCCTGATATCCCAAGTGCCATACTGTTTTTTGGGCGCTGACTGGTTCAATGAAATGAATATGTGTTCCAACCAGCCCTGCCGGATGTGGACCGACAAATTGGTTGTAAGTAATTTGAGAGTTGTTCCCTGCATTTGGAATATTTCCAGCGCCATGGCAGACGTGGATTTTTCCTTCTGTCAGTTTTGACAGAATATTCAGCCCATCAACAAAGGCCTCTTCCTGTGCCGCAATAACGACAGATGGATCAGCAGCCAGTGGCTGTGTATCTATTGCCGTGACAAAGATTGCCTTTGGTGTGGAACCGGGGACAGGTGAACGACTGAAAGGACGTGTACGCAATGCCGCCCACAGCCCTGATGCGAGCAGGTTTTTTTCTACCTGTTCACGAGTCAGACCAGCAAGTTCAGCACGATCATAACGATCAAATGTGATTTGTTCATCACCACTAATTTCAATCACAACAGATTGCAGTACACGACGCTCTCCGCGTCCAATGGTAACAATTTTCCCACTTGCGGGACTGGTAAAAACTACCCCTGGATTCTTTTTATCTTCAAAAAGAATTTGCCCTTTTTTAACATGCTCACCTTCCTTAACCAGCATAGAAGGACGCATTCCAACATATTCCTCGCCCAATAAGGCGACATGGCGAATCGTCGGACCATCTTCTATAACTTGGGCAGGCGCTCCTGCTATCGGGAGGTCGAGTCCTTTTTTAATTTTAATCATAAGATTTGCACAAGTTTATCAGTTAAATCATATGCTACAGATCATCCTGCGGAATTCCCCTGGGATAATGCAGCGACTTCAGTAATAAAAAAACACGTTGAGCGGCATATGTCTCAAATCATTCATGCCGATAATCGTTACAATATTTTCTTAAGTTTCGCCGACAACAATTCTAACATTTCCCCCAAATACTGTCTGACTAATCAAGTGATTTAGCTCAAGCAAATAAAAATAATTTCTCTGCTGAACTGTTAACTGCTCGATAAAGCCGAGCCTAAGCCTCATTTTTCCCGACAAAGGAGTGCTTTTTGCGCAATCGATTATTTTATGGGAGCCAAATATTGCGGTTATATTTACTCAGCATATTGCCATGACCTGATAACCTTAAACTCAGTATTTCATTAATTTATTAACTTTTAGGTAGCGATGTTATGAAAGAAAAATTTATTTATTTCTCACTCATCTTACTTCTTACCAATATGCCAATTTTTACTCTGGCTAAAGGCGCATTATTAAGGAATAATTCATTAAGTGAACACTCTCCATTAAAACAGCTCGGCTCTGAGATCTTCATTCAAATATTCAAAGAAGAAAAAGTTCTTGAACTCTACACCAAAAACAGCACCGGGCATTATCAACTAACCCGACAATATCCTGTTTGCAATTACTCCGGTGGTCTTGGCCCCAAGACATTGACCGGTGATTTCAAAAGCCCGGAAGGTTTTTACCACATCAACCTTAAACAGTTAAAGCCGGATAGCAGCTATTACCGGGCCATTAATTTGGGCTTTCCTAACGAATTTGATAAATACCGAGGTTATTCTGGTAAGAATTTAATGATCCATGGTGAATGTAAATCCATTGGCTGCTATGCCATGACTAATCGTTATATGGATGAGATATATCGATATGTGGAAAGGGCACTTCATCATGGACAACGTGAAATCAAGATTAATATTTACCCTTTCAGGATGACGCCATCAAATATGAGACGCCATCACAATAATGCTAATTACCCATTTTGGGAACAGTTACAACCTGCCTATGAATATTTTGTCAAAAACGGCACACCCGCTACTGTCAATGTTATCAGAGGGCAATATATTGTTAGCGTGGCACCTCCACCTGTTCGGCAAAATCAATCAGAGCATGCGTTCACCGAGGTGAAATAAAGCATAGCTTCCCGGCTCAATTTTATTCCAGGCTTCGTTATGTGTTAAAGGCTGAGTTGCGATCACTGATACCACATCATCAGGATGGGTATGTTGCTGAAAATCAATTTCAATATCCTGATCGAGCAATGTTGCCTTACCGAAAGGTGACCGACGGGTAATCCAATGCAATTGTGTCGAACAATAGGCCATCATAAATTTCCCGTCAGATAACAGCATATTGAACACCCCTTTTTCCCTGAGTTCATCTGCCAATGATGCAATAAAACGGAACACCGCAGACCAGTTAGCAGGCCGCTTCGGATATCTGATTGATAATTGGTACAATATCCAACAAAATGCCCGCTCACTGTCAGTTTCACCAACCGGACGATAATTTCCCGTTTTCAGATTACGGTATCCTTTCAATTGACCATTATGAGCGTAAGTCCAGTGTCTGCCCCACAATTCACGTGTAAATGGATGGGTATTGACCAGAGATACATTGCCACGGTTGGCCTGACGGATATGGGCAATAATGGCCTCTGATTTGATCGGATAACCCTGAATAAAGCGGGCAACAGGTGAATGATAACAGGGTTGATGATCTTTGAAAGTTCGGTAGCCCAGCCCTTCATAGAAAGTAATTCCCCAACCGTCCCTGTGAGGGCCGGTATTCCCGCCACGTTGGATCAGACCACTCAAACTGAAAACGATATCCGTTGGTACATTGGCATTCATGCCAAGTAATTCACACATTGCCTACCTCTAACCTGCACCTGACAATCTGTAATCAGACTCTTACCATTTCTTTTTCAATCAACTGAATCAAAATATGGATCACTTTGATATGAATTTCCTGGATGCGATCTGCATAACCAAAATGCGGCACACGAATTTCAACATCTGCGGTTCCTGCCATTTTGCCGCCATCTTTGCCAGTCAGCGTAATGACTTTCATTCCTTTTGTGCGGGCAGCTTCAATTGCCTTAATAATATTACCGGAATTGCCCGAAGTCGAAATTCCGAGCAAGACATCCCCCTTCTGACCAACGGCCTCAATATAACGGGAAAACACATAATCATAGCCAAAGTCATTGCTAACACAGGATAAATGGCTAGGATCAGAAATAGCGATACCAGGATATCCCGGACGATTTTCGCGATAACGGCCTGTCAACTCTTCCGCAAAATGCATAGCATCACAGTGTGAACCTCCATTACCACACGAAAGCACTTTTCCTCCTGCCTTAAATGAATCAGCCAACAAAACGGCCGCTTTTTGAATGGCCTCAATATTTGTATTATCGTTGAGGAAATTAGCCAGCGTCTCTGCGGCTTCGGATAACTCACTGCGGATCAGATCTTGATACATGGGACTCATACTCCTGAAAGGAAAGGTCTGCGAGATTAATAATAACAGTTACCCAGTGTAACGGATTCCACCCCCTGAAAGAAGATACCATCACATGGCTAAGAAATTCCCCCACCAAAAACTTCAATGACTTTGTGAGCCACATTGTAATTAAGATGTAAAAATATTGATAATTGTCTCTTTCTCATCTAAAAGAGAAGGACATCACAACAGGTCAGACCTCTGACGACTCAACCTGAGATTTACAGGAGTTTTACTATGACCGTCCTCAGCATTATTTTGTTTTTAGTCTTGATTGGAGGGCTTTGTTACCGCAAAGTCAGCCTGACTGCCAGCAGCTTACTGCTTATTGCCTATACATTCATCATGGGGGTTACGGGCCTTTGGAGCTATTGGTTGCTGTTACCACTCGCTATTATCCTGTTCCCTCTTGTCTTCACTCCAACTCGTATCTCTCTATTCTCTGCGCCTGGTTTGAAAGCATTCCGCAAGGTTATGCCAAGTATGTCCAGTACAGAGAAAGAAGCGATTGATGCTGGTACAACATGGTGGGAAGGTGATCTGTTCCGCGGTAACCCTGACTGGAATAAATTACATAACTATCCAAAACCACAGTTAACCGCTGAAGAACAAGCATTCATCAATGGCCCCGTGGAAGAAGCCTGCCGTATGGCAAATGATTTCCAAATCAGCCATGAATTAGCTGATTTACCTCCAGAGCTGTGGGTCTATCTGAAAGAACACCGTTTCTTTGCCATGATCATCAAAAAAGAATACGGCGGTCTGGAATTCTCAGCTTACGCTCAATCACAAGTTCTGCAAAAACTGGCAGGTGTCTCCGGTATTCTGGCGATAACTGTTGGTGTACCTAACTCATTGGGACCCGGAGAACTGTTGCAACACTACGGTACAGATGAGCAGAAAAAACGTTATCTTCCCGGCCTCGCCCGTGGTGAGGAGATCCCTTGTTTTGCTTTGACCAGCCCGGAAGCGGGTTCAGATGCAGGGGCAATTCCTGATACTGGTGTCGTCTGTATGGGCGAATGGCAAGGCGAACAAGTACTCGGTATGCGCCTGAACTGGAACAAGCGTTATATTACTCTTGCTCCTATCGCAACTGTATTGGGCCTGGCATTCAAACTGTATGACCCGGATCACTTATTGGGTGAGACTGAATCACTGGGTATAACCTGTGCCCTGATCCCAACAAATACCCCAGGTGTTGAAATCGGTCATCGTCATTTCCCTCTGAATATTCCATTCCAGAATGGTCCAACCCGCGGTAAAGATATTTTCGTTCCCATCGATTACATCATTGGTGGAACCAAAATGGCAGGACAAGGCTGGCGTATGCTGGTTGAGTGTCTGTCTGTTGGTCGTGGTATTACCCTGCCATCCAATGCAACCGGCGGCTTGAAAAGCGCAGCTATGGCTATCGGTGCTTACTCTTATATTCGCCGTCAATTCAAACTGCCTATCGGCAAAATGGAAGGTATTGAAGAGCCACTGGCCCGCATCGCGGGTAACTCTTACCTGATGGATGCTGCGGCAACAATGATCACAAGCGGCATTATGCTGGGCGAAAAACCTGCCGTTCTGTCTGCTATCGTGAAATATCACTGTACCCACAGAGGACAGCGTTCCATTATTGATGCGATGGATATTGCTGGTGGTAAAGGTATCTGTCTCGGTCCATCCAACTTCCTGGCTCGTGGTTATCAAGGTGCACCTATCGCTATTACCGTAGAAGGTGCGAACATTCTGACCCGTAGCATGATTATCTTTGGTCAAGGTGCAATCCGCTGCCATCCTTATGTCCTGGCTGAAATAGCCGCAGCAGAAGACAATGATGTCAAAGCGTTTGATAAAGCATTGTTCGGTCACTTAGGACACGTTGCCAGTAATACATTGCGCAGCCTGTGGCTAGGTATTACCAATGGCAGGACCAGCAATGCCCCAGTCAATGATGCAACGCGCCGTTACTATCAGCACATCAATCGACTGAGTGCAAACCTTGCCTTAATGTCTGATGTTTCCATGGGGATATTGGGCGGCAGTTTGAAACGTCGTGAACGCATCTCTGCCCGTTTAGGAGATATTCTGAGTCAACTTTTCCTGGCAACAGCGACCTTAAAACGTTACGAAGATGAAGGTCGCCAGAAAGAAGATTTACCACTGGTTCAATGGGCTGTAGAGGATGCCTTGTATCAGGCAGAACAAGCCCTGAGCGATTTGCTACGTAACTTCCCAAATCGTCTGGTTGCCGGTTTAATGCGAGTTATCATCTTCCCGTTAGGTCGCTCACATATTGCACCATCCGATAAATTGGATCACAAACTGGCACAGATACTACAAACACCATCCGCAACTCGTGACCGGATTGGGCGTGGGCAATACCTGACACCAAGTGAGCATAATCCTCATGGATTATTGGAAGAAGCACTGCATGACATTATTGCCGCAGAACCTGTTCACGCTCGTCTGAGCCGTGAAGCAGGTAAAAACCTGAGTTTCACACGTCTGGATCAGTTGGCTGAAAAAGCATTAGCGGATAATAAGATCACTAAGGAAGAAGCTGATATCCTGAAACGTGCAGAAGTCAGCAGACTGCGTTCAATCAATGTTGATGAATTCGAAGCAGATGCATTTGCTGTCCCCGATGCAACAAAAAAGTCTAAAAATCAGCAACAGACTGAAGCAGCCTGATGCTGGAATGGTACAGATAATAATAAGTAATGAAAAAAATATGGGGGCTTTATGCCCCCATATTTTTACGTTTCTTCCAGTGACAACAATTCTTGTATTGTCTGCCGACGTCGAATTAAACGAGGTTCACCATCAACCAACAATACTTCAGGGATCAGAGGCCGACTATTATAATTTGAGGACATAGATGCACCGTAAGCACCGGTATCATGGAAAATCAGATAATCCCCGACATAAACATCAGGCAACATACGGGGAATAACCTCCCCCCCTTCCAACTGAGTAAAGACATCTCCCGATTCACATAATGGCCCTGCCACCAACGTTTCCTGTAAGTTTGCCCTCTCACTGCTCTCACTTTCACTCTTTTGCTTATTTCCAGATAACACAGAAATATGGTGATAACTGCCATACATTGCTGGCCGCATCAAGTCATTGAAACCTGCATCTGCCAGCACATAATGGCGACTTCCCATAGACTTTACCGCCCGTACTTCTGCCATCAAAATCCCGGCTTCAGCAACCAAAAAACGGCCGGGTTCAATTTCCAGCTCAATCTGATGCCCCAAATGCTGCTCAATACGTTGGCGTGCTTCATGCCATAAACTGTAATAATGGTCAGTATCTACAACTTCTTCACCAATTTTATAGGGGATGGATAACCCTCCTCCTGCTGAAATGGCCTGAATATCCACCCCGCACAATACAACCTGTTCCACCATAGCATCACAGACATTAGCAAGATGTTGGTAATCAACCCCTGAACCAATATGCATATGCAAACCCACTAAGTTCAGTTTATATTGGCGAACTTTCTCAACAGCTAAAGGCAAATCCTGAAACCAGATCCCATGTTTACTATTTTCACCCCCGGTATTGGTTTTCTGGCTATGACCATGACCGAATCCCGGATTGATGCGCAGCCAAACCGGATGGCCTGACTGACGCTGACCAATCTGCTCCAGCATATCGATAGAGCCTGTATTAACGGGTATATCTAACTCAATTACACGATCCAACGTCTCTTCATTAATCAAATCAGCAGTGAATACGATTTCTGATTTATCTCGTCCTGGCTGAAATCCGGCATGAAGCGCACGTTCAATTTCTCCTAATGACACAGAATCCACTTTAACACCTTGTTTTCTCATCAGACGCAGAATATGAGTATTGGAACAGGCTTTCTGTGCAAAACGAATAACATCAAACTGTTTTAACTGTTCGATTTGCTTGATAATGATAGCGCTGTCATAGATCCACAATGGTGTTCCATAAACAGCGGGCAGGCTAAAGAGGTTCTCTGGTGTAAAATTATTACCTAAAGAAACGGTAAGAGTTAGTTTTGTCATTGGAGTTTTCTCATAAGTCAGCAAATGCTTCATTATTGACACCAATAAGACAGGAATAAAAATATCCTTTTTACTATCATCTATTCATCTACGATATCGTTATAAAAAGGGGGGACGGTTATGCACGTCTGTTCATGGCGACATATAGAGATTTTTCATGCAGTCATGACCACCAAGAATCTGACTGATGCAGCGATTTTATTGAAAACCTCACAACCAACGGTGAGCCGTGAACTGGCACGCTTTGAACAATTACTGAAATTTAAGTTGTTCGATAGGATAAAAGGACGTTTATTCCCAACGGCACAAGGAATAAGACTATTTGAAGAGGTACAGCGTTCCTATTACGGGCTGGAAAGAATACTCAATACGGCAGATTGTATCCGCCAGTTTGAATATGCCCAATTATCCATTACCTGTTTGCCAGTATTCTCCCAATCCTTACTGCCTAAAGCCTGTCATAGCTTTATCCAATCCTACCCTGATGCGCAACTGACAATCATTCCACAAGAATCTCCACTACTGGAAGAATGGCTTTCAGCACAACGCTACGATCTCGGTTTGACTGAACACATGCAGATACCCGCAGGAACCGAACGTGAGACGTTGATGACATTGAATGAAGTTTGTGTTTTGCCTGCCAACCACCCACTCACGCAAAAATCGCGACTAGAACCAGAAGATTTTCATGGACAGCCGTTTATCAGCCTTTCTATTACAGATAGCTACAGACAACTGATTGATGCGATATTTAACAAGCACCAGGTCTCACGCAAAATGATCATGGAAACTCACAGTGCGGCATCAGTATGTGCCATGATCAGGGAAGGTATTGGTATATCGATTGTCAACCCACTGACAGCACTGGATTATCTGGATAAAAATACCGGGCTCTGCATACGACCATTCAGTATCGAAATTCCGTTCACAGTCAGCTTAATTAAACCTATTCATCGCCCATCTTCAGAGCCCGTCGCAATATTTATTACTCATCTAAAACAGCAGGCTGAGCTATTTCCACAAAAATTAGCATTAGCTTTTCAACATTAATTGTTGCCAGTGGGGAGAAGATGCAAACCATTCAACCAGAAAATCCAACAATGCCCGTAAAGTGGCGGGCATATTTTGACGGCTGACATAAATACCGTAAATTCCCATTGCCTGAGGTTGATAATCAGGTAATAGCTCAATCAACTGGCCGGATTTTAAGTAAGGTGAGACGGAATAATAGGGTTGCATAGCGATACCGGCTCCCTGCAAGGTGGCTTCCATAAGCACCGTTGATTCATTGGCACTTAACGTACCGTTGACAGGAACTGAATACTGCTGATGCTGTTTTTCGAACAGCCATAAGCTTTTGCCAAAAAAGTTATATGTCAAACAATTATGTTCTGCCAGATCGGCGGGTTTTTGCGGGATTATTTTTCCATCTAAATAAGAAGGAGCAGCACAAACAACAGAATGACAAGTCGATAGCGGACGAGCAATCAAATTCGGCTCCAGATTATTGGTAATGCGGATTGCCAAATCAATGCGTTCTTCAACCAATTTAATGACTTTATTATTGACTTGCAGATTAACAGCAACCTGAGGATACTTCCGCATAAATTCAGGAATCGCCACAGACAGCGCACTGACTCCCAACGATTAAGAACAACCTACCCTTAATAGTCCTTTCAGGGTATGAGCCTCTGCCGATTGCTGAGCCGGCATCGCTTCCGCTAACTTCATTAATTTAAGACTACGCTGATAAGCCTGCTCTCCCGCTGAAGTCAGACTTATATTGCGCGTTGTGCGATGCAGAAGACGAACTTCTGCCCATCTTTCCATTTCAGATAGATAACGTGACACCATTGCCCGTGACATATCAAGCCGATCTGCTGCTGCACTCAAACTGCCCTGTTCAACAATTGTGACAAAAACCTGTGCTGCGGTGATCCTGTCCATCTTGTCTCTGTATCTCCAAGTTGATTAGCTCGATATATGCAACAAATAATTGCCAGTTATGGGATTTTTAAATCGAAATATGCAATCTATTATACGAGTCACTCAAGCAAATAAGCATTTTTGTATATAGGAATTCGATTATGGCTCATAAAACAATACGAAATACTGTTCTGGCTGCAACACTCTCTCTGGGAATGGGGACATTCGCTCAAGCTGCCGATCTTAAGTTAGATGTCTACAATCCGGGCGAAGCCGGCATTTTCCCGGTCTCTTCTGAAATCATCAGTGGCAAACATGAAGTTGTACTGATCGATGCACAATTCAAAAAAAGCGACGCTCAAGAACTGGTCAAAATGATCCAGAAGACCGGTAAAAAACTGACAACAATCTACATCAGCCAATCTGACCCTGATTTTTATTTCGGCCTTGATGTGATCACTGAAGCTTTCCCTGATGCCAAAGTGATCGCCTCACCTGAAACGATTAAAGCTATCAAAGAAACCAAAGATGGTAAACTGATCTATTGGGGAGGCATCCTACAAGATCAAGCACCCAAGAAAATTATTGTGCCTGAGCCATTGAAAGGAAATACCTTTACCGTAGATGGTGAGAAACTGATTGTTGAAGGCTTAGATGGCCCTGCCGCAGACCGTACTTTTGTATGGATCCCGAAATTAAAAGCGGTTGTTGGAGGTGTAACTGTTTCTGACAACATCCATGTATGGATTGCTGATACTCAGACTAAATCATCACGCCAGCACTGGATGCAGACATTAGAGCGAATCAAAAGCTTGAAACCTGAAACTGTGGTTCCCGGTCATTATCTGGGGAATTCATCAATGACATTGGAATCAGTAAATTTTACCCAAAATTATCTGACAACACTGGAAAAAGAATTACCAAAAGCAAAAGATTCAGAAGCATTAATTTCAGCAATGAAAAAACATTACCCAAATCTTGCTGATGAATCCAGTCTTGAATTAAGTGCCAAAGTGTTAAAAGGCGAAATGAAGTGGCCTCAATAAATTAAAAATATGGGTGTTACGAAAAGTAGCACCCATATTTTATTAGGATAGACATTTTTTGAATAAGTACTTTCATCCAACATAAGACTCAAAATATCTCACACTACAATTATAAAACTTAAAAGACTAACGAATAAAATAAACTCTCTCAACCATTCAGCCCAACTGTTCTAACAAAAAATAAAGTATCAGAACAAATTAGTGATAACATTTGTTCCAAAAACCACTTTAATGCTTTATATTAACCTTCACACAAAACTTAACAAGATAATAGAAAAAAATAACAAAAAAACCATTAGATAAACATAAAATCGTCTTAATTAATATGATATTTACCTCCCTTTTAAGATCTAAAATAATTAATGAATTTAAGTTGTGATCAATAGGCCATAATTAAATAAATCCGCTTGAATAAAAATCTCACTTTTTTTAAATTTGGTGTCGGCGGAGAGATAAGCAAACAGCCTAAGATAATTAGATGCTTTTAACATCTAGGTTATGCAAGGTGACCTGCTTAAAGCCAACTAGATGCTTCCAACGTCTAGCGCATGCAAGATGAGCTGCCTACACCCACTAGATGCTTCCAACGTCTAGCGTGTTATGCAGGATAAGCTGCCCAAGCCTACTGGATGCTTTTAACATCCATCGTATGCAAAAAGCAGTTGAGTACATTAGATGCTTTTAACATCTACCATGTGCGGAATGCGTACACCAGGTTCAAATCTTGCTCTCTCCGCCACTTTTTATTTCCCCACTATCTGTTATTGGTATCAATCAAGTTTAATAAATTACCCGGCAGAAAAATTCTTTGCATTCAGCAACCATAATCACCCCTGCATACCACTACTGTCGCAAGCATAAACATGTCGTATCTTGAGAATTTATTTAAACATGAACTTCTTCATATTTTTATTAGGAATATTTACAATCGGATTGTTTTAAACAACGGTTAACCTTTCACTTTACTGATTATTTCATTAATAATTGTTTTTTTATCATTGGAAAGATTATTTCTAGTATATAAATAAGTTCCTGAACTACAATTCAAAAAACCAAATGGGGCGTACAATAAACCTTTATCAATATCATTTTCGACTACAAATTTAGGTGCAATAGTTACACCCAAATTTAATTTAGCTGCATCCAAAGCTAAAGATAACTTATCAAATATTATCTCATTTGACACATTAAGTATAATATTAGATAAACAGCACCATTCATTCCAAGCTGAATACCTACTTTTAGAATGAAGTAATGTTATTTCTTCGAAGTCATTATTAAATATTTTCTTTTTGTACTCCACAGAACAGACTAAACCAATTTCATCCTTATATAGTAATTCATAGTCAATAAAACTATAATTAGATATTTTTTCTCCTGATATAAAGAAATCAACTTCTCCATTTATAATGCTTTGAAATGATGCTTGAGAATTATAATTTAGAGTGAATTTTTTATCAGCACTAAAAAAACCATATAGCTTGGGTAAAAACCAGTAGCTTAGTAAGCTACTGGAACAGCCAATAATTATCTCGTTGCGGTAATTACTTTTTCTTTTTAAGTCTTCACATTGCCTTTCAATAATAGAAAAAGCCAGATTGCATGTTTTCATTAAATTAGAGCCGTTATCTGTCAGCTCAATACCGTTGGCTGTCCTATTGAATAACTCAAATTCGAACCAATTTTCCAATACTTTTATTTGCTGGCTAATAGCACCTTTTGTCATATGGTTTTCTGAGGCTGCACTAGAGAAACTCTTGTATCTAGCTGCAATATCAAAAATCTTAAGCGCATTTAGCGGAGGAATTTTTCTCATAATATAGTCTAGATTATCTAAACGATGAGTTTAGTATAATAAGATTGATATCTATAATCAAGCAGAATAAGATTATTTCATATTGTTCTATGAACATTATTAAAATAGAAAAAGACAATTAAAAAGAATATTAATAGTCGTGTTAGCAATTTTGTAATTACAAAATTGAATAACTATTTAAGGATAGAGTTATGCTCCTTACAATAAAATTCCCCATGTTTAACATTTCACAAACATAATCTATTAAATTAAAAACCATTCAGAATATTTCATTTTTAAGCTTAGAAGGATAAGGGTCATTGGGTGAAACATTTAATGTACACATATTAATAAAAAACAGTAAAAGAATAATTTAACTATTCCATAATCATGGGAAATATTATTGAAATACTTTTTTTATTCATCTGTTAATAAATTTAATATCCCAGACGATTAAGATAAATCCATTACAGCAGATTCTTTTTATAAAACTATATAACAATGAAAAAAATAAGGAATAAAAAATGAATATACAAGCTCAACTGGTCATGTTTACAGGTGGACGAGATAGCACTCTGGTCGCAGTACATCTTATGTTACAAAATATTCCTGTTCATTTATTCACCGCCAGCAGCGGCTGTTCACTACACCGGGGAATTCTTAAGCATCGAGTACAAGAGCTGCAAGATAGATTTGGTGAACTCGTAATCAGACATAATATTGAAGATATAAGTGGCTCTTTCCGAACTCTGGCAATTGAAAATTTAGAAGAAGACATATTAAAAGATAAAAAAAATTTGGTACTTCTCGGTGAAAAGATTGCAATTCATGCACACGTTATTGACTATTGTATGAGAAATGGAATAAAAATTATTAATGATGGTATTACTCATTATCAAAAAGATTTTCCTGAGCAGCGGCTAATAGCGAAAGAATATTTTGTGGCATTTATGAAAGAATACGGGATTGAATACAATAGCCCTATATATGAATTTGCTAAATCACAGGAGGATGTAAAATACCGCTTATTGCAAGCAGGTATCTCCACTAAATCTCTGGAAGGTATTTCGATTTTCGCAGATAGCTTCACTACAGCTTCTGATGAAACAATTCTCAATTACCTAAAGAGAAAAGAAGCCAAATGCAGAGATATCATTGAGTTTCTTACTGGTGGTATCGTAACCAATACAGCCCAAAATCATCTATAAAATAACTTAGATCTAACAGAGGTTTTATGATCAGAAAATGTGCGGCAATAATTATCAACAATAAAAAATTACTTGTAGTCAGGAAACATAAAACCTCCATGTACATATCGCCAGGCGGTAAAATTGAAGAAAATGAGACTCAAATTGAATGTTTGATCCGTGAGATTCAGGAAGAAATTGGAGTCACATTTACCAATCCTACTCATTTTAGTATCGACTACGCAAAATCGGCTTTTGAAGGGGAATCAATAGAAATTAATTCATGGTTGATCGATATAATCGGGGAGCCTTTTCCATGTTCAGAAATAATTGATGTAAAATGGATTACATCAAAAGAAGCAGAAAAAATACAAATAGGAAGCGTTTTTAAAAAATAGCATCATTCCCAAGCTCAAAAATATTGGTTTGATAGAATAATGAATTATCTAGATGATTCGTCGATAAACTCAAAAATTTCAGAGTTTAGTTTTCAAAAATAACAGTGATAACAACTACTATAAACAGTTAAGCACAATCAGAAAAGAAATAAAACAAAACCTCAGAAAACATCTGTGTTTAGAACACGAAGAAATATTTTTGCTGAATAATAGTACTCACTGTTTACTGAATGTCATCTATGGGTTAAACAGGCATTCGGTTTCTATATCCATTGAAGAAGGTTGCTATAAACTATATGATAATATCACAACTAGTTATTTTCCATACTCCATACCTCTATTAACACATATTGACCCTCAGACCGGGGTAGTTTGTTCACTAAAAAATGCTGACTTCGTTTTAGACGCAGCTCAGTCAATAGGTACTATATGGCATCACAAAGCAGCCATTTCCTCTAAGATAGTGTTTTTTCCATTACATAAACACTTGGCTATTCAGGCAGGAATAGGGGTTCTTTGCATTCAAAATAAAGATCATTATCCCGAAATATCTAATATTGCCAAAATATCTGAATCTGGCACGGTTGATCTCAGATCATATAATGATGCTCTGAATAGATTCATAGACGATCCTAAGCTTTTTTAACATTGCTTATTTCGATTTAACGAATAAAGAGGCAAATGAGTTAGAGAAATTAGGATTTAAATGCATTACACCTTTGCAATCTAAAACTCCATTTATTATTTTACAGTCTAATTTTGATTTAGATAAATCACCTTGCAATAAAAAATCTGTTATAACTATGAAAAAAATAGGAGCAATGATTTACAGATTCAGTTGCTATAAGAGTGGAACAATAAATTCAGCATCAGTAAATTGTAATTTTAAATTAATTAAATATATCAAAGAGTTATTATGAACAATATAAATCATATAGCCAAAACAGGTTATCTATTTGCTCTTTTAGGTGGAACCATTCTAAGTTTCGATACCGTACTTATACGAGCCATAAACTTTACCCCAGAGCAAATTGCATTTTGGCGCTCTTTTTCTATGTCCCTTCCCATGATAATTATTATATTTTTTTCTTTACTTAAAAGAAAAAATAAAAGTAAAAAAACCCAAAAATATGGTAAGGATTTTTTTCTGGCCTCTTTTTTTTATGGTTTATCAGCAATATTATTTCCTGTTTCAGCAATGACAACGTCTATCGCAAATATGCTATTTATAATCAGTACCGCTCCACTTTGGGCTGCGATACTTTCATGGTTTGTCACTAAAGAAGTTGTAAACCGTATGACAATATTGGCGTTCGTTATTTCGATAGCTGGAGTAACTATTGTAATGTCTGGCTCTAGTGCTGATTTTTCAGTATCATTCGGGGATATTAGCGCTTTATTAACAGCGATGTCTATGGCTGCTGCTTTCGTTGTTGGACGCGTTAGTAAACAGGATTTATCTTTAACACCTTCCATTGGCGCAATATTTTCTTTTATACTGTTATATCTTTACTTTGATATTAATTTTGATATTTCATTATTCAATTTTTTCCTAATTTTAATAGAAGGTTCTGTCATTGTATTCTTGGCTCTAACTTTGATTGCTAAGTCTTCAAAATTAATACCTTCTTCTCATCTTGGTTTTTTCCTTCTACTAGAAACAGTATTTGGCCCAATTTGGATATGGCTTGTTTTTGGCGACCGCCCAAATATTTATACACTTATAGGTGGTGGTATTATTCTGACTGCCTTAATTGCGAATAGTATACATTCCATCCGAATATTACAGTCAGAAATAGCAAAAAAATAAGTTAATTTTAACATAATAGCAGGAATTAAATAGGTTTTCATCATAGTGATACACTCAATTTTTGGAAATTCCTTACTCCACGCGCCGCGAGAAGTAAGGAAGTTATCTACAATTTTGTAATATTATTTATATTTTAAATAACTTATATGAACATCAACTCGAATTGAGTCAGTATCCATATAATTTATCTAACATCAATCAAGTTCAATAGACTGTCCTGTAAAAAGATCCCTGGCATTCGGCAACCATAACTGTTCCTATATACCACTACAGTAACAAACATAAAAATGTTGCATATTTTCTTTTTTGTGATAACTATCTAATGTTATTAAAGTTGAATCACACTGTTTCTATGCAAATTAAAAACTATCAAGAGTATGGCAGAAAAACAGAGATAAGGCCCAAAAGCGATAAATTCAGGATAGTTTTTTCTTTTTAGCCAAATCATAACAAACCCTAATAGACCAGATAATGAAGCCAATAACATCAACACGGGTATCATTTCTACACCAATCCATGCACCAATTGCGGCAGTCAACTTTAAATCACCGTAACCTATCCCCTCTTTCTTCAACATATACCAACAAAACCAATATAATACCCATAAAAATAAATACCCTGATATGGCGCCATATATCGCACTCTTTATTGGAACTACATCATTATTACTATTAAGTACCAATCCAAGCCATAATAAAGGTTGAGTGAAAATATCTGGTAGCTGATAAGTTTTTATATCGATAACTGCTAAGAAAAACAAAACAATGCAGAAAAATAAAATGATTATTTCATTTATACTGACTAAATTATTGGGCCATTCATTTTTCTCATCCATGAGAATGTTCAATATAGTTTCCATAAAATAACATCCCTGTTATCCCCGACGTCTTTCAAATTGCAGCTTTTGGGCTACACTTTGAAATCCACAAGGCACACGATATTCCTTATTTATTTTCTGATATTAATCAGAACACGGTGAATATTAAATTCCCGTTCAGGTTATTGGCAATGAAAAACGCATTAAAACAGTCATGATGCAATAAATCTGCGAGCCAGCTCGCAACTGTACCTCAGGTTTCTTTTAGTCTGAGAGATAGCTTGATCATGCAATCAGCGCTCATTTATCATGGCGATAAATCAACTTTATGCTATAGCGCTAGGCTATATCTGAACTATCTGGAAAGGAACTGTCCGGAAAAAAGAAGGAAAGAAAAAATATGCGAATTCCCCGCATCTATCATCCTGAGTCACTCATTGTAGGAACCATAATCAACCTGAGTGATGATGCAGCCAATCATGTTGGCCGTGTGCTCAGAATGAGTAATGGACAACAGTTGCAACTCTTTGATGGTAGTAATCAGATTTTTGATGCAGAAATTACTGAAGCCAGTAAAAAAGCAGTCAAAGTGCGCATCCTTGAAGGCAAATTGTCTAACCGCGAATCACCATTGGATCTGCATCTGGGGCAAGTCATGTCCCGTGGTGAAAAAATGGAATTCACAATTCAAAAATCCGTTGAATTAGGCGTTAATACTATTACGCCATTACTTTCTGAACGCTGTGGTATGAAACTGGATGCAGAAAGGCTGGAAAAAAAATTACAACAATGGAGAAAAATCGCAATTTCTGCCTGTGAGCAATGCGGACGCAATCAGATCCCTGAAATCCGTCCAGTTATGTCACTCGAAACATGGTGTGCAGAAAACGATAGCAGCCTAAAATTAAATTTACATCCTCGAGCCAGCCAAAGTATCAATACACTGCCATTGCCAGTGAAAAAAGTTCGTCTGTTGATTGGCCCAGAAGGGGGATTGTCCGCCGAAGAAATAGAAATGACGGCAAATCACCAATTTACTGATATCCTGTTAGGCCCTCGCGTCCTGCGGACAGAGACTGCGGCACTCACTGCAATTACAGCTTTACAAGTGCGTTTTGGTGATCTGGGTTAAGGAGAAAGAATGATCAAGCTCGGTATAGTGATGGATCCAATCTCATCCATCAAAATTAAGAAAGACACTAGTTTTGCCATGCTGCTAGAAGCACAGAAACGCGGATGGGAAATCCATTACATGGAGATGAATGACCTCTATCTGCATCAGGGAGAAGGTCGTGCACGAACCCGTTTGCTTACAGTGGAAGAGAACCCTCAACAATGGTATCAGTTTGGCAGCGAACAGGATATTGCCCTCGATACACTGCATGTTATCCTGATGCGCAAAGACCCTCCTTTTGATACTGAGTATATCTACGCCACTTATATTCTGGAAAGAGCTGAAGCCAAGGGCAGCCTGATCGTCAATAAACCACAGAGCCTGCGTGACTGTAATGAAAAACTGTTTACCGCATGGTTCCCTGAATTGACACCAGATACTCTGGTAACTCGCAACGCAAAAACTCTGCGTGAATTTCACCAAAAACATGGTGATGTTATTTTTAAACCACTGGACGGTATGGGTGGTGCTTCCATTTTTCGCCTGAAGCAAGATGATCCGAACATCGGTGTGATTATTGAAACCCTGACTGAACATGGCAGCCGCTTCTGTATGGCACAAAATTTTCTGCCAGCCATTAAGGATGGAGATAAACGAGTACTGGTTGTTGATGGCGAGCCTGTGCCTTATTGCCTTGCCCGTATCCCCGCTCAGGGTGAGACCCGTGGTAACCTTGCAGCAGGCGGGCGTGGAGAAGCTCGTCCACTGTCAGAAAGTGACCGGGCTATCGCACGCGCCGTCGCTCCTGTCTTAAAAGCGAAAGGATTAATTTTCGTTGGGCTTGATATCATTGGTGACCGTTTGACTGAAATCAACGTTACCAGCCCAACTTGTGTACGTGAAATAGAAGCCGCTTTCCCTGAAATCTCGGTTACAGGCATGTTAATGGATGCGATTGAAAAACGATTGGAAAAACAGACAGTATAATCGGTTAAATAGCTTCCATTTCCTGACAGCATTTGCCATTTATCATGTGAGCCCACATACTGTGTGGGCCAACTTATTCATACATTAAAAAAATAACTCACTGTAAAAATAACTATCAGAAATCACATGAATCTACAGCATCATTTTCTCATCGCCATGCCTTCGCTCACTGATCCTTATTTCAATCGTTCTGTAGTTTATATCTGCGAACATGATCAAAACGGGGCAATGGGGTTAATTATTAATAAACCGATAGCTCAGATTTCTATTCAAGGGATCTTGAAAAAGTTGGGTATCGCCCCCGAAGACAGAGACGATAATATCAATCTGAAAAAGCCTGTAATGGCTGGCGGACCACTGTCTGAAGAGCATGGTTTTATTTTACACACACCACAATCCGGCTTCAGTTCCAGCATCCAAATCTCTGATGAAACGATGATTACCACTTCCAAAGATATGCTGGAAGCACTAGGTACACCACGCCAACCGAAAAATGTTTTAATGACTCTTGGATATTCAAGTTGGGAAAAAGGCCAACTGGAAAAAGAAATTATGGAAAATAGCTGGCTTACCGTCAGTGCAGAAGCTTCCATTATCTTCAATACCCCTGTTGCCGACCGCTGGCGTGAAGCCGCATCCTTGCTGGGAATTAATATCTACAATCTCGCATTACAAGCAGGACATGCCTGATGAAAAACCGCACAGTGATTGCATTCGATTTTGGTACTCGTAGTATTGGTGCAGCTATCGGGCAGGAAATAACCGGCACAGCCAGAGCATTAGATTCTTTCAAAGCAAAAGAAGGTTCTCCCAATTGGGATATGATTGAAAAGCTCCTCAAAGAATGGCAACCCGATCTGGTCATTGTTGGTCTGCCACTCAATATGGATGGTACAGAACAACTGGTTACAGCACAGGCACGCAAATTTGCTAACCGTTTACACGGTCGTTTTGGCGTTCAGGTTGAGCTACACGACGAACGCCTAACCACGGTAGAAGCACGATCTAACTTGTTTGATCATGGTGGATATCGTGCTCTTGATAAAGGCAAAGTTGATTCCGCTTCTGCTGTCGTCATTCTGGAAAGCTGGTTTGAGCAACGGTATTCATAGCCAAAAACAGCGATCACTGTGAATTCTGGTCATGATGAATTTTCCATCATGCCATTATTCCACTAGCAACCCCGACGATTTGCGTTGTTGGCGGCTTTGCTCGTAAGTTTGCATACCGCAGGCAGATCCTGTCTGCATTAGTGTTGCTATCTGGTGATTTTTTCCTTCCCTGATCAAATGGCTGACTGCCTGGTTGACGACCAGAACTTCATAAATAGCCACCCTGCCTCCGTTTTTAGCAGGAAGAAGTTGTTGGGCAATGACCGCCTTTAAACTACCCGCCAGTTGACTGCATATCCATCCCTTTTCGTCAGCGGAAAAAACATCCACCAGACGATCTATGGCCTGAATTGCTCCGCGAGTATGTAGCGTTGACAGAACCAGGTGCCCGGTTTCAGCAGCTGTCAACGCTAATCGGATCGTTTCCTTATCGCGCAATTCTCCAAGCAGGATCACATCAGGATCTTGCCGTAATACCCCTTTTAATGCAGTTTGGTAATCTGGTACATCCTTCCCGATTTGCCTTTGCTGTATCAAACAATTCCGGCTATGGTGCACAAATTCTATCGGGTCTTCCAACGTGACGATGTGTTTTCTGACGTGATTGTTGAGAGCATTAATCATTGCTGACAATGTTGTCGATTTACCGCTTCCGGTTGCTCCTGTCACTAATATCAAGCCATTTTCTGTCAGATTATTTTTTTCCTGTAAAATAAGGTGCTGAATAATTTCTGGAGCATATAGCTGTTCCAACGTCGGGCACTTATCAGGAATTAACCGTAACACCAATGAAATATGATCTTGTTGATAGAATAGATTTCCTCTTAGCCGCCGTTTATCCGGCATTTCTACGACAAAATCGACATGTCCGACTATCCGTAACTGTTGCTGCTGTTCTTCGGACAATACTGCTTTGTTCCATGCCATAATGAAATTACTATCAATTTCTGATAGTTGTGTTTGCGGATACAACATATCATTGATGCGCAAAATTGGCACTTGACCGACACAAAGATGCAGATCGGAAGCATTATGCTTTACACTAAGGGCCACTAATTTTTCCATATTCATTTTTTAATCTCCTGAGTTTCTTATGCACAATATCGAACAAAATCTTCACGATGTCAGGAACCACATCATCTTTGCTGCTCAAAAATGCGGACGTTCTCCAGAAGAAATTACGTTACTTGCAGTCAGTAAAACCAAACCTGTGGAAGCCATCACAGAAGCTATAGCTACAGGCCAACGGGAATTTGGTGAGAATTACGTTCAGGAAGGTGTTGAAAAAATTCAACAGCTTGCTAACCACGACGATTTAGTGTGGCACTTTATCGGTCCTTTGCAGTCTAATAAAAGCCGTCTGGTAGCCGAACATTTTGACTGGTGTCATACGGTTGACCGTTTGAAAATTGCCCGGCGCTTGAGCGAACAACGACCTGAAAATATGGCCCCACTGAATGTCCTGATCCAAATTAATATCAGCGGGGAAAACAGTAAGTCAGGTATTCTTTTGGGAGAACTGGAGGAACTGGCAGCAATTATTAATTCCCTGCCTAATCTGGTATTGCGTGGTTTGATGGCTATCCCTGCCCCAGAAAGTGATTTTGAACGACAAACAGACGTTTTTCGCCAAATGGAACAAGCATTTATTAAATTAAAGGCACAATATTCACAAATAGATACACTTTCTATGGGAATGACTGATGATATGGAAGCAGCTATCGCTTGTGGCTCAACTTTAGTACGTATTGGAACAGCAATTTTCGGTGCCCGCCAATATAGCTCTGCCAAATTAACTGAACAAAATTAACCAGATAATATTCGAGGTGATTATTCATGGAAAATAAAAAAATCACTTTTGTCGGTGCTGGAAATATGGCTCATGCCATCATCGCCGGATTGGTCAAAAAAGGTTATCCTGCCGAACTTATCACTGTCTGCTCACCAAGTACGACTCGTCGTGATGTTTTGGCTGAAAAATATGGTATTAACAGCCAAAGTGACAATATTCGCTATGCTCAAGAGGCAGATGTTATTGTGTTAGCAGTTAAACCTCAAATGATGAAAGAAGTTTGTGGCCCCTTGCGTTCACAGGTAAATCTCGACCAAAAACTCGTTCTTTCCATTGCTGCCGGTATTCCTGTTTCCCGCTTTTACTCATTTCTGCAAGATAATCTCAATATTATCCGTATCATGCCAAATACCCCTGCTCTGATTGGGCAAGGGATCAGCGGAATGTTCGCTCCTGAACAGGTCAACGAGTCTGATCGCCAATTTGCTGAATCATTGATGAATAGTGTCGGTAAAATCTGCTGGGTTGAGGATGAGGATCGTATCAACAATATTATTGCGGTTGCAGGAAGTGCCCCGGCTTATTTCTTCCTGTTTATGGAATCGATGCAGCAGGAAGCTGAACGTCTGGGCTTTGACAGCCAGACAGCCAGAGAACTTGTCCTGCAAACGGCCATTGGTTCAGCTAAACTTGCTGAATCACAGACAGAACTTCCTTTTTCTCTCCTGCGCGAACAGGTAACATCTAAAGGGGGGACAACCGCTGAAGCATTACGTATTTTTTACGAAAGCAATCTGCCGGAAATTGTATCCCAAGCCATGCAAGGAGCAATCCGCCGGGCGCAGGAAATGGAAAAATTATTTTAAATCAATCAAATGTAATTTAATCAGGGCTGCTACATGCAATTCTTAAACTTTCTCTTTTTTACGGTTCTGGACTTATACACCGCAGTTTTACTGCTTCGGGTCTGGATGCAGTGGGCACGTTGCGATTTTTATAATCCATTCTCACAATTTATCGTCAAAATTACCCAACCTGTAGTGCGCCCATTGCGCAGAGTTATTCCCGCTATTGGCCCCATTGATACAGCCTCAGTTGTTTTAGCTTACTTGCTTGTCCTTATCAAAATGTTACTCCCTTTCTGGTTAGCAGCAGGACAATTCTTACTGCCTTCTGCCATGATATTCCTGCTCGGGCTAATCGAACTGCTTACCGCCGCCGGAAAATTGGTATTTTGGCTTGTCATCGCCCGCGCATTATTGAGTTGGATCAGCCAGGGACGTAATCCTGTTGATTATGTTCTGTTCCAACTGACAGAACCACTGATGGCGCCGATCCGTCGGATTATCCCTGCAATGGGGGGGATCGATTTCTCAGCCATGATTGTTATATTGATCCTGTATGCGCTAAACGCTCTTCGTTATGATGTTTTGGCGTGGTTAGTTCCGGCCCTAATTGGTTAATAAATAATAAATTAATTGGATAATAACAATGCAGAAAGTTGTTCTCGCTACGGGAAATGCAGGCAAAGTACGTGAACTGGCTGGTTTGCTGGCTGACTTTGGTTTGGATATCGTAGCCCAAACTGAATTAGGCGTGGACTCGGCAGATGAAACGGGTCTGACCTTTATTGAAAATGCCATCATCAAAGCTCGTCATGCTGCGGCTGTCACAGGTTTACCCGCCATTGCTGACGATTCAGGGCTGTCAGTCAATGCGTTAGGTGGTGCTCCGGGCATCTACTCAGCCCGTTATGCGGGAGCTGATGCCTCCGACCAAGATAATCTGGAAAAACTGCTGGAAGCTATGCGCGATGTACCTGACGAACAACGTCAGGCACAATTTAATTGCGTTCTGGTCTATTTAGATCATGCAGAAGATCCAACTCCCCTGGTTTTCCACGGTCGCTGGTCTGGTGTTATCACCCGGGAGCCTGCCGGAAGTGGAGGTTTTGGTTATGATCCCATTTTTTATGTACCTGAATTTGGCTGTACAGCAGCAGAGCTGAGTCGTGAGCAAAAAAGTGCTGTTTCACATCGTGGGCAAGCCTTGAAAATGCTGTTGGAAGCTATGCGTAATGCTTAAATTACCACCTCTTAGTCTCTATATTCATATTCCCTGGTGTGTACAGAAGTGCCCTTATTGTGATTTCAATTCACATGCGTTAAAGGGGGATGTACCACATCAGGAATATGTCGAACATCTGCTGGCTGATTTACGTAATGACCTGCCCATGGTTGATGGTCGTGAGGTATCGACGATCTTTATCGGCGGTGGTACACCTAGCTTACTAAGCGCTGAAGGAATGCAACGATTGCTTGATGGGGTCAGGGATTCACTGCCACTTTCCCCACAAGCAGAAATTACAATGGAAGCTAATCCGGGAACTATTGAAGCTGATCGTTTCAGTGCCTATCAACAAGCGGGTATTAACCGGATTTCAATAGGGGTACAAAGCTTCGGCTCTGATAAACTGATCCGCTTAGGGCGTATCCACGGCCCGGAAGAAGCTAAACGGGCGGCACGATTAGCGGATGGACTTGGATTACGTAGTTTTAATCTGGACTTGATGCACGGTTTGCCTAACCAGACACTGGATGAAGCGCTGAACGATTTGCGCCAGGCCATTGAACTTTCTCCCCCTCATCTGTCCTGGTATCAGTTGACGATTGAACCCAATACTAGTTTCGGCTCCCGCCCACCAATTCTGCCAGATGATGATGCACTATGGGATATCTTCTCTCAAGGTCATCAATTATTAACATCGGCAGGCTATCAGCAGTATGAAACATCAGCATACGCCAAACCGGGCTATCAATGTCAGCATAACCTCAACTACTGGCGTTTTGGTGATTACCTGGGAATCGGCTGTGGTGCGCATGGAAAGATCTCGTTTGCAGATGGGCGTATCCTGCGTACAGTGAAAACCAAACACCCGCGTGGCTATATGCAGGGGCGTTATTTGGATCAACAAAATCAGGTGGATAATGCAGATCGTCCATTTGAATTTTTCATGAACCGTTTTCGTCTGCTGGAAGCAATGCCACAGCAAGATTTCAGCCACTTTACTGGATTACCAGAAAACGCTATCCGCCCACAAATCGATATGGCGCTGGCGAAAGGCTATATCACTGAAAGCGATACACATTGGCAAATTACTAAGCACGGTAAACTATTCCTGAATTCACTGTTGGAATTGTTCCTGTAGAAAGCAGTTCTTGTGGAAAACCATTCTGGTAAAAATCGTTCTTATAAAAATAAGGCTGCACCTGAAACCAAAGGAGCAGCCTTATTTGATCATGTGAGAGAAAATATAGACTAATGTATATGATTACAACGCATCAGCAACGGCATTAACCTGACGTGTCAAACTATCTAACCCACCGCCAGACAGATACCATAAATCAGATTGCAGATAAACTATTTTGCCATTCTTATAAGCATTAGTTGATTTTACCTGTTCAGTTTCAAACTGGGCTTTTGTCAGTTCCCCTGCCCCAATCGCTTTACTGCGATCGATAATAAAAATCACATCAGGATTTGCCTGCGCAATCATTTCTGGTGTAACAACGCGGCTCTTATCGTTATCTGATTTAGGCGGCAATTCTGCACGTTTTGTTTTTACCACATTGTAAACAATTGCTTGATTATTCGGATATAATTCACCAGCATTATGCAATAAAACCAGTGCCTTACTATTTGACGATTTTGCTTTTTCCTGCGCTACCGCAATGGTTTTCTCCAAATCAGCCAAATGAGTTTTCACTGCATCCTGTTTATTAAATAATTCACCCAATAACTTAATGTTACTTTCCACAGATGGCAGGTAGTTTTTACTGTCCGTACTTAAATCTACAGTTGGTGCAATTTGCGATAAACGATCATAAAAAGATCTCTGACGCCCGGTGATCACAATCAAATCCGGCTTGATTTCAGCCAATTTTTCTAAATCTGGTGATTTCATTCCTCCGGCATCATGCACATTTTCAGATACGTTACTGCGCACATATTCGGGCAAGCTTTCCTCAGGCAATGCAATAACACGTTCAGCTAACCCTAACTTTGCCATGGAATCGTAAGCACCAAAATCAAATAAGACCACTTTTCCAGGGCTTTTTTTGGCCTTAGTTTCACCGGAAAGATGTTTTATTGTGACATACTCACCAGACTGAGCTATTACTGAATTTGGCGTAAATGTTATGGATTGCTGGCTAAATGCGGAATGGCTAGTGACAGAAAACAATGAGGCTAAAACAACCGGCAGGATCTTTTTCATTGTGGCACCTGAATTAATCATGTGAATAAAGAAGTGATTTGCATTCTAGGGGCCAAACATAAGATGTCAATCAAATAAGAATCAATTTCATATTGATTCTTATTTGATATAAACCATATTGTGATTAATTGATGGAATTCAAAAGGTTGGTACGTAACTGTTCCAGCTTATCAGCTTTATTACACACCTCTCCTCTAAAGCGTTTCAGCTCTTTTTCCTGCTTTTTCCATTCTGCATCAAAGCCATTTTGCGCGCCTCCCAGTCCACCGAGGAGAGACATTAGCATCTGTTTGCCGTCACCATTCTGATTACCCGTCTTACGGCTCATTTCATTAATGCTGTCCTGCAAAATACCGCCCAAGCTCTGTTGGACAAGGTTCTGCCCTTCTGTTTCTGCCTGTTTGATTGCCTGATAATTGAAGGTAATACCATTGGGGCGGGTTTCCAGTACCTTATCAATTTGCTTATTCAAGCCAGATTCCAATTGGGTCAAGCGGACACGAATATTGCTATCTTTTCCCATTGTTTCAGCAACAACTTTATCCAGTGCCTGACGCGCGCCTGCTAAATGACTTAAAGCCTCTTTCTTCACCCAGGGTAAATCCTGACGGACAAGCTGCTGATACTGTTTCGCTTTACTACGTTGATCAACATTCAGCGACAATGCCTTACCGTTGCGGAACACAAAGCCATCAGGCAGAATTTTCAGATTGCCATTTTCACCAATAATCTGGACAGATTCTGGTGTAACAATAATGTCATCTTTAAGTGTTGTCTGGCATTCTGAACCCGCTTGTGCCTGAGTAACAAAGAACAGCAATGCAGTAATCACAATTTTTTGTAACATACTTTCTCCTGGTATCCTCGGCTTTGCGATCCCTTACTCATCATCATAGGGCTTCTGCAACTATCTGCTAAGGTTTCAAATTAAAAAATAGAGCGTCCGATACGTCCGGCTAATTTTTCCAGTGCTGCGCAACCTGCCAAAGAGTTGCCCGAACGATCCAGTTCAGGAGCCCACACCGTGACAGTGAATTCCCCCGGAACCACACAGACAATTCCTCCGCCAACACCCGATTTCCCGGGCATACCAATCCTGAAAGCAAATTCACCTGAACCATCATACATACCGCACGTCAACATAAGGGCATTAATCTGTCTAGTTTGTCGGAGACTTAAAATTTGCTGACCGGAATCTATCATTCGCCCTTGGTTAGCCAAGTAAATAAAACACTGAGATAACTCAACACAATTCATTTTCAGGGCGCAGTACTGAAAATAAGTTTTCAGTACTGTGAGCACATCATTTTCAAAATTACCGAATGACTTCATCAAGTAAGCAATTGCGGCATTACGGCTGGAATGTTCCATCTCTGAGCGGGCAACAATATCATCATAGCCAATAGCTTTTTGCCCTGTGAGGCTGCGTACAAACTCCAGCATTCTATGCTTAGGCGCACTCAAACGTGATTGCAGCATGTCACAGATAACTAATGCTCCTGCATTAATAAAGGGATTGCGGGGAATACCTTTTTCCAATTCCAACTGCACTAATGAGTTAAATGGTTGTCCCGAAGGCTCTGTACCCACCCGTTGCCAGATGTCTTCTTCCTTATAGCGTGTCATTGCCAATGTCAGGCTTAACACCTTGGAAATGGATTGAATGGAGAAACGTTTTTCTGCATCTCCTGCTTTAAAAACCTGTCCATCAACCGTACAGATAGCCATCCCAAAATTATTTACTGGAACTTCTGCCAGAGCGGGAATGTAATCTGCTACTTTTCCTTGGCCAATCAAAGGGCGTACTTCATCTAAGATATCTGCCAATAATGAATTAGAGAACCTTACCTTCACCACTTTTTCCCCAGACAAAAAAGGACTCACAAGGAGCCCCTGCATACAGCGTTATTGTTGTTTAAAACGCAACTTTTAATACAACAGCGAATCAATCCCACCACACATCAAATAATTCTGATGTAACAACTTCTTCCATACCACGATCTTTCAACCAGTTAGTAACCAACTGACGATGCTCTTCGGTACATTTGCCGATTTTCTGCAAGCAGATAATACCTTCCCACTGCAAATAACCGCTGGCATCCAGAGCAAGGCCATTTGGCTCTATTAACTCTTCAATCAAAGTATCAACTGTGCTATCTACAACCTCAACTGAGGTATTGGCCGGGAAGTTCCACTTTATTGAAAAACCCAATTCCTGAAATTCATCAATGCGCAGTTTTTTACGCAGACGACGACTACGATTTTTAGCCATTATTTTACCCTCTCGAACATTAGATCCCATACACCATGCCCTAAACGATGACCACGCATCTCGAATTTCGTAACAGGGCGTGAATCAGGGCGTGGTACATAATCACCATTTTCCGATATATTGCGATACCCTTCGGCTTCGCTCATAACTTCTAACATATGTTCAGCATATGGCTGCCAGTCCGTCGCCATATGGAATACACCGCCAATTTTCAGTTTGCTTCTGATCAGTTGAGCAAAATCAGGCTGCACAATTCGACGTTTGTTATGGCGGGCTTTATGCCATGGATCAGGGAAAAACAACTGAACCATTTCCAGACTCTGTTCCGGGACCATATTTTCCAGCACTTCAACAGCATCGTGACACATCACACGCAGATTGCTGAGATTTTCATCTTGTGCGGAAGCCAGACACGCACCGACTCCCGGAGCGTGAACCTCTATCCCGAAAAAGTTTTTCTCTGGGTTCTGACTTGCCATCGTGACCAGAGAAGCCCCCATACCAAAACCAATTTCCAACACAACAGGGGCAGCACGACCAAACACTACTGCCAGATCGTGCAATTCTGGCTGATAATCCACTCCCATCTTCGGCCACACATTATCAAGTGCTTGCTGCTGACGAGTGCTTAACCGTCCCTGTCGACGCACAAAACTGCGGACACGGCGCAAAGCCCTGCCATTTTCATCATATTCCGGTGAAATTACGTTATTTATCATGGTACTGTCTATTGGTACTTTCTATCAGTTTTAAAGGCATTTGCTCAGGCATCCGAGGCGTTATGTACCGCAGAATTGCCTAAAGAGAGCGCAATTATGCAAAGACGGCTGAGTTTATCAAGTTCGATGCCTGTAAGCACAACTTTAATGTTAAATTGTGTGGCGCTTCGAAACAAAGTTCGGGTTTACACTGAGGTTACACTATGTTGCAATCCTGTTCACGAAACTATTATCAGATATAAAGACAATTATTCTAATGATGGAAGCAGAGCAATTTTCACAAGCAGTACTTGAATGGTATCACCGTTATGGTCGCAAGACCCTGCCGTGGCAGTTAGAAAAAACATCCTATCACGTCTGGCTCTCAGAAGTGATGCTGCAACAAACACAGGTCGCGACAGTTATACCTTATTTCCAGAAGTTTATTTCACGTTTCCCTGATGTGGCATCACTGGCAGCAGCGCCATTGGATGAAGTTCTGCATTTATGGACTGGCTTGGGGTACTACGCACGAGCCCGTAATTTGCACAAAGCGGCTCAACAAATTGTTGAACGGCATCATGGAAAATTCCCGACTACTTTTGATGACGTCGTTGCTTTGCCCGGTGTCGGCCGCTCTACCGCAGGTGCCATCCTTTCACTTTCTCAAGGAAAACACTTTCCTATCCTTGATGGCAATGTGAAACGCGTTCTGGCTCGCTGCTATGCCGTTGATGGTTGGCCGGGGAAAAAAGAGGTGGAAAACCAATTATGGGATATCAGTACCCGTGTTACACCCAAACTGGGTGTTGAATATTTTAATCAGGCGATGATGGACTTGGGAGCGATGGTATGCACCCGCAGTAAACCCAAATGTGAAATTTGCCCTCTCAATGCAGGTTGCATCGCTTATGCCAACCATAGCTGGGCAAACTATCCCGGGAAAAAACCGAAACAGAGTATTCCTGAAAAAACAGCTTACTTTTTATTGATGCAGCATGGCGATACAGTTTGGTTAGAACAACGTCCACTATCCGGCATCTGGGGCGGACTATTTGCATTCCCGCAATTTACTGATGCAACTTCACTGGAACTGTGGCTGAAAGCATCGGGTATTTCTCATAACAAGCCTGAACAGCTAACAGCATTTCGCCACACATTCAGCCATTTTCATCTGGATATCGTCCCCATTAAAATCGATATCTTATCTTTCGATTCCTGCATGGATGAAAGTAAAGGACTTTGGTATAACTTACGCCAGCCAGCAGCAATTGGATTGGCTGCGCCCGTTGAATATCTTTTGCAGCAGTTGGGCTAAACTTTGTCCCACTATTTTTTGCTCCATTCCATTATTTTGAGGATTTAGAGGATCTAGCATGAGCAGAACTATTTTTTGTACTTTTTTGCAACGAGAAGCCGAAGGCCAAGACTTTCAGTTATATCCAGGGGAACTGGGTAAACGTATTTTCAATGAAATTTCTAAAGAGGCATGGCAACAATGGATGAGCAAACAAACCATGCTGATTAATGAAAAGAAATTAAACACTATGAAGCCAGAAGATCGCAAATTACTTGAACAAGAAATGGTGAAATTCCTGTTTGAAGGGAAAGATATTCAAATTGACGGTTACACTCCGCCAGAAAAATAATTTTTAACATCTATTATTTATTGGGTGAAACCAGGATCTAAAAATCACCCAATAAATGAGAATTTACCCTATATACCCAACGGCATCATAAAATGAAAAGACTGCTGGCACTACTTCTGCTTACCCCATTTCTAATTTCCTGCTCTAGTAAACAAGATTTTGAATACAAAGAAGAATATATAAAAGACACTAATGGCTTTGATATCTTAATAGGGCAATTCGCTCATGACATTGAAAATATCTGGGGATTACAAGAAGTTTTAATCGCCGGTCCTAAAGATTACGTAAAATATACAGATCAATATAAAACCCGCAGCCATATCAATTTTGAAGCGGGGACGATCACCATTGAAACAATATCTCCTATTGATCCTACTGAACATTTACGCAAGGCGATTGTAACAACGTTATTGATGGGTGATGATCCAGGGTCTATCGATCTTTATTCTGATTCTAATGATATCGAGATTAGCAAAGAACCATTTCTATATGGACAAGTTTTGGATAACACGGGTGAACCAATTCGCTGGGAATGGAGAGCAAACCATTTTGCCAATTACCTGCTCCAGAATAAATTACAGAAACGTCAATCAGGGCTACATGTAATTTGGTCTGTCACCATACAGTTAATTCCTAACCATCTGGATAAACGAGCTCATAAATATCTGCCAATGGTTCGCAAAGCGTCTATTAAATATGGTGTTGATGAATCGCTAATCCTTGCCATTATGCAAACAGAGTCCAGTTTTAACCCTTACGCCGTCAGCCATGCCGATGCTCTGGGATTAATGCAGGTCGTTCAACATACTGCCGGAAAGGATGTGTTCAAGATGCAGGGCAAATCTGGTCAACCAAGCCGCAATTATCTTTTTGACCCGGCAAATAACATTGATGCAGGCACCGCTTATTTGGCGATATTACAGAGTATCTATTTAGGTGAAATCCAAAATGCAACCTCTCGTCGCTATGCGGTTATCACAGCATATAATGGTGGTGCGGGCAGTGTGTTAAGGGTATTTTCCAGTGATAAGAAGAAAGCTGCTCAGATAATCAATTCAATGGCTCCGGGCGATGTTTATGAGACACTGACAAGTAAACACCCATCGGCTGAATCACGCCGTTATCTGATGAAAGTAAATAATGCACAGAAAAGCTATCGTCGTTAATTAATCACCACAAACAAAGGGTGGAAAGGAATTTGTCTTTCCACCTTTTGTTTATATTTATAACTACTTGAGTGAATTGCAAGCACTTAAATAAATTTATGCAGAAAGTCGTTGACGGATTGGAGTGAATACGGTTTAATGCGTCCCCGTTAGCCCGGATAGCTCAGTCGGTAGAGCAGGGGATTGAAAATCCCCGTGTCGGTGGTTCGATTCCGCCTCCGGGCACCAAGATTTGATGCGGGTTTGTCAGAGTTTGTTAAATTTCCTGACAAATGCGTTAAAAACAAACAATAGTTAATAAGATGTTAAATGACAATTTGCACGCTATTGTGGTGTTTAAAAAAGGTTTAGACAAGATTACAGGGTGGCTCACACAAGCTACCGCCTAAATTCCGCCTGAGTCCCGCCCTGTTTTTTTTAATCCATTTTATTCATGCTCATCGGAACACGCATCAAAGCGGTCGGTGTATAACCCCAGTTCCCGCTCCAGTGTTTTCCCTGTCACTTCCATGTCGAGATCAATGTATTCCATCGTCGTTGCGACATTACGATGCCCCAGTAATCGTTTCACCAGCGGCAGGTTGCGATCCGGCGATTTCATCAGCGTTGAAGCCACCGTGTGACGATACCGGTGCGGGGAGACGGCAAAATCACACTCTCTGGATAACCGGCGGAAAAAAGAGCGGAGCTGTTGTTTTTCCCGGTTAATATCGTATTTGTAACGGGAAAGCCGGCTTGGGTGCGGCACACTTAACCGGCTGAGGTCAAAAATCGGATCATCCGCTTTCGCGCCGGCGGCCACCGCCCGTTCAATCAAATGTGCCAGCCGGGGCTTGAGAGGCTGGACAATCGGTATCTCCCATTCACTGTGATTCTTGCTGCCTGCCAGACCCAGTTCAATCGAATTTCCTTCCAGATTGATATCCCGCACCCGCAGGTGCAACAACTGGTTCTGGCGCATCCCTGTAAAACGTAGAGTCGCCAACACCGTTGACCAGTACCAGGTCGGATACAGGGCACAACGCCCACCCTTTGGCGTTGCCTGGATCCTTTCTTCCTCCGCGAACTTTCCCATCAACAAATTAATACGGTTTACCTGCGATTCACTCAGAATTTTCTTCTTTTTCTTCGCTTTTTTCACCACCGCGTTATTAAATGGGTTCTCTGTATGAGGCAGCAATTTTCGTTCCATGCCAAAATTAAAGATGGCCCGTAAGTGCGCCACCTTATTATTCCAGGTATGGCTCGACTGTTTTTTCTCCAGCAAAAGATGACGCCGCCACCGGAGCACCTCTCGGTGAGTCACCTGCGCCGGTGAAGTTGTATCCCCCATAAATTGTATAAAACCCCGTACGACCTTCCGGTAACTCCACTCGGTATCCGGTCTCAGGATGTGTGAAAAAAAGTACTCTTCTAATAGCTCTTCCCAATTGAACGTTTCTGCTGTGTGCAACATCTTCTTTTTCCCTCTGTTATCACACCTTCATGGGATTTCTGTTCATAAACCCCATGAAGGTGTCAAAAATACAAATAACCCTTTGAATTATTTTCTTTTAAATGATGATGTTAGGTAACTACAGGTGACAATACTTCTGTCGCCCATTCCGATCGTTTGATCAGTTTTACATCATGATGGTGATTTTTTCCGTCAGACTGCCTCTCGAAATCAATCATTTGATTGAAATAATGACAACAATGTCTGAGTATCGTCCGTCATGGGCGGAGATGAACGGGTCATTTCACCGGCGGGGAGGATCGTTGCTGTTTCTGGGGTAATGGCTGATCCGGTTTCAGAAACAACAGTCGCCTCTGTCTCGGTGGATGGAGTAATCTGTTTATCCAAGGGTGAATGAACCTGTCCGGCTGCTTCCTGAAGCAGCGCATCAATCAGCGGCACCGTGGACGGACGGCCATTAAGATGCTGCATCAGGCAGTACCAGACTTCCGGTACGGAAACCAGCCACGTCATGGCTTTTTCCGGTAACAGACTGGCTGCCAGAAACACTTCCTGAGGGGCAGATGGTATGTTTCCCGGGAGATGAAAGCGGAAACGAAAGGGTTTATCAGGCACACAGACCCCCGGTTGCCAATGATGCCCGTCTTCCAGCGCCCCTTCCAGTTGCCGCAACAGCGGCAGGTGGTAAAACAACGCGGCCCAGAACACCACTGCCTGCCACAGCAGACTTTGCGCTGCCTGGGTTTCCGGCGGAGCCCCCGGAGGCAGCATATGTCCTTTCGCCAGCCGTATCGCACAAGTGGTGAATGCCAACGTCAGGTCAGCAAAGCCCCCCAACGCTGACCACTTCCCTGCCGGTGTTGCCGGCACCTGTTGGACACTGCCCAGCAATTGCTTCACCGGTGCAAGGTAAAAACGCTGATACAGCCCATCAGGGAGTGCACTGTTTTGCCATAATTGCTGAAGATATTGCCGGCGCAGGGGCGTTGCTAACAATTCGTCCGCTGATTGGGGTTGAAAATACCCCCGACAATCTTCCGACGAAAATGATTTGGGCTGTGGGCGTGTCTGTCGGATAAAACGGGATTTAAAACGCTGAAACATGATGCTTCCTCTTTCGGTTCAAAGGTGGCTCAGTGTCGGTGAATCCCGGTCGGAAACAAGGCTCAACTCTTTTTACGGAAATGAAAATTAAGCGGATTCGATTCATCCCCTGATCCACTTAACCCCTCTGCTTAATTTTCATCATCACCATCGGGTTTACCGTCATTTAAAAATAAAAAACGCCCCGAAAGGCGTGATGGTTGAAAAAAGACGTTCAGGCGGCGATAAGCTCCGCTTCCCGCAAGCGCTGAAACCAGTTACCCAGATAATGGGCGGGGGTATAACGGTGACGCGCACTGTCCGGCTCTCTCAGGACATCCCCGATAGTGACTCTGGCCGGAATGCCGGTCAGCGAGAGCTGGATGTAGGCCATCACCGCTGCCAGCGGGTCAATATCAATGACGTGAACCCACAGGCTGCACAACGGATCATGCCCCTGCGCTCTCAGCTCTTCAGCCACCGCCAGTGTCATACAGCCCGCACCGCAGCACGGTTCCTGTAATGTGACAAACGGTTTTTCCTGCAATAAGGCAGAAATATCCGCCATCTCCAGTTTTGCCATCATGCTGGCCACACTCCAGGGCGTGAAGAATTGCTGAAGATCTTTATCACCCAATTCCAGCTGCATAAACACACTGCCGAGAAAATCATTGGGTTCCTGCGCCAGTCCGAGTACCACATGGGAAAATAGCTGTACGATCCGGTTCATATCGGCCCGCTCGTACCGGTTAATGGTTTTCAGGTAATACTGCTCCAGCTCTTCACTGAAACAATACTGATTGTGGATCGCCGCCATGGCGCAGTTGCAAAAATCCCGGAAGACCTGATAGCGGGAATGATGACGTGCTGTTTGCTTAAACAGTGAAATAAAGGCTTTCTGATGATCCGTACGGGATGCCATTGCGTGTTTTCCTTGCAGAACAAAAAGTGAAAAAAGGAAAACACGCCCCGAAAAGGGAAACAGTTCCCCTTTCGGTTGACGTGGTCAATGCGTATAAAGTGAATCAGTGAAATAACCGGTTACTGCCCGACGGCAATCGCCGGCAAGGCCGGCGCCGTTTCCGCCTGCTCATTGGTGACCAGATACAGTGCTGGCCGGTGTTGGCCTGATTGCCCGTAGCCGCTGTCCACATGCTCGCCCTGGTCATAACAGTCGTAGCCTTTGAGGCTGCCTGACGCGTCGCTGTACCAGTGGCGGATTTCACAGTCAAATATCGCGGACAGTTCCCCCATCAGCTCCGCCGAAGGCGGTGCCCAGGGCGAATCAAACCGCACCGTTAAGCTGCTGACATTGCGGCGCTCCCAGCGGACATGGTGACCAAATGGCCATTCCAGCCCGTATTGCGCTGCGTAAAACTGCGCCGTGGTGGGAATGCCTTTCAGTAAGCCACTGTTGCCGTTGATTTCGGTAGCCAGATTCGTTGCCATCATCATCAGCATGTCACAAGGCTGAGCCGCCTGCGGATACGCATTCAGTTTATCCCAGCAGGCGCCGATATCCGGTGTCTCCGACCAGCCCACCAGACCAAACCAGTCGGTATACTGGCGGGTCAGCAGACGGGCGATAACATCCCGTGCCGCTTCCGGCACGTTGTCCCAGGACATCAGGCTGAGACCAGATTGCCGGTACAGGTTATCGATGCGTTTAATATTGTCCGTATTCAACGGCACATTCTGCTGCAACAGCAACAACCACTGCTCAAAGGCCAGATGCTGCGCCGTGGGTGCCGCCGTGCCGCGCACCAGCGCCGGGTATGGGGTGTACGTTTGCGGTTTGGTGGGTTTGAGTATCCCCGCACAACCGGCCAGAAACAGGCGTAAGCTTTGCAACACCGCCTGACGATAACGGGGGACTTCTTCCCCGCAGACCCACTGTTGCATCACATCGATACAGACGGATTTGCCGGTGATTTCCAGTTGATTGGTGCACCATTCTGCCATGGTTAAGTTCCTCACTTGAATGATAAAAATAAACCGGAGGAACCACCCGGTCGGGGCGCAGTTCCCCCGGTGGGTAGATTGAACAAAAAGGATTACTGCCCGGTCTGCCTGAACACCCTGTCAGCCAGACCACTGTCAAAAATCACCGTCAGCTCATCGTGGATATCCAGATAAGGTGTACTACGCGGGATAACCTGCGTGTTCAGCCGGGTTAAGTCGTATTTATCCACCAGTTCGTTAATGGCTTCTGACGGCCGGACTCCGCTGGCTATCAGTGCTACCACCGTGTCGGTTTCACACAGCGCCGTATCCGTCAGATTCAGACCGAAATGCCGTTTCAGCAACGCCGCCGCAATGACCTGCCAGACCGTTAAACGTAATGTGTCCATCATGCGGCCACCGGAATACTGACCGATACGCCGTGCCGGAGAATATCCCGCACGTCACCACACTGCTCATAACGGGATGACACTAAGTGCAGTGACAATAAATGCGCCTGATGCCATAACGCACGTGCTGCCAGCGTATTCTGCCAGCTTTGTTCAAGCATCGCGGCCTGGCATAACCGCTGCTGTTGTCGTTCCAGTGACAGACGTTCCGACGTAAGCGTGGCCGGCTGCGCCCAGACAATCTCTTCCTCAAACCGGCCGCCGAGCACGTTTCTGTCCTGCGCGTCAACAATCATCACCGTCTGAGGGAAAAAAGTACCTCCCCGCTGACCGGATAACTGCGCCGGCACCGGCCAATCCCCCAACAGATGAATGACCTTCAGACGTTGCACTACCTCTGTCATGGTGGCGGCTTCACAGACCATCAAGGTTTCCGTCAGCAAGGACTGTGGCGCTGTCAGATGTTGTCTCAGGCCGGTGACCTGAGCGGTAAACAATGCCTCATGTAATACAGTGCCGGCATCATCCGGCGCCGGTAAAAAAATAGGGTTCATGATGGTGTTCCTTGATTTCACGTTAAATAAAGAAAACACCCGCCCGGAACCGGGAAGGTGTTTTGGCTTCCCTGGTCAGGCGCTTAAGAAAAGCGTTAACAGCCTCATGGGCTGATAACGTCAGTGATGATTATTGTTGTTATGGAGAAATGACGGACTGACAAGCGCTTCTTTAGGCTTCAGTGTCATGACCGTTCTTATCAGGTCATTTTCCGGGTGCTGCTGCGCGTACTCCTGCAATGCACAGAACCGATACGCTTCCTCATTCGGTTCATCCAGCACCGCAACACGTGCCAATACGATTGAGGTAACCGCCAGTCCGAAGGCATCAGCGGAGAGCGTCACCGTCAGTTGTGTATCCGGCAGGTAAACGGAATAGGTTTCCGCCCGCGTCGGCACCAGATAAACCAGTGATTCAAACACGTGTCGGCTTGTCCACTGTTCCGGCTGATAATCGCCGCATAACGTTGATGCGGTATTGGCCAGCAGGAATCCTAAAAACAACCGTTCCAGCGGGCTCTTGTCGGGAAACACGGCCAACAGCGCAAGACTGTCCAGCATAATCAGTTCATTATTTGGCATCACCGCCTCCCTTTAAGCCCAAAGCCGCCCGAATGCACTGAGCCTGAGGATGTTGCAGCGCATATTCCCGCAGATTACAGAACGGCTCAGCATACTCGCCTTGCTTCATGAGTGCGGCCAGATAACCGAATACGGTCAGGGTCACCATCAACCCGAACATATCAGCGGAGACTTTGCCGTTAAAGCCCGTCGTCTTGACGTTGACAACATAGGCATCCGACCGTGTTGGTACGACATAAGCAACGGTATCTGACACCTTTCGGCACTGCCACCGATCACGCCGGTAGTTTTCACATAGCACAGCGGTAGCTTTAACGAACGTGTGCTCCAACAGCATCCGCTCCAGTGAACGGGTTTGCGGAAAAAGGTCAGCAAAAGAGGAATGTTCAGACACGAGCGCAGTGTGCACCGTGGTCGGGGGTATATTTTGTTGCATGGTATTCTCCTGAATAAAAAACGGAGAACACCGACCCAATGGGAAACGTGTTCCCCGTTGGGTGACTGGCCGGTTGGCCATGATGGAAAAGAGTAGATAAAACAACCTTCATCGTCATCAGACTGACGATATCTGCTTCCAAAGGGGCGCAGATGTACCACACGATGGTGTACTCCCTTGCAGGCTACAGGAGTGTTGCTGTCGCTGCCCGAAGGTGATCCTCACAAGCGACCGGATCATTGATAAGTTTGACTACGCTAATCAACGGACATCATCAGGTCAATGGGTAATTCATTTTTGGGGATAAAAAATAAGGTTGGGGACAGGATGGGATTAGAATGATTTGCTTTGATGATAATACGCAGCAGTCAGTTATGAGCAGGCGCGGAAAGGTAATCCCCCCATTTTTAATCGGGCAGATAAGTAGAATCGGATAAGCGCTGAATATACTGCATCGGAGTAAAGCCATTCAGTGCCATATTAGGTCGTTCATGATTATAGAACCATTGCCATTGGGTCGCATATTCCTGTAACTCACTCAGCGAATAAAACAGATAGTGACCCAACCAGTCATAACGTACTGTCCGGTTATAACGCTCAATATACGCATTCTGTTGCGGTTTCCCCGGCTGAATAAAATTGAGGATGATATTTTGTCTCTCCGCCCACATTATCAATGTATTACCTGAATATTCGGGCCCATTGTCACAACGAATTGATGCCGGTTTGCCTTTCCATTCAATCAGTTGCTCAAGGGTTCTGACTACCCGGCTGGCCGGAAGGGAAAAATCAACCTCTATCGCCAGAGCCTCACGATTGAAATCGTCGATAATATTCAGCAGGCGCACTGAGCGACCGCCTGACAACTGATCGTACATAAAATCCATTGACCAGCTCTCGTTACTGCCAGCAGGGACGCTCAGGGACTCAGGTTTGTCGCGTTTCAGTCGCTTTTTCGGTTTTATCCTCATATTCAGCGACAGTTCGCAGTAAATCCGGTAAATCCTTTTGTGGTTCCAGGTAAAGCCTTTCACGTTACGCAGGTACAGATAGCACAGGCCAAAGCCCCAGTTTCGCTGGCTGTCTGTAATACGAATCAGCCAGTCAGCAATGCGCTGATTTTCCTGACTCAGTGCGCGTCGGTACCGGTAGCAACATTCGCTGACGACAAAGAGCTGGCAGGCTAGACGGATACTGATCCCCCGGTGTTTAACTGCATGCTGTGCCATCCGCTTCCGGTCTGATGGCTTCACCACTTTTTTGTCATCGCCTCCTGAATAATTTCAGCCTTAAGCCGCTCTTCAGCATACATTTTTTTCAGTCGGCGGTTCTCTTCCTCGAGTTCTTTCAGGCGACCCATTAATGCTGCATCCATACCACCAAACTTTGAACGCCATTTATAAAAACTGGCACTGCTGATGCCATGCTCCCGGCACAGTTCAGGAACCGGTGTCCCTGCCTCAGCCTGCTTGAGAATGGCGATGATCTGACTGTCAGTAAAACGTGATCGTTTCATAGAAATCCTCCTGTCTTCAGGTTAGGAGAAAATTCTACTTATGCATACACTGATTTTTCGGGGGGATTACCGAAACTGCTGGGATAATAGCCCAATGGAGCGCTTCTTCAGGAGCCTGAAAAACGAATGGGTGCCAGTGACTGGCTACATGAGCTTCAGCGATGCTGCTCATGCGATAACGGAATATATTGTCGGGTATTACAGCGCACTCAGGCCGCACGAATATAACGGCGGGTTACCACCAAACGAATCGGAAAATCGATACCGGAAAAACTCTAAAGCGGTGGCCAGTTTTAGTTGACCACTACAGACAGAACTATTCGGGTTAATTTAGATAATTTTGTTTTATTGTTTTCCGATCAAGTTTACCGACAGGGGTTTTTGGTAGCTCATTTACTAACTTAAATTTGTCCGGTAATTTGTATTCTGCAATTCCTTGCTCTCTTAAAAATGCTTTAATTTTTGGCAGATTAACTTTTCCTTCAGCAATCATCACTACACCAATTCTATGTCCCATGATATGATCTTCAATTGCAAAAACAGCAACTTCTTTAGCTCCTGGAAAAACGAATTAGTAGTTCTTCTAATTCATCTGGCGCAACCTTTTCTCCCCCTTTATTAATAATATCATTAGATCGGCCAATCACTGTTAAAGTACCATCAAGATTTATTTGAGCTACATCACCCGTACGATAGAATCCATCGCCAGTAAAAGACTCTCTATTTGCTTCAGGCGCATTAAAATAGGCTCCTATAGTATAAGGTCCATTCACCTCAAGGATACCTTGAGCAGGTCGTGTATGGATGATTTGCCCATTTTTATCTACAACACGATATTGATCATACATGGATAAGGGCTTACCTTGAGTTTGAAGTTTTACGTTCTCAGGATCTTTACGGTGGGTTTGTGATAAGAATCCTTCTCCCATACCATAAGATTGCTGAAGAGTGTTTGGAAAACGCTGCATAATAGCTTGAGCCAATTCCAAACTTACTTTAGCTCCTCCTACCTGAACAACTTCTAAGCTCGTTAGATTGCCTGTATATCTACTAACAGCATTGACCCAGCTATGTGCTAATGGCGGTACTAAAGCGACATGAGTTACAGTATATTGTGAAATCAAATCAAAACTTGTATCAGGACTGGGATCTTTCGACAGAATAACTTTTCCTCCTTTAGAAAAAATCCCGAAAATACCAGGACAGCCAAGTGCATAGTTATGTGCCATCGGCAGTGTGACTAAATAAGTGGAATTTTGAGTCATTTCAGCATTATTTGCAGCCAATTGAATATTGTAAATATATTCCGTATGATGTCGAGGAATCAATTTAGGAAGTCCGGTTGTTCCACCTGATAATAAGTAAAATACTGTGACGTCAGGATTAAACTGCCCAAGTTCATATGGTTGAGAGGAAAAATGGCTAATATCAACTGCACCATCACATTTACCAAAAGTAAATACCTGACTGATATTAGACTCAGAAGATAATACATTTCTAATCACGCCTGAATGTTCTTTCCCTCCAATTGACGTCGAAAATATAACCGAAGTTGCTCTACTGATATTCACAAAATGAATGATTTCAGCATGCCGATTGGTAGGTAAAGCCAACACGGGTTTTACCCCAATTATCAATAGTGCCAGCAGGCTTAACACAAATTCATCATTATTATCAGTTTGCAAAACACAAACATCATTATGTTTAAGGCCAAAATTTCGAAAAGTTGAAGCTAAACAACGAGATTCCAGCCAAAGCTGGTCATAGGTAAATTCTCTTGTTTCAGAAACTAATGCAATGCGTGTACGATATTTATTTACTAGCTCTGCAAACCAGTCCGTCATTGATTTGGATCCCAAACAACCTAATTTTCTATATTGACTAAAATCTTTCATCGTTAATAACCTTATTTTATTAAGACTTCAGAGTAAAACGATCTGGATCATCTATAACTGGGATCTAGTGATGCAGTTGGTGCTGATATATCTAGCAAAGCTCCACTTTCATCCTTAATAAGAAGGCGACGTTGACCATAGGGCAAATCACGTGGTGGTTCAATAATATTGAATCCAAATTTCTTTGCCTTCAAATAATAAGATTCAACATCTTCTACAATACAAGTTATGATAATCCCCTGACAAGATTTCTGATATACGTTTGGAATAAACTCACTCGTTCTTAAAAAGGCAGAAACTTGTCCATGTTTTTCAGAAGACATCGAGATAAACCAGTTAGATTCGTATTCAACATTAAAATTCAATAGGTTGACAAACAAATTACGTGTACTTATTAAATTATCAGTAAGAATGTTAGTTAGCATATGCGTTTCCTTTTTTAGGAAGTTACCTCATTAGGCTATGTTATTTGACATTTTGAATCTGGATGGGGATAGGATCTAATGTGTCAGGACCTATACCAATTCTTGTTTTATATGGATTATTCACTCTATGGTTCCTTTTAACTGCGGACAAGCTATTGTCACTTTTAGCTATCGTTATTAAATAATAGAATAGAATAAAATTAATGTAAGTTTACCTTATTGATAAAGTATGGATATTTTACTACACGTGAACATTAACAATCTCTGAATGTTGTTGTTTACTTACTATCTGCTGATTTCTTATTTGGTTATGTGATGATATACAAGTTTGATCATTATAATTTACCTCAATTAGTTGCCAGTTTAATGGAATAATACGGTAAAATTTTGTGCTTGTGCTTATAGGACGCGGTATAGACTGATGAGCATATTGCTGAGTTATCTGTTGCATATGTGATTCTGCATTGTCTGTATAATATGCCAATGCAGCACAACGCAACTGTTGCTCTCTTAGCATCATGGAAAAAATAGCATCTGCCTCTAAACACGATACAATTTCGATTTTGCCATGAATTAAAACATCAATTCTACCATTACTGATAAACAAAGATATAGTGGATGATTTTGCATTTTCTAATTGGCAACAAGGGACTAACAAATTCAGAACCAAACCATTACGGATCCCAATCAATTCCACTTTACACATCTTCGATAATGATAAAGTGCTCTGGTCAAGTATCATCAATGTTGCAGTTAAACTTTGTTCTGTCTGTGCTAGATTAAATCTATCAATAATATCTTCAATTTCTTTATCTAAGATATGGTATAAATTTGAACTGAATTCATTAAAATGACTCATTTTTTATCCTGCCTATTATCTTCTAATTCACCAAGTGGAAAATATAAGTCAAATGGCTTAAGTAATGCGCTGGATTTGATCACAATTTCTTCCAACTCATCTCGAGGGTTAGATAAACTAATAATTGCACCACCCGTCCCAATTGATACATGCTGTTGATTTATAATTAATGTTCGAATAACGATGCTAAAATCTGCTGAGCCATTCGCTGAAAAATAACCTATTGCTCCAGAGTAAACACCACGAGCAGCCGACTCAAATTTATCAATTAATTCCATTGCTCTGATTTTTGGAGCTCCAGTCATTGACCCACCAGGAAACGCATATTTTATGCAATCGACTGCATTTTTATCTTCTCTCAACTCAGCCCGAATGGTACTTACTAATTGATGAACTGTGGCAAAACTTTCGACTTCAAATAAAGGGCCTGATGTAACTTTGCATGCTTTTGCGACTCGTCCAAGATCATTGCGAACCAAATCGACAATCATCAAATTTTCCGCTCTATCTTTTTCATTACTAGACAAGTCTTTGATCATCAAAGCATCCTGTTGACCATCTGAGATACGCTTTCGTGTCCCTTTTATTGGTCTGCTTTCGGCAATACCATTACAACCTACTTTCATGAAACGCTCAGGAGAAAAACTTAGCACTGACCACTGCTTTAAACAACGAATAAAAGCGGAAAATGGAGTAGGGTTTTCTTTTCTGAGTGCACAATATAAGGATAAGTGATCAATATTTTCTTTTAAATCAAAAGTAATTTCATTCGTTAAACATATTTCATAACTCTCACCATTACGAATCTCCTCCTGACATGCTTCTACTAACTTAATATATTCACTCGCACTATGACGTAGTTTCAAATTCTCGGCGCGAGGGAAAATGAAATCATCCAAATTGGTATCAATCTTTATTTTCGCAATCTTAGTTTTTATCTCTGTCAACCATATTCTAGCTTGTTCGTATTGATAAATATTATCTTTTATAACTATCGCTATTGCATACCAACGATTTTTTTTGTGATCGCAAACAATAATGCGATTTGTAAATATCATAGCCGCATCAGGCATACTAGATTGATGAATAAAACCGCTAACGACTTCTTTTTTTAACTCATACCCCAAATAGCCAAACCAACCCGGCCTCACATCAAAAGGAAAGCTATATTCATTGTCATTCACGATCTCGGCTTCCTCTAGTTGCCTATGAAGCCAATCAAATATTCCTGTTTTTTCAATCGATTGTTTATCCTGATTGGAATTAACCGTCAGTATGTTCCGCCTAGTATCTGCTGTAACAAATAGACTTTCTTCTGAGCTGGCATCACCCATTATAGAGAAACGACCTCGCTCTGTGCTGAGATCATTTGAGTCTAACCAAAAGGCATATTCACTTTCTGTAAAAATTTGTTGAAATAAGGTTTCTGTACCTACCTTCAATTCATCCTCTTCAACCATCATCTGATAATAAACTTTATGTTCTTTAACAGTTTTTTTATCTACATCAATAGATTGATATGGGTAAGAAACAGGATTGGAGATGAAGTGAGAAGTACGTTTATAATCATATTGATGGCTCAATAAGCAAAAGTTTTCAATCAACTTGAAACCATACTCGCTACTCACCGATTCAGGGTGAAACTGACATCCCCAAAATGGCAACTCTTGGTGCGCGACTGCCATAAGAATATTATCATCTGTCCAAGCTAGTGGATGTAGTATTTCAGGAAGATCGTAAACAGCAAGTGAATGATAGCGGACAATCTTAAATCTCTGCGGAATGCCTTGAAAGAGATCATCACCAATATGATTAACTGAGCAGATTCGACCATGCATAGGCTCAGGTGCATGAGAAACTCTAGCCCCAGCTTCCAAACATAATCCCTGGTGACCTAAACAGACACCTAGCAACGGCTTGATGAATTCTCTTTGTTGTAAGACCTCTCGAGATATTCCCATATCAACAGCATTACCCGGATGACCTGGGCCAGGTGAAATTACAACAAGATCGAAATCCTGTAGCCAAGAATTACGCCAATCAGGACAGTCGTTCTTGATCACTGTTGGTTCGTGTTTTGTTACAGAAGTGAATAAATGAACCAGGTTATAAGTAAAAGAATCATAATTATCAATTATCAAAGTCTTCATAATACTTAATCCTATATCAGCAAATTAATGAGAGTATTTTCTCAGTCCAATCAGCGGAACGAAGAATATGTCGCTGCAACTTACCGCTAGTCGTTCTAGGTAATGAGCTGACAAAAATAATCTGTTTAGGAACCATGTAAGGGGCTAACTGAGTTCTTGCTAATTGCTTGAGTTCTTCAGCCAACGTCTGGGTATGTATGGAGCTGACAACATATGCATTAAGTCTACTTTGATCCTCAATGATAGATGTCGCCACACCCACATCAATAATTTCTTCGTGCTGTCGAAGCACATTTTCTATAGCTAAAGGAGATATTTTAATTCCACCAACCATTTCCATATCGTCTACTCGCCCAATATATTGAAAAGAACCATCATTTTGTCGAATAACTAAATCTCCTGATTTAAACCAACCATCCTGAAGATCTTTTAGGTTTTTATTTTCACAATTCAAATAACTTTGTGGAATGGTTGGACCTTTGACCCAAAGTTCGCCTTCATCACCATCAAGCAGCTTTTCTCCTTGAAAGTTTCGTACTGACAATTCGTAATTAGGCAAAGCATGGCCTAGTGAGTTATCAGGATTGTAATTTCCACGTGTACCGCAATAAGCATGACCTACTTCTGTTGAACCAAGCTGATTCAGCAAAGTAACTCCTAATTTTTGAGTTATTTGATCCCTTAGAGATGGTTGCAATGCTTCTCCGGCAGAAATTAAACAACGTAACGTCTTTAGGTACTGATTATCACGATATTTGAGCCAGGCAGCATAACCTGATGGTACCCAAAACATACAAGTGACACCAAATTGAAAGATAAGATCATTGATTTCATAAGCACTTGGGCGATGTTGCGTCAATAACGCAGCACATCCTGTCATAAGTGGAAAGACAAGGTTATTACCAAATCCATAAGCAAAAAATAGTTTGCTTAGAGAAAATAATATATCGCCTTCTGTAATGTTCAGCATACTGAACGCCACAGCATCACGGTAAATTAAAAAATCTTGATGTTGATGTGGTACTGCTTTCTGCTTACCAGTTGTACCTGAAGTAAATTGTACATATAAGGGAGCTATTGGTGACGGTTCAAAGAAAAACAGTTGCTGACCACAATTTACCGAATTCAGCAATGATTCTTCCGTCAATAGACTTATACCATGATAGTGATTCGCAATATTTTTTCGAACAACAGCCAAATTTGGTTTTAATTCGTTAACAATATCTTCATGATTTTTTGGTGGCAAATAGGGATTAACGAGCAAGGCGGTTGCACCTAAGCGAGCACAGGCGAGGAACAAAGCAACATAATAGACACTGTCATCTAAGCCAATGACGACTCGGCACCCATTGGTAATGTGATGCTCACTTAACAAATTCGCAATACAACGTGCCATACGATGCAACTCTGCATGTGTGTAATTACCATGTGGGTTCATAAAGGCGATCTTTTCATTCCAATGATTTAGTTCACTAAGTACTTCGATTTCATTAGCGATATTCATCGTGATAACCCTCTATATTATCCGTGCTATATTCAGTAATAGAGCAATATATCCCTCCAAGAAACGGGCTGCCCAATGTGGACGAAATCGTAAATCTGAAGCCGCCATAATGACTCGCATTCCTTCTTGAGAAGGTATCAAAGCCAGATCAAGATCAAAACGTCTCGCTAAACCATTTGGAGGATCAATGGCTAAAGCCTGTAAGCTCGTAAAAGATTTCAACTGCACTATATCTGTTAGAAACAACTGAAATACAACATCTCTGATTGAATCTAAGGAAACAGTCCCAGTAGGCAACAACTGATATGGTAAAGACTGATGTGCAATCGCCCCTGAGATCATTGTTCGTAACTCAGAAATTACATCATGTATCGATGAATTTTGATTGATACGAGTTCGTAAGATCACCATATTGGATAAAAATCCAATCACGTCTTGATAGTAAGTTCGATTGGTTAGCAGTGTAGCAACCGCCAAATCAGACTGCCCAGTAAGTCGATATAGATACATCATGAAAGCAGAAAGTAAGACGCTATAAAGGCTCGTATTGTTGGCTTTCGCCAAATTCTTTAGTTGATGCTCTGTGTTACTATCAATATGCCCTCGGTATAAAGTGATAGTATCCTGCGCCAAAGGAACAGATACTTCCCGATTTCGTCTTGGCAATTTAGGAAACTGCACATTTTTCAACGATTGTTGCCAAAACTCTATGCTGTTGCGGTATTCTTGACTATTTAAATACGTTTGTTCCCACTCCACGAACTCACTGAATTGGTGGGAAATTTTCGGTAAAACCTTCTGCTCGTAAGCCTGACCTAACATTTGGCTGACCAACCCACAAGATACTGCATCAGTGATTAAATGGTGTTGATTAATACATAACACATTTAACTCATCGGCCAAACGCCATAAAGTTACACGATAAGGTAATTGGTTGAGTTCAAAATGATGTCTTAATTCTTCCCGTAATGCTGAATTTAATTCAGGAATTAAGTTCAGATCTGTTTCTTGAGAATTACTTATGTCGAGTGTAATCTCTTTTATATATGCTATTTCCTTATCAACAATATATCGTCTTATCTTTTGCCCTTTACCAATGAAACGAGTCCGATATACCTCAACTTGATCAATAATAAGTTGCCAGGCCTGAATTAATCTCTCTTTATCAAGCTTTCCTTTTAGTCCAATGATAATTGGACAATTCAGTGCTCCATACCTGCCTTGATAATGATCCATCAACCACATCATGCGTTGACCAACTGATACAGGTAATTCTAATTGAATAAGGGGCTTATTCTTCATGGCAAAGACTCCCTAATTAATGGTATGCAATTTTGTCGTAAGAGCTGTTCGGCTTTTTCTATTAATGCTTGAGCATGCTCTACTAAATAGAAATGATCGCCAGAATAGGTCAATACTTCTATCGGGGTTGAACTAAAACTTTGCCATCCTTGTAAACATTCAATATCAATATCAGGATCATTATCTCCCCCACACACAATTATTTGAGTTGTCAGTTTGATTGATAAATCAGGTTTATATTGTTCTATCAGTTGGTAATCGAATCGTAAGGGTGGGGTCAATATATTCATCAACTCTTTCTGCTGAAGAATATCAATATGGGTTCCACCAATACGAACCATTTCCTGCCACAACTCAAGAGCTGTTTTTTGATGAAATTTTGAGGAAACAATTTTATTTAAAGGTGGGTGGCTGGAAAGTATGATAGCAACGGGAGCCATATTGATTTTTTCTAACCGATGACACAATTCAAATGCAACCGCCGACCCCATACTATGCCCTAATAAAACATAAGGCATATAATGGAACCGATGTAAAAATACTGGTACTAATTCACGCATCAATTGATCCATTGATGTATAGCATTTATCCCCCATACGTTCCTCTCGCCCGGGGTATTGAATTGCATATAAGCCTAGTTGTGGTGGTGTCTTCATACCCCAGGCACGAAAAAAACTCGCATTTCCTCCTGCATGAGGCAGACACACTAATCCTCTATTCGGTTGTACTCTCTCATAATGACGAGGTGGACTGATTTGGATTACCGAATGAGTCATTTGCGAATGGATATTAAGCATATTGACACCTTTAATCTTTTACATGAGCAATCACATTTTTACGCACCGGATTGTGCGGTAGGCCAATTTGACTGGATATGGTAGACCACAAACGACATACCTCTAGATGACGCTGTGCTCTGACTAACCATTGTGACGATTGGCGCTGTTGATGAACTTGACAAATTAATTGTGCGATCGCTGTAGGCCAATCTTGGTACACCACATCGGAGAAACTCTTATTTGGTAGTGAAATGAGTTGTTTCATCAAATGTTGTTCCACAACATCTTGCTTTGGAACCCTGGGACTTGGCACCCAGAGCAGAGGTCCTTGTGTATCAATTAATATGAGAGTCCCTGTATCTGCTGTAGCATCTATACGTAATAATAAACGAGTGGAATCATCGGGATCATTTGCATCCATCGTCATATCTATGCGCAAACCAAAACTGATATTAGAATTAATCTTTCCGGTAATACGTGTAAATTCAGGAGAGACTTTATTATTTGATTCATAATCAGTTACCTTACAGTATGGTTCCCCTAAACCAAATAAAAGATCTAGTGCGGCAAACGCAACTTGATAAGCACAGGTTATTTCTACGTGGCCTAATGAATCCAATGCCATGAGTTTTCGAATTTCAGATAAAGTTTGTCTGACAGAAGCTAATTGATCGTAAAAAGTATTAAGATAGTAACACTGTCCATATTTTCTAGCGCAGAGGATATTCTCAACCAGTTCTCGCTCATGAAGAGGGTGTTCTTGTATTACATCCATACCACAACTCAACATATACTGAGCGATATCAGAACCATTACCCCCAAGTAATCCAGAACGAACTACTACACATGCCAATTCCGCAGTACCTTTGATACATTCATTTTGGACTAGTCTTTTTACCCCTAATTTTTTTGCCAAACTTTCACTTTGATGATTCCCCCGCCCAATAATGCCAGCGAGCTTATAAGGCGTTTCCTCACGTAAAAGGGCTTGTGCATATAAAGCACCAAATGTAGCCCCGCATACGATAGCCCGAAGTTGTTCTCCCATAGTTAAATAACTCCTTCCTCTGGTGCTGTATATAAAGTGCCTTTTGCTAAATGCAGAAAAGAAACACTTGGATGGCTACGGAGCGATTGTATCGCCCAAGATTCACTTAACACTTGGCTACCGAGATATACGCCTGGGGTTATCTTTTGAGTCAGCATCCCTTCAATAACCGTTGCAATGGCTGCCGCACACAATTCGCTCGCACTCTGCCCCCGCATTTGTAAGCTAGCTAACGTTTGCTTGTGCTCCCCCAGTAATTCGCAATGAAAATGTTGAAAAGGAAGACTCTCAGCTAGATCAGCTATACTTGCATTAACCACAACTGTTGCAGCTTGTGCCACTTCATTCATAGCTAATGCACGCTTTAAAGCAGATTGTATTCGTACCCCTAGATATCCAATCCAGGCTTCAATGGTTCTTACACCTGTTACCTTTTTAATAAAATCCAACTCATCATCTTGATAGGCAATAAATTCAGTAACTTTTGGCAAAATGGAGGCAAAATTCGCCGGTAAAGCATGGTGAGTCATATTAAGGGAGGATTGACTTATCAAACGTTGTTTTGCAGCGACGATGACATCGCTTGCAGCTGCATGGGTGAACTTATCATGACCAACCAATACGAATCGCAGGTGTTGCATGCCTTGAACCTGCCTGCATGCCCATAGTGGTAAAGCTTCTGTCAAACCTGGCATTATTCCACAACCAACCACAGCATGCATGTGATGTCGTTCTATCATCTCAGAAAACTGCTGACGTAGTTTGACAAGTTCTGGATAACCCGCATTGACATCAATGACATCAATACGTTGCTCAATTGCAGCTTTCACAACATTAAGACCAACATTATGGAATGGTCCGCTACAATTTACGACGAGATCACAGCCATGAATAAATGCATTTATTGATTCGATATTACTTCCATCTACCAGCCTCCATAAGAAAGGTGGCTTTGAAAAAGGCAATTCGTTTTGGCTATGACGTGACCCCAATCTCAATGTGTACATACCATGGAAATGAAGTATTGCCGCCAATGCTTGCCCAATACTGCCTTGTGCACCAACGATAGCAATAATTGGATAACTCATTTGCTCACCTCTGGCTGATATTCGAATAGATCAAGTATTTTCTCTATTAATTCACCCTTAGAGATTATTCTCTGTTCCCAATTTCCTAGGCAGTATTGACTCAGTTCGTTCACTTGTGACAGCAACGAAGGATCTGAGTCAGCCACAATAGTGATATCAAACGTCACAAAATACTTAATAGTGTCTTCATCTGCCTGTACATAAGGATTATTTCTATCCAAATCTGGATATAACAACCAACACTGAAGATGCTGAGCAAAGTGATCGGAGTTAAGTCTCCTCCCTAGCGATAGCGCCACTAACGCATCATCACCTTTAGCTATAAGATTGACATACATTTGCCGTATATCAGGTAATTGTGAGAGCGTACTCTGTAACCATTCTTCGAATAATTTATCTTGTTCTATGCTTTCGCATAATGCTGGGTTACATCCGATCTCAATGACCTTACCTAACACACTGAGTTCTTGAGAAATCAGTTCAAAATCAGTATCCTGTTGAAAATTAATAATTATATAAACAACATTACTGTCAGGATAACCTACTCTGGTGGAAAGACGAGAGACATTCTGGATAACCTCTTCGTCGTATAGGATTAGTGCATCTTGATTGTCATTGTCTGCTAATACGATGGAGTGTTGCTGCAATACTTGGGTTATATGAGCGATGGTTCCACCTTCCATTAACAATCGAAGTATGTCGTCAAAATGATGTTGCTCATACTGCTGTTGTTCAACAATTTTTGCGGCAAGTCTAGCGGCAAGAAGTGAGTCACCACCATAATTAAAAAAACCAGTGTTTCTATCAGTCACCTCTGTATTCAAAATAGATGCCCATAAAGCAGCCATCTGCTCTTCTACTTCGTTGGTTAGAGATTGAACATATGATGACGATGGGTGTAGGTTGTTTTCATAAGGTGCAATGAAAGAATAAAGTTGCTTACGATTAACTTTACCGTTATCTGATAATGGGAGTTGTTCAAGTAACTCAATACGATTTGGTAACATGTAGTTCGGCAACCTTTCTGCTAAGTACTGGAAAAGATCATCTTTATCGACAGATTTTTTTTCCAATTGATATTGCGCAATGAAAGTTTGCAAGCCAATATTGGCTAGAGCACCATTGGGTAATGGTGTGATGACAACCCATCCCATAGCTTCCAGCAATTGTTGCCATTCACTCACTGTCAAAAAGGCGCGGCCAGACGGTGCTCGAAAGTCCGTAAGTACCTCGTTATGATCCTTACTGCCCAACATAAGCTCAAGTGAAGCAAGAGCTTCTGGATGTTCATCAGTTGCTTCCAACATAACTAACCACCCTCCTGCTTTGAGGACTTTGGATAGCGTTTTCAATGCTTTTGGGATATCAGGTAATGCATGTAAGACATCACCACAGATAACAATATCAACGCTATTAGCAGGTATTCCTTGCGTAGTTGGTTCTTTAAGCAGATCAAAGTACTTAATAGTAATATTGTCTCTATGACAATATTGCTCAGCGAGATCATTCAAATAATATGCAGAGATATCCGTAATTATGTAGTGTACATTTTGTTCTAAAACAACTTCTATAATACTTTCTGTTAATCCCCCAATACCTGCCCCAACTTCCAAGATAGTACAAGTTGATGACTTTGATTTGGTATGTTGTTCAATAAGTAGTTGAACCGCTTTCGTACTAATCATATTGCATAGACTTGCAGAAGGATTATCTCTAAAAGTTGCTTTAGCAATATGTTTACTACCCTTTGGAAAAAACAAATGTGTCGGATGTGTTTTGCCTTGTAACTGGTCCAATAATTGATTAGCACTGCTACGAAAATAATCCAATAACGCGGAGGGGTAATTACACTGAAAACCTAATTCATATATCTTCCACCATTTTTCATCAAGTCCATCATTATCCAATATATTAATAGAATAAAGATGATGCTGAGATTGCGATATATATCCCTCTTGTGCCAATAAAATGATCCAGCGTTTGATTAACCGTTCGTATTGTATTGATAAGCATAAATTATCAACTAAACACTCAATAGACCATTGTTGTGGAAGGTTCAACTCTTGCAATAATCGCATAATATATAATGTCATGACTTGACGTAGACGGGACGTCATCATAATTAACGCTTCTTGATTAAATAAAGCACTTGATTTCTGTACCACATTTAATTGATTCGATAAATTATGTAGCCATTCTTTACGCTGCTGAATGAGGTATTTTGAAAGCATGTTAGGAACAACAAATGCAACCAATTGTTCAAAATTTTCCTGTTTATCATGAATAACGACGGCTGAAACAATATCAGAATGTTTTTCTAAAATTGAACTAATTTCATCCAATTCAATTCGATGACCACGGATTTTGACTTGCTGATCATTGCGCCCTAAAAATTCTATCTCTCCATTATCAAGATAAAGTCCTAGATCACCTGTTTTATAAATTCGTTGGCTTGATTGAGGGTGATAAATGAAATTTGCCTTAGTTTTTTCCTCATCATTAAAATAACCTATTGCTAACCCTAACCCAGAAATATATATGTCTCCTACTACACCAATAGGACACAGTTCAAACTGGTGATCAAACACTTGCACTTGTTGCCCCGTTAAGGCTCTGCCATATGGGATACGTTCAAGTTGATTGTCCTGAGCTTCAATCTGATGCCAAATAGACCAAATTGCAGCTTCGGTTGCTCCTCCTAAACTCACAATGTCTAAATCAGGAATAATTTTATGAAAATTATCAGCCAGTGTAACCGGAATCCAATCTCCACTCAGTAACATAATTCGTAGAGAATCAATAGAGATATCGGATGTTGCTATCAGGTAGTTATAGAGCATGACAGCTTGAGCAGGCACACTGTTCCACAAAGTTATTTGATGTTGCACTAAAAGTTCACACCAATATCGAGGACTGGAACGTAATGTAGGATCTGGGAGTATTAATTTTGCACCACAAGATAAGGGACCAAAAATATCATATACTGATAAATCAAAACTCAAATTTGCTAAACCAAAGACTACATCTTCTTCTGATAATGATACCCTGTGGTTAACATCCAGAATTGTATTCATGGATGCCTCATGACTCATCGCAACCCCTTTCGGCTGACCTGTTGTTCCCGATGTGTATATAATATAAGCTAAAGATTCAGGTGTAATATCTTTCACGTCATAAGGTTGTCCCTCAGACAAATAAGGCTCAACGACAATAACCTTGCCTTTTTTAAAGGTCATTTGAATGGCAAGCTGTGGTTGAGTCAGTATCAAATCAACATCAGCATCTTCGAGAATGAGTTCTCTTCTAGCCTCTGGCTGTGAAGCATCGATAGGCACATAGGCACGTCCACTGATTAATATGGCTAGAACACTAATAACCTGTTCAACGCCTTTATCCATCACGATAGCAACTAATTGCCCGGGCGCACACTGATCAATTTTGTGAGCCAAGTGGCAAACCGCATTATAGAGTTGCTGGTAAGTCAATTGCTGACCGCTATCGACAACAGCTGTACGCTGCTTAAATCGATGTAAAGATTGTAGCCACGGTTGGTGTAATAGATGCCCTTGATAGGGACTAGAAGTTGGAATATTTGTCCCAATGCTCCGTGAATCGCGCACGACACTATTCACACGTTGCCAATCAAAATCTTGGGATGCAATGTCATCTAATATTTGCTTGTAAGCCGCAAACATATCTTCTAAGGCACGACGTTCTATCACGTCGGCTCGATAATCCCAGTTCATGTATATTTGCCCATCTGCTTCAAGTAATTGGCAATCAAGCCATACTTGTGGTGTCCATGTGATACCATCGCGTAAGCGCAACTCTATTGAACGATTTTCTTCCGTGGTTCCAACAGTGCTGGTAAATACAATAGGTAAGAACGCTGCATCCCTTCCTTTTTCTTTAGCTATTTCGCGTAATACCTCTACACCAGAATAAATGCTATGCTGCATTTCTTTCCATAGTTGTGTTTGTATGTTTTGAGCTCGTTGTGCAAAACTTAGATTGGCAGAATAACTACATTGAAATAAGATAATTTCTGTAAAATCACCGAGAATACTCTGAACATCTTCATGTAATCTAGGACGATTCATCATCGTTAGGTTTAATACAAAATCAGTATTCTTACTCCAACGCCGAATGACCTCGATAAAAACTGTTAATAGAAGAGCTGTTAAGGTCAGCCTCTGCTGTTGAGCTTGTTCTCGTAATCCTTGAAGTACTTTTTGACTAAGCTTAGAAAACATACGCTTAAAGCTATTAATGTGCGTTATCGCGTAAGGATCGGCATTTTTATTCATCGGTAAATTGGGAGCAGTACCCAGATCATTGATTCTATCTCGCCAATATTGACGAGCTTGATAGTAATTGGGGAATGTTTTGAGGCGTTGTTGATGAATGACAATATCACGAAAATTGACATCGCTGATAGGTAACGAGTTTATATCGCCATTTGTTCTTGCGATTAAAAACTCTAATAGCATGTTCACACTGACAAAATCCATAACCATTAAATCCATTAATAAATGAATGATTACAGATTTGTCAGTTCGTGGCGTCAACACCATCTGATATAAGGGCCAACTATTGATTTGTCGTTTAAGACTTGCAGTAAGCATCTGTTCGCGAATCTTTAAACAATGCTGAGTGAGAATGTCTTCCGATATGTTTATTGGTACGTCTGGTGTTATCTGCACTGTTTGATAATCAAATTCTGTCAATACCTGCTGATAACCATCTTCACTGATACGTGTTCTCAAAACAGCATATTGCTTAATGGCTTCATTCAACGATTGTTCAAATCTATCACAAAGTAAGTGTGATACATCTATCTCTAAATATGCCTGACATGGTAAACCGCCATATAGCATACCGCGGCTGCGTCCGAGCAAATAGGCCTCTTGAATTGGAGTCAATGGGAATGGTTCAAATAATGCTTTAGAATCGACAACAATTGAATTATCAACTTCCGCTTTCAACAATTCAATGATAGCTGTTTTTTGTGTTCTAACTTGCTGCTTCAATACATCGGTAAAAACACCCGGCGGAGCCTTAAATCTTAATTGCTCACCATCAACCCAAAGTTCAATGCCAAAATTTCTTAAAGTCACAATGATATTTTCAACCATCATATGATCCCCTCATCTAATATGGCTTGCTGTTGCCGCATCAAATTTTCCGCTAAGCTAGCAATAGAAGGAGAACGCAAGAAATCTTCAAGCTTAATGGCAATATTTGTTTGTCGACGTAATATCTCAATAAACTGGGTGGCTAATAAGCTATTCCCCCCTAAGCTCATAAAGTGGTCATCCCGATTAACCGCTTCAATCCCCAATAACTCCTGCCATATCAAAGCAATTCGTTGTTCCAGCTCCCCTTCCGGTGGTATTGCCTGCCCGACAACCTGTTGTTGGCATAACAACATCAAGGCATTGCGATCAATCTTGCCATTACTTGTCAACGGGAAACTATCCACCACGATGTATTGACTCGGTAATGCATAACTCGCCAAATGCTTAACGAGATATTCACCAATGCAATCCTGTAATACTGAGTGTTCAATACCGTCTTGACATGACAGCACCGCCGCCAGACGTTTATTTCGTTCACCAATGACTAAAACAACTGCTTCCCGGACCCATGGATGCCGGCATAATGCAGATTCTATTTCCCCCAGCTCCAGACGATGTCCACGGATTTTTATCTGGAAATCATTACGTCCTAAAAACTCTATACAACCATCCGGCCAATAGCGTCCTAAGTCCCCGGTACGATACCACCGAACCCCATTGGATATGATAAATTGCTCAGATGTCCGGGCCGCATCACCACGATAACCTATACCAATACCTGTACCGCCAATCCATAATTCACCACTCACCCAATCTGGACAATCCCGCCCCTGGCTATCCACAACTCGGTATTGTTGGTTACTCAGAGGGTATCCATAAGGCACTTTAAGCCAGTCGGGTGATGCCTCTTTGACTTCGTACCAATTCGACCATATAGCCGCTTCAGTCGCACCCCCCAACGCAATAAAACAACTTGAGGGGCTGCGGTATCTCAGCCGCTCGGCTAAATCCAGACCAATCCAGTCACCGGAGAGCAGAGCTAAACGTAGTGTAGCCAGCGAGCCCTCTTCCACGGTGAGTAACATTTCCAGTAACGCCGGCACGCTGTTCCAGATGGTGATCCCATAACGTGCAATGTCTGCCTGCCAGCGATAGGGATCTCTGCGCTCCGATTCTGCCGGTAACACGAGAGAGCCCCCGACACTTAACAGTCCGAAAATATCATAAACAGATAAATCAAAGTCCAACGCCGAAAGAGCCAGGATTTTATCTGATGCATTCACTGAAAAACGGGCATTAATACCCACCACCGTATTCCACGCTGCCTGATGTGTCATCTCAACACCTTTCGGCTCCCCCGTTGACCCTGAGGTATAGATAACATAGGCCAATGCCAGCTCATTTACTGTCACCTTCGGTAAGAGCACCTCACTACGCAGACAAGTGCCTGCTTCATCCATCACAGCGATAACGGGACAATCATTCACTCTCTGGAGACTCGCCACTTGCTTCTGCTCCGTGAGTATTGCGCTCAACCCCGCATTGCGATAGATTCTGTTTCTGCGTTCTGTTGGCTGTTCCACTCCCACCGGAACATAGGCAGCCCCCAGTGACAAGACAGCTAAAACAGCGGCCACTTGTGCCGGGCTTTTGGGTAATGACACTGCGACACATGCACCGCTTGATACACCATTGACTTGTAATGCTTCCGCGATACCTTGAACGTGTGTGAGTAACTCACCATAACTCCAGCGGCCAGAATCCCCCCATTGCAGTGCAACGGCTTCAGGTTGGATACGGGCATGTTCAAGAAAACCATGATGTAAACAAGCGGTCGGGAAGGTGTATTGGGTATGATTTACTTGCCGGCGAACAGCCTGTTGATGCGAAGGTAAAATATCCGGTAAGGGCTCCACCCAATGAGACTGTTCACATGCATGCAATAACAATTGTTCAAATGCGTGGAACATGTCGTCTAATAATCCTGCCGGAAATAGCTCATCGACACTGTCCCAATTAATTAGTAACCCTCCGTTATATTCTACAACCTGGTGATCTAACAAAACTTGCGGAGTTTGAGAGATTCCCCAGTCATAATGGCCAAAACTCAATTCAAAAGGTGCAGTGATATCGATGCCCAAAGTACTAGTGAAGACAATTGGCATTAACATTGTTTCACCTCGTCTACGGCTCAACTCTCTGGTGATATCCATGGCTGAAACACTATTATGTGCAAGTGCACCCCAAAGGTCTTCTTGCACCTGTTGCAGACGTTGCAACCAGTTATCTTCAGCGTTAGGTGTATATGGAAGGAGTATAAGTGAGGTAAAATCACCTAATAAACGTTGAATATCAGGATGATGATATGGACGCTCAAATGTCGTCATGCATAAGGTAACGGCGGGCTGTCCTGACCACCTGATTAAAATTTCAGAGAACGCAGTCGCTAATAATACGGATGGCGTAACCCCATAATATCGAGATAATAACTTAAGCTGTTGCCAGTTTTCACTTTTCAAATAACGAGAACGACGTATAAATTGGGGGTGCGTTAGGGTTTCTGGTGATTTGGCAAGTGGTAATAATGCTGGCGATAACCGATCAAACCGCTCCGACCAATATTGCCATGCAGCCTGTATTTGTTGATGATCTTCTTTCCGATTACGCAAAACATCTCGAAAATTAATCGCTGGTGATTTATCAATAGGCTGACTTGCGTATAACTTACTCCATTCGTTCAACATTACATTGATACTCAATGCGTCCATAATGATATTATCAATACCGAGCATCACTCGTGTTTGATGTTGCGTTCTTACAACCTGAACATTAAATAGCGGCCAATGAGTCGGATCAAAAACATAATGAGATAAAAAATTCCTGACATTCTCTATCTGAGATTCTAATGATTCATTAAAATAGGTTTCTTTTACGATATATTCAGGAACTTCTGCTAAGATACGTTGATGACTTTCTGATGGAAATATTGTTCGTAAGGCATCATGGCGTTTGATCAACTGATTAAGTGTTGATTGCAATTTATGAATATCAATATCGTCAGCAATGAATTCCATATAGTAGTGACAACAAATCCCCCCCAAGTCAAAATGCGGCAAACGCCCAAGCCAATATGCTCTTTGTACCGGAGTGGTTTCAAAGTCCAGAAAACGATTCACTGAATCGTGGTCTATCACATAACTACGGGAGGCATTTTTCGTTGAATCTAATAATCTTAATGTCTTAGTAAAATCTTTGAGTATTGGGTGACGTAAAAAATTTGTTAACGTTCCACCTGTAATACCATTTCGCTTCAATATCTCAATAAACTGGGTGGCTAATAAGCTATTCCCCCCTAAGCTCATAAAGTGGTCATCCCGATTAACCGCTTCAATCCCCAATAACTCCTGCCATATCAAAGCAATTCGTTGTTCCAGCTCCCCTTCCGGTGGTATTGCCTGCCCGACAACCTGTTGTTGGCATAACAACATCAAGGCATTGCGATCAATCTTGCCATTACTTGTCAACGGGAAACTATCCACCACGATGTATTGACTCGGTAATGCATAACTCGCCAAATGCTTAACGAGATATTCACCAATGCAATCCTGTAATACTGAGTGTTCAATACCGTCTTGACATGACAGCACCGCCGCCAGACGTTTATTTCGTTCACCAATGACTAAAACAACTGCTTCCCGGACCCATGGATGCCGGCATAATGCAGATTCTATTTCCCCCAGCTCCAGACGATGTCCACGGATTTTTATCTGGAAATCATTACGTCCTAAAAACTCTATACAACCATCCGGCCAATAGCGTCCTAAGTCCCCGGTACGATACCACCGAACCCCATTGGATATGATAAATTGCTCAGATGTCCGGGCCGCATCACCACGATAACCTATACCAATACCTGTACCGCCAATCCATAATTCACCACTCACCCAATCTGGACAATCCCGCCCCTGGCTATCCACAACTCGGTATTGTTGGTTACTCAGAGGGTATCCATAAGGCACTTTAAGCCAGTCGGGTGATGCCTCTTTGACTTCGTACCAATTCGACCATATAGCCGCTTCAGTCGCACCCCCCAACGCAATAAAACAACTTGAGGGGCTGCGGTATCTCAGCCGCTCGGCTAAATCCAGACCAATCCAGTCACCGGAGAGCAGAGCTAAACGTAGTGTAGCCAGCGAGCCCTCTTCCACGGTGAGTAACATTTCCAGTAACGCCGGCACGCTGTTCCAGATGGTGATCCCATAACGTGCAATGTCTGCCTGCCAGCGATAGGGATCTCTGCGCTCCGATTCTGCCGGTAACACGAGAGAGCCCCCGACACTTAACAGTCCGAAAATATCATAAACAGATAAATCAAAGTCCAACGCCGAAAGAGCCAGGATTTTATCTGATGCATTCACTGAAAAACGGGCATTAATACCCACCACCGTATTCCACGCTGCCTGATGTGTCATCTCAACACCTTTCGGCTCCCCCGTTGACCCTGAGGTATAGATAACATAGGCCAATGCCAGCTCATTTACTGTCACCTTCGGTAAGAGCACCTCACTACGCAGACAAGTGCCTGCTTCATCCATCACAGCGATAACGGGACAATCATTCACTCTCTGGAGACTCGCCACTTGCTTCTGCTCCGTGAGTATTGCGCTCAACCCCGCATTGCGATAGATTCTGTTTCTGCGTTCTGTTGGCTGTTCCACTCCCACCGGAACATAGGCAGCCCCCAGTGACAAGACAGCTAAAACAGCGGCCACTTGTGCCGGGCTTTTGGGTAATGACACTGCGACACATGCACCGCTTGATACACCATTGACTTGTAATGCTTCCGCGATACCTTGAACATGTGTGAGTAACTCACCATAACTCCAGCGGCCAGAATCCCCCCATTGCAGTGCAACGGCTTCAGGTTGGATACGGGCATGTTCAAGAAAACCATGATGTAAACAAGCGGTCGGGAAGGTGTATTGGGTATGATTTACTTGCCGGCGAACAGCCTGTTGATGCGAAGGTAAAATATCCGGTAAGGGCTCCACCCAATGAGACTGTTCGCATGCATGCAATAACAATTGTTCAAATGCGTGGAACATGTCGTCTAATAATCCTGCCGGAAATAGCTCATCGACACTGTCCCAATTAATTAGTAACCCTCCGTTATATTCTACAACCTGGTGATCTAACAAAACTTGCGGAGTTTGAGAAATCATATAATCAGGATTGCCTAACACTACTTTGACGTCTTCATCAATTAATTCACCCATGCCTATTCCACTTGTGAATACAGCAGATGTGATAAACTCCCCACCATTCCGTTTAACAATCTCTCTCAAGATCTCTACACCAGAAAAACTTTGATATCCCATAATTTCCTGAAAAATACGCTGCTGTTTTGCACATGCTTGTTGCAATGTCTGTACATTTCTGAGGTCTAGTTCCAGTACTAAAATATTTGTAAAATCTGCAACCATTTGGTTGATATCTGGAAGAATATTTTGACGATCAAAAATTGGCACATTAATAAAAAAATGTGTCATGTTGGACCATCGGGATAGTACAAGACCATAAATTGTCGTGAACAAAATTGGTAATGTAATACCATTCTGCATACTCATTTGTTTCAGTTGAAGCACATGATAATGAGATAACCAACGAGAACGACGTTTAAATTGAACAGTGGTAATTGATTCAGGAGTGGTCTGTAGTGGTAAAACAATCTGTGATGGTATTCGTTCTATTCTATCCAACCAGTATAATCTGGCTTGTTCATATTCCTGTCGATCATACTTTTGTTTCCACAATAGATAATCTGAGAAAGTAGCTCGAATGGCAGGTAACGTGGTTTGTTTTTGATAAGCCAATGCAAGATCCTTAAGCATTATTCTAATACTCAGCACATCCGCAACTAATAAATCCACTTCAAAATGGATAATCATTTCTTCAGAGAAACGACTAATATTAAAATCGAATACAATCCCTTCTTCTATTGCAAGCTTACGATGTGACCATTTTTTCCTGAGCTGTTGAAGGAAATATTTTCCCTCTTCAGACTGACTTGACACATCACCATAATCGCATACAGAGATTCCTTTCCATTGCCAGTTTTGTATCACCTGTTGTGTGCCATCTTCTAAGAAACGACAACATAGCATCGGATGCCGTTCAACCATATGTGCAATGGCGATATTCAGCCTAGTAATATCTAAATCACGAATATGAAATTCCACATAAAAATGTGCGCTCACACCCCCCAAGGCGAAATGGTTTTCTCGACCAATCCAATATGCATGTTGCACAGGTGTCAAAGCAAAAGGCCCTGTTCCTGAAGAGGGCAATTCACTCGGTAACTGGGCGATTGGAGCGTTATTCAGTATAGAAAGCCAAGCATCAAGATATGGTTTTGACATAAGTTCAGCAAACTTGACAGTAATTCCTTTAGTTTGCCAAATATTGGCCAATTCCATTGTTCTGATTGAATCAAGCCCCCATTCAATAAGACTATCACTTGGATCTATATCTTCAGTATCAATCCCTAAGATATTCGCTAGATCACTTATTAGTTCTTCAAGTGAATAAAATTGACGTCGCAGTCGTAAAGCAAAATCACTCATTGCTCTACGCATTAATATCCATTCTTGACTATATTTGTGCAATATAGCTGTTTCTCCTGATGGACTCGTTGCCTGATCCTTAAAATGTACTTCATCAAGATAGTTCATTATTTAACCACCAAGTAATAGTTTCTAATGGTGTAATTGCATTGTTAAGTAATTAAAAGGAAATTTTTACTTCTTAATCCCCTCCACGATGGGGAATAACATTGTGGGGATTACACGTGTCAATTTCAGACCAGCCTTATCAAACAACATTGCAGACTGCTCTTCGCTACGAGCATGGCCTGAAACCATAGCCATCATTAATAAATCGTAGATACGAGAATAAGTGGTACCTAGATCGGCACTATTACCAGGGATAAGTACAGGATCAATAACAACAACTTTGCCGCTAGGGTTCATAGCCTGAGCAACATTTGAGAGGATTTTGCCAGCGTGTTCGTCGTCCCAATCGTAAATCACGCGTTTAATAATATAGAGGTCGCCATCTTCTGGTACTGTATCAAAAAAGCTGCCGCCGTGGATTTCGCATCGAGAAAGGACACCTGCATTTTCCAGAGTCAAATGAGCTTTATCAACAACATGGGGTTGATCAAACAGTTTACCCTTTACATGCGGTAAAGATTTAAGGAGGAGAGATAATAATCTACCATTTCCACCACCAATATCCACAATAGTTTCAATACCAGAGAAATCATATGCGGCTAAAATTGCACGATATTCCAGTGGAGTAAACGTCGCCATAGCGTTGTCAAACATCAGACTATAATCTTTATGAGAAGCACAAAAGTCCCAGTAATCTTGATCGTGGACTATATCGAAGCAAGCTTTTCCTGTACGCAAACTATAATCAAAACGAGACCAAGCTTTAATGTCTGCATGAAGCATACGGTATCCATCTCGAAGCGAAAGCGTAGAGCGGGTGCTTAATAATTCAGACATCGCCGTTTGTTCAAATATCCCAGGTTCATCTGTCTCTGCAAAAATTCCTTTGCTTGCTAATGCCAGCATTGCTCTATAAAGAGCAAATTCGTTAGCACCAACTTCTTTAGCAATCTCTGCGACTGATTTAGCTCCATCTACAAGACAGTCAGCAACTTTTAGTTCAGAAATAGACCTGATAGTAAAAGGAATAATGTAATCAGCAAGCTCAGTAAACCGACTAATTGCTTCTATTTTACTGATAGCTTTTTTTTCTGTTAAATCAATCATAATAAATATTCCCTTCTCGTTTTATTTGCTCTTCAATGTAGGCAATGATGTTGTCTACTGTTTGAATTCTGTGAGCAGTCGCTCTATCAATGGGGGCTAATTTAAACTTGTCTTCTAATGCAAACGCTAGCTCTGCCATGGATAAAGATTGGTATCCTAGTTGATCAACTAAATGTTCATCTCCCTTTAAATCATGAATTTCGATTGGGCTAAGTTCAATAATCAATGTTTTGATTGATTCTGTAAGTTCAATGCTATTGATTTCCATATAAATCTCCATTTTAAGCTAATATTAAGTTAATTATTTAAACAATGCTTACGACTTGTGATTCAGAAAAACAATTGATTAAAATAATAATTAAGAGTAATTCCTTATAAACATGAAATTCTATTTAACTGAAAAATAGGTGGGATCTTGTTTATTTATTATTTTGCTTTCAACTTTTTTGTTATTTCAAGTAATTGATAAGTTAAGCCACCTAGTTTAGTATCTACATAAGCTGCACGTAAAATAGAAATATGCCGATTCAAACGTTCTGCTTCACGACATAATTTATTGAAGTCCCCTAGATCAGTAAATCCTAATAAAACCTTTCCCATAGGAGATAAATAATTAAACGCTTCAGTTAAAAAACGTTTGTGCGTTTCATATCCATAATCGTAAATAGCCGAATTTAATTCTGATTCTGGTCGCTGTGGTAACCCATCTACAAAACTGGAATTCCAAAAAATGATGTCAAATTGTCTACCAGTTTCAATTTCATTAAATAGATTGCTTTGTATCACCTCAACTTGTTCCTGAACACCGTGTCTCTTAACATTGCTTAATGTGTTTTCAACTGCAACGGATGATATATCTGTAGCTAGGACATGCTTACAACCAGTAAGTGCTACTAAAACGGAAAGATATCCCATTCCACAACCTATCTCACAAAATCTTGTTTCTTGATTGAATTGCAGCCAATTCGGATAAAGTAATGCACCTCTCGTTAAGTGTGGCGCATACACACCAGGCATTAAATCCCAAGTCATTCCGTTCAATGAAAAGGTGATGTTTTGCAGCACACTTTCATGACGTTCTAATAACTCTTCTACAACTGCCTCTCGATATTTACTCATGTTTATTTGACCTTTCATCAATAACGAGTTGGAAATCTTTTTTGAGTGAGTGCGGGTCCGTATGGTGCAGCATCAAGCCAACGAGCTGATGGTTTATAAACATTACTCAGGAGTAAGGCAGCAATAAGTTTTGCTTTATCAATTAACCGAGGGGTTCGAATTGCATTCAATGCTTGTTTTGCTGCGCGACAATTTTCTATAGCTGCCGTCCTGCGAGATAGATCAAAATCGTTAATACACCCTTTACGCCGAGATTCAGAAGTTGAGACTGTGGCTAATGTAATAGCTTGAGCAGCCACATCCGCATCTGCGATACCGCTATTAAGCCCTCTGGCACCATAAGGTGGAAATAAGTGCGCTGCCTCACCAACCAACAAAACACGTCTATATTCATCAACAAAACATTCAGCGACGACTTGATTAAAGCGATAAGTGGATACCCAATCTATATTCGATAAAAAACGTTCTTCAATCAAATTTGATAACCAAGATCTTAGCCCCTTCTGGCTTATCATCCAATCAACATCGTCATCTGGTTTACATTGCAAATCTACTTGCCAACCTCCAGCAAAAGGGATAATTAATACATTTCTCCCCTCTAATTGAGGGTGTTTATAGTGAAATGTTCGTTTTTGCTGATAGGGAGAATTTTCCGAAATAAAATCAATAACGATATGAGTTCCTGGTGATGAATCCCCAACCAGTTTAATATTTAATGAATTACGTGTCTCTGAAGATGCACCATCAGCACCAAGAGCATATTTTGAATAATATGTTGCTTTATTAGTAACGATTCGAACACCTTGTTTATCAGCATTGACTGACTGTACAGGCTCTTCCCAAAGAATATTAATTCCAGTTTCATTACACGCTTCACGCAGCAACTTTTCTGTTTCGCTTTGGCGCAAACTAACAAACGGAGGAAAAATTTCTGTCCCTAATCTTTCAGTTGAAATCTTTTGTGAATACACAAGCTTTCCTGAAAAATAAGTTTGCCGTTCTTGCCATACAAATCCTTTTTCAAAAAAACGTTGTGCCAATGGTTGGTAAAAACGTTCCAACAATTTCAGCGAATCGTGGTGTAAAAATAAAGCCCTACTTCCTGGTCTTATTTTCTCTTCAGCATCAGCTTCAATTACCAGAACACTCAAACCATAGGATTTAAGTGCCAATGCTGATACCAACCCCACAGGGCCTGCACCAATAACAATTACAGATAATGGTAGAGAAGATATATCGACAGTATTCATGCTACTTTTCTCTAATGTTAGCCATAGGTGGTGAATGCAATGCTCGACGTAAAACATACATTTGCTGTTCCAAAGCTTTTATTGAAATATCTGCGGTACGCACCATATATTCAAACGCATGAAATGTACCTGAATAACAATGAAATTCAGTAGGTACTCCAGCTTTTAGTAAGCGGCTTGCATAGGAAAAGACTTCATCACGATAGACTTCTACATCATTCGTCATTAAATAAGTATGAGGCAGACGAGTTAAATCATCGGCTCGATTAGGTACGGCCAAGTAAGAGGGCTCACCTTCTACATCAGTTAGGTAGTATTTCCACATTCTCTCTGCTGCAATTCGATCACCTCCAGGTATATTCTCAAATTCAGACATAGATTCTGTGTTTAGACGGTCATCTAAGGCCGGATAAAGCAGGAATTGAAATATTAGGTTGGGGCCATCATTATCCCGTGCCATTAAAGCGAGTGACGCTGCTAAGGTTGCACCAGTGCTACATCCACCTACAGCGATACGAGTTGAGTCGATATTAATTTTGTGCGCAGAATTAGCTACCCATGTCAACGCAAGGTAACAATCGTTTAGCCCATGAGGAAAAGGATATTCAGGGGGTAATCTAAAGTCTACTGAAACGACGACGCATTCACATTCTATCGACATCCGCTGGCATCGCATATGTTCCACTTCCAGATCACCAAGTACAAATCCTCCACCATGCATATAGACCAAACATGGCTTTTTATCATTTGGTTTTCCGGCTGGTGAATAGACTCTAACACGTAACGCGGAATCCTCTTTTAACCTATCAATAAAATATTCTGAAATAACAACGCGCTCATCTTTTTCAGCTTTACCGATGAAATGTTTAAATTTTTCAATCATAGCTCTTGCTTTTTGATAATCAGCAAGATCTGTGATCGGCATCATATTTGCAACTCTTGCTAGTTGAGCATCTAAAAACCAAGGTGTCGATTTATTCATCACTTTCTACCACTTAATATGATTTGTTGAAATTCCAAATGAACTAGGCAGCTTTGCACTTGCGACTAAAAACATAACAAGTAACTGGTACTACAATGCTCAAAAGTATGACTGAATAAATAATTACAGTGAGTAATGACTCTGAATATTCTTTTCCTAATGCAGCAAGCCGCATTGTTTCAGAAAACACAGATACTGGATTATGGAATATCAGTGGTTGTATCCATTCTGGAAATGCGTTTAATGGTGCCATACTTTGAGATCCAAATATCACCAACAAAAAAAGTATATTCAATAAGATAGTAAGAAGCTCTGTGCTATTATTAATCATTGCAATGATTAAACTGAACCAACTTAACGTTAATGGAACAAATATCAGCGTAATCATAAAACTAGTGAGCGGCAAAGGTGCTATCTTAAATGAGAAGCCTAATGTTAAACCTATAAGAATCAAAAAGACTGATGAAATAAGCACCCTAATAGCTTCGTAAAAAACAATCCCGAGGGGTATACTCATCCATAAAATAGGCATGGACCTAATCCGCTGAAACATCACTGTATTAATTTCAATTTGTAAACTCACCGCAGTAGGTATTGAACCAAGCAGAGCACTGGAAACCAAAATTCCAGGTAACAACCTTTGGATATATTCTTGTTGTTCATATCGCAAAACCGCTCCGCTAAACATCATATAGAAAAATACAAGTAGTAAACCTGGGAAAATAATAGAGGAAACAAACAAAGGTGGTATGCGTAGGAATCGCAGTATATAACGTAATACCTGAGTTAATGTGTTATTGAATAACAGAGATAATATATTCATTGTAAATTCCTTCTCAATATATGATATTGAAAAGCAGAAAAAATAATAACTAACACTAATAAATTTATCAATGGTATTAGATATAACTCTGCACTGAATTCCCCATTTAATGCTGACCGCATTACAGATAAAACAGATGTTACTGGAGAGTAGTAAACTATCGGTTGTATCCACTCAGGAAAAGACTTAAGAGGGGCAAATGCAGTTGAAATCATCATCAGTGGAGCATATATCATAGAGACGATAGCTGATGTATGCTCCTGTATCTTTAACCAGTGACCAATAATTCCCATTCCAAGATTCACTGTGATCAGGAATAGAAGAGGTATCAGAGTAAAAAGCAATATTGAACACCACCCTGAGTAAAAATGCATACCACTTACCCATCCAATAAAAGTGAACACGATAATAGCAACAATACCTTTAATCATATCACCAAACACCCGAGAAAATATTATAGAAATAGGGCTAACTGGCATCGATTTAAATCTTTGATATAAGCCAGATTGGTGATCTTTTGCTATCGAAGAAGCATTTGCCATGGCACTGAATATGATAGCCTGAATAATAATAGAAGCAGGTAACATTTGAGTATAATCAAATCCATCATGAAACATGATCTTACTCATAATTAAAGAAAATAACCCCCAAAAGACTAATGGAAAAATAATTGAGCTAACCCATTGCCCGATATTTATTTGTAAGTGTTTAAATATACGACCAGTTAATGCACCTAAACAAATAAATCCTGACTGATGTAAAATCTTAGGAACCTTTCTTAATAACATCATAAGCTCCTCGTACTTCTTTAAAATTGTCGATAATAGAATAACCTACTAATCGAAGTTCTTCTTAATAATTGCTCGTTATTTTACAGAAAAGATCATCAAGAGAAGGGCGAAAAAATTTCACATCAGAAAGTTCAATAGCTGCTTTATCAAGATTTTTCATTAACTCAATGAATGAAGCCACTCCATGAGTTAAAACGATATTAATACAAAACTGTTGAGCATCTATAGAGGAAATACCAAATTTAGTCATAATTTGTTGAGCAACCAGTAAACTCTCATAGCGATAAAAGTAAACAGACACGGAAAACTTACCATACTGATGTTTTAATTTTTCTGGATTACCACTTGCACAAATTTTACCATTATTGATCAAAATTAAATTGTCAGCTAATTGATCTGCTTCTTCCAAGTATTGGGTAGTTAATATGATGGTAGTATTATTCGATTTTAATGCCTTGACCGTTTCCCATAAATCATGACGACTGATTGGATCTAACCCTGTCGTTGGTTCATCTAAGAATAATATTTTAGGCTGATTAATTAGTCCGACAGCAAGATCTAAACGACGTTTCATTCCACCTGAAAAATTACTTACTCGTTTATGACCTTCATCAACAAGGTTAAATTTTACTAACTGTTGATGAACAATCTGTTTGAGATTCTTACTTTTTATACCAAATAATCTACCAAAGAAAGTTAAGTTCTCCTCAGCAGTAAGCTGTTCATCAAGAGCTGTATTTTGACTCACTACTGAAATGCATTTACGAATTTTTGATGCTTGAGTTCGCAAATCGTAACGATTAATTCTAACAGTTCCCGAATCAGGTATAAGACAGGTCGTAAGTATTTTCACAACTGTGCTTTTACCAGCTCCATTAGGAGCGAGGATAGCGAAAAACTCCCCTTCTGTAACATTAAAAGAGATTTCATCTAGCACTTTCTTTTTTGCAAAAGATTTTGTTAGTTTTTCAACATTAATCACAGTTTACAAGCCCTTTTATTTTGTATGTAACATGCCTAAATCACGGTACACATCAAGAACTCTTTTCCATAATATTTCTACCAGTTATCCCTTTTCATTCAAAAATAATATGTTGCTATTATTGTTATTTTCTGAACTAAGCTCATGTATGAAATACCTATCACCGTAAAAGCTGCATTTTTTGTAACTTCATTCTCATCTTGTCACTCATTAAATCTAAGTTTCTCAATACTAATCCGATTCTGCTAAATATAGTGCGACGAAAATCAATCATAACTGAAGATTGCTTCACAAAGTCAATCCCTCGATATTTTGGAATATCTAAACGTTCCCAAATATCGGTTAATAAAAACCTTTTTTTAATTGCCTCCGCACAATCAAGTACAAACTCTTCTCTAATACGTTTTTCACTAGAAGAAATATTTTGATAATGTTTCCGCAATAAGAGAATACCGAATGTAACGTGCCGACTTTCATCTATAGAAACTAAATCAACAATGCGCCTGATAACCGGATCATGGAACATCGCAGCACCAAGTCGAAAAGTTGCTTCAGCCAATCCTTCAACGATAATTTGCATTCCAAGTACTTTCATATCCCAGCTAAACGCATTCAATGCATCGCTAAGCAAGCTCTTGAGTGGAGCTGACATCCCATATGGTTCCTTAATATAGCGGTCTACATATCTGCTAAAAGTTAAGACATGTCTTGCTTCATCAGCAACTTGTGTTGAGCAGACTAATTTTTGGTCACTATCTGATAAAATCATTGCCAGAGCTGAAGCTCCGACTAGCGCTGCTTGTTCTCCATACAAAAATTGACATACTAACCAAAATTGTAACTCCCATTGGAATTGGGAAAATAATATATTGGTATCTTTTTTCTGGAATTTTGCGAATTCCAATAAAGCGGTATGATTAATGTTGGATATAGCTGAACCATACTCAATATCTTCAATCCAATCTATATCTAGATCTGGATTCCAATTACTACTCTGTGCATTATGATATAAAAAACGAAACTTACTATCAGCCGGAGCTGTTGGTAAACCGTTAACCACTACTTCAATATTTAGTCTAGATGTAAACGCAATACTCATAAGCAGCCCATTTATCAATAATTAATTATTTTCGCTAAGGTTACTTCAGGTAAACACATTAACAATTTACTTCAGGTAAACACATTAACAATGTGTTAATTTTTTGATAACATCATAATATACTTTATCTTTATAATTTCCTTGATATGGATCGCATAATAGCTTTAATTAATTCTTCGAAAGTTAAGTGATTATAAATTGATGTGATGGTAAATTCATCTGATATTAAATGAGGTCTCACTAAATATTCAGTAGCTATATGAATACTGATTCAAGGAAGATTAGAATTCATATAAACATATCTCCCCAAAATTATTACAGAAGAATAGCACTGAGCAATCTACAAAAAAGATTGTAAATCACCTTACATCACATTTCATTCAACAAGAATTAAAAACTTTAATCCTGTCACATATACAGGATCTTAAGAGATAACCCTTTATTTAAGATAGAAAAAAGGCCTCATTTGTGATTGGATAATTGTTGCCAAACAAACCACCCAAATACGCATGAAGCCTATGACAATTATCGCTATAAAACACCAGTTAATGCAATTCTTCAATGATGCTCTTTTAGAAAAAATGGCTCGCCGATGTGGCTTTACACGACGGCTCCGATGCCTTGAACCCCGCCTGTTTATTCTTGCCCTGATACAAGTAATCAGTACGGGAAATATCACCTCAATTTCTCATTTACACCAACAAATCAATGGGTTGATGCCAGAGAAAAAACACCGTATCCAATACAGACCTTTCTACAATCATCTTAAAAAATCCGCCCTGACTGACTTTGTCAAAATATTAGTCAGATTTGCCATTGCTCAATTTGTTGAAAAACACGTCATACCGCCGCCCAAAAAATTTCAACGGATTAAAAATGTGCTCTTGCAGGATGGCAGTTCATTCAAAGTGCATTCTGCATTATCAGGCACATTTGCTTATCGGTTCAGCCCTTCTCTGGCCGCTGTTGAATGCCATATGACCCTGTATTTGTTTACACAAGTACCGACTGAAATGACCATTACCGCTGATACCGCTTCTGAGCGCGCTTACCTGCCTGCACCGGAAATGTTGCGAGACCAGTTGCTCTTGGCGGATGCAGGTTATGCCGATTTCGCCTATTTCCAACAGGTCTCGCAGTACGGTGGTTCGTTTATCGTTCGGGGAGGTAAGTCACTTAATCCACTCATTATTGACGCAAAAAATGGGCAGGGAAAATCGCTGCCTAAACTGAGAGCTCTCAAGCTAAAAGACATTACACGGCGAAAAAATCGTTCGGAAGTGTTGGATTTGACCTGCCGCCGTGACGGTTTTGAGTTTCGTATTATTCGGCGCTGGGTGGCCGAAGAGCGTCGTTACTGTCTGTGGCTGACGAATTTATCTGCAACTGAATTTACCGCTGATGATATTATGGTCGTTTACCGTTGTCGTTGGCAGGTTGAATTACTGTTTAATGAACTGAAATCACATACGAATTGGCGGAGCTATGCCACCCGCCACAAATCCATCGTTGAAAATCTTATCTGGCTGAGTTTATTAGGATTACTGTTCAGGCGTAGTCTAGCAAGACGTTTACTGCCGACAGTATCCTTATTGAAAGCCGCTAATAATACTTGTATTTGGCTACGCCCCATATTAAGCAGCGTTCTTCAAAAGGCCTGGTCAGAAATCATTTTTTGTCTGGAAGAAGCGAAAGAATACTTATCCCAAAATGCCTTCAAGACACCACAAAGAAAAGTCAGGAAAAACATGATATTGGATGAGTGCTTTAAACAAATTAATTAACCTTATATTTTGTGGCTGTCATTATCTATCTTCTCAAACTAACTTTGCTAAAACAGTTAATACATACCTTCCTCGTTCTGCCACTGCTGTTGATTTGTCTGATGCTAGCAATTGTGCCAATTTAAACGCTTCTTCTCCAATATTTTCTAACTGTTTAATTAGCATTTCTCCAGCAATACGACGAACCATAGGGGAACGGTCAGTTGTTGCCATGTTTAAGTACTCAATAAATGAGGTTGTTGTGCTTACTATCCTTTCATTTAAAACAGGAATACGTCGCCGTATGCCATATACTTTGTCTGCCCACTGCCATGTATTTCCTTCAGCCCAAACAAATTTGCTTTCTAACAGGCAGCGATATGCTTTGGCTCGCAAGGCAGGCTGAACTGATAACTCTGCAATTTCAGCCAGAAAGGTATCCAGTGCATCGATACGACCAGCCTGTGAAAATATAGTAGCGGCAGGCCCAGAAGTAGATAAGATAAGTCGCTTCTTAAGGGACTCGGCAACTTGATTCATTGCAATAATATTCAGTAGGATTTGTTTTTCTTCATCCCCCATTCTTCCCCATGAATTCCAATAGGGAAGTATTATAAATAAGACATCAACGATAATCTCTGGATCTGATTGTTCCACAATTAATGGCAATACATCACGTGCAGCAATTCTTACCTGTGGTACCCAGTCATTCAGTTTTCGGAATACCAAAGTAAGTAGAAAGCTGTTTGGTGCTCCACCTGCTAATATCTTGAGTGCTCTCTCTCGCTTGAAGCCATCAGCATTGCATAAATCCAGCCATCTAAGAGAACCAATTAACTGACTCTTAATTTCTGTAGCTTGGGAGTTATATTGCTGGAGCGATGAGTAGATTTCCCAGCGAATTAAGCGCTCCCAATCATCGAGGTTTTTTAGCGATAGTTTTGAGGTTACACTAATAAATGATGATATATCGGGTTTGATTCTTTGGTAAAAATGATCAAAAGTTAATGATTTTTTCACAGATGCAATAACGTCTTGTTGAAGACTATTCTCCAATAACATGAATTCACTCCCTTGACAAAATTTATAGCGTTTATCTTCGCACAAAGTAAATATGCGCCAAATTCAGTGCATGTTATCTACATACTACTTATCAGTGCAAAAATGTCACATTAAATATGTGTTCAACAGTTTATTAGACAAAATCGGTGTAGGGATAAATAATTTTAATATACTTAACCATTGTGATGGAGAACATGCCAGATTGTCTATAACAGGAAGGATACTGGCAGAACATGTAACGTCCGATTTGATACGAAAATACTCATAGGCAAGCCTCAGGGATCTGGTTTGAGCGAGAAGCGGGTATTTTTGAGGTCAATTAAAATATTGTGAGTCACATGTTCCAGACCCTGTAAATAATTCCGTGTATTCACCCTCAACATTCTGGTAATACACCTGCCGGATATAACGCCCCCGCCCATCACCATGCCCTAAATCCATTGATACCAATGCCAGCACTTCCTGCTCACTGAACCCCTGTGCTTTGTAATATGCCCCGGATTGCTGCGCAAAATGGTAGCGCATGCTGTGCGGCGCTAGCTTACCCACCAGTCCGGCGCGTCTGACCACGTAACGGTAACGATCTATCGCCTGATGGATCGTGGGTTTATCTATTAATCTGCCCCTGCGCCTTGCCTGTTCGCGCTCAGCATAGGCAATAGCCTGTTGCAAGGCTTGCCGATCCAGTATGACCGTCTGCCTTGGCCGCCCGCCTTTGGTGCCGAACACTATTCGCACGGAGGTATGACCGTTTTCCAGCGCTTTTTTCCAGGTGGCTAAGGATTTACCTGCTTCCACCGCTTCTTTGGTACGCAGCCCCAATGCATACGCCAGCTGCATTACCGCGGCCACGCCCCGATCTTTTTGTTCGACTTGCTGAAAAGCCGCCTGAAATTCTGCCGGGGTTAACGCCATTTTTGTTCCCCGGCGATCCGTATTAGCAATACCCAGTGCCCGGTTGCTCAGACGCGGATTATCGGCTGCTGCCAGCTTGTGTTTCCCGGCCTGCGTTAAAATGGTTCTTAGCGCCGCCATCTCATTTTGCAGTGTCCGGGGGCTGATAGGGTCAGCCTTTCGCTGGGCAATGTAGTGCTCGATATATTTTGTTTTGAGGTTGTCCATCTGCCGGAGCTTAATGCCCTTGTCTTTCAGAAAGTGAAGAAACTGCCGGGCAATCCGCTCACGATCCGCCACCGTCGCAAAACTCCCGCCCGCTTGCCGGGCATGGGTCATAAATTCTTTTCTGAACCGTTCGATTTTAGAACGTGTCGATTTCTGCGCCATCCTCGCATCTCCTGAGCATTTGCTTTTATTTTATTCATTTTTAAACAAATCCCTGCGTGTCGGTTCAGGTTCACCGTTCCGTGGTGCGTCAGACAATGTGTAGCAAGGGCGAGGTTGTGTTGAGTTTTTGCAGGAGCTCGCAACGTGCTCAGCACAGCGATGACATGCTCCCCGTTCAGTGCCTGATGCAATCAGGGTGAACGCCTCATTATCGTGACGTGGGTAATTTCTCCTTTTTTCGGTATCAGCCTGTTGTCAGGCAGTGGATTAAAAAAACAAACGAAGCAAGTCGATTCAGACAGAAAAAGGCCCGTAACAGCGGGTGACTTTGAGTAATACGGGGATCAAATGGGTCGTAAAGGCAGGCCGGATATGCTCTGGGCGTTGGCCGCTTAGCGGCGTCACTTGGTAATCGCGCTGCTTTTACGCAAGTGACGCCGCACAACATTCAGGACGTTTATCGTCGGTATTCGGGACAACGCAAAGCCTGCGCTGTTCGTATTGCATGATAAGCCGGTCGTGAATCACACCGGATAACTTTCATCGTCGGACGACGGGTTATTGTCTGACGATATCTGCTTCCAAAAGTGCGCAGATGTACCACAGGGTAATGCGCTCCCTTGCAGGCTACGGGAGCTTTGTTTCGCCATCGCATGGGTGATCCTCACAGGCGAACAGATCACTGATAATTACATTTCGATGGTAGCGTGTGCATCAAACCGGGTCAATGTCAGTGCGATGATCTCTGCCCCACGGTTTTTACGCGCTCAGGTAGTTCAGATTCAAGCGCAATACCCTTCCTTTATTCTTTAATATCCAGGGACTTTTTATCGGTAATGCCGGTTAATTCTGACAAATCAACATCCTTCCCTTCAGTAAGAAAGCGGGCTCTGCGTCTCAGGTTGTACAGGTGACGACAATGCTCACACATGTCATTCATATTCGCCGGATTTCTGATGGCCCTGAGTGACCTGACGGCATATTTACCACACCGACACCGCACGACATAAATGGAGGTACTTTTCGGGTTACCCCGTTGTGATAAAGGGCGGACACCTAACACCGTCAAAAAGCCATATTCATACCCCTGAACTTGCATCAGTATGTTAATTAAATTGGGCTCTCTTTTTGTTAACCGCAGATCATATGTCGTTTTGTAAGGAATAAAATGATCGGATTGTTTTTTGACTTTTTTATTTTTGTGATTTTTATCAATATCACGCATGACTTTCCCTGAGCCTTTTCAGACGATATTCAAGGCGTTCCAATTTAATCCTTTTTATCATGAATTCAATAGCGAAAAAATTAAACTGAATCGGTAAGTCGAATGCATTCAGATTTATTTCATGACACTAAACGGCGAAACCTCAATGGCTTCAACCATTGAGGTTTCTATAAATCGTCTACTATCAATGAAATGGCATTATTGATATAGAACATGTTAAGTATTATAGCGTTTACAGTGTAATTCACATGAAATAAAATGGCATGGGTTTATTCTCTTTTTTGTGAGTCACCTCATGAATATTGCGTATTAAAATCCCAATATGAAATATAACGACACAAAAACCAATATAAAACCGACCTGCATCATAAAATAGAATAAATTAAATCAATAACGCATTGGCGTTAAATGATTCATTTATCTATCTTGTTAAACATCTTTATTTTATTTTTCATGAACGAGGCAATAATAAATAAATCAAACAGGCAAAAAAATAGAAAATTGACCTAAAACCCAAACGACAATTCAGGGATAACTGCGTATCCCTGACGTTGTAAACACGGGTTTGTCTACTTTCCTTTCGACATCATCTTTTGCATCACCATCTGCCCAAACATGCCGGCGGATTGCCTGACCTGTCCCACGCCCTGACTCATCAGGCCACCGACGTCGCCCATCCGCACGCCGGCCCAGGCCAGCGCCCCCAGCCAGATCATCGGCAGCACAATAAACAACGTCCCCATCACCAGCCCCATGATTAAATCATCCGAGGTGTTCTGCATGCCCGCCAGATTAAACAGGCTGTGGGTGTCTGAGCCGTACAGGGCGTCCAGCAAATGGCTGTCCAGCCAGCGCGCCAGTTCCCACCAGAAGGTCAGGAAATTCAACGCAAAAATCACACAGGTCAGGGTAAACACGGTCTTAAACTCATACACGGCCACCAACAGCAGCAACGGGATTAAGATATACAACGCCATCAAAATCACCGCCTGCATCATTGGCAGGGCCTGCCGTACCGCATCGAACATAGGATAAGCCAGTAAGCCCCCCAACAGCGCACCGGCAGAGGCCCCTATCCGGGTCGAGCCATCCCACAGCGTGGGATCGGCATTCCCCCCATAGCCGGCATACACCTGACCGGCTTGAGACACTGTCAGGTTTACCGGGCTGACCAGACGGCGGATCACCGCTTCCTGATATGCGGGCGTGTTTTTACCCAACATTTTCAGTGTCGCAGACAGACGCAGCCACAACCCCGGGTCGGCCTGCGCCAGTACCCGATCTTTCAGGCCGATGTTGGCGGCTGACCACCAGACCTGACAGCTCGGATAGCCGCCCTGCCCGGTATACGGCCGGCCGTTGTCTCGACTCTCCTGCCATGGGAAATCAGCCCGGGGCGTGCGCGATTGCAGCGTCCGGTAATCGCCGGCTAAAAATGTACGGCTGCCCAGCCAGCCGATATCATGCAGGATAATCGGGTCGCTGGTGTGTTCCGGATCGCGTTGTTGCCACTGGTACAATGCCAACGCATAACAATCGTGGGTAAAATCCTGCAACTCGGCCGCCAGTGCCGGGCTCTTGATACGGGTATGCTGCACGTCAAAACGCAGTTGCCGTAAATCCGGCCGACAGGGAATGGCGGCCACCGCCGCCTGCGTCAGCCCTTTGGATAACCGATGCACCACGGCCCACCAAATCGGCACTGCCGCCGTTTGATTGTTCAGGCTGGATATCACCGGCGCATAACCGCTGTTCTCCGGCGCACCGGGTGTCCAGGTGCCACAGCTTTTGGTTCGGGCGGTATCATACTGGAGGGTGCTGAAGCTGACATTGACCAGCGGCACGCAGCAAAACACCATGACAAAAAACGCACTGTAGAACGTATTTTCAATCCGGGCCAGTGACTGCAATCCATTAGGGCCTTCTTCCTCCCCGCACTCCCGCACTTTCAGCCAAATGGCAATCACTTTGACCACTAACGGCAGGGTAAACAACCCCGTGGCAATCAGAATATGCCACAGGCCATTATTCACCACCCAGCCGAGCAGGGTCAGGAAATATTCCAGATAACTGTTCGTGGTCATGACACACTTCCCTGACTGGCTGACAGGGCGTATTCACCCAGCAGGATAAACAACAGGCTGCCCCCCATCATCCGCCTCAGCGTTGTTCGATATTCCGCCTGATATTTCACTCTTTGCCAGATTTTCCAACCGCCCCAGAGCAGCCCGCCGTAAAGACTTAACCGCCATAACAGCCAAAACGATTGATGCCTTTTCATCCCGCGATTCAAGGCAGACAGGGTTTCGGGATAATTCATCCCTGCCCAGCCGGTAGCTAACGTCACCACCATCGCCAAAGCGATAATCAGTGATAATCCGATGCCTCGTTTTAATCTTGCACGTTTTTTTGCCATCGTCGAACTTACCTGACCTCACGGTTGGGGGCTTCCAACTGATAAAAACGGGCATCCTGACTGTCCGCGACCTGTTTTTGCGGATGAGCGTGAATACGCTGCGTATCTCGCTCAATAATGGTCAGAATGGAGTTACGCGAGAGGGCCTGCTTCAGCTCCATTTCATTTTTCAGCGCATTGATTTCTCTATCCAGGGCGGCAATCCGGCGGTCGCCTTCTGCCAGCGCTTCCGATTGTGCTGCCGCATTGGGTTCGGACATGCCAGTGATCAGCATTCGGCGCATCAGTAACGCGGTTTCAATGGTCTCACTCATCGCCAGTTCTCCCGCCAGACGCGCAGTCAGGGCGGCCTTATCGGGGTCACGCTGCAACGCCTGAATGACACCTTGCGTCACGGCCAGACTGCCGGTTTTCAGTTTGGTGAGATTCACCCGCGTGGGTTTCTCCGTGCCGCTGACCAGTTTCACCAGTTGTTCGGCGTTCGTTTTGGTATGGGCTTCCAGCATCGGGGCAAACCCCGTTCCTGCGACCGTCGTCCCCGGCTGGTGTTGCTCGCCCCCACTGGTGCACTCTGTGGCTTGCGCGCAGGTCCGGATGGCCCGATCGCCCAGTACACTAACCACCGCCTCGGCCGCTTCCCGCGCCGAGCTGAATTTACGGCAGGCACTGCCCTCGCAATTGAAGGTGCTGACCGATGACTGGCTCAGTACCGGCAGCTGATTCATCATATTAAACCCGGCGCTGGCTAAATCACGGGTCGGACGAATGGCATTCTGCCCCTTTCCGCCCTGTCGTTGCCCGCCAATCCACGGGTGCCCGCTGGCTCCGGTCGCTTTGGTGCCGGCATTATTGACACGCACAGCATCACCATCCCCGCCGTTGACCTGATTTTTGTACTCCTGCAAAGCCGCTGATTGACTCCATTTGTTGTTCTGCGCAAAATCCATCATTCTCTTCGCCATGTTCTGACAATTGAACTGGGCTTTATCAAACGCCACATTGGCCTGCAATACCCCGTTGGTCAGCATGTCATACAGCCCCGGATTGGCCCGCTGAATTATCATGGCGGGGAGGCTGGCAACCGCTCCGGTGGCCCCCTGAACCACATCACTCATCAGGTTCTTGAATCCCGCCGTAATGCCATTAAGCTGATTGCTGATCGTGGTTTTCAGGTCGAAATTGCCGCACATCAAATCCGAACGCCAGCCCAGCTCCAGACCGGCCAGGGTGATTGAACCCCCGCGACTCGCCGGCTCCGAAATCACCGAGCCGCCCCCCAACGTGTAAAACAACGTATCAGAAACCGCCCCGCTGGCCTCTGCACCATAGCCCAGGGCACTTCGATTCACCTGCGGTAAGGTGAGGGACAGTCCGGTGGCATGGGATTGTACCGGGCCCAGCATCATTGCACCCACGACCAGCCATAAGGCGTTTCTTGTCGTCATCCGACCTCCTGATTCAAATATCCGTACTGCTGAGAAAACGCTGCCCGCGCCGTTTGCAACAGCTGTAGGGTTGCCACAAGGCATAGGCCTGATTGCCATTCATGGCAGCGGAATGTGTTCCGTCAGGAAACACGGCACAAGACTGACTTAACTGTGGCGATAACCGCTGCCACTGATGATTTTTCGTGCCGGTATTTTCCGTCACCGGCGGCGGTGGCCAGTAGCCGTCACGGCGTTGCCTGGTCAGCGGCTGATAGACATGGGGTTGCCCGGTACGGGTCATGATGTCGGCCACCCGCTGCGCCACCACCGCCGAGGCTTTATCTTCATCCGCCTGCGTAACAAAACCGGAACGCGGGTAGAGATTTCCCCACATATTGCCACGCATCTGGCTACCCAGTTCCCGCTGACCAGGGATAAGAGCTTCTGGATAAAATGACTCCGGCAACCCGCTGCGCCACGCCACCGTATCCAGCGTGCTGAGGAAATAAGGCATCAGTGGCGTCGCTGCACTTTTACAGGAGTAACCCGGAATTTGCCCGCCTATCAGCGTGGTGGCGGGATGCCCGATAGCATCAGCGTATTTGAAACGCAGATGGGTACTGCGCTTTCCGGCAACCTGAGTATTATGATTGCCCCCGCCGGTAGTGAAGTTAGATAAGGCGCTGGTCACCGTATTTTCCAGCCCGCCGGATAAGGCGCTGATTTGCGCCATTTCAGACCACGGATTGCCGCCGGGTGCATGATAGGTGGAGACCACCGTCTGCGGCAGGAAATGAGTCACTTTGACCGAGGTTTTTACCGTGCAGCCATGCCATGAACAGAACAGCCAGTAACAAATGCCGCTGACCCGCCACTGAATACAGGCAGGTGAGAGGCTGCCGGCCACAATTTGGGCCGTATTGATGGCGGCTTGTGTGGCCGGCGCAAACGCCGCAACCAGCGTGATGAGCACAGGAAAAGCAATATGTGACGGATTCATGGCCGGTGTTGCTCCCTGAGCGCCGCCGCTTTAGCCACATCTGCGGTGCCATACACCACATCACGATCATCAAAGACCACCGCCGGGTACTGACGCACACCCCGTTGCCAGGCTTCAACAACATCACGGTAGGCGTTGATAAGCAGCTGTTCCTGCTGACGCCATTGGGGCGATTGCAGCACGGCCTGTGCCTGAAGGGTTGCCTGCTGGGGATCAGCGGAAAGTTGAGGGAAGGTTTTTTTCTGATGCTGTTCAGCCGCATCCAGCCAGACCACATGGCTGTCCGGTGTCAGATTCACCGGCGGGTACTGGCGGTCAGTGTACACTACCGTTTTGGCCCCCCGAGGACAGAGACACCATCCATCCCATCAGGAACAGTAAACCCGTTTTTTTCATCGCGTCCTTTCCATGCCACAAAACATCGGAACAGCGTGAAGAAAATAGGGACAAAAATCAGCAAACAATTCATTTTTGCAAAATGCAAAAAAACACCTGTCCCAGATTTCGCTACACCATGACACATAACGAGGAATGAGACTTTTCCTAAATGATTAAAAAACTGAATAGCATTAAACATATTAATGAGTAATTTCGTACAATACCCTTCCTCTACGAGCATCATACTGATTTTATGTAAACTTTATGCATAACATGCCGATTAACTATTCATCGGTACATTAGGATAAAAAGAGAAAGCCAATGAAAAACAACAAGGAGTCCATGTATCTGCGGGAAAGAACCTATTTGCGCGAACTGGCTCAATACGTGGCGAAAACATCGCCTCATCTGGCTGATTTTCTGTTTGCTTCCCATGATCCCGACATTGAGCGTGTTTTCGAGGCTTTTGCCCTGTTGATTGCCAACTTACGGGATAAAATTGAGGATGATTGCCCCGAAATCTCCCACGGCATCCTGTCCCGTATCTGGCCTACTGCCCTGAGTCCCATTCCGCCCACAACCATTATGCAGTTTCATCCCATTGACGGCGAACATCAGGGCACTGTTGACATTCCGGCCAGCACGCCAATTTCTGCGGAAGTCAACGGCCAGTTGCTCACCTTTAAAACCTGCCGCCCTCTGCATATCGAACCCCTTATTGTACGAAGCAAGGTAGTCAAAAAAATCGGTACGCACAGCGAAATCGTGCTGACGCTTTGCCAGGCGGGTATTTCTTCTTCCGTCTGGCCAAGCGGGGCGCTGTCTTTTTTCCTCGGCACGGACAATGCGCGGGCAGCACAATTAAGCCTGTGGCTGGACGAACATATCTGTGAGATGAGCCTCAGAACCCAAGGCGAACAGCGCAAACTGAGCAGCTTTCCGTATGGCTGGCATAACCTGTTTGATACTCCGATCCTGCCGATGGAAAAACGCACTTACGCGGGTATGCAACTGCTGATGGAATATTATGCACTGCCTCATTTGTATAACTTTATGACGGTAGATATCAGCGACAGTTGTCGTGAAGTCCCGCTCAATGACGACGGCAGTTTTGAGTTGGTTTTCCGTTTTAAAGGCGAATTACCACTGGATGATGTCAGCGATGCTTTTATGCTGGGCTGTGTGCCGGCTATTCATTTGGAACCCTTGATCAGCCAACCCTTGCCGCTGGGTGAGGGCGACCATCGCTACCCGTTGTCCCTGGGTGAATCCGTACAGTTATTCCGGCTGCGTGATATTCAGGTCGTTCAGCAACCTGATGAAACCCAGCAACGGGGCTCACCCTACCGCTATCTGCCCATCGACCAGTTTACGCCGTCAACCCCCGAACTGGCGGAAGAAGGGGAACCCGAGACGTTTTATTACCTGTACCACCGTGAACGGGATCTACTGGGCAGGCTGAAACACCAGCTGCATTTTTTTTGATCTGACCGGCAAACCCGCACTGCACTTACCTGAACTCGCTGTTGTCGGTGATTTTCTGGGTTACCACACGCAGGCCATGACCTTAAAACCCGGCGACATTACCATCACACAGGAAGGCTCACCCGCCCACCTCAGCGTACACAATATTCTGCCGGTCTCTGACGATTATCCGCCCTTGCTGCAAGATAATGCCAGTTGGCCATTGCTCTCCTGTCTTTCCAGCCCGCCGGTGTTATTATTTGCCACCGACGGCCTGAAACAGTTTCTCCGCCAGTTTGACCCTTACGCCGAACTCAATCGCCCGCTCAGCCACCATATCCGCCGACATATCGATGGCATTGTCCGGACAGATGAACACCTCACTGATCGCCTGAAATACGGCCGCCCTGTCCGCGGACATTGGGTAGGGCTGACGCTCAACCCCGATTGTTACGCCAACGCGGGGGAAATGTACCGCTTTTGCCGGTTAGTCCATGAAGCCATGGCGTGTTTTATCAGCCAGTCCACCTTCGTCAAGCTGGATGTGTCTACCCCGGACACGCGCGGCGTGTTGTGGGCTTTCCGGGAAGTCTACGGAACACGCAGGGAGATGTAAGCCATTGACTCATCACAATAAGGAACAAAACACACTATGATGAAAAATATTATTGATAAGCTGCCTGCCGCCAAAAGTGGCTTGCGGTTTACGTTTCAGGTCGCGGGGCTGCCTGAATCAACGTTTGCGGTAGGGGAGTTTTCCCTGCAAGAGGGATTATCTGAACTGTTTACCCTCAATCTGACACTGGTTCAGTCTCTGCCCGATAACCCCTTTCGGCCTAAACCAGAAATCGATTTAACCGCCTTGTTGATGCAGGAAGCGGTGTTGCAAGTTTTCCAAGGCGTACAACTGCAACGCAAAATCACCGGCATCATCTCTCATGCTGACTGGGCCGGCACCGACGGCAATAAAACCCTGTATACCCTGACCGTGCGGCCGGCACTCTGGCGCCTGACGTTGAATCAGGAAAGCCGGATATTCCATCAGCAAAATGTGCCTGCCATCCTGACGGATTTGATGAAAAAACATTACGTGCGGGCGGATTCGAAACTCTACGATCCTCATCAAGACCGGGAATACGTGACCCAGAAACGCGAATCTGACTATGGATTTTTCAGCCGACTGGCGGCGGAAGAAGGTATCAGTTTTTGGTTTGAGGATGAAACGGCCTTTTTCAGTGACAGCCATTTAGGGATGACCGCAGGATTACCGTTGACCTACAGCCCACAACCGGAAACTGCCCACGGCATCGATACGATTTATCAGGTGCGGCTGGGTGTCGGCATGAGTCCGCAACGCAGCCTCCACAAAGACTTTAACTATGACAATCCGCGTTATCACCTCTCGCATATGCAAAGCAGTGAAGGTTTCCGCGATTTTGGCAGCCAAACCCCGTATACCGTGTTTGAAAGTTACGGGCGTTTTCAAAAAGATGCGGCAGCCAAACCGTTCCTCAAATACCGCCATGAGGCACTGGATAACCAGAAAAAGACCGGCAGCGGCAGCAGTAACTGCATCAAACTGATGCCGGGCAAAATCTTTGAAATCAACAGCCACCCGCACGCTCCGCTCAATGCCCGCTGGCAGATTGTCGGGATCAGCCATCACGGCCGCTGTCCGGGAGCCATGGGCGATAACGGCGGCGAGGGCACCACACTGAGCAATCACTTTAGTTTTATCGACGGTCTTGCCGACTGGCGTCCGCCGTTCCATTACAAGCCACTGGCCGATGGCGATGAAACCGCCACAGTGGTTGGCCCGGAAGGGGAAGAAATCTTCGTCAATAAAGACGGCGCGATAAAAGTCCATTTTCACTGGAACCGTTATGACAAAGCGGATGACGGTGCCTCCTGCTGGGTACGCGTGGCTCAGGGCTGGAACGGAAACGGATTTGGTTTTATGGCCATCCCGCGCATCGGGCAGGAAGTGATTGTCTCTTACCTGAACGGCGATATTGACCGCCCGATAGTCACCGGCTGTGTCTACAACGGTCTGAACCGCCCGCCGCTGGATTTGCCTTCGCAGAAAACCCGCACCACGTTCAAGACCAAAACCCACAAAGGCAAAGGCTTTAACGAACTGCGGTTTGAGGATGCGAAAGGCAGTGAAGAAGTGTTTATCCATGCCCAGAAGGACATGAATACCAAAGTACTCAATGACCGTGATACCCATGTGCTGGCAAACCATTCTGAAACTATCGAGAAAAATCAGAACATTGAAGTCTATGAACACCGAGAAGAGACCATTGGCCTGACGGATACACTTGACGTCGGTGAGTCTTTATCCATTACCGCAGGTACGGTTATTGAACTGCGTTGTGGCAGCAGTGTTCTGCGCATGGACAAACTGGGTAATGTCACCATTCAGGGGAATAATTTCCTGTTCCAGGCCAGTGATGCCATTCAAATCAGCGCGCAGGACATCGACCTGAACTAAGGAGCTTAGAGATGGAATTTAAAAATCTGACCCCTTTTTCGGTTATGCACTACAAGATGCTCGATACCGAAGACGAAGAATATCATGTTGTGGCGATGAAAATCGTCTATCAGCTCCAGCCTATCGGCGACGGACCGTATTATCAGGCCGTCTTAACCGAACCATTTGGTGAGCTGGCATTGCAGGATGAATTCAGTGGCGAACTCAACCAGTCCTCCGTCCTACAGGAAAGCGATCTGGCACCGTTAAAGCCGAAATGTGATGTCATTGTCAACGGCGTGGCCTATGCGCAGGGCGGCATTCCCGCCGAAAGAGTCCCCATACGATTACTCGTCACCACAGCAGACCGGCAGCCCCTTATCGACAAAACGTTGCTGGTCTGGGGAGAACGCGAGTTTCAACGTACGTCAGAGGACGAATGGCAACTGACATCACCGCAAAAATTCACGGAATTGCCGATAGACTACCAATACGCCTTTGGAGGGCAATGCAGAATCTATGATGACGATGAGACAGCCGCTGCCGTAGCTGCTGAATTCAGGTTGTCCGCTGAGCAACGGGAACTGCATCCGGAAAAAGATGCACCTCCGATAGCTCATGCCACTTTCGAATACAATCCGATTGGTACAGGATTTGTCACCCCCTGGTATGCGGAAGCGAAAGCGCTTTCCCGCTACCCTGCACCCCGTATTGAATACCCGGATGCACCTATCACTGGGAAAAACTTCTCCTACAACACAGAACCGCCAACGCCTATCACCGACCCCAGCTGCCAACCTGCGGGTTTCGGTATCATTGGCCGTCCCTGGTTACCCCGCCGAACCAAAGCGGGCACCTATGATGAAACCTGGCTGGAAGAGCGTCATCCGTATTTGCCTGACGATTTTGATTTTGGTTACTGGAATAACGCGCCGGAAGACCAGCAAATCGACCATCCCGATAACAATATCCGTATCAGCCTGTTCCACTTAACCCGTGAAGGCATACTGCGAGTGCAGCTACCGGGACACCGCCCCTTTATGCTACTGAGAATGATGAATGGCGAAATGATACCTGACCTGATGTATCTGGATACCTTAATTATCGACAGCGAAGCGCTCACCCTTTCCATGACCTACCGCTATCACGCCGAAATTGACGAGTCTATCAGATTGATGGAGGCGCGGTTTGAAATGAAGCCGGATGCCCCTCTGGTCAGGATCGATTTAGGCGATGGCAAGGAGCTGCATTATGGCTGATAACTACTTCGCCCGAACGGCAACGCAATGGATGGTCGTCAGTATAGTGCCGGATGTGTGCAAAACACCGATGGGTGCCTCAACGCCACCCATTCCCTATCCGGTCGTGGCCAAACTGGCAGACAGCTCTGTGCCGGTCAAATCTGTGCGAGCAAACGGCAAACCCCTGGTGGTTTTCGCACAAAGCTTTGTGCCCCAGACACTGGGCGACCAACCCGGCGTTGCCAATGGCATCAAAAGCGGCACCGTGGGAGGCAAGTGCCATCCTAAAGAGCACTCAAAAAGTGTCCGGGCAGGCAACAGGCTTCTACTGCGACACGGTGACAAATTCTGGATGAACGGCGCATAAGGATACGGCTATGGCCAAGAAACCACAAAAAACAAAAAAAACACCGCCTACGGTGAGTGATCAGCCTTTGCTGGAGAAAAAGGCGCGCAATGATTCCCCAACAGGGGAAGGCAACACAATAGGTGAAATTGTCGGGCAACCTCCTCAGGTCACTAAAGCCCCCGGTGAAGCAAGTCCAATCCTCAAATCCGGCACACAAACCGAAAAAAGTTTTTCCGCTCGCGCCTATGACAGCGCGAAAAATGCGGTTGTTGAGGGGGGTAAAAGTGCTGCCGAAATGGGCAAAGGGACGGCAAAAGATACCTGGAATTTTGGGGTTGATATTGCAGAACTTGCGTATCCGGCTGCCCAACGGGAGGCAGCTCGTGATATGGAAGACGCGGCAAGATGGTATAAACTCTTCGGCAATAAAGAGCATGCAAAGGTGTTATCGGAAGCTGCTGAAGAGGCCAGGGAAATGGCAGCCACCGGTAATCTTGATGTACTCAGGATGACATTAGATAATCCTGAGCAGGAACTCGGTGCAGTACTGGGTGATTTAAACCCGAAAGGAATAGTCAAGGGAATGGTTAAAGGTATCGCTAAGGGCGGGTCAAAAGTGATGTCAATGTTCTCCGGCAAGGGAGAAGCGCGGAAGAACTCCCGAGCCAGGCGAAGACAGGAAAGAGCAGAGAAAAGAGATGAAAAAACACCCCAAAAAAATCCAGAAGAGCTTAAAAAGGAGCTAAAAGAGAGCCAGCAAAATAAAGGGGGTAAGATCAAAGGCGTTAAGAAAACAAAACCCTCTTGTTTTAACCCCTATAATGGAAAGCATTATAAATCATTAAAAACAGACAAAGAAAGAAAAGCCTATGTACAAGAGTATGAGGCTCAACTTCGCAGGCAGCAGGATGCAATTAATGAAATGACACCTGCTGAATTTCAGGCTGCTAGAAAAGCCTTTAAACAAGCAAAAGAGGATAGTAACAAAGGTATTGGTCGTAATACGGCAGCTGCTCCTGCACAGGATAAATTTAGAAAATCTTTAAGCGATAAAATATTCAAACGAATATATAAGAGTCAAAGAAATAAAGGCGTTTTACCAAATAAAGCAGAAGAACTAGCAAAAAATAAAACTGATAAAATAATGGATGGGCTGGCTGCCTTGCACGAACCGGATATGTCGGCGGGAGGGCAAAATCATCCTAAGCCCACAAGAGCCGGTAGTACTAACGTGAACAGCGCTATTGGGAAAAGTTGGTCTTATCGTATATCAACATTAGATAAAGCAGCCCAAGAAGCCATTGACAGTGGTTTGAGTGACGCTAAGATGAATGTTCAATTAGAAGTGTGTCGAAATAATAAAAAGAAACCTCAAAAACGTAAGAAGAGGAATAAATAATGCGTGATGAAGATTTTGAGTATTTTATAAAAAAATGGGGAGAAGCAACTCAACATAGAGCTGTACCAGTTGAATCTATAGAGAAATGGCTGGGAAAATTACCTGGGCAGCTATTGTACTATTGGAAAACAGAAGGTTGGAACAGTTATCAAAATGGCTTATTCAGCATTGTCAATCCTGACGATTATGAAGATATTGTTGATATGTGGCTGGAAGATACCCCCTTTGAATCCATGGACTCCTATCATGTTATCGCTAGAAGCGGTTTTGGTGAACTTTATCTCTGCGGGCAAAAGACTGGTACAATATTGTCAATATCATGTATCTTTAATACTATTTTCTATGATAAAGAAGACTCATCAGAGAAAACAAAAAAAGAGTTGGATTTTGATATTTCCACTTTTTTTTCAAGTAAAAATATAGATTCACTTGACCTAACCGAAGAATCAAACACAAGTATTTTTTCAAAAGCTATAGAAAATCATGGTTTATTAAATGAAAATGAAATATTTGGTTTTGAACCAGCAATTTCTTTAGGTGGTGAGATCAAAGTTGAAAACGTGAGAAAACTGAATATGCATATTCATTTTGATATTTTACGCCAATTCTCCGAACCTGATATACATGAGTTTTGATCATGTCATCTATATAATTAACCTGAGATCGGTTTAAGCCATCACCTGAAGTTCTGTTTTTTCGAGGGCGTTCAATATTCTGTGTCACGATAATTTAGTCGTTATCACATTAGACAGACGCCCTTCAAAGTAAATACACAGAATTATTTACAGGGTCACGCAGTATCAGGATCAGCCCGCAACCCCCGAGCCACATCCATCTTCTTTGCAACCAGAACAGCGGCGTCCAGTTCACTGCACTGATGCTTCCGCATCAACGCCCTCCGTTCCGCTTTTTCTTCTTTTTCCGTCATCCCCAGTGCCAGATACAAGCTCGGTGGCACTACCCGGAACAAGGCTTCAATTTTTTTCGCCAGCACCACCCCTTCGGTATAACAGCGGGGCAATTTACTGGCGGAAAGCAGTACCGCTTTTTGCTCTTCCGTCAGTTTCTTAAACCGGGCAATCTGTTCCACTTCATCCGGTGGCATAGTGAGACACAACCACCATTCTGCCATATTCAGCATCTTTTCGGCGGTATCCGGATAATCCGCCAGGTTTTGCGTGGCAAGCCACAGCCAGGCCCCCAGTTTACGCCACATTTTCACCACCTTGGTCATATAGGGGGATAACAACGGGTTGGTGGTGGTGATATGGCCTTCGTCAATCACCAGTTGCAGCTCGCGGTCCTGATACTGATCCCGTTCGGCGAGGTTATTGACTTTATTAATCAGTGACACCATCGCCAGTGCCATTTGTGCCGAGTAGTTCTCCCGCGCCAGTGTGCCCAAATCAATCAGGGTGACATCCACTTCCGGCCATGGCGTGCCGGGACGGTTAAACAGTTCTCCCTCAAATCCCTGGGTAAACATTGACATGGCGCTGGCCATTTCATCGGCTCGTGCCCGTCGGTGGGCTGTGATTAATGGCTGCCCATGTTCATCCAGCTGATGATTGCGGGCGGTGGCATACAATGCATTCTGCAAATCTGATGCTACCATCTGGCGTGACTCTGCAAAATTGGTCTGAGCCGCCTGCATAATGGCTTCGCGGATAAGCTCCCGATCAGAACGGGTCAGCCGCTCTTCTTCTCTTTTTTCACCGCCGGTGATCATCAGCCGGGCAGCAATTTCCATCTCGCCCAGAATATCGCGCTGTTCATCCCCCTCTTCTTCCGGTTGCCCATCCATATCAGGAATGTCGGTTTCATGAATGCGCAATTGCCTGGGGCTGAGTTGTAGCAACTGATGCGCATCGGCAAACAGCGCCAGACTGACCCCACAGCCCGGTCTGATGCCAATTTTATTCACCGTCAGCCCCAGACTTTCGTAGTAATCGGCCAGCAGACCAAAACTGTTGCCCGCCTCCACAATAAACAGGCGCGGCCGGTGTATGGCCATTAACTGGATAAGCGAGGCGCATAGCGTGGCGGATTTCCCGGCACCGGTCGGGCCAAACAGCAGTAGGTGGGCATTCTGGGTGCGATCCTGTTTGTTCATCGGATCGAAGGTCAGCGGTGCCCCGCCCCGGTTAAAGAAACTGAACCCCGGATGCCCGGTGCCGGTCGAACGCCCCGTGACCGGCAGCAACCCGGCCAGATGCTGTACCCAGGTCAACCGGCTGTACCAGTGTTTTTTATCCTTTAGCGGATTAAAGCACATCGGCAGTGCCCGTAAATAGGCATTCAGCGGGGAGACACTGAATTCCGGTCGGACAGGCTGTAACCCTGCCGTCAACAGGGTGGAAGACAGCTGGTGCACCCGATGGTCCAGATCAGAAACATCCTTGCCGCGCACCAGAAACGTGAGCGCACTGCGGTACAGTTTATGCCGTCGACCCAGTAGTGCTTTGACTTCCTGCACATCCTGCCGGACGCGCAGTGATTCGGTGTTTTCCCCCACGGCATTTTTCGCCAGCCGGGTAAAATCCTCTTCCAGCCAGTCCTGTGCCTGCGCCACAATCGTCAGTGAGACCACGGTGCCCTCCGGCATCATATCCATCAGAGTATTGATATTGTCACCCCGTTTCACTTCGCCGGTCAGCGTACCCGGCTCCGGCGGACGACGCAGACGTTCGACCGGCACCGCTTTGTGCGGCAGGCCGTCAAACCACCAGACTCCTGCATCGGGATCAGACACCGGCGGAGTAAACCACAGGCTTTCGGCAAAGTCATTACTGACGGGGAGATCCGATTGTGTAGGGGCTTCATAACTGACGGTACGGTAAAAATCGGCTTTTGCCATCCCCCAATCCGGCGCCGGATTAAAATGACGCAGCAACCAACGGTGGATCTGCCCGCCATGTTGTCGGCGGGCAATCACACCGGCAGCAGCCAGTGATGAAACCAGCCGCTCGCAGACCTGATTGAGCGCAGCCACCGCCGATAAGGTCAGATGGTTGACAGGGGATCTGCGCCCGTCAGGCAGCCACCGGTAAACCACCATACGGGTCTGGCGCTGCTGGCCCCGCCACGGTTGCCCGGTGATTAAGATGTCCTGAAATATCCCGTCAGGCCGGGCAATGCTGTTCAGGTGATGCTCAGATTCCGCCAGAAAGGCGTCAGTAAACAGTGTTCCCTGTGCCCAGGGTTTCACATAGCCCCGCAAGGTGTTGAGATAGTCAGCAGGATCATCTTCATCCTGACAAAAAAACTGCACCACCCATGGCGAAATATCGTCCTCTTCCAGACTGTCCTGGATCGCATCTTCCAGTTGATCCCGGATTTCAGTCAACCGCTCAGCGGGACGGCCTTCGGTGGCAATGGATTCAATCTGATAGACCGCGCCGACGGAAATCCCGTCATCCAACAATAAACATTGCCCGTCTTCCAGATATTCCACCCAGGGCAGGTAATCGATAATAGAAGGATTGGCCTGATAAATGGCGGCTTCATCCGCTTCACGCAGTTTGCCGGGGCGGTTCAGTGCCTTGAGTTTTTCCATTACAGTGCCTCCGTGCGTTCACCCGGCAGGGCATACTGTACCTGCTGATAAAACGGAAATACCGTGCTGTAGCCCGGTATCGGCGTGTTGCCGGCAACCAGATGTGGGAAGATATACATCACCATATCGGGATTCGGTAAGCGGGGAAACTGCTGGCTGATTTCCTGCGCGGCTGAACGGCTGTAATGATAAGGTTCTTCCAGAGCCCTGAGCCGTTCAGATACAGTTAAAGAACGGCGCAGTGTTTCCCTTGCCGATTCGGTGGCATGACCTGCCTTATTCCCCTGCCACATTGCCAGTACTGTCTGCTTTCCGGCAGGGAGTAAGGCGTCTTTCGAAGTGGTACATCCGACTAATAGCCCTGCCAACCCCAACAGCCAATAATATTTTATTTTCCGCATACGGCGGCCTCCGGGATACCAAGAGCAGTAAACATGGCAAATTCCGGATGTACTGCCAATTCTGATAAGGTAAAGGGCAAAGGCACCCACTGTTCAGGTGCCATGCTGGCTTTGCCTTCTACCACCGCCTGCCACTGGGTTTCCGTCAGACGAAAGACAGTAAAATCTCCGTCACTCAACGGCTGACATTCTCTGCCGGTTGAAAGGTACAACCGGCACTCTTTTTTACGCACCGCACGCCAGTAAAGCTGCACCCGTGCGGGTTCAGTCAGTGACATCACCGACACTTGCAGGCAATACGGGGAACCCGCACTGAATATCCACTGAGAAGGGGTCTTTTCCATTAATCTAATGCTTCCTGATTATCACGTTGGGCTGGCTCACTCACGCCGTAGCGCACCTTACGTCCTTTCGTTTCATAATCAATCGCCAGGCGTTGTGTGATATGCACCACAACACGGGCACCGGGCGGGACGTAAACCGCATCAAACGTCTGGCTGTAGCGCTGTTTGAGCCATTCACTCATGTCATTCATGCCACCTGACATCGCTTTGCCTAATGCGGCCTGTCCGGCATTGCCCGTTAACGCGGTCGTGATACCGCCTGTGCCGTTGGTCTGGGCGGTATGCTGACTTTCACTCAGGGCATCGCCGGCCGAATTCATGGCCGAGAGGGCAAACAGGGTCGGCAGATAAGTGCTGGCATTGGATTTGCGTTCACCGCTGATACAGGGAATGCCGTTTTCATCGGACAGCCAGCCGATGCCGTCCGCACTGCTGTGGGTGTTTTGCCCTGCGCCCGGCAGGGTACGCACCGTGCCGTCCTGAAAGACAACCGTGATGGAATTAACCTGACCGCGCACGCAGGAAAGCGTCCAGTCACCACTGGCCGAGCCGGACACCACCGCCCCTTCCACCTCCGGCAGTTCAATGCCGTTGGCCGTCAGGTTGTCTTTGCCGATAAGAATTTTGAACGGATAAGGGTCAGTCACCGTCCCATTGACCGGCACCCGGCCTAATAACGCGGTCATCGCCTGACTGCCCACTAACGTGGCATTTTCCGGCAGGGTATAGACCGGTTTTTCGTTTTCTTCCTTCGGGGGGTTCTGAAGCGCAGCATATTGGGATTTATTTTGCCCGGCAGTGGGCTGTTCACTTAAAAATGAGGTCGGGTATTGTGCCGAGGTATGGCCATGGCCGATGCCCTGCCCGTTTGCCGGTTTTTCATCGGCCGGCGTTATCCAGATAAGGTCATCCTGCCCGGTGCCTGTATTTACTGAATAGGGATGGCTTCCCGCGCCCAGCGGTACCGGACTGTCGGGCGTAGTCAGCGGGGTTGAATTCAGCCGCTCGGTCAGTAAATCAATCTGTGCCAGTAATCCCTGCTGTTCATCCTGTAGGTCGCGCCGGCGCTGTTCATCATCCTGCCGGATAGTGGCAACCGCTGCGTCTATCTGACTGGCCACATCGTGATGCTGATTTTTGAGCTGGTCATTTTCTTTCAGGATATCGGCATTCTGCCGAGTTAACCGCTGTTGTTCTGTCCGCACTTGATTGAGTGTGCCGACCAGCGTTCGCAGGGTATCTTCCGGCGTATCGCCGCCAATCCCCAGTGCCTGTAACTCCTCCGGGGACAGCGAGGCCAGGGCATGATTGGGCGGTGTCGCGGGCGCAACCGTGTCTGTTGAACTGCAACTTTTGATGCCGATAAACCCGCCGATCATCAGCACCGCCGGCACCAGTATTTTCACCAGGCTGTTGGACTTAATCTGCATGGCGGACTCCAGATTTTTTCAAAGCTGGCTCAGGGATAAAGGCGTTTTCCGGCTGCCCTTTGACCACCAGATATAGCACCGTGGTCTCTTCCGGTGTCCCGGCGGCTCCCAGCCAGCGATGCTGAAACGTCGCGGCCACAAATTGCCCCTGCAAGGCGCGCGGGTCGAGCGTGAGCGTGCGTTTGTCGATATTGCGCAATTTCAGCGCCACGACGGAATAATTTTTAACAGCCCAGCCTGCCAGCGGAGAGATGGCTATCGGCGCTGAGAGATAGAGTGTCGTGATGATCGAAGGTAAGTGCAGGTTGACCGGATGAATGCCAGTGACCGGCTCAAGGGTGCGCAGCGGTGCATACAGCTGCTGCGCGGCATAGCGGGTTAACACCACCGGCACGGGCGCAGATAATGTGTCTTGGCTCTGCAAAGGGGATTTTTCGGCTGACACAGTCGACTTTTCATCCGCGTAAATCAGGCGTACCGGCTCGTCCGGGGCCGTTTTAGCAGTACGGATATCCAGCAGAATAATTTCACCGTTTTCACTGTCCTGTAATTGCAGACGGGTCGGCGGAAAAGCCTGACGGGCTTTCAGGTAAATCGCCCCGCCTGCACTCTGCACCCGCAATTTATCGCTGAGTGACGGCGTCAACCCGACCCGTACATTCCGGTCAGCAAAAATAATCCGTTCCTGACCGACTTGCAGCGTCACCGGTAACGGAATGCGTTCCCAGGTCAGCAATTCATCTGCGTTCGCTCCAAAACTGGACAACAACACGCTACTTAGCATCAGTCCCAAACAGGTAAAGAGAGAAGGCAACCTTTTCATTGAAACATCCCTTTTTTCTCTTCCACGGGTTGCGGCATGGCTTCCAACCGTTGTGGCATCCCATCGTAACAATCCAGTGCCAACCCGAACGGGTTACGCTCGGCATCCCCCTCCCAACGCACCACTTTCAGGGGATAACGCACCAGCGCTCGTTTAACGGGTTCGGCGTGATAATATTCATCCGCCACCAAATCCAGCCGCACCCTCCAATTATCCCGGTTGTGTACCGTCACACTGTTTGTCTCATAGCCCCGACCGGGAATTTCGTATACCACCCGCACCCGGTCGAGCAACTCACCACTGTCGGCCCGGATTTTGGCATCTTCCTGCAAAAAATCCTGACAGGCAGGGGTCAGATAGGGCGATAAGGCCACAATTTTGGCCGGATAATCCTGTGCCCCGTTTTTCGGCCAGGCATTCAGTTGCTGGAAAATATAAAACGCAAAACTGTAGACACTCGGTGCCGGAACTTCCCACCACGCCCGGGTGCTGCCACTGCGTAAATCCGGCGGGTTATGAATGGTGAGATTGCGCGGTGCCGTCATCCAGCCCGTGAGCGAGATCAATAAGACCAGCACCAGTACCCCGCAGGCAAGTCGCAGGGTCAGAATATGCTGGTCACGGTTTTTCAGTGCATGTCGAAACCGGCTCATCGTGCGCTCCTGCTGCGCCGTAATGACCAGCCCTGCGCCGCAATAACCAACGTCGGATCACCGATCCCCAACCGCCGTTTTTTTTCTTCCAATTTCAGCCAGAGATAATTTTCCGGTTTACCGCGTTTAAACTGCGCAAGCCAGCGCCCGCCAAAGCTAATTAACAACAAAGGCATGACCAGCATGCCGGTGGGGATCATCACCCAGCCCGCTAACGGGATAAAAGGCAGGCTCACCATCAGCCCGACGCCTATTCCGGCTACTGCCGCCAGCCCCATCTCCGGGGTGGTGAAGCCGCGAAAGACCACCGGTTCGGCGTTTAAGCGATCGGGTAAGAACGGGATCGTCTGCATGTGCGCCCCTTAAAAAATAATGCCGGCCGATTTCGCCAGCAGCCAAATCACCGCAACCAATAGCACCACGCCGACCACGATGATCGAGCCAAACTGTGTCCAGGTGGCTTTGCCGTCCCGCACTTCCGAAAAGGTTTCAACCGCCGCCGAGGCGACCTTAAAAAACGCCACTGCCGAAAGGATCAGCCCACCAATCACAATACCATCCTGGGCATAGCCCTTCACCTGTCCCAGTAATCCGCCCCCGCCACCACTTTTTGGCGGTTCGATAGCCGGCAAATCGGCCCGGGCTGATTGACAGAAAAGACCGGACAGCAAAAAAACGGTACTTATTCTGGTTATCAGATTCGCACTGATACGACGGCAAACGGTAAAAATTGGCTTCATGTTCAATTCATTCCTTTTTCATTATGTTCGTTGCATCAGCTGGCAAACATCCAGACCGCAACCACCAGTAAGATGGCGGTTCGCATAGCAAACTGGCTGATTGTCTGGTTACGTACTTTTTCATTCGCCCAGCCGTTCCAGACATCGACCGCGGCCCAGGCTGCCCAGAGAAACAGGGTGGCTAAGAAAAATCCGACGCAGACCAGATACAGAAAAGTGATATCAAAGTGCCCCGAGGCCACGGTAAAGGCAGTGCGTTGTGCTTCGGTCATTGCGGATGTTCCTGCCGGTAATGACCGGATACACTGCCTGACGCCTGCTGCTGGGCGCGGGAAGGGGTCAGGTAGTGATCAATACCGGCTTTGATGGTGTTGAGATCCGTTTTGATACGGAGGTAATCAAAGTCATAGCGAGGGCGGGTTGGGGTGTCAGACTGCTTTTCGGCGAGGCTTGCGCGCTCCAATGCTATCTGTACCTGCTCAATCAAACGCTTTGCACTCGCCAGTTCGTCTTTTTCAGCCGCCTGCGCAAGCGGTATACACAATACAATCATCCCCAGCAGACAGGCAGAACGGGACAAAGAAAAGTCACCACGCATCAACACTTACCTCGTTATGGATTTCAGGAGGCCGAGGATGCGGGGTTTTTCAGGTCAAATCAGCAATAAACTCTTTCTGCTTTGGTGAAAATTAGCTAAATAGTCTGGCTAACTTATTCAGCCAAAACTTAATGATGAAGGAAAACACATGCTGCGGATTGATTTAAACGTCCCCGATGATGAATACGAAAAGGCACGGAAGCTGGGTGCGCACTGGGATGCCGTTGAACAAATCTGGTATATCGATAACAGCATTGACCCGACGCCGTTTATCAACTGGCTGCCGTTTTACAATGTTCATGCGGAATACTGGTATCTCGCCCAGACTCAGACTACCTGCCCGCACTGTCAGGGAAACACCATAGCGACGGCTTTTATGCTGCCTGCCGGTCATCAGCTGCTGGAAGTGGACAGCAACGATAAACCCGATACCGAAATTGATTATACCGAGCAGGACAGACCGGCGTTCCTGTTTTATCTCGCCGATCTTCCCACCCTTGTGCGTAGCGTGCTGCCCGGCTTTCACCACCGCCTGCGCAAAGTCGTCAACCAGCCACTACAACGGCAGCACTGGATAAACCACTGCGAACACTGTGACGTACAGCAGGATGATACCGAACTGTTTGCCGAAATCAATGGGGCGTTCTTTCCTGCTTCCAAAGAGCAAGCGGCAGCTATTCAGCTGCATCGTATCGATCAGCCGTTTGTCGGGTATTGTGAAGATATTTCGGATCATCACTACTATTTCGATCCGAAGGGAAGCAGCCGAGCCTGTCAGGCTTGTGACTGGTTTGAATGGATGGCGCAAGTGGTTAACACCCCATCCGTATATCGCCATTAGTCCTGCATTCAGATCCAGATTTGATGCGGTTTGTAGCCACATCAAATCTTAGTTTTTAATGATAAAGACCGCCACTGGGTTAATCATATATTCAAATAGTAACTGACATAATTACTGTTAAGCACAGGCCCAATGAATTTTATTCGTTAACAAATCTATTTGAGCTACACCATCCCCGCCTAGATTGGGATCACCCAGACTTTCATCAAATTCAAAATAAAACTCGCTCAAGTCATCCGGAATAGATTGCGCTGGGTGTGCAGTCCCACCAAAATGGTGATCATAAAAATACTTATCTAAATTAAGATTCAGTTTCCCACTGACTCCATGAAATATCGGTATATACCCCTGAATATCTTCTACTTTCAAGCTATCAATAGCTTCTGTATCTTCAATAGCATCTAACCAATCCGGATATTCTTCTGGCTTTATTCCTACATTAGGATCATCAGACTGTGGTACTAAACTGAAATATTTTGCTGGCTGATCAGAGGAGAAACAATGGGTTTCATGCATTGATTCATAATCAACAGGCATGCAATCTTTACTGGGTAATTCGCACTGTTTTCCCGAACATTCCTCTTCGGTCAGATAAATAAAACACCAACTTCCACCTATATCGTCAACCTGATACACTTCACGCAGATGCCTATTGTTACGGTATAGGATCAATTCCTGCCAAAAAGCGTCATCGCCTAAAGCTTCTCCTCCTTCCTCTAAAAACTCATTTACACCTTCTTTATCGTCATCTTCAAAATCATCGCCCTGAAAAACAGATAAATATTCTACATCAGAACTTCTCACATTATATTCAGCAGGAATTTTCACGGTAAAAATATGTGCCATTGGTACACCGTTAACCCGGCTTCTTGGCCATTGCCAGGGTTGAATACCAGAAGGTCTTCCATATGCCCATCCATCAGTCCCGGTCTCAGAGTATGTCACGACATATATATTCTTCGGTTTTTTCATATCCATTTCCAAAAATCTTTCCTAATAAAAGCCATCCATAAGATTTAAATATTTTTTCATTTTTGTTGATATCTTCTTTATCACAAAAACTAATATCTGTTGCAAACTGACGCGCCGCTGTGCGGCTTGTCTGCTAGCAATGGAGTACAAAACAAAAAACGTTTTGCACTCCATTGCCCAGCGCACTTAAAGGTATTTCTTAAACATCGATGTGGTGATCACCACTGCCATACCTAAAAGTAGCGCTGCTGGCAACAATATCACCGTAGGATACACCACACCCGGCCACGATAAATACAGCACACAAGGAATGGTGCAGGCCGGTTTAATCCCTCGTTTGGCATGGTGATAAACAAAACTCGATTCATACCCGGCTCCGTAACGTCGTAAGTCCCGCCGCCCCAGCCCATCAACCAGTGCAACTATCACCACCATCACAAACAAGGGGACGGATAACAACAAAATTACCAGCCGGGTCAACGTCACCATCGTGATAAACACCGTGGCCAGCCAATACTCCCGCAAATGCCCCGATATACCCTGTAATACCGTATTGAATTCACGCATAAAATCATTACGACTATTGAACTGGTATTGCGACTGTCCCTGAACCCAGCTCATAAAACCACTGTCTACAAACAACCAGTTATAGGTTTGCGCCAACCCTGCCGAAACGGTTTGTGAAGGCTCAGCCAACAACAGGCTTCGGGTAAATTCCGTGGATAAAAATTTAAGTTCAATTTTCATCATATTCTGACTGTGAGTCGCACCCTCTTCCAGCCAGAAAAAAGCCATACCGAGATATTCCAGTAACAGGCTGAATAGCCAGGACATCACAATAAACCCAATGAGTTGCCACGGCCATTCCCATAACAGACGATAAAGCAGGCCATACTTGCGGGGCAGTTGGGAAGGTTGGCGGGATTGTTTTTCTGACTGTGCCATAACCGGAAACTACCCCTTCTCTTCCCACCAGTTTTCACTGGTGCGGTAGTGCCGGCGCATCTGTTCGGCAATGTGCTGCAAACTGGCCGGCATCAGGGCATCATCGTCATCGCCTGTGGGCAACGGCATGCGGATTTTCCACAACTGCCCGCCTTCCAGCAGTGCAAATGCCTGCCCTTTCGGCAGGTTAATCATCTCCGCCGGCGTCACCAGCGGGGTTTTGACGGTGCCGACCCTGTCCTGAGTGGACGAGGTAAAATCCTGCCCCTGTTCAACATCGGCAATATCAGAATGCCCCGATACCAGTGTCTTGCTGTAGATTTCCACTTCCGGCAGCTGACTGGTGAGTAGCTCCGCCGTCCGGTTATCCCGTACCCGCAACATAATCAGGGTATTGAAGTTCCCCACCACTTGTGCGGTTTTGGCCGGGCTGCCGGTACGGGCTTCGATATCAGAAGAGGTTTGGGTGTACGCCGTGACCTGCATGCCCGCACCGCCGCCTTTGTTAATGAGCGGAATAAATTCATCGCCCATCAATTCATTGAATTCGTCGCAATGCAGGTTAATCGCCAGCTTGCCGTCATGGCGAACCGGTAACCCCGCGTTCATACCATATTTGTAAATCTGCCCCGCGACACTGACCAGATCGGCAAACATGCTGTTGCCCACGGCGGAGGCCACATCGCTGTCAGACAGCGCATCCAGCCCGATATAAACAATCCCGTTTTTGCGGATCACCTGCTCCCAGTCGAAAATGGGTCGCAAGTCAGTCATATTGAGGTAATCCGGTGATAATAATTCTGCGATTTTGCCGGTAGTCAGTTTTTCCAGCAACGGCAATAAGGATGCGACAATTTTGTCAAAATAAGTACGGTCATATCGCACGGCAGAACGCAGCCCGTCCAGAATGGGGTCATAGAGCTGTTTGCCCGCCTCAGAACTCAACGTCATTTCCATGGCCCAGAGCCGGAGGGCATCGGGCTGCCCCTGCATATTGCGCGGAATGTCTTTTTCTTTCAGTTTGCTGAGAGAGTGATTGATTTGCGCCAGCAGTTCCGGTTGCCTCTCTTCCATCACTCTAGTGGCATAACGCTGATACAATTCACTGATATTATTGACGTAGCGGGTAATCAGCTGGTAATCCGGCCGGTACCCCAGTGCCACCAGTGCACGGGCGACAATATTGACAAACCGCCAGGCAAATTCACGAAACGCAGCACTGTTGCCTTCGCCGCTGAGCTGCCCCGCCAGACGGGAGGCCACCTCGGATACCCGGCCGAACCGCCCGACGGCATTATAACGGGCAGAGATTTCCGGCCAGCCCAAATGAAAGAGGGACAGTTCATGACCACGCCCTGCCCGGTGCGCCTCTGCCCAGATGCGCCTTAACAAATCAGCGTCGCCTTTGGGATCAAACACAATCACCACCTCGCCGCGTCGGATATCCTGCGTTATCAGTAGTTCAGCCAACCGGGTTTTTCCTACCCGGGTTGTCCCCATCACCAAGGTGTGCCCAACCCGTTCGCGCAAGTCCATAAACACGTCCGCTTCCTGTGGCTCAATGCCGTGGAGTGCCGGATTGCCGCCCACCGGGGGCAGCGGGCGCACCGGATTAAACAACGAATCCTTGCGCAACAGCGCAGATAATGTCGGCCAGCGGTATTCAGTTCGGCGTTCCAGTTCGCGGGCAAACTGATAAACCCGGGGCGGCTGCACGAATCGTTCCACTTCCGGTCGTCGTGTATCCTGCAAACGCTGGGTATGCTTCTGCTGCCAGCGAAATCCCCGCCCCAAAAACAATCGCCGGTGACTGACAGGAATGTGCTTTGTACTCATCAGGTAACGCGGCAGGCGGCGTAGGTTTCTGCGATAGCGGATGACCTGAATGCCCTGCCAGGTGCGCACTATCGCCAGTGCGGCAAAACTGCCCGCCATCACGTAACTGACTGAAGGTGTCAGTGCAATGGCCTAGGGAGCCCGGATACAGACAAATGCCGCAACGGCGGCGACCAGCGCCGTATTCAGTTCAACGGCCGGACGCAGCAAGGCTTCAACCACATAACGGCGGTTCATGGTGATAACTGCTGAGCAAGCTGGGTGTCGGTAATTAACACCGGATAATGTTGCAACTGCAACCGACGGGCCAGTTCGGTGCCGGAAGCCGGTGACAGCAGTAACCCCGGGGCTAATGCGCGCAATGCCTGTAAACCCGCCATTTCCCTGACATTGACGACCAGACCCACGGCATTCAGTTTCATCAATGTGGCCGCATATTGGCTTAACCACTGGCGTGAGTCCGGATCATCCCCAATCAGAAACAGAGCGCCAATCCCCGGCAATTGCAGTGATCTGCTGGCGACTTTCCCCGGTGACAGTTCCGGTGTGCTGACAGGCAACATGACAGATTCACCTATTACTTCGGGAGAAAAAGACGGTGCCGATGGTAGAGACGCATCATGTTGTTCGGCATTAATGCTGTCATAAAAGGGCGAGGCATCTTTGCCGCCTAAATCGGCAATGACATTCAGTTCGGCATGGCAAGCTGTCATCCATAATAAACCCACAACGGGGAATAAGTTCAGCGGTTTCATAATGAGGTGATCTGCCATCCCTGCTCTCCCTGCCGCAACAAGACCGGCATCCGACCCTTGCCAAACCGGAACCAGTACCCCGCATCATGATTCAGGGTGATTTGTCGGCTGCGTACCCACTCAACGGGGATCTGATGTTTTTTGGCCCATTGCCGCAACAAGCTATCATTCCCCTGACTGTCGACCAGATAGATATCAACAGATTGCTTCGCAGCCAACACTTCAGCCAAGCAGGTTTCACACGACAGGCAATCTTTCGCTTTGACAAACAGGGCCAGACGGCCGTTTATCTCCCGTGATTTTTCCATGTTAACGGGCAGAACATCAGGAAACAGCCGCTGCCAGGCCGCATTCACTTCTCGCTGAAAGCGCAGTTCTTTTTCAGTGCGAGCGAATTCTGTTTTGACCCACTGTTCAGCATAACGACGGCGTTCGGCCTCATTTTCAGCCTCAATGCCCAAGGTTGTCAGCGGATCAAGTCCCGGCGATTGAATTCCTCTTGGCCCCATCATCAGATGCTGATAACGCTGGTATTCATCTGCCTTCAGTCCCCATTGCCCGGCTGGTGTTTTCAACGTTTGCGGTTGGCTTTCCACCGTTTGCGTCTGCTGTGACGTTAAAGGTGTCGGTGCATCTGCCCATGCCGGGTTGCCGAGTACGACCCACACCATCAGCCCCCTTTGAGACCATTTCATGGCTGCTTTCCTTGTGGGGGCTGTGGGAGCTGATAACCCGGTCGCAGATGGTGACAAACCTGACGTTGTACCGCATCCACGTCCAGTTGCCAGGCCGGGCCTGCCATAAGCTGCAAAGCCGTATGCAGCCGGACAGGGCCGAACTGATGGTGCACGGACGGCAACGGCTGACGATATAAAATGTCATTGGTTTTTTCAGGTGCACACAAGGTATAGCCCGACTGGCGCAAGACATCACGCAGGGCATCGCCCACCGTAGGCTTCTGGGAAGCAGGGAGACGCACCTCAATCAACTGGGAAAGCGGGTCACGCTGTGCGGCTGTCGGGTCGATACTGATCAACAGATATCGGTCATGACGAATAACTTCCGGCGTGGATTGATAAATATCAGAAGGAACAGGCTGAATAGTGCGCGTGACCTGCGTTGCAGAAACCACCTGTTCGGAGATGGGTTGGGGTTGTTTGGACGGGGAATGACATCCCGTCAGGAGAGTGGCCAATATGCCCATTAATAGGGTTATTCTCATTCCTGTTATTCCTGCCCGGCAATAAAAGCCTCAATGTGCAGGAAATAACAGGATTTATTCAATCAACAACTGAAACTGCCTTTTAGGAAATAAAAATCTTATCACTTATTATTCTGCGATTTTTACTGACACCGTCTTGCGTGTTGTACGTTCAATCAATTTCCCTTCCTGATCAAAATAACGACTTGGCCAAATTTCGGAAGGATGGATCTCAAGGGTATTTGCAATGATCCATTCCCCTTTTGGCCAGGCGCGTGACAGGGTATTGGCAAGGGTTGAGGAGCTTAATCCGGCTTCGCGGGAGACGGCGGCGAGGGTTGTACCACGTTTGCGTAATGCACAAATAATTTCGGCTGGGTGCCAGTCTTTCTGAGTGTGAGTCATAGTCATACCTGCTTCCCTTTCTGTAGATTATTGGTGGTAGTTCAGACAGGGTTAGCAATACCGGAAACACTCGACCGGCGAGACGTGAGTCTCCCCTGCCTGAACCACCATTGAAAGGGTGATAGCAGACACACTGGTAGAAATATCCTACCAGTGGAGTGTTTCTCAGGGTTGCTAATCCCTGACTATCGGATTTTGCCGATAGCATTTCTACTTTAACGAATTACGTTATCTAATTCAATAATTGAACGTGTAAGTTTTACAAGTAAATTGAATTATTTGAATGACTGGTGCTGTTTAAATAAAACACTTAAGTTGCATGAGCCAATTGAACTCACAACCAAAAGAGGACATTACTAATTAAGCGTTGTGTCTAATCTTGGGTCAGATCAATCTTCTTCTATTATCTATTTGTAGTAACATTGCCATCCAGTGAAGCGTGTTGACTCTCGGGATCATCTCTGGGAAAGAACAATTTGTAGTTTTGAACTTTTGTAACTAGGTAGGAATATGATGCGCCTGTTGAAATTGGCTGAACAAAACAGAAAAGAAGCGAATAAGCTGCTCAATCCTAAGACCAAATCAGCGCTCGGTCAATTTATGACCCCTGCACCAATTTGTTTGTTCTTGGCAAGTCTATTCGACAACATCAAGAGTAACGTAAAGCTACTTGACCCCGGCTGTGGCGTGGGGTCGCTTTCTGCTGCATTTATCGATCGAGCGTTGAGCCTGGGAGTCGAAAGAGTAGAGCTTGATGTCTACGACATCGAAGATGTGATGTTACCGTTCCTAGATAAAACACTGGAAGCCTGTAGTAAGGAGTTTGGGAAAAATTTTTCATATAAGGTTAACAAAACAGACTACATTATTGATACAAGTCTATTCGTGAAAAACCTTTCCAATAGTGAAGAGATTGAAACGTATAGTCATGTAATTATGAACCCGCCATACAAAAAAATTCTATCTTCCAGCGCTCATCGAATTTCGCTGAGCAATGCAGGCATAGAAACGGTTAATTTATACTCAGGATTCGTTGCCTTAGCTTTAAAACAGTTGAGGCAGAGGGGCGAGTTGGTGGCAATCATTCCACGGTCTTTCTGTAATGGCCCGTATTATCAACCTTTCCGTGAACAACTACTTTCAGAAACGTCCATCAAGCACATCCATATTTTTGACTCTCGTAATACTGCTTTTGCAGAAGATAAAGTTCTTCAAGAAAATATTATCATTCACTGTATCAAAGGTGTTTCACAGGGTGAAGTAACAATCACTTCAAGCCCAACATCCGATTTTCATCTTGATGAAGAGACTGGGCAAATAACAGCAACGGATATGACTCAACGTAAGGTTTCCATCGACAAGATAGTAAATCCTGCGGATAAACAAAAATTCATTCATATCGCAGCAAGCCCAAGAGAACAACATATTATTGAAAGATTGTCACCTTTCACATCAACTTTAGATGATCTAAAAATTCAGGTTAGCACAGGGCCGGTAGTCAACTTCCGACTTCGAGACGACCTCCGCGAAAATTTGGACTCTGAATCAGTGCCGCTTATTTTCCCCCAGCATTTAAATGGGAAAGTTCATTGGCCTCTCGACGGGAAAAAACCAAATGCTATAAGGGTCTCCGATTCATCGCGGCCATGGCTTTGGAAGAATGAAGGTTACTTCTTGATTATAAAAAGGTTTAGTAGCAAGGATGAAAAAAAGCGAATCATGGCTACATTGTATGATTCATCCCTTCCGGGTGATTTGATCGGTTTTGAAAATAAAACCAACGTTTTCCATATTAAAAAAACTGGTATGGATGCAGATCTTGCACGTGGGCTTTATGCCTATTTGAATTGCACTTTACTGGACAAATACTACCGCCAATTTGGGGGGCATACCCAAGTAAATGCCACAGATTTGAGATCAATTCACTATCCTTCACTGAAAGTTTTACGGAAAATGGGCCGTGAGGTGGGCGATGAAATTCTTAATAGTAACCACATTGATGAAATCATTAATAGGGAGTTAGACTTGATGACAGAAGGAAAAACTACTGATCCACTTAAAGCGCAAGAAAAAATCGAGCAATCTCTTGAAATATTGCGCTTACTGGGAATGCCTCGTGCTCAAATAAATGAACGTTCAGCTCTGACCTTACTCGCGCTACTTGACCTTCATCCTGATGGGAGTTGGGAAAAAATACGAAGGCCTATGTTAGGTGTTACTCCGATCATGGATTGGTGCAGAGATGTATACGGCAAAGAATATGCGCCGAACACACGTGAAACTTTCCGCCGACAAACACTTCACCAATTCTGTGATGGCGGAATCGCTTTATACAATCCTGATGAACCTGATCGGGCTGTTAACTCACCTAAATCCTGTTATCAATTAGCATCTGAATTACACGCTGTACTGTTAACTTACGGTACTCCTGAATGGGATATATCAATTAAGGAGCATATGGACAATATTTCCACCTTGGTTGAACAATATGCTATGGCGAGAAAAATGGAAATGATCCCTCTAAAGCTGAACGATGGTACGGATTTAATCTTAAGCCCTGGAGCCCATAGCCAGCTGATCAAGGATATCATTGTTGAGTTTGGACCTCGCTTCGCCCCAGAAGCCGAAGTTATATATATCGGAGATACCGGTGCGAAAGAAGCTCATTTCCGTAAGGAGCGACTTGCTGAGTTGGGCGTCATTGTTGACCGTAAAGGAAAATTGCCTGATGTTGTTCTTTATTGGAAAGAGCGTAATTGGTTACTGTTAATCGAGTCTGTCACATCTCATGGTCCAGTTGATGGAAAACGCCACGGCGAATTAGCAAAATTATTTGCAAATTCTAAACCCGGATTGGTATATGTCACCGCATTCCCTGACCGTAAAACGATGGCAAAGTATCTTATGGATCTATCGTGGGAAACGGAGGTTTGGGTCGCTGATGCTCCGACTCACATGATACATTTGAATGGCGATCGATTCCTTGGCCCACACACTTAAGCAAACGAACTAATCATACAATGATTAATGGAACCCGAACATCGACTCCATTTTTATGGCTTTAGCCAGTTTAAGAAGCCCTGTGATAACAGGGCAATACGTTAATGAAGAAAACACCGTTCAGAACGGAATTTCCGAATCCCAGTCGGTGTCATCCTTTTCCGGTAACACTGAGACCTGTACTGGCTGTGTTTTTTTTCTTTCCTGATTAACAGGTTGAGCTGATGGCTGCTTCTGTGCCGGCTTATGCCCAGCCTGCTGAGATGCCGCGTGCTTCGAATCCCCACGACTTCCCAACATCTGCATCGAACCATTCACATTCACTACCACTTCCGTTGAATAGCGATCCTGGCCCTGGTTATCCTGCCATTTGCGGGTTTTCAGCTGGCCTTCAATATAGACCTGTGCCCCTTTCTGCAAATATTCTTCGGCAATTTCTGCTAACTTGCCGAAGATTACCACCCGGTGCCATTCGGTTTTCTCCCGGACTTCACCGGTTTGTTTATCCCGCCAGCTGTCTGAGGTGGCCAGAGAAAGCGTTGCCACTGTGCCACCGGCAGGCAGGTAACGGATTTCCGGCTCCTGCCCCAGATAGCCGACTAAAATCACTTTGTTGATTCCGCGTGAAGACATACCCATTTCCTTATCGGTTAAACTGACTGACGTTGTGTCCATTGTCCCTGTTTCAGGGCAAATTCCGCCTGCTCACGTCGGACAAAATATTCTACCGACTCACGGGAGCAGAGAGTACCTCCATCCATCGTGCCGATATAAAACCCCGCACGGCGGCGCAAAACGATTAACGGTAATTGTTTATGGCAATATTGCAGGGCCAGAACCCCAATCGGTGCAACATTCATAGTGGTATCCTGTTGTCTTTGATAATAAAGGGACTGCCCTGAAAACTCAGGGCAGGTCAGCGGAATAACAAAGGAATATCAGAAAGAGTTCTCTGCATATTCTTTTTGCGTGATGCCGTTCTGAGGCGGCATCGAGTCGGATTGTTCGGCCTGATACACTTTCTCCTGACCGATTTTAATCCAGTCAACCTTGATCAGACGGGCTTTCAGGCTGACGCGCTGTTCACCGGCATGATCTCCGCGTTTCAGGGTAAAAATATCGGTGGAGGGATTGCTTAAGGTGAAGCCCAGCAACACTTTTTTGTCCTCGTCTACAGATTTCTGGCAACGACCGATCAGACTGGTCGCCTCCTTGCCGACCACGGTGATATCAAAACGCACATAGACCGGGCTATCACCCGGCCCGTTCAGCGCATTGATCACACAGCTCAGGAACGTCCCGCTGGCGGTGCTGACATGGCGGATATTATGCAGGTAACCCAGTCCTTTAATATTCAGGTTGAAATAGTCGTTTTTGGTTAAGGATGCGGTGTTCTCAGACATTCGATGTTCTCCATGGAGGTAAAAAAATAAGGGATGACGGAGAAAATCCGGTTCCCTGACGGGAATGATTTTTCCCGCCGGGCGTCAGACGCATACGTTGTTGACGTGCTGATAAAGAATAAAAAACCTTCACTGCCACTGGACTGACAATATCTGCTTTCAAAGGTGGGCAGATGTACCGCAATCATGCGCTCCCTTTCAGGCTACGGGAGTTTTCGGCTAAAACAGCATGATTTTTAAAGCACCAGTCCGTGCGGTCAATCCTTAATCCCATTTTCAGTCCGGCGAATTTCCCCGCCGGGTTTTTCGGGAGCCGGTCACCGCGTTAGCGTTCAGCATCCCTTTGCATGCCGGATAGCGGGTGCAGCCCCAGAACGGGGTTGTTTTTCCCGCCCGTTTTTGCATCGGGCCGCCACAGCGCGGGCACGCCGGGGTTTTCGGCAGGGTAAACCGGATCGGCTGTGTTTTGCCCTTTTCCACTAAATGCACCAGCCATTGCGCCTGTTTCTGCATAAAGCCATCCAGTGTGGCCCGGCCCCGGGCAATGTCGTCCAGTGACTGTTCCCAGAGTGCCGTCATGCCCGGATGGGTCAGGACGTCCGGCAGCCCGGCAATCAGCTCCTGCGCCAGCTGCGTTGCATGCAGGTTTTTCTTTTTTCGCGCCAGCAGCTGACGTTTAAACAGGGCTTCAATGATACCTGCCCGGGTAGCCTCCGTGCCCAGCCCGGCATTTTCCCGCAGCACTTTTTTAAGCTTCGGATCGTGGATAAACGCAGCGGCATTTTTCATGGCGGCAATCAGCGTACCTTCGGTAAAAGGCGCAGGCGGCCGGGTTTGCCGGGGCTGTATTTCTGCACGGAGTACCGGGCAGATTTCCTCTTTTTTCAATGCAGGCAGAGCGGTATTGTCGTCCTGCTCCTGCACCTGTTTTTCATCGGCAAACAAGGCCTTCCAGCCTGTGACCACACCCACCCGCCCTTTCGCCTGAAATAACTGACCGCCGATATTCAATGTCACGTTAGTCACATCCGTTTCCTGCGCAGGCAGAAACTGCGCCAGATAATACTGGCGGATCAACTGATAGACTTTTAATTCGTCTGCCGTCAGTTTTGTCATATCAAACGTGTGGCGGGTCGGAATAATGGCATGGTGTGCGGTGATTTGGCTGTCATTCCAGACACGGGAAAGCAGGCTGGCATCCAGTTGGCTGATAATGCCGCTCATCGCCGGGTCGGTACGGGTCAGTGCGGTAAAAACCGCCGGAATATCTGCCCGCATGGAAACCGGCAGATAACCACAATCCGTGCGCGGATAGGTGGTCGCTTTATGGGTTTCATACAGCGACTGGGCAATCGTCAGCACCTGACCGGCCCCCATGCCCCACTGGCGGGAAGCCACCTGCTGGAGTGTCCCCAAATCAAAACAAAGCGGCGGCGGGGTTTTCTCCCGTTTCCGGGTGAGTTCTGTCACCACAGCATGTTGTGTCTGTTGGCAGGCTCTGACCACACGATGTGCGATATCCTCCCGACTACAGCGTTTTTCTTCATCACACGCATCGGGGGCGGGCAGCCACTTGGCCCGAAAGGTCATATTCTCTTTTTGTAATGTGGTCATCACCTGCCAGTAAGGCTTGGGTTCAAACCGGCCGATAGCATTATCGCGGTTTACGACCAGCGCCAGTGTCGGCGTCTGAACCCGTCCGATGGATAACACTTCACCAAATCCCTGTGCCTGTGCTTTCAGGGTATACAGGCGGGTCAGATTGATGCCCATCAGCCAGTCAGCACGTACCCGACCCAGCCCGGCCTGATAAAGCGGTTCCGTTTGTTTCCCCGGTAATAACGCGGCCAGAGCCTGCCGGATACTGGTTTCATCCAGTGCAGACAGCCACAGCCGCCTGACGGGACCGGTGAAACGGCAGAATTCCAGCAGTTCACGGGCGATCACTTCCCCTTCACGGTCGGCATCGGTGGCGATAATCACTTCGTTGGCCTGTTTCAGTAACTGTCTGATCACAGCAAACTGATCGGCAGTCTCTTTCTTCACTGTCCATTGCCACTGCACAGGCAGTACCGGCAGGGGTTCCATGCGCCACGGCGGGCCGAATTGTTCACCATAGTGCTCCGGTGCGGCCATTTCCAGTAAATGCCCGATAGCCCAGGTGACTGTAATACTGCCGCCAAAGAGATAACCCTGCCCTCGCTGTTTCACACCCAGCACCCGGGCGATATCTCTGGCCTGAGAGGGCTTTTCACATAAATAAAGTGGCATATCACCCCCTCCCTGCATCCTGAGCCACCGTGCGCAGGGGGGGTGAAAAATCAGAACGCAGCCGGCCCGACAGAATATCGGGGTCCGGTTCGCCCAGCCATTTAATGGCTTCAAGGCCTGCCGGCGTTTTTTCCTCAATATCCGCACGGGTCACCTTCAGAGGGCGGTAAGAACGCACCAGACCATAAATCTGGCGGATCACCCGACTGCCGTTATGCAGCAACGCATCCCGCTCTGAACGAGAAATAAAACCGTAATGAAACTCCTGAAAGGTTTTCATCGCCAGCTGGTCGAAACCGACAACAGCCAGACACAGCGGTAACCCAGCGGGGAGTGACTGTAGACCCCGATATTCATCGGTTCAACAGAGGAAACCGCGGATAACGTCACCTGTGCCGGCAGGGCGTTCAGTGTTTCCTGCAAGGTGGCAATACTCTGCTGAAGGCTGGCCGAGGCCGCCACCAGGGCCTGTTCCAGTTTCATCAGCCAGCTGTCGGCATACGGGTTATCGGCAGCCGCATCCTCACTGATGGTGCCCGCCCGTTTAATTACCTGCGGCATGCCGATAATGTCCGGGTATTGACGGCGGCCGGTGATGTCTTCTTTTTTACGCCCTGCCCAGAGGCGGATGGCGTAGTGGGTGTGAAGTTCAATCGTTAATGAAGAGGTTAATACCCCGGCGCGTAAATGTGACTGGGATGATGATTTATCTTCTGCATCAGACATGTACAACGACTCCTGTTTGGCCTTGATAAGTCAGTCAAACTATCAGGGCAGAGGAGACAAAGACTCAATAGATAACCAGTTATGAAAAAAGAGAAAAATGATGGGTTTTATTCACTGTCAAAAAAGGTGTCTTTTTAGCCAGTATTGGCACTGCCAACATTGTATGATAATGATCCATTCTGGATTCATGTCTAAAGGATAATACTACCTGACTTAATTATCTGTTGAGTTTCATCCTGAATTTACAAGGAGAAGACAAATGCCATTTAAGCCCCCTTTCACCCAAAAATTTTCACCTGGTGATTTAATATATGGTTTACAACTTCAAAGGACGATATATGCTAGATTATTACGTATTGAGATAAGATTAGATCAGTACAATGTACGAGCATCAATAGTTGATCAATATGTAGTTCCACGGGAGGTTGATATAATAAAAACGGGACAACGCCAATTTTATAATATGACTCTGCCCCAAAACCTCCCTTATTTTCAAAATTTTCTTTCCCACCTATCAGAACATCCCAAATACCGTACTGCACTAACATATCCCAATGAACATCCATCCCGTATATCAGGCAGAAAATGTAAGGGTTCATTATCATGGATAACCATAGGGAATAACAATCTGACCGAAGATATGCATATTCATTTCATACTTGATGATATAGACATGGAATATGTCGTGAAGAAAAAGGAATACCCAGGAGCTGAATCAAATGTAACAGCAAGTGAATTAAGGTGGATCTTCAGAAATAAGGAGCACCCTCAAGTCAAAAGAAAGATACAGTTTTGGAAAAATTTGGAGCCTACTATTCCCCCCTGGGAGGAAAATGGAGCAGTGTTATGGAGAGAATACATTCCACGTAATCTCCCTGTTGGCTTCGTAGGATTACCTTGAAGATATGCAATGCTGATAACGCTCTGATGTAAACAGATAACATTCACATTTTTATTCCCTTCAAAGCCAGTTTTTTACCCAGCTTGTTGAACCTGTTAATATTGTGTGTTTTTTACACTTTGTTGGACCCTCCAACACAGTATGATTTTTAATCTGTGTTGGACCCTCCAACACAGTACATTTTTCATACATACTACTTCTGGTAGTATTTCGCCAGATTCATCTGCTGACGGATCTCACTCACCACGTTGCGGACATGTGCCGGTGAAGCTGGTTGCACCGGACGTGAAACAGGCTGTTCAGGCTCAGTCGGTCGTCTTGCGGGGACTGCCACCGTGGCGGGAACACCGGTCTGCCCCGGCTGCACAAATAATTTCCCTTCCCGTGCCCGTTTCATGACGGTCAGCAGCCAGCCCACCGGATTGCCGATGCTGCCTGTCCGCAGGGCGTTATCCAGACTGCTCAGTACCGTTTGCGCCTGTTCAGCAGGCAGCGCCTGTAACTGACTGGTCAGCATGGTCACATCGTCCGACTCCAGTTGCCGGCACAGCCCTTCGGGCAGAAAAATAGCGGATGACTGATCTACGTATGTTTTTTTATTCACACTCTGTGTGAAAGAACGTACATAACAGTTCGGTTTAGTGGTTTGACTATAACCTGTTGATTTAAGACTGAGTTCGGTTTCCGAATTCTGTGTCTCTGAGGGTGCCTGCTGACTGAGTCCGGCAGCCGGACCCGGTACTGACTGACGGCGTTCGGTCTGAATGTCAGCATCGGATGACGCTGTTTTCAGGGTCTGACGCATCACCGCCTGCTGTGGCGTCTGCGCGGCCCCCAGCCTTGCTTCCAGCAAACTGATATGACTGTGGCGATGGCGCATCTGCGGGTCAGCTTTGATTTCCGTCAGGACATCCCGGGCGGTCTGGCTGAGGGTTCTGTTTTTACTGCGACAGGCTTCAGAAACCGTCTCCAGCCAGCCGGGATCGAAGGTTTCCGCATCGCGGCAGGTCAGCGGTTCATCGTGCTGGGCATAGATATTGCCCCTGACCCGCCCGTTGTCATCACGGATCCGTTTGCACAGACTCAGCCAGCCGGTTATTCGCAGCATCAGTAACACCCGGCTGACGGTTTCACGGGACGCTTTCCCTTTATAGGGTGACGCCAGCAACACCTGCAATTCATCGTAACTGGGAAAAACCGCGCCCTCATTTTGCTGCGCATAAAGGCGTATCATCATCCAGCCGGTTTTATCCAGCGGGGACAAACGATTATCCAGCAACAAACGCCGGGGATAGGCATCCTGAATGTTGCCCATAAACAGCAGACCACTGCGCAGTTGTGAAACATCGTCGTCCGCCCGCGCGGCCAGCCGGTTTTTCATTTTATCAATCGTATGGGCAAGTAAACTGTCTGCGGGCAGGGCCATGGTTTTGCTTATCTCCGGGGTTAATACGTCAAAAAATATTCTCAGGGCTGCACCCGGTCTTCACTTCGCGGCCGGATGCAGAATGACAACACTTCAGAATTCAGGCCTTGCGGATTTCATTGTTGTAGCGCTCGTGGTGCATCAGTTCCCAGTGCTGACCGGCATCACGGCTTAACAACCGCCATGACAGGCTGATATTGATTTTCAGGTAACCGGTGCCCTTTTCTTTCAGCCGGATGTAATTCCGCTCGCCCCGCCGGAATCGCCGCACCTGATGGCAGGCTTTCTGGCAGTACAGCACCGGCACCCGCGGCGGGACATACAGCCCCAGCCCCGGGATGAGTTCCCTTAATCGTCCTGACACCGCAATTTTCTGCACCATCTTATGCTCCCTCACGAACGGCGGGGCCGGTGTCCGCTGACCCGGCGGGATACCACTCCCGCACGGCATTCCAGACAGACGTTAATGACACGTCATTACGCTCTGCCACCGCCATCATCATATCCAGTCGCTCAGCACCAGCCCCCGTCCGGCACGCACCGCAATACCGGCAATCCGCCGGCGCGCTGCGATTTCCAGACTGGATAAGCCGAAAAAATACCGCATCATTTCAATCGAACCGCCCAGCATCAGCGCCCGGTCAATGCGCTGCATCCGCTGCTGTTCAATCCGGGCCTGATGCAGGATACGGGCCAGGTTGCTGTGGTGAATATGCACCGTCAGCACCGATACCGGGCTGTTGCCTAAATAGTGCAAATCCTCAATAGTCAGGCTTTGTAACATCTGCATTTCCGTCGGGGTCATGCCCAGCGATTCACACCGGCGGATATACCCGTTCTTTAAATCCATCACCATCTGCATCAGCAGGTTATTGGTGGCTTGCGATAAATGATTCATACACTTCCTCCCACTATCAGGCCCGTCAGAACGACAGGAATATATTCGGAAAACGCGCATCATGACCCCTCAGGGCTGTCAGGTGACATCCTGCGCTGAAGCTCGCGCAGGCGGCGGATAAGGCGTATCAGACGTAAAAACTTCACCGTCTGGCTGTCATCCAGTAAGGGAAAACCGTCCGGCAAAGTGCTCCCCAGTAACAGGTCGGTCAGTGTCAGGGGGGCGGCTGTCAGTGGCATTTCACCGCTCAGGGACAACAGCAGCAGAGCAAAAGGCTGAGCAGACAGCGGTTCAGCCAGCCATCCCACCGACTGGACATCCGATGCCGGCATCACCGCATTTTCACACTGCTGGGTTTCTGCCAGTTCAAAGGCGAGGCGAAATACCATGTTTTGCAGGTGATCAATATCATCCTGCATGGGTGAGATTTCCCAGACCGAACTGACCGGCTCCAGACCGGTCCGGGCAAAAGCCAAAGTTTCGGCTTCAGGGCGAGCCGGTTCAGTCTGGTCAGCCGGTTGATAAGGCGGAATCACCGGCGTGTTCCGGCAGGACGGGACGGGGATGTTATCGACCGGCGCGTGCGTTGTCTCCGATGCTGACACCGCCTCCGTAACAGGTTGAACCCTTATTCGCGGATGCGATCCCCTGTCTGGCGACTGAATCCGATCCGTTTCAGGTATATCCGTTCTTTTCGTTTCCGCATCTTCCGGCACGGGCACACCATCAACCGCCGTGGACTGTTCGCCAAAAAGTTGCCGGCGGTTACTTTCCTTCGGATCGAGTTCCAGTATCCAGCGGTCATAATTCAGCTGCGGGTGCGGCAGTGCCTGTAATAAATCGCCAATCAGTTCATCCCGGAACATGTCCGGTGACCAGGTTTCCGGCGCGTCAAATTTGCGACAGCAGGCACCAAAAATCGCGCCAAAGGAACAGACGGGCTCTGATGTTGCACTGACAACATGTTGCAGCCAGACAGCCTCCGCATCCTGCCGCAAAGCCAGCAACGTCCGGACAGGTGAAACCCCCAGCCCCGATCCCAGCAGGTTGGGGATCCACGGATACAGGTATTCCACGGTATCTTCCATCCGGCTGATATGACTGGCACTCACCGGAAATCCCGCCTGACTCAGCAGGGTGGCCAGCTCCCGCATGGGGATTTTTCGCTGTTGCTGTTCTTCATAAATACTTCGGGCTTTATGAACCCCCAGTGCCTTTTCAATAAAGCTGAGTTCCCCGCGCAGTTCATTTTCTGCCAGATGCCCGATGACACACTGCAAACGGCCCGGCCACGGTTTAAACAGGCAGTGAATGCGGTAGAAACGCGCATCGCCGGTTTCCTGCCACAGTTCAGATAAAACCTGATAGCGGGTGTTACCGCCATCGCTGAAAATATAGACATCCTCACCCTGCGGATCCCGGGTCACTTTCGGTACCGTATCCAGCCCGCGCGCTTTGATGGAGGCTTTGATATCGTCGTAACGCGGATTCCGCCCGGTACGGGGGTTATCCGGATTGGGACGCAGTTGATCCAGCGTCAGAACCATCGGCATTTCGGCCATCGGCGGGTTGTCATTGAGAGTGGCGACGGCCTGTCGGCCTTGTTGTAACAGGGCATTGCCCAGACTGAGATTTTGCCGTGTCATCATTTAATTCCCGCCACCAGAGTGGCCTGCTGATAAGTCTGAAAAGCGCGTATATTGCCCGTCAAACCGCACCCGTACCGTGCCGGTCGGTCCCTGCCGCTGCTTGCCGATAATGATTTCGGCTATCCCCGCCTCCGGCGTATCCGGGTGATAGATTTCATCACGGTAAAGGTGCAATATCAGGTCGGCATCCTGCTCCAGCGAGCCGGAATCCCGTAAGTCACCGTTATTGGGGCGTTTATTAGAGCGGCTTTCAAGCTGCCGGTTAAGCTGGGACAGTGCCAGCACCGGGCAGTCCAGCTCTTTGCCCAGCGCTTTCAGGCTGCGGGAAATATCGGCAATCTCCTGCGTCCGGTTTTCCTGTCCGGGCGCACTCATCAGCTGGAGATAATCCACCATAATCAGGGCGGGCTGACCGTATTTGCGGGTATAGCGGCGGGCACGGGCCCGCAGTAATGCGGGTGTCTGGTAACTACAATCATCAATAATCAGTCGTTGATCCCAGCGGGAGAACTGCGCCAGACTCTGGCTGATGCGGCTCCACTGTTCATCATCCAGTATCCCGTTGCGCAGTGCGCTCAGAGACACGCCACCTTCCATGGCGGTAAACCGCAACATCAGCTGGGCCGTTGACATTTCCAGACTGAAAATCTGTACTACGGCCTCCTCCCGCTGTCGCAGGGCACCAAGGCAACAGGCCAGTCCCAGTGCGGTTTTTCCCATGGAAGGGCGGGCGGCCAGCAGGATCAGGTCCCCCGCCTGCAAGCCACAGGTTTTCTCATCGAGAAGCTGAAATCCGGTGGCCGTCCCGGTAATGCCGTTACTGCCCTGTATGCGCTCCAGATGGGTGATGAGACTTTCCGCCCCCTGCAACAGGGTCATTTCCTGCTGCTGCCGGGCCGTGCCTTTTTCCGCCAGCGTAAACAGCTGGCTTTCCGCCTGCGCAATCAGCGTATCTGACTGGCTGTTCGGCTGAAGGACATCCGCACTGAGGGAATGCCCCAGTGCCATTAACTGACGTAACCGGCTTTTTTCCGCCACAATACGGGCGTATTCCTCAATATTGGCCGCGCTCGGGGTGTTTTTACTCACTTCTGCCACATAGGCAAACCCGCCGGCCCGGTCGATGTGCCCGCGTTGGGTCAGTATATCGGTCAGGGTGATCAGGTCGAACGGGCAGTTTTGTTCACTCAGTTCCGCGATGGCCTGAAACAGGATCCGGTGGGCCGGAAAGTAAAAATCATCAGCAGCCAATAGCTGGACAACGCTATCCCAGCGCTCATTCTCCAGTATCAGCCCCCCCAATACCCCCACTTCGGCATACGCATAGCTGGGCACCTCTTCACTGATGATCTGTAAATGTTCATGCGGCAGATTCATCGGCGACCTCCCTGCTGAGCGCATTCAGGGCAGCGATTAAACGCTGTTGCAGATGAGGGGAAGAAACCCAGAACAGCACTTCTTTTTCGGTCAGATACTGCGGCTGGTCATTTTCCCAGCCACATTCCAGCAACGCCAAATCCGGAGACGCATCGGGGCGCATGGCCTGCCTGCGCAGCTCCGCTTCATTGCGGGGATAATAGTGCTCTACCCCTTCCGGGGAAACGTCGAGAATAGCCGGCAATAAGACCTGAAGTTTCGCCTGCGCGGTTTCACGATCCGGCGCATCCACAAAAACAAACCACTCATCATCACTGAACAGTAATTCAACACGCTCATAACGAAAACAGACCGCCCGCCAGATAACATTCATTGCGCGTCTCCCGTCGGTTGTTCAGTCAGTACCGCATCGAATTTTTCCGCCCATAAGGGCACTAACTCACAGGCGAGGCGGTGCATGGTTTGCGCGGCAGCCGGGCTTTTTCGGGTGGTTTTATACTCAAGACGATGAACGGGCTGGGCACGGACATGCCCCAGTTTGTAGATATCCAGCAGGTCTATCCGGGTTTCCAGCAACTGATAAACCTGCCTGCCGCCCAGTGCGGAAGCGTCATAGCGTCGGTTATCGATAATGTCGGTCAGTTCACTCAGCGTATCCCGGTCGAGATTCGTTCCTTCAATCCCGTTGACCAGTATCTGAATAGCCGGCAGCCGGATACCGTAGTTTTCAAAGGGCCGGAGCCGGGTCAGCATCCGCAGGGTGCCGCGCAGGAACTCACGGACGTCGGGTAAAATAGGCTTGATAACCCCCAGAACGCCCTGCGTGGCCGCCAGTACAACCAGCTCGCTCATCACGCCGGTCGCCCCTTTGGAATCAATGAAAATAATATCGTACTGACTGAAGAGGGGATGTTGCAGGACATTGCGCAGACGCAAACGCCCGTCGGGCGCGTGCAGCATTGCCGTCGGCAGAAGTTCATCCGGATCGTTGGAGATCAGAATATCGAGGTTTTTGATGACCGAACGGGAAATGATTTGCTCAGGCTGGCGCAGATCCACCGTCTGCATCAGCAACTCATATAAACCAGCGGGCGCTTCATAGCTCAGGGAAAAAATACTGCTGGACGTGGGTTGCGAATAATCCGCATCAATCAGGAGAACGCGTAAACCGGCATCGGCAAAAAAACCGGCCAGATTAGCGGCGTGGGTCGATTTACCTTCGCCCCCTTTGGGGGAAATTATAGGAAGAATTATCATTTTGCACACTCAATAAATTCAATTAGTTAAGTGTACAAATTGTCAAATTAGTGAATTTTACATTTTATTAACTTACGATGGGATTGAAAATCCCCGTGTCGGTGGTTCGATTCCGCCTCCGGGCACCAATTTTAAAACTCATTTGTTGAAGTGATATCAGTAACTTAACAGATGAGTCAGAAATCAGTGCTGTTAAGCGAATGTTAATGAATGTGTATTCATGCATTGCGTAAGTTAATAAACTAAAAACAGCCACTTTACGAATTTAGGTGATCACATTTTTGTGCTCGCCTTTTTTGCGTTGAAAGTAATGATTTCAGTAATTGATTCTGATGTCAAGTCAGGTGATTTCAGAATTGGCCTTTGAGTCAACTTCCTGGTTTCTTCGTTTTGTGTCCCTTCCTCCAAACCATCTTATTATCCCGTGACACAGTCAGGGCAATCCTACTGATATCTTGCCCTGTTTTTTTACCTCACATTAATGGATTACACTGCAATATCCAGATAAAACGCCAATTCATTCGCCAACGTTTTACCCGCGATGTCCATATCGATATCAATATACTCCATCGTGGTCGCCACACTGCGGTGCCCCAGTAGGCACCTGACCAGCTGTAAATTACGGTCGGGCGCTTTCATCAGCTCGGTTGCCAGCGTATGGCGAAAGCGGTGGGGAGACACAGCAAAACCACATTCTTTCGACAAGCGGTTAAAGAAAGAACGGAGATGCTGCTTTTCTCTGTCATGATGATACTGATGACTGACATTGCGTCCGTGATGACGAAAACGCAGGCGGGTTAAATCAAACAGCTGATCATTCTCTTTCGCACCACACACTTTTGCCTGTTCAACCAGCTGCGTCAGCCGGGGTTTCAGTTGCGGGATCATCGGCACCCGCCACTCACTGTGGTTTTTACTGCCTTCCACACGCAATTCAATGTAGCCGCTGTCCAGATTAATATCTCGTAACCGCAGATGCAGCAACTGGTTCAGGCGCATCCCCGTCAACCGGAAGGTATCCAGTACCGCCAGCCAGTACCCCGTCGGGTATAGAGCGCAGCGTCCTCCCCGGGGAGTGACCTGTAGACGCTCTTCCTCTTCATATTGCTGCATCCGCAGGTAAATCCCGGTTATTTGCGCCTTACTCAGGGTCTTCTTCTTTTTCTTCTCTTTTTTGACCGCGGCGTCATTAAACGGATTTTTGGGGTGTGACAACAGTTTTCTTTCCATGCCGAAATTAAAAATGGCCCGCAGGTGCGCCACCTTATTGTTCCACGTATAGCCGGACTGATTGTTCTCTATCAGCAAATGACGTCGCCAGCGCAGAACATCCCGGTGGGTCACACTCTCCGGCGACCTCGTTTCCCCCATATACCGGATAAAGACCCGCACCACCTTGCGATAACTCCATTCGGTTGCCGGCCGTAACATCCGCGAGAAAAAATACTCGTCCAGCAACACATCCCAGCTCATTTTTTCCTCATTATTTAACATTATGATTTCCTTAGTGTGTAAAGTTGTGTCCCGGTACAGAAACGCCCCATTGATAAACTGCAAAATTGATTAATACATTGAATTATTTTGTTTTTCATATAATGACCTTTTGCACATTGCGGAAACAAGGCTTTCCGGCGCTGATACGGTGCATTTGGGTAATTTCAAATCGTTATTGTTATGCTTTGCATTATTTCTTATCAGAATTTTCTGTTTGTATCTGAAACAATGACAGTAATGTCCGGGTATCCTCAGCGACGTCGGGTACAAACGCGGTTCCCGGTGTGGCAGCCGGAATAACTGGCTCGGACTCCGTTGGTGACTGAACGGCAGCAGCCCTCGTTTCAGCAGAATCAACAGGGTTCAGCAATGGCGATTGCACCTGCTCAGCGGCTGACTGAAGCAGGGAGTCTGTCAACGGGACAGAGGACGGGTGTCCGCCAAGATGCAACATCAGGCACTGCCATGCACCGGGCACTAAAGACAGCCAGGTAACTGCTTCCTCCGGTAACAAACGGGCAGCCAGCAATGTTTTATAGGAAATCGGGGACTCACATCGCGAGGTCTGAAACCGGAAACGGAAACGGCGTTCAGGTATCCACAATCCCGGTTGCCAGTGATGCCCGTCTTCCAGCTCTCCTTCCAGTTGTTGCAACAGGGGCAAGTGATAAAAAAGTGCCGACCAAAACACCACTGCCTGCCACAGCAGACTCTGCGTTGCCTGTGTTTCCGGCGCCACTCCCGGCGGCAGCATATGTCCTTTCGCCAGCCGCACGGCACAGGCGGTGAATTGCAGAGTCAGGTCAATAAACCCGCTACGATAAGACCAGACACCCTCTTGTACAGCGGGGACATGCTGCACGCGGGCGCATAATTGCCGGAGCAGCGCCAGATAAAATTGCTGGTACAGCCCAGCAGGCAGCGCACTGTTTTCCCACAGTTGCCGGAGATACTGGTCACGCTCGGAGGTTGCCAGCAGCGTTTCTGCTGACTGCGGACGAAAATAGCCGCCCTTATCACGTACTATTTCAGGTACATGTTCAGGTATTGCTTGTGACAGGAAGGGAGTACGGGTAAAACGGGATTTAAAACGCTGAAACATCATGCTTCCTCTTTCGGTTCAAAGGTGGCTCAGTGTCGGTGAATCCCGGTCGGAAACAAGTCACAACTCTTTTTACGGAAATGAAAATTAAGCGGATTCGATTCATCCCCTGATCCACTTAACCCATCTGCTTAATTTTCATCATCACCATCGGGTTTAACGTCATTTAAAAATAAAAAACGCCCCGAAAGGCGTGATGGTTGAAAAAAGACGTTCAGGCGGCGATAAGCTCCGCTTCCCGCAAGCGCTGAGACCAGTTACCCAGATAATGGGCGGGGGTATAACGGTGACGCGAACTGTCCGGCTCTCTCAGGACATCCCCGATAGTGACTCTGGCCGGAATGCCGGTCAGCGAGAGCTGGATGTAGGCCATCACAGCTGCCAACGGGTCAATATCAATGACGTGAACCCACAGGCTGCACAACGGATCATGCCCCTGCGCTCTCAGCTCTTCAGCCACCGCCAGTGTCATACAGCCCGCACCGCAGCACGGTTCCTGTAATGTGACAAACGGTTTTTCCTGCAATAAGGCAGAAATATCCGCCATCTCCAGTTTTGCCATCATTCTGGCCACACTCCAGGGCGTGAAGAATTGCTGAAGATCTTTATCACCCAATTCCAGCTGCATAAACACACTGCCGAGAAAATCATTGGGTTCCTGCGCCAGTCCGAGTACCACATGGGAAAATAGCTGTACGATCCGGTTCATATCGGCCCGCTCGTACCTGTTAATGGTTTTCAGGTAATACTGCTCCAGCTCTTCACTGAAACAATACTGATTGTGGATCGCCGCCATGGCGCAGTTGCAAAAATCCCGGAAAACCTGATACCGGGTCTGATAACGGGCCGTTTGCTTAAACAGTGAAATAAAGGCTTTCTGATGATCCGTACGGGATGCCATTACGTGTTTTCCTTGCAGAACAAAAAGTGAAAAAAGGAAAACACGCCCCGAAAAGGGAAACGGTTCCCCTTTCGGTTGACGTGGTCAATGCGTATAAAGTGAATCAGTAAAATAACCGGTTACTGCCCGACGGCAATCGCCGGCAAGGCCGGAGCCGTTTCCGCCTGCTCATTGGTGACCAGATACAGTGCCGGTCGGTGTTGGCCTGATTGCCCGTAGCCGCTGTCCACATGCTCGCCCTGGTCATAACAGTCGTAGCCTTTGAGACTGCCTGACGCGTCGCTGTACCAGTGACGGATTTCACAGTCAAACATCGCGGACAGTTCCCCCATCAGCTCCGCTGAAGGCGGTGCCCAGGGCGAATCAAACCGCACGGTTAAGCTGCTGACATTGCGGCGTTCCCAGCGGACATGGTGACCAAATGGCCATTCCAGCCCGTATTGCGCTTCGTAAAACTGCGCCGTGGTGGGAATGCCTTTCAGTAAGCCACTGTTGCCGTTGATTTCAGTCGCCAGATTCGTTGACATCATCATCAGCATATCGCAGGGCTGTGCCGCCTGCGGGTACGCATTCAGCTTATCCCAGCAGGCCCCGATATCGGGTGTGTCAGACCAGCCCACCATGCCGAACCAGTCGGTATACTGGCGGGTCAGCAGACGGGCGATAATATCACGCGCCGCTTCCGGCACCTTGTCCCAGGACATCAGGCTGAGACCGGACTGCCGGTACAGGTTATCGATGCGTTTTATATTGTCATTATTCAACAGCACATTATTCTGCAACAGCAGCAGCCACTGCTCAAACGCCAGATGCTGTGCGGTCGGGGCAGCCGTGCCGCGTACTAACACCGGATACGGGGTGTAGGTTTGTGGTTTGGTCGGTTTCAGTATTCCCGCACAACCCGCCAGAAATAACCGCAGGCTTTGTAACACCGCCTGACGGTAACGGGGGACTTCTTCCCCGCAGACCCCCCACTGTTGCATCACATCGAGACAGACGGATTTGCCGGTGATTTCCAGTTGATTGGTGCACCATTCTGCCATGGTTAAGTTCCTCACTTGAATGATAAGAATAAACAGGAGGAACGGCCCACCCAGGGCACAGTTCCCCCGATGGGTAGATTGAACAAAAAGGATTACTGTCCGGTCTGCCTGAATAGCCTGTCAGCCAAACCACTGTCAAAAATAACCGTCAGCTCATCGTGGATATCCAGATAAGGCGTACTGCGCAGGACAACCTGCGTGTTCAGCCGGATTAAGTCGTATTTATCCACCAATTCGTTAATGGCTTCTGAAGGCCGGACACCGCGGGCTATCAGTGCTGCCACCGTATCGGTTTCACACAGGGCCGTATCGGTCAGATTCAGGCCAAAATGCCGTTTCAGCAACACCGCAGCAATCACCTGCCAAACCGTTAAACGTATTGTGGTCATCACGCGGCCGCCGGAATACTGACCGATGCACCGTGCCGGAGAATATCCCGCACTTCATTGCACTGCTGACAACGGGATGAAACCCGATGCAGTGACAATAGATGTGCCTGATGCCATAACGCACGTGCCGCCGGCGCATTCTGCCAACTCTGTTCAAGCATTGCGGCCTGACATAACCGCTGCTGCTGTCGTTCCAGCGACAGACGCTCCGACGTCAATGTGACCGGCTGCGCCCAGACAATTTCGTCACCAAACCGACCACCGAGCACGTTTCTGTCCTGCGCGTCAACAACCATGACGGTCAGCGGAAAAAAAAGCCCGCTCACACTGACCGGATAACGTCTCCAGTGCCGGCCAATCCCCCAGCAAATGAATGACCTTCAGACGTTGTACTACCTCTGTAATGGTAGAGGCTTCCCCTGTTGTCAGGGTGTCCGTCAGCAATAACTGTGACGCTGTCGGATGTTGTCTCAGGCCGGTTACCTGGGCGGTAAACAATGCTTCATGTAATACGGTGCCGGTAAAAAAATAGGGTTCATGATGGTGTTCCTTGATTTCACGTTAAATAAAGAAAACACCCGCCCGGAACCGGGAAGGTGTTTTGGCTTCCCTGGTCAGGCGCTTAAGAAAAGCGTTAACAGCCTCATGTGCTGATAACGTCAGTGATGATTATTGTTGTTATGGAGAAATGACGGACTGACAATCGCTTCTTCAGGCTTCAGTGTCATGACCGTTCTTATCAGGTAGTTTTCCGGGTGCTGCTGCGCGTACTCCTGCAATGCACAGAACCGATACGCTTCCTCATTCGGTTCATCCAGCACCGCAACACGGGCCAATACGATTTAGGTAACCGCCAGTCCGAAGGCATCAGCGGAAAGCGTCACCGTTAATTGTGTGTCCGGCAGGTAAACAGAATAGGTTTCCGCCCGTGTCGGCACCAGGTAAGTCAGCGATTCAGAGATCTGTCGGCTTACCCACTGTTCCGGCTGATAATCACCGCATAACGTTGACGCAGTATTCGCCAACAGGAACCCCAGAAACAACCGTTCCAACGGAGTCTTGTCAGGAAACACAGCCGACAGCGCAAGACTGTCCAGCATAATGTGTTCATTATTTGGCACCACAGCCTCCCTTTAAGCCCAAAGCCGCCCGAATGCACTGAGCCTGGGGGTGCTGCAACGCCGCATATTCCCGCAGGTCACAAAACTGCTCAGCATACTCGCCTTGCTTCATGAGTGCGGCCAGATAACCGAATACGGTCAGGGTCACCATCAACCCGAACGTATCAGCGGAGACTTCGCCGTTAAAGCCCGTCGTCTTGACGTTGACAACATAGGCATCCGACCGTGTTGGTACGACATAAGCAACGGTATCTGACACCTTTCGGCACTGCCACCGATCACGCCGGTAGTTTTCACATAGCACAGCGGCAGCTTTAACGAACGTGTGCTCCAACAGCATCCGCTCCAGTGAACTGGTTTGCGGAAAAAGGTCAGCAAAAGAGGAATGTTCAGACACGAGCGCAGTGTGCACCGTGGTCGGGGGTATATTTTGTTGCATGGTATTCTCCTGAATAAAAAACGGAGAACACCGACCCAATGGGAAACGTGTTCCCCGTTGGGTGACTGGCCGGTTGGCCATGATGGAAAAGAGTAGATAAAACAACCTTCATCGTCATCAGACTGACGATATCTGCTTCCAAAGGTGCGCAGATGTACCACACGGGTGTGTACTCCCTTGCAGGCTACAGGAGTGTTGCTGTCGCTGCCCGAAGGTGATCCTCACAAGCGACCGGATCGTTGATAAGTCTGACTACGCTAATCAACGGACATCATCAGGTCAATGGGTAATTCATTTTTGGGGATAGAAAATAAGGTTGGAGACAGGATGGGATTAGGATGATTTGCTTTGATGATAATACGCAGCAGTCAGTTGTGCGCGAGAAGTGGACATAACTGCCCCAAGATAAATGCTTCCGGTTAAAGTGAATACTCAATAAGATGCATGGTTACATTGGTTACGTGGAGCAGGTCACTTACCTTGTCTTCGATTAAAGCTGTACGTTTAGATATTGCCTGAGAAACAAAGCCGATTTCTGTAAGTTCATTATTTTTTCAGGCGTTGGCGCTTAACTTTCGGGGAGATCATACACGTAATGTTTTCAGAGTGATTTTAACCTGCTTAAGGTATTTTTCCTCAGGACAACCATTCGACTATTTATGATACAGGTACGCATCATGTCAGTTTTAGCAAAACGGGAAGAAAACGGAGCAAAAGGTGAATCTTTAACGCAGTCTATTCTATTGTCGAGATTTTGGGTTATGAAGCGATCTGCAGATGTTGACGGTGCTGATTTTCTTGTGCAGCGTCGTTCAGACAGCCTGGAGGCACTTCGGCAACGCGCCCATGGCATCGATATTTTCGGCATTATCCAGTCGAAGTATTTTGAAAATTCAAATCGCGTTGATGTTCAGAAGTCTTATGTTCTTGATGATGGAATCCCTCGTAAAGATTTTTTCTGCATGTTGCATTCTCATGACGAGGAAGAGGAGCCGCTTCATTATTTCTTCTCAGCCGAAGATATTGTCAAAGAGTTCAATTTATCACCCTGTGAGAAGTTTTACTGGTTTGCTTTGACATCAAGTCGACAATACAACGCTTACAAAAATAAAAAACAAAAATTTATTCTTGATAAAATTGAGCTGGGTATGTTTCAGACGGAGGGGAACGCTAATAAAAAATTTATCAAAAATAAGCTTACTGCCTATGCGAGACCTACAATGCATTTTCAGGATAAGCCCAATTTTGAATACACAATGAAAATATTTGATGATGTGCGTGTTGTAATTATACAAGATATGGCAGGAGGATCTCGACGTTTGCTTGAACCAAGACGGGACCTTTTTGAAAATCAGGGTGACTACTATTGGGGGATGATGACACCGGCTGCCATTTCCTTGCAGTATCGATGCTGGCGCATCATTTGAACGGTGAATCCCCCGGAGATGCAGCTGTTAGACAATTACGAGAGCATTTACAAAAGCTGGATGAGGAATCGTCATATGTGATCAGGAGTGAAACGCTTCAGGAATTCATCAATAGCCCTGTGGATGTATCAAATAGATTACAGGATCTCGAAGGTGAGCTTCCTATCAATCGTGAGGGGCTGGATATTGCATTTTTCGAAGTTGTCTCTCTTTTGGGGACTGAGTTGAAAATAAAATGTCGCGACGGCATTGAGTCAGTTCTGGATATTAAGGGATGTGATTACATGAAGGCTGTCGTTGATACAGCAAATATCTTTACAAGAGGTATTGAAAGCTCAGGTGAATCAACTAAAAGAATGATGGCGATCATGTTGCATGTTGAGCGAGATCCTGGGACAAAAAAAGTATTCAAAATTTACTATGTGTATATGATTCGTATAGTAGACTGAGGTGTTGACCTGCGTACCATGAGGTAACACAAACTGTTGTTAGTAACATCAGCTCTTGGCACGGAGAAGTCGGTCAGGGGGCAGGCATTGGTCTTATAGGATACCTAAACCGTTCGCCGGAAATCCTCTAAAAGCGAATGGTTCTGTTAAGCGGGATGCTTACAAGGCAAGATTAGCGTGTATTCTTGGGCTAGATTGCTTAAATCATTTTGTGAAGATATTATTCAAACAAAAGATAATTAAATTAGGTTGTTATGTCATACATTCGCGTAGAAAAAGATGGCCTTCAGTATGAAGCAGAGTATTTCTGTGAAGAGGGTATGGTTACAGTCTTTGGGATTAGAGGAGGGCAGTCCAACGTGGTTCTTAATGGGATGACAGAAGTCGCTGCTGCTCGTACTGCGTTGCGAAATCTTATTAGGGAAAATCAGGTTGACCCTCTAACTGATTAAAAATAGGTCATCTTAACTTACGACCTATTTTGATATAGCCCCACAGCGTTAACCGACAGTGCAGGTAAGCTCCGTCGGACCGCAGGCGTTCCGGGCCTTGTGGCTAGGGTTAAATGACAACAGGGAGTATCCAGTCGGAATCTGGCTTAGTCACGCAGATCTTCAACCTCAAGCGAGAGCGAAAAAAGAGATAATTTAGCGCCCGCAGGGCTGTCGGTAGATCTGTTAACGGTCCGCTATGGGCGAGAGGCGAACCTCACCCATTTACGGATAATGAGTTTCTCGAAAGTGCCGTAAGGATTGCGGCTTCCATTTTTTTGGGGGTAGTATTAGGTGCAAAGCGCTTGAGCGGTTCACCGTCACGTCCGATCAGGAACTTAGTAAAATTCCACTTGATCCGCTTACCCAGCAGACCAGGCAGCTCGTTTTTTAGGTAACGAAATATCGAATGTTCTGAGGCTCCATTAACTTCTACTTTCTCAAACATCGGAAAGCTCACACCGTAGTTAATGTAGCAGGTCTGCGCGATTTCCTCAGCGCCGCCAGGTTCCTGTTTTCCAAACTGATTGCAGGGAAAACCAAGCACTACAAAGCCCTGAGCAGCGTATTTCTTGTAGAGCGCTTCAAGGCCGCCGTATTGTGGTGTAAAGCCACAATGACTCGCTGTATTAACGACTAGAACCACCTTACCAGCGTAGTCAGCCATAGAGATGAGCTGACCGCCAAGACTTGTAGCTGTCAATTGATAAAAGGTGGTCATATTTTAATCCTCAAAACAGAACCAGTCGGCATCGACATTACCACATAGCTGTCGAGTTATAGGGCGTGGAAAGTCAACCCTGTTTCTGATTGCGTGACAGGTCTGAAATCGTATGCGACTTACCTTTGCAAATTCTAAAGAAAAAAGCAACAAACAGGCGAGCTTTAAGCAACCTCCCGCTGATTAAAATATTATGACATCAGCACTACGTGTGTTTTAGTACGAAACTAATCATTTTGTCATCGGTAGTCTGATTTGAGCGAGAAGCGGAAGTTCGGAATGCATACTTATATCAAGTGTCTTGAGCAATGGGGAGCAGTCAGGCTTTGTGATCACAGGCTTCATTATCATCTTTTTCTTCCGAAGGAACCGATTCGACCTGCTTGATACGGCCTGACAACAGAATTTCTAGCACTCCCGAGCTACAGATAAAGACGCTGCTGTTTCCAATATTCAATACCACCTAAAATGCTGTCCGCCCTAATCCACGCTCTGGCGATCAGAATCTGCAAATGTGGTGCATTCAGAGCGCTAGCGATCTGCGAGCTTTCGTTTAACAGTTGCACGATATACGTTACAGCATACTCTCCCGAATCCAAATATCCATCGCTCTTCTGCCTTTCCTTAAATACGCTTTGGCTGCCCTTAGGCCAGCGACGCCGCAGCGCGGAAAGCAGGATATTGACGTAATTAATATTGGCCAGCACCAAGTCTGCGATGCGATCTTCTTCACGGGCAGTGCTACGTTCAATAAGATAAAAACCAGGGATTGCTGGGCCGTGCGGGGTATAAAAATTCGGAGGACTGCTCTCACTGTATAGTAAATTCCAGACCTCTCCGAAGGGAAAAACCTGTTCATCGTAAAACAGGGTGCCCACGCGAATGGACTGCATTTGTATCCTCCCATGCAGATACAGAGGCAACTTCTTATTCTCAAGTTTCATGAAATACTGACGGAAAACGCTGCATATCTTTTCGCCCAAACGCCGAAAAGGTTTACTTTGCCAGAGTTGCCATTGCTGCCTCCGTTCAGCGATATCGAGCAGACAGGCAAACGCGTCAATTTGCTCATCAAGTGAGAGGCTGTGGGGGCTCCTTAACCACTGCGTAAGATAAAATAAGAGTGCTTTTGCAGGTTTACCTTTAGCGCGAATAAGGCCTGTACGGTTCACTTTTCTGACTTTTTCGTGCGGGGGTTTTAGATAGTTTTGTATCAATAGCGCCCCGGCAATAAACCCACGGGAGTAATAAATCTCAGCTTCAAAAGGCGCTAACAAATTATCGTTCTCCAGCCGGCGTTTCAAATAACGGAGCTGCTCCTCGGCTAGTTGGCCAAGACCCATAGAACTGGCTAAGCGTGTACCGGTAAGGTACTTTTCTTTCTCCGTCGGGGTGTAATATTCTGCCAGAGCAGTTCGCCACCAATCTTTACCCTCTCCAGTATCGGCCAACGTCCTACTGGAAATTCCAAGTAGGGCGGTCAGCAGTTCTAGTGTTGGCCCGTACTGAATCTTCATACCGCCAAAGGCACCTTGCCAATAGACTTTCGGCTCGCGATTTTCCTGATCGCTGAGTAGCCAGAACTCTTCCTCTACTTTAAGACGGTGATCAATCCATACCAACCGGGTCGAACGATCTCCATTCCAGCGCTCACGGATCCAGTGATTAATGTCGAAATGATCGGTGCCACTGTAGCCTGCGACCACCATTAAATCGGCCTGATTTGTAACCTGTTCGAGCTGTATTTTGAATGCTTCTGGCAGCCCGTGCTCCAAGTCTGCAAGTGTTGCGCCAAGCCCAGAGCAGCCGTGTTCTATGGTACCGTGCACTTTGATGATACCCCAGTCTTCGCCGTATTCCCGGTGCATAATGTCAAAGGTTTTGGTATCAGGGTCAATAACGTGCACAGGGATCTGATGACGACCAGCCTGTTCGATACAATCATCAAAATTGGTGGTAATACACCAGCCACGTTGCTGAATCAGGTAATCGGCAATCAGGTGGTGATTCGCATTCGGAGGACGCTGGGAAAAGATACGCAGCAGTTCCCGTGCGGCACCGCTACGCTCGACGCCTTCAATGGTTGAAGGTTCAAACGCTTTATCAAGCACATGTTCCAAGCGCGGCAGGCTTCGCCCCATCCACTGCTCACATTGGCTAAACACAGTTTTTATTTCGGAGGCAGCGCTGTTGTCAAGTAAATGGTCGAGCAGCGCTTCAGTTAGATCGCATCCCCCAGGTAGCTGCGTGGGGGACTCTATCGAAATCCCCGCGCCAACCATCAACACAACCTTGCCTGGGCAGGGTCGCTCGGGCGTGAACCCCTTCCAATCAAACCACCAGTCATCCATTTCCATAGTTTTTCCTCTGGGCTGCGTAGATGTGCTATTAATGCCTTAATTTTTCTGGTAATTCAAATCGTCAAAAAGAGTGCAAATGCGTAACATGAGATTAAATTGTGTGGTGTTTACATTAGATACCTAAGTTTCAAAACGTTCTGCTGCATACACCCATCTTCGCTTTGCGCTCTATTATCCCCATATAGTGAATAAGCTAGACCTTCAGATGCTAATGTCAGTCCTCCCAAATGAACCATACGCTTTTAGATTTCAGGCCTAACGTGGTGTAACGTCAGTGATGTCTGTTATTGGCAAATAGTGGGCGCACTATCCCACTCAACTGGAGAGACTGACTGTATTGTTCAGGCAGGCTCGATGATGTAACGGGAAGCGTTAAAAAGGCCACTTACGCAGCCTCAGATTCGGGAATGGCTTCTTTATACACAAAATGCAACTCGCCGGGTTGAGTGTGGTTGCGTTCGCGGACGCATACTATTTAGAAATGTTGAATATGTCTATCAATACACCATCGAGTTCACCCTGCATATCACCTATAAAGCAGATGGACGAATTTGCAGGCGCATTTTTCAGCGTGGATTTAACCTTATTTTTTAAAGGGGTTTCACCGATAACGATTTGCTGTATTGTTAGTTTTTCATTAATGGTTTGCACATTGCAAAGAGCTTCAAATGCAGCTTTGCCTGTAACGGTAAAGTGGGGCTCCCCATCTACAATATTTCCGCCTGATAAGCATACATATAGCTTTTTACGATCATAATCTACTTCAAGCACCATTAACTGGATGTTAGTTCCTGCGGGAGCATTTATTTGCTCAAGAAGTTCAGCTTTGGTTTCTTCAGAAGGCTGCGCACTAGGCATTAGCTTAGATTTAATTATTGGCATGGTCAATCCGTATCTAATTTGGCTGTGTCATTGTTGATTAAACGTAAGATTAATTTTTAGCTGAGTTATGCGTTCACCAGTCTACTAGGCTAGTGGCTGAACAGCCAGCAGAACTAGACAGAATAATCTGAATGCTTAAGTCACTCCTAGGTAAGACCGATAAAATGGAAATTTTGATATGCCCGCTTCTGGCTGTGAGTTAAGATCAGTGAACGCATCAGATCTCGCGTGAATTAATACAACTATTATTCACCCTCAATATTCTGGTAATACACCTGCCGAATATAACGCCCCCGCCCATCACCATGCCCTAAATCCATTGACACCAGTGCCAGCGCTTCCCGCTCACTAAAACCCTGTGCTTTATAATGTGCGCCAGATTGCTGTGCAAAATGGTAGCGCATGCTGTGTGGCGCTTGTTTACCCACCAGTCCGGCACGTCTGACCACATAACGGTAACGATCTATCGCCTGATGAAGCGTGGGCTTATTAATCAACTTTCCACTGCGTTCTGCCTTTGCTCGCTCCGCATAGTCAATAGCCTGTTGCAGCGCCTTCCGATCCAGAATAACCGTCTGCCTCGGCCGCCCTCCTTTGGTGCCAAACACCACCCGCACAGAGGTGTGACCATTCTCCAGCGCTTTTTTCCATGTAGCTAAGGATTTGTAAGCTTCCACCGCTTCTTTGGTGCGCAGTCCCAATACATACTCCAGCTGCATCACTGCGGCCACTCCCCGATCTCTTTGCTCGACCTGCTGAAAAGCCGCCTGAAATTCTGCCGGGGTTAATGCCATTTTTGTTCCCCTGCGATCTATATCGGCAATCCCCAGTGCCCGGTTGCTCAATCGCGGATTATCGGCTGCTGCCAGCTTGTGTTTCCCGGCCTGCGCTAAAATGGTTCGCAGTGCCGCCATCTCATTTTGCAGGGTTCGGTGGCTGATAGGGCCAGCCTTTCTCTGTGTAATGTAGTGCTCGATATATTTTGTTTTGAGGCTGTCCATCTGCCGGAGCTTAATGCCCTTGTCTTTCAGAAAGTGAAGAAACTGCCGGGCAATCCGCTCACGATCCGCCACCGTCGCAAAACTCCCGCCCGCTTGCCGGGCATGGGTCATAAATTCTTTTCTGAACCGTTCGATTTTAGAACGTGTCGATTTCTGCGCCATCCTCGCATCTCCTGAGCATTTGCTTTTATTTTATTCATTTTTAAACAAATCCCTGCGTGTCGGTTCAGGTTCACCGTTCCGTGGTGCGTCAGACAATGTGTAGCAAGGGCGAGGTTGTGTTGAGTTTTTGCAGGAGCTCGCGACGTGCTCAGCACAGCGATGACATGCTCCCCGTTCAGAGCCTGATTCAATCAGGGTGAACGCCTCATTATCGTGACGTGGGGAATTTCTCCTTTTTTCGGTATCAGCCTGTTGTCAGGCAGTGGGTTAAAAAACAAACGAAGCAAGTCGATTCAGACAGAACAAGACCCGTAACAACGGGTGACTTTGAGTAATACGGGGATCAAATGGGTCGTAAAGGCAGGCCGGACGTGCTCTGGACGTTAGCCGCTTAGCGGCGTCACTTGGTAATCGCGCTGCTTTTACTCAAGTGACGCCGCACAACATTCAGGACGTTTATCGTCGGTATTCGGGACAACGCAAAGCCTGCGTTGTTCGTATTGCGTGATAAGCCGGTCGTGAATGACACCGGATAACTTTCATCGTCGGACGGTGGGCTATTGTCTGACGATATCTGCTTCCAAAAGTGCGCAGATGTACCGCAAAGTAATGCGCTCCCTTGCAGGCTACGGGAGCTTTGTTTCGCCATCGCATGGGTGATCCTCACAGGCGAACAGATCACTGATAATTACATTTCGATGGTAGCGTGTGCATCAAACCGGGTCAATGTCAGTGCGATGATCTCTGCCCCACGATTTTTACGTGTCCAGAGACTTATACTCAAGTGTAATACCCTTCCTGTATTCTTTAATGTCCAGGGGCTTTTTATCGGTAATGCCGGTTAATTCTGACAAATCAACATCCTTCCCTTCAGTAAGAAAGTGGTTTCTGCGCCTCATGTTGTACAGGTGACGACAATGCTCACACATATCATTCATATTCGCCGGGTTTCTGATGGCCCTGAGTGATCTGACGGCGTATTTACCACATCGGCACCGCACGACATAAATGGATGTGCTTTTCGGGTTACCGCGTTGTGATAAAGGGCGGACACCTAATACCGTAAAAAAACCATATTCATACCCCTGAACTTGCATCAGTATGTTGATTAAATTAACCTGAGCTTCGCTTAAGAAGGGAACTAAAGTGCCTGAGGCACGAGCAAAGTTTTTACTAAAGAAAACAAAATAGTGGAGATCCTCAGGCATGTATAATTTAGAAGAACTTTACTGCTGCGTCGATGATAAATTTTTAGTCTCAATTTTTATAGCTATGGCCTTCGTTGTTCTGGGGGTGTAAGCCGAAACCGCCCAAAATTTTGTCAGCTTAATTTCAGGTCTTCGAACATTGCATCCAAGTCAGTCTCTTTCCCTTCATTATTAAAGGAATAATGGCCTCTTGCCATGTTATGGGGGCATTTTACTGATAAAAATTCCCGCTTTTTCTTTAGCTCCCAGACTTTCTCCATATTTCTGCATCAGCCGAGATATTAAAGCTGAATTGTAGTAAATGAATCACACTCGTCCGGATCTGGAAAAGGGTGAAAATAAGATGGTTATTCACTGATGCTGGCGACCTTTTCATTAGAAATTTTCGTTAAAAATTAAAAAAAATTCTACTATTATCTAATAATCACTAAAAATAAGATATCCTCGCAACATGAAGAGATTAGTAACTCACTTTTCGCTTTTTACTTTTCCGGAGGCTATATGATAGTTGGTAGCACTGTAGTAATGAAAAATGACCTCAAAAAAAAAGAAATGACGGTTATTGAGGTCAACGGGGATAGCGCTGTGTGTGGCTGGCATGAGAACAAACGCTTCCATAAGGAAATAATTCCCCAGAAAGAATTAATTGTCATTTCACCACCTGGGTTAATCAGCAGCATTTTTTAAGGCTACATTCTCAACAAATTCCACTTCCAGAGTGTGAATCCAGATATAGCGATCACACTCGAAATGATTCCATAGACTTTGAAAGTCAGAGATAGACCTAATATATCAATGATTGGTTCTGCTAAAGTAGGCGCGAGAAATTGGCCCAGATATATTGCGGTTATTAATATAGGTATAATAAATCGTAGAGAACGTTCATCGGATGCCGAAATAATTAAAATGTTAAATCCTGGGACGTTTAACCCCAATCCAGCTCCAATGAAAAATAACGAAATAAAAATCATCCAAGTAGAATGGCTGTTACCAAGAATGAATAGTCCTAGCCCCAAGATTATAAAACCAAAAATTACAGATGTGAAATCTTTGGCGAAAATTCTACTGCGACCAAAATATAGAGAAGATAAACACCATATGCCACAAACAAAAGAAAGGTAAATACCAACAGGAGGCAAGACTTTAGAGTTAATATCCATGATGTAATAGGGTAGAAGCGACGGTATCGTAAAATAGATGGCCATATTTAAAAATGCTAACACACAAAAGACTAGGGGTAACACTGTTCTAGTCGGTGGATTTTTAGGCTTTTTCTCAACATTCTGAGGCAGGAATCCTGCTCTTAGAGGCGTTTTATTCAGGGTTATGATTACACCCGGTATTAAGACTAATGAAACTAAGTAAATAAAGAAAGGATATTTCCATTCCATAGTCGCCAAAAATCCGCTAATTAATGAAACGAATATGTTTGCGCCTCCCATGAAAGCTGACTGATCGTAGAATTTTTTACGTATATCTTTAAGATTATCACCTTCAGCCAGAAAAAATGTTACGCTGTACATTAGAATAGCAATTGAGACACCGAGAAAAAACCTAGAAATAATAAGTTTAATGACATCATTCGTAAAATAACCCATACTCCCAAAAAATGCATAAGATAAAAGTCCAACAATCAAAAGATTTCTTCTATTAGGAACATTCTTTAGAATGGCGAGTAATAGGCCTGTCAGCGCGGTTGAAAAAGCCGGTAAAGTTAGAGTTACACGATAAAGAAAATCGGCCTTAATTCCTGAAAATAAATTTTGAAAGTTAAATTCAGGAAGTGAAGGCGCTATAATTGTCGTACCTGTTATTGTCAAAACACTAACTGAATAAAGGATTAATTCCCTGATTCCTAATTTTTCCATATTATCACCTGTTTTAAATAGCTGGCACAATGGCCAGCTATTGATATTCTTACCGCAGAAAAGAACAGATATATTTTACTATCCGATCTGCCTCAGAAAACTGAATGGCGTGAGGTCCATCCAGCCAAATAACGTCTGTATTTTCTTTTCCATACCTACTAATCAAATATTCAGCGACAGCATGGTTATCAACAAGTCGATCCCGATTGGCAAGAATGCACATGACCGGTATTCCTCTTGACGAAGAAATTAGATCAGTTCGGGACAGATCGGCAAGCTCCTGCCACACATCAATGGTGTTCAGAGTGACATTCCTTAAAAGTAGACAATCTGATATCAGAGCGTTCTGAAGGTCTGGATCATCAGTAAAGTCTTCTACTGCCAATGGCACCGGAAAATAATCAATATCATGGGATAACTCGTAGTTAATATTACTCAGCACCTGTTTGACGCTATGGGTTGTCCTAACAAGAATATCGCCATAACGCTCTGTAAACCAGAAACCCGGAGTGATCATAATCAGATTGGAAATCTTGCCCTTAAGTTCAGACTGCGCTGCAACCAGTGCAGCAATTTGACCGCCGAAGCACCAACCGGCCAAATGTATTTTGGCTCCGTTTTGCACAAGATCTAATAGTAGAGAGGCTACATCGTTCAGCTCCTGCTGAACAGATACAATATGCCCTCTTTTCTCGGCGTTCAGCCCAGACCCTCTACGGTCTAGAGCCACAAAGCGGTATGGAGAACGATTAGTAAAGCTATTCCCTAGCGGATACTGCCATCCCGAATGACTCACGCCGCCATGTAACATTACAATGATGTCTTTTGCACACTCATTGCCCCAGGAACGATAATGAAGCGTATAGCCATCAGATGACGTGTGAGTGTGAATTGTCGAATTTCCGAATTCATTGAAGTTACTAATCATGTGTTACTCCTATCACAAGAGCATCAACTTCAATTAACAAATCTGATCTTGCCAATGCCTTGACTACCATCATGGTCATACATGGTCGATGTCCTTCAAGCCATGTATTCAAAATGTGGTTACGCTTTCTGGCTTCCAATATTTCACCACTCCAGTAAAAGGTCATTTTGACAATATCTTGTATGTTTAGCTTTTGCGCTTCTATATTTATACGAATGTTGTTAAGCGCTAAACTGAACTGCTGGGATTGATCGTCAGGGACTGAGCCGTCTTGGTACATACCTATCTGACCCGAGATAACAAGCAGTGATTTATTACTTCCGAGCAATGCTTGATGGGAATATTCCCCTATGGGAGGATGGATCTCAGTAGGATTAATTAGCTTCATATGCTTTTCCTATTTCGCGTGCTGAGCTGATATCTACGTTGGGAGAGTGGATGGTGATGCTTTCAAGGTTATGAATAGATACTGCTGCGCGTGCCGTATTCATGTACATCTGTGCTAACTGCTCCAATTCAAACTCTGAAATTACTTTGCTTTTTGCATTTAGGGTGATGACTATTTCATTAAGGGAAAGATCAAATCCTGCATTAACGAGCAGGCCAAAGTGGGTGTGCTCAAACCATAAGGTTCGAACCAAGGGGCTTCCATCGTTTCCGCTCGTCTGAGGATTCGAGATTGCCTGATAGTTTGAGAATCGGGTGAAATTGAAACATGTAGTCAGATAACTCTTATGACGAGACAGTGAATTAATTTCGCTTAAGGAAAAGCGCTTGTAAGGAAGAGATCTATTTTCGAAATCCCTGAGTTGATGGGCTGCTTCAGTGATAGTCAAATCTGAAAGGTTGCATCTGACAGGAAGAAAATTCAAAAACATACCTAAGGTTTTCTCTGAGTGAAGGCAGTCCGTTCTTCCCCCGCTGAACATACTCGAAATCAGCTCAGGAGTATTAAAAAGAGTTTTGAGGACAGTGAAGTGTACCGCCTGTAGAAGATGTTTCAGTGAAACTCCGGATTTCTGGGCTACATCAGCGAGTCCTAGGGAAAGATCTGACTCGAAGGTGATTTTCGTCTCTGACCATTTGCGGCCACTTTCACTGAAAGTAAATGGCAGCTTAAGTATAGGTTCTTCAAAAAGCACTTCTTTCCAGAAAGCTTTTGCCTCATGCGAGAGTGATTCAGCCTTACTGAGCAAACAATACTCCCTGAAGGTGGGTATCGGTAATTCTTCTCTCAGAATGGGTTTCTTGTTCAGCAAATTTTGGTAGTCCGTCACAAACGACCTGATTAACTGGGATAGACTAAAGCCATCCAGAATACTGTGATGGAAGCTGATAGTGAGATAGAAACGTTCCTCTCCAATTTTATGGCTATAGAATCGTACCAGTTCCTGTTTACTGAAATCAAAAGGCTTTTCTTTCTCAGCTTCAAACCAACGGAGGTATTTATGATACGCGTTAAGTTTATCTGATTGGCTAAAATCTGAATTTTGATGGTTCAAAAAGCTTTTTTTATGTACTTTCTGCAGAGGAATGGTTCCTTCATTTATAACGAAGCTTGTACGGAGTACTGGATGAGCAGCGATTAGTCCCTCCAGAACATTTTCAATATATTCAGGCACACAGCGGAGACTCAATTCATACCCAAATATGTCGTGATATGTTGAAAAGTTTGCTTCCTCGTGATAAGCCTCAATCATTAACAGCTGTGTGTCTGTTAGAGGATAATAGTCCTCTGCCGTCTGATCTTCCTTCAGGGCGGCAGGGATATCGAATGTGAATTGAGGAATTTCAGCATCTGTTTGCTCTTCCATTTTATTCTGAATGGACGCCCAGAATTCTGTCAGACTAGTTGACTCAACGATATTTCTAAGTTTGGCATAATAACCAGCTTTTTTGAGCAATGCGGCTATACGCAGTGCGGAGATTGAATCCACTCCTCGGGAATGATAATTATCATCTATCCCGAAGTGGTTTTTTGTGACGTTGTGGAAAATGGTTACCAAATCTTCAGGTACTGGAAGCCCCCTTTCCGGTATCTGTAGCTGGTTAAAACTTGAAATATAGTCTTTGACAAATGTACTATTTTTAACAGTGTCATGATAATTCAACGTTACGGAATAGCCCCCGGTAAACGGATCTCGGGCAAAATGGAGCATCACCGGAAAGTTAGTCTGCTCGTAGTAACGCGCTCGCCTGATGAAATTCTTTTCAAGAGCATAGGCGTGAAAATCGGTGAAATTAAATACCACGTCAAAGACGTTGTCACGATTAGCTGCTTTCAGCATGTTTGCAAGTGGAAATCTGCGATGATCAAGGCTGAACTTTTCGGTGTTAAAAATATCATTGAGGAGATCGCTTTCGGAAATAGACGATTCTTTCACAATAAATGGAACAGTGTTCAGATACAATCCCAGCGATTTTTCGGCCCCTTCATATTCAAGTCGGCCATTAACGACATGACCAAAGCAAATGTTTTTTTGACCACTCACAGTACGCAAGGTGAGGCAGTGGAAATATAGAGCGACCGTTTTCAAAGGCACTGAATGTTTCCTACTCAGTTCACGCAGTGTAAGAACAAAATCATCTGAAAGTATAATAGATTCTGATTTGCTTGTATGAACATCAACATCTAATCCAAAACCTTTACAGGTTTCCTGTTGGATGGTATTCATCCAGTAAGCTTCACTGTCCCGGCAATTCACAGCTTCAGATTCAGCTGCTACAAAAGTTGCATAACCGTTGTTTAGATTTTCAACTTCTGATTGAGGTTCAACAACAGTACCGTTCACTATTTCATTAATCAATGTGGCTACACTCCAGCCATCGAGCACCGCATGGTGGAAATCCAATGACAGAGCTTTTACACTCTCATCAACGGTGTGCAGGGTGAAGCGAACTAGCGGACCAGATTCAAAATCAAAAGGTACCTGTTTGCGCTTATACTCCCAGTGAACCAGATGGTCGTTGAGATCACCTATGACCTGGATTCTGGTGATGTCCTTGACAGGCTCTGCTAAACATATCTGTATAGGAACACTGCAGGTTGTCATATCAAAGACACATTGCAGCTGTTCGTTACGCTTAAATGCTCTTTCTATTCTTGTAGTGAGTTCACTTACAGATGCATCATCAATTTCATAGGAAAAAATATCATGGTAAACTGATGATTCTTCGTGAAGTAAAGAATGGTAGACCATCCCTTTTTGCAGAACACTCATAGGCCATGCATCAATTCCTTTGTTGCTGACTACTGCTTTATCTGCTGAGTCAATTAAATAATAAGGTTCCATCTTTTTTACACGATGGAAATTTAAATCCGAAGCCATTAGAACCATTTCAGAAATGTTTCTCGCTTCATAAATATCTCTAAGCGTAAGCGTTAATGCATTCTTTTTAAGTTCTGAGATTAATCTCAGAGCTAGAATCGAATCACCACCTATGTTAAAGAAGTTGTCACCAAGGTTGAAAGAACTGGATGGAATTAATTTGCTGATTATTCTATGGAATAAAGCTTCTTTTTCGCTATTGAACTCAATTTCTTTCGGTTCAGTATGGTGTGCTAAAGGTACAGGCAGAGCTCGGCGGTCTAGTTTTCCATTTGCTGAGAGGGGGAGTGTTTCCATAAAAACGAAATGACTCGGAACCATAAATCCGGGCAATTTTTGCGATATTTCGGTTTTAATCTTAGATATTTCATATTGTTCATTACTATTTTTGGAACTGGCATTCAGGGACAAATAAGCCACTAGTCTCTTGATTCCAGTGGATTCGTCAAGAATAACGGCAGCTTCCCTAACCTTATTTACAGTTAAAATAACAGCTTCAATTTCACCAAGCTCAATTCTGAAACCTCTGAGTTTAATTTGATGATCTACTCTTCCAATATATTCAATATTTCCACTCGAATTATATCGAGCCAAATCTCCGGTTTTGTACATCCTAGTATGTTTGCCATCTTCACTTCTTACATCAATAAAGGCCTTATCTGTCAGCTCAGGTTTATTATTATATCCTTCTGCAAGTTGCACACCTGAAATAAATAGTTCTCCAGCAATACCTACGGGCTGCATTCTAAGGGCTTTGTTCAAAACAAAAAGTTGAGTATTCGCGATAGGCTTGCCGATAGGAACAACATTTCCACTGTAATTTTTATCACATTTCCAGAAAGATACATCGATCGCAGCTTCAGTAGGGCCATATAAATTGTGAAGACTACAGGAAAGCTGGGAGTAAAATGATTTTATTATCTCCGCAGAGAGAGCTTCACCGCTGCAAAAAACATTGATCAGACTCGAACATTTTATGCTGAGATCATCTTCTTTAAGGAACGCATTGAGCATTGAAGGAACAAAATGGAGGATAGTTATTCTTTTATCTGCGATTAGATCTTTTAGATAGGTAGTGTCTCTGTGTCCCCCGGGAGTTGCTATGACAATACGGGCTCCGAACATAAGCGGCCAGAAAAATTCCCACACAGAAACATCAAAACTGAATGGTGTCTTCTGAAGAACACGGTCTTTTGGCGTTAATCTGTATTGTTCCTGCATCCAGTAGAGTCGGTTGAACATACCTTTGTGAGTATTAATAACTCCTTTTGGTTTGCCTGTTGAGCCAGACGTATAAATCATGTAGGCTCTGCTATCCGGCGTCAGGTTTATTGAGGGGCCACTGGAATCAGAATCAGGTACATCGTTTAAAGCTTTTTCAAGTGTTATGGCTTCTCCGCGAAAGTTTTTTAGCTTTCCAAAGAATTTATCCTGCGTAAGGATTAATTCTACACCAGAATCCTGAATCATATAATCAATACGATCTTGAGGATATTCTGGATCGATCGGCACCCAAGCTTTACCTGACCTCATGATGGCTAACAGAGCGATAGTCATATCGAAGGATCTTTCCATAATAACACCGATGAACTCGCTTTTAGTTTTAGCAAATAGCCATTGAGCAATGTCTGATGTCAGAGAATTAAGCCTTCCGTAAGTGAGAGTACTATTACCGAATTCCAACGCAACTGACGAGCTACGTTCTTTCATAATAGAGATGATCATTTCCAGAACATTCGTTTTTGGATAAGTTTTTTTCGTGGCGTTCCAGGCCAGTATTTCCTGACGCTCGTTAACAGAGAGAAGCTCAGCGTGGTTGATCGGTGCATCTACATCACTCAGGATTGACGCTGACAGGGTTTCAAAATGATTGAAAATACGATTGATGGTTGAATTTTTAAAAACAGCACAATTATATTCAATATCCAGAATGAACTGTCCACTATGTTGTTCCCGAATGTTGACAAGGAGATCAAATTTTACATGTCGGCGTTTTATGTGAATATCTTTTGTAGATAGCCCCTCTCCAAAATCAATAATACTGTCTTTACCAAGCCAAGTGAGCATAGTCTGAAAAAGGGGATTTACACTAGGATCAGTCTTGATATTTAGTTCCTTGACAAGTAATGGAAATGGCACTCTCTGGTGCAATAATGCTTCATTCAATTTTATGCTTGTCATTTCTAGTATATTTCGGAAATTGATTTCTTGGCTGAATTCGAAATGCAATGCTAGGGTATTTACAAAACACCCAATCACTGACATGTCTTCAAGATTGTGCCTATTCAGCACCGGTACTCCTATATTGATTTCGCTTTGTTCTGTATATCTGTATAGCAGGGCAGAATATAAGGCCATGAAAATGGTATAGACAGAAATATTTTTTTTAGATGATAGTTCTCTAATTTGTTGTGAAATATCATTATTCAATACAAATTCAATAGATGAACCTTCCTGCTCTATCGAAGATTTACGTATATAATCAGTAGGAAGCTTTAAATTATCAGCAATAACGTGGTGTTGTAGTTTCCAGTAGTCAAGAGACTCTTTAATATTTCCGTTCACGAGACTATCAAGTTCAGCTTGAGCTGCCTTTCTGAAATCTCTGGTTCCAACTTGCAGCTGAATTTTCTCGGTATTATGGTCTTTCTTGTACTCTTCAGCCAGCTCTTTAAAAAAATATAGAGAAAGACCATCCATCAACGATGGTATGATGTGCAGTCAAGTTCACAAACACCTTTTCATTTTCTTCGCAGTGTATTATGGTGAATCGATATAATGGACTTAACTGAATATCAAAGGCTTTATAAATAAATTCCTCTAACAGATATTGTGCCTGTTTTTCTGAAGTAGCTTTAATGACACAGATGTCCTTAGCAGAAATAGGATAACTATTTTCAATCCATAATCCATCATCTTCATACATATATTTAATAGAAAAAGCACTGTGACGCGCTAGAACTTTCTCTGCTGCAGTAGAAAGTTTAGCAATTGATATTGGCCCCTGAATACACACCGTTCTATATTCATTGTAGCTGGTACTATTTTTATGTGTTTTGAGATCGGCTTTCCAGATACTTTCTACTGTAAGCGTTGCTTTAATCATTTAATATTCCTTTGCAAAAATTACATCTGAACTCAGGAAACACTATCTACAATGTTGATAACATTTCTAAGCTTGAGCACATCTTCAAAAGTTAAATTTATTCCTAGCTGTTCATTCAATTTCATTGAAATAATCATTGCCTCAATAGAGTTTCCTCCACAAGAATAAAAATCACTATCCAGTTCTATTTCATCATTATTTAAAACATCACGCCATATCTTCAATACGGAGATTTTTAATTCATTATTTAAATCAGTGACTTTATGTTTTGTAGGAGTGAGCTTTATCTTATTCAATTTTACGGAAAGAGCTTTACGATCAATTTTTCCATGTGCAGTTAATGGCACATCATTAATAAGATAGTAATCAGATGGCCACATATAGTGTGGAAGTGTATTCTGTATTCGTTCATTGACCTGCTCAAAAAGAATTCCATTCTCTTGATGACATTTAAGATATGCAATCAAGAACGTAAATTCTCCTCTAGATTCCTTAGTAACAATTGCAGTGTCAATGGAGGTATGATTGTTTAAGACAGTTTCTATCTCATTCAAATCAACACGGTAGCCGTTAACTTTTATCTGTTCATCGATGCGACCACAGAAAAAAATATCTCCAAAAGCGTTCCGATAAGCAAAATCACCGGTTTTGTAAACAAATGGTGCACCAGGAAGGGAATACATACTGACAAATTTTTGACTCTCTTCAGTTTCACGATGAACATATCCTTCGGCAAGTGCAATACCGCTTATACAAAGCTCACCGATTTCATCGACAGCGGCTTCTTTACCATCCTGTGTCACAATATAAACCAGAACATTTGCAACAGGTTTTCCGATAGGAATTTCACCTAGTAAATCCGTTTTCGTCACTGTATGAGTTAGCACCTGTATGGTAGTTTCTGTTGGCCCATAAAGATTATGAAGGGCTGCGTCAGAAAGATTAAAGAAAGACTTGGCAAGTTCACTTGCTAGAGTTTCTCCTCCTGTAAAGACGTTTTTCAGCGATCTACATTCTTTGAAGGCTGGTTCTTTAAGAACTTTTTTTAGCATGGCTGGAACAAACTGCACAGTATTTATATTAAATTTATTAATTGTTTCAGCAAGATAGCGAGGAATTTTATCTTTATCAGGATCTGCCAAGAAAAGCGTACCGCCACAAAAAAATGAGATAAATATTTCCCACACGGAAGCATCAAATGTCAATGCCGTTTTATTAATAATTCTGGTTTCGTTGTTAAAACCATAAGTTTCAGTCATCCAGCTGAGAAGGTTGGCTACGGCAGATGATTTAATTTTTACCCCTTTAGGGTTTCCTGTTGTTCCAGATGTATAAAGAATATATGCGATATGTGGTAACTGACTATTATCAATTGCCATGTTGTTTTTTGCTATTAGTGGCATTACTTCTATATTATTAGATATGCTATTTGTTGAAATAATAAAGTCGGCGCCAACATCTTGTTTTATGAATTCCTTTCTTTCTTTAGAATGAGCGGGGTCTACAGGAACATAAGCAGAACCAATATTTACCAAAGCTAATATGTAACATATGCAATCAATATTTCTTTTTAACTCAACTATCACACAAGAATGTTTTGTAATTCGTTTATTAATTAACAAATTAGATACACCCTCGACTTTATCAGCCAATTCTTTATAAGTTAATTTTAAAAATTCAGATTGAATGGCAATATTCTCTGGATTTTTTCTTAAACCACTTTGTATCATTTCCCCTAGTTTATTATCCACTAGAAACTCCTTCACATTTGAAATTATTTAATATCCACATGATATAAACCCATTAATTCATCATCCAATAATAATTTATTTTCATTCTATATTATTTAAACTTTAACTATATCGAATGGGTTGTTGTTTTTTAAAAGATACAAATATTTTTATACATAAATAAATAATTTAATGAAGAAGTAAAGTGGTGTTTTTCATTATTCATTATTTATGTGATGAATATCACCAGTTAGTTTGATGAGGTTAAGAAAATTATTGCATTAGAAACACGACTAAGTTAAAAATCTCATTATTATAAATAACAACGCTATCAATATTTAACAATCAAGATGATAGATTATTATATGAACACGATATGAGTAAATATAAATATTTTCTTAAAAACTGTAATGTTATTATGGCCATATCTATTTTCATGATTTTCACGGCTAGCTATTCCTGCGCTATTCCGGAAAAAAATGGATACAAAATCATTCGTAAAATTCCTCACAACCAAGAATCATTTACACAAGGATTAATTTCAGATGGAAATAACATTATAGAATCCACTGGATTTTATAATAAATCAAAAATAAACGTTATCGATTCTGCTAATGGAACTCTACTCAAATCTAAAGAATTACCTAAAGATGTATGGGGAGAGGGATTAACTAAACTGAACGGGAGGTATTACGTTCTAACTTGGAAGGAAAATAAACTGTTAGTATTGGATACTGACAATTTTCATATCATTGAGTCAATTAACTATGAGGGGGAAGGATGGGGTTTAACGACTGATGGTAAAAACCTTATCATGAGTAATGGAAGTGCTGAGTTATTCTATCGTAACCCCTCAGATTTTTCGGTGGAAAAAAGCATTCAAGTTACTTACAACAGTAAGAAAATTGAGAAAATAAATGAACTCGAATGGATAAAGGGGCTGATTTACGCCAACGTCTGGTACACCGACATCATACTTGTTATCGACCCTACTAATGGGAAGGTCATTAAATGGATTGACTTGGCTGGTATACAATTTAGTCTTGATATTTTTGATAAAAATACCAACACATTGAATGGAATCGCTTATGATCCTATCTCCGATAAAATTTACGTGACGGGGAAAAATTGGTCAAATATATTTGAAGTTAAATTCACTGGGAATGACCCGTATAAATGATTATTGATAGTTGAGAGTAAACGGATATAGTGCTCTGTTGTATTGGTGTGATTGCTGAGAATGTTCTAGCACCCTAATATTGGTCCCCATTATCCTGTTCTGGCTAAAAATATTGAAAAGCTTGAAGAACAAGAGGCCAATAAAGTCGTAACGGAAGCTTTAAGCAAAGCCTTCATCATTGTTAAGCAGCTTAACGTCAGAGGTAATAAAATCACATATGAGGCGATTGTGGCTGATAGGAAATGTTAAAGTAGCAGCTGCAGTAGCGCAGGTATCAGAAAGCGCCAGGCGGGTACTGATTGAAGAACTCGATTGTAGAAGATAACGGCCACAGAACACTTAACTCCCTCTAAGACCATTTTACGGCGATTGAGCCTGTAAATAATTCCGTGTATTTGCCCTTTGATTAAAGGTGGCCGTTTAATCGGTCACCGAACTCAATAATAAAACGACTCATTGCCTGTTTCCAGTTTTAGATTGGCATACTCCATTTCCTTGAGGCTGATTCAATGGCCAGATAAATCACTTTACGCACCGAGTCATCGGTAGGAAATACCTTACGCTTTTTGATAGCATGTCGGATAACACTATTCAGTGATTCTATGGCATTCGTTGTATAAATCACCTTGCAGATATCGGCGGGATAGGCAAAGAAGGTATTGAGATTTTCCCAATGCGTGTGCCAACTTTTGCTGATTTGAGGGTATTTTTCATCCCAGATTTCCGCAAATTTATCCAACGCGTTCAAGGTGCGTATTACCATGAAAGAGATCAGGTAATAACGCTGTTTTTCAAGTTAGTTGTCGCTTAAATTGTCTTTAATCCCGCCGTTACCGCTTTGTCGTCTTTTCAGGCGACATATTTCAAGCTATTACGCACCATATGAATGATGCACAGCTGGATGTGGGTTTGTGGATAGACGCTGTTTATGGCATCAGGAAACCCTTTCAGTCCATCAATGCAGGCAATTAAAATATCCTGTAATCCCCGGTTTTTCAGTTCGGTCAGCACATTGAGCCAAAACTTGGCGCCTTCATTTTCGGCTATCCACATCCCCAGAAGTTCTTTATGCCCGTCGAGATTGATGCCCAATGCAAGGAAAACAGATTTATTGGTGATACTGCCTTCATGACGCACCTTGACCACAATACAGTCAAGATAAACAATGGGATAAAGTGATTCTAACGGTCTGTTTTGCCATGCCAGAACCTGCTCTTTAACCGCATCGGTGACTTTTGATATTAGTGAGGGTGAAACATCCGCATCATACATTTCTTCAATTTCTCGACGGATATCGCCATAACTCATCCCCAACGCAAACAGGCGGATAATTTTCTGTTCAATCTCATTCGAGAGTGTGGTTTGGTGCTTTTTCACCAACTGTGGCTCAAAGGTTCCGTTGCGATCACGAGGTGTCGCCAGTTCGAAACCGCCTGTAGAGGCTTTAATGCGCTTCTTAGTCGACCCGTTCTTTCGGTTGGTTTGAATATCCTGAGCTAAATGGGGATCGAGTTCAGCGGCCAAATTCAGTCAACTGCTTAATGAGTGGGGTCAGGATGCCATCTTTACCGGTCAGAGCCTGACCTGCCTGAAGTGCTTTTAACGCTTTATCAAAATCGAAGGGTTGAGTCATTTTTCATTCCTTTTTGAGGTATTTTACTGGAATGACACAGAATTTCTAACACTCCCCTAAAATTCATTGTCCGTGATATATTGTTTTTTACTTAATTGAATTTGTTCTATAAGCCATTTTCTAAAGTGAGTGATTATTTCTTTCTTAACACCCGTTTTATTTTCAATGAAATAATAACGACATCCTGTTAGCTTTTGCTCAAGCGGCTGATATAACAAACCATTATTTATAGCATCATCCGCAATGACCCTGCTGGAAATGAATACGCCCTGACCGGCAATTACGTACTGCATAGCATGAACCTCGTCAGTAAAATGTACACCTTCGTCAACGTTTAAACTCGAAGGACCAAATATTGAGCGCCATTTTTCCCAATCAACCGGATATTTTGGAAAGCGTCTTTCCTTGACATGGATAAGTGGAAAATTCAGTAAATCATCCAGGCTGTTTATCTTCAACTGAGGACTTGCAACGACAGTAAATGAATCCTCTGAAAGCAGGTATGACGTCATTTGCTCATCGGGTGTATCGCCGTAACGGATAGCAATATCAATGTTATTCTCTTCTAATGAAATAATAGTATCGCTAGTGTGAATATACAGTGTGATTTCAGGGAAAGTTTGTCTGAATAATTCCATTCTCGGCATTAACCAATATGAAGCAAACGCATTTGTTGTTGTCAATGAAAGTGTTTTGTCATCTTTAGGGAACCTCTAAAAACTCTCAATACAAAAAATAAGGTCAATGTTGCACTCATCAATAAATGACCTTATTGTGTATGACTTTTTCTTGCTTTTTCAGGGGGAAAAATAAACTCATCGCTTTTTCATCATATACCGAAATTAAAAGGCATGAAGGCCGGATTTTCCAAAATAAACCAAACGTTGTAAATCATAACAAGTGGCCTTCAGAATCATCGCAAAATTGGCTCGCAGCCGGCCTACCGTTCGGATGAGTTTGTCACCCATCTGGGAGAATGAACCAAAGATATGTTCTACCCGTGCCCGGGTTTTCGCTATTTTCTTATTTCGTCTTTTCTGACAGGCTGATAATGGCTTCTTTCGTAACGCTTTTCTCTGAATATGAACACGATAGCCCTGTTCCTTCAGCGCGTGTTCACGCATCTGGCTGGCATACCCTTTATCCGCATAAATGTCCCGGCTTGTATTTGACCGTTCCAAAACGGCTTCAAAAAACTGGCTATCATGTGCGGAGGCGGTTCCTGTCGCGATGTTGCGAATCACTTTATATTTTGTATCGACATTAATGGTAAGTTTATAGCCAAAATAACTTTTACCGTGCTTTTTCGTCCAGGTTGCCTCGGTATCTTTCTGGCATCGTTTGTTTGCTGTCCAGTCATCAGGGGTTTTACCCTGACGAATTTGTTCATTCTCTTCTTTCTTATTGTGTTGCTTAGGAACCGGAATCAACGTGGCATCAATGACTTGGCCACCTCGGGGAATGAATCCCTGTGCCGAAAGCTGATGCTTCGCTTCTTCAAACAATGCCTTGGCCCCTTCCTGCCCAATCCGTTTTTCGAAATACCCAATCGTGTTACGGTCTGGAATATTAATGACATCGGTCAAGCGACAAAAACGTTGCCAGCTCATTCGGTCAAGCAGTTGATATTCCATCTTTTCATCAGAAAGATTATGGAAATGTTTCAGGATAATGATGCGAACCATCACCTCAGTCGGGAATGGCGGGCGTCCGCCTTTGGGAGAAATAATCCGTGGCGCGACACGGTCTACGGTGTCAGCCAGTGCCGAGAAATCAACATATTTATCAAGAACAAGCAGTGGATCACCTAATTCATCGAGTTTTCGACGGTGATATTCGGATGCCAGCTTGTCTTTTTTTAAAGCAGAACGAGGCGGTATCATGACGGCGCTACCTTGCAGAGATGTACTGTGTCTACATTTTACTCAATTTTGTGGCTGTGAAAAGTTTTTGGAGGTTCCCTAAAGAAGGTTATCCCATGAAAAAACTGATCAATGCTGATTCTTATTTAGGATCTTCAAAAACACGCTTCTTTAGTTCTGGTTATAAGAAAGTTGATTATGAAATAAAAGATGAAATTATACTTGGCAATGAATACAACTCTATGCTGACACTGATTTATCCTGATGACTGGTCTATCAAAAATAAAAAAAATCTCAATCCTCACTTAAGTAGTGTGGACGTAATATTAATGTCTGCTTATGCAAGTGGAAAATTACTTAATCAATTTGAAAACTCTTATTATAAAATAACTTCTATGATGATCTGTGCATCGCATACCCCTGTTGAAAGACTGACAAATATACCAATTAATTTCGGTCTGAATTATTGCGAGGAAGAAGGTGTTATTTATTTACAGGGAAAAGTTGGAAATATGAAATCTCAACTGAAAGTTGAGAGGAAAAAAGATAATGATATATTACTAACTCCTGTTTTTAGCCGTAAGGAATTTAAAAGTGTAAATCATGAAATAAAGGATATTTTATTAGAGGGTAAATACAAAAGTGAAGCCTTAGTAGTCAAGACTATTTTGGGGAGAAAAACCGATTATATTGATTATATAGATGCTTTCGTTTCAAGTTTACAGATTGGACAAATTCTTCTGTATGAATTAGATGGTATTACCAGGGAAGAATCTAACAATCTCTGGATGCGTAACATAAAATTAAATGAAACTGATGCATATAATCACAAAAATTCTGGAACATTAGAAGTAACTTTGGAGAATACGAATTTGATATCCAAAGGAAACTATAAGTGGAGAAGCGCTGACATTGTTGCGAACCTTAATAATATTCAGGTTCGATGCTCTGTCGCACATCAACTAAATCATTGAGGCAGTTATGGCAGTAAAAATTGTTGGATTAGGGGCATCACTACCTAAAAATCAAGTTTCAAATAAAGGCATTTCAGAGTATTTGGATACCAATGATGAATGGATAACAACAAGGACAGGAATAAAAAACAGATTTCATGCAACTGAAGGTGAGCATACAAGTCATTTGGCTTTTAAAGCGGGGAAAGCGGCATTATCTAGTATGAATCGTGAAAATAATTTTGAGATTGATACGTTAATTGTTGCTACTTCAACACCTGACAGGTTATGCCCAGCTACGGCTCCTAAAGTTGCAACAATGCTAGGATTAGGAAAAATTAGAGCATTCGATATAAATGCAGTTTGCACTGGTTTTGTATATGGACTTGAACTAGCCGAGTCATTTATAAGATCTGGAAAATCTAAAAGATTAATGCTTATTGGTGCAGATGTTTTTACTACAATCCTGGACAAAAGTGATAGAGCAACCTACCCGTTATTTGGTGATGGTGCGGGAGCTGTAATTCTTGAGCAAGGAGATGAAGAAAATATTCTTTCCACTTATACAGGAAGTGACGGTGAATATGAAAATCTGATTACTATCTTTAATGGTGGAAGTGAATCTAAGCTTTCAGGGAACAAAAACAAAATTTCAACATCTTCATATTTCAAAATGGAGGGTAAAGAGGTTTTTTTAAAAGCCATTTCACATATGAAAAACTCTGTTCAAAGAGTTCTGGAACTCAGTAATACTGAGACAAATGAAATAGATTATATTGTCCCACATCAGGCAAATAAGAGAATAATAGATACATTAACTCAGTTATTTGATTTGAAAGAAACACAAGCATTAATGAGTCTTGAAGAATTCGGAAATACCTCAGCTGCATCGATACCACTTACACTAGCTGTCTATGCCAGAAATAATACAATAAAATCTGGTCATAAAATTGTTATTACTGCATTTGGTGGAGGGATTACATGGGGAGCCGCTGTTATTAAATGGCCTAATTCTGTATTTAAATCCATGGTTTTGAACTGACTAAATGGAGTGAGGTATGAAAACTATTCTTTTTGATCGTATTAAGTCTCTTCTTACAGATAAGTACTATGTTTCAGCTGACAACGTGACTCAAGATGTCATTTATGAAGACCTTGAACTGGATTCTTTAACTTTGTTAGAAATTTCAGTAATACTAGAAAAAGAATTTAACCTTATAATTCCCGATGGGCTTATTTCCTCAGAAATGTCTATTGACGAATCGATAGATACAATTTTGAATAATAATGTTAATGCAACATGATTTATTTAATGAGGCATGGAAGTACCAGTTACAACTTGATGGGGAGAATGTTAGGGCAAACTGATATTCCCTTATGTGAAACTGGTATCAAAAATGTGAGAAGTATTGCGCCTAAAATGAGAGATTTTGGTATTAAGTTGATCAGATAAACTATCTGCATTTTGTTATAATAGGCAATACGATAACCTGACTGATAGCTTCCACTCATGAAATCAAATATAGTCCTTTCTGAGCCTGAACGGATCACGTTACAACAACTTGCCTTGAATCATCAGCATCGGGACATCCGTACGCGAGGGACGGGTTTGCTCATGCTGGACAGAGGAATAAAACCGCCCCAGATTGCTGCTGAAATTAGGATGCAGTGTCCGGGTTATCTATAATTGGGTTCACGCATGGCATGATTTCGGTATCGCGGGATTATTAGGCGGCCATGTCGGAGGACGGTATCCGGCCATGACGCCTGAAATGATTGCCACGGCGGTCGAAGCCGCCAGCGCAGAGTCCCTGACGTTGGCCCGGATAGCCCGGTGCGTTGAGGCCAGGCATGGTCTCTTGCCCTGTACGTTTGAAACGCTGGCGAATACCCTGAAAAAGCAGGGACTCACCTATAAACGCACCCGCCTGTCGCTTAAAAAAACGCGACGAAACGGAATTTGCTCACAAATTCGCCTTGCTGAGTAAAATTAAGGCTGGAGCCCGGTCAGGCCACTACCGTCTGGTCTATTTTGATGAAGCCGGTTTTGCTGCGTCTCCGCCGGTGCAATACGGTTGGAGTCCACGAGGTAAACCCCATGAAACTGAACCGAAAGAGCATGTCAGCCGGTCAGTTCTGGGCGCCTTAAATTACACGGACAACAGTCTGTTTTACCAGACGGTGTCAGGCAGTACAACGCGGGCTAACGTGATTGATTTTTTAGAGCAGGTCGCCCAACAGGGGGACGATCGCCTGACATTTGTCGTGTTAGATAATGCGCCTATTCACCATGGGATAGAGGAAGAAATTCAAAAGCGCTGGTTATACGAACACAACCTGTTTTTATTTTACCTTCCCGCCTACAGCCCAGAGCTGAATCTGATTGAAATCGTCTGGAAGCAGGCCAAGTACCACTGGCGACGTTTCATCACTTGGACTCAGGAGACAATGGAGAATGAATTAAATACGTTATTGGGCGGTTATGGTAACCGATTTGCAATTAATTTCTCTTGAGTACTTAGCCGTCTGAATTGCTCTAATATAATTTGAGCAATAAATCAATCTAAGTTAATCAGATAAATTATCTGCATTACTGTTACAATCGATAACACGATAACCTGATTCTCTGCCTGTTCTTATGAAATCGAAGATAATACTTTCTGAGCCTGAACGAATCACATTGCAACAACTTGCTTTGAATCATCCACATCGGGACATTCGTACGCGAGGAACGGGTTTGCTCATGCTTGCCAGAGGGATCAAGCCGTCCCAGATCACCGCTGAAATCGGATGCAGTCTCCGGGTTATCTATAATTGGGTTCACATGTGGCACAATTCAGGGATAGCGGGATTATTAGGTGGTCATGCCGGAGGCCGGTATCTCGCCATGACGCCTGACATGATTGCCACTGCGGTCGAAGCGGCCAGCGCAGAGTCCCTGACACTCGCCCGGATAGCTCAGTGCGTTGAGGCAAAGCATGGTGCCCTGCCTTGTACGCTTGAAACGCTGGCAAATACCCTGAAAAAGCAGGGGCTCACCTATAAACGAACCCGACTGTCGCTTAAAAAAAGCGTAACGAAACGGAGTTTGCTAAAAAATCCGCCTTGCTGAATAAAATTAAGGCTGGAGCACAGTTAGGCCATTACCGTCTGCTCTATTTCGATGAGGCGGGTTTTGCCGCGTCTCCTCCGGTGCAATATGGATGGAGTCCACGGGGTAAGCCCCATAAAACTGAGCCTCGAGAGCATGACAGACGGTCAGTTCTGGGGGCGTTAAATTACACGGATAACACGCTGTTTTACCAGACAACGTCAGGCAGTATCACGCGCGATGACGTGATTGATTTTTTAGAGCAGGTCGCCAAACAAGGGGACAACCGCCTGACATTTTTAGTGTTGGATAATGCGCGTATCCATCACGGGATCGAAGAACAAATCAGAAATGGCTGGTTACGAGAACACAACATGTTTTTATTCTATCTTCCCGCTTACAGCCCAGAGCTGAATTTGATTGAGATCGTCTGGAAACAGGCCAAATACCATTGGCGACGTTTTATCACTTGGACTCAGAATACAATGGAGCATGAATTAAATACTTTATTGAAAGGTTATGGCGACCAATTTGCAATTAACTTTTCTTGAGTACTTATAAAACCAAAATGCAGATAACACACTATGTGGTGGAGACAATAATTTATCCCTATTTTCAGCAGAAGAAGTTACATCTTCACCAATATAATTACCATACGCTGTATAGTTCCCTTCAAATGTCAATTGTATTAAGCCTCGACCATACCAAGGGTTATAATTCTTTCTTTCCCCTCCAATTTCTTTCGTATATTGTAATCCACCACTTTCATGGCATACCTGCGCTAAAAAATGGGCTTTGCCTCGGCATGTAGTAATACCAAACCTATTAAAACCCTGATTAAATGCTTCTAAATTGTTTTGAAGTCTTGTTTGTGGTGCATTGGGCAATATCTCTTGTAGTTCAGCTAAAGTAATGTCTCTATCACATGCACATCCATGAATCACCCTTATTTCCAGCACATGCCGTCGCTTGAGTTGGTGGGTTGACAATCCCTGTAAGGTCGAGCCACGGAAATGTTCTGAGTTCTGTAATTCCTGCTCTTGCCACCCGCTAATTGTAGGATACCCATCACTAAGCATACCCAATGTGGTGTATTGATATCCATGCCCGTCCAATATGGCTGTTGGCTTAACATGGGAATTGGCTTCTCCAGTTTGTTGACGAGGTGTCCGTTTGACAATTTCATCCGCCAGTGGTTGTGCTGATATGGATAAAATAACTGGCATTGGCGGAAGGTCTTCTTCACGTAATATTCCATTCCCATCTGTCGTACCTGTTCGCTCAATACTTGGGTTCAATCGGCTTTTCAATTTATAAGGCATTCCAACCAGTGGCTTGTCTTCTTCATCTACAAGTTGAAATTCAATCCACTGTTTCAATATATTTGGGCAATTAATGCAATCTGTTTGTTCTAACTGACTCATTCTTTTCTTCCTAAATTAATCTTAAATTTCCTTGCTAAACGCAACCTGTGGGTTATCGGCAATAAAGCGTTCAGCGGTAAGTTTGTTCAAGTTCTGTTTTTCATCTCTCGCCTGCTTCAGCCACACCACAAGGCTTTTTTGCAATTGTCCTTCCGGTTCATCCAGTTTCAGCGCCAATTCGGGGTTTTCCTCCCAAAGCTGACAACTTAAGGAGTAGGCCAGATTCTTGAGGGCGGTATCGGTTGAGTAACGGGCTTCAATCAGGTGATCACCCAGCACAAATAAATTTTCTGTTAATACCTGAGGACAGTTTTCCGGCCGGTAATAGCAATACGGTTCGGGCGTATCGATCATCAGCTCATTGACCGGAGTTAAGAGTTCACGCCAATCGCCGGGCTGTAAAGCTGGCAGCAGGGGTGTGAAAACACGGTTATCCATCAGACGTAAAACCACCACTTGCCCGCGCAGTAAAACCTGCTGATGTAAACGCCAGTGCTCTAACTGAAATGACCACGGTAACGTACTGCGATAGCCCCAACCCCAACTGGCATCGCTGAATGCGTGTTTATCCAGCAGTAAAGCCAGTTCCGGTAAGCACTTGGTTTTGGGTTGAATCAGCCACGGGCTTTGTTCCAGCATGGCATTCATCGGCGTACCGCTGTAGAGCGGAAACGCCTGCTCTGTCCAGCCATTAAGGTAAAAGAGCTGAACCGGGTTCGGTTCCGCCAGACTATTGATCAGAAAATAACACTCTCCTTTGTCCTGATGTGACAGCCAGCTTTTCCAATTGCTCGATTCCATCATTCTTCTTCTGCTCCCGTGATAACCCAGTTTTCCTCTTGCTGTGCGAGGATGGCACAAGGTGGTTTAGCCGAAAATTCGGTTACAGGAAGTGCTTCCGCCATCGGGAGTTGCCCTACTTGTGGGAGTGGCGCTACGCCCTCCGGCAGTTGCAGTGAAACTCCACGCCCGCTGCCCGCGGAACCCTGCCCGACATTAATCATGGAAGATAAAATGCCCGCCGGGGTGACTTTCAGAAAACTGCCGCCCACTTTCAGGGTGATTTCTGCTGCCGCTTCCAGCACCACCTTACCGCCGCTTTTCAGGTGGATTTCCTGCCCGCTGTCAATCACGGTCGCATCGCCGGTCTGGATATGCTGGCTGCCTGCAATCCGATGAGACACATCGCCTTCGGTGGTGATTTTGCGCGAACCGGCCACCTGATGATGGTCATCGGCGAGTATCTCGTGATAACGGTTGTTATCGATACGCTGTTTCTGGTCGTGTTTGATATGCCAGAGGGCATCGTTTTCAATATGAGCGGTCAAATCTTTCTGGCCGTGGAGATAAATTTCTTCGCTGTCTTTGGCATCTTCAAAACGCAGTTCGTTAAAGCCCTTACCCTTGTGGGTTTTGGTTTTAAAGGTGGTACGGGTTTTCTGGGCGGGTAAATCCAGCGGCGGGCGGTTCAGACCGTTGTAAACACAGCCGGTGACTATCGGACGGTCAATATCCCCATTGAGGTAAGAGATAATCACTTCCTGACCGATACGCGGGATGGCCATAAAACCGAAGCCGTTGCCGTTCCAGCCCTGCGCCACGCGAACCCAGCACGAAGCCCCATCATCTGGCGAGTCATAGCGGTTCCAGTGAAAATGAACTTTAATCGCGCCCTCTTTATTAACGAAAATCTCTTCCCCTTCCGGCCCGACGACCATCGCTGTTTCATCGCCATCGGCCAGCGGTTTGTAGTGGAAAGGCGGACGCCAGTCGGCAAGGCCATCGATAAAACTGAAATGATTACGGAGCGTGGTACCTTCTCCGCTGTTATCACCCAGTGCCTGCGGGCAGCGCCCGTGGTGACTGATGCCGACTACCTGCCAGCGGGCATTCAGCGGTTTGTGTGGGTGGCTTTTTATCTCAAAAATTTTACCCGGCATCAGTTTGATGCAGTTACTGTTGCCGCTGCCGGTTTTTTTCTGGTTATCCAGCATTTCATGGCGGTATTTGAGAAACGGTTTAGCGGCGGCATCTTTCTGAAAACGGCCGTAACTTTCAAATACGGTGTAGGGGGGTTTGCTGCCGAAATCGCGGAAACCTTCGCTGCTCTGCATATGGGAAAGGTGATAGCGCGGGTTCTCCGGATTGAAATCTTTATGAAAACTGCGTTGCGGACTCATTCCCACACCCAGCCGTACCTGATAAATGGTATCTGTCCCGTGTGCGGTTTCCGGCTGGGGCTGGTAAAGTAGCGGAAGCCCTGCTGTCATCCCCAGATGGCTGTCACTGAAAAACAGGGTTTCATCCTCAAACCAGAAACTGATCCCCTCTTCCGCCGCCAGACGGCTGAAAAAGCTATAGTCAGACTCCCGTTTCTGAGTGACATATTCCCTGTCCTGATGCGGATCGTAGAGCTTCGAATCGGCACGGACTTTATGCTTTTTCAACAGGCTATTCAGGATGGCAGGCACATTTTGCTGATGGAAAATCCGGCTGTCCTGATTAAGCGTCAGACGCCAGAGTGCAGGCCGAACCGTCACGGTATACAGGGTTTTATTACCATCGGTGCCTGCCCAGTCAGCGTGGGAAACAATGCCGGTGATTTTGCGTTGCAGCGTTGCGCCATTAAACACCTGCAACACCGCTTCCTGCATCAGCAGCGCGGTCAAATCGATTTCCGGCTTCGGCCGAAAGGGATTATCAGGCAGGGACTGAATCAGTGTCAGATTGAGGGTAAACAGTTCAGATAACCCTTCCTGAAGGGAAAACTCACCCACAGCAAAGATAGATTCAGGCAGGCCGGCTATCTGAAAAGTGAAGCGTAATCCGCTTTTGGCCGCCGCCAGCCCGTTCATTATATTCATCCTATTTTGCTCCTTGTCATAATTGTTGAACAGTTACATCTCCATGCGTGCCCCATAAACTTCTTTGAATTCCCACAGAATTTTTTGATTCGGGGTAGATACATCCAGCTTGACGAAGGTGGACTGGCTGACAAAACAGGCCATTGCCTCATGAATTAACCGACAGAAACGGTACATCTCCCCCGGATTGGCGTAACAATCGGGGTTCAGGGTCAGTGACAGCAGACACCCACGGACAGGGCAGCCCAGCTTCATCCGGTCGATCAGGCTCTCTTCCACCTGCATAATGCCGTCGATTTGCTGCTGAATATGGCGGCTCAGGGGGCGGTTAAATTCGGTATAATGGTTAAACAGACGAAGAAAATGCCGCATCCGTTCTGTGGTAAACAACAAAATGGGTGGGCTGGCGAGGCAGGAAAGCAACGGCCAGCCGGAATTATCCTGTAACATCGGCGGATAATCGGGGGTTACTGGCATGATATTGTGCACGCTGAGATGTGAAGGAGAACCTTCCTGCATCACACTGATGGTGCCTTGCTCCAGTGCCATTGCGGGTTCATGGTAGCCCGTGAAATCGCAGGCGACCGCGAGTTCAGGCAGGTTGCGAGCCGATTTACCTGTCAGGTCAAAAAAATGCAACCGGTGTTGAATGCGATCCAGCAAATCACGCTCGGTGCGAAGCTGGTAGTAGAAATAATCCGGCTCTTCCCCGGCCAGCAGTTCCGCTGCGGGCGTAAACTGCGCTATCGGCAGATAGCGGTAAGGCGTGCCCCGTTGGGCGTCATCATCGGGTTGTTGCACCACCTGAACGTCATGCAACCGGAACAATTTTACGGAATCCCCCAGCGGCAAGGGATAACAGTGATTTTCGGCACCCAGCAGGACAGGTGGGCTGAGCCGTTTTTCCAGATGAATGGCCGGCACACAGCCCAGCATAAAGGCATCACCGACACCATCCAGCGGCAGTTCGCCTTCAAAACGAAAAATCAATTCAAACGTGCCGTCCGCATTGAGCGGAATTTCCTTGCGATCACGGCTGATATCCAGCGTAACAAAATTATACAGGTGCGGCAGCGCATAATATTCAACCAGTGTTTGCAGGCCGGTATAGGTGCTCTTTTTCATCGGCAGGATAGGCTTATCCAGCAGGTCATGCCAGCCATAAGGAAAACAGCTCAGCTTACGTTGTTCTCCCTGTGCTCTGACGCTCATCTCACAGATATGCTGGTCAAGCCACAGGCTGAGCTGTGCTGCCTGTTCAGTATCCGTGCCGAGGAAAAAAGAGAGCGCTCCGCATTTCCAGACGGGTGAAGGACTTCCCGTCTGACAAAGGGTCAGGATAATTTCACTGTGGGTGCCGGTTTTTTTCACCGTGCGATCCCGTACCACTAAAGGCTCAATATGCAGCGGGCGGCAGGTTTTGAAAGTGAGTAATTGCCCCTCCGCCTGCGCAGAAACAGCCGTGTTTCTGGGAATATCAGCAGCGCCCTGATGTTCACCATCAGTGGGGAAAAATTGCATGATTGTTGTGGGCGGGACAGGGCACAACACTAACGGCCAGATACGGGACAGAATACCGTGGGTAATTTCGGGGAAATCATCCTCCAGTTTATCCCGTAAGCGGGCAATCAGTAACGCAAACGCTTCGAAAAGACGTTGAATATCGGGATCATGGGCCGTTGCCAGAAAGTCCGTTAAATGGGGGGATTCTTTTGCCACACGCTATGCCAGCTCCCGCAGATAGGCGCGTTCTTGCAGGTACAGCGATTCCTTGTTGTTCTTCATTGAATTTCACTTACATTTTTACCCGTCAGGTATCGGAATAGTACTGAATTAATAGGAGGTGTTAGGTCTATAATTGTACACATTCATCAGTGAAATTAATTAACCAATTAAATCCAATTTTTGTCTGGTTTTGGTGGGAAATCGGCCTGTCGGCGGAATTTGCACGGGAATTCAGGAAAAAATAAGGATGGCAAAATAGCCACAGTTTGACTCCATCCGGCCTGACCGTTAATGTTTTTTTCTACAAAAAACGATCCATCGCCTGTCAGGATTGCCTTCCGGTGGCGAATTAAAACTCCCGTAGCCTGAAAGGGAGAGCCAATATTGCGGTACATCTGCGCACCTTTGGAAGCAGATATCGCTGGACAACAACCTTCCGTCCGGCGATGAAAGTTATCCGGTTTCTTGATTTACCGGCTTATCACTCACACAGAGCAGTATCCCTGTCACGTTTATCATTACAATTTAACCTTGCACGATCTTAATCCACGTTTTGATTAACACACGATAAACGTCCCGAAAACTGCGCGGCGTCACTTGCGTTTAAGCGGAGCGATTACCAAGTGCGCCGCTGGGCGACCAGCGTCCAGAGTACAACCAGACTGGCTTTTCGACCGATTTGAACTTTGTATTACTGGGTGACAGCGCTTTCACAGACATTTTTTCACCTCGCACCGACTTATTTAGTTTATTTTTCACCCTCTGCCTTGCAACAGGCCGATGCAGTAAAAAAGGAGAAATCACATCACGTCACGATTAATGAGGCGTTCATCCTGACTGAGATCAGGCACTGAACGGGGAGTACACCATCGCCGTGCTTGGCATGCGCGTAGCGAACTCCTGCAAAAACTCAACACAACCCTCGCCCTGCTACACATTATCTGACGCACCACGGAACGGTGAACCTAACCGACACGCAGGGAATGTTTCGAAATGAGTAAAATAAGTCTGAAAAACACAGGGGAAATACGGATAGCGAAGCGATCACGAACGAGAATAAACAACAAAGATTGATTTAGCCGTCCGTATTCTTCCCCTGAGTTTGTGCAATCACTGAGGACAGGATTCACTGTGCCTTGACCAACCAAATGGTTTAACTCTCAGTTTAGTAGACATGGATTCAAATGAGTTTGAAATATACAGGCACTATGCTAAGCGGATTTATAGTCGTCCACTTAGCAGTTCAGTTATTGAATTCCAGCAGGAAAGCGTGCATTTGGTTGGTGGTTTTCACTTTATCCCGAACCGGAGACTCTCTGACCCGGTGAAGTGCCCGCATGGCCTGTTGAGCTACCGTTCGGGGTTGGACAAATCACATCGAAGGTCGAGAGGCTGCTTCGCAGATGGCTTCCGCATCAATAAAATCGTTCTTGTTACTTTTAACGAAGGGGCGGACAAATTTATGAGATACCCGTTGTCTGTGTTTTGCAGACTCTGGGGCTGGCTGTTGCTATCGTTAATCCCCGACAAGCCCGTGACTTTGCTAAAGCAATGGGTTACTTAGCCAAAACCGATAAAATAGATGCTCAGATGTTGGCACAATTGGCTCTGGTTTTATCCCAATAAAATAGCCAGGGTATTACCATCTACTCAGCAACAGGTGCTACAAGCCATGATCGCGCGTCGCCGCCAATTGGTTACACTTTCCATCTCAGAACGCCAAAGGCTGGGAAGTTGCCATCCAGAAATTCGAGAAAGTATCACTTTGATGATCAGGCTTCATACAAGAACAGCTTAAAGTCATTGAAGCTGCATTATCTAAACATATCAAAACGTTTCATCGTGCCAAACTCGATTTATTATCCACAGTAAAAGGCGTTGGCCCTGCCACGGTAGCTACCTTGATTGCTGACGTACCAGAGCTGGGTAAGATTAGCGCCTTGATTGGTGTTGCACCGTTCAATCGAGATTCTGGGTTCTTCCGTGGAAAACGAACGATCTTTGGAGGAAGAGCCATGGTGCGGCGAATGCTGTATATGGCTACGTTAACGGCAAGTTGCTCATTAGTTCTAGTGAGTCAATTTTAAACACAGATAAAAGTGCTTATGAGAAATTAGTGGTTCTTCTTCATAAAGAAAGAAATATTGAACGCGGTTGTCTGATTGGCCAAATGGCTAGGGATCGCCGTATTATAGAGAATGCCAAGTTAGGAGAGGAGGTTACAAGAGGTTTTAACTGGATGAAACAATTCATTGAAGAACTTGTTAGGGTCAGCATATCTGATGGTTCTATATCTAATACATTAGCACCATTAGAAGCGACGATGCTCATTAGACCCCATCTCGTCAACTTCACAGATAAGCTGAATTTCCAAATTATCCAGTGGAAGTGTTGTTACCCATCTTGGGCGGAGTTTTTTAGGGTGCGAACAACCGCATTAATGCTGATATGTAATGCCCGTGCGGTATCACGAATACCTGAATTATTCATGGCAAGATCAACGACTTGTTCTTTTATCCCGGCGTGACAGGCGCGATAAGAATAATCCCGTTGGAAAGTACGATTACAGGACAAACAACGATAACGCTGATGACCGCCTTTCCCTTTACCATGCTTTTTCACCTCTTTTGTCTGGTCACAAAATCGGCATTTTACTTCCACTTTTGCCACTAAAAGTTCTCCCCATAAAGAATGGCTAGTATACCTGAATAACAACGCTTTGAATACACAACTGAATTTTATGGCGGCCCTCTACTCAATCACGCGTTATATAACAGGTTATTACAGCCAGCTTCGTCCTCACTGGTATAACAATGGGCTAGCCCCAAACGAATCAGAACGATTATTTTGGCAATCCTCTCAGGTTATGACCAATTTTTGTCGACCACTTCAGTTGGAATTAGGTTCATTAAAAGAGCGAGCCACAAGGCCCACCGTAACCCAAAATAGATTAGAAACCTTCCCTGATTTCTCTAATTTCTATTTGTTTATCAAAACGTAAATGTTCATCAAGCGCCAGCGGGATTAACCAACGTAAATTGTAGATAACATTACCCGGTAGTGCATCTGTTTCATATATATTAACAACTTCTTTTTCAATAGATTTGGCAGAATAAATTCTGTCATCATGCGTATAGAGAAAATTAACCTGATAAACATCAGGACGGGTTAAAACAGTAAATAACTTCCACTCATCAGGGTTTGTCTCAATACCTGCTTCTTCAGCAAATTCTCTTGCCATTGACTGTTGAGCCGTTTCGCCTGTTTCTATTTTCCCACCAATTCCATTAAGTTTCCCTGCTTGCCAACTGGGTTGTAACTTTGGGTCGTGACATCAATTTATTGAATCATGTATAGTCTGTCTATTTGGAGAACATTCAAATGGCAAAGATTGATGTCACTTGTCCTGCTTGTTGTGCAGTTAAAGGGAGCCATCGCAATGGGCGTTCACGTTCGGGTCACCAACGTTATCTTTGCCAGTCCTGTCGTCACTCTTGGCAACTTGAATTCACTTATGCCGCTTGTCGTCCCGGCACCCATAAGCAAATCGTCGATATGGCCATGAATGGGATGGGATGTCGGGCGACAGCACGGGTGATGGGGATTGGCCTAAATACCGTGCTTCGTCATTTAAAAAGCTCAAACCCAAATCGGTAACAGAAGCCATTTCTCCCGGCACCGAAGTGATTGTCTGCTGTGAAATGGATGAACAGTAGTCGTACGTGAAGCCAAAGAAGCAGCCCCGTTGGCTCTTTTATGCCTACGACAGGATAAGACGAAAAGTGATCGCCCATGTTTTTGGTCCAGGGACAAAAAAGACATTAATGCGCCTGATGGCTTTGCTGGCCCCTTTCAACACTGTTATTTATATGACAGAGGGTTGGAAAAGTTATGAAAAAGCCTTGGCGGGGAAACTCCATGTGGTCAGCAAACGTTATACCCAACGCATAGAGAGGCATAACCTGAATCTTCGTCAGCATTTGGCAAGACTGACTCGCAAGACATTGTCTTTTTCAAAATCCATAGAAATGCATGACAGAATTATAGGGTATTATCTGAACATTCATCACTATCAATAAATTGGAATCATGACCCAAAAAAAGAGGAATTCTATGAAATCGCGTGCTGCCGTTGCTTTTGGCCCAAACAGACCTCTCGAAATTGTTGAAATTGACGTAGCTTCACCGAAAGCCGGTGAAGTAATGATAAAAATCAGCCACACAGGTGTTTGCCATACTGATGCTTTCACTCTTTCAGGTGATGACCCTGAAGGAATATTTCCTGTTGTTCTCGGGCATGAAGGAGCCGGTGTAGTGATTGAGGTCGGTGAAGGTGTAACCAGCGTAAAACCCGGTGATCATGTCATCCCGTTATATACAGCTGAATGTGGTAAATGTGAATTTTGCCAATCCGGTAAAACTAACCTTTGTATTGCCGTTCGCGATACACAGGGAAAAGGTTTGATGCCCGATGGTACAACTCGTTTTTCTTACAATGGACAACCTGTTTACCACTACATGGGATGTTCTACATTCAGTGAATACACGGTAGTTGCTGAAGTCTCACTGGCAAAAATCAATCCAGAAGCCAATCATGAACATGTTTGCCTGTTAGGTTGTGGCATCACGACTGGTATCGGAGCTGTGCATAATACTGCCAAAGTTCAGCCGGGAGACTCTGTGGCAGTTTTCGGTCTGGGTGGAATTGGGCTTGCCGTTATCCAGGGAGCTCGTCAGGCTAAAGCCGGGCGTATTATCGCTATTGATACCAATCCAGCTAAGTTTGAGCTGGCCAGACAATTCGGTGCCACTGACTGCATTAACCCCAATGCTCACGACAAACCAATTCAACAGGTTATTCTGGATATGACAAAATGGGGAGTTGACCACTCTTTCGAATGTATTGGTAACGTCAATGTAATGCGTGCAGCTCTCGAAAGTGCACATCGTGGCTGGGGACAATCAGTCATTATCGGTGTTGCTGGTGCCGGACAGGAAATTTCGACTCGTCCATTCCAGCTTGTTACCGGGCGGACATGGAAAGGAACGGCTTTCGGCGGAGTTAAAGGGCGTAGTCAATTACCGGGAATGGTGGAAGATGCGATGAAAGGGAAAATTGAACTTGAACCTTTCGTAACCCATAAAATGCCACTGGAAAGCATTAATGAAGCCTTTGATCTGATGCACGAAGGCAAATCTATTCGGACAGTGATTCATTATTAATTGAACGACTATTACAGGAACAGCCAGATATAAACCATATAAGATATAAATCATACAGTTGAAGAACCTGAACCTACAATTTTAGAGAGAAAAGCAATGGAAAGAATTGAACATCGTGCCTGTTTTGGCGGATGGCAGGATGTCTATCAACATGAATCCAATTCCCTGAATTGTCAGATGAAATTTTCGATTTTTCTGCCACCTCAGATTAAAGAAAAGAAATTACCTGTATTGTACTGGCTCTCTGGCTTGACCTGTACTGAGCAGAATTTCATTACAAAAGCCGGAGCCCAACGCTACGCAACTGAACATGGTGTTGTCATTGTCGCTCCGGATACCAGTCCTCGAGGGAATGATATCGCTGATGCTCCTTCTTATGATCTTGGAAAAGGGGCAAGTTTTTATCTCAATGCATTACAACAACCCTGGGAGCAACATTACCGCATGTACGATTATGTGGTTTCAGAATTGCCTGAATTGGTTGAAGCATATTTTGCTGTCACTGGTGTGCGGGCAATCAGTGGGCACTCTATGGGTGGACATGGTGCGATGGTTATTGCGCTGAGAAATCCGCAACGTTATTGCAGTGTATCGGCATTTTCTCCTATTGTGGCACCAAGTCAGGTTCCTTGGGGGGAAAAGGCATTTTCCGCCTATCTGGGAGAAAACAGGTCGCTCTGGAAACAGTATGACACGGTAGAATTGATTAAAATTACTCAAGCAACAGAACAGCTCCCAATTTTGATTGATCAAGGAACTGATGATGAGTTTCTGGATAACCAATTATGCACCCATTTATTACAGAATATTTGTGATGAAACAAATTATCCTGTGACAATAAATTTTCGTCCTGATTATGACCATAGCTACTATTTTATTGCTAGTTTTATTGGTGAACATATCGCTTACCATGCAAAAGCAATGCAAGAATATGCTAAAAAGCGATAATTTTAAAAAAATATCCGATGTCACTAGCAAAAACTGTAAATTACTTTTTTACTAATTATGAATTGGTTTCCAGAGCATTACGTTTAATTTATTGTTCAATGAACTGGAAACCAATCATATAAGAAACGTCTCAGATTATATTATTGAAAGCTACTCGCGTTTGAATCTAATTTGCGATAGCATCTGCGCCCTTTTGACGATATCTCCACGATTGAAGAAGAGGCAACATATGTTCATCGGTTTTGACTATGGCACATCAAATTGCGCAGTAGCGGAAATGATCGGAAATACGCCACAATTGATTGCTATCGAAAATGACAACTTCTATATGCCTTCTGCTCTGGCCGCACCGACCCGAGAATCAGTTTCTGAGCACCTATTTCGTCACAGAAAAATCAGCCCGATTTCTCCAGCCGGAGAACAGCTGCTCCGTAGCTCAATTACTACAAATCGTGAGGAAGGTATAGAGCTTCTGCCGGAAGACATTGTATTCGGGCAAGCTGCATTGACTCGATATTTGGAAGATCCTCAAGATACCTACTATGTGAAATCACCGAAATCCTTCCTTGGTGCAATGGGACTGAGAGAAGCACAAATCAGTTTTTTTGAAGATCTGGTTTGCGCCATGATGGCAAACATTAAACAACAGGTAGAAACCAAGACACAACAATGTGTTAAAGAAGTAGTCATTGGACGACCAATAAATTTCCACGGGCGTGGTGGTGAAAAGTCGAACCAACAGGCTGAATTAATTCTGCTGCAAGCAGCAAAACGGGCGGGGTTCCGTAACATAGAATTCCAATTTGAGCCTGTGGCAGCAGGATTGGAATATGAAGCCACACTGACAGAGAATAAAATTGTTCTGGTTGTTGATATTGGTGGCGGAACAACGGACTGTTCTCTTATTCAAATGGGGCCAGACTGGAGTGGAAAATCCGAACGCAACGACAGCCTACTGGCACATACTGGTCAACGTGTTGGCGGCAACGATCTGGATATTAACCTGACGTTTAAGCAATTGATGCACCCTTTCGGATTGGGCAGCAAGTTTGCATCGGGTATTGAGATGCCACTCATCCAATATTGGAATCCAATTGCTATCAATGACATACAGGCACAAAAAGAATTCTACTCTCAGCAGAACTTAACCACGTTAAAATCTCTGCATAAAGATGCGCAAGAGCCGGAAAAATTAGCACGGTTATTGAAAGTTTATCATGAGACACTGGGGTACAGCCTGGTACGCAGTGCCGAAGAGGCTAAGATCGCGCTGTCAAAAGACAGTGAATATCGCGTTAAATTAAACTTATTATCAGAGATAATTGAAGTTGAGATTCAGCGTGAGCAGATGATTGCAGCTATCGAATCCACCAAAGCGAAAATGACCAAACTGGTTAGTGAAGCCGTAATTCAGGGAGGCGTTAAACCGGACGTTATTTTTATGACCGGAGGTTCAGCGAGCTCTCCTATTCTGCAACAGGCAGTTGAACAAGTGTTGCCAGACGTTCCATTGGTTAGTGGTAACTACTTTGGTTCTGTCACAACGGGCTTGGCACGCTGGGCGAAAATTTGTTTTTCTTGAGTTTGATATGCGCAATTCAGACTTAATCTGACAAGGAATTTTTAAATTCCCATTTTTTCAATAAGGCGTTTTTTCATAATAATAAGACAGTTAAGCTTGAGAACCCCTTACTCCTCGCGCCGCGAGGAGTAAGGAAGTGTCCGATAATTTTTAAATACTATTTAATTAAAAAGTCGCTGTTATACCCAACCTGAATGTACGGCCAGGAGAGGGAATATAACCCACATTAATTGGCTGTATATAATACCTGTCAAAAACATTGTCTACAGTAAAATCTGCTGTTAGGTTTTTATTTATAATTAATGAACTTCTAAGATCGACAATTGTTGCCGGTTTATAGTCAACAGGTGCTAACAATGGAGCAGAACCTCGTCCAACCATAGCGGTTGGTATAGTTCTTTTATCAAAGTAAGATACTTTTCCTCCAATAGACAATTTGTTATTAAAGAATTCCTGATTGACATCTAATGAATAACTTTTTTTAGGCGGAATGTGATTTGTTGCATAATCAGATGGAAGGTTCTCATTAACACATTCCTTTCCTTTTTTGCAAAACTCAATACCTATATAGTAATTAGCCGATGCTTTTACTGTAAAATTATTAATCTTATAGCTTGTCTCCAGTTCAACACCTTCAAATTTTGCTCTATCGATATTGTCAATATGCATTGAGAATTTATCCCATTGCCAGCTACGGCTAATATAATTATCAATATTAGAGTTAAAATAACCGATATTAAATTTTAATTCATCATCTGCCATTAAGTTTTCAAAGCCAAATGAAGATCCTATTTCAATATTTTTCATAGTCTCATGCTGTAAATTATCATCAGCTTTCATAAAAAAACCATTTGCTCCCTCAACTAATGAAGGAAACCTCGGACTTTGAGAATAACGACTATATAGCATTACTTGTTTTATCGGTTTATATTCGGCCCCCACACTATATCCATAAGCAGTTTCATTCTTAGGTATTGATGGAGTATCACCTCTATCTTCTAGTGAATAACCTTTATTTTCAATAGAAGCCAGTAAATTGATTTTACTGGTTAATTCATATTTTCCATCAGCAAAAATACGGTATTCTTTTTTTATTCCTTCTCGCTGATGAGGATTTTGAGTCCAAAAGCCTTTGGCTGGCCCCGTTTTCTCGGCAAGATAACTCCCCCCTAAAAGTACATTCGTTAGTTTATTATACATATCGAATTCTAAACCATTAGACACATTAAATCCCCATGTGTCTGATTTCTTTTCATCACCTAATGTATTTTTGAGAAGTTTTAGGTCTGTCTCTTAAATCTAAACGCCATAGAGAAAAATTAAGATCAATTAATGGGTTGCTCGATTTCCAGTCATAACCAAGTTTATATCTTGCTAAACGGATATAAGCATTTGGTCCTTGTGATACTGAGACCGTAGTTCCTTTATCTATAGTTGTTGTATCTGCAACATACGTTTCACCAAAAGTACTATCATATAGACTATAAACAGCACTAACTCTGTGCTCATCATTAATCCAGGCACTAGATTTTAATAAATAAGAACGTGTATTTTCGGATGTATTAGGTACAGCTGCGCCTTTAGGATAAATTGTATAACCAGCATCCTGTACAGTTTCAGCTGTTACGGGGCAAGGAGCTATATCGCCATTATCATCATAATATTCATCCCGACATAAATATCCGGGCAGTTTATAACTATTTGCACCAAATCCTTTCTTCCCTGAATGATAATTCCCTCTGACACGTTTTGATACCCCGGCTAAAAGCTCAAAATTCTCATCGGCATAAGCAACCACTATACTTCCAGTACTGTTTTTTCCATTAAATATACTTTCTTTTTTTGGTGATGGTTCATCATTCCATGTGTAACGATTATAGTCTGAATGGTTACTTAAAATACTACCTTTTAGGCGAATACCAAAATTATCCCCCGGGATTAATATGTCAGAAGGAGATATTGTTTTCATATTTACAGTGCCACCTATCCCTGTAATACCGGAACCTCCATAAAATCCTTTTTTTATATCTACTTCTCCGATGAAATCTGGATCAATATAAGTTCGGTTAGATACCCCCTGATAACCTCGATATAAGGCTGTTTGATTTATAGTATCATCGACACTAGTAGAAACTCTTCCTTGGCCTTGTAAGCCACGAATATTGACATCAATTGCTCCAGATGATCTAGACTCACCAGATAAAACACCCGGTGTGCTTTTAAATATATCAGCAGGGTTAATAATTATTTGTTTATTCAATTCTTCACTGTCTAATAATATTTCATTATTCTTCTTTAAATTTAATGAAGAATAAACATAGATAGTATCGCTTGAATTATCGGAAGTTGATTCATCCGCAGCAAAAGAACAAAACGGACTGACAGCAAAAAGAGTTATAAAAAAGCATGAATTATTCATAAGTTAGCCAAATACAATGATAATGCAAATCGTTATCATTATATTTAAAAAATCTCTTTGTGCAACTTATCCTTAGAGTAGTAATGTGATAACCCTCCTCTACAGTGGTGTAAGAATCCCAGACTCCTCATAAGCCTGCTGACGCCCTCTTGCGCTACCTACCTCGCCCTAACTAAAAGGACGAGGCTTAACGTACTTATCAGTGATAATTACTTACAATAGCGACGAAATTTGAAGTGTATTCTTCCAAACATACCCACCAGTTTCCTTTGGTAATTATGTTACTGCAATCTATAACCCTAACTCACTGAGTCCCGGATGGTTATCTGGCCGACGTCCCAAAGGCCAATGGAATTTACGTTCATCCTCATTGATAGGGGTATCATTAATGCTAGCAAAACGCTTAACCATCATACCGTTTTCATCAAATTCCCAATTTTCATTACCATATGAACGAAACCAATTTCCTGAATCATCATGCCATTCATACGCATATCTTACAGCAATTCTGTTCCCTTCCACGGCCCATAGCTCTTTAATCAAACGATAATCCTGCTCTTTTCTCCATTTTCGGATCAGTAATTCTTTTGCTTCATCCCGGCCATTTACGAACTCTGCTCTATTTCGCCATTTGGTATCTTTGCTATATGCCAGAACAACTTTGGCTGCATCACGCGTATTCCAACTATCTTCAGCAATACGGACTTTCTGCATTGCAGTTTCATAAGTAAATGGCGGGACGGGGATTCTTTTTTCAAAGGATTCAGACATATTTTCTCCAAATATTTAACATGTTATGGAAAGAAATTGATAACTTTACCAGTCTCTTTTACGTCATCCGCAGTAAATGGATTATTCCACTTTCAGATTGACAACCTGCAATAAAGTCCAATAGGTATGATACTATGTGTACAATCTTGTACACCCGAACAAATGTACAGATCTGTACACACAAAAACAACCTCAGATTTACCCTAAAAACCAGCTTTTATAGAACTATATCGAATAACTAATAAGAAAATATTATGAGTAAAAAAGAACACATCCTAGATATTGCCGAGTCACTATTTAATAAATTTGGTTACAACGCTGTCGGTGTTGATTTGATAAGAGATCAGGCAAATGTATCAAAAACCTCCATGTACCGTTACTTTGGTTCCAAAAATAAGCTGATCGAAGGAGTATTATCCAGACGCCATCAGAGGCTTGAGAAAGAACTCAGCATTGTTGTTTCTTCAACTGAAGGAACTGAAAACAAACTCAATGCTATCCTGAATTGGCATTTTTCATGGTTTGCTACAGAAGATTTTCAAGGGTGCCTGTTTATGCATGCTTTAGCTGAATTCAAAGGCCATGATGGGGCTATAGTTAAACAAGCACAACAGCACAAAACATGGTTAAAGTCACTGCTATTATCAGTTTTCTTAACAGTCTCGAAAGATACGGAATCCAAAGCAGAAGCGTTGATAACATTTATTGAGGGAATGATAGTTAGGGCTGAATTCGGTGAGGTTACAGGTCATGAGGAGTGCTATCGCACGATGGCTTACCGCTTGATTTAAGATGTGAAACTCATTCCTAAAATTAAGGTTATTCAGTCTCTTAACCAACATAGCTGGCTAAGAGACTGATTACCGTATTAAGAACAAAACATGTTCTAAGATTACCCTGGTGTTGGGCGAGTCAAAACTAACTATTCAAAATAATGAAAATATTTGTCTATATAAAAGGCAGTGATGATTCACTACCTGACACTCAGACAAAATCTTAATTATAACTTATATTTTTACAGACAAATTAATACACCAGACGCACGATAAAATCAACAAATAAAAGCTCAAATGTTGATTTTTCTACTCAATCTCGACGTCATTATTCGAGACATAAAAATAAAACATAGTACAAAATCACATATTCAATTGATTTTAATAAGTAAAGTAAAAATCTGCTGCATTAACCAATAAATATAAAAAAACAAACGCATCTGATAAAATTTCTTACATAGATGATGTGAATATGAAAAGAGCTACTGTATAACTGTACGGAAATTGTAGCAGCCTTCTAGTCACGATCTGACTTCAAAACGTACCAGCCAGCAACTATCTTCATTCGCATCGCAAGATGTTATACAACATAAAGATAGGATTTAATCGAGGAAATAGCATGGAGAAAAACTCTCCATGCTGCTCATTAATGTGCGGCTTTAACAACCCAATGATTAAATAAGTAACGCGAACCGTAAGCGGGAAAGACATTAAATAGTGCAAAGAAAATTTTAATTAATATCTGAATAATCATCATTCCAATAATTTGATTTACTGGAAGTTTCCCGTAAAACGCAACAAAACAGAAAACAAAACTATCAAGGATTGACGCGATAAAAGTACTGAAAAATACCCTTAGTGCTAAGAATCGGGAATGTGTCATGTCTTTTAACTTACACAAGACATATGAATTGACCAATTCAGATACCAAGAATGACAACGAGGAAGCAAAAATCGCTGATAAGATATGGTTCATCAGAGCATTGTACTGATCATTCAAACTCCAATTTGGAATAGCCGGTAAACTCGTCGATATACTCAATAATGAGACTATAATCAGGTTAGAAGCCAGCGACATATATATTGCTTTTCTTGCTAATCTGAACCCATAAAATTCACTGAGTAAATCAATAACTAAAAAAGAAAAAGGGTAAATGAAAGTACCCGGAGTAACAATGATATCAAAATATTCGATATAAACAGGCTTGGCTGCCGCTATATTACTGAAAGTATAAAAAATTGTCAGTAATAAGGCGAGAAGTGAATAAACAACCCAAGAATTTTCATTTCGTTCTTCAATTTCATAGATTGAGGGAGAATTTGGAAAGCTGGAATATATCTTTCTGTAGAGTGATTTTGTTTCATGACTATCAAAATCATCCGCTATTTCACTCTTTTCTAACTCCTTTACATTAATCCTTAAAACTTTTCCTGTTGATGAAATCAATACATTTGCTGTATTATCCTGACTGTTAAATCCCAGTAATTTATATTTTTTTCCCATACCCAAACCGTTCTTCCATTATATCTCCAATCACTACCGAATCTTCTGAATTTTCAATATAAAACTCATTGATATGAAACTTTTTCCGTTTTTGATCAAAACATAACTTAGGATTATCGCTCTGATAATTACCTCTTCTAACTATTAATAAATCTCCAGAATTATATTTACCTGAAAAATCATTCTCAAGTAAAATGGCGACGATATTAGGGCCAAAACCAAAATAATAAGTTAGCTCTCTTCCAACAATCAGGGAACCAATTTTACTTTCAAAGAATTCAGCAGTAACACATTCAGATTGCCTAAACAACGGCACAGCGCTGGGGTTCATATTACCTTCATAAGAAACAATCGCATCAATACGTTCTTTTTCTGCGATATTAGTTGTCTCTATTTCACTATACGAAACACCAAAAAAGTTGGATACTTTCTGGATAGTTGAAGAGTGAACACTTTGTACTCGACCATCTAAGATATTGTAGATAGTTGTACGATTAAGCCCGGTCCGATCGCAAAGTGATACTCTGCTTTCCCCTCTGGAATCAAGTAAATATTGTAGATTTTTTCTCAGGTATTCCATTTTTTGTTTTTTATACATAGCAATGCCTAGAAAAATATGTAACCATCTAATTTATATTAACTTTTAGAATAAACATGTTTTACCAAACTTAGAAAGAGTGAAAAACACCCTTGCCATAAAACAAAAAAAATGGTAGCAATTTATTTTTCCACCTGATTATTTAATCATACAACTAAATGATTTTTTATAGAAAATATTAATTCGATAGGTTATATTTTGATTTACATCACTAATAAACAAACAATAAGAACATGAAAATAATATCAAATAGAGGAAATATGACTTATGTTGATATTTTTTAACTTAAATCACCTTAATTTTAGCCAAAATTATTATTCATACTTAAAGGTTAATGAGGAATAACATATAGATACATTGGTTATTATTTACTTAACCATATTTACCATTTGTAAACTATATGAGATAGAAATGAGCTCAACCTATAAAAATAATGAACCCTATCTAAAGGGGTTGATCGCCATGATGGAGCATCTGAGCGATCCTTGGGGCATTAAGGATTTGGAGTCCCGCCATATTTATATGAACAAAGCCGCTTATCTATACACCAATACACCTAAAAATTTTGACGTAGAGGGTAAGCTTGATTGTGAATTTCCTGCTCATTGGTCTGAAGATCAATTCTCCCAAGATCTGAAAGAACATGACCGGAGGACTGAAGAGTCAAAAGACAGAGTTTCTATTATCGAAACACACTACTGGTATGGAAAGAATAACCTTGCTCCTTTTATCAGCGAAAAGTTTCCTGTGTATAACGATGAAAAAGAGTGTATCGGAATTGTTTGGAATGCTAGACCACTAAGTAGCCTCTCCCCTCTCAAGTATATTAATCGGCAAAAACCCAGTGTTTTGACAACAGAGACTAAAACAGATCTTTTTACTAAAGGAGAACTAGATATTATCTTTTTGATACTACAAAGGCGTTCAAATAAGGAGATAGCTCAAATTTACGGTGTCAGTCCTAAAACGATAGAAAATCGGATATACAACATTTATCAGAAAGCTAATGTCCACTCACTCCAGCAATTTGAAGAATTTTGCAGGGATTTACAATTAGACAGCTATATTCCCGAACGTCTAATTGAAAAAGGTGTCCTCTTTCTCTAAAAAAATCAAGGAACGGTGATAGTGCTCAAAATTGAACACTGTCCATTAAGTCGAATGCCACAACAACAGCGTCTGTCTCTGCTGAGCGTGGCTGTCGTCCATATGGGCATGTTAACAGCATTAGATCAGTTTATGCTTGGAGCTGTCCTCGGCAGCTCCATGACACTGACAGATGCATTTGTTGTTATTCTTATTGGCAGCCTGATCTTTGGTATTGTTACTTTTGGGCTTGGCTTTGCAGGTATGCGAGAAGGGCTATCCGGTAGTTTACTGGCACGATGGTGTGGTTTTGGTCGAATAGGTTCGGTATTAATTGGCCTCGTTATTGCTGTCAGCCTATTAGGCTGGTTTGGCATCCAAAATGCTATTTTTGCTAAATCTCTTAACTTTGCTTCCGGGAATAAACTTGGATTTGGTTTATCTGCGGCAATATCCGGCACGTTATTGACGACATTAGTCGCTTTTGGTTTTAGGGCATTACGGTTTACTGCCAGAATTGCTGTACCTATGTTTATTCTTCTGGTTGCTTATATCTCCACCATCGTATTATCAGGCGATTCAGGTCAACGTTGGTATAAGCTTTTAAAGCTGCCTCATTCAGATGAAACTCTGTCTATCAGTGCAGGTATTACGATAGTTGTTGGGGGTGCGATCGTTGCCAGTCTGATGACTCCGGATCTGACACGCTATACTAAATCAGGAAAACATGTTTTTGGGATCACTTTGCTGACAATTATTGCTGGTGAATTTGTCATTAATGGTCTGGCAATTTTAATCACGAAAGCATTAAATACTGCTGATGTCGTTACCATTATGTCACAAGCCGCAGGTGGTGCAGGTTTATTCGTTGTCGTATGTTCAACATTAAGAGTTAATGATCTGAATTTATACTCTTCATCATTGGGAATTATTAACGCAGTCGAAGGTATCACCGGTAAAAAATTACGCTATCCTCCAACAACAATCATAATTGGAATATTGGGAACTTTGTTTTCCATTCTCGGCATCTTAGACCGATTTGTAGATTTTCTTACTGTACTTGGTGTTGTTTTCCCACCAATATTGGGAGTAATGTTAGTTGATTATTATATTTTGCGCTCTTATCGCAAAGTATTAGATGAAAGCAAGCAGAGAGGTAATCTTCCAAATGAAACTCCGACTATCGGCTGGGCAGCAATAATCGCCAGTATTGTCGGTAGTGTTATTGGCTTAACTATTGAATGGGGAGTGCCAGCAATTAATTCATTATTGATGGCAAGTATAGTTTATTGGTTAATTAAATGTACCTTCAAACGCCTCCCATAATGATAATTCTTGATGTATTGCTCCCCAAACGGGGAGCAATAATTGAATCCCAGCCCCTAACGTCTGGCATGCTTTTCGGCATAAACTTCATCATTAACCCACTGATGGTCTGTTTCCCAAGTAAATAGCCATTTACGAGTTGGCCCTGCCATCACATTCAGGTAGTAGCTGTCATACCCGGCAATAGTCGCTACCGGGTGATACCCTTCCGGCACCATAACAACATCTTTATTGTATACTGCCATCGTTTCATCCAGTGAGCGATCATCAGTATAGACACGCTGTAAACAAAAACCTTGTGGTGGATTTAATCGATGATAATAAGTTTCTTCTAAATAGGTTTCCTGTGGTTCATTATCAGTATCATGTTTATGGCTAGGGTAAGAGCTGGTACAGCCTTCATCAGTATAAACCTCAACCACCAATAAACTATCAGCAGGCTGATTATCCGGCAGGATGTTATGAACATAACGACGGTTGTTACCGTTACCACGTTGTTCAGCACCGATATCCTGTGGTGTAATCAATCGGGTTGAATAATTCCCTTTACTTTTTGCCTGACAAACAGCCAGTTCAAGATGAGTCTGAGCGATAATTTCCATTGTTTCATGCGGCGCAACATAAACAGCATAAGGTTTTTTACGCTCAAATGGACTCATACGATCACCAATCTGCTCGAATCTTTGTTGGGCAGTAACCACAGTCGCTTTTCCTGCAACCAATACTAAGCACGTTTCATTTTTCGAAGCCGCTAATGTTATTGACTCTCCCGCATTCAGTTCATAAACATCAAAATGAACATATCCCCAGTTCGCTATTTCCGGCGTGATATGTTGCGTCCGCTTGTGCTGATCAGGCTTATGATACTTTGATAGCAAATGAGACATGTGATTACCTCAAGGTCATTTTTAATGTCAGTGTCTTAAATCAACCCGGCTTCTCTGGCGAAGCGTGACAAATTGTTATACCCCAGTGTGGCGTAAGTCAGTGGATGAGCAACAGCAGGATCCTGTTCTGCTTCAACAACCAGCCAACCATGATAGTCATTAGCTTTTAATACGTTAAAAATGTCCGGGTAATTCACACAACCATCACCAGGTACAGTAAAGACGCCACTTAATACTGCGTTGAGGAAACTCATTTTACGATTTTTGACATCTTTCAGCACATCAAGGCGTATATCTTTGCAATGTACGTGATTGATTCGTTTACTCCAACGTTTTGCTACGGCTAACGGGTCATCTCCGGCAAAAGTTAAATGCCCGGTATCCAGTAATAGTCCCACTTCTTCACCTGTGTTTTTCATCAAATTATCAATGTCTTCTGCACTTTCAATCACTGTGCCCATATGATGGTGATAGGCAATCTGAACACCTTGAGATTGAGTATAATGAGCAAATTCTGTCAACTTTTCTCCATACTCTTGCCAGCGTTCTGCCGGGAAGATAGGCCTTAAATGCACCGGCTTATCCTGTTCACCATGTATACAATTGGTCACTTCTGCAAAGACCATCACCTTTGCACCCAGTTCACGTAACAAGGTTAAATGTGGCTGAACGAACATAATTTCTTCTGCAACACTGCGCGTCAATAAATTCCCTGAATACCAGCCAGACACCAATTGCAAATCATGGGAAACCAGAATCGGCCCTAATATATGTGAATGACGGGGAAATTTATTACCAAGTTCAAAACCCGCAAATCCTGCCTGACGCCCTTCTGCCAAACAAGTTTCCAACGGGGTTTCTGCGCCCAGAGAAGGTAGATCATCATTAGTCCATGTCAGAGGATTAATGCCAAGTTGAACAGTCATGATGGTTCTCCTGTAAGGTGAGAGTAAATTAGTGAGAGTCAGTTATGTTCCAGTTTTTTTGTTCACTACCACGTTGGCGCCAGTAGCTAATCAGGTTGTTGTAATTCGTTTTTACTTGCAGAATGAGTGTTTGATCATCAATTTCACCAGCCAGCCATTTCAGGGATGGTTTAGCAAACAGCGTGCGCCCAACAGCAAAGCCTTTGACAATAAATTTACCCGCCGCAGCGTTAAAACCTGCTTTTAATAGCTCTTCGGAAGCATCCAGGCCAAGGAGCACAACTCCATGACAATGAGGGTCTCGCTGAGTAATTAATTCTTCAATTTGATCCCAGGTCGTAGGCTGCATAGGGGGTAATTTCCACCAATCCGGCTTAATGCCGAGATTGTAAAAACGTTGGAGTACGCGCAAGTAAAACTCATCAGAATGCGTCATATCCAATGGTAAGATCACTTCCAATAATAATTCATGACCAGACTGGCAACAGGCTGCATAAATTTCCTGAACTGTTCTTTCCTGCTCCAAACGTAAAGAATGAGCATCTTCAGGATGGAAAAATACCAGGCATTTCACGATATGTTCCCTCGGCCAACTGACAAGCTGGGAACCAATATCACCATGCTCTAAGCGCAGTGGACGGGACCCCGGTAATTCAATCGGACGCCCAATCCATAGCCCTTTTCCAGTCGCTGCATTAAGAACATCCTGCCCGAAAGTGCTGTCACACAATATTCCGGCATGACCTTCCTGACAGGCTTCTGCCCTCACTTCCTGACTGGCGCGGAATAACAATTTTTTCAGTTGTGGAATGCGATCAGGATCGGCATTAACCTTACGTGCCATTTCAACAAACTGGATACGGTGATCAAATGCCATGACACACAACTCTTGCCACTGTTTATGACGACCACTAATACGATGGAGATGGTTTAGATGAATGTCTAAATCAGGGCGATGAACTTCCGTAGATCGTACAAGGTAATTATCCAACTCAGTTTTATCTGGCATCGCTGGCGCGCAACCATGGCGGGAAACCACTAATGCACCACAGGCATTCGCATAAGTACAGCTCTGCTCCCAACTTTCGTTATTAAGGTATCCCCGTAGCAAGCCAGACATAAAGGCATCACCAGCCCCCAAGACGTTCAGTATGTCTACTTTAACTCCCTGTACTGTAATACCTTCATCAAGGATATCAGGAATATTTTCGGTGAACACGGAACAGCCTAATGATCCACGTTTGCAGACTAGTGTTGCTTTACTTAACTCCCTGACACAACGTAAAGCGTCAACAGTATTTTTGGAGCCGCCCGCAATATGAAATTCCTCTTCAGTTCCTACAATCAGATCAAATTGAGCAAGCACTTTCTGTAATTGTGCTGTGACCTGCTCTGAAGCGATATAACGGGTTTCTCCGTCACCAAGTGACGTCAGCCCCCATAACACGGGGCGGTAATCGATATCAAGTACCGTTTTTACCCCATTGCAACGGGCATATTGTAATGCTGTCAACACCGCATCCTGGGTTTGCGAATGGGAAAGATGGGTTCCCGTAATTGCCAGACAACGGGCGGATGCAATATAGTCTTCGCTGAAATCATCGCGGGTAATAGCCATGTCAGCACAGTTATCACGATAGAAAATCAGCGGGAAAGTTTCATTATCTTTAATACCGAGTAACACTAAAGCCGTGAGCCTCTCTTTATCTGTGATTAAATGGCTGGTATCACATCCCACTCTCTCCAGTTCTTCACGTAAGAAACGCCCCATATGTTCATCACCAACTCTGGCCAACATGGATGATTTTAATCCCTGAAGCGCAGTGCCGTAAGCTACATTCCCGGAAGAACCACCAAGGTATTTAGAGAAACTGCTCATGTCTTCCAGACGGGCGCCTATTTGCTGACCATATAAATCAACTGCAATACGCCCCATGCAGATAACATCAAACTTTTTATGTTGCTCCATCACTCTGCCTCTTAACAAGTGCGCGTTTTGAAAACCAATTTTGCTAACCGCGAGATTTAATTAATTTCAGAAACGTTAACCCAACGTTTTTGATCATGAGAACGTACAATCGCGTCTAAAATACGGGAGACTTTCCAGCCTTCAGTAAAATCAGGCCAAATAGCCTGATCCTGAGCGATACCATCAATCAAATCCCTGACTTCCACCGTCTTCTGGTCATTGAAACCAATGCCATGCCCGGCACCATTACAGAAAGGAGCGTAATCCGGATGTTCAGGCCCAAGCAGAATGGTTTTGAACCCCTGACGATTTGCCGGTTCATCATGTCGATATAGTTTCAATTCAGCCATTCGTTCCTGAGTAAAGCTCAGAGTTCCTTTCGTACCTGTCACGATATAACTCAGCCCCATTTTGCGGCCACAGGCAATACGGGAAGTTTCAATCACACCCATTGCTCCTGTATCGAAACGTACTATCGCATGTGCCTGATCTTCATTTTCAACGGGAACTAACACTGGAGAACCGGATTTTTCAGGGCGTGCTTTCACTACTGTTTCCAGATCTCCGCAAACAGTCATAATGTCTGCTACCAGATACTGCGCCATATTGATAATATGAGCGGCGAGATCACCAAGTGCTCCCAAACCTGCTCTATCCTTAAAGCAGTGCCAATGAATCGGACTCAGCGGATCTGCCATATAATCCTCATTATGTGTGCCGTAAAAGTGCACGACCTCACCGATTTCACCCTTCGAGATAATTTCTTTTGCTAACTTCGCTGTAGGGTTTTTCATATAGTTAAAACCTACCAACGTCTTCACTCCCGCATTTGTCGCTGCTACCATCATTTCTTTGGCATCCTGGGAGTTCAGGGCCAGTGGTTTTTCACAATAGATATGTTTGCCATGTTTGATAGCTTCTAATGCCATTTCTTTATGCAAGAAATTAGGCGTACATATATCAACAACATCAATGTTTGGATCAGCAACCAGTTCCCGCCAGTCTCCGGTTGAACGCAGAAAACCAAGTTCTTTTGCGTGGACCTGGGCAAGTTCCGGGGTTATTCCTGCAATCATTTCACGTATCAGTTTCCCTTTTAGTGGAAATACTGTGGGAGCTTGTGCATAAGCGATGGCATGGGAGCGTCCGATATAACCCGCGCCAATCAACCCAATCCGAATCTCTTTCATGTTATTTATTCTCCGGTTACATCATTCAGATTTTTTATGTCTTTTTTGTCTGGGTCTGGTTTTTTCTATGCACTTTTCCTGTGAATAGGGCGTTTAAACAGTGCCTTACTGATTTGATAAAAGACGTAACCCAAGATCCCGGCAGCAAACACATAGTAGAGTGTCATTACATACAGCGGCACGTTCTGTGCCAGAAAAACATACATTGATATTGCCGCCAGAGTAATCAGCCATCCCATTGGTTTCACCATTGACCACGGTGTAATATCCACTTGTTTTGTATACACTTCCTGATAAATCTCAGCAGGGAAGAAATAACCAATCGTCAGCATGAAAATAACATTCAGTGCAAACAGGATACCGACCAGATGAAAGAAATGGATATTGATGTGCAGGATAAAGTTACAGATGATATAAGCCGACATACCAAACAACAGCCCCAGTTTTGCGGCAATCGGGGGAACACGTTTTGTCATTAACCCGACAAGCACTACACTGAGAATCGGAGCATTGAAAATACCCTGTAATTGCTGGATAAGGTAAAACAAACCATCCGGCGCATTAGCAACAAGTGGCGCAATAATCATGGTTAGCAATGCCAGACCAATGCCCAGATATTTACCCACTGCGACCGTCCGTGCTTCGCTGGCATTTGGATTAATTCGTTGTTTGTAAATATTGACAGTAAACAGAGTAACAGAAGAGTTCAGCCCCCCACTGAATGTTGAGAATACAGCCCCGACGACAACCGCGGCAAAAAAGCCAACCAGTATTTTAGGCAAAACTAATTGCACTAATGCAGGATAGGCATTATCCGGGTTATCTATTTGCCCATTGAAGATATGAAATGCGATAACGCCGGGTAAGATAATGATAGACGGGATAATAAGCTTCAACACAGCACATAACATCACCCCTTTTTGCCCTTCTGCCAGATTCTTTGCACCCAGTGATTTTTGTACGATAGATTGGTTAGTACACCAGAAAAACATATTAGAAATGATCAACCCTGTGAACAAGGTTGAGAATGGAACAAGTGAATCTTCGCTGCCAATGGAGTTAAATTTATCAGGATGTGCCTGATAAACGTCGGTCAGACCTTTCCATGCACTGCCATCACCTACGTATAATAAAGCGAAAATAGTAACAATCCCGCCACCAACAATTAATCCGATACCATTAAGAGTATCAGCAACTGCAATTGCTTTAATTCCGCCGAAAATAGCATAAATAGCGCCAAGCCCACCAACACCCCAGACCATAATCCATAATGCAGTGGTTTTATCGACCTGAAATATCTGAGAAACCTGAAATAAACTTTCCAGTGCAATAGCACCGGTATATAAAACAATAGGCAGTAACGAAATAACGTACATTGCCAGAAATAAAATTGAGGTAATCAGCAATGTATTTTTATCAAATCGCCGCTCCAGATATTCAGGAATTGTTGAGATACCCAATTTTAAATATTTTGGTAAAAAATAAATGGCAAACAACACAATAGTTAACGCTGCTATAACTTCCCATGCCATAACAATAAACCCTGTTCTGAATGCCAATCCATTCAAACCGACCAGATGTTCTGTGGATAGGTTCATTAATAACATGGAACTGCCGATATAAATCCCGGTCAGAGAACGTCCACCTAGAAAATACCCTTCAGTGGAATCAATTAAATGTTTGTTCCTTGTTTTATAATAAGCAATCCCAGCAACCAGCAGGGTAAAACCAATAAAAGAAAGAAAAGCTGACATATATTCCTCCCCTGATTTGCTGCCAAAAGGCATCAACAGGCCGACAAGAAAACGGTTTTCCTGAAAAAATAATCTTTCTTATTTTTATAAAATTCTGTTGCTTATAATTTAATTTCCTTACCAGTCAGTAAGGATTCAAGAGCCTTATCAGCAAGGTACAATGCTTGTGCACCATCAAAACCGGTGGTTTCGGGAGTGACCCTGCCTGCTATAACATCGACAAAATGGCTCCATTCCGCGATATACGCCTCATGGTAACGTTGCAGGAAAAAGTGTTCAGGTTTGGCAGACAGGCATCCATTTTCTCCCCAAAATTCCACACTGTTTTCCTTAATGTTACCCGCCGTCAGTAAACCTTTTTCACCATGTAGTTCAAGACGTTGGTCATAGCCATACCCTGAACGACGGCTGTTGGAGATGGTTACCATAGCTCCTGAAGGAAACTTCATAACAATAAACGCCGTATCAATATCATCGGTCAGGCCAATGGCCGGATCAACCAGATTACTGCCTTGTGCATAAACAGCGCAGGGTTCTTCACCGAGAATAAAACGAGCCATGTCAAAATCATGGATGGTCATGTCCCTGAACATACCACCAGAAACCCGGATATATTCAGCAGGCGGAGGAGAAGGGTCGCGGGATGTGATAAGCAGAGACTCTGCTTTACCAATTTTGCCGGAATGGAATAAATTTTTCATTCGACGAAACTGAGGATCATAACGACGGTTGAAACCAACAAACAGAGGAACCTGAAACTGTTTGACTATAGCAAGACACTGTCGAACCCGTTCAAGGTCAAGATGAACCGGTTTTTCGCAGAAAATCATTTTATTGTGCTGAGCCGCCAGTTCGATCAAATCAGCATGTGTATCTGTTGCTGATGCAATAAGAACACCATGCACATTGGGATCGGCCATCGCTGCTTCCGTCGTTTGTATTTTAGCCTGATATTTCTGTGCCAGTATTTCAGCATTTGCCTGATAAGGGTCAATCACGGAGTAAAGGCGAGTTTCTTTATGGTTGGCAATATTAACCGCATGAACCTGCCCAATCCTACCTGCGCCAAATAATGCAATATTGAACATAAATGCTCCTTGATACCTCTGTACCTGCTTTTTGGGTGGATAAAAATATATCAAGCAAAATATTTATTTCAATTTATGTTTATTTGAAAATTTTATTTTTTAGAAGTGGTTAGCATTTTGTGATGAAAAAGCTGCAATTAGTGTTATATCTATCACGAAAAAAGGGTTATTTCATTGGATAATCAATATAAATTTACTTTAAAATCATAGAATAATATAAAACAATCATTCCACTAAGGTATGGTTAAAAGAATACAATGTGATCAATAAACCGTGATCAACAAACAATGATAGTGACGTGGTTGGATATGAAATAAAATTTCCATATCCAACATAAAATGGTTCGTTTCACCACCAGGCAGGAAGCATCAAACCATATTGCAGGGACTACATAGCAAGAAGATTAATATTGACGAGTGTATTTCTCCACATACTGCCTGATGTTTTCAGCCGCCGTTGTAACAGCAAGGCTGTCTGCAACCTGTGCTGTTCCTGTTCTCCACCATGATTCATAATCGTGAGTCATAGTTTTTGGCAGCACTTTAATATCGATTAGAGTTGCGCGGGGTTGTGTTCTGGCATCCTGCAAAGCAGCAATCAGTTGCTGTTCGTTATGTACCCGGTAACTTTTGCAGCCATAGCTTTCTGCGTTCTTAGCAAAATCTACCTGTACAAGTGCGCCATCTAACTGACCACTTTGTTGATTACGATAGCGATTTTCTGTCGCAAAACTCCCCATACCCTGACTCATCTGCAAGTTATTAATGCAACCAAAACCGGCGTTATCAAACAACAACACGGTAATCCTGATGTTTTCCTGAATCGCCGTTTGTAATTCACTGTGTAACATCATATAAGATCCATCCCCAACCATTGCATAAACAGGTTGGTTCGGACAGGCAAGTTTTGCCCCCAGTGCTGCTGCTATTTCATACCCCATGCAGGAATAACCGTATTCAAGGTGATAAGTATCAGGCTCTTTAGGCTGCCACAACCGCTGTAAATCTCCCGGCAAGGAACCTGCTGCACCAACAATAATGGCATTAGGTTCCAGATGATGATCCATCAGGCCTAGTACCCGTGTCTGAGTCAGGTTGGTTTGCAATGTTTCACTGTATTCATGTAATTTATCATCCAGATGCCCCGCAATTTCCGGTTTGTCCCCGATCTGATACTGTATGGAAAACAATCGTGACAGTTCTTGTTGCCAGCTTGTTTTCGCCTGCATAATCTCCTGCTGCCAGTCAGAACGCCATGCTGTTTTCATCAATGCCTGAGTAATCGCATTCAGCCCTTCCCTGGCATCAGTAATAACTGCGACAGCATCCAGCTTGCAGGCGTCAAATTCCGCTACATTAATCGTAAGAAATTCAGCTTCTGGATTTTGGAACAAAGATTTTGATGCAGTAGTAAAGTCAGTAAAACGTGTACCAACACCTATGATTAGATCAGCCTCTTTAGCCAGCAAATTTGCAGCCAGACAACCCGTTGTACCGAGTCCGCCACAATTCAAGGGATGTGCTGCGATAATAGCGCTTTTTCCTGCCTGTGTTTCAGCAAATGGAATATTGAACGTTTCAGCGAACTGACGGAAAGCCTCATGAGCACCGGAATAACGGACTCCGCCCCCGCAAACCAGCAACGGTTTTTTCTTACGCTGGATGAGTTCTACAGCACTCTGAATACGGGGCAAAGAAGCAGGTCGGCGTTCAAGATGATGTACTCGTTTCTGGAAGAAGTAATCAGGGTAATTCCATACTTCCCCCTGCACATCCTGCGGTAAGCAGATGGTAACTGCACCTGTATCTGCCGGATCAGTTAATACCCGCATAGCGTGGATCATTGCACTCATCAATTGCTCAGGTCTGGAAATGCGATCCCAATAACGCGAAACAGGGCGAAAACAATCGTTGGTGCTGATGGTGCCGTCACCATACTGTTCAACCTGCTGTAAAACCGGATCGGGCTGACGACACGCAAAAGTATCTCCCGGTAATAATAGTAACGGGATACGGTTCGCAGTTGCTGTAGCGGCAGCCGTAACCATATTGGCCGCCCCCGGCCCGACAGAAGAGGTTACAGCCAAAACCTGTCGGCGTTTTTTCTGCTTGGCAAAACCAGTGGCAATATGCGCCATACCCTGTTCATTACACCCCTGATAAACTCTGAGATGCCCCGATTCTTGTTCTAACGCCTGCCCCAATCCCACCACATTACCGTGACCAAATATGGTGAAAATGCCGCAAATAAAGGGGTATTCTTCCCCATCAACGTTGATATATTGCTGATTGAGAAATTTGACCAGAGCCTGAGCCATTGTCATCTTTTGTGTATTCGTTGCCTGCGCACGCGTTATTGATGTATCCATGATATTACTCCATCGTTGGCATGATAAAGCTGCTGTCATGATGCTCCAGACGCACACTGGCCGGCCAGCGACTGGTTACTGTTTTCATCCGGGTATAAAAACGCACACCATCATCACCATGCACATTCAACGGGCCGAAAATGGAACGCTTCCAGCCCCCGAAGCTATGGAATGCCATCGGCACAGGAATAGGTATATTGACGCCGACCATGCCAGCCAATACATCTTCACTGAATTGACGGGCGGTTTCCCCATCACGGGTAAAGATAGCAGCCCCATTACCATATTCATGCTGATTAATCAGTTTCAGGGCTGTTGCATAATCCGGTACGCGAACAATGGATAATACTGGCCCGAATATCTCTTCCTGATAGATTTTCATATCTGGCGTGACATAATCAAACAGGGTCGGCCCGACGAAATAGCCGTTTTCATAACCAGGAACCTGATATTCACGCCCGTCCACCAGCAATTTCGCTCCCTGAGCTACGCCACTGTCAATGTAATTACAGATTTTAGCCTTGTGTTGCTCAGAGATGACTGGCCCCATGTCGTTTTCTCTGCCTTCGGTGATCCCAGCACCGACTACCATTTTGTCAATTTGATTTCGGAGTTTTGCTACCAGTTCATCTGCAATGTCATCCCCAACTGCCAGAACAACAGACAATGCCATACAACGCTCTCCTGCTGCGCCAAAGGCTGCTCCGATAATAGCATTCGCAGCCATGTCCATATCGGCATCCGGCATAAGAATGCTGTGATTTTTCGCGCCGCCCAATGCCTGACAACGCTTGCCATGTGCGGATGCCGTGGTATAAACATATTCTGCAATCGGTGTAGAACCAACAAAACTCACCGCCTCAACATGAGGATCAGTCAGCAATACATCAACGGCTTCCTTATCTCCTTGTACAACATTAAATACCCCATCCGGCAAACCGGCCTGCTGCAATAATTTAGCCAGTTCGATTGAGAGAGAAGGATCTTTTTCAGAAGGTTTCAGGACAAAAGTATTTCCCGTCGCTAATGCAATCGGGAACATCCACATAGATACCATTGCCGGAAAATTAAATGGAGTAATTCCTGCACAAACACCCAGTGGCTGCATCAGGGAATGACTATCAACTCCTGTACCCACATTGGCAGAGTGTTCTCCTTTCTGTAAGTGAGGAATACCACAGGCAAATTCGACAACTTCAAGTCCACGAGTCAATTCCCCCACCGCATCAGAATAGATTTTTCCATGTTCTTCGGAAATCAGACAAGCCAGCCTATCCTGATTTTCTTCAAGTAGTGACTTAAATTTGAACATGATCCTGGCTCTTTTCAACGGAGGGGTTTTAGACCACTCCTTAAAGGCCTGGTGAGCAGATCCGATAGCTGATTTAGTCTCTTGGGCTGTGCTCATAGCAACCTGACGAATTAACTGTCCTGTCGCCGGGTTAGACACGAATGAAATACGATCACTTTGACTACCAATGAGTTGCCCGCCAATAAAATTTTTAATCTGTTCCATTCTGAGCCTCTCTCAATACAATTATAAGGTTAACCATTGAAGATGAGTTGAATCATTATGAATTGAATCACGATGCTACAGATATATGAAATATATATTTCATTTTCAATCAGAATTGGAATACCATTTTATTAATGTGATCAATACGCTATTTTTGTGCAATTACATTCATTAGACAGTGGCAACTTGCGAACATCTTCGCCTGCATTTAACAGGCTTGCCTGACGATGAATGAATTATCCATTTCATTACAATTTTTTAGGGAGGCATTATGTCTGCTGCGTCGAATCTGCATGAACTGCAAGAACAAGTTCGCTCGCGTTATGATGAGTTAAGTAAACGGTTACAGCAAGTTGCAAGGTATGTTTTGGATAATACCAATAGCGTAGCATTTGATACTGTTGCGGTGATCGCAAAAGAGGCCAATGTTCCACCTTCCACACTTATTCGTTTTGCCAATGCTTTTGATTTCAACGGGTTCAATGAAATGAAACAATTATTTCGTATGAATCTGGTAGAAGAGACAGCCAGTTATACAGATAGGGCTCGCCTGTTCAAGGAACTGGATGGCAATAAGCAGAAACCGGAAGATCCACAACATATTTTGCAGGAGTTTGCCCATTCTAATGCACAGGCCATTCAGCAACTTGCCGCCCGCACTCCTGTGGAGGATTTAAATAAGGCCGTAGATTTATTGGCAAATGCTCACAATATTTACATTATCGGACTACGCCGATCTTTCAGCGTCGCGTCATACTTTACTTATGCTCTGAGTCATTTGGAGTGCCGTCCCATGCTGGTGGATGGCTTGGGTGGAATGTTTCGCGAACAGATGAATATGATTGGCGCTGATGATGTTGTGGTATCCATCAGTTTTACACCGTATGCCGAAGAAACGGTAATGGTCAGTGAAAAAGCAGCACAGGCCGGAGCAAAGCAGATTGTGATTACTGACAGCCAGATCAGCCCACTGGCAAGTTTCAGTGACATTTGCTTTGTAGTAAAGGAGGCAAAAGTCGATGCATTCCGTTCTCAATCAGCCACGTTATGTCTGACGCAATCATTGGCTGTTGCTTTGGCTTACAGGAAAGAAAATGCAGGATAAGTGATTTCTTTCAAGTTGCCGCTTTATTGGTGGCAACTTGAAATATAGTGACGGATGGAACAGAAAATTTTTCAGCTACTTCCAAATTGAATACTATATGAATATATTGATATGGCATTCTTCGCATTCAGAAATAAACACACACTGTGATAATAATAACTGGTTTTAATATACCCCTATTATTCATTCTCTGATCAGGAGCACTCCATGCCAGCAGTTATTTGGGTTCTAGCTTTAGCAACATTTGGGATCGCCACGACTGAATTTATTATCGCTGGTTTGCTTCCGGAAATTGCCATTGACTTTAGTATATCAATACCCACAGCAGGATATATGGTCACCAGTTATGCACTCGGTGTATTTATTGGGGCACCCGTTTTGATTATTCTGGGTGGACGCATAGAGAGAAAAAAGATGCTCGCTATGTTAATGGTATTATTCATTATCGGAAATATGCTGACGACTTTATCCCCTACATTTTATCTGGCTATTATTGGTCGTATCATTGCTTCACTGACTCACGGCGCTTTTATGGGGATAGGGGCGATTATTGCGGCAGAACTGGTGCCGAAAGATAAAAAGACAACCGCTATCGCATTTATGTTCAGTGGCATGACGCTTGCTAATTTGGTTGGGATACCTCTTGGCACATGGATAGGAAAAGTGGTTTCCTGGCGGGTCACGTTTGCCATCATTACAGTTATCGGCGTTATCGCATTACTTGGGATCTTAAAATTACTGCCTAAATTCAGTCAACAAGCTCCTGCCAGTATCAAAAAGGAGTTGTTAGCTTTTACCAATGTTCACGTCCTGCTGGCTATGGGGATCACTGTTCTGGGACCTGCTGCTTTCTTTACTTCTATTACTTATATCGCACCATTAATGACCAATGTTGCGGGATTACCTGAAAATGCAATCACATGGGTCCTTGTAATACTAGGGTTGGGATTCTTTTTTGGCAATATTGTTGGCGGAAAACTGGCAGATAAGGCCATGATGCCATTGCTATATTGGACTCTGGGGTTACAAGCTTTAGTTTTATTTATGTTCTGGCTCACCGGTGACAATCCATTTATTGCCTGTTTGAGTATATTCCTTATGGCTGCACTTGGTTTTGCCACAGTATCACCAATTCAGCGTCTGGTGATGGATAAAGCCCAGGAAGCCGGTGCACCTAATCTCGTTTCTTCTGTCAATATTGGCTTTTTTAATTTGGGTAATGCTGTAGGCGCATGGTTAGGCGGGGTCATTATCACAGCTAATTATAGTTATTCTACTCTCAATCTGACTGGCAGTTTACTAGCTTCTATGGCATTGTTACTGGCCGTCATTTCAGGTTTCCTCGCCCATAAGAAAACGTACACAAGGATATTGAGAAAATAATTTCACAAAATATGTGATAAAAAATGTTTAAACTAAAATAAATATCATAAATAAAAAGTTTGCTTGGATTCACATATTCAACTCAAATATTGGATATGATTTATTCCATATAGTATAGGAAAGCTTTAACATAAATATATTTTATTAACCATAAATAAAATCAATAAGTTCTAACAATTAGTTCAATTTCCCAAAAAACAGAGAAACCACCGCAATAAACTACTCAGAAAATCACGACCAGTTTATTCCGGTGCTCTTTCTCTTATCATTAAAGCATCAATTAATTAATATATTAATATGCATCTATCTCTATTGTTCTTCATTTTCATCTATATCGTCCTGAGAACGATTGCCAATAGAAATAAATTCATCCAATAACCCTAAAAGTTGAGCTAATTTTTCTGGAGAGAAAGCAGCTTCAATTGCCTCATAACCCTCATCAACTTTTCCTTTTGCTTCTTCATACAGTTCCTGACCCGCCGGAGTCAGCGAAACGTATAATTTTCGTTGATCATTCATAGGCTTTAAACGAAAGATCAGACCATCACGCTCCATGCGAGTCAGAATACCCGTCAAGCTAGGACGTAAGATACAGGTAATATTAGCCAAATCATGAAAATCAATCGAACGACTACTCGCAAGTACGCGAATAATGCGCCATTGCTGCTCAGTTAGATTATAACTCTTCAATATCGGACGGAAAAAACTCATCGCGGTTTCCCGAGCTTGAAGCAATGCTATTGTCAAGGATTCATACATAATTAAAGGTGACTCTTAAAGTTAACCACGGGTAATTCTCTATAAGTTGAACGCGCACGCTACCGATTATAGACAACATTAACGGTAAAAAGACTAACATGCTCATAATTATCCACAAAGGGAAAAGAATTCAATATTAACAAATAAATAAAATTATTTTGCCATATAAAGTTAACAAAAAGTTAAATGAAATACCAAATGACCTTGATAGATAATATAACGGCTTGATCTTTATGTGTTAAAAATAATCACAGGCAGAATGTTGTTACAGAGATCACAATTAAAATTAACAATTAGCTTAACATATTGAACGTTATCAGAACTTAGTTTATTAATATATTAATAATTGTTCTTGCGATACATCTCTACATCGCTCAGCTTTCAAGGAGTTGTTAATGAAAGGCACCATTTTTGCCGTCGCTCTCAACCACAATAGTCAGCTTGATTTTTGGCGCAAGGCATTTCATGAAGCACCTTATAACACACTGCCTCAAACTCCAATTTGGTTTATCAAACCTCGCAACACTGTTATCGCTTCCGGTGATATCGTTCCCCATCCTATTGGAGAAACTGTACAAAGTGGCGCAACGCTGGCGCTGTTTATCGGTACAGACAAGGCAGGCAAACCCGCCCGCAAAGTTTCCGTTAAAGACGCAGAGCAATACATTGCCGGTTATGCATTGGCAAATGAAGTCAGCTTGCCAGAAACGTCATTTTATCGCCCCGCCATAAAAGCTAAATGCCGGGATGGCTTTTGCCCAATCGGCCAGATGATCAGTACAAGAAACGTCGATTCACTTGAGATCACAACCGAAATCAACGGTCAGGAAGTTGACCGTTGGTCAACAAAAGATCTGGTACGCTCACCGTCAGAACTTTTGTCCGCATTAAGTGATTTTGCCACCTTGAAAGAAGGTGATGTCATTCTGCTGGGAACACCACATCAGCGTGTTACCTTCCATCCCAATGATACCGTTACTATCAACGCTGATGGCTTCCCGACTTTACAAAACACAGTTGTATTGGCTGGAGGTCAAGCATGAGACACGCCAGAATTCATTACCAAGGCCAGGATCTTCATGTCACTGTTGATGAACAGGAAAATGTGTTGCTCCCCGATGGTAGCAAAGTCAGCGAACTTGATGTTTTGTGGCTTCCCCCTGCCAATGGCACACTATTCGCATTGGGTCTGAATTACGCCGATCACGCAACCGAACTGGAATTTAAACCGCCAGAAGAACCTCTGGTATTTATTAAGGCAGCCAATAGTTTCACAGGCCATCGTCAGGTTTCTGTCCGCCCTGACAATGTGGAATATATGCATTATGAGGCAGAATTAGTTGTCGTGATTGGTAAATCTGCCCATCAGGTTTCCAGAGCAGATGCGATGGATTACGTTGCAGGTTATACCCTGTGTAACGATTACGCTATCCGGGATTATCTGGAAAATTATTATCGCCCTAATCTGCGCGTAAAAAGCCGCGATACATTAACTCCAATCGGCCCGTGGATTGTTGATAAAAATGAAATCGCCGATCCTCATAACCTAACCTTGAGCACCTGGGTCAATGGTGAACTACGCCAGCGTGGTACAACCGCAGATTTGATCTTCGATATTCCCTTTCTGATCGCCTACTTAAGTGACTTTATGACGTTACAGCCGGGGGACATGATTGCTACAGGCACCCCTAAAGGGCTATCCGATGTCGTTCCCGGAGACGAAGTTATTGTGGAAATCGAAGGCATCGGACGCTTGGTAAATCATATTGTCAGCCAGCAAGAATATGAGGAAAGTTTATCATGACCATCGTTAACCACTGGATCAACGGCAAGAACGTTAGCAGCAAAACTTATTTTGAAACGACAAATCCGGCAACCGGAGATGTGTTGGCAGAAGTTGCTTCAGGAGGAAAAGAAGAGATTGATCAGGCTGTTGCCGCCGCCAAAGAAGCCTTTCCCAAATGGGCAAATACTCCAATGAAAGAACGTGCACGCCTGATGCGCCGTTTAGGTGAGTTAATCGACCAGAATGTTCCTGATATTGCTGCAATGGAAACCAAGGATACTGGTCTGCCAATCCACCAGACACAAAATGTACTTATTCCACGCGCTTCCCACAATTTCGATTTCTTTGCTGAAACTTGTCAGCAGATGAACGGGCGAACTTATCCCGTTGATGACAAGATGCTCAATTATACACTGCTCCAACCTGTGGGTGTTTGTGCACTGATTTCCCCGTGGAATGTGCCTTTTATGACCGCTACATGGAAAGTCGCTCCTTGTCTGGCGCTGGGAAACACCGCAGTTTTGAAAATGTCCGAACTTTCGCCACTAACAGCCGACCGATTAGGCGAACTGGCTCTGGAAGCGGGTATTCCAGCAGGGGTGCTGAATGTGGTGCAGGGCTACGGCAATACGGCAGGGGACGCTCTGGTAAAACATCATGATGTTCGTGCCGTCTCTTTTACTGGCGGAACAGCGACTGGCCGCCTGATTATGCAAAATGCAGGGCTGAAAAAATATTCAATGGAGCTGGGCGGAAAATCTCCGGTACTGATCTTTGAAGATGCCGATATTGAACGTGCATTAGATGCCGCTCTATTCACGATTTTTTCGCTTAATGGTGAACGTTGTACGGCAGGTTCCCGTATTTTTATTCAGGAAAGTATCTATCCTGAATTTGTGAAGCGCTTTGCTGAACGCGCCAATCGGCTGCGTATCGGTGATCCGCAGGATCTGAATACACAAGTCGGCAGCCTGATTAGTCAACAACATTGGGAAAAGGTTTCCGGTTATATCCGCCTTGGCATTGAAGAAGGAGCAACCCTGCTGGCAGGAGGCCCGGATAAACCCACCGATCTGCCTGATCACCTGAAAGATGGTCATTTCCTGCGTCCGACTGTACTGGCAGATGTAGATAACCGGATGCGTATAGCGCAAGAAGAGATCTTCGGCCCTGTTGCTTGTCTGCTGCCATTCAAGAGCGAAGAAGACGGGCTGCGCATGGCCAATGACGTGGAATACGGTTTGGCATCTTATATCTGGACACAGGATGTGAGCAAAGTCCTGCGATTGGCCCATGGTATTGAAGCTGGCATGGTATTTGTCAATTCTCAGAACGTACGCGATCTGCGTCAGCCATTTGGTGGCGTGAAAGCTTCAGGTGTAGGGCGCGAAGGTGGCGAGTACAGTTTTGAAGTATTTGCCGAAGTGAAAAACGTTTGTATTTCAATGGGAAATCATTCGATTCCTCGCTGGGGGCTTTGATTCAGAATTGAAAGCTTTAACCCGGACTGAGGTTTTTGATACGGGAAAAGTGTAATCAATTCCAGCGTTAACCACGTTTCACCATCCTGATATTAAGTGAGGATTTATGGGCAAGTTAGCGTTAGCAGCAAAAATTACACATGTACCTTCTATGTACCTGTCCGAATTGCCGGGCAAACATCACGGTTGCAGACAGAGTGCAATTGACGGGCATAAAGAGATCAGCCGACGTTGCCGAGAGTTGGGTGTTGATACCATCATTGTGTTCGATACCCATTGGCTGGTAAACAGTGCCTATCATATTAATTGCGCAGAGCATTTCTCCGGTATTTACACCAGTAACGAATTGCCGCACTTTATTCGCGATATGAGTTACGAGTATGACGGCAATCCCGAACTGGGACGAATTATTGCAGAAGAAGCCCGTAAGATGGGCGTTCGCGCGCAATCACATGAAATCCCAAGCCTGCAACTGGAATATGGCACATTGGTTCCAATGCGCTATATGAATAGTGACCGTCATTTCAGAGTGATTTCGATTTCTGCCTTTTGCACCGTTCATGCTTTTGAAGACAGCCGTAAATTAGGTGCGGCTATCTTACGAGCGATTGAAAAATATGATGGTACAATCGCAGTTCTGGCAAGTGGCTCGCTGTCTCACAGTTTCATCGATGATCAACGTGCTGAAGAAGGAATGAACAGTTATACCCGTGAGTTTGATGAACAAATGGATCGCCGGGTCGTGGAACTTTGGAAGGAAGGCAAGTTCAGGGAATTCTGCAAAATGCTGCCTGAATATGCCCACTACTGCCGTGGTGAAGGCAATATGCACGATACCGTAATGTTACTTGGGTTACTTGGTTGGGATAAATACGACGGTAAGGTCGAGTTTCTTACCGAATTATTTGCCAGCTCAGGGACAGGACAAGTGAATGCCGTTTTTCCTTTACCAAATTCTGTTCATCAGGCAACTACCGTCTGACAGGAGCTAACCATGCCACATTTTTACGCTGAATGTACCGAAAACATTCGCAAAGAAGCCAACTTACCGGAACTATTTTCCAAAGTAAATCAATCTCTTGCAGATTCAGGCATTTTCCCTCTGGGTGGTATCCGCAGCCGGGCAATTTGGCTGGATACATGGCAGATGGCGGATGGCAAACAAGACTATGCCTTTGTTCACATGACACTAAAAATCGGTGCGGGACGCAGCCTTGAAGATCGCCAGAAAGTCGGGGAGATGCTTTTTTCGCTGATTAAAACCCATTTTGCTGATTTAATGGCGCAGCGTTACCTTGGCCTCTCTTTCACAATGGAAGAACTTGATCCGATACTGAATTATAAGTCCAATAACGTTCATAAGCTGTTTAAGACAAACGATCAGGCATTATGAACAGCATAACTTAAGGTTAATTAATCCAGAAAATCCAGTTCACTTTTGTTAAATGGAGAGAGAGTCATGACAAACCATTTCGATACTTTAATACCTGATACCTTATTACTGCACCAACAGGCTTATATTAACGGGCAGTGGGTTGATGCGGATAATCAGGCAACTTTTGCGGTTACCAACCCTGCCAATGGTGACATCATCGCCAATGTCAGTGATATGGGAGCAGCAGAAACTCATCACGCTATTGAAGCGGCTCAAAACGCGCTTCCTGCATGGCGCGCTTTAACCGCTAAACAGCGTAGTCAGATACTCAGACAATGGTTCAATCTGATTATGGATAACCAGAAAACTCTGGCCGAATTGTTAAGTATGGAGCAAGGAAAAACTCATGCTGAAGCAATGGGAGAAATAGCTTATGGTGCCAGTTTTATCGAATGGTTTGCAGAAGAAGGTAAGCGGATTTATGGGGAGACTATCCCTTCCCCGATACCAGGACGTCGTCTTTCTACCATCAAACAACCTATCGGAGTTGTCGCGGCTATCACGCCGTGGAATTTCCCCAATGCCATGATCACTCGTAAAGTCGGCCCGGCACTGGCAGCAGGTTGTACTATTGTATTGAAACCTGCGGCAGAAACTCCGCTTTCTGCACTGGCACTGGCTGCACTGGCAGAGCAAGCGGGTGTTCCGGCTGGTGTTTTTAACATTGTCACGGGGATGGATGCCAAAGCCATTGGTGAAGTGCTGACTTCTAGCCCTATCGTGCGCAAACTCTCTTTCACCGGCTCAACTCGCGTAGGTAAATTACTGATGGCACAAAGTGCCGATACGGTGAAAAAACTCTCTCTTGAATTAGGTGGCAATGCACCTTTCATCGTCTTTGATGATGCCGATTTGGATGCTGCGATAGAAGGTGCCATGACTACAAAATTCCGTAATAGCGGGCAGACCTGTATCTGTGCCAACCGGATTTTAGTGCAGGAAAGTATTTATGAGGCATTTGCTGAACGTCTGACTCAGGCAGTTAAACAACTACGGGTCGGGCCGGCTAATGACAGCACCTCACAACAAGGGCCTCTGATTAATCAGGCAGCGGTAGATAAAGTACAGGCTCATGTTAATGATGCGGTTTCCCGTGGTGCACGACTCCTTACTGGTGGTGGCTCACACAAACTGGGTGGATTGTTCTTCGAACCAACCGTGCTGGCTGATGTTGACGAAACAATGCTAATCACTCATGAAGAAACATTCGGCCCTTTGGCCGCCCTATTCAAATTCCGTAATGAAGAAGAAGCTATCCGCCTTGCCAACAATACGGAATTTGGTCTGGCCGCTTACTTTTACTCCCGCGATCTTGGCAGGATCTATCGGGTGGCGGAAGCCCTGGAAAGCGGCATGGTCGGTATTAACGAAGGTTTGATTTCTAACGAAGTTGTGCCATTCGGAGGCATAAAACAGTCTGGCTTGGGACGTGAAGGTTCACGTTACGGTATAGAAGACTATCTGGAAGTGAAATACCTCTGCTTCGGAGGGTTATAAACCAAAGGAGTTCAACATACTATGCTACAACAAGAAGTCGTATCACAGGTTGCGCGCCGTTTACACCAGGCAGAAAAAGACCGTAAGCAGATCCGCCAAATCTCATTGGATTATCCGGAAATAACCATTGAGGATGCGTATGCCATTCAACGTGAATGGGTCGGTATGAAAATTGCCGAAGGTCGGGTGTTGAAGGGGCATAAAATCGGTCTGACTTCCAAAGCTATGCAGGCCAGTTCGCAAATTGATGAACCGGACTATGGCGCACTGCTGGATGATATGTTTTTTCAGGTAGGCAGTGATATTCCTTACGAACGTTTTATTGTGCCGCGTATTGAGGTTGAACTGGCATTTGTGCTGGCAAAACCGCTGCCCGGCCCAAACTGTACGTTGTTTGATGTTTACAATGCGACAGATTACGTCATTCCGACATTAGAACTGATCGATGCCCGCTGTCACAACATTGATCCCGAAACCCAGCGTCCGCGCAAAGTGCTGGATACGATTTCTGATAATGCAGCCAATGGTGGCGTCATTATGGGTGGACGTCCCATCAAACCCGATGAATTGGATTTGCGATGGGTCAGCGCCCTACTCTATCGTAATGGTATCGTCGAGGAATCAGGTGTCGCTGCGGCGGTTCTTGATCATCCTGCCAATGGAGTCGCATGGCTGGCTAATAAATTGGCTTCGCATGGTACTCAACTTGAAGCTGGTCAGATCATTCTTAGTGGCTCTTTCACCCGCCCCGTCCCTGCCCGTAAGGGAGATACATTTCATGTGGATTATGGCGTATTGGGTTCTGTCAGCTGTCACTTTGTTTAAGAATTTAAGGTGTACTTATGGATCAGCTAACAAATAGATTTAAACAAGCCCTGCAATCGGGGCAACCACAAATTGGTTTATGGCTTGGGCTTTGCAGTTCATACAGCGCCGAAATTCTGGCGAATGCAGGTTTTGATTGGTTACTGATTGATGGAGAACACGCCCCTAATGATATTCCTTCAATTCTGAGCCAGCTACAAGCAATAGCTCCTTATCCAAGCCAGCCTATTGTCCGTCCACCGTGGAACGATCCCGTCATTATCAAACAATTACTGGATATCGGTACTCAAACATTGCTGGTGCCAATGATTCAGAATGCTGAGCAAGCACGCGAAGCAGTACGGGCAACTCGCTATCCTCCTGAAGGCATTCGTGGTGTAGGCAGTGCGCTGGCAAGAGCTTCACGCTGGAATCACATTCCCAATTATCTGACTCGCGCCAATGCAGAAATGTGTGTCTTGGTTCAGGTGGAGACTCGTGAAGCTTTAAATAACTTAGCAGAGATCCTGACAGTCGATGGTGTCGATGGCGTATTTATCGGCCCGGCCGATCTCAGTGCAGATATGGGGTATCCTGGCAATCCTCAACATCCTGACGTTAAAGCAGCGGTTGAACAGACTATTACCCAAATCACAGCCGCAGGCAAAGTAGCGGGAATTCTGATGACCAATATTGAAGCTGCGGAGCATTATCTGAAGCTTGGAGTGCAGTTTATTGCTGTTGGTGTCGATACCATACTGCTGACAGAAGCAGTCAGTTCACTGGCAGCCCGCTTTGGCAAAAAACAGGGAAATGTCACACCACCTGCAAACAATATTTATTAAATTCTGGGTATTTCTGCCAGGCCAGAATTGTGTTTGCTATACCCAAATGTTTTCTATACTCAATAAATTTCAAGATGCAGGATATACCGGGCAGATGCCAATCGCAGCATCTGCCATCACAGTTGTCGTTCCTTCTATTTCTATAGAAACAGAGTGTTCATAATAAGTTAAATATCCATAATAAAGCTCGATTCATCAAAAGAACTATTTATAAGAATAACTAAATAAAAAAGGTAACAACAATGAGCAGTTCACCTGAATCCATACCAAAATCCGATAATCCGCCTTACCCACATAAACAACTTACTGCCCAACAACAAAGCGTTATCAATAAATTGTTTCGCCGCCTGATCCTATTTTTATTTGTCCTGTTTATATTCTCTTTTCTGGATCGTATTAATATCGGCTTTGCCGGTTTAACGATGGGAAAAGATCTTGGCCTTACATCTACCATGTTCGGACTGGCTGCTACACTGTTTTACGTTACTTACGTGGCTTTCGGCATTCCTGGCAATATCATGCTGAGTATTGTAGGAGCCAGACGCTGGATTGCCACAATTATGGTTCTGTGGGGTATTGCCTCTACTGCCACAATGTTTGCCACCGGCCCTACCAGTTTGTATATCCTGCGTATGCTAGTAGGTATTGCGGAAGCTGGCTTCCTGCCGGGTATTCTGGTCTATCTGACCTATTGGTTCCCGGCCTATTATCGCGCCCGAGCTAATGCCCTGTTTATGATCGCAATGCCTGTCACTATGGCATTTGGCTCACTGGCTTCCGGTTATATTCTGGAAATGGATGGAATTTGGGATCTGCGTGGCTGGCAGTGGCTATTTTTTCTGGAAGGATTTCCCTCTGTTTTACTCGGCATTGTTGTCTGGTTTTATCTGGATGATTCACCGAAAAAAGCCAACTGGCTGACAAACGAGGATAAAAAATGCCTTCAGGAGATGATAGAGAACGATAGAATTTCTCTGGCTCAGACTGAGAATTCACAGACAAAAACCAGCCTGTGGCGTGAAGTTCTTACCCCGATTGTCCTGATGTACACTTTCGCTTACTTCTGCCTGACCAATACCCTGAGCGCCATTAATATCTGGACGCCACAAATTATGCAGAGTTTCAATCAGGAAAGCAGCCATATAGTTATTGGCCTGCTAACGGCTATTCCGCAATTCTGTACCATTTTAGGCATGATTTATTGGAGTCGCCGTTCCGATCGCCTGCAAGAACGTAAAATGCACACGGTACTTCCCTATCTGTTTGCCGCCTGCGGTTGGCTCCTGACTTCACTGACAAACAACAGTCTGGTGCAGCTCTTAGGGATCATCATGGCATCAACCGGCTCCTTTACTGCCATGGCGGTATTCTGGACAACCCCCGATCAATCCATCAGCCTGCGTGCGCGTGCTATCGGGATCGCCGTGATTAATGCTACCGGAAATGTAGGTTCTGCTGTTAGTCCATTATTGATCGGATGGCTGAAAGATCAGACGGGTAGTTTTGATTCTGGACTCTACTTTGTAGCAGGGTTACTCATTATCGGAGCATTGATGGTCTTGCTGATCCCAATGAAAAAGTCAAAACCACAGGCAATATCATCGCCCCACCAACCATACTCCTAATGACAATCTCAATAAGGGAAGAAACTGATGTCAGACACTCATATGAGCAAAACCACCATTACTAATATTGATATCAGCAAGGATTATGATGAAACACAGGGATCAGATGATGTGCACTATCAGACTTTTGGTCGCATGGCCGCCTTTTTTGGTCGTGATATGCAGGCGCACCGCCATGACGGTTTTTTTCAGCTTCACTATCTGGTAACAGGCCGGATAGAATTACAATTAGATGATCTTCGCTATTCCGTACAGGCTCCGCTATTTATCCTGACTCCTCCTTCCGTTCCTCACGCATTCTTCACACAAGAAGATACTGACGGTTATGTTCTGACAGTACGCCAGGAGTTGATTACACCACTGCTCAATTCTCTCTACCCTAGCCATCGGGAGTTTATCGATATTCCTGCGATTTGCCTTTCCATCGCGGATAAACCTGATGAATTAGAGGCATTCAACCACTATTGGGCACTGATCGGGCGTGAGTCTGCCAACCAATTTGCCGGTCGTGAGCAATCATTGGCTTTTTTGGCACAATCACTGTTTACCTTCCTGTTACGCAGCATCCCTCTTGATGATCACCATTCCGGTGGCGTCAGAGGAGAATTAAAACTATTTCAGCGTTTTAACCAATTGATTGATCAACATTACCGTCAACATCTTACTGTACCGGAATACGCCGAAAAACTGGGCGTCACTGAGTCACGTCTGAAAGATATGTGTCGTCGGTTTGCCAACCGGCCACCAAAAAGATTAATCTTTGACCGACAATTACGGGAAGCTAAACGGTTATTGCTGTTCAGTGACAGCCCTGTATTTGAAGTAGCATATCAACTCGGTTTTAAAGATCCGGCTTATTTTGCCCGGTTTTTTAATCGCTTGGTGGGATGTTCTCCGAGCGTTTGGCGAGAAAAGGATATACAGCCCCCTTAATAATTGTCCCATCCGCAGTACTTATGCAACAGTACTTATGCAACAGAGTATCACGTCGGCAACTGTGCAAAAAATTATTATCAAAACATAAAGTCGATCACATTTACGCAACAAACTATCCAGTTTCACCGAAAAGTACCCGCAGATCTCCTGAAAGTCTCTTCAAGTCTTTCCTCTCAACCGATTCAATCAACCCTATAAATGAACATAAATTTAACACTTAACCTCCCATTAGAATAACAAATCAAAATGGGCGGTTTCGAATGATGAGGTAGCCATGAGACCAGAAGATTTGCGAGCCGACCATAAACGCCCATTAACCAGCAAAGAGTACTTGAATTCCCTTCAGGATGGACGGGAAATTTATATCTACGGCGAACGAGTTAAGGATGTCACTACACATCCCGCTTTTCGCAATGCGGCAATCTCTATCGGTCAGCTGTATGATGCTCTGCATGCCCCAGAGACCCATGATGTACTGTGTTGGGATACGGATACTGGCAATGGCGGCTATACCCATAAGTTCTTCCGTTTCGCGACCAGCCCCGATGATATCCGCCAACAACGCGATGCTATTGCTGAATGGTCACGCCAGAATTATGGCTGGATGGGTCGTACTCCTGACTATAAAGCGGCATTTTGCTGTGCGTTAGGTGCTTATCCTGAATTTTACGGACAGTTCGCTGATAACGCCCGTACATGGTATAAACGCATTCAGGAAAACGCGCTCTATTTCAACCATGCGATAGTTAATCCCCCGATTGATCGTCACAAACCTGCTGATCAGGTTAAAGATGTTTTTATCCAAATAGAAAAAGAGACCGATGCAGGTATTATTGTCAGTGGTGCCAAAGTAGTCGCAACTAACTCAGCATTGACTCACTATAATTTTATTGGTTTTGGTTCAGCACAAGTCATCGGCGATAACCCTGATTTTGCCTTGATGTTCGTCGCTCCGATGGATTCTGAAGGCGTTAAATTAATTTCCCGTGCTTCCTATGAATTAGTGGCAGGAGCCACAGGTTCACCTTTCGATTATCCCCTTTCCAGCCGGTTTGATGAAAATGACGCCATTCTTATAATGGATAAAGTGTTAATTCCATGGGAAAACGTGTTAATTTATCGTGACTTTGATCGTGCCCGTAATTGGGCTGGCCAGAGTGGATTTGCCTATCTGTTTCCAATACAGGCCTGTGTACGTCTGGCGGTAAAACTGGACTTTATCACCGGATTACTGCAAAAGAGTCTCGAATGTACTGGAGTGGTGGATTTTCGTGGTGTTCAGGCAGATCTCGGTGAAGTCGTGGCATGGCGCAATCTGTTCTGGTCTCTGACCGATGCAATGTGGGCAGAAGCCAAGCCGTGGAAAGGTAGTGCCTACCTGCCGGATACACAGGCAATACAAACTTACCGCGTTATGGCACCGATGGCTTATACAAAAATTAAGAACATCATTGAAAGTAATGTCACTAGCGGGTTAATTTATTTGCCATCCAGCGTGCGGGATATGAACAATCCTGAAATCAATAAGTACCTGGAAAAATATGTACGTGGCTCCAATGGTATCGATCATGTGGAACGAATTAAGATTCTGAAATTAATGTGGGATGCCATCGGTAGTGAATTCGGTGGACGTCATGAATTGTACGAAATCAATTATGCCGGCAGTCAGGATGAAATTCGCCTGCAATGTCTGCGCCATGCGTATGGTTCCGGCAATATGAAGAAAATGACGGAGTTGGTGGATCGCTGTCTCTCTGACTATGATGTGAATGGCTGGACAAAACCCCATTTACACAATAACCACGATATTAATCTATTAGATAAGCTGCTGAAATAAATCAGTAGCAGGAGGCTTATTATGTCTTTAAAAAATGAACATCGCTTGCGTTTCAGGGATGCGATGGCAAGCCTTTCCGCTGCGGTGAATATCATCACTACAGATGGCCCGGCAGGGCGCTGCGGTATGACAGCAACAGCAGTCTGCTCTGTGACAGATACGCCTCCGACTCTAATGGTGTGCATTAATCGCAACAGCACCATGAATCCGGTATTTCAGGGAAACGGCCGGCTGTGTGTCAATATCCTGAATCATGAGCAAGAATTAATGGCCCGCCATTTCGCTGGTATGACCGAAGCCAGTATGGAAGAGCGCTTTAGGTGGGATATCTGGCAAACAGGGATACTCGAGCAACCCATGTTGAAAGGAACACTCGCCAATCTGGAAGGGAGTATTGAACAAGTACAGGAAATTGGTACTCATAATGTTTATCTGGTGGGAATAAAACAGATTATTGTTCGTGAAGAGGGACATGGATTAATTTATTTTAAGCGTAGTTTTCATCAGGTTATGAATAAGACTTTGGCTACCGCTGTTTAAGAATATCAGCTTATACACCCGTCATATTTCAGGTTGTAGCTTTAGTGGCTACAACTTGAAATCCATTAGTCTATAGCTGTTCAGCTTGAATTTAATTTTGGAATAATATCCCGCCAGTTAATCCTCCACCACATTGATTTAAAAAATACCCCACCTTATTCCAAGATTGAAAATCAACCGGTAACTTGATTTATTATTTAATAAATATGAAAGATTATATAAAATTACGTGATCCATATGTAGGTTTTATCCCTGCAAAAATAAACAAAAATATTAATCAAATAACAAAAAATTAATATATTGATATTTGTGATATCATTTCTTACTACCAATTTTAAGTTAGTTATTTTTCAATAAAAAACAAACAGAAAAGATTAAACAAACATCAAATTGATTAATTTTAGAACATTTAAACCATTCGCGCATAATTTTGCTATTAATTTAGTGAATATTTTTCCAAATCTGGTATTAATTTTTACATTAGTGTGATCAACCACTGAGAAGATATTGTACTAGTATATTAACCTCCCGCGCTTCCGATCACTCTGAATAAATAAACAAAATCACAACCCGTGCAATACATTATGTTATCCATATGTTAACAACAGTATGAACTCTGGATGTATTGTCCACCGGTATGACAACTAACAGAGGCAGTTACTATGAATAAAACCGTTCCAATCGGTTTATGGGATCAACCGAAACCCTTTTTCATGATCTTTTTTGTGGAATTATGGGAAAGATTTGGCTACTACGGCGTTCAAAGCATTCTTGCTGTTTACTTCGTTAAACAACTGGGCTTTTCAGAAGCACAATCATTTATCACCTTTGGTGCGTTTACTGCACTGGTTTACGGCCTGATTTCCATCGGCGGTTATGTTGGTGACCACTTATTGGGAACAAAGCGAACTATCGTTCTGGGAGCCATTGTACTGGCAATAGGCTATTTCATGATTGGTCTTTCCATCATGGAACCTGAGCTGATTTTTTATGCTCTGGGAACCGTGGCTGTCGGTAATGGCCTTTTCAAAGCCAACCCCGCCAGCCTGCTGGCAAAATGTTACCAGCCCCAGGATCCACGCCTGGATGGTGCATTTACGTTATTCTATATGTCTATCAATCTTGGCTCTCTGTTTTCTCTTGCTCTTGCCCCTGTCATTGCCGACAAATATGGCTACGCCGTCACTTATAATATCTGTGGTATTGGCCTGATTATCGCCTTACTGGTTTATGTCGCCTGCCGTCGCATGGTAGATAACATCGGCTCTGAACCAGATCATACCCCTCTGAACTATGTAACTCTGTTTTTCGTTTTGCTTGGTACAGTGGCTATGATTGGGGTCTGTACATGGTTATTGCACAATATCGACATTGCCAATATTGCCCTCATGGCGATTTCAGCTGTTGTTGTAATGATTTTCTTCTGGCAGGCATTCAAACAGGACAGGATCGGCCGCAATAAGATGTTTGTGGCATTTATTTTGATGCTTCAGGCGATTGTGTTCTACATCCTGTATAACCAGATGCCGACCTCCCTCAATTTCTTCGCTATCAACAACGTCCACCCCCAGATCTTCGGCTTTAATGTTAACCCCATCAGTTTACAGGCACTAAACCCATTCTGGATCATTATAGTCAGTCCTATCCTGGCTGTGGTTTACACCCGCTTGGGTGCGAATGGAAAAGACTTTTCCATGCCAACAAAGTTTACCTTCGGCATGTTCCTATGTTCTCTCGGCTTCATGACAGCTGCCGCTTCGGGTTTATTTGCCGATGAACAAGGCATGACTTCCCCATGGTTTATTGTGCTGGTTTACCTGTTCCAGAGCGTCGGGGAATTGATGATCAGTGCACTGGGGCTGGCAATGGTAGCAACATTTGTTCCTAGCTACCTGACAGGGTTTATTCTGGGCATGTGGTTCTTATCTCAGGCAGCAGCATCAGTATTAGGAAGTCATGTTGCAACATTCACCGCCGCACCAGAAGGCGTGACCGACCCCCTGCAAACTCTGCCACTTTATATGGGTGTATTTGGAAAAATAGGCATTGCCACTCTTATTGTTGCCGTGATTATGGCTTTCATGGTGCCGTGGCTGAACCGCATTATGAATGATAGAGCGAAAGCATAATCAATCTGATTCTGTTTAATTAAACAAAATTCCCGCTCGTTGATAATTAAAATAACGAGCGGGAACTAAAACACTAAGTTGATCCATGCCAATCAGTATGGAAATTACAGCACATCAACCGCGTTCAGCTCTTTGAAAGCCTGCTCCAGACGAACAGTCATGGAAACCTGACCAGCACGCAACCAGACGCGTGGATCATAGAATTTCTTATTCGGTTTATCTGCACCTTCCGGGTTACCCAATTGGCCTTGCAGATAGCCTTCATTCTTCTTGTAGTAGTTCAGAATACCTTCCCAGGTAGACCACTGAGTATCGGTATCAATATTCATTTTAACTACGCCATAGCTGACGGCTTCCTGAATCTCTTCTGCGGTCGAACCGGAGCCACCGTGGAAGACGAAATCCAGGCTGTTGTGTGGCAGGTTGAATTTCTCAGAAACGTAGTCTTGAGAATTGCGCAGGATTTTTGGTGTCAGTTTAACGTTACCTGGTTTATATACACCGTGAACGTTACCGAAAGATGCCGCGATGGTAAAACGTGGGCTGATAGCACTCAGTTTCTCATAAGCATAAGCCACATCTTCTGGTTGAGTATACAGGGAAGAGCTGTCCAGATGGCTGTTGTCAACGCCATCTTCTTCACCACCAGTACAACCCAGTTCAATTTCCAGCGTCATGTCGATTTTCGCCATGCGTGCCAGATATTGGCTACAAATTTCGATATTTTCTTCCAGAGATTCTTCTGACAGATCAATCATGTGGGAAGAGAACAATGGCTTGCCAGTCTGAGCATAGTGCTTTTCACCAGCATCCAACAGACCATCAATCCACGGCAGTAATTTACGCGCGCAGTGGTCGGTATGCAGGATAACTGGCACACCATAATGCTCTGCCATCTGATGTACATGGTGAGCACCAGAAATTGCCCCCAGAATTGCTGCTTGCTGCCCTTCAAGCTTCAAGCCCTTACCCGCTACAAATGATGCACCACCGTTGGAAAACTGGATAATTACCGGAGCACGTACTTTTGCCGCTGTTTCCAGCACTGCATTGATAGAGTCAGTACCGACACAGTTAACTGCCGGCAGAGCAAAGTTATGTTCTTTTGCGATGGCAAAGACTTTTTGAACATCATCACCAGTGATGACACCCGGTTTTACGAAATCAAAAATTTTAGACATGTTACGTGGTCCTGTATTGACATTGAACAGGCAGTATTCACTGCCTGTTATCACAACTTATTTACTGTTAGCACGTTCTTCCAGCATCACAACGGCTGGTAGTTTTTTGCCTTCAACAAACTCAAGGAAAGCACCACCACCGGTAGAGATGTAAGAGATTTTGTCAGCAATTTCAAACAGATCAATTGCTGCCAAAGTATCGCCACCACCCGCAATCGAGAAAGCATCGCTCTCTGCAATCGCACGGGCAACAATTTCGGTTCCTTTACGGAAATTAGGGAATTCAAAAACACCAACCGGGCCATTCCACAGAATGGTTTTAGCGTTTTTCAGGATTTCAGCCAGACGCTCAGCAGATGCATCGCCCAAATCAAGGATTTGCTCGTCGTCTTTAATTTCACTGGTGGATTTCAGTATAGCTTCGGCAGTTTCAGAGAATTCGGTCGCAACACGAACATCGGTAGGTACAGGAATATCACAGCTTTCCAGCAATTTTTTCGCTTCAGGGATCAAATCATCTTCATACAGGGAGCGACCTACATTGTGGCCTTCTGCGGCAACAAAGGTATTGGCAATTCCACCACCAACGATAAGCTGATCAGCAATTCTGGACAGTGAATCAAGAACAGTCAGTTTAGTTGAAACTTTAGAGCCACCGACAATCGCCACCATTGGACGAGCAGGGCTGTGCAGTGCTTTGCCCAGAGCTTCCAGTTCGCCAGACAATAATGGGCCAGCACAGGCAATTGGCGCAAATTTAGCGACACCATGAGTTGACGCCTGAGCACGATGTGCTGTACCAAAGGCGTCCATTACATATACATCACACAACGCTGCATACTGTTTCGATAACGTTTCGTCGTCTTTTTTCTCACCTTTGTTGAAGCGAACGTTTTCCAGAACTACCAATTCGCCTTCCGCTACTTCAACGCCATTCAGATAATTTTTTTCCAGACGAACAGGAGAAGAAAGTGCATCTTTCAGGTAATCAACGACGGGTTGCAGTGAGAACTCTTCGTTGTATTCTCCCTCAGTCGGGCGTCCCAGGTGAGAAGTAACCATGACTTTGGCTCCCTGATTCAACGCAGCCTCAATCGTCGGCAAAGACGCACGGATACGTGCATCAGAAGTAACTTTGCCATCTTTTACAGGCACATTCAGATCAGCACGGATCAGAACACGTTTACCCGCCAGATCTAAATCAGTCATCTTAATTACAGACATGGTGAATCCTCTCATTGATTCTCTATAAAATTACTCAATCTTCTGTTGTGATTACATGAAACCTTTAGAGGCCATTACCAGCGTTGTATCGAGCATACGATTGGCAAAGCCCCACTCATTATCACACCACACAAGCGTTTTGATCAGATGATTTCCACTCACTCTGGTTTGTGTACCATCCACAATAGCACTGTGAGGATCGTGGTTAAAATCCGTTGAGACCAACGGCAAATCAGTGAAATCCACTATACCACGAAACGAACTCACCGCTGATTCTTGCAGTAGTTGGTTTACCTCACTGACATTAACGGCAGCACTGACTGTCACACTTAAATCAATCGCTGTTACATTGATGGTGGGTACTCGTACAGAAATAGCTTCAAACCGATCACTGAATTTGGGAAAGATACGTGTGATCCCCGCTGCCAGTTTTGTATCGACTGGAATAATCGACTGGCTGGCCGCACGGGTTCGACGTAAATCACAGTGATAAGCATCAATTACTGGTTGATCATTCATGGATGCGTGAATTGTTGTCACCGTGCCCGATTCAATGTTAAACGCATCATCCAGTACCTTAATGATCGGAATAATACAATTTGTTGTACAAGATGCATTAGAAACAATACGATCTTCGGCAACCAATGAATCATGATTTACACCATATACCACCGTTACATCCAGATCATTGCCTCCCGGATGGGAAAACAGAACCTTTTTGGCCCCACTAGTGAGATGAGCTTCTCCATCCACTCGTTCACCATACTTCCCCGTACAATCGAGTACAATATCAATACCCAGTTCTTTCCACGGTAAATCCGAGATATCGGGTTGGTGAAACAGCCGTATACTGTCATCTCCTACGTGCAATCCTTTATTGTTCAGGCGTACATCCCATGCAAAACGCCCATGACTGGAATCGTATTTCAATAAATGAGCGATGCCTTTTGCATCAGCCAGCTCATTGATGGCGATAACCGCAATTTCAGCCCGACGCCCGGTTTCGTAGAGAGCACGCAAAACACTGCGCCCTATTCTGCCAAAACCGTTAATCGCTACCCTGATTGTCATGTTACTCCCTGAATTTCTCTATGGTCACGCAACGGCTTAGAATAACTGAGCAACTGCAAATTGTACGGATGATTCATCATAAAATTAATCAGATTGTGACAGACAAGACATTTTGTCTGCGATAACTGAAACGGTTCAGCTAATTATAAGAAAAGACTACGAGAAAAAGAGAGTAATGGCAAGGGTCATTAATAGCATAATGAAGAAATTTTGATGGAAAAAAGAGCGCATTAGCCCAGAGTTTGATGCTAATGCGCTTCTTCATCTTTCAGCAAGCAGTTTTTATTAGCTGCTTTCTAAAACCTGTTCAGGGTATAGTTTGCTTGTTATTTCAGTAGTGCGGTTGCTTTGGCAACAACATTTTCAACAGTGAAGCCAAATTCTTTGAACAGCGCATCAGCAGGAGCAGATTCACCAAATGTACCCATTCCCACGATAGCACCATTAATACCAACGTATTTAAACCAGTAATCAGAAATACCTGCTTCAATCGCAACACGGGCAGAAACCGCAGCAGGGAGAACCGCTTCACGGTATGCCGCATCTTGTTTGTCAAATGCATCAGTAGATGGCATGGAAACTACACGAACTTTACGGCCTTCTGCACTCAGTTGCTCAGCGGCTTTCACTGCCAGTTCAACTTCAGAACCCGTCGCAATTAGGATTAACTCAGGCTGACCTGCGCAATCTTTCAGGATATAAGCACCTTTCTCAATATTCGTCAGTTGTTCAGCAGTACGCTCCTGCTGTGCCAGATTCTGACGGGAGAAGATCAGAGAAGTTGGGCCATTTTTACGCTCAATCGCATATTTCCACGCTACCGCAGATTCTACCTGATCACATGGGCGCCATGTGCTCATATTCGGTGTTACACGCAGGCTGGCAATTTGCTCAACTGGCTGATGAGTCGGGCCATCTTCACCCAAGCCGATAGAGTCGTGGGTATAAACGAAGATGCTACGGATCTTCATCAGTGCAGCCATGCGTACTGCGTTACGGGCATATTCAACAAACATCAGGAATGTCGCACCATAAGGCACAAAACCACCATGCAGAGCAATACCATTCATGATGGCAGACATACCAAACTCACGTACACCGTAATGAATGTAGTTACCACCCCGAACTTCGTTCAGAGGCCTGGAGCCAGACCACATAGTCAGGTTACTGGGTGCCAGATCAGCAGAGCCGCCCATGAATTCAGGCAGGACTTGACCAAATGCTTCCAGAGCATTTTGTGATGCTTTACGGCTGGCAATAGAAGCGGGATTCTGTTGCAGATTTTCAATAAATACTTTGGATTCAGTTTCCCAGTTTGCAGGCAATTCACCACGGGTACGGCGGCGGAATTCTGTGGCTAGTTCTGGATAAGCTTCAGCATAAGCGGCAAATTTTACATCCCAGGCGCTTTCTTTAGCGTTACCGGCTTCTTTTGCATCCCATTTTGCATAAATATCCTGGGGAATTTCAAAAGCAGGATACTCCCAACCCAGAGCCTTACGGGTCGCTTCAATTTCAGCGTCACCCAGAGGGGCACCGTGACATTCTTCTTTACCTGCTTTGTTTGGTGAGCCAAAACCAATAATAGTTTTGCACATTAACAGAGATGGTTTGCCGGTTTCCTTACGAGCTTCTTCGATAGCAGCCTGAATTGCAGCAGAGTCATGGCCATCTACGCCACGAATAACATGCCAGCCATAAGATTCAAAACGTGCAGCGGTGTCATCAGTGAACCAGCCTTCAACTTCACCATCGATGGAGATGCCGTTGTCATCATAGAAAGCGATCAGTTTGCCTAGCTTCAGTGTACCCGCCAGAGAACAAACTTCATGGGAGATCCCTTCCATCATACAACCATCACCCATGAATACATAAGTGTAGTGATCGACAATATCGTGACCCGGACGGTTAAACTGCGCTGCCAATGTGCGTTCCGCAATCGCAAAACCAACTGCGTTGGCAATACCTTGTCCCAGTGGACCGGTTGTCGTCTCTACGCCCGGAGTATAACCATATTCTGGATGACCAGGGGTTTTAGAGTGCAGTTGACGGAAATTTTTCAGATCGTCGATAGAAACATCGTAACCAGTCAGGTGCAGCAAGCTGTAAATCAGCATAGAGCCGTGACCATTGGATAATACGAAGCGGTCACGATCAGCCCAGTCAGGATTGACAGGGTTATGGTTCAAATAGTCGCGCCACAGCACTTCAGCAATGTCAGCCATTCCCATCGGTGCACCAGGATGCCCTGATTTTGCTTTCTGCACAGCATCCATGCTCAAGAAGCGGATAGCATTAGCAAGGGTTTTACGAGTGGTCATTCTTTACTCCAAGTCGGATAAAAGCGTTAGTGAACTAGAATTAATTTTCGCAGCGCGGCATACAAACCGCAATCATTAATGCCAATAAACGAAAACTATCTTAATTTCTGCTCAGCATCAATTCTTTGATTTACCCCGCTGTTTTGACGTATTTTCAAGCGAATACACATAATCGGAGATGAGTTTGCGCAAATACAGGATGGTTTCATATCGTGATTTGCGCAATAAGAAACAATGTATTAGATACGATACTCAATAAGTTAATCAAGACCGAAAGCATCTGTTTTTCTATTGACTCAGGTAATGATAATTAATGCAGATATGGCAATTTTCTCTGACTGAAAGCATTTTATGATTCAGATAACAACCTGATTCAAAGAAGAGGCTGAGTTAAAGAACGATAAATGTCGTAATTTTCATCATCAAAACAAACAAGATTCACCTGCAATATATTTTTATTGACAGAAAGGCTTGAATGAATTGTTTCCAAAGCGATTTTTGCCGCCATTTTCTTCGGGAAACGGTAAATACCTGTGCTGATATTAGGAAAAGAGACAGTCGCAATATTGTATTGTTTAATAATCTCAAAACAGCTCAGATAAGCCTTTTTCAATAATTCCGGCTCATTACACATTCCTCCATTCCAGCGAGGGCCTACAGTGTGAATCACATAATTAGCAGGTAAATTCCCGGCTCCGGTGATCACCGCATCACCAACCTCACAATCACCTTGCCTTGCTCTGATTTGCATACACTCTTCCAGGATAGATTTTCCACCAGCACGGTGAATAGCTCCATCAACACCTCCACCACCCAGCAAAGAACTGTTGGCTGCATTGACAATTGCCTGAACTGCAATTGTAGTGATATCGCCCTGGGTTATGTTGATTCTGTTGCTGTTCATTTCGTCATCTCCCCCCATAATTTTCTTATATCCAGAATAAATTTACTTGTATAGTATTCAATCATTACTTATCCCAGACTTAATAATAAATGACAAAACCCAACCCTACACTGAGTTCAATATCAGTTCCAGACATCATGCTATTGCATTCTATCAATGCCAAACGTGATGAACTTACTAACTTACTGCATAACTGCGTCGAAAGTGATGCTTCCATCGGTTTTATTACACCACTAAAAGCAAATGAAGCAGTACATTATTGGCAGGATGTCGAAGAAGACCTCGCATCTGGTCATCGTTTACTGTTGGTGGCATTGGAAGATGAGCATATTGCAGGTTCAGTGCAACTTTCTCTTTGCCGGAAAAAGAATGGACAGCATCGTGCTGATGTGGAAAAGCTGATGGTACATACAGCCTATCGCCAGCGTGGGATTGGCAGAATGCTAATGAATGAGCTGGAACAGTTGGCAAAACAACACCAGCGTAGTTTGCTGGTTTTGGATACACGAACCAATGATCCAGCTTCTGCCCTTTATCGAAAACTTGGCTTTGTTGAAGTCGGGGAAATCCCAAATTATGTTATTAATTCTGCCGGTGAATTCTCAGCAACAACCTATTTCTATAAGTTGATTTGAACTCTTTGGTAATCAAAGAAAAAAGCCCCGAGTTAAAAACTCAGGGCTTATAAATTCTGGCGGTGCGGACGGGACTCGAACCCGCGACCCCCGGCGTGACAGGCCGGTATTCTAACCAACTGAACTACCGCACCGCATGGCGTTCTGGTTGAGAACGGGGTGGATAATACGAGCCTCCGCACAATCCGTCAATCGCTTTTTATAATAAAATAGTGCACTTGCGCAGTTTTTCACCTTAATGGCAAATTAATCCCCACTTATCACAATCTCAGTCAATGTAATTGTTCAGGTTCTGTTCGCCACAGGCAACTTCCCCCTTTCTTTTGCACCAGATCCAAACGGGACTCATGCTGAATCAATTCCTCATCAGAAGCATAAATAACTTTCAGCCCCGCCTGAGGGCGAGTTATTTTTTGAATTTCTGCAACCTGAGCGTTGTTGGATACTTCTCCTTCCATCGAAAAAGCCAGCGATGTCTGACCGCCAGTCATTGCCAAATAGACATCAGCCAGAATTTCAGCATCGAGTAATGCCCCGTGAAGAGTACGCTTCGAGTTATCAATCTGGTAACGATCGCACAACGCATCAAGGTTATTACGTTTACCGGGGAAAAGTTGCCTTGCCAGTATCAAACTATCTGTAATCGTACAGAATTCTGCGGTTGGCGGAATATCACGATTAAGCTTACTGAATTCATAATCCATAAAGCCGATATCGAACGTCGCATTATGGATGATCAGCTCAGCCCCACGGATAAATTCAATAAATTCGTCAGCAATATCAGCAAATTTGGGTTTATCCAGCAAAAACTCATCACTGATACCATGAATCTCAAACGCCTCCGGATCAACCAAACGTTCAGGTTTAATATAAATGTGGAAATGACGGCCTGTCAGGCGGCGGTTGATGACTTCCACCGCTCCGATTTCAATGATGTTATGCCCCTCGTAGTGAATTCCCAGTTTATTCATACCGGTTGTTTCGGTATCGAGGACGATTTGACGGGTAATTGCAGTGCTCATAGTGTTTTTTTTGTGTCAGACTTAGAGTTTTGATTGAAGATGATATAGGAAGAGTCTACCAAATATGAGCAAACAGGTAGAAATTTTCACCGATGGTTCTTGCCTCGGTAATCCCGGCCCCGGTGGATATGGTGTTTTACTTCGTTACAAACAAAAGGAAAAAAACCTGAGTAAAGGCTACTTCCGCACGACCAACAACCGTATGGAACTTATGGCCGCCATTACCGGTCTGGAAGCGCTCAAAGAACCCTGCAAAGTGATTCTGACCACTGACAGTCAATATGTCCGCCAGGGTATTACTCAATGGATCCACAACTGGAAAAAACGTGGCTGGAAAAAAGCGGACAAATCTCCCGTGATCAATGTTGATTTATGGCAGCGACTGGATAAAGCCATTTCACCCCATGATATTGACTGGCGTTGGGTTAAAGGGCATACAGGCCATCGGGAAAATGAATTATGTGATGAATTGGCTCGCGCAGCAGCCAACTCCCCGACCCAGGATGATGGTGGCTATATCGAAAATGAAAACTAACCTACAAAAAATTAATTGCGTTGGTGAAAATTTTTCACTACCCCTAACGCATTACTGAATTTAGGTTTCAACAATCTGGCCCGCATAGGATTGAGAGTTAAAGGTATTGTCCGCTTGCGGGCAATAATCACATTCAGACAACCAAACATTGATGCCGTATGCTCATAAAAACTATTTCCACTCTTCCACGGTAAGACATGAAAATTAGCATGGTAAAGAACCTCATAGTTGAGCAAACGAAGCCAGTCCAATTGACGCAATCTGGAAAACATTTGGGCACGGTAAGATCGTCTGCAACATACAGGTGAAATCACTTTTCTCAGCCCTAATAAACTTATTGGATTAAAACCAGAAATGATCAACCAGCCATCATCAATCATAATCCGATCCACTTCCCGAAGCAGCCAATGAGGATCAACGCTATAAGTCAGCATATGAGCCAATAAACAGGCATCAACGGATTTCGCTTCGAAAGGAAGATAATGAGGATCAGCAATCACATCCATACTTTCCCCCGCCAGTCCTACATTAACCTGGTGGCTGATTAGACAAGAGCGACTGTCAATTTCTACACTTAAATTACCGACCTTAACTAAATGAAAGCCAAAAATTTTTGGCCACCACGGTTCCAATTGACGTTCCAAAGCGACACGGTAATATTCTCCCCAAGGTAACTCAGCCCAAGATTCAGGAGGAGTTATTTGTTTGATTGCATGTACTGATTGCATGTCATCTTCCTTCCAACCTACAAAGCTATTGTTAAAATGAGGCATATAATGAAGCTTATCAGGCTCCCCGCCCTTTCAGATAACTATATTTGGTTACTTTGTGATGAAGACAAATGTTGTGTTGTTATCGATCCTGCTGAATCACACCCCGTCATGGAAATTTTAGCAGCTAACCAACTTATTCCCGTTGCTATCCTGCTGACACACCATCACTACGACCATGTTGGTGGTGTCGCTGACTTGTGCAAACAATATCCTGAATTACCTGTGTATGGTCCAGAAGAGACCCGCAGTAAAGGAGCAACCCATATTATCCATGAACATAATGTCATTAATATTGATCATTTCTCTTTCCAGATTATAGCATTACCGGGTCATACACTTGGTCACATCGCTTTCTATCAGGCACCTTACCTGTTTTGTGGAGATACCCTGTTTTCAGGAGGTTGTGGCAGACTATTCGAAGGTACTGCTGAACAAATGTTTTCTTCTCTTGAAAAAATCGCATCGCTACCCGATGACACATTAATTTGTTGTGCTCATGAATATACCGCCGCAAATTTGAAATTTGCACAGTCAGTATTACCTGAAAATCAAACAATTCACGATTATTATAAAAAAATTATCGAGTTACGCGAAAACAATCAGGCAACAGTGCCCACTACTTTACAGACAGAGCGAAAAATTAACGTTTTCCTAAATTGTCACGATCTTGATTTACAAAAAAATATCGGCATCAAACCTAATTCAATGCCACTTTCTTCTGTTTTTCAGCAATTAAGGGCTTATAAAGATCGATTTTGATTTTGTTGGGTTGTCTTCTGCGTAATAGGTCAGTATGATCGCTCACCTTTTAGGCATACATCAAAAGAAAATATGAAGACAAAAGCGATCTTGTTCGCGTCTGTCTTGCTTGCCGGGTGTCAATCGGGGCTCCAACCAAAGTCTCCTTCCCTGCAGCATGCACAGAAAATGTCTTCGACTAATCAAAAAGCAGAAGGTATTGCAGAGCCAGACGATACTGCAAACTGGAAGGGGAGTCCGACAGCCCAACAAGATTTGTGGGGACATATCCGTGATGAGTTGAAGATGGAAATTCCTGACAATAACAGGGTGCGTGAACAACAAAACTATTATCTGAGACACAAGAGCTATCTCCAAAATGTGGCATTACGAGCAGAGCCATATATATATTGGATCGTTGAGCAGATTGATCAACGAAATATTCCCATGGAAGTGGTCTTACTTCCCATAGTGGAGAGTGCTTTTAATCCCCATGCTACGTCTTACGCCAAAGCAGCAGGTTTGTGGCAGATTATCCCCAGTACAGGCCGTCATTATGGTCTGACACAGGATAAATGGTACGATGCTCGTCGTGATGTTGCTGCATCCACAACCGCAGCTTTAGATATTCTTGAGCGTTTGAACGTGCGCTTTAATGGGGACTGGTTATTAACTATCGCAGCTTATAACAGTGGCGAAGGCCGGATTGTACGTGCAATTAAAGAAAATCAGTCGCGGGGAAAACCGACAGATTTTTGGTCATTAGCATTACCTCGTGAAACCATGCAATACGTCCCCAAAGTACTGGCGCTCAGTAATGTCATTCGTCACAACGAGAAATTTGACCTTAAATTGCCAAAACCCAACAATCAACAGGCTCTCGCCAAAGTTGAAGTAGGGCAACAAATCACATTGTCACAAGCCGCTGAATTATCTGGGTTATCACTGACTTCCATCAAAACCTATAACCCTGGTTATAAACAAGGTATGACATCGCCCTATGGGCCACATTACATTATGTTGCCGAAAGAGAATGCCAGCCAGCTTCAACACTCGCTGGCAGATGAAAATGTTTTGAAAAATATCCGTCTGGCTGTCGCCAGAAATATTCGTCATCTACAGCAACAGAATCATTACACTGTTCGTTCTGGTGATACGTTATCAGCGATTGCAAAACGTTTTAAGACATCTCACCATCAGCTCCAAAGGTTAAATGGCTTGAAGACGGCTCATAGACTCAGGGTTGGACAGGTTTTGAAAGTTAATACTAGTGATCCTGTTATGTATCAGGTTCGCAAAGGTGATTCCTTCGCCAGCATCGCCAAACGGCATGGCGTGAATCTTGATGATTTGATGAATTGGAATAAAAACATCAAGCTCAAAGACATTAAACCTGGTATCGCTCTGACGCTTTATATTAACTGATTTAACTTATCCCACCAGCATATAACTTCCTGCTTTTCAGGCAGGGGGTTTTTGCTGTGCCAGATTTTATAACCTTGTGTAAAACACATAATAATTCGAATATACTCAATATATTTCAAGTTCAATAAAGGAGTCTTACCTTGTCATCATTTGCCAGTGATACAGATAATTTCCCTGATAGCTTCAATGAAATATACAAACACCTGCTACTTTCTGCCGGTTTAGAGAATCAATTATTTTCCATTGAAAAATTCAATAAAATATTTACTAACTAAGTTAATCAGATAAATTATCTGCATTACTGTTATAATCGATAACACGATAACCCGACTCTCTGCCTGTTCTTATGAAATCGAAGATAATCCTTTCTGAGCCTGAACGAATAACATTGCAACAACTCGCTTTGAATCACCCACACCGGGACATTCGTACGCGAGGAACGGGTTTGCTCATGCTTGCCAGAGGGATCAAGCCGTCCCAGATCACCGCTGAAATAGGATGCAGTCTCCGGGTTATCTATAATTGGGTTCACATGTGGCACAATTCAGGGATAGCGGGATTATTAGGCGGTCATGCCGGAGGCCGGTATCTCGCCATGACGCCTGATATGATTGCCACTGCGGTCGAAGCCGCCAGCGCAGAGTTCCTGACGCTAGCCCGGATAGCGCAGTGCGTCGAAGCCAGGCATGGTTCCCTGCCCTGTACGCTTGAAACGCTGGCGAATACCCTGAAAAAGCAGGGACTCACCTATAAACGAACCCGCCTGTCGCTTAAAAAAAGCGCAACGAAACGGAGTTTGCTAAAAAATCCGCCTTGCTGAATAAAATTAAGGCCGGAGCACGGTCAGGACATTACCGTCTGGTCTATTTTGATGAGGCGGGTTTTGCCGCGTCTCCTCCGGTGCAATATGGATGGAGTCCACGGGGTAAGTCCCATGAAACTGAGCCTCAAGAGCATGACAGACGGTCAGTTCTGGGTGCGTTAAATTACACGGATAACACGCTGTTTTACCAGACAATGTCAGGCAGTATCACGCGAGATGACGTGATTGATTTTTTAGAGCAGGTGGCCAAACAAGGGGACAACCGCCTAACATTTGTAGTGTTGGATAATGCGCGTATCCATCACGGGATCGAGGAAGAAATCAGAAATGGCTGGTGACGAGAACACAACATGCTTTTACTCTATCTTCCCGCTTACAGCCCAGAGCTAAATCTGATTGAAATCGTCTGGAAACAGGCCAAATACCACTGGCGACGTTTTATCACTTGGACTCAGGATACCATGGAGTATGAGTTAAATACTTTATTGAAAGGTTATGGCGACCAATTTGCAATTAACTTTTCTTGAGTACTTAAAACAGTAACATTCCAATGCTATTTAAAAATATAATTCTAAGAAAATAATTCGAAATATCATTTCAACTTGATTATATAAATAATCTCAAATAAAAAAGGTAATGATATATGTATAAAAGCAGATATTTTGTCACAGAAGAAATTAGAGCTAAATGAATATGACTATACAAAGTATTATTTGTTATTAGACTTAACAAAGGTTGTGCAAGTGATTACCACTGATACGATCGATAATATAAAAATATTGAATGTTAAAATATTACTAAGGAGTTTTTCTTGGTCACTCGGATAAATTATGTCAGCCTACCGCAAGTGAAAGGCTCCTACGTACATGCAACGAAACATCATAACCTACTGTATATTTCAGGGCCCACCCACTGGGTACAGAATCACAAGGTCACGATGTTGAATCACAAACCCTGATGATCCTCCAACAAATCACATCAATTCTTGAGCAAGAGAAATGGCAAAAATCCGATTTAATCAAACATTCCTTGGCAACCATTCCTGCCAATAATGCAAAACAAGGCGGGTAGCGATAAACGATACTTCTATATGCGATGTAGCCCTGCTGTGCAACACAGCAGGGCTACATATTTTATGTTCAGACGAACCTGCTTAGGTTCTCAGCCCTCTGCCCGACTCGATCAAATACCAAGCCAGTAAGTAAAAACTGAGGATAAACATACCCAACATACCTAATGTCATTACCAGAGATACATCAGCAATACCGAGGAAACCATAGCGAAATCCACTGACCATATAAACGATTGGATTCAGCTTCGATACCATCTGCCAAAATTCAGGCAGTAAAGTCAGGGAATAAAATACACCACCCAAATAGGTTAATGGCGTCAGAACAAAAGTCGGAATGATGCTGATATCATCAAAGGTTTTTGCAAAAATGGCATTCAATAAGCCAGCTAATGAAAATAATATCGATGTTGCCAGTAAGGTTATTACGACCATTCCCCATGAGTGGAGCTGTAACGGCACAAAAAGCAAAGAAACCAGTGTAACTAAAATGCCCACACATACACCACGAGCCACTCCACCGCCAACAAACCCGGCAATAATGACATGTGTTGGCACAGGCGCAACCAGCACTTCTTCAATACTACGCTGAAACTTAGCACCAAAGAAGGAAGAGGAGACGTTTGAATATGAGTTAGTGATCACAGACATCATAATCAGGCCGGGGACAATAAACTGCATATATGCTACGCCCCCCATTTCCCCAATACGGGAACCCACCAGATTGCCAAAAATGACAAAATAGAGAGACATAGTAATCACGGGTGGTAGCAAAGTCTGTACCCAAATACGACCAAAGCGAGTCACTTCTTTAATCCAGATAGTTTTCAATGCCACCCAGTATAGTTGGATCATTGACGAACTCCTTGGTTATTATTTGTCAACCCAACAAACAGCTCTTCTAAACGATTCGCTTTGTTGCGCATACTGTTAATTTGGATACCCTGCATACTCAATTGGGAAAAAATATCATTTAATCCCTGTCCGCGTTTTACATCCACTTCTAATATGGTGGTGTCCATCAAACGATAGCCATAACCTTGCAGAACCGGCATATTTCCCTTCGGTGCTAAATCGAATAAGAACGTTTCCAGTTCCAGCTGGCTGAGTAAATCCTTCATGCTGGTATTTTCCACCAACTCACCATTCTGAATAATGCCAATATTACGGCACAGCATTTCAGCCTCTTCCAGATAGTGAGTTGTCAGGATGATCGTCGTTCCCTGTGCATTCAAAGTCTTCAAAAACTCCCACATGGAGCGACGCAGTTCAATATCCACTCCGGCAGTAGGTTCATCTAAAATTAATAAATTGGGCTCGTGTATCAAAGCACGGGCAATCATCAGACGGCGTTTCATCCCGCCTGATAAACGGATTGCCCGTTCATTGCGTTTGCCCCATAGGTCCAGTTGTGACAGATAGGTTTCCGCTCTGCTTTGCGCCACATCGCGTGGTACGCCGTAATATCCCGCCTGATTCAATACAATCTGAATTACTGTTTCAAACGGATTGAAATTAAATTCCTGCGGCACTAAACCCAACTGGCGTTTGGCATTAACCAGGTCCGTATCAATATCGTAACCAAATACGTTGACCTTACCGCTACTTTTATTAACCAAAGAGCTGATGATGCCGATGGTGGTCGATTTTCCTGCACCATTTGGCCCCAAAAGTGCGTAGAAATCGCCAGCTTCTACACGTAAATCAATCCCACGCAATGCTTTTACTCCACCTTTATAGGTCTTCGTGAGCTGCGTTAATTCCAATGCATAAGCCATAAGTCAAAAACACCTTTATTCTTTGCTATTTTTGAGTGCAAGATAGAGATTATGCCACTATTTTCCCTATACTTCTTTTCAATGATAGGGATCAAATCAAAAACATTACTCAATTAAATATTAAATTCTCAATTAATGTTGTATATGATTCTATCTCAAAAATGTTGCCAGGCTATTAGTCATGATGAGAAAAATTGAAGAGCTGTTTGCCAGGAACAAGCAGTGGTCTAAATCCGTAAATGAAGAAAACCCGCATTTCTTCAATGAATTATCAAAAGCACAAAAGCCCCACTTTCTATGGATAGGCTGTTCTGATAGCCGTGTACCTGCTGAAAAGCTGATCGATGCCGCACCGGGTGATCTTTTCGTTCACCGGAATGTTGCAAACCTTGTTATACATACTGATTTAAATTGCTTATCCGTTGTACAGTATGCTGTCGATGTTTTACAGGTTGAGCATATTATCATCTGTGGTCACTACGGATGCGGTGGTATTGAAGCGGCAGTAGACGGCACTGAATTAGGCTTAATCAATAACTGGCTGCTTCATATCCGTGATTTATGGTACAAACACAGCTCAATGCTTGGCGAGTTGCCACCTAATGATCGACTGAATCGTTTATGCGAACTGAATGTTATTGAACAGGTTTATAACCTTGGTCATTCAACCATTATGCAATCAGCGTGGAAACGTGGGCAAAAAGTGATGATCCACGGTTGGGTATACGGTTTGAAGGATGGTGAACTCCATGATCTGGATATTACCGCAGACAGCCGGGAAAAATTGGAACTAAATTACCGCCAGGCTATCTCTAAGCTGGCTAATAAAAAGTAACAAATTTCTGTAAAAGTAAATGGCAGTTAAAACTGCCATTTATTTACTGTACCAATGTCCTTGTACATTAGCGCAAGAATTTACTCTTCCAGCAGAATAACATGGCCAATATAAGGCAGATGCCGATAACGCTGAGCATAGTCAATACCATAGCCAACCACGAATTTATCTTCAATTGAGTAACCAATCCATTCAACTGGCACATCAACTTCACGACGGGATGGCTTGTTCAGCAACGTACAAATCGCCAGCGAGTTTGGTTCACGCAGGGCCAGGATCTCACGAATTTTATTTAGTGTATTGCCTGAATCGATAATATCTTCAACGATCAACACATCTTTATTACGAATATCTTCATCCAGATCTTTCAGGATTTTCACATCGCGGGTAGAGTTCATTCCACTGCCATAACTGGACGCTGTCATAAAATCCACTTCGTGAGGGACCTGAATTTCACGGCACAAATCCGCCATGAAAATAAACGATCCTCTTAACAGGCCAACCAATACCAGTTCACGATCGCTGTTGCGGTAATGCTCTGTGATCTGTTGCCCCAGTTCAGCAATACGTTGCTTAACCTCCTGTTTGGAGATCATTACTTCTACAATATGTTTCATTATAAATATAACCAGTTGATTTTATTTTAAATAACCACAAAAATCATCAATAATGAGTGTGATTATTTACACACCGATCAACACCATAAGCTCATCGAGCGCATAAAATAACACTCTCTGACATAAGAACAAACCCTATTCATTAACATACGGTAATTTTTACTGGTAATTAAAAATGGTAATTTTCCAAATTCAGGTAAATAAAGTTTGGCTAATAAAGATATTAATATGTTAACTTAAGCAAAATAGTAAAAAATCAATATTATAGGAATTATGCAAAAACTTGCCTTATTAACTTACATTCTGGTTCTATTTGGTTTCACACAACCTGCAAGGGCTTTGTCTGAAAATGAAGCTGAAGATCTTGCTGATCTCACCGCAGTCTACATCTACCTAAAATATGATTGCGGTTATAGTCAGATCCCGGAAAGAGAAATCAGACGTACAATCGTCTATTTTGCCCAACGTAATAAATGGGATCTTAGTAACTATGATGGTCAGTTAATGGAGAAACTAAATCAGTTGGGCTATAACGATCTGAAGGGAATCAACCTGCCTCATGAGGTAAAATGTCATTCTCTTGCCCGGCGCTCCCTCAGCCTACTTGCTTATGTCAAATAACTTTCTAATCACTCTCAGGTAACGATCACAGTGCAACTAACTTTTTAGTTAGCTATTATGTGCACCCCATAATCATGAGTGCCATAATGGAGGAATACCATACATGCCACAAGAAAACGTTTGGTATGAAACATTACATGCCAATTTTGGCCAGTATTTCACAGTTGAAAACGTGCTCTATCACAACAAAACCGAACATCAAGATCTGATTATCTTCGAAAATGCAGAGATGGGCCGCATTATGGCTCTTGATGGCGTAGTACAAACGACGGAGCGTGACGAATTTATTTATCATGAAATGATGGCGCATGTTCCACTATTTGCCCATGGTCAGGCAAAAAAGGTTTTGATTATCGGTGGAGGTGATGGCGGAATGTTGCGTGAAGTTTGCCGTCATAATTATCTCAATAATATCACTATGGTAGAAATTGATGCAGGAGTTGTTGAATTCTGCCGCCAATATTTACCAAACCATAATGCAGGGGCTTACGATGATCCCCGTTTCAAACTCGTCATTGACGATGGTGTCAGTTTCGTTAATACAACCTCTGATAAATTTGATGTCATCATCTCTGATTGTACTGATCCAGAAGGGCCCGGAGAAAGTTTATTCACATCTGAATTTTATGAAGGCTGCGCTCGCTGCCTGAATGACGGTGGTATTTTTGTAGCCCAAAATGGCGTTTGCTTTCTGCAACAGGGTGAAGCCATCACAAGCCATAAAAAATTAACTCATTGTTTTGCTGACAGCGGTTTTTATCAGGCTGCTATCCCTACTTATTACGGAGGGATCATGACATTTGCATGGGCAACCCAAAATCCTGCTTTGCGCCAAATATCTCTGAAAACTCTGCAACAACGTTTCGACAATGCGGCTATAACCTGCCGTTACTACACCCCAGCGGTACATGCAGGTAGTTTTGCTCTGCCACAATACTTGCTGGACTCTCTATCTGGAAACCAATAGTCACCCATACCGGGAGGTGAAATAAATTGCGTAAACTGAAATTGCACGGCTTTAACAATCTCACAAAAAGTTTGAGTTTTTGTATCTACGATATTTGTTATGCAAAAACGAACGCCGATCGCGACAGTTATATCGCGTACATTGATGAACAGTATAATGCAAATCGCTTAACTGAAATTCTCAGTGAAACCTGTTCAATCATTGGTGCAAACATTCTTAATATTGCCCGCCAAAATTATGATCCTCAAGGGGCAAGTGTAACCATTCTGATTAGTGAAGAACCCATAGATCCCAGACTTGTGGATAATACGGAAAATCCTGGCCCTCTGCCTGACTCTGTCGTCGCCCATTTGGATAAAAGCCATATCTGTGTACATACCTATCCAGAAAGCCACCCTGATGGCGGAATATGTACATTCAGGGCAGATATTGAAGTTTCCACTTGTGGCGTCATTTCACCACTTAAAGCCCTCAATTATCTGATCCATGAATTGGAATCTGACATTGTAACGATGGACTACCGTGTTCGTGGTTTTACCCGGGATATAAACGGAGTAAAACTGTATATCGATCACGAGATTAATTCCATTCAAAATTATGTGACCGAAGAAATTCAATCTCAATACTATATGATGGATGTGAATATTTTTCAGGAAAATCTTTTCCATACCAAAATGATGCTAAAAGAATTTGATCTGAATGAATATTTATTCAATACCACAGCCGAAGAATTACGCGAAACAGAAAAAAACGAAATCATTCGTTTACTTAAAAAAGAGATTCAAGAAATTTATTACGGTCGCAATTTACCGAATGTCTAAATATTATTCTTTCGTTTCAAAAAATTGGCTGTCAGATATAATATCCGCCAGCCATGTTATAAAAAGTAGCGTAATCAATAAAACTGCAACCTGAAATATGAAAAGTATATTCACTAAAATAGTCATAGAGTAATTGGCATTGCATTCGCCTCATTGGCGAGAATACCTGTCACAAAATGATTTAACATGTCAATTACGATGAGCGCGGATAAACAACATTATTAATTATTATCCAGAAAGCTATTGAAAAAATTCAATAATTATATTAATTTTTATTTATCACACAGAACAATTATCTAACTATTACATTTCAAATATAAATTAATCAATTTGTTATTCAATAAAGCTTAATTGCAGATATTATAAAAGCATTAAACAATATATAAATAAAACATCTAGCAAACTCAGTAAAATTTCTTATTTTTATTGATAAGAAAATAATAAACATAATGAATTATAACAAGAATAAATTCTACATGTGTAACTTTCTTTTGTAACTATTCAATTTGTTATCTTCATAACAAATTTAACTCATTCAGTTGCACTAAAGCTTTTTCATAAACATTATGATATATAAAATACATTTATACTAAAAATCACCATAAAAAATGAAGATAAAAGTTGCACTTATTGATGACCATGTTGTTGTTAGATCAGGATTCGCTCAGCTACTCACACTTGAAGATGACATTACAATAGTAGGGCAATACAGCAATAGTAAAGAAGCATGGCCTGACCTACTAAAAAGAAATATTGATATAGTTATCATGGACATTTCTATGCCACATGAAAATGGCTTGCAACTCCTTGCACGACTGCGTCCCAACCGCCCTAATTTTCGTACTATTATGCTTAGCATTTATGATACTGCTGCTCTTGTGCAAACCGCTCTTGATTCAGGAGCTCGTGGCTATCTGACAAAATGCTGTGGAGCAGAAGAACTGGTACAAGCAGTACGAACCGTTCATAAAGGAGAAATTTATCTTTGTGCCGATGCCATGAAAGCTTTACACCAGAAACCGCAAGAGTTAGATGCTCTACAAGTACTGACTCCACGAGAACGAGAAATATTTAATCTTTTAATTAATGGAGTAAACGCCAGGAGTATTGCAGAGCAACTCATGTTGAGTCCTAAAACTGTACATGTTCACCGAGCCAATATCCTAAGTAAATTACAGTGTGACACCACTATTGATCTTGTCCATTATGCATTACAACATCAAATTATTACGGGTTAATAGATGAATTGGAAAATCCGCTTTAGTTTACAGTCCTTGTTTTTATTGATTTTCTATTCTTTTACCTGGATTTCACTATGGATAATCAGTTTTTATTTGAGTAAAAATGGACAACAGGCCGCTCTTTTTTTACCTCAAGGGCTGAGACTGATACTTATGATTTTATTATGGCGACGTTACCTGCCAATTCTGATTATCAGTGAGAACAGCATCCTGATATGTTTAAATAACGAACAACTTATTACAAACTTAGTCATTTTACTCTCTCCTGTTATCAGTTTGATAACAGTCTTAAGCATTAAACAGATATGGAAATGTTATTCTCTTTATTGGCAGCAACTCTCCATCCTGCTAGCTTCTGTTATCATTAACAGTTTATTACAAACCCTTTTTCTCAGTAGCCTGTTGTCCTGTAAATCCAGTCTTATTTTTCTCAGTTCTCTAACTGGCGGAGTTCTGTTATCCCCATTTATTTATCTGATTTATATCTATATATATGAGCAAAATCTAAAAAAGCAATCTATTACAGATGACTCTGTCTACCCACAATTACGCACATCTTTAGTTATGTGGTGTTTCCTGTTTAGTTTATTAGGCGTAAGTGGTCAATTTTTCTTATCACCTAAAATTGAAGGAATTCTGTCAATTTTAGTCTTTATTCCTAATGTTTTTATGGCTTACCATTATGGTTGGCAGGGAGGTGTTTTTTCTGCCTTATTGGGAAGTCTGATTGTCACATCTGCTCACCATTTCAGTGGTTCCTTCAGTGAACTGCAAGAATTAGAGGTCTTCTTAACGACTCAAGCCTTATTGGGAATCGGGCTTGGCATAGCAATCAGTCGGCAACAACAATTAGCGGGTAGCCTTATTCATCAGCAACGGCTAACAGAAAATCTTAACCGGTATCGCACACAGCTCGAAAAGGAATTAACTGCACGTCGAATTCTGATGCAGAAAATAGTACATATTGAAGAGGATACTCGTAAAAACATAGCCAGAGAACTACATGATGAGATTGGGCAAAATATTACAGCTATTCAAATCCAATCCACGCTAGTAAAACGCACGGCAAGTTCTCCGCTGACCATAAAAGCAGCTGACCAGATTAAATCTCTTGCTCAACAAATCCATCAATCTACTCGTCAGCTTCTTCGCGAATTGCGTCCCCCTGTTTTGGATGAAATGTCATTTGAACAGGCAATTTGCCATCTTGTAAATGAGTTTGCTTTCGAGGAACAAAACATTATTTGCCAGTTCAACTACCAGTTGCCGCAAGAACCCAAGAACAGCACGATTCTTTTAACACTTTATCGAGTTATTCAGGAGCTGTTGAATAATATCAGTAAACACGCCGATGCCAGCATAATAATTATTACACTAAAGCAAAAAGGAAATTTCATTAAACTTCGCATTAGTGACAATGGAATCGGCATCAGGGAGGATAAAAAAAACAGAGGTTTTGGATTGAAAGGCATTGAAGAAAGGATTTGTATACTTGGTGGGAGTTGGCTATTAAAAACACAGAAAGGGACTCATGTTGTTGTTAATTTACCCATAAATTCAGATAAATATACCGGGTAATCAAATGAGACTCTTCATATTTCAAAAGTTCACATCAATACCTAATAAACTTCAAATTGTCAGACAGCAACAAGGAAATAACCTTCTCGGCACTTAGGCAGTGATGTAACAAAGGCGACTATTGTAAGCAATAAGATTGCAATTAAAAGAATCACATAATTATTCTATTTACATAGGCTTATTTTCATGGAGAAATTTTATGCAAGCCAATAGCAATGGACAAATTTCACAACAATACCGCTATTGGCGAGTTCATTTACTCATATCAATGTTGATCGGCTATGCTACATTTCAACTTACACGCAGAAGTTTGAATGTTGTCATGCCAGCAATGCAAGTAGATCTGGTACTAGATAAAAATGATATAGGCTGGATAGCCAGTCTATTTTACCTTGCTTATGGCCTCTCGAAATTTGTATCCGGTATTTTCCACGACTATACAGGCTATCGCTGGTTTATGGGTGCTGGCTTATTAGTGACTGGAATACTTAATATTATTTTCACATTTTGTTCTTCATTGCCAGCCATATTAATTATTTGGACCCTCAATGGTTTTTTTCAAGGATGGGGATGGCCTCCGTGTGCAAGATTACTAACTTATTGGTATTCCCGTAATGAACGAGGGTTTTGGTGGGGTTGTTGGAACATTTCAATTAACATAAGTGGAGTTCTCCTGACACTGTTGTCTACACTATTAGCTGCAACATATAGCTGGAAAATAGCGCTATTGCTGCCTGGACTCATCAGTATTCTGTTAGGGATTTGGTTATGCCAGCAATTACGAGGTACTCCACAAGAGCATGGGTTACCCAGCATCGGACATTGGCGGCAAGATGCAATGGAAATCAGACAAGAGCATTTATCACCGCCAATGCCAATGATAAAAATCTTAAAAGAAACCATTGTGTTTAACCGTACTATCTGGCTGCTCGGCATTTCCTATATTTTAATTTATTTCATTAGAACGGCAATACATGACTGGGGAAACCTCTGGCTATCAGAAAAACATGGTTCTGACTTACTCAGTGCAAATACGATTCTTTCACTGTTTGAATTGGGTGGATTACTCGGAACACTCTGTTCGGGATGGGGTTCAGATCTGCTCTTTCGCAGCCAACGAGCTCCTATGATCTTACTGTTTTCTCTTGGATTGTTTTTTTCTGTTGTAGCACTTTGGCTCGCACCAATACAGAATGATATTCTACTGGCAACATGTATTTTCAGTATCGGCTTTTTTGTTTTCGGTCCACAAATGCTCATTGGATTAGCAGCTACAGAATATTGTCATAAGAGAGCTGCAGGTACAGTTACAGGATATCTTGGTTTATATGCCTATCTGAGCGCAGCCATTGCAGGTTGGCCATTAAGTCAAGTTATTGAATATTATGATTGGTCTGGAATGTTTGCTCTGATTACACTTGCAGCCGCTTTGATGGGATTACTATTAATGCCACTACTAATATATGACGCTGATAAACACAATAAAGTGCCTTAAAAGTTCAATTATCTTACATGGTGCTATTTTCATAACAGAATTGGAATATTATCCATATAGCAGGGAGATAGCGTCATTTTTCCAATTAAAAATATATTATCACTCTTACCTCTAATTACTTTTCCATAGAAAAATAAAAATCAACAACATCAATTAATAAATAAAAAAAGAAAAACATAAAAAAATTGCCTCATAATCCAGTTATTACCTCATTATTTACGATATGGTAAAAACTCAAAACATTAGTAACTTCCGTTGCTCTTTATCAGAAGGAGCAAAAGACAGAGCTGAAGATGGCGTGATCCACACCAGGCTGGAAAAGAAAGCGTTGATGATTTCCACTTCCAACATCAAAACATTACTCCATTAATATTAATTAAAAACAATTTTTGTTTGTCATTTCAAAATGTTTTGCCACAAATTGACTAAAACATAGTTGATATATTATGAATCGGAGGTAGATTAATTTTTGTCCAAATATAAAACCCCATACATAAACAGAGATTACTATGGATACTTCTTTTACCACCACCAGCTTTCCTGATGATTACCACAAAAGAATTCGCCAGATGAAACAAATTCTGCGTAAGCAAATCGGTGACGTTGAAACTCTCTTCTCCCAGGTATGTGACAAAATAGAAAAAGAATTAACTGTAGCCAAAGAAGATGAAAAAAACATGGGTAGCGCCTGGCCTGAAATACATTGGCGTGATATGGCTGAAGGTAGAATAACAGAGGAAATCATACAAAAGATTAAGCGCCGTGGCTGTTTGGTCGTCAGGCAAAACTTCCCACAGGATCAGGCAATCGCATGGGATCAGTCCATGCTTGATTACCTCAATACCAATGAGTTTGAACGCTTCTATCAGGGACCAAAAGATAATTATTTCGGTAGTCTTAAAGCATCCCGGCCGGAAATTTATCCGATTTACTGGTCCCATGCACAAATGCAAGCCAGACAAAGCGAAGAAATTGCGTTGGTACAGTCTTTTCTGAATCACTTATGGAAATTTGAATCAGATGGAGTGAGATGGTTCGAGCCTGACGTCAGCATGATTTATCCCGATCGTATTCGCCGCAGACCGCCGGGTACGACATCCAGGGGTCTGGGAGCTCACACAGATTCAGGAGCTTTGGAACGCTGGTTACAGCCAGACTATCAAAACGTATTCAGAAAAATCTTCACCAACCAGTTTGCAGAATACGATCCCTGGGATGCTGCCTATCGTCCCGATGTAAATGAATTCAATAACATAGCAAGGTGTTCTGTATTTAGAACATTTCAAGGCTGGACTGCGCTGTCGGATATGTTGATCGATCAGGGGCTTTTGCATGTTGTGCCCGTTCCTGAAGCAATGGCCTATATTCTGCTACGCCCACTACTGAATGATGTACCCGCAGATGAATTGTGTGGTGTGGCTCCCGGCAAAGCACTTCCTATCTCAGAACAATGGCATCCTCATCTTATTCGTGGGTTATGCAGTATCCCGGCATTACAGGCTGGCGATTCTGTCTGGTGGCACTGTGATCTAATCCACTCGGTTGCTCCTGTAGAAAATCAACAGGGCTGGGGAAATGTCATGTATATTCCCGCCGCGCCATTGTGTAACAGAAATCTGGCCTATGCCCGTCAAGTGACTGAAGCCCTTGAACATGGCACATCTCCACCAGACTTTGCTCCGGAACATTATGAAAAGAATTGGAAAAACCGTTTCACGGTTACTGAGTTAAATGCAATTGGCTTACGAGGACTTGGGTTAGGAAATCGGGAATATTGAGACATAGATTTAAATTATCAAACATGGAATTATCAGGCATGGAACGCCTTTGCTTTTACCAGATTACGGTAAGCTATTGGAGTCAGCTCAAAATGTTGTTCAAACACCTTACTAAAATAGTGAGGATCCTTAAATCCCACTAATTGTGCGACATGCAATAAATTCAGGTTATTATCTTTCAACAACTGCTTTGCTGTTAATAAACGGTAATTAAGCCTATATTTATGGGGAGAAACTCCGACTTGCGCTCTGAAATTACGGACCAAAGTACTTTCCGATACTCCGACATAACTGGCAATGTCTTTAATGGTGATATGCGATGTTATATTCTGTTTAATATAACTTTGGGCTATCGATACTATTTCATCAAACTGTGTACTACCTCCCACTTGAAAAAATGGCTCTGATTGGAAGTCGGACACTTCATGCATAAAATGTTTCTCAATAATTTTAGCGATAGGCAGGCCAAAAAACAGGGAAATAAGGTAAACCAATAACTCTGTTTGAGAGTTAATACTTTTTACACAGTAAATATTATCATTATAGGTAATACTTGCCTTACAATTTACATTCACGGTTGGGAATTGACGTGCAAATTTGTCATAAAAAGCCCAATGGGTTGTTACTGTATTTTTATCAAGTAAGCCCGCTTGCGCTAACCAGAATACCCCGGTTCCGGTTGCAACAATGACAGCATTATTTTCTTTTTGTCTGCGTAGCCATGAAATGATATCTTTCCTGCCAACCATCACAGGATATGGATTTCCCCACATCGGAGGCAAAAACACTAAATCAAAATCGATAAACTCTGAAAATGTATGGTGAGTATGCAGCATAATTTGCGGTATCTGTTGGTGGTGTTTCTTCATATCCCCTACAACAGACATGACAAGCGGCTGCTCTCTCTGCTCTATGTGGCTTCTTAAGCTGCTGGCGCTGTTTAACATATCCGATGCTAACGTAATCCCACTTTGTAACGCTTTATCATATAAGACAAATGCTATATTCATACTCAGTCTCCAGACATCATATACGCTTCTTGCCTATATTCTATGGAATTTCAGGATATCGCCAACAAAGCTGTAACCTGAAAAACAGCGGGTATATAATATTTGATATTTCAGTTTCGATAGAAATAGATCAGATGACAATATTCTCAGTTTTAATGACCAATATATCAGAGTATTAATTTACACCAATTGCTAAACTTCAGGAAAAGCCTTTTTGGAGTTCATAATGAGTAAATTACCCGTAATTGTTGGTTTAGGTGGTATCAATACGGCTGGAAGAAGTTCTGGATTTCACGGATATAAACGCATCGTATCAAATAGCCTTAATGGCAAAATAATGAAAGATACATGGAGCGACTTATGTCATCGAATGGGTATTATTAATGGAACAGAATCTGTAACTGATACCCAAATTGAACAAGCAAAAAATGGCACACTAATTAGAAAAATAACTCTTTTCGATACACAGCAAGTGCCAGTTAATAAAATAATAACCGATTCTGACAAAGACACAGTACAACTATTACAATCAACTTATATTCCACTTTCTATGTCCAGCGCAGGACAATTACCGGAAGGGTTTGAAATAGGAAATTTATATAATGCTCATCACCATCCTCGCGGTTTACGTCTCACCGTATATGGTGCCTCAGATTTACTCAACTCAATCGGGATTTCATGGTCAGATATATATGCATTAGTAGAGCCTGATCAGGTTTCTGTCTACGCCAGCAGTGCATTAGGCCAGGTAGATCAGTTTTCACTATCAGGATTGATCGGTAATCCACTGAATGGCTTACGTATTAGCTCAAAAATGTTGCCACTCTCCTTACCGGATATGCCAGCAGATTTTATTAATAGTTATGTTATCAATAACATAGGAAGCACATCTGCCAATATTGGTGCCTGTGCCAGCTTTCTGTACAATCTTAAACAAGGCGTTAATGACATAAGGCAAGGTAAGGCAAAAGTCTGTTTAGTAGGATGTGCCGAAGCACCTATTACTCCTGAGATTATTGAAGGATTCCGTGCCATGGGAGCTCTCGCAGAAGATCACCTATTATGTAAATTGGACGGAACCAACACTGTCGACCATCGCCGTGCCTGCCGCCCATTTTCAACTAATGTCGGACTCACTCTTTCCGAATCATCACAGTTTGTGCTGCTTATGAGTGACGACCTCGCTCTGCAATGTGGTGCTAATATTCTTGGATCGGTGCCTGATGTTTTCGTGAATGCCGATGCGAATAAAAAATCCATCTCTTCCCCCGGAATCGGTAACTATATCACGATGATGAAAGCCGCTTCCCTTACAGATAGCCTTCTGGATGGAAAATTACAGCATTCCTATATTCAGGCACACGGTACAGGGACACCACAAAATAGGGTTACAGAAAGCCATATTATTAATGAAATCGCGAAAGTCTTTGGCCTCAACCACTGGGATGTTACTGCCATTAAGGCATATGTCGGGCACTCCTTTTCTGTCTCTGCCGGTGATCAGTTAGCCAACACGCTAGGCGTTTGGCAATATGGATGGATACCCGGCATTAAAACAATTGATCATATTGCTGAAGATGTACATTCTTCCAATCTGAACATCTTAATGCAGGATAAATTTACTGGTGAACAGGGTAAAGATATGCGTGCCACAATCATCAATTCAAAAGGATTTGGTGGCAATAATGCGAGCGCCGTTATTTTATCTCCACAGCAAACAATGCGAATGCTGACAAAAAAACATGGTAATACGGCCATTAGCAATTATCATAAATGCAATCAGATAGTTAAAGACAAAAGTGAAAAACAGGATCAAGCTATTTGCCGTGGTGAGGAATCTATTATTTACGATTTCGGAAGTTCTGTGATACAACCCGCAGATATCGAACTTTCACGCCAAGAAGTAAAATTAGCAGGATTCAAACATACTATAAAACTGCCGAATGCAGATGAATTCAACGAATTTCTGTGAATTTCCAATATAATACATCACGATAATCCGAAAATTATTTAAAATAATCTGACCGTCATTAAAACAAAGCCAATGGCGGTCAGATACAGTTAACACGACTTACAGGTTATGCACTAAAGCTGTCTGCTTATAATTTCAATCTCCTGTCGCCATTCCTCTTGCAAGGCGGGCTTTTGATGTTTTGGTCTTCTGCTCAAATCCTCCTGCAACAGCTTTTCCAACTCTATCAGGCGTTGCAGTAAAACCTCTTCATCCCACACCATTGCCGATTCTTGTTTATTGCAATCAGTAAGATGCTGCCGATTTGGTTTCTCTAAATTATCCCCCTGTCCGAGCAAAGAATAGATTTCTTCAACATTATGATATTCAGTTAACTCACCTTTATTGATCAACCAAAAGCGGTTACAGCTTTGCTCAATAAGACTTCTATCATGGCTGACAATCAAAGCCCCACCTTTATATTCCTTCAGGGTATCAAAGAGCTCTTCTTTACCCTCCAGATCAAGGTGGTTAGTGGGTTCATCAAGAAACAGCAGATGGTAACGCGCTAATGTTAACCCTATGAACAATAAACGCGCCCGTTCACCGCCACTCAGTGATGCCACCTTCTGCTGATGCCTCTGATATTCAAAACCTGCGCTGATAAGCGCCCGTTTACGCTGATCATCACTGGTTGGTGCAAAACGAATTAACGCATCACTCAGTGATTCATCATCCTGAATCTGCTCCAGCGATTGATCGTAGTAACCGAGCTGACATAGAGGATGATAATTCACATTCTGCAATGTCTTTTCCAGATATTCTTTATACAACACTTTCAGCAAAGTAGACTTACCGCAACCGTTGTTACCCAGAACAGCGACTCTATCGCCACTCTTGATCTGTTTCGACAGCACATTGAACAGAACCACATTAGTACCCAAAGGCATAACAGCCATATGTTCAATATCCAGCAATCGGTTAGCCGGTAATGCATCCCCCTGAAGAGTCAGCTTCCATGGAGTGCCTTGAGTAAGTTTGGTTTGCTGCTCAGCCAGACGCTGTTTACGTGCCAGCATCGTCTTCGCTTTACGAGAAAGATCAGGATTGTCATAAACCTTACCCCATGTGGCTAACCGTTCAGCACTCTGCTCCAGCCGGTCTATCTCTTTTTGCTCACTGGCATGACGTTGCAGATCCGTCTGATCGCGTTCGAGCAATGCCTGCCTTGCCTGAGAGCAAGCCATGCCGAAGTGATATAAGGTCTTGTCCCGCATAATCCAGGTAGTATTAGTCACCCTATCCAGTAAAATCTGATCATGCGATACCAATACAAACGATCCTTTCCACTGAGACAAAAAAGATTCCAACCATAGCAGAGAAGTCAGATCCAGATGGTTACTCGGCTCATCCAATAAAAGTAAATCAGGTTGCTGGATCACCGCACGACCAAGTAACAGTCGCATATGTTGCCCACCACTAAGATTTCCGATAGGTGTTTGCCAATCCTGTTCAGGGAATCCCAGTTCAGACAACAGAAGCTCGGCTCGCCAAATTTCGTCAACTTTAACTTTCTCGCTAATAGCCTCTATTAATGTGGCATCATGCAGAGATAAGGGTAAATGCTGTTCGACATACGCCAGAACACACTGACTCGCAATTGTGATCTTACCGCTGTAATCTTCCAAATTACCGCTGAGTAATTTCATCAGGGTGCTTTTACCACAGCCGTTATGACCGATAAGCCCAATTTTGTCGCCTTTGTTCAGAGTAAATGTTATATCCTCAAACAAAGGAGCCGAAGAGAAAGCAATAGAAAGTGATTGTGCAGATAAATAAGTGCTCATAGATAACTCAAGAATTTTGGGTGCAAAACACCGTTGTCAGATGCTGACAATAATTCTTCGAGCTTGAGTGAAGAGAATTCTAATTTGTGAAGTTACTACTTTATGTTAGTAACTAAATATTTTTTCGCTCAAGCTAAGATTATCGCAGCGGATGCCACAAACCCTTGAGCGAGCTTCTAATACCAAAGAAGCGAGCGAATAAACGCTGCATAGACATATAGGGCCTCCTTTTTTTATCTGGGAAAGTAACGATACTTTCTGGTTATTCGGTAGACTAAGCATATAGAAAGTCTGCCAGAAAAAGCAAATAAATCAGATAAATTATTTGAAAAATGCGTTCTGGTTCTCATCTATTTTTCGCAGGAAATTCATTCCGATTTATCAAAAGCATTCGATATCAAAAGCACACGAATAAAAATAACGTTATAGTTAGTAACGTCATTATTGTTACAGCCCAAATCAGCCCTTTCCAACCAAGTGCCTCATAAATTCCCCCAGATGCAAGTGAGAATATCGTTGACACAGTAGCCAGAAGAGTTTCACTCACACCCTGAACACGGACTTTACTGATACCATCAGACATACTATTGATAATATGAGTTCCCCCTAAGAACATCAGGTTCCATCCTAATCCGGCAAAAATCAGCGGGACTCCGAGAATAACAATTTCTGTTTCATTGGTAAGCCCTACCAGAAAACCGGCAAGATTAAAGAGAACGCCCAATAGAATAATACGATTTGCCCCCATTCTTGATATCAGCATACCTGTGATAACACCGGGAGCGAACATGGTTACAAGATGAGCACCAATTAATATGCCCGCTTCTGAATTTCCCAATCCATAACCGACAGAAGCAATTGAGGCGGCTGACATAACTATCATCATAATTGCATGGCCTAACACCATTGACACAATTCCAAAAAACAAATAGTGGCTTGTGACAATAGATGAGAACCCGGTTGTCTTACTAATATCAGCTCCTGCTTGATTAATCGAATATCCAATTACTCATTCGCCAGACATTATTTCTGTATTCAACAACAGCAATACCATGGTAGGGAAGATGAGGTGAATAGTTCTTGTAGCCAGGATATATCCTGATACCAAGTACAGGTATTGTCTTATGGTGAATCGTTGCCCGGATTGCATTAGGAAATAGCCGCTTTTCCCATTGAATACTCGCCATTGCTTCTTTCATAGCTCTGTACTGAATAAAGGCGGTGTGAACTCTATTCATGATCTCATGCTTTATCGCCAGATCAGGAAAAATAGAGTCAACGTATATCAGGACTAGACATCTGAAAAAGAGGTTTACTCTCAATACGGATTGAGTCAGTTGCTGGCTATATATTCAGATATACTTATAAAATATTTTCTTTAGTTTTTTCTTTTCTTAAAAGTATTGGCAATTCTGAAGTTACATATTGCCATAAAGGAGAATAGCCAATAATAATCAAAGGAAGCTATATCATTGCCCGACAAGAAATGGTTATTATTTATACAGATTTTTTATCTTTTCCAACATTATAAAAATGCTTTCTTCTTGGATGGGGACTTCCTTGTGATTTGAATTATCACCGGCTTTTCCTTATTGGTATAAAGCTAAAAAAACAAAAAGCCCCGCACAAACGGGGCCTTGATATTGTTTTTTAATGATATTTAAGTTCCAAATCAGAACGGAATATCATCATCAAAATCCATTGGTGGCTCATTGCTCTGCGGAGCAGGAGATTGTGCCGGACGAGATGATGGCATACCGCCACCACTAAATTGCTGAGAAGCTTGTGGCTGTTGTGGTTGTCCCCAGCCGCCTTGTGCTGGTGCATCCTGTGCTGCACCACGGCTGCCTAACATCTGCATTACTCCACCGATAGGATTAATCACTACTTCAGTAGTGTAACGGTCTTGCCCATTCTGATCTTGCCATTTACGGGTCTGCAAAGCCCCTTCGAGATAAACCTGAGAACCTTTGCGCAGATATTCACCTGCGACTTCTGCCAATTTGCCGAAAATCACCACACGATGCCACTCAGTTTTCTCTCTCATCTCACCGGTTTGCTTATCACGCCAGCTATCGGACGTTGCCAGAGTAATATTGGCAACTGCACCGCCATTCGGCATATAGCGAATTTCCGGATCCTGCCCCAAATTACCCACTAAAATAACTTTGTTTACGCCTCTGCTGGCCATTGGGAATACTCCTGATGAAATGATTTCTGCTAAAAACGAACTTCTATAATTATAAACAAAGTAGTTTACCATGCGAGGGCTAACTTTAAACAAAAACCCTTTATATTATACTTTGCGAAGCGCATCGTACTTTATATCCTTTATCTTTCATGTTGTTACTTTTTAGCTACCCTTATCAGCGATACAACAACTGAAAGCACTTGATATGCACTGTAATTATTACAGCATGAATCTCTGTTAATACTGTATATCCATTCAGGATAGTTTGTGCAATAATAATGCGTTCTTTAGTTGAGCACGATAAATAATCTGGGTAATGGTAAATGGATAACATCGAAGTTCGGGGCGCCCGCACCCATAATCTCAAAAATATCAACCTGATAATTCCCCGTGACAAACTGATAGTCATTACGGGGTTGTCTGGCTCCGGTAAGTCTTCTCTGGCTTTCGATACACTGTATGCAGAAGGCCAGCGTCGTTATGTAGAATCTCTCTCTGCATATGCCCGCCAGTTTTTATCATTGATGGAAAAACCGGATGTCGACCACATTGAAGGCCTGTCTCCTGCCATTTCCATTGAACAGAAATCAACTTCTCATAATCCGCGTTCAACCGTCGGGACAATCACAGAAATTCACGATTATCTCCGTCTGCTGTTTGCCCGTGTCGGCGAGCCTCTCTGTCCCGAACATGATATTCCACTGGCTGCACAAACCATTAGTCAGATGGTAGATAATGTTCTCACATTACCGGAAGGGCAACGTCTGATGTTATTAGCTCCGGTAGTCAAAGAGCGTAAAGGAGAACATTCCAAGCTGTTGGAAAATCTGGCTACACAAGGTTATATCCGCGCCCGTATTGATGGTGAAGTGTGTGACCTTTCCGATCCGCCTAAATTAGAATTGCAGAAAAAACATACGATTGAAGTTGTCATCGACCGCTTCAAAGTACGCCCGGATCTGGCTCAGCGTCTGGCAGAATCTTTCGAAACCGCTTTAGAGCTTTCCGGCGGTACGGCTGTCGTTACCAATATGGATGATAATCAGGCCGAAGAGTTGATCTTCTCAGCCAATTTCGCCTGTCCAATGTGTGGTTACAGTATGAGCGAGTTGGAACCACGCTTATTTTCCTTCAACAATCCGGCAGGCGCCTGTTCTACTTGTGATGGTTTGGGTGTCCAGCAATTTTTCGATCCTGACCGAGTGGTTCAAAATAGCAGTATTTCTCTCGCAGGTGGCGCTATTCGTGGATGGGATCGCCGTAATTTCTATTACTTCCAGATGCTAAAATCTCTGGCAGACCATTATAAATTCGATATAGAAACACCATTCGATGAATTAAATCCTGCCATTAAAAAAGTAATTTTGTATGGCTCAGGTAAGGAATCTATCGAATTCAAATATACCAATGATCGTGGGGATACAACTGTCCGTAATCACCCATTCGAAGGTGTTCTGCATAATATGGAACGCCGCTATAAAGAAACAGAATCTTCCGCTGTACGGGAAGAATTAGCCAAATATATTAGTAATCGTTCCTGTATTTCGTGTGAAGGAACCCGCTTGCGCAAAGAAGCGCGTTTTGTTTTTATCGAAAATACCACCCTGCCACAGATTTCTGATTTCAGCATCGGTCATGCGATGGAGTTTTTCCAAAACATCAAATTGAGCGGACAAAGAGCCAAAATTGCTGAAAAAGTGCTGAAAGAGATCCGTGATCGTCTGAAGTTTCTGGTCAATGTTGGTTTAAATTACCTGACACTTTCCCGTTCAGCAGAAACCCTTTCCGGTGGTGAAGCCCAGCGTATCCGGTTAGCAAGCCAAATTGGTGCAGGTCTGGTTGGCGTGATGTATGTTCTGGATGAGCCTTCCATTGGTCTCCACCAACGTGATAATGAACGTTTGCTGGAAACCTTACTGCATCTGCGTAATTTAGGTAATACCGTTATTGTTGTTGAACATGATGAAGATGCTATTCGCGCCGCTGATCATATTATTGATATTGGACCGGGAGCGGGTGTTCATGGCGGTAAAGTTGTTGCCGAAGGAACTATTGATGACATCATGGCAAGCCAAACGTCTCTCACAGGGAAATTTCTGAGTGGCGAACGTGAGATTGCTATCCCGGGACAACGAATCAATGCTGATCCCAACAAGATGTTGAAGTTAATTGGCGCGAAGGGCAATAACCTGAAAAAAGTGACATTAAAACTACCTGTCGGCTTGTTCACATGTATCACGGGGGTTTCAGGCTCCGGTAAATCGACATTAATCAACGACACGTTATTCCCAATCGCACAACGCCAGTTAAATGGCGCAACTAATATTAATCCTGCCCCTTATGTGGATATTCAAGGTCTGGAGCATTTTGACAAGGTCATTGATATTGACCAAAGCCCGATCGGCAGAACACCTCGCTCGAATCCCGCCACTTATACCGGCGTCTTTACACCAGTAAGAGAACTGTTTGCTGGCGTACCTGAATCCCGTACGCGTGGTTATACACCGGGTCGTTTTAGTTTCAATGTTAAGGGCGGACGCTGTGAAGCCTGTCAGGGGGACGGGGTAATTAAGGTGGAAATGCATTTCCTGCCTGATATTTATGTTCCCTGTGATCAGTGTAAAGGAAAGCGCTATAACCGCGAAACGTTGGAGATTAAATATAAAGGCAAGAATATCAATGAGGTACTGAATATGACCATTGAAGAAGCTCGTAGCTTTTTTGATGCAGTACCTGCCCTTGCCCGTAAATTGCAAACGTTAATGGATGTTGGTCTTTCCTATATTCGTCTTGGACAGTCTGCCACCACACTCTCCGGTGGAGAAGCACAACGGGTTAAACTGGCACGCGAGTTATCTAAACGTGGTACAGGTCAAACACTCTATATTCTTGATGAACCAACAACTGGATTACACTTTGCTGATATCCAACAACTGTTGTCAGTTCTACATCAATTGCGGGATCAGGGAAATACCATTGTAGTGATTGAACACAATCTGGATGTTATCAAGACTGCGGACTGGATTGTCGATCTTGGCCCAGAAGGTGGGAGTGGTGGCGGAGAAATATTAGTAGCAGGAACGCCAGAAGATGTGGCGAAATGTGAAAAATCCCATACAGCACGTTTCCTTAAGCAGATACTCAATAAAAATTAATACTATTTCACCAATCATAATCAGCAAAGAGCCTCTCCAATTGGAGAGGCTTTGTTTATTTATTAAATTATTCTAATATTTTTTAATGCAACAAACACCTTTCCGGCTGTAATAATCAACGAAATAATCCTATTTAGATCAGTCTGATATTGTTGTTCTAAGATTATTGCTGAGCCTTTAAAGATACAGTGTTCACATTATAGTCAAATTAATTTCATAATGATATTATATATTTTGTTAACTTATAATGGAGATTAAATATGTATATGTTTTTACCATTTTTAGTTGCGTTAGTTATGGTTGCTACTGTTGTTACTGGCAAGAAAAAACTGACTTATACGCTTTGGTTTGCCTTATTAATCATCACGGTATTTTGGTTTAAATATCACGCCACTGATGCACTGAATCTTTCTTTCTAACCGGAGGCCGTAATGAATAATACTATGTCAACATCTCGCAACCTTAATCCTGCCATTACATTGAATATACTTGGTTTATTTGGTATTTGTGTCATTCTAATCGTGGCATTTTATTATCAACTGGCACGTTTTGAACTTCCCTGCCCGCTATGTCTGCTGCAACGTGCAGGTATCATTATGATTGGCTTTGGTTTTCTGTTTAATATCTATTTTGGTGTTAAAAATGCTCACTACAGCTTTTCCTTACTGGGCTGTATTGTCACTGGCTTTGTTGCTATGCGTCAGGTTTCTTTACATATCCTGCCTGGAGATGCAGGGTATGGCTCCACTTTCTTTGGTTTGCACTTCTATACGTGGGCTGCAATCTTATCTATTCTTACCATTATTGCTATTGCTGCCATCATGCCCCTGAAAGCAGGTAATCATGATCCGGCAAAATATTCACCACACATACTCGGTAAACTTGTCATGGGATTGTTCGCGATCTTGATCACCGCTAATCTGGTCTCTACTGTGCTGGAATGCGGTAGCGGGCAGTGTGACGATAACCCAACGTTTTATCAGCTATTGCAGTAATAACATTTTGTTATCTTGGCAGAGAAAAGAAGGCTGATACACTCTACAGCCTTCTCTTTTCCCTGAAAGACCATTCAGAAGGAAATTTATATTCATAATTCATTGAATTATTGATGAAATAACACACCTCATGTGCCTCTTCAGGCGTCGGAACTTCCAGCTTAGACAGCATTCGATCCATCACTTTATCCGGTACAACATATTCGCGATTATTATTTTGTTTCCACCATCGTTTATAGTCTTGTTCGATATAAACAATCTTAACTTTAGCGTCATAGCTGACAAATAGCTTAATAAGTTGCTGACGCATTTGAGCGGTAAGATTGGTAGCATTCCAGACAAAATCCTGTCGGTTACGCAATTTCTCTCTGGCCTGCTGTTTTGCCTGTTGTACAATCCAGCCATTGGCATTCTTGTCTTCTGGGCTTATCTGGTAATGACGGCGCATTGCATCCAAGCTAATGACAAACCAATCTGGGTAATACTGCTGGATAAAGTGATCTTTTCCCATGCCAGGTAATCCACATAATAAAATCACCTGACTACCATAATCATCATAAGGTTGATAATCCGGCTGTTTACTTTCCGTAGAAAAATAATAAAAACGAGCTTCTGGCGAAGAGAATTTTCGTGCATTACTCCAACAATTTTGTTCACGACAATAAAGTTCGAACAATTCGATGCGTTCCAGTAATTCCTGTGCATCATAACATTTGCGCCCTAAGACATCGACTCTCGCCAATAAAGCTAATAGATAAGTATCAACACGTAATGACGCCGCCAACAGAGTTTTCTGTGGTTCAGGTTTTTCCATCAGCCATAGTGGTAATCCGTGAAAACGCACCAAAGCAGCAATTTGTTCACGTATCGCAAATGGTGTAGGAATTTGCTGAAAAAAAATCTGTCTGACAGTCAACTCACCTTTACGGGCATGACCGGGAGAAACGATTCGTTCATCTAAATCCATCCGCGTAGTACTTCGCTTTTCCACGTCATGCAATAAAGCAGACGTCCAAAGTATTTCCTGTTCTTCTTTCCCCAGTGTTTGATACTCAGGTAACTGTTCCAATGCTGCCAGTACCATTTGAGTATGAATGGCAACATCACCTTCAGCGTGGTGAATGGGATCTTGCTGAACTCCCCTCATATCAGCAATGAAAGAAAACGTTTTAGATAAATAATCCCATGACTTATTTTTACTGAATATCCAACTCATTTTCTCTCTCCAACCGAATGGTATTCAAAGTAAAGAGGCGCTCGTTGCCAATGATGCTTCCAATGAATATCCGTTTTAACATGGTTTTTGCGCACAAACTTAAAAACATGATGCGGGAAATCAATAACTGAATACTCACCTGCATCACGGCTGACAATGCCTTCCATTGAACAAAGCTGTTTTATTTGTGTATCCCATGAAGAAAAGCGACTCTCCTGCTTTGCGGTTTGAATAATATTTTTAATGAACACTGATTCATCTCGTGTTTCAGGAATGGCAATTTCTGGCGTGGTAGGAAAATCAAATAAGGCAGCATAAAACTTTACCTCTTCCCAACTGAGCCACATATCTTTAATACGCACAGCAAAGACAAAGAAATATTCTTCAAGGTGACGATATTCGATAGAGTGAATGGCATACAAATTCTCACCAAAAATCTCGATATCTCCCAAATCACCCTTAATTAATTGCCAACGTTGGCGGATCTGCTGCGTCCATGCTGATTGTGTCGGTGCAGCATGAGAACGGGCAAATACACCATATTGATTCAGGCAGTTATTTTCACCATCTAATTTTTCTGTGTGAATAAGCTGATTAATGTCCTGTATATTCTGCCACCAATCATGATTAATACGATCATCACTGGTTGTTCCTAGTGAGAACGGATAATGAAAAGTTCTACCATACTTTCTTGATTGCATATCCATAATGCTTTAGCTCTTTAAAATTATCCCAATAAAAGCGTATTACACCTTTACAAACTAATATTCACCTTAATAATTGATGAAAGAGTTCAAGAGTTGGTATTACATTTTCTTTATTCCTATTTGATTAATCTTTTGAAATTAAAAAATATTAGTTTAAGCATTTTTGCTATTTAATATAAAGGTGGGAGAAACGAGATTTCACATATCAGTACTTGATATATATCAATGCTTACTATATAGAAAACGATTATAAATTAACATAGTGAGTGATTTACTATCATGAAATAACCGATAAAAATCTTTTATTTTTATCTTAAATAGAGATATCTGTAGAATAAAAGAAACCCTTTGCCTAATACCAGAACAAAGGGCTGTAGTGATTATCTTCATCAATTCCCCCAATATTCAGGGAATCAAAAATCACTGACTCACTGCCGCAAATGCTTCTGCAACACGCTGTACGTTATGATGGTTTACTCCGGCCATGCAAACCCGGCCAGAACCAATCAAATAGACTCCAAATTCTCCACGCAGGCGATTAACCTGTTCAGAGTTAAAGCCGGTATAACTAAACATACCGCGTTGTTTCAGCAAATGATCAAAGTTTTTCTCTGGCAGCACATGTTTCAATGCGCTAACCAATACAGTTCTCATTTCCAGAATGCGTAAACGCATCTGCTCAACTTCTTTCAGCCATTGCGCTTTTAGTAACGGATCAGCTAAGACTCTTGTTACAACCTGAGCACCAAAATTCGGTGGGCTGGAATAAATCCGACGTACACTGGCTTTCAATTGCCCCAGAACACATTCACTTGTTTCGGCATCATCGCAAATAACGGACAATCCACCAACACGCTCACCATACAGGGAGAAGATTTTTGAAAACGAATTGCTGATCAAACAAGGTAATTCTGCATTTGCCATTGCCCGAATCGCGTAAGCATCTTCTTCCATCCCATCAGCAAGTCCCTGATAAGCAATATCAAGGAATGGGATCAACGCCCGCTCTTTAGCGACCTGAACTACCTGATCCCATTGTTCATTAGTGAGATCAGAGCCGGTTGGGTTATGACAACAAGGGTGCATCAGAATAATGCTTTTTGCCGGCAATTGCCGGAAAGTTGCCAGCATTTCATCAAATCTTACCCCTTTAGTTTTATTATCAAAGTAAGGGTAATAATTTACTTTGAGCCCTGCTCCAGAGAAAATTGAATAATGGTTTTCCCATGTCGGATCACTACACCACACTTCAGAATCAGGGAAATAACGATGCAAAAAGTCAGCACCAACTTTTAGTGCGCCTGAGCCTCCGACTGTTTGAATCGTTGCAATACGATTTTGCTGCAACAACGGATGATCTTTACCGAACAGCAATTCTTGAATTGCCAGCCGATAACCAAGCAAACCTTCCATGGGGAGATAAAGAGACGCAGACTGTGGCAAAGCTTTCATTTGTTCTTCTGCGGTTGCAACAGCCTGCAATTGAGGTGTTATACCCTGTTCGTCGTAATACAGCCCAACGCTCAGATTAATTTTTTCTACGCGGGTGTCTTTTTTAAACATTTCCAACAACGAAAGTATAGGATCACCTGCGTAAGCATCAACATTCTGGAACACGACGTTATACTCCCCCTGCTACGTAGTTAGCATAAAAACTGTTGTATACAAACAGTGAAATAAAAACACAATAACAGACAATATAACTTAACCCGATTATTCGTCCAGATATTCCATTGCAACACGTGAGGTTAGTTTCGTGATCAGTTCATAAGCACTAATCCCTGTATATTCTGCAATTCTTTCAGCAGGCAGGACTGCCCCCCAGAGGGTAACTTCATCTCCCACTTTGTCCTGACAATCAGGCCCCAAATCCACCGTAATCATATCCATGGAAACCCGGCCAACAAGAGGAACTTCACGTCCATTAACAAAGATGGGTGTGCCTGATGGTGCACTGCGGGGATAACCATCACCATATCCGATTGCCACAACGCCTAAATATGTATCACGTTCACTAATCCAAGTACCGCCATAACCCACCGATTCACCCGAGTTGTGTTTGCGTACAGCAATTAAGCTAGATTTCAATGTCATCGCTGGCATTAAATTGAAATCAACCGCAGTTTTATCTGCCATCGGCGATACACCATACATCATGATGCCAGGGCGAACCCAATCCAGATGTGCCTGTGGCCACAACAAAATTCCCCCAGATGCTGAAACCGATTTTTCACCAGCTTTGCCCGCAATAAATGACATAAAACGTTCAATTTGCAGGGCAGTTGTATCCACCAGTGGTTCATCAGCACGACTAAAGTGGGTGATCATATTAACGGGCTGTTCGACGTTACAGCAACGACTCAAGCGTTGATAAAAATTTTCTGCTTCATCCAGACGAACGCCAAGACGATGCATCCCCGTATCCAACTTCATCCACACCTTAATGGGATGAGATAAATCAGCCTGTTCCAGAGCTTCAAGTTGTTCGATGCTGTGCACCACGGTTTCAATATGGTTGACAACCAAAACAGGGAGGTCTGACGCCCCTAAAAAACCCTCCAGAAGCAGGATTGGTTTGATGATTCCATTACTGCGCAGAGCCAGTGCTTCCCCTATTCGTGCAACGCCAAAACAATCAGCGTCTTCCATTGTATACGCAGTTTCCAATAAACCATGTCCATAGGCGTTTGCTTTCACAACTGCAAGCAATTTACTGTTCGGAGCTTTCGCCCTGACCTGTTGCAGATTATGTCGCAGAGCGCGGCGGTTGATAACAGCAGTTGCCGCTTTCATTTTGTCCCCTTTTTATTCTTTTCCGGTCAGTAGGTTTTCAATAATACGTCATTCATTGCTGCTTATTCGTCGCTGTAGCCTGGCCCTGCATAATTATCAAACCGTGACCATTGACCATTAAACGTTAGCCTCACTGTACCGATAGGACCATTACGCTGTTTGCCAATGATAATTTCTGCCACTCCTTTCAGTTCACTATTATCGTGATATACCTCATCACGATAAATAAACATGATTAAGTCAGCATCCTGTTCAATAGAGCCTGATTCACGCAGGTCTGAGTTAACGGGCTTTTTATCAGCTCGCTGCTCCAGACTACGGTTAAGCTGGGATAACGCAACAACAGGTACCTGGAGTTCTTTCGCCAATGCTTTGAGTGATCGGGATATTTCAGCAATTTCCAAGGTACGGTTGTCAGATAGGGAAGGCACCCGCATTAATTGCAGGTAATCGATCATGATCAGGCTAAGCCCACCATTTTCACGGAAAACTCTTCTTGCCCGGGAGCGCACTTCAGTAGGGGTTAAACCGGATGAATCATCAATATACATATTGCGTTTTTCCAGCAAAATCCCCATGGTGCTGGAAATACGCGCCCAGTCCTCGTCATCAAGCTGACCAGTACGAATACGTGTTTGATCTACTCGGGAAAGAGACGCCAACATACGCATCATGATCTGATTGCCGGGCATCTCCAGGCTAAAAATCAAAACAGGTTTATCCTGCATCATCGCCGCGTTTTCACACAAGTTCATCGCAAAAGTGGTTTTACCCATTGAAGGACGTGCGGCGACAATAATTAAGTCAGATTTTTGCAAGCCGGCAGTTTTCTTATCCAAATCTTGATAACCGGTAGAAACCCCTGTCACACCGTCATGCGGACGTTGATACAATTGTTCAATTCGTTCAACCGTTTCTTCCAGGATCTGCTCAATTCCTTTCGGGCCTTCATCTTTATTCGCCCTATTTTCTGCGATCTGGAATACCCTTGATTCCGCCAGATCTAATAATTCTTCGCTGGTGCGCCCTTGTGGATCATACCCCGCATCTGCAATTTCATTAGCAACGGCGATCATATCGCGAACAACAGCACGTTCACGGACAATATCCGCATAAGCGTTAATATTCGCCGCACTTGGGGTATTTTTTGACAATTCTGCCAGATAAGCAAAACCGCCAACATTATCCAGCTCCCCATTTTGCTCCAAGGATTCTGATAATGTAATCAGGTCGATAGGTTTGCCCGTTTCAAGCAAACGCTGCATTTCAGCAAAAATACGCCGATGTGGACGACTGAAAAAATCATTGCTGGTGACACGTTCGGATACATTATCCCAACGTTCATTATCCAGCATCAAACCGCCCAACACGGATTGCTCTGCTTCCAAAGAGTGTGGTGGAAGTTTCAGCCCTTCCACTTGGCGATCTTTTGGTTCAGCCATACTGTTGTTAGTTGGTTTTCTTCCAGCCATGTACCGCATCAATCCACTAAACAAGAACGAAATAGCGCACCAGTATACGCCATGAAAACAACCTTGAGTAATTATATATGAAATCAATTGATTTGCTCATCAGAACACGAGCAAACCAATCTTGATACTTAGCCGATTATTCACAGATTATCTCTAACTCGCTTCTGGACAAAGGTGAGTTAGAGTTCCCTCTAGCTCATGCGGTTTTGGCGGTCTTGCGGATACAGGAGAAAAAAACGCCAGAGGGACTGATAGCCCTCAATATGATGGAACTGCGTAAGCTGTAGTCAAAATTGATGGAGAAAATGGGAGAGGCAGTCGAACAGATTTTACATTGGTCATATTGGCTCTGATTACATAGCAATTACGGCTGAGGCACTAGGAAAACCGGGGTGATTCATTTATTCCTGCAATGTTGGTGTGTCGAACGAAGGGTGCTCCGATAGAAGGCGACGCCACTCCATTCGAAACCAAGGAGTAAATTGTGCTTCCGATTCTGAAAGTTGGGCTGATATTTCTGCGCGAGTCAGCCACTTGGTCTCGCAGACTTCTTCAGTCGCTGGGGAGACCACAGCATCAGATTGAGCAACCAACACGTGACATAATTCGTGTTCTGCACCGATCGAACCAAAGCGAGCATAGTACTCAAAACTATATAGAAAGCGACAGGAGGCAGAGATTCCTAATTCTTCGCGTAGGCGACGAGACGCAGCATCCGTAATAGTCTCACCAGGTGCAGGATGACTGCAACAAGCATTTGACCAGAAACCTGGCCAAAGCATTTTACCTGCTGCACGACATTGGAGGAGATGGCGCCCGGTGCTGTCGATCAGATACACCGAGAATGCGCGATGGAGTTGTCCTGCTCCTAAGTGAGCGACGCGTTTGTCACAAACACCGATCTGTACATCTTGTGCGTCAACTAACACTACTACATCATTGGTCATTCTGTATTCCTTCCGGTACAATTACGCGCCCGTCAACAGTGTTGTCGGTGTACGAAGAGAGTTCTCTCTAAGTTAGGAGACTTGTCCCCAGGCACTGACTAATGTCAAAGCTGCTTCGGTGAATTCTGGAGCGGCACGTAGATTGGCCATGGCATCAAGGTCGTTCTGGGTGAGTAGCCCGAGTTTTAGCAGCGCTTGCTCAGCCTGTGAGGTGGTTGCTGCCCAGAAGGTATCAGCTGGGCTGTTGTCGCCGATCCGGCCTTCGAGGGTGCGACACCCAATATTGGAAAGTCCCCGGTCACATAACCGTCCGGGAAGAGTATCAGCCCAGAGCATGTCGGAACCAATGGACTGCTCCAAGAGAGTAACTCCGGCTTGGGCGACTTTTCGAAACAACGGGCTAGCCGTTTTCAAGCTCGGTTGTAGGCTTATATCTTCGATCACCAACCAGCCCCCCGGACGAACCCAGGTAACGGCTCGAGTCAATATGTCTTCGCGTTCGGTGAGGTGACACAGTAGCGCCCGAGCATGTACCACGTCAAAGGAGGCAGCAGGAAAATCATCAGTCGCGACATTATGGGTGATCACCTGTATGCCAGGTATATCGGTGAGAAATCGGGTGTCAATGTCGGTGGCGGTGACAGTTGCGTCAGGATATCGCTTGGTCAGCCAGCCAGCCAGTGATCCGGCCCCAGCACCGAGATCGAGGATGGCAGACTTTTCCGGAAGATCTAGCTGATCAAAAACTTCTTGACTCAACGGGTCAAAGGCACATTCCAGAGTGCGGAGCCGTGTCAATTGGCCAGCGTGTTGATCACCGAGATAGCTGCTGGTGTAACCGGGTTCTTCGGCGGGGTCAGTAATGGTCATAGTACGACCTCCAATCGATCAGGACGGCGGCTGAGGAATCCGCGTTCGATAGGTTGGAACCCCGGAGCCCAGCGGATGTTTGGGTAGGTCTGTAGCAGCATGCGAGCGCCGATCGTGATCTCCATCCGAGCCAGCAGAGCCCCCAAGCAGAAGTGACGCCCCGCGCCGAAGGCAAAATGAGTTGTCGTCTGATTGATGCGAGACATATTGAAGGTGTCAGGGTCGGTGAATCGATCCGGATCACGGTTGGCCGAACCGATCAGGCAGGCCAGGGTCGCGCCAGAAGGAATCGTTCCCGATGGTAGTTTCAGCGATTCCCGCGCCTCCCGGAGTACGAGTTGCATAGGAGGGTTGCGTCTCAGGGTTTCGGTGAGCGCATTGTCCATCAAGTCTGGATTAGCCATCACTGCATCTTTGACGCCGGACTCGTTCAATAGGTTAACAATGAGATTAGCCAAGGCAGCATAACTGGTCTCGCTACCTGCTGTCATCAGAATCGCACAGTAGGCTCGGACAAACGCCTCTGACAACGGCTGACCGTCAATCCGTGCCGTCAAGAGCTGTGAGATCAAATCGTCTGTGGGTTCAGCACGGCGGGCGTCGATGTGTGGTTGGATGAAGTCGTAGAAACTGTCTCGGTTGGATAATCCGCCAGTCAACAGTGCCGGATCCTGTCGATAGTTGCTCAGGTAATCGAAACCGATAGCACACCAGCTCTTTAGCTGCGCCACTTCCTCGGAGGTTTCAGCCGGGAGACCCAGCGCGCGAGCCATCACCCGCACTGGCAGTACTACTGCGAAATCGGCAATGAGGTCAACCTGGGGGCGGCCATGCATGTGTGTCAGCAGGTCAGTGGTCACTGAGGTGATGGATGCTTCAAGCACTTCGAGGGTTTTGCTACGAAACGCTGGGCTAAGCAACGCCCGGTGCTGGGCGTGTTCACAGCCGTCCATAGAGACAATGGTATGCCCCAACAGCGGTCCAATCTGCCAGCTGTAGTTGTTGTTGCTCACTCCGGGATGAGTCAATGCGGCTTTGACATCCACATATCGACTGACCAGCCACACATCCGTGGGTTCGTCGTAGACGATTGGCATAGTGGTACGTAAACGCTCATACAAGGGGTAGGGATCGATTTCGAATTGCCGGGATTTCAGAGTCGGTGGGGTGAGTTTCAGATCCACTTGCCGGTTGGCCTGCACCGTAGAATCGTCAGCATGCAGGTGATAGCGAGAAACAGTCCGGTGCCAATTGCTCGCTGCCTGGACAACCTGACTTAACCGATCCGGGTTGGTCGCGGCGGCTGGCCGAGGATTTGTATGCCGAACGGCAACTGCAGTGAATTCCGCGACCGTCGTATTCACCATCTGATATGCGGATTCGATCGCGGTAGGCCAGTCGGTGCCAGCTGTGTCCGCGAGTATCGACACCAGGTTGAAGCGCTCACCACACACCACATCTTTGGCAATCGAATGGATATCGTTCGTCCAGGCAATGATATCAGCACAGTGTTCACGCAGCGTGTTCCACCATTCTATGTCCGCTGAATGCTGATAGGGATCGAGTGTTTCAGCCGCATCAATGAGATCAAAGAAGAACAGTGCACCGAACGAATCCCGGCGTAACGGCAGATACTCGGCCAGTGTGAGCGCAGTATTAGTTTCCCGCATTCGTACCAGCATCGCCTGCGCACGCAGATGTCGGATCAAATGCCGCACGAGTCGATGCCGCCAACACTCACTACCCAAGTATCGAGTCCGCGGCCACAGATCATTGGCCAAGGCAACGAGCATAGGGTCATCAAATCGGCTGATTTTACCTGCCGATTCAGCACGGTCGTTCTCGGTCACAGCCTGCACCGCGGTGATAAAACGATCCAACACACCGTTTTCCGCCCATGGTCCGTCATCAATGCGGTCATCAAGAATGAGCGTCCAGAGATACCAGCACACCAGAATCCCGGCTCGGTGTGTTGAAGCCCGTCCGCACAACGATATCCCCAGTTCGAGCAGCGGAGTGGTGTTCAGCCTATGTGCTCCACGGCGGCCGATCAAACCGTATTGCAGTGCCCAAGAGAGAGCATTTGTCCGCAATTGTTCGCTATCTGAACGAGGTGGAGGCCCGGCGAAAGGAAGCCTAATCTCAGGGATGATCAAGGGAGCTGACTGTAAATGACTGTCATGGCTGATACCGGGATTGTCTTTGCTGTATACTGGTGGCATGATTGCCTCTTCTTGATTGAGCCAACTTTTTTCTTCGAATTTGTCTACATCTCTCCTTGCCTATAAATACTCGCTTAGTAAATAAACAACAAGTAATAGATGTAAATTTCTTGAATAAAAATAATAAATAATGTGAAATTAATGATGGTTTATTACAAGCTTTCGTGAAATTTCTGTGATTTTGCATTCTACATTGTGAATTGCTATCGAAGCGAAAGGAGCTATTTTCCCACTAAATGTAAGCGATAAAGCTAAGTCAAACGGAATCTTGTGGAAATGTTGCGAGTATCAGCTCTAACACACAATGGACATAAATGTGTTAGACCAAATGGCCAGAACAGGTCACTGTGTGAAATGAGCATTGACAGTCTGCCTCCCGACTAACCCCAAAGTTCACTGTATTCCTGACATGATTTTTTATCCCGAAAAATGAATTACCCATTGACCTGATGATGTCCGTTGATTAGCGTAGTCGGACTTATTGATGATCCGGTCGCTTGTGAGGATCACCTTCGGGCAGCGACAGCAACACTCCTGTAGCCTGCAAGGGAGTGCACTACCGTGTGGTACATCTGCGCACCTTTGGAAGCAGATATCGTCAGTCTGATGACGATGAAGGTTGCTTAATCTTATCCATTATGGCCAACCGGCCAGTTACCCAACGGGGAACACGTTTCCCATTGGGTTTGGTGTTCTCCGTTGTTTTATTCAGGAGAATACCATGCAACAAAATACCTCCCCGGTCACGGACATCGTGCCCGCGTCTGAACACTCCCCCTTTGCTGAAATTTTTCCGCACACCGGTTCGCTGGAGCTGACGCTGCTGGAGCATACGTTCATTAAAGCCGCCGCCGTGCTGTGTGATGATGACCGGTGTGATCAGTGGCAGTACCGGAAAGTGTCAGACACTATCGCCTATATTGTACCGGTACGGCCGGATCCCTCAGGGGTCAGGGTTGAAACAACGGATTTTAAAGGTGAGGTTTCTGCCGATGCCTTCGGACTGATGGTAACCCTGAGCGTATTGGGGTATCTGACGGCCCTGATGAAGCTGGACGGGTACGCTGAACGGTTTTGCGCCCTGCGTGAATATGCGCTGCAACATCCTCAGGCTTCGTGTATCCGGGCTGCTTTGGGCTTAAAGGGTGCATAACCGGAGAACGTGATGCCAAATAATGAACTGATTATGCTGGACAGTCTTGCGCTGTCGGTCGTGTTTCCCGACAAAACCCCGCTGGAACGGTTGTTTCTGGGATTCCTGCTGGCGAATACCGCATCGACGTTATGTAGCGATTATCAGCCTGAACAATGGACAAGCCGACAGGTGTCTGAATTGCTGACTTATATGGTGCCGACACGGGCGGAAACGTATTCCGTTTACCTGCCGGTTACGCAGCTGACGGTCACGCTTTCAGCCGATGCTTTCGGGCTGGCGGTCACGGCCATCGTATCAGCCCGTATCGCGGTGCCGGATACACAGAATGAGGAGCAACTGTCTTGAACGCGATTTTTATGGAGTTATCTGATGATACGAATCCTTCCATTCTTCATCTTTTCTAATCATCGCATTTAAGATGGTCAACAGTTTGCGTACACAAGCCACAAGCGCCACTTTTTTGGGCTTACCCGCCGCCAACAGGCGGTTGTAAAACGTCTTGATCACCGGGTTAAAACGGGTTGCCACGAGTGTAGCCATATACAGCGCTGTCCGAACTCCAGCGCGCCCGCCAAAGATGGTTCGACGATCCCGCAGGGTTCCCGAGTCACGGTTAACGGGGGCAACGCCAACGAGTGCACTGATTTCCCGACGCGAGATTTTGGAAAAACTCTCAGGCGGTGACCAATTTTCGTTGACCACAACATATTTATCGGTATGTACCTTATAAAATCCCGGTTCAGTAATATTGTCAGGGCGGGTACGAATGCCGGTTTCATGGTCAACAATGAAATAACCTCGTTTGAAGTCACCCAGACCGATAACACCCTCTGGCATAAATTCGAGGTAGTGAACAGGCAAGCCCAGCAGTATATCGGGATCGTCCGCCTGTAAACGTTCCCGCCAGATATAATCTCCATTACCGTTTTTCAGTTTCTGTACCTGCGCGGCTGTGCTGGAATTCATCACCCAGACAGCATTTTTACAGTATTTGTTTTTAAGTAAGAATTTCAGGTCAATCAGGCTATCAGCAGAAAGCGCGGTGACTTCCAGTTTTTGCAATGTGCCAAATGTGCGTACTTTGTCGGCTTGAGTGTCACGGGGATAAGACAGGAAGCCTTTCGCTTTTTTGCTGCCATCACCGCTCACAAGGTCGGTTTCTTCGGTATCAACGAATGTGTCGGCAATTTCTGACGTCAGCCAGCCCAAGATATCGACATCGCTAAAATCAATAATCTCTTGGGTGGTTTTAGGATAGGCGTAGATGGGAAACAGCTTGATGCTCACTTCTTCCATCTTCGGCGTGCCAGTCTCACCGCGTGCCTTACCTTCTTCCCCGTGTGCCACTGCCGCACCACCGACCGAAACAAGTTGTTTATACTCGTTGCTGCGGGTGGTCTTAATGGTACAAATCCGGCGCATGACCGACTCATCAGCCAATTGCTGCATGATTTGTTTATTCAGTTCCGGGATAACGGTATAACCCCCCTCTGAGGGTACGCCTGTAGATAGGGTACGGGTTTCGCCGGTCAGAATATAGTGGCGCAATTCGTCATTGCTGAGTGTTTCACTGGCAGGCTGATTCTTTGCCTGACTGCGTTCTTCATCAGACAGTGCCTCATAACGGGCGATTTCCGTATTCAGCGTGTCGGACTGGTTGCGCAGTTCGTCAAACTGTTTGGCTTCATCTTCGGTCAGGGAACGCTTTTCGTTTTCGGCTTTGGTGAGCAGGGTGCGAATTTGTTCGGTAAGAGTGGCCTTTTGCTGGCGTAATTCAAGTAATTTCTTCATGGTGCCTCTGCATGTAGGTTAAAGGTTCGCTGTCATATAGGTTCGGGGGAAAGCGGTAGCTGTCTGAGAACTACCGCTTTGAGGAGAGACTACGGAGCTATTGAAGTCAGAACGTACCTACATGGTTCAGCAATCACTATTTAACACCATGAAAAATAATAAAAAAGACCTCTAAATAAGAGGTCTAAACAAGGGGAAACATGAGAACGGAATATTTACAAAAATTTTCAATTACATAACTTAATGTCTTTAACATAAGTAGTAGGTGACATCCATGAAATTTTCTCACAAACCAAATAGCCATCATTTTTCAATTGATAACTCACAAAAAAAGATATCGGAAAACCGATAATTAATGAAATAAACATTAATTTGCTCAAATATTTCACGATAAATTCATTATGTTTTGGCAATCTATTAAATATGAAGAAAAAAGCAGACCCTGCCATAGAATAAAATATGAGTGGAAATGATAAAGCGTACATTACAACCGCACCAGAAAACACTATCAAATCTTTCATAAGCACTAAAGAAATAATGTATTCGCTAACAGGAATCATAATACTTGTAACTACAATAAGCATTATCAAAGAACCTAATAATTTAATGTATTTATTCTTCATCTAATATTACCTAATCCATTAAATATTTGTTGCAGGTTAGCTTCTGGTGTCCTTTTCTTTCTTTCAATCTCATTTTTAATATATTTTATAACTTTATCACTTATTTGATATTGTTTATCAAGATAATCCAATCCTACAGCTACACCTATCCCAACAAGGAACACAATACCTGCTACGGCAACAATACTCCCTCCTACAAGCGCAGTAGCTGTTAATAATGAACCTACAGCCCAAGAGGAAGCAGCGATAAGAGCTGTCTTAGCCATATCTATTGTTACGTTGCCAATAAAATCAGCTAATGTATATTCATCTTTAAATATACCTTCAATAATTCTATATCCAATAGAAAAAATAATACAAAACCTAACTCCACCAATAATACTTGAATTAAGGCCTTTCTGACCTATTCCCATCATTAACATTTGAGGATGATTGGCACTATATCGCGTACCTCGGATAATACGCCTAAGACCTGCATGCCCTGATATGTGAATATACCTTTTTCCATTTTCTCCTACATGCTCTATTGCTTTAATTCCCAAGCTCTTAAATTCTCGAATAACATCATATAATCCACGTGAATCATAAATATTTCCCGCATAGGTGGAAATAGGATCGGTGATAGGAAATACATATGACATAGGATTTTTTTTCTTGTTATCTACTTCTGTGCCTCTTGCGAATGAGTCTCCGTAACTGGAATTTTCTGCTTCCATGACTCTTGCAAATGCATCTCCATGACTTGGATTTTGTGGAAAGTGGGGACTGATATCCTCAATAATACTTTTGGCTTCTGATAGTGAAAGAACGATGTGATATTGGGTATTATCCCTAAATACTTTTTCTAACCCAATGGCATCAAAAAATTCATGTTGAGGTTTTAGCTGATTAATCCCCACATTACCCCTTAAAACATCGCCCATATAGCCATCCCAAGTGGGATTATATTTCTTATGTGTCATTCTTAAATTCTCCGTAACATCCAATATTAATCAGGCAGAATATAACAACAATACTTATCAATTCCAGTATGTATAAAAGTACACCAGTAAATTTGTGATGAACTTCCATTCTTAGGTAAAATCAGATAATTACTCAATCTAAATTTCAGGTAATGCCACAAAAAAAACGTATTGATGTACAAAATTTATCTTCCCCAGATTCATTCGGCTTTTATTTACCTGCCAGAGGATACCCCCCTGAAAATCTTTTTGAACCTCTCAACTATGCACCCTGTGCACTTTCTATGTAATACATTGATAATATGTAATTTTCAATGGTGAATACGGTGTTCACCAACTGTTCATACTGTGCACCTTATTTTTTCATTATAATTCAATAAATTAATCTTATTGGTGCATAGGGTGCACAGTTAATAGCAAAACTTTATATAAGGGGACTACTTGTTCAAGTGTTCAGGAACAGCCGGAAGCCATTCGTTAGCATCATCCGTTAAATTCACATTGTAGTAATAACCCTTTTTAGTTTTAAATTTGCGATAGTCCTTTTTATATTCCTGCATCACTTTAGGCAAGGAATCCCCGAATTTAGTCAATGTCAGCGGTCTTTCAAACCCATAAGCTTCCATAAAGGACAAATAGGCGTGATACAAATAGATTCTGGGTGCCCTGGGGTAAATATTCTTGGTTCCCATTTTCATGCCTAATTCTTCCCCCAGCGAGACTAAGTAAGCACAGAAATTATACAGGGGATCGGAATTGCATTTTACCGATAATGCTTCGCCGGAATCGCGTTGTGCCTGTAGTCGTTTCTTAGCCTTGTTCTGGTCGGCAAATTCGTTTAATAAATACCGGATAATCACCGGCAGTTCTCGACTGATTTTCTTCGGTAATTGGGGATCTTTCTCGGATTCTTTCACCGGAATATTAAACGGAAATATCACCCGCCGTCTTGCTATCCCGCCATTGCGTTCTGTAAAGCTCATGGGTTCGTTATTGGTGGCTAATACCACGGCTTTGGTGATGGTAGAGAATTGCTTCTCATATTTCCCGTCAACTTCAATCAGGTCGCCGCCGGTAATGGCTTTAATGCCCGCACCTTCACCCACATATTTAACCTGATCAGGCAAGGTAATCAGGCTTTTCCCGACAAATTGATAACTGCCTCTCGCTTCGTCCAAAGCTCTCATATTACCGCTGGCCGTATTGTGTTCTCCTGCTAATAACGTCGCAATATAGGTAAACACACTTTTACCGCCGCCGCCTTCGCCGGTGACTTCAATAAAAAGCTGCCAGTCATAACGATTTGCTAGAATCATAAACAGGGCAGCGTTAATGCGAGCCATTTTGTCACTATCATTGCCCGCGGCATGAGATAACCAACGATAAAAATTAGGGGCATGAGCCTGTAAGCTCTCACCCACAGCAGGCTGAGTAAATTCAATGCCGTTATGGTTCAATAACCAATGCTGAGGATCATGCGGTTTAAATTCACCTTTTGATAAATCATAAACGCCGTTACTAAACCCAATGATTTCTCGTTTCTGTTCTCCAATGACCGGAATTTGTAATTTCATTGCCCCGATGGCATTTTTAATTCCTGTTGGGTCATACGGTGTTTCATGTTCATCAAAGATAGTGACCATCGCCCGCTGTAGATCACTAAGCAACCAAGCACAGGAATTACGGCCTAATGGTTTACGGGCAGGGAAGCGGCCTTCATTTTCCAACTTCCATGCTGAGGTTCTGGAAATAGAGGTGATGTGCTGACGTTCCTTTTCACGGATAAGACGATCATAAGGTTCACCATATTCGGAAAGGATAGATCGGCATTCTTCAGGTGTAGGAGTGCTGTATTGAATGGTCATGCACAGAATGAAGCTCATCAATTTTCATTATTGAACTGCTTTTAATATAACCACATTCTCATAATTACCCGCCAATACATCCAGCCGCTCGCACCACTTGTTTAAAGCGTCCAGCTTCTCTGGTAGGTATTGGCTTTTGTTGTATATCGCCATAATACCCGGCAAAGCGTGGCCTAGAAGCTGTTCTACAATATGTGGTGCTATACCCATGTCATTTAATTTAGTTGCAAACGTTCGCCTCAAATCATGCAAAGACCATTCCTCGTCATGCTCTAATTTTTTCCATATTTTTCTGCCATATTGGGCGACTGCTTCAAGTTTTTTAAATTCCCCTAAGAGGTAATCACTTTTATTGTTTTGATAAACAAAATCTTCTAAGAATGCTTTCATAAATTCTGGTATTGGACGAATGATTTTCTCGCCTGTCTTGCTATTTTCTTTTGGCACAGTCCATAGCATAGAATTAAAATTCCACTCTGAACATTTCGATAACCTGATCTCACGTGTCCGGCAACCAAATACAATCATTATTTTCAATAGATTATTATAATAAGGTAGGTAACCACCTGAATTTATGGATCCCCATAATTGACCAAGTTCATTATCTTCTAAATAACGCTGACCTTTATTTTGTTTTTTTCCAACATCCTGAATAGTTAAATCATCCAATACATGGCTAACTGCATATCTTCTTACTCGGCAAAATTTTAGAGCCTGCTTGCACAGTTGAAATACAGAACCAGCAGCCACCGGAGCTTTCTTTTTCATTCTATCAAAGCATTGCAGCCAATATATTGTTTCACAGTCAGACAGTGCCATTTCACCAATATAAGGATAAATATGTTTTTCTAATTGCAGAATGAGGGTATCAATATTCACTCGATTCTCTCTGCCGTAGTGCTTTATCCAATATTCGATAGCGTCTTTTGCAGTGACTGGTTTTAATGATTCCTGCATCACTAAGTTAAATTGCAGCTTTGGATCTTTACCAGATGCTAGCCAACTACGACATTTATCCCTCGCCTCTCGAGCCTGTTTGAGACTCACATCAGGATAGCGCCCAATAGTAAGGCGGTTTAACTTTTTGCCATCAAGTCGGTAAGTAAAGACCCAACTAATGCCACCAGCTTTAGATGCTTTGGCGCTCAATCCAGCACCATCAGCAAAAAATTCAATATTGCCCCTTTCTTTTCCGTGCAGGGTTCTAAGTTTTTTGTCACTGAGCTTGTTTAGTTCGGCAGCCATGATCACTAAAAGTATTTATACAATTGTTTATACATAGTCTGCTGCAACGGTGAGAAAACGTCAATAAACACTGTAACAACATACAGTTGAATTATTAATTAATTATTTGATATTTATATAAAAACAATAATCATAGACAAACTTCAACACACGAAGTAAATATATATAGTCTGCAATGATTTAGGGGATATTATCGCCGTTTACAGCGATTCTATTACAAACGTGCGAGGTTGTTCCCAATATTTCTTAAAGAATAAGAGAGTTACCATGGCAAAACACATCGAATTTTCCGCCACTGGCGGCCCAGAAGTACTCCGATATTGTGAATTTATACCTACTGATCCTGCGCCTGATGAAGTACAGGTTGAGAATAAAGCTATCGGAATCAATTATATTGATACCTATGTACGTAGTGGCCTCTACCCACCAGCAGGCCTTCCCAGTGGATTAGGGACGGAAGCCGCTGGAGTTGTCACAAAAGTAGGTTCAAATGTGTCATACATTAAAATTGGAGATCGTGTGGCGTATGCTCAGTCCGGTTTGGGCGCATACAGTGAAGTACATAATGTTCCCGCCAGTAAATTGGCTATCCTGCCGGATGCAATTTCATTTGAACAGGCGGCTGCTTCTCTTTTGAAAGGATTAACGGTCTATTACCTGTTCTATCAGACACACAAGGTTCAGGCAGGTGAAATTTTCCTGTTCCATGCCGCAGCCGGTGGTGTCGGTTTGATTGCCTGTCAGTGGGCAAACGCATTAGGTGCAAAATTGATTGGAACAGTCGGTTCAGACGAAAAAGCTAACCTTGCCAAAGCTGCGGGTGCATGGCAGACCATCAATTATAACCGTGAAAATATTGTGGAACGCGTTTTGGAACTCACTGACGGGAAAAAAGTTGATGTGGTTTATGATTCCGTCGGTCAGGCTACGTGGCTGGATTCACTTGATTCCTTAGCTCCCAGAGGATTAATGGTCAGTTTCGGTAACGCTTCGGGACCAGTAACAGGAGTGAATGTCGGACTTCTCAATCAGAAAGGTTCACTATTTCTTACCCGACCTTCTCTTAATGGTTATATCACTACGCATAAAGAGTTGGCTGAAGCCAGCAAAACCCTGTTTGATTTTATTGCCAGCGGTAAAATCAATGTAGATGTCCGAGAAAATCAGAAGTTTCCACTAAGCGAAGCGGTAAGAGCACACCAGACACTGGAAAGCCGTGCAACCCACGGTTCCAGTTTGTTGATACCATGATTCCCATTTTGAACAAGCACCTGAGCGGATTACATCCGCTCTGTTACCATTTCCAATGCTTTTTCAACAGTCATAATGTCAGCACCAGGTTTATGCGCATTCTCACTCAAATGACGACGCCATTGGCGTGCACCAGGAATACCCTGAAAAATGCCCAAAATATGGCGGGTAATGTGCCCTAAATAAGTACCTCTTGACAATTCTTGTTCGATATAAGGATAAAGCGCCTTAACCACCTCAACGGTATCTGTCACGGGAGCAGTTTGGTCAAATAATTCACGATCCACATGAGCCAGAATAGCTGGATTTTGGTAAGCTTCCCGCCCAATCATCACACCATCAACATGCTGTAAATGCTGCTTCGCTTCTTCCAATGATTTAATTCCACCATTAATAGAAAGCATCAGTTGTGGAAAATCTTTTTTCAATTGATAGACCCTTGGATAATCCAAAGGCGGAATTTCACGGTTTTCTTTTGGACTCAAACCAGACAACCACGCTTTGCGCGCATGGATCACAAAATGATCGCACTCACTGTTTTTCACGACTGTATCAATGAAATCACATAAAAACTCATAGCTATCCTGCTCATCAATACCGATGCGGGTTTTAACTGTGACAGGAATATCTATAACATCCTGCATCGCCTTGACACAATCGGCTACCAGCGCAGCCTCTCCCATCAAACACGCACCAAAACGACCATTCTGCACACGATCAGACGGGCAACCGACATTCAAATTAATTTCATCGTAACCACGCTCTTGCGCTATCTTAGCACAGTGTGCCAATGCCTGGGGTTCGCTGCCGCCCAATTGCAACGCCAGCGGATGCTCTTGCTCGTTATAAGCCAGATAGTCCCCTTTGCCATGAATAATTGCGCCTGTGGTGACCATTTCTGTGTAAAGCAGCGCTTCTTTACTTAACAGGCGATGGAAATAACGGCAATGGCGGTCAGTCCAGTCTAGCATGGGCGCAACTGAGAAGCGGGAAGGCTTAAGTCCCCCTTTTCTAGTTGGTATATCAGTGAATTCACTATGTTTTAGTTTCTGTATATTTTCGTGCATTTAAGGTTGTTTTAGGCTATTTTTGAATTACCAGTACCCCTAACAGCACCCCGTTAATTTGGGGACCCGGATAGGAGGACTTCAATTATGGCCTACTATAGCATAGAAAAACGCCTCCGCGCAGATGGTATTGATACAACAACATTAGGTATTATTTCTGATATTGATGTTGAAATTAGACGTAAAAAGTCTCAGTTAAGCGGCTTATATATAAACTCAATGGTTGATTTTGTGTTGTTATTGCTGGCTTTTCTATTTTTACCATTAATTTAAGAGTATGATTCCATATACATAAATAAATATCCCCGCCGCAAGCAGCGGTGTAGATAGATGATATTGAATTAAATATAATTAAGGAAAAACAATGGATAAATCTAAATATTCTGAAAAATGGCAAGAACGTTTCGAATTCTTTGAAAATAATGGTTCACCAGCATCTAAAAAGAACCGAGAAGCATTAAGAAATTTACCTTTTCTTAAACAGATCAAGATAAATATGAATTTTTTTGCAGTATTCTTTAACTTTATTTATTTCATTATTCTCGGATTATGGAAAAAAGGATTAACGTTACTTGGATTTATTTTTGCAATAATTTTTATTTTAGGAATTATAGATTCAATATTCAGCCTTGAATTATCAGATAATTTTTATAATGCTATAGGAGTAGCATTTGCTTTCCTATATGGACTTTCAGCCAACTATGCCTACTATCTGAAAGAAATAAAAGGTGATGATAGCTGGAACCCTTTTAAGGGTATATTCTTCGATGAAAAATGATCCAAATTAACATTCTATTCTAAAAGATAATAATGATGAGGATATCTTACTCCTCGCGTCGCAGGGGAGTAAGAAAATACCCAACAATTTTGACATGTTATTTAGAGAAAATAATTTATTAATTGGTAATCAAGGAGAATGGCAGAGTCATGACCATTAAGCAGATTTCAGCTACGAAGCTACGAATTGAAAAACATGATAACATTACAACCATTGGCATATGCTGGGTGTGAAGGATGTAATGAAAACTATCAATCAAAAAAAGTTACTGACACGGGCTGAGGCAATCTGCCTGTCACGAGGGGTTCGTTTAACACCCCAACGCCTTGAAATTCTGCGTTTAATTTCAGCACAACCAGGTGCAATAAGTGCCTATGATTTGCTGGATCTGCTCCGTGAAGCTGAGCCACAGGCAAAACCGCCGACAGTCTATCGTGGGTTGGAGTTTTTACTGGAACAGGGCTTTGTCCACAAAATAGAATCTACGAATAGTTATGTGATTTGTCATCACTTTGAAGAACCTTGTCATACATCAGCTATGTTTCTTTGTGATAATTGTGGTTCTGTTACCGAACAGGATGCTAAAGATATTGAATCAGCTATACAAAAGTTAGCGCAAGATGCAGGATTTAATCTGCGACACAGTGTGATAGAAGTTCACGGCTTGTGCTCTTCCTGCCATGAAATGAATTCCTGTACGGAATAAGTTTTAAAATTCGTTTTATTAGGCGGTCATCACTGAAAAGTTTATTAATTTCCAAGTTCCCAGATAATCTTTTGATTCGCGGGAACAATGAAAAATGACCGCCCAAAATGGCAAACTGTAATTATCCGCTTTTACAATCAGAACCAATCCCCGTTACGAATAACGCCAACTGCCAATCCTTCAATGGTAAAATTCTGTTTGCGTAAATCCACAACGATAGGCTCAAATTCAGGATTCTCAGCAATCAGTTCAATTCTGTTTCCTGTTTGTTTGAAGCGTTTTACTGTGACTTCATCTTCAATCCGTGCGACGATAACCTGCCCGTTATGAACATCCTGCGTTTTATGCACAGCAAGCAAATCACCATCCATAATACCGATATCTTTCATTGACATACCGCGAACACGCAATAGAAAATCAGCATTTGGTTTAAATAATTCCGGATCCACTTTGTAATGACTTTCGATGTGTTCCTGAGCCAATAGTGGTTCACCAGCAGCAACACGACCGATTAGTGGTAATCCCGTACCTTCATCCTCCTCTTCAAGCAGCAAACGGATTCCTCTGGAAGCACCAGCGACAATTTCTATCACCCCTTTACGCGCCAGTGCCTTTAAATGCTCTTCTGCTGCGTTAGGTGAACGAAAACCAAGGCGTGCTGCAATTTCAGCACGTGTCGGTGGCATACCCGTTTGCGAAATATGGTCACGCACCAAATCATAAACCTGTTGCTGCCTGGCAGTTAATGCTTTCATTTCGCCCCCTGTTTGTTTATACAGTCTGACTGTGAGTATATACAGCTAAAATTGAATTGGGAACCTGTCAGAATGTAAAAGCCGCTAAATAACGAATTTTGACGAAAAATAAATCACCTTAGCGTATAAAATACGACCCAATGATTGTTACCCAGATGAACAGTGCCAAAATAACAGCTAAAAATACGGCAGCAGAGCCCATATCTTTTGCTCGCCCCGACAATGCGTGATATTCACTGCCGATTCGATCAACCACAGCCTCAATTGCACTGTTTAGCACTTCAACAATAACCACCAATATGACAGAGCTAATGAGAAAAAGTCTCTCAAGCATGCCAAAATCAAAGGAAAATGCCACAATAACCGCTAAGATAGCTAAAATTACCTCTTGCCGAAATGCAGCCTCATTCTGCCACGCGGCTTTAATACCTTTTGCTGAATACCTCGCCGCTTTAATAATACGGCTCAAGCCTGTTGATTGATTCGCCATAAAAACTTTCTTCAATAATCATAATAGTTTTAAGATCATATAACTTTTATATCTTATTATTATCTTATTTCCACAGATCTCAAAATCTGTTTCTGGTATGCTTGCGACGCATTGCTAATAAGAGGCTTAAAGCAGTTATGTCAGCTTGGCGTAAAATATATTACAAGTTATTGAATTTTCCGATAAAAATTTTAGTAAAAAGTAAACTTATTCCAACGGCTCCCATTCAAGAGTTGAGTCTTGATACGACCCGGCCTATTTTGTATGTGCTCCCGTATCATTCAAAAGCCGACTTATTGACCTTGCGTCAACAATGTCTGGCTCAAGATCTACCAGATCCTTTAAATCCTTTGGATATTGATGATACACAGCTCCCAAGTTGTGTTTTTATTGATGACGGCCCACGAGTGTTCCGCTGTTATGCGCCCAAGCATGAGTCCGTAAAGATTTTTCATTCTTATCTGGACTTACATCGCAATAACCCTAATCTGGATATTCAGATGGTGCCCGTTTCCGTGATGTTTGGACGTTCCCCGGGACGTGAAGGGCAAGAAACAAATACAGCACCACAGTTGCGCCTTCTCAATGGGATCCAGAAGTTTTTTGCAATCCTGTGGCTCGGGCGGGATAGTTTTGTTCGTTTCTCCACGCCTGTTTCATTGCGCAGTATAGCCGATGATCATGGTACGGATACGATTATTGCCAATAAACTTGCCCGTGTTGCACGGATCCACTATTCCCGTCAACGTCTGGCCGCAGTCGGACCACGTTTACCTGCCCGACAGGATCTGTTCAGAAAATTACTGGCATCCAAGGCCATTGAAAAAGCCATTGCCGATGAAGCCCGTAGCAAGAAAATCTCGCCAGAGAAAGCAAAACAAAACGCTATCAATATGCTGGAAGAGATTGCAGCGGATTTCTCCTATGAAACTGTACGCATAACAGACCGTGTTTTGAGCTGGACGTGGAACCGCCTCTATCAGGGTATCAATGTCCATAATGCCGAACGGATCCGCCAATTGGCACAAGATAGTCATGAACTGGTCTATGTTCCATGCCATCGCAGCCATATGGATTACCTGCTGCTTTCTTACGTGCTTTATCACCAGGGGCTGGTTCCACCACATATTGCAGCCGGTATTAACCTGAATTTCTGGCCAGCAGGGCCGATATTCCGCCGCCTTGGTGCATTCTTCATCCGCCGCACTTTTAAAGGTAACAAACTCTATTCGACAATTTTCCGCGAATATCTGGGAGAGCTGTTTTCCCGTGGTTATTCTGTTGAATATTTTGTTGAAGGAGGACGTTCCCGGACAGGCCGCCTGCTCGATCCGAAAACTGGTACACTTTCGATGACATTACAGGCAATGCTGCGCGGAGAATCACGCCCTATCACCATTGTGCCAATCTATATCGGTTACGAACATGTGATGGAAGTTGCGACTTATGCCAAAGAGCTACGGGGCGCAACCAAAGAAAAAGAAGGGTTTTTCCAGATGGTTCGTGGGTTACGTAAACTGCGTAATCTGGGACAAGGCTATGTGAACTTTGGTGAACCAATCCCAATAGTACAATATCTGAACCAACATGTTCCTGAATGGCGTGATTCTATCGACCCAATAGAAGCACAGCGCCCGGCATGGCTGACTCCAACGGTCAGTAAGCTGGCTGACAATATTATGGTTAACATCAACAACGCCGCAGCCGCAAACGCAATTAATTTATGTAGCACGGCTTTATTGTCATCACGTCAGCGGGCACTTACTCGCGAACAGTTGATTGAGCAATTAGACTGCTATATGCAATTGTTGCGCAATGCTTCCTACGCGAATGATGTCACAGTACCGAACAAAACAGCAGAAGAACTGTTGGATCATGCTTTACGAATGAATAAATTTGAGGTCGAAAAAGATAGTCTTGGGGATATTATTATCCTGCCTCGCGAAAATGCGGTATTGATGACCTATTATCGCAACAATATCCAACATCTGTTGATCCTGCCGTCTTTGATTTCCAGCATTGTGATGCATCACCGCCGTATCAGCCGCAGTGAGCTGCTTAGGCAGGTACAACTGATTTATCCTCTGCTTAAGCAAGAACTTTTCATGCGTTATAGCAAGAAAGAGTTGCCTGATGTGGTTAATACATTGATTGATGAATTGGCACGTCAATACCTGATTTGTAATAAAGAGCAGGAAATACTGGTACTCAATCCTGCGCGTATTCGTCCATTACAATTGCTGGCAGCAGGTATCCGGGAAACATTACAACGCTATGCCATCACGCTTTCTCTATTGAATGCAACTCCCGAGATCAGCCGGGGTACATTGGAGAAAGAGAGCCGGATGCTGGCACAACGTTTATCAGTGCTACATGGAATCAACGCGCCGGAATTCTTTGATAAAGCGGTTTTCGCTTGCTCAGTGAATACATTGCGTGAAGAAGGTTATATCCACGATAGCGGTAACCTGGTCACCATAAGTGCCCATGCACTTTATCAGGTATTGAGTAAGTTAATGTCTCCAGAGATCCGTCTGACCATTGAGAGTGTCAGCATGCCTCCTGAGCATAATGACCAAAAACCAGCAGATGAAAATCAGGAATAACACATTGATATTCTGAAAAGAATTGTTCTTAATCTGATTGTGCTGAAAAAGAGAAGATTAACGGGCGGTGCTACCGCCCGTTCTCTTAAAAAACATAGCTGAAAAGAATACCGAGGAACAAAATAAAACCAACGTAATTATTGTTCATGAATGCCTGAAAACAAGATTCCCGCTGACGATCAGAAATCAGTTTTTGTTGATAGATGAAGAGCGCTCCTGCCAATAATACTGTCCAGTAATACATTCCCCCTAAATTCACTATACAACCAACCGATACGAGCATTGCCAGCATAACAAATTGCAAAGTACCAATGATTAACTTATCAAAGCGCCCAAACAGCACTGCTGTTGATTTCACACCGATTTTCAGGTCATCTTCCCGATCCACCATGGCATACTGAGTATCATAGATTACAGACCAGATTATGTTCGCCAAAAATAACAACCAACACTGTAACGGTAAGGACTCACTTACTGCTGAGAAAGCCATAGGAATTGACCAGCCATATGCCGCACCCAACACGACTTGTGGCAAGTTGCTGATCCGCTTAACGAAAGGATAAAACCATGCCAACCCCAACGCGACAAAGGATAAAGCAATCGTCATTTTATTCAGTGTCAATACAAGTGCAAAAGAGATCAACACAAGTGTAGCAAACAAAATTTTGCATTCTTTTTCGCTGATATCACCACTGGGGAGCGGACGAAATTTTGTCCGTTCAACATGCCCGTCAAATTTCCTATCAGCGAAATCATTAATACAACATCCTGCCGCCCGCATGAAAAAGACACCCAGAGTGAAAACCAGCAAGATATGTAAGTTCGGCATACCTTTTGCTGCTATCCATAATGCCCAATAGGTTGGCCATAATAACAATAATGCACCAATGGGTTTATCGATACGCATTAAACGGCAATAGGCGCGCCATTTATTTTGCGTCATACTGACCTCCAATCTATTTCTCCCTTTTCATATTATTTATTTTATATACAGGTGATTCCGGCAAAAAAACTTCTGTAAGTAGTAGAGGCTTCTCTGATAACCGCAGCAAAGAGCGCCGCGCCCAACGCTGTCCTTGTTGGCCTATTTGAATATAATCCCGTGTCAGATTATTGCCACTAAACAGGTAGCGCCCAAGTGGAACGGTTCCTACATCCACCAGCTTTTTGTCTGGCCCTGTTAACGTTTCCTCAGGGATTACTGTACGCCCCAATAGCCACGGAATACTATCCCCATATAGGACAATTTCACGTAACCAATATTTTTCACTTATAGGTAAGTGCTCACTTTCATCGCCAATATCTGCTGCTGTAATGAAACATTCCCGAAATGGTGCAACTGTTACATGATGGCAATGTTGTTCAAAACGATGTGTCATTGAACCGACTTCCATCAGCCAGTCTAAAATATTTTCCGGAGTATTGACTTCACCAGCCGAAAACCAGCGAATAGGTGTAGAAGTTAATATTGTGTCATCTGCCATGTCATTTTCCAATTGCGGAGAACATCAATTTCTCCGACAGCACAACGAATGGAATGTGAGGATAGCATGTTGCAGGCCAATAAAATAAAAAGTTGATAACAAATTATGGAAATTACAAAGAATATCCCTCCAATAAATGGTGTTACTGGAGGGACATAAATTAAATAAAATAGAAAATCAGATTAACGCCACGCTTTAAAGCAGTTAATAAGGCCATTTGTAGAACTGTCATGGCTATTCACAACTTCTGTCCCCTGCAATTCAGGCAGAATACGGTTCGCCAATTGTTTGCCCAGTTCTACTCCCCATTGATCGAATGAGAATATATTCAGAATTGCCCCCTGAACAAAGATCTTATGTTCATACATGGCAATTAATGCGCCCAGACTGAATGGTGTAATTTCGCGCAACAGAATTGAATTGGTTGGGCGGTTACCTTCAAACACTTTAAACGGCACAACATTTGCCACATCCTGTGCATTCTTCCCGGCGGCAGTAAATTCAGCTTCCACCTGCACCTGAGTTTTACCAAAGGCCAGCGCTTCAGTTTGTGCGAAGAAGTTAGATAGCAGTTTACTGTGATGATCAGCAACCGGATTATGGCTAATTGCGGGTGCTATAAAATCACATGGAATAAGTTTCGTTCCCTGATGGATAAGCTGGTAGAAGGCATGCTGACCATTTGTACCCGGCTCACCCCAGATAATGGGCCCGGTCTGATAACTTACCGGATTGCCATTGCGATCAATATACTTACCGTTTGATTCCATATTTCCCTGCTGGAAGTATGCAGCAAAACGGTGCATATATTGATCATAAGGCAGAATCGCTTCAGTTTCTGCACCAAAGAAATTGTTATACCAGATGCCAATCAGCGCTAACAGAACAGGAATGTTTTGTTCAGGTGCGGTTTGCTCAAAGTGTTTATCCATAGCGTGAGCACCACTCAGCAACTGCTCGAAGTTATCATAACCAATGGAAAGAGCAATGGATAAGCCTATTGCAGACCAGAGGGAATAACGGCCACCGACCCAATCCCAGAATTCAAACATGTTTTGTGGATCAATGCCGAATTTGCTGACTTCCTTCTCATTAGTTGAAAGCGCGGCAAAATGTTTAGCCACATATGCTTCATCACCTGCACTTTGCAGGAACCAATGACGGGCAGAATGAGCATTAGTCATCGTTTCCTGTGTGGTAAAGGTCTTGGACGCAATCAGGAATAGTGTGGTTTCTGGATCCAGAGATTTCAATGTCTCCGCAATATGGGTTCCATCCACATTGGAAACAAAGTGCATATTGAGGTGATTTTTATAGGCTTTCAGCGCCTCAGTCACCATATATGGGCCAAGATCGGAGCCACCAATACCAATGTTTACCACATCAGTAATAGCTTTGCCGGTATAGCCTTTCCACTCTCCACCGGTGATACGCTCACTGAACGATTTCATTTTTTCCAGTACCGCATTCACCTGCGGCATAACATCTTCCCCATCTACGTGAATTGGAGAATTACTGCGGTTACGCAGAGCAATGTGCAGCACAGCACGATCTTCAGTACGGTTAATCTTTTCACCGGAAAACATACTATGGATAGCACCGGATAAATCCGTTTCTTTCGCCAATGACTGTAATTTTTCCAATGTTTCCGCAGTAATACGGTTTTTGGAGTAATCAACCAGAATCTGATCGTCAAACGTTGCAGAGAATGTCGCAAAACGCGCCTTATCCTGTTCAAACAGATCTCGTAAGTGGACATTCTTCATCTGTTCAAAATGCTGTTGCAATACTTTCCAGGCTTCGGTCTGGCTAGGGTTGATGTTTTTCATGAATGATGCTCTCTATCAACTGTAGATAAACAATAGGAATGCATAGAATTGTAACAAGTTAATGCTGTGATGGATCTCTTTTTCCTTTTACTGACTGATATTGGTCAAAATAAGTTATTATTTCCAGCTCTAATTGCTTATATCCTTCAAATTCGGCATCCATTAGATATATAGGCAAAAACGATAATTTCATTCTGATCATGAAAGATATTGATGCTTAATTCTCAAGCATTGACTCAACAAAGCTAACCCGATATTTCTAACCCTCTATTTCTAAACTAACTCTCTATTCCTAAAACAGAAGGCTATCATCCATGAGTGCAGTATCTTCTCCCTATTCGCAGTATGTTGTTGCAAAATTCGGTGGTACTAGTGTGGCGGACTTTGATGCCATGAATAACTGTGCTGATATTATTTTGGCAAACAGAGATGTTCGCGTAGTCGTTTTATCAGCTTCCGCTGGTGTCACTAACCTATTGGTCACATTAGCATCTGGTTGCGATAACGATAAACGGGAGAAGTGCCTGAAGCAGATCCGTGATATTCAATATGCAATTATCAAGCGGTTAAATGAAACGGCTGTGCTTAAAGAAGAGATTGAGCATTTACTGGATAATATCGCAACGTTGTCAGAAACTGCCTCACTGGCAACATCTAAGGCGTTGACTGACGAGTTAGTCAGTCATGGGGAAGTCATGTCTACACTGCTGTTTACCGAATTGTTACGTCAGCGCAACACGGATGCCGAATGGTTTGATATCCGCCGGATAATGCGTACCAATGACCAATTTGGGCAAGCAGAGCCTGACACAAATCAGCTCAATATATTAGTGACAGAACATCTCCAGCCTCGCCTGAATAACACGATTGTCATTACACAGGGTTTTATCGGCAGAGAGGAAAAAGGCCGCACAACAACTTTAGGACGTGGCGGCAGTGATTATACCGCCGCCCTGCTTGGCGAAGCACTGGGCTTGCGGCGTGTCGATATCTGGACGGATGTTCCGGGGATCTACACAACCGATCCCAGAGTTGCCCCAACCGCCAAACGTATTGATAAGATTGCTTTTGATGAAGCGGCTGAGATGGCAACATTCGGTGCCAAAATTCTCCATCCAGCTACCCTACTGCCAGCCGTCCGCAGTGGTATTCCTGTTTTTGTTGGTTCGAGTAAAGAACCGCGAGCCGACGGTACATTGGTTTGCGACAGAACAGAAAATCCACCTCGTTTTCGGGCATTGGCATTGCGGCGTAAACAAACTTTATTAACCCTGCATAGCCTGAAAATGTTGCATGCAAGAGGCTTTCTGGCAGAAGTTTTTACCCTGCTCTCACGTCATAATATTTCGGTGGATTTGATTACCACTTCAGAAGTGAGTGTTGCTTTGACACTGGATACCACGGGCTCCACCAGCACGAACGGCAGTTTGCTGACCAATGCCCTGCTGACTGAACTTTCAACATTGTGTCGTGTGGAAGTTGAAGAAAATTTGGCACTGGTGGCAATTATCGGCAATAAACTTTCACAGGCCAAAGGATTAGGAAAAGAGATTTTTGGCCCTCTGGAATCTTTTAATATCCGCATGATCAGCTATGGAGCAAGTAGCCATAATGTTTGTCTGCTCGTGCCCGGCAAAGATGCAGAACAGATCGTGCAGACACTTCATCGTAATCTGTTTGAAGATTAAAGTTCATAAGGCTGATCATGATGTAACATAATCTCATCCCATTATGGGATGAGATTACACCTTCAACTCTCATACTGCCTCTAACTAAAAGCAATTTTTTCCTCTACTCATCGGATGTGTTTTTTCCCTCTTTATCATTCATAATAAGAAAACGAAAACAAATTCCATTTTTTCTACCACAGTCATGCTGTAAGTAGAGGATAATTTAGAGGGAATCTTATGAGCTCCGCCATTGCCAGCAAACGTACCAAGAAAACTAAAATGACAGCCGGTAGTGCCGCTGCAAGCGGTCAGGTTCAGTCCTTAAGCCGAGGCCTATCCCTTTTGGAATATATTTCTGATTCACAAAGTGGAGTCGCATTGACTGACCTTGCTATTCAGGCTGGCCTTCCCAATTCCACCACTCACCGCCTTTTAACCACATTACAGCAGCATGGTTTTGTCCGTCAGATTGGCGATCTGGGATTGTGGGTAATTGCATCACATGCTTTTGTTGTCGGTAGCAGCTTTCTGCAAAGCCGCAATCTGATGGTATTGGTTCACCCGATTCTACGCCAGCTAATGGAAGATTCCGGTGAAACCGTCAATCTTGCTATTTTCAATATTGATGAGTATGAAGCAGTGATTGTTGATCAGGTGCAATGTAATGCACTGATGCGGATGTCCGCCCCAATTGGCGGCCAGTTGCCGATGCACGCTTCCGGCGCAGGTAAAGCGCTCCTTTCCACGCTGTCCGAACAAAAGTGCCTACAATTACTGCATAAAAAAGGATTACACGCCTATACACAACATACTCATACCACCGCAGCCGCGTTGAAAGAAAATCTTGAACAAATCCGTAAGCAGGGTTTTTCACTCGATGATGAAGAACACGCCCTCGGATTACGCTGTATCGCTGCCTGCATTTATGATGAGCATCACGGGGCTTTTGCCGCTATTTCTATCTCCGGCCCAATATCGCGCATCTCTGATGATCGGGTAACTGAACTTGGTGCCCTTGTTATGCGGGCGGCAAAAGAGGTTAGTCGGGAGTATGGAGGAATTAAGTGAAATTCCGGTCAATTTCACTTTTTACGGTACAGCTAATTCCAACCAGATGAGATCCATGGAATTGTATTCACCAGGCTCTTCTGTCCATCCTTATGCGTCATTACATGATGCCTTGAATCAAGAGCCATGGTTCAATGACATTTTTATAATCAGGGAGTTTAAATCCCTCATGTCTGATTTGACGAGAGAAAATGCTAATGAATAACTGGAAAACAAAAGCAGAAAGCATCCTGACCAATGGCCCTGTCGTCCCTGTCATTGTAATCAATGAAATTGAACATGCTGTACCATTAGCAAAAGCGATGGTTGCCGGCGGAATACGCGTGCTGGAAGTCACCTTGAGAACTGAATGCGCACTAGAAGCTATTCGCCTTATCGCCAGGGAAGTTCCTGAAGCGATTATCGGTGCTGGAACGGTCATTAATCCAGAACAACTGGTAACCGTCACTGAAGCCGGTGCTCAGTTTGCCATTAGTCCGGGATTGACTGGTGAGTTGTTAAAAGCAACGGCTACTGGTTCAATTCCTCTTATCCCGGGGATCTCCACAGTCTCTGAATTAATGCTAGGTATGAGCTATGGTTTAAACTGCTTCAAATTCTTTCCAGCAGAAGCAAATGGTGGTGTAAAAGCCCTGAAAGCTATTGCTGGCCCATTCCCACAGGTACGCTTCTGCCCGACGGGGGGAATTTCTCCAGATAATTACCGCGATTATCTGGCACTGAATAGTGTCCTGTGCATAGGCGGTTCATGGTTAGTACCAGATGATGCGTTGAAAAAAGGTGATTATGCTCATATTACGGAATTAGCGCGGAGTGCAATTGCGGGAGCTGAAGCATAATCTTTTTATCTAAAACTTAATGCGGAAATTTAAGATTAAAAAATTTCCGCATTGAAAAAATTTATCATTTTTTATCTAATATTTCCTTGAATCAATTAATTTTATGAGAAGATAATTCAGATAATAAAAATGATTCAATTTAACAAATGGCTTTAGATAATGTCCATGTCCCCGTACCATTACCTCTATTTGATAGCAGAGATGTATAAACTTTATATACAGCACCAGGTTGATTTGCCAGCCAACAGACATCGAGAAAACCGCCATGCGTATGGTTAAAATCATTCAACAGACGAATAATATTACCTTCACGGACTTTACCATCATGTTTATCGTTTGCTTCTGAAAAAATATGCCATGTTGCAGTATCAAGGGCATGTACAGGTTTATCCGCAGTATAAACATTATAGAGTTCTGGTGACGGTGCATTTCCACTAACTCTCAGATATCCTCCATTATTTCTATAAAAATTCAATAAAAACACCGTATCACAACTGTAAACTTCCGTCCCTAAACTTTTACCTTCTGCTGATAAAATCTGCCATGAACCCGAACCAGTATCACGATTTGATAAAACAGAAGTAACAACATTATATTTTTCCTCCACTGAAGTCGACTGTCCATTAACATCAAGATAACTACCCTTAGCATAATTATTCTTAATATGTAAAATATCACCATATAAAATAATCTGAGCCATTATTTCCTCCTTAAATATTTTTATAAATAAATGACATGATGCTATTAATGGTAAAAATTATAATTATTAAATTATATATCTATAAAAATAAAACCAATCTTCCTAAATAGAATCATACCATTTAAAATCGATAAAAGAATAGCTAGTCATTTTAAAACAGTATTATTTAGTTGCTATTTTTCATCATACAACGATACATTATCTTTAACTGTGGAAATTATAATACCACTGATTATATTTATTATTTAGTTTATTTCAGTACGAAGACTGAATCGCTGTCTACTACGATAAGCAAAAACATCCTCTACATGCCCTCTTTTAATACGCTCCTGCAATGCCCGCCAGTAATCTGCTTTAAACAGGTCACTGTGGCTTTCTTCAAAATACTTACGAATACGCTTGTCACTACATAAAAAGTATCGGAACTCCTCAGGAAAAACATCGTTGGGAGCAACGCTGTACCACGGTTCGCTGGCAAGTTCATCTTCTGGATAACGTGACGGAGGTATATCGCGAAAATTCACTTCAGTCATATAGCAGATTTCGTCATAATCGTAGAAAATTACCCGTCCATGACGTGTAACACCAAAGTTCTTAAATAACATGTCACCCGGAAAAATATTCGCTGCTGCCAACTGCTTAATCGCATTTCCATATTCTTCTACGACATCTTTCATATGGGTTTCATCTACTTGTTCCATGTATATGTTCAGTGGGATCATTTTCCGTTCCATATAAAGGTGTTTTATTAAGATTTTGTCACCCAGATCTTCGAGTTTCGCGGGGATCTCTTTTTGCAGTTCCTCCATTAATTCCGGGCTGATATGGCGTTTATCAATGACAAAATTTTCAAACTCCTGTGTATCTGCCATTCTTCCGACGCGATCATGCTCTTTTACCAGCCGATAACACTCCTGAACCCGCTCCTGAGTTACCTCTTTCTGTGGAGCAAATTTGTCCTTTATGACCTTAAATACACGGTCAAAGGAAGGAGAAGTGAAGACCAGCATAACCATACCTTTCACTCCCGGAGCAATGGTAAATTGCTCTTGAGATGAGTTAATAAACGTCAGATATTCACGGTAATATTCTGTTTTACCGTGTTTTTGGCAACCAATAGCCATATAGAGTTCAGCCGTTGATTTGGTTGGTAAGATTTCACGCAACCACTCCACCATTGCTGCCGGCAAAGGGGCATAAACCATAAAATAAGAGCGGGCAAAACCAAAAACAATGCTGGCATCATCGTGATGAGTCAAACAAGTATCAATAAAAATTCTGCCTGATTCATCATGGTGAATAGGTAATAAAAATGGATAAGCCATTGTACCCAGTCTGATTTTTCCTACCAGCCAGGCAGCCTTATTACGATAAAATAGTTCGTTAGTAATCTGAAATGTTGCCTGCAATAAGTCATGTCGGGAAAATGTATTCAATAAGTATTGCGTGATGTAACCAATATCCCGCTCTAAATTCTCCCATTTCAAACGCAACGGTAAGTCATTTAAGATTGCTCGCAACATAGATTCTAAGTTGCCATCAGGAGAAAAATCCCGTGACAATGGTCGTGAAATATGACGAAAGCGACACATTGGTTGAGAAGAGAAGATAAATAAATTTTCTTGCTGCAAATTGCGATGTTGAAACAAGCGGCAATAAACTGAGTTAAAAAAACTTTCTGCAATCTCAAAACGGGGATAATCCGGCAGTAAACGGGTATAAACAGCTTTAACTCTAGCGATGTACTCTTCGTCATACTGCAATTGCAATGAACCACTGATACATTTCAATTGTTCAACTACTAAACCAACATGGTGGTCATACAGGTTGATGCGTTTCTTCATTGCCTGCTGTACTGCATGCCAATCTGCCTGTTCAAAACGCTGTTGGGCGCCAGAAGTTACTTCCAGAAATCGGCCATATTGCGCATCAAATCCCTGCAAAATAGTTTGTGCAACTAAGTGTGCGAAATCTGTTTCCATATTTACCACCTTAATCCGACGCGTAAAGGGGAATTCCTTACGGAATCCCCCAAAAGTGATATCAATAGATATGTAAACTTAAAATTGCTGCTCTTCTGTTGATCCAGTCAGAGCGGTAACAGAAGATGCTCCTCCCTGAATAATCGTGGTTACTTTATCAAAATACCCTGTGCCCACTTCCTGTTGATGCGAAGAGAAAGTATAGCCTCGATCAAGTGCTGCAAACTCCCGCTCTTGAACTTTCTCAACATAGTGTTTCATTCCTTCGCCGCGAGCATAGTCATATGCCAAATCAAACATATTGAACCACATGCTATGAATACCAGCCAAAGTGATAAACTGAAATTTATATCCCATCTCAGAAAGTTGTTCCTGGAAGCTGGCAATAGTTTTATCGTCCAGATTCTTTTTCCAGTTAAAAGATGGAGAGCAGTTATATGCCAGTAATTTCTCTGGATATTCTGCATGAATCGCTTCTGCAAAACGACGGGCAGCCTCAATATCCGGGGTAGAAGTTTCACACCAAACAACATCTGCGTACGGTGCATAGGCCAACCCACGACTGATAGCCTGATCAATACCGGCACGGGTGCAGAAGAAGCCTTCGCAAGTCCGTTCACCAGTGATGAATTCACTGTCATAAGGATCACAGTCAGATGTCAGTAAGTCAGCAGCATCGGCATCAGTACGGGCAATAAGAAGAGTTGGAACGCCTAATACATCTGCCGCTAAACGAGCAGCTACTAATTTCTGGATGGCTTCTTGAGTCGGCACCAATACCTTGCCGCCCATATGCCCGCATTTCTTCACAGCAGCCAACTGATCTTCGAAATGAACTGCGGCAGCGCCAGCTTCAATCATTGATTTCATTAGTTCGAACGCATTCAGGACACCACCAAATCCAGCTTCTGCATCCGCCACAATCGGCAGAAAATAATCAATATATTCCATGCTCTCAGGGGCAATTTCATTTGCCCATTGGATCTGATCGGCACGGCGAAAGCTGTTATTGATTCGCTTAATAACATTCGGCACAGAATCAACCGGATAGAGTGATTGATCAGGATACATACTGGCGGCGGTATTAGCATCAGCAGCAACCTGCCAGCCAGAAAGATAAACCGCCTCAATGCCAGCTTTAGCCTGTTGAAGCGCCTGACCACCTGTCAGTGCTCCAAGTGCGTTTACATAACCTTTTTTTGATTTTCCATGCAGCAGTTCCCATAACTTGTTCGCGCCCATTTGCGCCAAAGTATGTTCAGGGTTGACTGAGCCACGCAATTTAATGACATCTTCAGCTTTATATGGACGGTTAATACCTTTCCAGCGTGGTTTTTTCCATTCTTGTTCTAATTGAGTGACTTGTTGTGCTCGAGAAACGGTCATGATGTTTTATTTCCTGTTCTTAATTAATTAGATATTAATTTATTAATCGGATATTGTTTTTTTACATTAATCGAGTAATTGATAACCCGGCAGGGTCAGAAAATCGACTAAATCATCTTGTGTGGTGATCCGTTCCATCAGGTCTGAAGCCTCCATAAATCTCCCTTGGTTAAAACGCTCCTCCCCCACTTCTTGTTTAATAACTACCAATTCTTCCTTCAGCATCTGGCTGAACAATTCTTTTGTTACCTTTTTACCGTTGGCAAGTGACTTTTCATGGTGGATCCATTGCCAAATAGAGGTACGAGAAATTTCCGCAGTAGCTGCATCTTCCATCAAACCGTATATCGGTACACAACCGTTACCTGAAACCCATGCCTCTATGTACTGGACGGCAACCCGAATATTCGCCCGCATTCCTTCTTCTGTTCTCTCTCCCAAGCTCGGTGCAAGCAGTTGTTCGGCAGTGATCGTTTCATCTTCTTCACGGAAAACCATCAGCTGATTTGGTCGATCACCTAGCTTTGAATTGAATACATCCATAGCAACATCAGCGAGGCCGGGATGTGCGATCCATGTACCATCATGGCCATTATTAGCCTCCAGTTCTTTATCAGCCCTGACTTTGTCTAATACCCGCTGATTCTGCACAGGATCTTTACTCGGTATAAATGCCGACATTCCCCCCATAGCGAATGCACCGCGCTTATGACAAGTTTTAATTAATAAACGGGAATAGGCACTCAGGAAAGGCTGTGTCATAGTGACAGACTGACGATCAGGTAAAACTCGATCAGCATGATTCTTTAATGTTTTGATATAACTGAAAATATAATCCCAACGTCCACAGTTCAGGCCAACAATGTGGTAACGTAAGTGATAGAGAATTTCGTCCATTTGGAAAACGGCTGGCAGTGTCTCAATTAAGACTGTAGCTTTTATCGTCCCTTTTGGCAGATTGAAATGCTCTTCCGTAAAACTGAAAACATCACTCCACCACTGCGCTTCATGGTAGCTCTGAATTTTAGGCAAATAGAAATAAGGACCGCTCCCTTTTGCCAGCAACTGCTTATAATTCAAGTAAAAATAAAGTGCGAAATCAAATAATCCGCCAGAGATTGGCTCATTCTTATAAATGACGTGTTTTTCTGGCAGATGTAATCCCCGGACACGAGCAATTAAAACTGCGGGATCAGATTTCAGTTCATAACGTTTACCCTGTTCATTAGCATATGAGATTGTCCCGTTAACCGCATCGCGTAAGTTAATTTGCCCATCAATGACCTTATCCCATGTTGGTGCCAGAGAATCTTCAAAATCTGCCATAAACACCTTAACATTGGCATTCAATGCATTAATGACCATTTTTCGTTCTACAGGACCTGTGATCTCCACTCGACGATCTTTAAGATCGTCAGGAATACCCTGAATCTTCCAATCTCCATTTCTAATGGAAATAGTTTCCGAAATAAAATCTGGAAGAGAGCCATCATCTATTCTCTTCTGCCAATTCACACGATCTTCTAATAATTTCCTACGTCTGTCAGAAAATTTGACAACCAAACCCTGCAAAAATTGAACAGATTCAGTTGTTAATACCTGTTTTTCAGCTTCAGAGAAAGGTTTAATAAAAGTTAATTTAGTTTCTAACACTTGCTGTGCCATCCCCGGTTCCTCACTTTAAAATGTTCACTCAAATAAGAGTAATCAATATAAAAAATAAATCAAAAACCATTTCCATTATTTTAATATAATTATAAAAAAACATTAAAATCATAAATTTATATAAAATATAATCAAAACAAAACAGGGAATTGAATTCCAAAATAATCCACACGATATTGTTAAGCTTTTGTTATATATAAGAAATGAAAAAAATGGAGATCTGCTGACAGAAAAACAGAAAATTAAAAAAATGAGAAATGACTCGCTTCAGTCAGTTCTCATTTTTCACAATTTTAAACTGGTTCAATCTAAGGAAGGATTCATATAAGACAGATCATATGGCGTGATCTGGTATACACAGTAATTAAGCCAATTTGAAAATAATAAATGACCGTGACTACGCCACGTTGCAACAGGCTTATTTTCTGGATCATTATTCGGAAAATAATTGGCTGGTAATGCAGGCGCTAACCCAGCAATTTGATCACGCTGATATTCTGCTGCTAATGTTCCAACATCATATTCTGGATGCCCTGTTACAAATACTAACCTTTTATCTTTACTGGCAAACAAATAAACACCAGCCTCCTCTGAGCTAGCCAAAATATCTAGATCTGTATGCTCACGAATAACTGACTCCGGAAAATCAGCAAAACGTGAATGAGGAGCCCAAAATGATTCATCAAACCCTCTGGTCAATAGCGCAAAAGGATCTGAGATTGTATGAGAATAAACACCTGATAGTTTAGTTGTTCGTGTATATTTAGGGAGGTTATAAAGAATATTTAACGCGGCCTGAACAGCCCAACAAACAAAAAGTGTTGAAGTAACATGCCATTTGGCCCAATTGATAATTTTTTCAATTTCTTGCCAATATGTAATATCTTCAAATTTTACTAATCCCAAAGGAGCACCTGTTACGATCAAACCATCAAAATTTTGGTCTTTTATGGATTCAAAATCACAATAAAAATTATCCAAATGTTCCGCTGGAGTATTTTTACATTGATGACTGTTTATTCGCAGCAACTGAATATCAATCTGTAACGGTGAATTGGACAATAGCCTGATAAACTGATTCTCCGTTTCTATCTTCTTTGGCATAAGATTTAACAACAATACCTTTAAGGGGCGAATATCCTGAACATTCGCCCTTGTTGATGTCATAACAAAGATATTTTCATTGCGAAGAAAATTAACTGCTGGTAGTTCATCTGGTACACGAATTGGCATTGTATGAACCTCAACTATTCCACATATATTTAGCCTTCTAGATAGCCAAATCTAACCTAAAGGTGGGGATAATGTCGAGTTCTTGTACGCAAATTGAAATTATTTCATTCTATGAAATAAGAAAAAGCAATAAAAAAATCAAACGCAAAAAAGCCATCCGGTAACGGATGGCTTCTCTGACTAAATCAATGTCTGGCAGTGCCCTACTCTCACATGGGGAGACCCCACACTACCATCGGCGCGCCGGCGTTTCACTGCTGAGTTCGGCATGGGGTCAGGTGGGACCACCGCGCTATTGCCGCCAGACAAATCCCGTATTCAATCCCGAACAAGCTGATGACGCTATGTGTCTTTCTCTGAAACTGTTTTCGTCTCTTGGCCCCAAAACACCTTCGGTGTTGTCAGGTTAAGCCTCTCGGAGCATTAGTACCGGTTAGCTCAACGTATCGCTACGCTTACACACCCGGCCTATCCACGTCCTCGTCTCGAACGTTCCTTATGTGTCCTCTCTGGGACAAGGGAAGACTCATCTTAAGGCAAGTTTCCCGCTTAGATGCTTTCAGCGGTTATCTCTGCCGCACGTAGCTACCGGGCAATGCCATTGGCATGACAACCCGAACACCAGTGGTGCGTCCACTCCGGTCCTCTCGTACTAGGAGCAGCCCCTTTCAATCTTCCAGCGCCCACGGCAGATAGGGACCGAACTGTCTCACGACGTTCTAAACCCAGCTCGCGTACCACTTTAAACGGCGAACAGCCGTACCCTTGGGACCTACTTCAGCCCCAGGATGTGATGAGCCGACATCGAGGTGCCAAACACCGCCGTCGATATGAACTCTTGGGCGGTATCAGCCTGTTATCCCCGGAGTACCTTTTATCCGTTGAGCGATGGCCCTTCCATACAGAACCACCGGATCACTAAGACCTACTTTCGTACCTGCTCGCGCCGTCACGCTCGCAGTCAAGCTGGCTTATGCCTTTGCACTAACCTCACGATGTCCGACCGTGATTAGCCAACCTTCGTGCTCCTCCGTTACGCTTTGGGAGGAGACCGCCCCAGTCAAACTACCCACCAGACACTGTCCGCAACCCGGATAACGGGTCCACGTTAGAACATCAAACATTCAAGGGTGGTATTTCAAGGATGGCTCCATGCAGACTGGCGTCCACACTTCAAAGCCTCCCACCTATCCTACACATCAAGGCTCCATGTTCAGTGTCAAGCTATAGTAAAGGTTCACGGGGTCTTTCCGTCTTGCCGCGGGTACACTGCATCTTCACAGCGAGTTCAATTTCACTGAGTCTCGGGTGGAGACAGCCTGGCCATCATTACGCCATTCGTGCAGGTCGGAACTTACCCGACAAGGAATTTCGCTACCTTAGGACCGTTATAGTTACGGCCGCCGTTTACTGGGGCTTCGATCAGGAGCGTCGCGTTGCCGCTAACCCCATCAATTAACCTTCCAGCACCGGGCAGGCGTCACACCGTATACGTCCACTTTCGTGTTGGCACAGTGCTGTGTTTTTATTAAACAGTTGCAGCCAGCTGGTCTCTGCGACTGGCTTCAGCTCCGGGCGCACGGCCCTTCACTTAATGCCAGCGTGCCTTCTCCCGAAGTTACGGCACCATTTTGCCTAGTTCCTTCACCCGAGTTCTCTCAAGCGCCTGAGTATTCTCTACCTGACCACCTGTGTCGGTTTGGGGTACGATTCAATGTTACCTGATGCTTAGAGGCTTTTCCTGGAAGCAGGGCATCAACCACTTCACCACCGTAGTGGCTCGTTATCACGCCTCAGTGTTATGGATGACCGGATTTGCCAGGTCACCCCACCTACACGCTTCAACCGGGACAAACCGTCGCCCGGCCGGCCTAGCCTTCTCCGTCCCCCCTTCGCAGTAACACCGAGTACAGGACTATTAACCTGTTTCCCATCGACTACGCCTTTCGGCCTCGCCTTAGGGGTCGACTCACCCTGCCCCGATTAACGTTGGACAGGAACCCTTGGTCTTCCGGCGAGCGGGTTTTTCACCCGCTTTATCGTTACTTATGTCAGCATTCGCACTTCTGATACCTCCAGCAGGCCTCACGACCCACCTTCACCGGCTTACAGAACGCTCCCCTACCCAACAATATATTTATATCGCTGCCGCAGCTTCGGTGCATGGTTTAGCCCCGTTACATCTTCCGCGCAGGCCGACTCGACCAGTGAGCTATTACGCTTTCTTTAAATGATGGCTGCTTCTAAGCCAACATCCTGGCTGTCTGAGCCTTCCCACTTCGTTTCCCACTTAACCATGACTTGGGGACCTTAGCTGGCGGTCTGGGTTGTTTCCCTCTCCACGACGGACGTTAGCACCCGCCGTGTGTCTCCCGTGATAACATTCTCCGGTATTCGCAGTTTGCATCGGGTTGGTAAGTCGGGATGACCCCCTAGCCGAAACAGTGCTCTACCCCCGGAGATGAATTCACGAGGCGCTACCTAAATAGCTTTCGGGGAGAACCAGCTATCTCCCGGTTTGATTGGCCTTTCACCCCCAGCCACAAGTCATCCGCTAATTTTTCAACATTAGTCGGTTCGGTCCTCCAGTTAGTGTTACCCAACCTTCAACCTGCCCATGGCTAGCTCACCGGGTTTCGGGTCTATACCCTGCAACTTCGCGCCCAGTTAAGACTCGGTTTCCCTGCGGCTCCCCTATGCGGTTAACCTTGCTACAGAATATAAGTCGCTGACCCATTATACAAAAGGTACGCAGTCACCCCACCACTAAGCCCCCTCTGCCTGATTTTGTCGGTTGGGCGGCGCGTCGCTTCGCCAACCGGCATCAAACAAAAGATGCGTTGCGGAGTTCACCACTGGCTTAGTGGTGGGGCTCCCACTGCTTGTACGTACACGGTTTCAGGTTCTCTTTCACTCCCCTCGCCGGGGTTCTTTTCGCCTTTCCCTCACGGTACTGGTTCACTATCGGTCAGTCAGGAGTATTTAGCCTTGGAGGATGGTCCCCCCATCTTCAGACAGGATACCACGTGTCCCGCCCTACTCTTCGAGCTCGCAATACCGGCGCCTTCGGATACGGGGCTGTCACCCTTTACTGCCGGCCTTTCCAGACCGTTCTCCTGGCGCTGATATTGTTGATGGCTCTGGGCTGCTCCCCGTTCGCTCGCCGCTACTGGGGGAATCTCGGTTGATTTCTTTTCCTCGGGGTACTGAGATGTTTCAGTTCCCCCGGTTCGCCTCATTCACCTATGGATTCAGTGAATGATAGTGCAACGGATTGCACTGGGTTTCCCCATTCGGATATCGCCGGCTGATAGGGCTTCATATCAGCTCACCGGCGCTTTTCGCAGATTAGCACGTCCTTCATCGCCTCTGACTGCCTAGGCATCCACCGTGTACGCTTAGTCGCTTAACCTCACAACCCGAAGGTGTCTTCGAATTGGAGTATGTTGAGAGACGCATCAATATCGTCAAGGACCCTATTGATGGTTTCAAATTTTCAGCTTGTTCCAGATTGTTAAAGAGCAAATATTTCACAATACACTGATGATTCTCAATATATTCTGAAATCAGGTTAAGAGCAGATAAATGGTGGAGCTAAGCGGGATCGAACCGCTGACCTCCTGCGTGCAAGGCAGGCGCTCTCCCAGCTGAGCTATAGCCCCAGATATCATGTATTATCATGTATCAGCATCCTGCTCAATTCGCTTAACCACCGAAGCTTTCAACGCGAGTCACGCCGTGTGCGTAAGCACATGAGTCACGCAGCGCCTGAAGATCCAAGGACAAGCAGAATTGGTAGGCCTGAGTGGACTTGAACCACCGACCTCACCCTTATCAGGGGTGCGCTCTAACCACCTGAGCTACAAGCCTGTGCCGATACCGTCTCTTTCTTTCATCAGACAATCTGTGTGAACACTCACAAGCTACCATCATTCGGTTAAGGAGGTGATCCAACCGCAGGTTCCCCTACGGTTACCTTGTTACGACTTCACCCCAGTCATGAGTCACAAAGTGGTCAGCGCCCTCCCGCAGGTTAAGCTACCGACTTCTTTTGCCACCCACTCCCATGGTGTGACGGGCGGTGTGTACAAGGCCCGGGAACGTATTCACCGTAGCATGCTGATCTACGATTACTAGCGATTCCGACTTCATGGAGTCGAGTTGCAGACTCCAATCCGGACTACGACAGACTTTATGAGTTCCGCTTGCTCTCGCGAGGTCGCTTCTCTTTGTATCCGCCATTGTAGCACGTGTGTAGCCCTACTCGTCTGGGCCATGATGACTTGACGTCATCCCCACCTTCCTCCGGTTTATCACCGGCAGTCTCCCTTGAGTTCCCACCATCACGTGCTGGCAACAAAGGATAAGGGTTGCGCTCGTTGCGGGACTTAACCCAACATTTCACAACACGAGCTGACGACAGCCATGCAGCACCTGTCTCACGGTTCCCGAAGGCACTTCAGCATCTCTGCCAAATTCCGTGGATGTCAAGAGTAGGTAAGGTTCTTCGCGTTGCATCGAATTAAACCACATGCTCCACCGCTTGTGCGGGCCCCCGTCAATTCATTTGAGTTTTAATCTTGCGACCGTACTCCCCAGGCGGTCGATTTAACGCGTTAGCTCCGGAAGCCACACCTCAAGGGCACAACCTCCAAATCGACATCGTTTACGGCGTGGACTACCAGGGTATCTAATCCTGTTTGCTCCCCACGCTTTCGCACCTGAGCGTCAGTCTTCGTCCAGGGGGCCGCCTTCGCCACCGGTATTCCTCCACATCTCTACGCATTTCACCGCTACACGTGGAATTCTACCCCCCTCTACGAGACTCCAGCCAACCAGTCTTAGATGCCGTTCCCGGGTTAAGCCCGGGGATTTCACATCTAACTTAATTGGCCGCCTGCGTGCGCTTTACGCCCAGTAATTCCGATTAACGCTTGCACCCTCCGTATTACCGCGGCTGCTGGCACGGAGTTAGCCGGTGCTTCTTCTGCGGGTAACGTCAATCGTGAGCCCTGTTCAGACTCACGCCTTCCTCCCCGCTGAAAGTACTTTACAACCCGAAGGCCTTCTTCATACACGCGGCATGGCTGCATCAGGCTTGCGCCCATTGTGCAATATTCCCCACTGCTGCCTCCCGTAGGAGTCTGGGCCGTGTCTCAGTCCCAGTGTGGCTGGTCATCCTCTCAGACCAGCTAGGGATCGTCGCCTAGGTGAGCCCTTACCCCACCTACTAGCTAATCCCATCTGGGTTCATCCGATAGCGTGAGGCCCGAAGGTCCCCCACTTTGCTCCAGAGAGGTTATGCGGTATTAGCCACCGTTTCCAGTGGTTATCCCCCTCTACCGGGCAGATCCCCAGACATTACTCACCCGTCCGCCGCTCGTCAGCAAAAGTGCAAAAGCCCTTTCCTGTTACCGCCCGACTTGCATGTGTTAGGCCTGCCGCCAGCGTTCAATCTGAGCCATGATCAAACTCTTCAATTAAAAGTGTTTGATGCTCAAAGAATTTCACTGTTCAGTATCGCAATGAATTAACTGTTTCAGTCACTCTTCAAGACTTGAATCTTTTTCGCCTTGCGGCGTTGATCGTGTCCTGCGAGTGCCCACACAGATTGTCTGATTAATTTGTTAAAGAGCATAGGCAACCGAACTTCCGTTCCGGGTTGCGAGGCGGCGTATTTTACGCTTTCCTCTCAGCGTGTCAAGCCTTTATTTTCGCGGCTTTCAACTCTTGTCATCCCGACTGGTTTGTGTGTTTGTCGTGACAACGGATGCGCATTATAGGGCGTTTTCCGGCGCTGACAATAGTTTTTTTGCATTTTTTTTCTGTTCGCGTTTTTTTTCCTCAAAACGACGCAATAATCAGCGAATAGATCGCTTTTAAGGCGCTTTTTGATTACGCTAACTGTAAAAACATCTCTGAGAAATGATCTACTTTAGCCCAATCGGTGTATTCAACCTCTTTGGTTGTATCCGTTTCTCCTCCCGTCATGCGCATAATGAATTGAATCATGATGCGATCAAACCAACGATAACGGGGATAAAGCAAAGCTCCTGCAAAAACATCACACAAATCTGGCTTCCACGGGCTTTTTGTCAAGAACTTGCGTAAATAGGCATTCGTTTCCGGTGTACTTTTTTCTGGTTTTCTCGCGGTTAAATTGACACTAAAGAATGCTGTCGGCATTTGATTCAATTGCTTTTGATGGCTCGTGACAAACTTATACAACGCAGAATTAAAGTGACCATAACGTATTGAGGCTCCTACCATCACTTTATGGTAAGGAGCCAAATTCATGTGCTTAACTGTAGCAAGATCCCTCAAATCACATCCTATACCGGCACGACGAATATTTTCCGCGATATGAGTAATAATTTTCTTAGTCTGTCCATCCTGTGTGGAATAGAGCAGTAAGTAGTTCATAGATACGTCCTTTTAAATAACGAATCATCTCATAATTAGTCGCGCCAGAAAGTTGGTGTAAATAGGACTAATAAAGTGAAAACTTCCAAACGTCCAAACAACATCGTTACTACCAATATCCACTTGGCTGTCGGATTCATCGTAGTGAAGTTATCCGCTACAGTTCCCAATCCTGGCCCCAGGTTATTCAATGTTGCGGCAATAGCCGAAAAGGCAGAGAATTCATCAACACCCGTTGCTATCAGTAGCAACATACTAATGATGAAAACCAATGCGTAAGCGGAGAAAAACCCCCAGACTGCTTCAATAATTTTTTCCGGCAATGCCCGACGTCCCAATTTAATAGTATATACCGCGTTCGGATGCACCAGACGTTTCAGTTCGCGGGAGCCTTGTAGAAATAGGAGCAAAATACGGATGACTTTCAAACCACCACCAGTTGATCCGGCACATCCACCAATAAATGCAGAGCATAATAGTAAAAACGGCAGAAACAGAGGCCACCTGGCAAAACTGTCTGTTGTAAACCCAGCCGTCGTTGCCATTGAAACAACCTGGAAGAAAGCATGATTAAGTGCATTTAATTTGGATTCATAAACAGAATGCTGCCATAAAACCAGTGTACACAGTACGACTAATGCTAACTGGATACTGATAAACATGCGAAATTCAGGGTCACGCCAGTAGACTGTCAAACTTCGCCCGGAAAGCACAGCAAAATGCAGGCCGAAGTTACAACCGGAAATCAGCAGAAAGATCGCAATAATAGTATTAATTGTCGGGCTATTGAAAAATCCCACGCTGGCATCGTGTGTTGAAAATCCACCGATTGCGATGGTAGAAAAGCTATGAGAAATCGCATCAAAAACCGACATTCCCGCTGCCCATAGCGCAATCGCACAGGCAATGGTCAATAAGACATAAATCAGCCAAAGGGTTTTAGCTGTTTCCGCAATACGAGGACGCATTTTATTATCTTTTAACGGCCCCGGCATTTCAGCCCGATAAAGCTGCATTCCACCAACGCCCAACAAAGGCAGGATCGCAACAGCCAATACAATAATTCCCATTCCCCCCAACCATTGCAGCATTTGCCGATAAAAGAGAATTGCCTTAGGAAGAGAATCAAGACCAACAAGCGTCGTCGCCCCTGTTGTTGTCAGGCCAGAAAAGGATTCAAAAAAAGCATCTGTAACCGAAAGGTTAGGTTTTTCAGAAAAAATAAAGGGTAATGCTCCAACACTGCCCAATACTGTCCAGAACAGAACAACAATCAGGAAACCCTCTTTAGGTTTCAATTCATGTTTTTGTTCCCGATTGGGTATCCATAGTATTAAACCAATGAAGAGCGCAAAGATGAATGTCTGACTAAAAGCTCTGCCTGCACCATCTCGGTAAATCAATGCCACCAACCCCGGAATAATCATTGTGACAGAGAAAATAATAACAAGTAGCCCGACAATACGAGTTATGGTGCGAAAATGCATTCAGCAGGTTCCTTCGAAATCCTGTATGACAAAACAGTTATTTTTTTGACGTTAAAAAAAGCGTACCGCGACTTAAGTCGCGTAATCTATTACTTATTTCTTCTGCAAGAGTAGCAGGTAATGATATTTGCAATGTAACATTTTCAGTGTACTCACTAGCGAGCACTTGCCCTGAAAATTGCTGTAACAATTGTTCTACCATAGAAATTTGTGCATATTCACACTGTAACTGATACAGTTTTTGCGGCACTTTATACTTTTTTTCCAATAGCTTAAGTGCCTGCTGAACGCCACTGCCATAAGCTTTCACCAACCCACCTGTACCAAGCTTAATACCACCAAAATAACGAACTGATACTGCGGTGATCTCTCCTAAGCCACTCCCGATTAACTGTGCAATCATCGGTTTACCCGCAGTTCCGGTAGGCTCTCCATCATCTGAAAACCCCAATTGTTGAGAGTCATCAGGCGCACCTGCGACAAAAGCCCAACAGTGATGCCGGGCATCAGGGTATTGTTCCTTGATACCCTGGATAAATGCTTTTGCCTCATCTACCCCGCTGGTATGTTCCAACAGGGTAATAAAACGACTTTTCTTTATTTCTTCAGTAAAACTGACTGAAGCCGCAGGAATTAAATAAGGCTTCATTACGACAACTGCAAATCTCTGGTCATGTTTTCAATTCTTCCATCGTGAATAACGATATTATCCTCAATGCGAATACCGCCATAAGGCTTAAGCATATCGATTTTTTTCCAATCGAAATGTTTGCTGTATTCACTTTCACGCCAAGGCGTTAATAGAGTTTCAATGAAATAAAGACCCGGCTCAATGGTCAAAACCATTCCCGGCTCTAAAATACGAGTACAACGCAGGTAAGAATACATTTCCGGCGCAGCCAGATGGGTTCCGCTATCATCCTGCATAAACCCAGCAGAATCATGCACCTGTAAGCCAAGTTGATGACCAAGTCCATGTGGGAAAAATGGCGTTGTTAGCCCTTTTTCAACCATGACACCTTCACTAATTCCAGTAATGATATCGTGTTTTTTCAGTAGCTTAGCTATACGATGATGCATATTGATATGGTAATCGGTGTATCGACCACCAGCTTTGATCGTGGCTATGATCGCCTGTTGCTCATCATTCAGTCCTTTAACCAGAGCGGCGAATTCGCTGTTGGATTTTGCTGCATAAGTTCGGGTGATATCCGCAGCGTAGCCATTATATTCCGCCCCGGCATCAATTAAAAAACTGCGAATTTCAGAAGGTACGGTCTGTTGTAACTTTGTGTAATGCAAAACTGCCGCGTTTTCATTCAAGGCAATAATATTATTATAAGGAACATCAGTATCACGGTGGCCTGTTGCTATTAAATAGAACATATTGATTTCGAATTCACTGACACCCGATAAAAATGCATCATGTGCGGCCATATGACCATTAACAGCCGTTTTTTGCGCTTCACGCATACAAGCCAGTTCATAATCAGTTTTATATGAACGATGGTAGCTTAAATAATCCAAAACTACTTTAGGGTTGATATTTTGATTGAGGAGCCCCAGAGATTTTGCACGTTCGACTTGCTCACCGATATATGCCGTATGTTGTTTTGGTAACCCATTCAGTGCAGTTTTGATATCATCAGCCTTAGCCAAATGAATCATTTCGACTTCTTCAGTCCAATAACCATGGGGCAACGGTTCCACACTGTGCCAATAATCCACCGGTGAGTAAAACCATAGCTTGGGTTTATTAATACCATCGATCCATAACCAGCAATTCGGTACATTGGTTACAGGAACCCATGCTTTGAAATGCGCATTTGCCTTGAAAGGATAATGGCTATCATCAAGAAACACGCGTAATAACTCACCAGAGTGAATAAGCAGGGCGTCTAGCTGACTGCGTGCCAATATTTCTCTGGCACGTTTTTGCAATATTTTAATATGTTCTTGGTACAGAGATGCCAACTTTTCCATTTTATTAGCCTTTAGGTTATCTGGCCGGAATTTAAATTTTATCACAATTCCTTTTTTTTAGTGCCATAGCAGAAAATCTATTTCATAGGAATTAACTGATAATATTTATATTTTTCAATGCAATAATAAAAAATATCACTACCCATCATAAATCTTACCTGTGATCCGCTCTACAAAAAATTAATCATTGATTTGCATTCACTTAACACACTAATCACAATCAACTGCATCTGGTCATACCAGATGGTATGCACTCATTGAGGAGAATGATATGCTCTACCTAAGTGAAACTATTCAAGTAAACTGGCTGAAAGATGGCATTGCAGAACTGATCTTCAATGCACCAGCTGCAATTAATAAATTAGATACAAAAACTGTTGCATCACTAGATAAAGCCGTTGCTACCCTTGAGCAACAATCTGAATTAAAAGGGCTGTTAATACGTTCTGAAAAACAGGCCTTTATTGTTGGTGCAGATATCACCGAATTTTTATCCTTATTCAGCGCACCAGCAGAAAAACTTCGTGAACTACTGAATCTCGCTAACAATATTTTCAACCGAATTGAAGATCTACCTGTTCCTACAGTCTCTGCAATTAATGGGTATGCGCTTGGCGGTGGTTGTGAGCTGGTACTTGCCACTGATTTCCGTATTGCGTCACCAGATCTTCGAATTGGTTTGCCAGAAACTAAACTGGGCATTATGCCGGGCTTCGGTGGCTCCGTCCGTATGCCACGCCTAATTGGTACTGATAATGCCCTTGAGATTATTACCGCAGGCAAAGATATCAGTGCAGAAGAAGCACTGAAAAACGGTTTAGTGGACGCGGTTGTCCCTGCTGAAAAACTTGCTGAGGCTGCTGTTTCTATTTTGGAACAAGCCATCAAAGGTGACTTGGACTGGAAAGCTGCCCGCCAGCCTAAGCTGTCACCACTGAAACTCAACGAAGTTGAGCGCACTATGAGCTTCACCGTGGCAAAAGGTATGGTAATGAAAGTTGCAGGCCCTCATTACCCTGCTCCAATTACTGCCGTGAAAACCATTGAGAAAGCTGCCACATTGGGTCGTGATGAAGCATTGAAACTGGAAAGCGAAAGTTTTGTTGCATTAGCACACACTTCCGTTGCTCGCGCTTTGGTCGGCATTTTCCTGAATGACCAATATGTAAAAGGTCTGGCAAAAAAACATCTGAAGGAAGTATCCACTCCTCAGCACGCAGCCGTTCTCGGTGCTGGCATTATGGGGGGCGGTATCGCTTATCAATCAGCACGTAAGGGTGTTCCAGTGCTGATGAAAGATATTAATCAGAAAGCGCTGGATTTAGGTATTAATGAAGCAGCTAAGCTGTTGAATAAGCAATTTGAACGCGGACGCCTGGATGCGATGAAGATGGCTAAGATGCTGTCATCCATTCAACCAACCCTGAATTATGCTGGCATTGAACAGTCACAAGTTGTTGTTGAAGCCGTCATTGAAAATCCGAAAATTAAAGCCGCAGTTCTGGCAGAAACAGAATCCCATATTAATGATGACTGCATTCTGGCATCTAACACCTCTACAATTCCAATCACTGAACTGGCAAAGTCCCTGAAACGGCCAGAAAACTTCTGTGGTATGCACTTCTTCAACCCGGTTCACCGCATGCCATTGGTTGAGATCATTCGTGGGGAAAAAACATCAGACAAAACAATTTCTACTGTTGTCGCTTACGCCAGCAAGATGGGTAAAACGCCAATCGTTGTCAATGACTGCCCGGGATTTTTCGTAAACCGTGTCCTATTCCCTTATCTGGCTGGCTTCGGCATGTTATTGCGCGACGGCGGTGATTTCCGTCAAATCGACAAAATCATGGAAAAAGAATTTGGCTGGCCAATGGGCCCTGCTTATCTCATTGATGTTGTTGGTATCGATACTGCTCACCATGCCCAGAGTGTTATGGCACAAGGTTTCCCTGATCGTATGAGCCGAGATTACCGGGATGCCATTGATGTATTGTTTGAAAACCAACGTTATGGCCAGAAAAATGGTATTGGTTTTTATAAATACACCCAAGATAAAAAAGGCAAACCGAAAAAAGAGCAAGACGAAACCACAGATCAATTATTGGCAGATGTTAGTCAACCTAAACAGACTTTCTCTGGCGAAGAGATCATTGCCCGTACCATGATCCCAATGATTAACGAAGTTGTTCGCTGTCTGGAAGAAGGTGTTATTGCCAGCCCTGCGGAAGCAGATATGGCACTAGTTTATGGTTTAGGCTTCCCTCCATTCCACGGTGGTGTTTTCCGCTATTTGGATGCAATGGGAACCGCAGCTTATGTGAAATTGGCTGAAAGTTATGCCCATTTAGGCGCACTTTATCAAGTTCCAGCCGGCCTGAAAGCGAAAGCTGAGAGCAATGAAAGTTACTACCCTGCCGCAGCAAAACTTGCTGTTAATCCCGGTGAAACAGCGTGAGGTCTGAAAACATGGAAAACGTAGTCATTATTGATGGTATCCGTACCCCTATGGGGCGCTCAAAAGGTGGAGTATTCCGTCAGATCCGTGCCGAAGATCTCTCTGCACATTTGATGAAATCGATACTCAAACGCAATCCGTCAGTACAACCTGAACATATCGACGATATTTCTTGGGGCTGTGTACAACAAACACTGGAACAAGGCTTCAATATTGCCCGTAACTCGGCCTTACTGGCCGGGATCCCTCACTCAGTTCCTGCTGTTACAGTAAACCGTCTGTGCGGCTCTTCAATGCAATCGTTACACGATGGTGCCCACATGATCATGACGGGTGATGCCAACATTGCATTGATTGGTGGTGTTGAACATATGGGACATGTACCGATGACTCATGGTGTCGATTTCCATCCTAAGTTAAGTCGTAATGTAGCAAAAGCGGCTGGGGTGATGGGTTTGACCGCTGAAATGCTGGCGAAAATGCACGGTATCAGCCGCGAAATGCAGGATGAATTCGCCATGCGTTCACACCAGCGCGCTGCACAAGCAACAGAGTCAAAAGCCTTTGCTGGCGAAATCGCATCAATCCAAGGGCATGACGCTGATGGTAATCTGAAACTCATCGATTTTGATGAAGTGATCCGCCCCGATACTAACCTGAAAGACTTGGCTGCCCTGCGTCCCGTCTTTGATCCCGTCACAGGCAGTGTGACCGCAGGCAACTCTTCCGCGCTTTCAGATGGTGCATCTGCGATGTTAATCATGAGTGAAAGTAAAGCTCGTGAATTAGGGTTAACACCCCGTGCCCGTATCCGTTCAATGGCAGTCGTCGGCTGTGATCCTTCTATCATGGGTTATGGTCCTGTACCTGCGACACAAATGGCATTGAAAAAAGCAGGCTTGAATCTTTCAGATATTGGCATGATTGAGTTAAACGAAGCATTTGCAGCTCAATCTCTGGCTTGTATAAAAGGTCTGAAATTGCTGGATAGTATGGACGACAGAATCAACCTGAATGGTGGTGCTATTGCTCTCGGTCACCCATTGGGTTGCTCTGGCGCTCGTATCACGACAACCTTGCTGAACTTAATGGAGCGTAAAGATGTCCAATTCGGGTTGGCAACAATGTGCATAGGGTTGGGTCAAGGCATTGCCACGATTGTTGAAAGAGTCTAGTTGTTGAGTTATTGGAGTTATCTGACGATTATTTGTGAGTATTTTCCCCTTGTCTGTCTTATCTATTGCATCACTCTAATAAGTTGTTGCCGTAGTTTCCCGCCTGTCAGGGGCGGGTTTTTTTTATCTCTTATATTTGATAGAGTTCAAATTGTATCAGGGGAGTAATAGATGATTCCCCAGAGGCATAGCTAACTATGTAACTGGGGTGAATACTCGTACCAAGACACCTGAAAAGTGAGAAGTATAACGACTGGCTCAGATAAACTCGAATGCATCACCATACATGCGATCGATGCAAGCATCACGTTCACTACAAAACCGTTCACGGGCAATTTTAGCCATCTCAAAACGGCCTGCTATATAGATATCATACGGAGCCAAACTGCCAAAATCTTCCAGAACGGCACTTAATACAGTCCCCGTTCTTCCATGCCAATTCTCATCAATCTGTTCAACTACAGGAACAACAGTTAAATTAGGATAACATTCACTCAGTGCCTGCAATTCTCCTAAATCGTAGAGATGCTGCAATTCGCGGCCACCCCAGTAAATTGCAATCTCGTGGTTAGGATCTTTTTCCAATGCGGCCAGTAAGATAGAACGGGTATAAGAAAACCCTGTTCCTCCTGCAACCAATAGCATCGGGTTTTTACTATCTTCACGAAACCATGCTTGCCCGTGTGGAATATCAATATCAATAACTTTCTGATCCAGGATCCTGTCCATCACCGCCATTGCATACAGATTTAATTCAGAAGCACCTATATGCAATTCAATCGTCTGTTTTTCTGATGGCGGTGATGCCATGGAGAAAGGACGTTTATCTCGCTCATCCATAACCACCATAAGGTATTGTCCTGCACGAAAAGAAAAAGGCGAATCAGGTAATAAACGAACCCGATAAACTGTATCTGTAATGGAGTCAACCGATGTTACTTTACAGCTTAGTGTTGTCATGCGTTCCCTCTTATCGCTTCAAAATATCTAATTGATCCCAAATCTCATCGACACGCGCCCGGATTTCATCACTCATGACTATCGAACGTCCCCACTCCCTTTGTGTTTCTCCCGGCCATTTATTTGTTGCATCCAATCCCATTTTTGAGCCAAGCCCAGAAACCGGTGATGCAAAATCGAGATAGTCGATTGGTGTATTTTCTATTAAGACAGTATCCCGTTGCGGATCCATTCGCGTCGTTATTGCCCAGATGACATCATTCCAATCTCGCGCATTAATATCATCATCGCAGACAATAACAAATTTTGTGTACATAAATTGTCGCAGATATGACCAGACCCCCATCATGACTCGCTTGGCATGCCCTGCATATTGTTTTTTAATCGTAACGACAGCAAGCCGATAAGAACATCCTTCCGGCGGTAGATAAAAATCGACAATTTCAGGAAATTGCTTTTGCAGAATTGGGACCAGCACTTCATTCAATGCCACTCCCAATACAGCAGGCTCATCCGGTGGACGTCCTGTATAAGTGGAGTGATAGATGGCATCACGGCGCTGAGTAACGTGTGTAATGGTCCATACCGGAAACATATCTACTTCATTATAATAACCAGTGTGGTCACCATACGGCCCTTCTGGAGCCATTTCGCCCGGCTCGATATACCCTTCAAGGATAATTTCAGCACTCGCAGGCACTTCCAAATCATTGGATAAACATTTCACCACTTCTGTTTTATGCCCACGTAACAGCCCGGCAAAAGCATATTCAGACAACGTATCAGGGATAGGAGTGACAGCCGCCAAGATTGTGGCAGGATCAGCTCCCAGTGCAACAGCAACAGGGAATCGCTCACCTGGGTGTGCCTGACACCATTCCTGAAAATCAAGCGCACCACCACGGTGTGATAACCACCGCATGATAAGTTTATTTTTCCCCAAAACCTGCTGACGATAGATACCCAGATTCTGACGCTCTTTATTTGGCCCTTTGGTTACAGTCAACCCCCATGTTATCAGAGGCGCAACATCTTCGGGCCAGCAGTGCATCACAGGAATACGGGTCAAATCAACTTCATCCCCCTCCCAAACCTGTTCCTGACAAGGCGCAGAACTAAGACGCTTAGTTGACATATTCAAAATTTGTTTGAATTTTGGCAGCTTACCTACCAGGTCACGAAAACCTTTCGGTGGCTCAGGCTCTTTAAGGAAAGCCAATAATTTGCCAACATCGTGCAACGCCTTAACATCATCCTGCCCCATTCCCATCGCAACCCGCTTAGGAGTACCGAACAGATTACATAAAACTGGCATTGAATATCCCTTTGGGTTTTCAAACAACAAAGCAGGGCCACCGGCACGAAGAGTACGATCCGCGATTTCTGTCATTTCCAGATAAGGATCAACTTCCATACGAATTCGTTTTAATTCACCAGATTGCTCCAGCAGGGAAAGAAACTCTCTCAGATCGCGGTATTTCATATTGTTCAATTGTGCCAGTTTGCAAGGAGGGAGAAACATTATAAGCCTTCCCATAAAGGTTACAAGGTAAACTCATAACTTTCTAAAAATCAATGAGTTTATTGTAATCTTGTGGATTAGGTTGCTGAGATATAATGAAACATTACCCAGACCCCATACCTGTCTGTCAAATTGTTCAGAAAACTGTTCATTATGCTAAAAGATTTTAAACCTTCCATTTCTGTCACTGAAAATAGTGCTATTCTTTTAGCATGGATCTTTTCGATATACCTATTGATATAATTCAATTGATTTGAATGGTAAATCCTTTGTTGATTTCATCTATAAAAACAAAATAAATTAATAAGCATACATAAAAGTGGTCAATGTGCAGTTAAATGCTATAAAACATGAACTTTTACTGACAAGAAATACCTACTGGCTATAAGACCATGTTTTTTTTGCTAAACGCGTTTTCACTTTATAGGTGATCCTTGTATATCAGTTTTGTTACGCTTCACTTTATAGATGATCCTGGTATATCGGTTTTGTTATGCTAAGTACATTGTGTAATGGAGTCGGAATATTATGGGAAATTGGTATCTTCTTTACTGTAAACGCGGGCAAATCTCCCGGGCGATAGAAAACCTGGAGCGACAAGATGTTATTTGCCTGACACCCACAGCCAAAATTGAAAAAATCGTTCGGGGCAAAAGGACAACCGTAACCGAACCCCTCTTTCCGAACTACCTCTTTGTGAATTTTGATCCGGAGGTTATTCATACCACTACCGTCAATTCAACACGTGGAGTCAATCATTTTATCCGCTTTAGTACATATCCAGCTATTGTTCCACAACCGTTAATCGATGAATTGATGAGCGCAACCGAACAGGAATTTACCGCACCAGAAACTCCTGTTTCTGGTGATACTGTACTGATAACTGAAGGTATTTTTGAAGGTATTCAGGCCATTTATAATGAACCGGATGGAGAAACCCGTTCTATTCTTCTGTTGAATATACTCAATAAAGAAGTCTCCAAGGTGTTGGATAATAAACAGTTCGTTAAAGTCTGATTCAATTGAATTCTTGTCAGACCGTCATAAATACCTCCATTTTTGAGTAAGGGATATTTGTGGCGGTTTTTCTCATTAAAATCATAGCAAAAAATAACCAATAACTATTAAAGGTTATATAGTGGGTCATGTATTGAATAGTTAGTGATTGTGATATGCTCTGACTTTTTAAGGGTGGAGTATGGCTAAAGTTGACGTTTATTGTCGTTATTGTCACACATCAGAACAGGTCAAAGGGCATGGAAAAGGAAATGGCGGCCATCCCCGTTATCGCTGTTATGCCTGCTGTAAGGTCTTTCAGTTGGAATACACCTATCAAGCCTGTAAACCCGGCGTTAAAGAACAGATTATCGAAATAGTGGCGCATGTTTTTGGGGAGCGCAGCCGGAAAACATTAGACAATCTGCTTACCCTTTTATCGCCCTTTCATATTCGGTTTTATTGTACGGATGATTATGCGGTGTATGACAGCCTCCCGGAAGAAGAACACCTGACCGGGAAGACATTCACCCAACGTTTAGAAAGAAACAATTTAACCCATCGAACCCGGATAAAAAGACTGAATCGAAAAACGATAGAGTATTCTAAATCAGAGGAAATGCACGATAAAGTGATTGGTACTTTCATTGAGCGTGAGAACTATTTTTAATAAGAGATCTGACTATTTAATACATAACCCAAGATTATTCATTAACCCGCTTATATCATGGGAAACTCCCTGCTTCTATCATGTTTCAGCCACCTACTAATTTATTTACTCAACGAGAATGGGATGCCATTTTTCTCTCTTTGCATAAATATACCAGTAAACAAATTGGTAGAATATTAAATATCTCCTATCGTACTGTTGAAAACTATACAGCACAAATATATAGAAAAGTTGGTGTTAGCTCCGCTCAACAATTGGAAGAATACTGTCGACTGAATAATTTCGATCTCTATGTACCTGAAAGATTTTTACAACCCGAAAGCCGTATTTTCATTTGAATTTCAGATATTGGCAATACCCACAAACCAACAAGTGATCTGCATCCCATTTTCGCGATCTGATGCAAATTTGCATTGATCATTATTTGATCGCGACCTATTTGTTGTTCAACAATTTAAAACAATAATACAACAATCCATGCAATTTAAACCAACAATAGAACAACACTTCATTTATCCAAAGGGGAAGTAAAAGATGCAGTACACAATCAATTTTTGGCCCTTAATCGGGATCGTAGTCATCATGGTCGGTTTTATTCTGAGGCTCAATCCTGTTTTGATTGTAACAATTGCAGGGCTGGTTACTGGGTTAGCCGCCGGTATGCCAATCCTCGATATTCTGGAAAAACTCGGTTCCGGGTTTCTTAATACACTCAATCTATCGCTGACTATTTTACTGCCCTTAGTCATCATCGGTCTGCTGGAAAGGCATGGGTTAAAAGAACAAGCCCAACGTACAATTGCCCATATCAAAAGCGCCACAGCAGGACGTTTATTGATAATCTATTTATTTGTACGTGAAACCTCTGCTGCTCTGGGATTAACCAGTCTGGGCGGGCATCCACAAATGGTTCGTCCACTGTTGGCACCTATGGCAGAAGGGGCTGCCGAGAATCAATATGGTGATTTGCCTGACCATATCCGTTACCGGATCCGTGCTATGTCCGCTGCAACAGATAATACCGGATTATTTTTCGGTGAAGATATTTTTGTCGCATTCGGTGCCATTATATTTATGCACAATTTTATGCTGAACTCCGCTGGCATCCAGACTGAACCTCTGCATATCGCCATGTGGGGCATTCCGACCGCTATTTGTGCTTTTTTAATTCATTCAGTTAGGCTCTATCGCCTTGATAATCGGCTTGCCAAAGAAATTGCTTCCCTGAACCAGACGCCTTTAAACCCGATAAAGCAGGCCAGTAAGGAGGCAAGATAATGTTTCAATTACAGTATCTCTACTACTTAGCAGGGGTTATTTTACTTATCGTTACTGTAATGTCCTGGCGCGATAAAGCCAATCCCCGTCGCTTGACTACCGGCCTGTTTTGGGGACTTTATGGCTTTATTTTTCTATTGGGAGACTGGAGCTACCGTCTGATAGAGATCTGGATCAGCAACGAAACTCATGCAACAAGAATTGTCCATATCGGAGTGGGAATTCTGATGGTGGTAATGGCTCTGCTGGCAGGGTTTGGTGGAGTACGTTTAGGTAACTACCACCAACCTACACCAAAACAGCGGCAGGAAAGTGCAGCTCGTCTCGGCAATCGCTTATTTTTACCCGCTGTGCTTATTCCCGTTATCACTATGATTGGCGTTTTGCTGTTTAATCATGTCCCAGAATTAGAACGAGCCATTTTTGGCGAAGGTAATCATACAACGCTGGTTACACTGTTTTCTATTAGCCTCGGCTGTCTGATCGCATTGGTCATCACCATATATATCACCCACGAAAAAATCATGCAGCCTATGCAAGAAACTCGCCGATTGTTGGGCTCTATCGGCTGTGTGTTCATTTTACCGCAAATTCTGGCAACTCTCGGATTACTGTTTACTGCCGCAGGCGTGGGCACAATTATTTCCCATCTGACGGAGAGTTATCTGGCTGTCGATAACCGATTTATCGCTGCAATCACGTATGTATTTTGCATGGCATTACTGACCATGATCATGGGAAATGCTTTTGCTGCTTTTCCCATTGTGACAGCGGGAATTGGTATTCCTATTCTGATCTTGCAACATGGAGGCAATCCGGCAGTGATGGCAGCAATCGGGATGTTTTCCGGCTATTGTGGTACGTTGATGACACCAATGGCAGCAAATTTTAATCTCGTCCCTGCCGCGCTATTGGAGCTGCCAGATCGAAATGCCGTTATTAAGGCGCAAATTCCTACGGGATGTATTTTGCTGATTACCAACGTGTTTTTACTCTATTTTCTGATGTTTATATAAAACAATTAGTTATAAATACATTAGTTATAAAAACATATTTATAAAATAACGACAGGAAACAACTATGAAAACAATTTTAATCACTGGTTTTGAGCCTTTTGGGAGCGAAACCATCAATCCTTCATGGGAAGCAATAAAACCACTACAAGGTAACCAAATTGCCGATGTAAATATTGAAATTCAGCAACTCTCCTGTATTTTTGATACTTCACTGGAACAATTTTATGCCGCTATTGATAATTATCAGCCAGAAGTGGTAATTTCTGTCGGGCTGGCAGGAGGCAGGACAAATATCAGCATAGAGCGGGTCGCAATCAATATTAACGATGCCAGAATTGCTGATAATGCAGGTAAACAGCCAATTGATACCCCCGTTATTGCCGGAGGCCCTGCGGCTTATTTCTCCAGCCTCCCTATCAAAGCAATAGTCAATGAACTGAAGACAGCAGGTATTCCAGCTTATGTCTCTCAAACAGCCGGTACTTTTGTCTGTAACCATGTGATGTATGGCTTATTACATTATCTGTCACACAAATACCCAACTGTTCGTGGAGGATTTATCCATGTTCCTTATTTACCGCAACAAGCAGCAGAGCATATTAAAATGCCAAGTATGTCTCTGGAAACAATGACTATCGCATTGAAAACAGCTATTGAGATAGCCTGGAAAAATAAATCGGATATTGTTGTGACAGGTGGTACAACTCATTAAGTTTGCCACTACGTTGTATACTCTCTATTTCAAGTTGCAGCTTTTATTGGCTGCATCTTGAGACTCATAAGCTATACAGGCTTTTTAGGGATCAAGTGTGAAAATATAAACATTAATCCGACCAAAACAAGGACAATAATAAACCCTTTTTCGTTAAATATATCCATCGAAATACCCGTCATTAAAGGCCCCATAAGACTGCCAATGCTCCAAATAATGCCAAATAGGGAATTTATAGTAATTAGTGTCTGACCTGAATATTTTTTCCCGGCTCTCACCAATGATAAGGTATAAATCCCGCCACCAAATGCTCCCATAATGATGACATCAACCCATAAAAATAAGGAGCTTACAGTAAGTGGTAATGCTAATAAGCTAAAAATAAAAACCACTCCACAAATAATATGCATCCTTTGATGATTAGTTTTATCTGCAAGCCACCCTATAGGAACTTGAAAAATTGCGTCACCCAAAAAAATTACTGTTATCAGGGTAATGGTAATTTTTTCGTGAATTCCCAATGACAAACCATATAGTGGAAACATGGATAATGTCGCTGCATCAAAAAAGGAAAAACAAAAAACACCCATCATAAGACAGGGTGCAGACATAATTAATGGCAAGGCAGGATATCTTACTTCTTGATTTGTTTCTGCCCGTTGTGATAAGGATGCTGAAGGATTTATTAATATAAGTACAATGCAAACAAGAGAGAATAAGCTCAGTAATGTTGCAGGAATAAGCGAGATAATACCAACGATAGAAATCAATAATGGCCCCAGTAATTGACACCCGGTAAATACTGAAGTGTATAACCCCATTAATGTTCCTTTATAGTTATCACTGACATTATCGCTAATCCAGGATTCTCCAACAACCACAATGACACCACAAGCAAAGCCCATCAAAAACCGAGGAATGGCAAGGTAATATACTTGGTTTAAGTAAGTGGAAAATAAAGTAGAGACGGCAAGTAACAATAAACTAAAACTCAATAAATTATTTAAATTAAATAAACGAGTCAATGTTGGAATAATCATGGAAGAAATCAGCATTCCTACCGCGGGTAATGCTGACACTATACCTAATGTCGTTGAAGTGTGATTTTGTCCTGCCAGCTTTAAACTGACCATCGGTAATGTATATCCCATCGCTAATCCCACGAGAGACGCTCCCAATATAATGGATACCATATATGATTTATTAATGCTGGCAGTCATTTTTATTTTTTTACCTGTTGTGCGGTTCAACCAGATACTGATATATATCCCTTTGTGGCAATGTATTTCCATTAATTCTATTACCATCATACCAAAGGCATGATGCAGCAGGTCCCTGTCCACCATATGGAAGATAACCATGCTCCTCTAAATGTAAATCAGTATTGTGGAGAATGCTATCCGGTAAGTGTAACTTTTTATTTAATTCATGATTAATATAATCGCTTGTACCAAATAAAGAAATGTACATAGCATTAGCAGAGTAACTTGGATGAGAAAAATAATCTATTAATTGCTGATCTAACTGATATCTTTGCAAAAAGAAAACAGGAGCAAAAAACTCTTTGTAATTACCACCTAAAACCAGCGGTTTTTCAAATACAGTCGGTTTTATCATACCATTTATAGGATTTATTTCTCCTCCATAAGTACAATAACTTCTGTTCATTTTAAATATTGATGCAATCTTTATACTGTGATCGATATCACTGTTAGGACCTACTATATTCTCATAATCAGAATAAGGACCTACTTTATCTTCAATTTCTTTCAAACTCGAAATTAATTTATCCTTAAACACATCATATATATCATTGTGTACCAATATAGAATTGGGGCCGGCACAATCTTGCCCTTGATTATAGAGCACAACTCGCCTGGCACTTTCGATAGCTAAATCTATATCCGCATCCTTTGATACAACAAGGGGATTATGTCCTGCCCCATTTAAGATAAACAATGTGTTTTTTCTAAAATGTTTGCGAACTTTAATTGCGTTTTCTGGTGTACCGGTAAAAATAACAGCATCAGTTACTTTTACTCTTTTACTTAAAAATAACTCTTTATCTTCATAGGAAACTGAAAATGATTCAGATATTTTTGATAGATCAATAACCTTTTCAAATTTTTTATAATGGGGATGCATCGCTGTAGGTGGGCGAATACAAACATTTTCAGCCATAAGAGAAGGTATAAAACCAAAACACACAGAAGCGTAAATTGGTTGGTTCAGAGGAAGAAATGATGTAATACCGTAGACTTTCTTTTGAAAAAATTTTTCGTTTTTTTCAATATTCTCTAAAAGATCTACTGAGCGATAAATTTCATCCTCAGTGACGATTTTACATTGGTATTCAGAAAAAGCGTCAATCAGGGAGCTTGTCTGTTTTTTCAACTCATGAGATAAAGCATTACATTTTTCTCTAATTTGATGAAAATTAATTTTACCGAATAATTTTGTCATATGTGATTTTTCATCCTGATACAGATTTCTTATAATGGATGGTTCTATTTTTATGTTTCCACTTTCTTTTTTTATTTTTTGTGGATGATCAAAACATTCAATTATTTCTTTTGTATCATTCACCTCTATCCAGGTCTTTATTCTTGGACCGCAGATATCACCAAATAACCCCCTATAAAGTAAATTCCATATTTTTGGGTTATCCTTTTCTGGGAAAAGATTTTCGTAGGTATCAAATATAAGTTTTAATATATCTTCCTTACAAAAGTATTTTCCTGTTTTTATCGATTCTGCGATAACAGAAAAATACTGCTCCTCTTTGCCTGTTGTTAACCCTTTGTTATTATTTTTATTAATTTTCAAATAATAATTATAACTAATTGTTAGTTCATTTTCTGATATAAATTCTCCTTCTCTTTTATATAAATCAAGAAATTTTCTCGCTGATGCAAGGCTGGTTGGTTTTGATGATTTTAATATTCTGGATATCTTTAAAAAAGATAAACGTTTTTTATTTTTGTTCAAAATATTTACTTGATCATTCAATCCAGGAAACTGTTCTATATAAAATCTAGTGGCTTTTTTAGGATTTTTTGATAAGTGAATTTGAATAGCATCTTGTGTAAGGAGATTTCTAGCATCACTCAGAGAGAAGCCATTACCTTTTGATTTAGATATTTTTTCCCCAGAAGAGTCCAGAAAAAGTCCATATTTGTAAAAACGTGGAGTAGGTTTATGTAATGCACCGAAAATCTGACGAGCAACAGCCGCTGAATCTGTCAGATCTTCTCCATGCATTTCAAAATGAATATTCCTATGTAGCAAACGCATGCTCCAGTCAGCTTTCCATTGGAGTTTAGATTTCCCATTTAGTATTGAAATTGTTTGCTCTTGATCTAATATTTCATCCTGATAAAGCTCTCGAAGTTCCACACCATATTCATACCCAGGTTTATTTACTATTTCTTCTGAAGGTATATAATAGGTTATCTCTCCATCATCTGGATTTACATTTGTTATAACAATATGCTCAAGTATTTTGCCTGTTTTTTCAGAAATAGGCATTATGATGTTATATGTTCTTTGCCTTAAATAACCTGTAGATTCTTTGCATATCTGATTGATAATTGAAAAATTTCTTAGAAAAAATTTAATTGTATCGTTATAGTCTCCATTGCTATAAGCCAGAGAGTTTTTTATTATATTACAATCTATATCATACTCTTTGACAAGTTCCAATAATCGTGTTTCCGCCATCTCTGAGAATGAAGAGTATAAGCCGAATGGGTCTGGAACTTTATTTACGGGCAGACCTAAATAACTTTTTAACCTTTCTGGATTAGGTACATTAGTTGGTATTTTTCTGAACGGATCCAAATCGTCTGAAATAAGATAAAAATTAACTTTTCTACCCAATTTGTTGAGTTCTTTTTTTACTAAATTGGTACGAATTATTTCACAAAGCGTTCCTATATGAGGAATTCCTGTTGGACCAAATCCAGCACCAATATTAATTTCCTTTCCGTAGGGAATTGTATCATGTATTTCTGATGCTTCCGTAAAATACCATTTCATAAATAATCAACTCCTATACGAATGATTATATATTTTTTGCAACGGATATAAACCAGATTAAAAATCTGATTATTTCACCTCAAAATCATTTTCGATGAAAATGAATATAATAAAATTTAATAGGCTTATTGTAGTTTTGATTTAACTAAAAAAAATAATACGCCTATGGTTTTTGAAGTCAACTGGTGATTATTGTCTTTCATTTTTGTTATTTTATAAGACGATTTATATTTTTGATTATTTATTTTTTGATATCCTGATTCATATAAAAATCAAGGGCATAAAATAATTTAAAATATAATGTTAAAAAAATAAAATAACAATAAATTATATTTAATAGAATTGATAATTTCTGAAATCTTTCAACTAAAGAATAAGACAAAAGTTAGAAGTAAATTAGCCACTGTATACAGTGGCTAATCAGTCAGTTATTACTACACTAAAAACGGAAGGTTCAGAAAGGTAATAGTTGATAGAGATTCAACAACCAGATAACAATCACGGCAAAAATCGCGGCGATAATATCATCCAGCATAATACCAACCCCACCTTTGACGTAACGGTCAAACCAGCGAATCGGCCACGGTTTCCACATATCGAAAATACGAAATACCACAAAAGCCACTAAAACCCATTGCCAGTTGAGGACGGGGATAGCCATTAATGTGATCCACATTCCGATGAATTCATCCCAGACCACACACCCCGGATCTTCAACCTGTATAGCATCCGCCGCTTTCTGGCAGATAACACAACCAATAATTGTACCTGACAAAATAGCCAGCCAGATCCCCCATTGGGGTAACTGTGCCAACAATAACCAAAATGGGACAGCAGCGACTGAACCCATGGTGCCCGGAATAATCGGCGATAAACCACTGCCGAATCCGGTAGCCAGCAAGTGCCACGGATTGCTCATCCTCAAACGACGTTTTGCATCATCCATGAGTCCCCTCCGTTTGGTCATTCTCTTCACGCTCTGATGTCTGGCAATCTTCTACCGGCTTTTTCTCAGTTTTAAAATGGTCGAATCCTTTCAGATCCAGTTCAATTTCTTCATTATTGTTAAAATAGCGGATACCTTCTGATTCTGGTCTGATTTGCCCGATACAGCAGAAACTGGCTCCTGTATGTGCCAAAGCCATATTCAATGCGCCACGATTCAGTTCAGGTACAGTAAAGCACAACTCGTAATCCTCTCCACCACTTAATGCCAAACTTAGTGCCTGCTCTGGCGGAACATATTTCTGCATCGCCTCAGAATAAGGCAGTGCATCCAGGTTAATACGCGCACCACACTGACTGGCAGTCAGAATATGATTCAAATCGGAAATTAAGCCATCTGATAAATCAATGGCAGAAGAGGCCAAACCACGCAATGCCTGCCCCTGCAAGATCCGAGGCTGTGGACGGAGATGGCGCTTGAGAAGCCAGTTTTGGATAGCTGTTTCTTCGATTGTCAGACGATCCTGCAATAAGGCAAGCCCTGCTGCACTATCACCCAAAGTTCCGGTCACATAAATCCAATCACCATTTTTGGCACCGGTACGACGTAGTGCTCTGCCAGCCGGAACCAGTCCATGTACAGTCAGAGTCAGGCTCATCGGGCCTTTGGTTGTATCTCCACCAATTAACTGCATTCCGTAATAGTTCAGTTGTTCAAACAGACTATCACTAAACCGCTTTAACCAATCCTCATTGATAGCCGGCAAAGTCAGAGCCAACGATGCCCACGCAGGATCTGCTCCTACCGCAGCCAGATCACTGATATTGACAGCCAGAGCCTTATACGCCAGATCTTCTGGTGCAATATCAGGAAGAAAATGAATACCAGAAACCAACGTATCTGTTGTCACTGCCAGCTCTTGCTTTTCTGCAACGGTCATCAGCGCACAATCATCACCAATCCCTAGATTCACATCACGTCGGCGGATAACATGGCGATTGAAATAACGTGCAATGAGGTCAAATTCACCACATGCCATAATAGAATTCCAAAAAGTGACTGACGATGTGTACATAAGGCCGGGAAACCGGCCTTATGTTTAAAATCATCGAGTTATAATAGGGGCTATTGGCAAGCAATCACTTTTTTTTACGTGCTACCGGGCCAGCTTTGTCCAATACCCCATTCACGAATTTATGACTATCTTCGGCACCAAACGTTTTTGCCAATTCGATACCTTCATTAATAGCCACTTTATAGGGAACATCATCACGAAAGCTTAGTTCAAACATCGCAACGCGCAAGATGGCTTTTTCCACCTGACCTAACTCTTCAAGCTGGCGGGAAAGATAAGGAGCCATCAAAGCATCCAATTTTGCAGCATTGACCGCAACCCCGGACAACAATTCACGGAAATAGGTGACATCAACACCGGTTACATCCTGCTCTGACAGAAACTGCAATTCAACATCAGCGATGCTGTTTTTGGATAATTGCCATGAATAAATTGCCTGAACAGCACACTCACGAGCACGACGACGAGCAGCAGGTTTCACAAAATTCCCCTTAATTAAAACTAAAACACTTAAGCCTTGATGGCTTTAATTACATTAATCATTTCCAATGCGGTCAAGGCAGCTTCAGCTCCTTTATTGCCCGCTTTAGTACCCGCGCGTTCAATCGCCTGTTCAATATTTTCGGTTGTCAGAACACCAAACGTGACAGGAATGTTGCTGGACATTGCCACACTGGACAAGCCAGAACTACACTCACCGGCAACATATTCGAAGTGAGCCGTACCGCCACGGATAACAGTACCCAAGGCAATAACCGCATTATACTTTTCGGATTCAGCCAGTACCTTAACTGTCAACGGCAACTCATAAGCTCCGGGAACCCATACTACGGTGATATTGTCTGAAGAAACCTGACCGATGCGTTCCAGCGCATCCACGGCTCCTTCCAGCAGGCTGTCATTAATGAAGTTGTTAAAGCGGGCAATTGCAATTGCAATGCGGGCTTCAGGAGCTGCAACAACACCTTTGATTATGTTCATAGCCTTCCTTATATCTTATTAATATCCGCAAGGGCGCGGATCTTATCACATTCTTTTTCTCTGCGTCTTGATTTATGTTCAAAGTTAAATCAGAGCGCTTAGCACGGTCGTAAACGAAGACGCACATCAGGCCCAACCTGTTGTACATCCAGCAGCGTAAATTCTGGCGCATCCGATAATTTTTGCAGCTCAGGAATAGCAAACAGCCCACGAGCGCTGTTTCCCAATACTTTTGGAGCGATATAGAGGATCAGCTCATCCACCAAGCCCAAAGATAGCAAAGCACCTGCCAGCATTGGCCCACATTCAGCCCAGACCGAATTTATCTGATGTTTGCCAAGCTGCATCATCAGCAGAACCAAATCAACACCAGCGCCGTGTGCCGGTAATAAAATTCTCTCGATATTTTCAGGCCAGTACTGTCCATCTTTATCAGAATCTGTCGAGTCAGTGTGCACTAACCAACATTGCCCTGGTTGCTGAACAACTTGATGTTGTGGCGTCACACGATTTTGGCTGTCCACAATAATACGAACCGGTTGACGCAAGAGTTCTTGAGGATAAACAGACTGGGTTTCTGCATCCAGCTCATTCCAGCGAACCGTCAGTGAAGGGTCATCTGCTAACACCGTTGCGCTGGAACTCAGGATAGCACTGCACTGTGCCCGCAATTTCTGTACATCCTGCCGTGCTTCCGGTGAAGTGATCCATTTACTTTCACCCGATGCCAAGGCAGTACGCCCATCCAATGAGGCTCCCAGTTTTAATTGCAGATAAGGAAACCCAGTGCGCATGCACTTGAGAAATCCTTTATTCAGTATCTCGGCCTGTTCCATCATTAAACCATGTTCAACCGCAATACCTGCCTGCTGCAATTTATACAGACCACGTCCTGCAACTTGTGGATTAGGATCCTGCATTGCCACCACAACACGGCTTATACCTGCGGCAATCAAAGCATCAGCACAAGGAGGAGTTTTACCGTGGTGGCTACATGGCTCAAGAGTAACATAGGCCGTTGCACCTTTTGCTCTGTTACCAGCCATGCGAAGAGCATAAACTTCTGCGTGAGGTTCACCCGCACGTAAATGAAAACCTTCCCCTATTATTTGATCATCTTTGACGATGACACAACCCACGTTCGGGTTCGGGGATGTCGTAAAACGCCCCTGATACGCCAGTTCCAGCGCCCGGGACATATATGTTTCATCAAGAGTCATAGTGATGGCCTTTAATCTTGTAGTCTGGCGATCTCTTCACCAAATTCCCGAATGTCTTCAAAACTACGGTAAACAGATGCGAAACGGATATAAGCCACTTTATCGAGTTTTTTCAGCGCATCCATCACGAAATTGCCGATCATTTTAGACGGAATTTCCCGCTCTCCCGTAGCCCGGACCTGTGACTTAATGTGGCTAATCGCCATTTCCACATCATCAGAGCTGACAGGGCGCTTTTCCAGTGCCTTCTGCATGCCACGACGCAATTTTTCTTCGTCGAAAGGCTCCCGCATATCATCACTTTTTATGACTCTTGGCATCACCAGTTCTGCAATTTCAAACGTGGTGAATCGTTCATGACATTCGAGACACTGACGGCGGCGGCGCACTTGTGAGCCATCCCCTACCAGACGGGAATCAATAACTTTAGTATCAACGGCTGCGCAAAATGGGCAATGCATATTGTTTCCTGACAGTTAACCGAACAGACCGACAGTTTACCTTGAAGTGATAATGAAAAACACCCTGTCAGTAAGTACTCACAGGGTGTTTGAACAAGACAAACTATGTTATTAAAAACTATGCCATTACAGAAAAAATGATTAAGGAAGAATGGAAGGCTGATCCGCCCCTTCCTTCTCCACTTTCTGCACAATAATATGCTCACGCTTCATACCGAGTTTCAGCGCCAGCGCAGATGCAACATAGATAGAAGATGCTGTACCGATGGAAACTCCGATCAACATTACCAGTGAGAAGCCTTTCAGCATTTCACCACCGAATATATAAAGCATCACCACCACCAGCAACGTTGTCGCTGAAGTCATAATCGTACGGCTCAGGGTTTGAGTCAGAGAGACATTTACGATTTCATACGATGTACCACGGCGTATCTTACGGAAGTTCTCACGAATACGATCCGAAACAACAATACTATCGTTCAATGAATAACCGATAACGGACATCAACGATGCCACAATGGTCAGTTCAATTTCAATGTGGAATAACGACAATATACCTAATGTGATAATAACGTCATGAGCAAGCGCGATAACAGCTCCCAACGCCAGACGCCATTCGAAACGGAATCCGACATAAATCAGGATACAGATCAGTGCCACCAATAGCGCCATTGCTCCTGTTTGCGCTAACTCGCTTCCCACACTTGGGCCAACAAATTCAACTCGCTTAACAACCGCGTCTTTATCGATTTCTGCATTGATGACCGAGATAATTTTATTGCCCAGTTCCTGACCTGCATTACCTGTCACTGGCGGCATACGAACCATTACGTCACGACTACTGCCAAAGTTTTGCAACAGTGGATCTGCAAAACCATTTTTCGTCAGGCTTTCACGCATCTTATCCAGATCAGCTGGTTTACTCAGGTTAATCTCAATTACCGTACCTCCGGTAAAATCAATCCCCCAGTTAAACCCGCGAGTTGCTATCATTACGATAGAAGCAACCAACAGCAGAAACGAAACAGTAAAGGCAACGTTGTCCCAGCGCATAAAGTCGATGACTTTACGCCCATAGTTTAATTGTTCAACAGAGTAATCCTGTGCCACAACGTGCTCCTTAAATTGACAGCTTATTGATACGCTTACCACCATACAACAGGTTCACGATTGCGCGTGTTCCTACAATGGCAGTGAACATTGACGTCGCTACACCGATGCTGGTTGTGATCGCAAAGCCTTTGATAGAGCCTGTTCCCACTGCATACAAGATAACAGCGGTAATCAGCGTCGTCAGGTTAGCATCAATAATACTGGAAAATGCACCTTTATAACCTTCATGGATAGCCTGTTGTACGCTACGCCCGTTACGCAGTTCTTCTTTGATACGTTCGTTTATCAAAACGTTCGCATCCACCGCAACAGCCAGAGTCAATACAATACCTGCAATACCCGGCATCGTCAGTGTTGCTCCCGGTAACAAGGACATAATACCGACGATCAAGACCAAGTTTGCCAGCAACGCACTACTCGCTATCAGGCCAAATTTACGATAGTAAATCACCATGAACAGTACAGAAGAAATCAATCCCCACAAACAGGCTTCAAGACCTTGTTCAATATTCTGCATACCAAGAGTTGGCCCAATTGTGCGCTCTTCCACAATCTGGATTGGGGCAATCAGAGCACCTGCACGCAGCAATAATGCCAATTGGCGCGCTTCATTCGGGTTATTGATCCCGGTGATACGGAAACTATTACCCAAACGGGACTGAATAGTTGCGATGTTGATAACTTCTTCGTGCTTAGCCAGAATTGCCCGGCCGTTAGCATCTTTCTTACCGCTGTCTTTATACTCCACAAACAGCGTTGCCATAGGCTTCTGTAGGTTATCTTTGGTGAAGTTAGACATCGCAGTACCACCGGCACTGTCCAGTGAGATATTAACCTGAGGATACCCGTTCTCATCAGTACCCGATGTTGAATCGGTAATATGATCACCGGTCAGGATAACACGCTTGTACAACACAGCAGGGCTACCATCACGGGTATATTTCAGTTCTGAATCACCCGGAATACGGCCTGATGCAACAGCACTTTGGTCAACGTTGGTATTTACCAAACGGAATTCCAGCGTTGCAGTTGCCCCAAGGATTTCCTTCGCACGGGCAGTATCCTGAATCCCCGGTAGTTCAACGACAATACGGTCAGCACCTTGACGTTGTACCAAAGGTTCAGCAACCCCCAGTTGGTTAACACGGTTACGCAGGATAGTGATGTTCTGCTGTACAGCATAGGAACGAGCTTCACGCAAACGTTCATCACTCATAACCGCTTTCAGGGTACTGTTAGCGCCTGTCGAAAACACCAGGTCGCGGTGGCGGGGTGCAAGATAGCTTTCTGCTTTAGAGCGGGCATCATTATCACGGAAACGAATTTCCACACCGTAATTCTCAGCCTTACGGATAGTGGAATAAGCAATGCCTTGGTCGCGCAGTTCAGAACGCAGACTATCAATATTCTGCTCCTGAAGTTTACTCATGGCAGTGTCCATATCCACTTCCATCAGGAAGTGAACCCCTCCGCGCAGGTCTAAGCCCAACTTCATCGGCTCAGCGCCAATTTTGTTTAGCCAGATTGGGGTCGCAGGCGCGAGATTTAATGCCACAACATACTGTTCACCCAATGCAGAAACTAAAGCTTCACGAGCACGGAGCTGAATATCCTGGCTATTGAAACGAGCAAGAATTGCCCCATTTTCCAGTGCAATGGATTTGCTCTTGATCTGTTCTTTATCTAAAACATTACGGACTTGGTCCAGCGTTTTTTCACTGGCGGCGATACCTCGCGCGCCAGTGATTTGCACGGCCGGATCCTCACCATAAAGGTTGGGAAGTGCATAAAGCAGACCGATGAGGATCGCAGCGATCAGCATCAGATACTTCCACAAAGGATAACGGTTCAACACGGCAGTTCCCTTCGGGAAAATCGGAAAATTAAATAGCCTTCATTGTACCTTTCGGCAAAATGGCAGCGACGAAATCACGTTTGACAGTTATTTCTGTGGTGTCATTCAGGGCAATTACGATGTAGCCAGTTTCAGACACTTTAGAGACACGACCAACCAAACCACCAGAAGTCAGTACTTCATCTCCTTTGGAGATGGAATCCATCAGTTTTTTATGTTCTTTGGTGCGTTTTTGTTGCGGACGCAGAATCATGAAATAGAAAATCAAACCGAAAACAACCAGCATGATAATCAGAGAATATGGGTTTCCCTGAGCTTGCGCTGGCGCAGCAGCTGCCGCAGCTTCAGAAATAAAAAAACTCATCAAATATCCCTCATTGTTATCGAAAACATCATTTGCGAAGCATGTATTTTAAAAAATAGTTTTCAAAAACAAGTTTCAAAAAGTGGTTTCCGAAAAATGGATTGCGAAAAAATAGTTCTCGAAAAATTTGCCATCGAAAATCGATAATGGCTTGATCAAAAACCAGCCCAATATGCTACACACATTGAGGCTGGTTAGTCACGCCAAATTATACATTTAACGGTGGAACGGGTTTACCGATCCGCTGATAAAACTCTTCGACAAACTGTTCCAGTTTGCCCTCTTCAATGGCTTTACGGATCCCGGCCATCAAGCGCTGATAATACCTTAAATTATGTATTGTATTCAGCCTTGCACCAAGAATTTCGTTACAGCGATCAAGATGATGCAGATACGCACGGCTATAATTTCGGCAAGTATAGCAATCACAATGCTCATCTAATGGAGATGTATCTTCTTTATGTTTCGCATTACGGATCTTGATCACACCTTCTGTCACAAAAAGATGACCATTTCGGGCATTACGAGTTGGCATAACGCAGTCAAACATATCGATACCGCGACGAACACCTTCAACCAAATCTTCTGGTTTACCAACTCCCATCAAATAGCGTGGCTTATCTTGTGGAATTTGCGGGCAAACATGTTCTAAAATGCGATGCATGTCTTCTTTTGGCTCACCCACAGCCAGACCACCCACTGCGTAACCGTCAAAACCAATTTCCACCAACCCTTTGACAGAGACATCACGCAAGTCTTCATAAACACTGCCCTGAATGATACCAAACAGCGCATTTTTATTGCCCAGCTCATCAAAACGCTGACGGCTGCGTGCTGCCCAGCGCAATGACATTTCCATAGAGCGTTTGGCATAATCCCAATCCGCAGGGTATGGTGTACATTCATCAAAAATCATGACGATATCGGAACCCAGATCATATTGGATTTCCATTGATTTTTCCGGGCTGAGGAAAACAGGCGTTCCATTGATAGGATTGCGGAAATGAACGCCCTCTTCCTTGATTTTACGCATTGCCCCAAGACTGAAGACCTGAAAACCACCAGAATCAGTCAGGATCGGGCCTTGCCACTGCATAAAATCATGCAGATCGCCGTGCAGTTTCATGATTTCCTGGCCAGGACGTAACCATAAATGAAAGGTATTTCCTAACAGGATTTGAGCTCCTGTCTCTTTAACCTCTTCCGGTGTCATGCCTTTGACTGTGCCATAAGTTCCCACAGGCATAAACGCTGGTGTTTCCACTACACCCCGATCAAAAATCAGGCGACCACGGCGGGCACGCCCGTCCGTCTTTTGTAACTCAAATTTCACTTAACCTCCAGACATCAGAAAAACAGTCCGATGTGATGTTTAAAAATTGTTCAAACCAGCGGAGCTGGAGTGACGAAACTTTTTCTTTTGCTACTTCTTTTGAAGCCATAGTTCTTTTGCAGCCAGAGAATTACGATTAATAAACATCGCATCACCATAACTAAAGAAACGATATTTCTCAGCTACCGCTGCTTTGTAAGCACCCATGGTATTTTTATAACCCGCAAATGCAGAAACCAACATGATTAATGTAGATTCCGGCAAATGGAAATTAGTAATCAGTGCATCAACAACCTGATATTCAAATCCTGGGTAGATAAAGATTTGGGTATCATCGAAAAATGGAGCAATAAGATCATCCTGACAAGCACGGGCTGCACTTTCCAACGACCGGACTGACGTTGTTCCCACTGCCACCACTTTATTACCACGCGCTTTGCACGCCAGTACAGCATCAACAACGTTCTGCGGTACTTCTGCATATTCAGCGTGCATAACATGATCTTCGATTGTCTCTACACGCACAGGCTGAAAAGTTCCTGCCCCCACATGCAGGGTGACAAAAGCCATTTCTACGCCTTTTTCACGCAAAGCAGCCAAAAGTGGCTCATCAAAGTGCAACCCAGCGGTTGGTGCAGCAACCGCTCCCGGACGCTCATTGTATACCGTCTGATATAATTCCCGATCTGCCTCTTCATCAGGGCGAGCAATGTAAGGCGGTAACGGCATATGACCGATTTCATCTAAAATGGTCAATACATCTCGCTCGTCATCAAAACGAATTTCAAATAAAGCATCGTGGCGTGCCAACATAGTTGCTTTGATGCCGTTATTTGCACCAAAGGTATTGTCACCAAGCGATTTATCCTCGCCAAGGATCAACTCTGTGCCTTCTTTTGGTGCTTTAGATGCACGAACGTGAGCGAGTACTCGCTTATTATCCAGCATCCTTTCTACTAAAACTTCCAGTTTGCCACCTGTCGCCTTACGACCAAACAAGCGGGCAGGAATAACTCGGGTATTATTGAAAACCAGCAAATCTCCCGCTTCCAGTTTATCCAGCACATCAGTAAAAATGCCGTGTGTCAGCTCACCTGTTTCCCCGTTAAGGGAGAGCAAGCGGCAGCCACTGCGCTGTGATTGGGGATAGTGAGCAATCAGCTCTTCTGGCAGTTCAAATGTAAAATCAGCGACACGCATTTTATCTGTATCATTCAAAAAAACAGGCGGACTAGTCTAGTGCTGCACAGACAATGGTGCAAGAAAGAAGCATATTAGTTTGACCATTTACGCTATACTCTTCCCCATGAATTTTCTCGCACACCTGCATTTGGCAGCATTATCCGAAAGCCCTTTACTGGGTAATTTAATGGCAGATTTTGTCCGCGGCTCCCCAGAAGGCTTATTCAGCACCGATATTGTATCGGGTATTCGTCTGCACCGCAGAATAGACAGCCTGACAGATAATCATCCTTTGGTCATCGAAGCCCGGACGTTATTCCGTAGTGAATATCGGCGTGTGGCACCTATAACCCTTGATATCACCTGGGATCATTTTCTATCCCGACACTGGAATAAACTTGAAAAGAATTACTCTTTGCCGGAATTTGTTCACCTTGCCCACCACCAAATAAAGCCCCACCTCGGTTCCACTCCTGAAAAATTTCAGGAATTGAACCAATATCTCTGGTCACAAAATTTGTTGATCCGTTACGCTGATCTGACATGTATTGCTAATGTCCTGCAAAGTATGGCAAGGAGACGACCGAAATTATCAGCACTGGCAGGATCGTACCAAGATATTGAAAATCATTACTCTGATTTTGAAGCACTATTTTGGCAGTTTTACCCTGAAATGATGGTATTGGCAGCAGACAAATGCTTACTGGAATAGGAAACTTCTCCAAAACCTTGCACTTTTACCAAAGTGCTTTATCTTATTGTAGGCGAAAAGGAATTGAAAATAGATTATTAATAGGTAAAACCTATTATATCAATTGGTATTTTATCCTTTATTGCTATAGCCTAATTCCTTATGCTGTAACCCGTTTCCACAAATACCTAAGGGTAGAATCTTTTAAAATCACAGGAGTCAATTATGGTTTTAGTAACCCGCCAAGCCCCTGACTTTACAGCTGCTGCGGTTCTCGGTAACGGTGAGATCGTTAATAACTTCAACCTGAAAAAACATCTGAATGGTCGTCCAGCCGTTATCTTCTTCTGGCCAATGGACTTCACTTTCGTTTGTCCTTCAGAGCTGATTGCTTTCGATCATCGTTATGAAGAATTCCAAAAACGCGGTTTTGAAGTTATCGGTGTTTCTTTCGACTCTGAATTCGTTCACAACGCATGGCGCAAGACCCCAATCAATGAAGGCGGTATCGGCGAAGTCAAATACCCAATGGTTGCTGATATCAAACGTGACATCATGAAAGCATACGGTATTGAGCACCCAGAAGCTGGTGTTGCTTTACGTGGTTCTTTCCTGATCGATAAAAATGGTGTTGTTCGTCATCAGGTTGTTAACGATCTGCCACTGGGCCGTAACATTGACGAAATGCTGCGTATGGTTGATGCACTGCAATTCCATGAAGAGCACGGTGAAGTCTGTCCTGCACAGTGGGCTAAAGGTCAAGAAGGTATGGGCGCTTCCCCAGAAGGCGTAGCTAAATACCTGACCAAAAATGCTGACAAACTGTAATTTTCGTCAGTATTTAATCCCTTAACAGCATCATATTGTTAATGCATCTTTCAAACCAGCCGTATTATCGGCTGGTTTTTCTATGTGCTTTTCTATAGTTAGTTTTCATTATTTAAATTTTTCGAATTATTGACAGGCGCCCCAAAATTCACCTTTCCAAAATCCTGAGCTTTCTATAAGGTAACATCACAAATATTTAACAAAAACCTTATGATCTTTCGAGGTTTTTACCCAACAACCCGAAGATAAGGAGCAAAAAATGTCCAAGACATGGAAAATCTCGCTCATCGCTGTCTCGTTATTCGTATCCTCTACTCTTTATGCTGCTACCGAACTTGCTGTTGAAGCCAAACAAGGCATGGTAGTCAGCGCACAACATCTGGCATCACAAGTTGGTATTGATATCCTCAAGATGGGGGGTAATGCTATTGATGCTGCGGTTGCCGTGGGCTATGCAGAAGCTGTGGTCAATCCCTGCTGCGGAAATATCGGTGGAGGGGGTTTTATGACCATCCATCTGGCAGATGGCAGAGATACATTCATTAATTTCCGTGAGACAGCACCAGCGGCTGCCAGTGCCGATATGTATCTGGATAAAGAGGGTAATGTTCTCAAAGGTGCCAGCTTATATGGTTATAAAGCCATCGGTGTGCCTGGCACAGTTATGGGGCTGGATACCGCACTGCAAAAATACGGTACGTTAACCCGAGAGCAAGTCATGGCACCAGCAATCAAGCTGGCACGCGAAGGTTATATCCTGACCCGAGGTGATACGGATATTATGGACACCACTGTCAAACGCTTTACTCAAGATCCAGAAGCTGCCCGCATCTTTCTGCGCAAAGATGGAACACCTTTCCAGCCAGGAGACAAACTGGTTCAGACTGATTTGGCCAACACGCTGGAGATGATTGCTAAACAAGGGCCAGATGCCTTTTATCACGGTAAAATTCCACAAGTCATTGAGGAAACCTCAAAGAAATCAGGAGGGATCATTACAGCGACTGATTTTGCCAATTACACTATCACCGAAACTACACCAGTCACCTGTAGCTACCGCGGATATAAATTCATCTCTTCTCCTCCTCCTAGCTCCGGTGGCGTCACACTGTGCGAAATACTGAACATTGTTGAAGGTTATGATCTCAAATCCATGGGATTCAACTCTGCCGCCTATATCCATACATTAACGGAAGCTATGCGTCACGCCTACATAGACAGAAATACTTACCTTGGTGATCCTGCGTTTATCAAAAACCCGCTCGATCGTCTATTAAGTAAAAGCTATGCAGAATCTATCAGAAAAGAGATCCAGCCAAACAAAGCAACTCCGTCAAAACAGGTTCAGCCGGGTATTGGACCACACGAAAAACCAGAAACAACCCACTATTCTGTCGTAGATAAAAATGGTAACGCAGTATCAACAACCTATACCATTAATGGGCGCTTTGGTGCTGTTGTCATCGCCCCGGGTACTGGCTTTTTTCTGAACGATGAAATGGATGACTTCACCACTAAGGTTGGGGAAAAGAATATGTATGGATTGGTTCAAGGAGCGACCAATTCCATTGCCCCCGGTAAGCGCCCACTATCATCCATGAGCCCGACACTCGTGACCAAAGATAATAAAATTTTTCTGGTCTTAGGCTCTCCGGGTGGTTCAAGGATTATCTCTATCACCTTACAGGCTGCTTTGAATATCATCGAATTTGGTATGCCTCCACAAGAAGCCGTTAACAACCCGCGCATTCATCATCAATGGCTGCCAGATGAAGTCTATTATGAACAGCGTGGCCTTTCGAAAGACACCTTAAATTTACTGGAAAAAATGGGGTACAAGATGGTAGAGCAGACTCCATGGGGCGCAACTGAATTAATCATGATAGGTTTACCAGGTGCTGCCGGCGTTTCTCCAGTCGATTCATCAGGCAACGACTCCGCCGTCTCAGGCAAAGTTCGTGAAGGATATATCTATGGTGCCAATGATGTACGACGACCTGCTGGCGCCGCTATTGGCTACTAATTATTAGCAACTAAATAAGAACAATTAAACAATAACTTATTTTAGGGGCAATAAACGCCCCTGAAATAACGAATGAACTTCAATCAGATTGCGACCCATTTAAATAGCCAAATTATCCGTACTCATTTTGGCTATCTGTTCGGGATCTAAGGAAAAATCAGGCTTGTTCAGATTGCTTTTAATGACCACCTCCCATATAGACGCCGCACTAAAACAAAGGGTTTTGCCCGTATCTTCCAGAAGATGAACAACATCAGTTTTCAGTTTTTTCCGGTTCATATGCCATAAACAACAAGATGTTGGTATCTAACAGCACTTCCACTAAAAATATTTTCCTTCGAGCATATCAACAAGTTCTGCGCTGTTCATATCGTCAAAATTGGCGGGAACACTACCTTTGCCTTTGAGAAAACTAATTTGCGCTTAGGCTTCTCTTCTCTGTATGCGACGACTTTAACCAGTGCATGACCATTCTTGGCGATCACCACTGGTTCTCCAGTACGAGCAACTTTCTGAACAATTCTGGACAGGTTGGTTTTCGCATCGTAGAAGTTAACTTTTTCCATAACATCATCTCATTATGTACACATTTTGTGCATATTTGTTTTATTAGTCTAGTCAATTAGGTTAGACCAATTTATGGACTTATCGGCTGTCAAAGCTAGAACAAATCCAAGTAAAAAAGTAAGAATGAGCAGTTTGAATGCTCACCCTTTTTATTGTTTTGTCCGTTTTATTTTAGATTTTTTTCACACAATTCAGATAATGATAGATACGGCAATCAAAGCTGCTCCTGCTGAACTTCATGCTTTGGGATTTTTGTTGAACCTATGATGCGATCGTAGATAGCAAACACCATGACAGACAACAAAGTCGGCATTAACCATGCCAGCCCTTGCTCTGCCAACGGCAAATATTGCGCCCACGTTGGGAATAAGTGAACCAAATACTCAGACGCTTTAACCGCATCCAGGATCCCAAATACCAGACTAACCAGCATAGCTGGAGCCAGAATACGGGTGAAGTTATTCCACCAACGGTTGGTAAAACTCAATAATATCAGTGTAATACAAGGCGGATAAATTGCCGTAAGCACCGGAATTGAAAACGCAATCAGATGGCTCAACCCCAAATTGGAAACCAGCATAGAGAACAATCCCAGGCTCAGAACCAGAGTACGATAAGAGAGCGGCAGATAACGGCTGAAAAACTCAGCACACGCGCAGGTTAAACCGACTGCTGTTCCTATACAGGCAAGGAAAATCAATACCGCCAGTAAGAAGCTCCCATAATTACCAAAAGTATTCTGGACATAAACATGCAGGATCGCCGCACCGTTTTGAGCTGTCGGTATTAACGTTCCACTCACCTCCCCCAATTTGAACAAAGAGAGGTAAACCAGGGTCAGACAAAACCCTGCAATCAAACCCGCATACATGGCGTAACGGGTCAACAATACAGAAGACTCCACTCCTCTGGAGCGTGCAGCATTAACGATAACAATACCGAATACCATTGCCCCCAGTGTATCCATAGTTAAATACCCATTTACAAAACCATTTGAGAATGGGATTTCCTGGTAAGTATTAGAAGCAGGAATAGGACTACCAGCAGGCCACAATAATGTCGCAACACCCAGAATAGCCAACGCCAACATTTTGGCAGGTGCCAGTACACGTCCGATATTATCCAGTAATCTCCCCGGATAAAGTGCAATGAGGATCACCAGTAGGAAATAGATGACACTATAAATAAAAAGTGGAAGCTTACCGTCTCCTGCCAGCGGCGCAATACCTACTTCAAAAGAAACAGTTGCAGTTCTTGGTGTTGCAAACAGCGGTCCAACAGCCAGATAACAGATAGTCGCCAGTACTAAACCCGCTGTTTTACCGATAGGAGAACTCAGCGTTTCAATTCCGCCCCCTGCTTTCGCCAGAGCAATAACAGTAATGACTGGTAGGCCTACAGCTGTAATCAAGAAACCAGCAGCAGCAATCCAAACATACTCACCCGCCTGCAAACCAACCATAGGCGGAAAAATAATATTTCCCGCTCCAACAAACAGGGCAAAGGTCATAAAACCTAATGCCAAAATATCTTTAGATGATAAACGATATGCCATAGTGATTGATAATAAATTATTGTTAAATATTAAATATGAAATAGTAAATGCTATACATTTGGTTACCCATGTAAATAGAATAACTATCGCAAATACTGAAATTTTCATTGGTGAGACTAAATTCTTACTTTAAATTCGGGGAGCGTTTTATATTCAATGATACCCGTAAGATACAAAATGATAGTAACAACTAGAATCGCCAATAACTGACCATAAGTAAAGCTTTTATATCGCCAAAAGACAAGTGGCAAACCAAAAAGCAGAATAATATCCTAAATTAATTTTCAAAAATAGTGATTATTATTATCTATAATTGAATGCATAATATATGATTTGCATTTTCATCAATAACCCTGAATTTACTAGCCAAGCATCTTCTAATAATTATTAAATTAATCAGAAACAAATTTATTAGGTATAATCTAGTGGAATTTAGTTTTATATTTATTGATAGATATTGTTATTATTTTATAGGAAAGACAGGGCCAACAGGCATCAGAGCGGCATTGATTTATGCCGCCCGAATTGTTTTTTTTACAGAAGAATTAATGAATAGTAATCAGCATTATCCCTGCTGGATTTCATGTTTTGGAAGTTTGCCTTCTCCCGCAATGCGATCATAAATAGCAAATACCACCACTGACAACAGAGTCGGTATTAACCATGCCAGCCCTTGATTTGCCAACGGCAGATGCGTTGCCCATTTAGGCAATAAGTGTGATAAATACTCAGATGATTTAATGGCATCCAAAACCCCAAACATCAGGCTGACCAGCATAGCAGGAGCCAGAATACGGGTGAAGTTATTCCACCAACGGATCGTAAAACTCAACAATATCAGTGCAATACAAGGAGGGTAAATGGCTGTGAGCACCGGAATTGAAAATGTAATCAAATGACTCAGACCCAAATTGGAAACCAACATGGAGAACAATCCCAGGCTCAGAACCAGTGTGCGATAAGAGAGTGGCAGATAACGGCTGAAAAACTCAGCACAAGCGCAGGTCAAGCCTATTGCGGTTACCATACAGGCTATGAAGATCAATACCGCAAGGAAGAAGCTTCCATAGTTACCAAAAACACTCTGAACATAAGCATGCAGGATAGTCGCACCATTGTCAGCTTTTGGTACTAATATGCCGCTGCCTTCTCCCAATTTGAACAAAGAAAGGTAAACCAGAGCCAGACAAAGCCCTGCAATCAAACCAGCCCACATGGTATAACGGGTCAACAATGAAGAAGATTCCACCCCTCTGGAGCGCGCAGCATTAACAATAACAATGCCGAATACCATTGCGCCAAGGGTGTCCATGGTTAAATACCCATTCACAAAACCATTTGAAAACGGGATTTCCTGATAAGTCTCAATAGCAGGAATAGAATGGCCCGCTGGCCATAACACAGCTGCAACTCCCAGAATTACCAATGCCAGTATTTTGATTGGTGCCAACACATGTCCGACGCTATCCAGTAATTTACCCGGATAAAGTGAAACCAGAACCACCAGTAAAAAATAGATTATGCTGTAAATGAAAAGCGGAAGTTCTCCGGAGCCTACTAACGGAGCGATACCCACTTCAAAAGAAACGGTTGCAGTTCTCGGTGTGGCAAATAGCGGGCCAACAGCCAGATAACAGACAGTTGCCAGTATTAAACCCGCCGTTTTACCGATAGGGGAACTCAGTGCTTCAATCCCGCCCCCTACTTTCGCCAAAGCAATAACGGTAATGACAGGTAGACCTACAGCAGTAAGCAAAAAGCCAGCAGCAGCGACCCAAACATGCTCACCCGCCTGCAAGCCAACCATAGGTGGAAAAATGATATTTCCCGCACCAACGAACAGAGCAAAAGTCATAAAGCCTAATGCCCAAATATCCTTAGATGATAAACGGTATGTCATAATGATTGTTAACTTATTGTTACTGAAAGAATTGCATATGCAATAGTAACTATTGCAAATACTTGAATTTTCACTGGCGAAACAGGATCCTGATTTAACAGTCAGTGATAAGTATCATATTCCCTGATACTCGCAAGACACAGAATGGTAGTGGTAAGAACAGCTCGAATCGCCAACAACTGCCCCCAAGTAAAACTTTTATAGCGCCAAAAGGCAAGCAACAAACCAAAAAGCAGAGTAATATCTCAAACTAACTTTTAAAACTAGTGATTATTATCATCTATCATTGAATACACACTATATGATTTGCACTTTTTTTATTCACATTGATTAATAAATCATTTTTTTGCCCGTATTATTACCATTAAATTACATTAACCTTATGATTTTTTAATCAGTTTACCTATACCGGAGACAACAAGCGGCTGAGGCAACAAGAAACTAAATGTAGAGCCTTTCCCTACAGTGCTTGAAATATCGAGATGTGTATTGTAATGATGCAAAGCATGTTTCACGATCGCCAACCCCAACCCACTTCCACCTGTTTGTCGTGAACGAGCACGATTAACCCGATAAAAACGCTCAGTCAGGCGCGGTAAATGCTCTTGGCTGATCCCTTGACCATTATCTTCAACTTTGAACAATGCTCCCTGAGAGGATCTAGACCAACTAACTACAATACGAGTACCTTCTACTGTGTGGTTAATAGCATTGTAAACGAGGTTCGACATTGCACTTCTCAGTTGTTCTTCATTCCCGAAAACCCGTAGTTTTTCATCGATATCAAACGCAATATCATACCGTTTATCTGCCAGTGTCAGCACTTCCTGCTGCAATAAAGCCAACATAGCAGGCACATCAACAACATCATGCATATCCATCTGCGATCCGATTTCAATTCTGGAGAGATGCAATAGTTGTGTAACCAGACCATCCATTCTTCGGATCTGTTCCTGCATTGTCCTGATCGCTTTCTGGTTTGCTTCTCTACCCAGTTCCTGATCCTGCATCATTTCCAGATAACCTTGCAATACCGTTAATGGTGTTCTTAACTCATGACTGGCATTGGCAAAAAAATCGCGGCGGAAATTTTCTAATCGCCGCTTTTGTGTAATATCACGGGCGATCATCAATAGTAGCCCTTCTGCATATGGCATTAACTGAAATTCCACCAGATGACTATTATTTAATTCGATGGAAAGAGGATAAGTAAAATCGCCCGCAGTCATATAGCGACTGAAATCAGGATAGCGAAGCAAATTAAAAATAGGTTGCCCATTATCCTCAGGCCAGCGGAATCCTAATAAATGTTGAGCTAAGCGATTACACCAGAAAATATTACCTTCCACTGTCATCATCACCAGCGCATCCGGTAAAGATTCCGCCCCACTACGGAACCGTTTTATCAGTAATGCCAATTCCCGACGACGCTTACGGTTACGTTGCTGCAACTGATAAATGCCGTAAAATATGGGTTCCCACCCTCCACGACCTGAAGGAGGTAACATACTGCGATCCAGCCAGAGCCAGTCAGACAATTTCAGCAAGTTGTAACCATGCCATACCAGAGCCAGCAATAATGCAACTACCAGCAACCACGCCAGGCGACCAATAAAGAAAGATAAAATAATCGCAGGCAGACAAAAAATAAACAGACCCAGTACTAACTGCTTCCAGGATAACCGCTCCAGCACGTGACTCTCTCCGGCATGAAATTAAATGCTTATCATAATTATTTGGTTTACTCAGCTTTGTTTACCTGATTTTGTTCATCTGGTTTTATTCACTAAGTGATGTTCAACAAATCTATCCACATAAAATCAATTCACACAAAATCTATCCACAAAAATCCAGGCGATAAAAACCAGACAGATTAATAACGGGTGGAGAAACGATAACCAGTACCACGAACAGTCTGTACCATTTTATCGTGTCCACCGATTTCAAGCGCCTTACGTAATCGACGGATATGCACATCAACAGTACGATCTTCCACGTAAACATTAGCTCCCCATATATAGTTGAGTAACTGTTCACGGCTATAAACACGTTCAGGATGCGCCATAAAAAAGTGGAGAAGTTTGAACTCTGTTGGCCCCATATCCACATCCTGCCCCTGACTGGAAACTCGATGGGATACGGAATCCAACATTAACCCATCCATATTGATAATATCTTCCGCTGCCATGGGAGACACACGACGCAGCACGGCTTTAACACGAGCAATCAATTCCTTCGGAGAAAATGGCTTAGTAATGTAATCGTCTGCACCAACATCAAGCCCACGAACCCGATCTTCTTCTTCCCCCCGCGCAGTTACCATTACGACAGGAATATCTTTGGTATTACTGCTGCGCTTCATCTGTTTAATAACTTGTATTCCTGAGCCACCAGGCAGCATCCAGTCTAATAATACTAAATCAGGGTAAGGCTCCGACAGACGCCCGATAGCTGTATCATAATCTTCTGCTTCAACAGGTTCATACCCGTTCTGCTCCAGCACAAAACACACCATTTCACGAATTGGGGTTTCATCTTCAACAACCAAAATACGTCTAACCATGGTTAATCCTGCCAATATTTATTGAAGTCAGCAAAACTCACAATAATTCATTGTGAGTCAACTTTATTACAGTTTTATGAAACATCTTCTGTCTTCATCATAAAACTGTAATCAACATTGCAGGGAATTTATCACATAGCTGCCATATTTCATTGTGGTTGCGAAGCTGCTCGAAAATCTGCGAATGAAATCGTAATTACACACGACATCCCTTGAGCACTCATTATAATTAATAGCCGGACAGATAAGCGGGAAGCTGAGACAGCACAAAAGCAAAACAACAAAAGCAAGATAAGAAAAACAGAGTAAAAAACATGCGAATCATTCATACGTCAGACTGGCATCTTGGGCAATATTTCTTTACCAAAAATCGTGCCGCAGAACATCAACACTTCTTACAGTGGCTTATTGAGCAAATAAATGAATATCAGGTTGATGCCCTGATTATTGCCGGAGACGTTTTTGATACGGGCTCTCCACCCAGCTACGCCCGTGAATTATACAACAGGTTTGTCGTGGACTTACAATCCACTGGCTGTCAGCTCGTTATTCTTGGCGGAAATCATGATTCCGTCGCCACACTCAATGAATCAAAGTCCTTATTTTCTTACCTGAACACCACCGTTATTGCTTGTGCAGAAACTGACATCCAGCAACAAATTAAGTTACTGAATAACAAAAATGGTCAACCCGGTGCCATTCTCTGTGCCATTCCTTATCTGCGCCCACGGGATATCATGATAAGTCAAGCGGGGCAATCAGCCATACAGAAACAGCAGGCACTACAAGATGCCATTACAGAACACTACCATCAGCTCTATCAGCAATCTTGTATATTACGGGAACAACTTGGTCACCCTCTGCCGATTATCGCAACCGGGCACCTGACCACTGTCGGAGCTTCTACCACGGATTCTGTCCGGGATATTTATATTGGCACACTGGATGCCTTCCCCGCTCAGGCCTTTCCTCCTGCTGACTATATTGCTCTGGGGCATATTCATCGCCCACAACTTATCAATCATGCTGAGCATATTCGTTACAGCGGCTCACCAATCCCCTTAAGTTTCGATGAAGTCGGGCAAGAGAAAAGCGTCTGTTTAGTTGAATTTAAGGAGGACAGGTTCAATGGTGTCACTCTGTTACCCATTCCCGCTTATCAACCCATGCAATTAATTCGGGGGAATTTGCAGCAAATCGAGGAACAATTACAAACTTTCAGTGATTATCAGGGAGAACGTCCTGTCTGGCTGGATATTGAAGTTGCAACTCAAGATTACCTGCATGACATTCAGAAACGCATTCAGTCTATAGTTGTCGATCTGCCTGTCGAAATCATCCTGCTACGGCGTAGTAAAACCACACGACAAATATTATTGTCGGAAAAAAACAAAGAGACACTTACCGAATTGAGTGTATACGAAGTTTTCGAAAGACGACTGGCATTGGCTGAAATTGACGATCAACCGCAGAAACAACGCCTGACTACCCTGTTCAGACAAACACTGGACGATATTGCTCAGCAACATACCCAGGAACAACAGTTCAAAAACAATAGCTCAGAAACAATGGCTCAGAAACAATAGTAGGATGCAATAGCATGAAAATTCTTAGCTTACGGCTAAAAAATATTAATTCCTTACAGGGTGAATGGAAAATTGATTTCACAGCAGAGCCTTTTGCCAGCAACGGATTATTTGCTATTACCGGCCCGACAGGTGCAGGAAAAACTACCCTATTGGATGCCATCTGCCTCGCCTTATATCACGAAACCCCACGGCTCAGCACCATTTCAGCCAATCAGAATGAATTAATGACCCGCCATACAGCCGAATGTCTGTCAGAAGTTGAGTTCGAAGTTAAAGGGGTTGCTTATCGTGCCTTCTGGAGCCAGCGTCGTGCCCGCAATCAAGCTGACGGCAAACTCCAGCCCCCGAAAGGAGAATTAGCAGACAAAAAAACAGGCAAGATTTTGGCTGACAAGATACCGGATAAAAAAGAGAAAATCGCTGAAATAACGGGTCTTGATTTCAAACGCTTTACTAAATCTATCCTCCTGTCACAAGGTGATTTTGCCGCATTCTTAAATGCAGATGATAAAGACCGTGCCGATTTACTGGAAGAACTGACGGGTACAGAAATTTACGGCATCCTGTCGCAGGAAATTTATCAACGCCACAAAGAAGCCCTATCTGAATTAAATATCCAACAAGCAAAGGCCTCTTCAATTGAGTTATTAACTCCGGCACAGATCGAAGAATACCAAAATCAGCAACAACAGCTTATCGCAGCAGAAACTCAGCTCAACCAGCAGCTTAAAGACTTACAGACAACCGAACATTGGCTCGTACGACAAAATGAATTAGAGCAAGCATTAACTAACAACAAATTACTTTTTCAGCAGGCTGATCAAGCTATTCAAGATGCTCAACCCCAATTACAACAACTGGCTGCCAGTGAACCTGCCGAAAAACTTCGTCCATTGTGGGATGCACAAAATCGAGCATTTAATGAAAAGCAACGGCTTGATGAACAACACAGAAAAATAATACATGAGATTGAACAACAATGTTCTTTATTACAACCAGCCCAGCAAAAGCAGGTTGAGCTGGAAAATGCCCAAAAAGAACATATACAGTATCATATGCGGCAGGAAAAACTGATTTCTGAGCACATTGTGCCACTCGATCATAAGATTGAAATTCAATCGAAAGAGTTACTCTCTCAAGAGAAAGAAGTTACTGCATATAATCGTGAACTGACAGAAATATTGTCTCAATATCAAGTGACTAAGACTCAGTACATTACACTGAATAAAGAACAAAAAACGCTGGAAACATACTACGAAGAACACCCTTATTTCCGTAAGCTGGAGAGTAAACTGCCTGAATGGAAACAGCTCTTTTCTCGCCAGAAAGAAAAACAAATCCAGATAACCAGGCTCAGACAAAAAAACCAGCAAATTACCACTGAACTAACCTGTACAAATGAGCACCTGAATGCCTTAAATACGACTCTGGTACAACAAGCTGCACAAAACCAGCCATTACAGGATGAACTTATCCTTGCCGAAAAAGAACTGAGTAGCTTGCAGGCAATTCATCCATTGGAACAGTTACAAAAACAGTTATCAGATTACCAATCACAACTCAGTTCACAAAATCAACTGGAGATTTTGCAGCCCCAGATCCATCAATTACAGGCAACGATTTCAGATAATCAGGCACAACTCGTACAAACTCAGGCATTACTGGAATCTTTACCAATTCAGATAACCGCTCTTGAACTGCAATTAACAGAAACGCAACAACACCATCAGGATTTAGCTGCACGTATTCGTCTGGAACAGCGGATCATCAGCCTGGAACAAGAACGCAACCAATTGAAGGAAGGCGAAGCCTGCCCGCTTTGTGGGGCAACGCATCACCCGTTGATCACTGAATACCAAAATATCGCCCTGTCAAAATCAGAAGAGCGCTTGAAAATTCTGAGCCAAAAAATAGAACAGCTACAAGGGGAGCGTTCTGCTTTACAGCAAAAACAGCAGCTTCAGCAAGAACGCAGTGAGCAATTACAGCAATCCATTACACACCTCACATCTCAACTAGCAGAGATGATTAAACAATGTCAGTACCATTGCCGACAACTACAATCCCCTGAATTTACAGTAGATGAATTATCAGCAGAAACAGAGTCTGTAGGTCACTTTATTAGTCAACGGAAAGCGGCTTACCTACAACACCAGAAACAGTACGAAGCACTATTACAGGCTGAAAAACAGTATCAGGCTGCGGAAAAATCACTATCTAATCATCGAGAACAGTACAAATCGTACGAGCAAGAAATCGCGCTGGAAAGGGTCAAACAGGATACTTATCAGAAACAATTAACTGAAAATACAGCAGAGCTACGCCAGATAGAAACAGAATACACAGCCACAACAGAACAGCTAACCTTCGGATTACAGGATACGCCATTTGCACTACCGGAACCGCAGGAGGCTGAGAACTGGCTACAGCTACGTGATAACGAATTAAAAAACTATCACGCTTCGCGAGAAAAGTGGCAACAATTACAGCGGGAACAAGCAGCCCTGCAAAGTAAACTCAATGAACTGGAAAAGCAAAAAGATAAGCTGACCGATAAACTGCGAGCACTGAGTGAACAGCAACAACAACAAAAACTGTTATTGCAACAAACACAACAAGAGCGTTATCAATTATTTGGCGGGCAATCCATCAGTGTCGTTCGTCAGGAATTACAGCAAAAGACGAATGAATTGGATACCGCCTATAAACAAGCGACGACAGCTTTGCAGCAGTTACAGGACAAAATGAATCAATTAACGGGCGCAGCCAGTGAAATTGAACGAAGCTGTCACACTGCCGAAACCGAGTGTACATCAGCATCCAACGCTTTCCGGCAAGGGTTACAACAACAAGGTTTTTCTCATCAAGCTGCTTTTGAGCAAGCTTTGCTAGTGCCTGAACAGCGAGAAGCTCTGCAACAATTACAAGAACAACTGACCAAACAGAGCCTGCAAGCTAAAACACGATATCATGAATCAGAAGTTATATTACAACGGCATAGAGAAAAATCACCGTTACTGCTGGAACAATACGAACCGCCACAAGTAACCGAACTCTTGGCTAATATCGCCGATGAACTGAAACAAAATAATCAGCTACAAGGCGCAGTAAAAAACCTGCTCAACAGCGATGCTGGTCGTCGGCATCAGCAACAGGAACTACTGGCACAAATTGCCCTTTCACAACAAAACTACGATGACTGGAGTTATCTCAATAACTTACTCGGCTCCGCTGATGGCGCCAAATTCCGGCGTTTTGCTCAAGGGCTAACATTGGATCATTTAGTCTATCTGGCAAATATTCGGTTAGAAAAATTACACGGTCGCTACTATCTACAGCGCAAACGGCAAAGCAAAGATGATGGTGGATTAGAGTTACAAATCGTCGATACCTGGCAAGCTGATGCAATTCGAGATACCAAAACCCTCTCAGGTGGTGAAAGTTTCCTCGTCAGTCTGGCGCTGGCATTGGCTCTGTCTGATCTGGTCAGCAACAAAACTCAGATAGAATCCCTGTTCCTTGATGAAGGATTTGGTACTCTGGACTCAGAAACCCTTGATATCGCTCTGAATGCACTCGATCACCTAAATGCAACAGGAAAAACTATCGGTGTTATCAGCCATGTTGAAGCGATGAAAGAGCGGATCCCTGTGCAGATCAAAGTAGAAAAAATGAATGGATTAGGGGTCAGTAAGTTATCGCCGGAATTCAGCATTCATTACCATAACAGGAGTTGATATAACTAGATCGTAAGGGAATATTTGCCTGACGTAAAACCCGCCCAAATGAAGTGACCCCCTTATATTGGACACTTTATGGTGGTTGATATGGTCTGAACCCGATATTATACTAGGCTCAGGCCGTTCAACTTGAGTTTGATTCGCTCATTGTTGTAGTAATGGATATATTCTTCTAATGCATTTTTTAACAAGGTTATCGCGTTATATCCCTCGTTGTGCCAACATTCAGTCTTGAGTAATCCAAAGAAATTTTCCTAGTGAAGAACAACACGACGTTTAAATTCTAATGTGTACTTTTTTCTACTCATTGAAATACAAAGCCCCTAATTGTCAGATGTCCAACTTTTGGGGTTCACTTCAATAAGCGGGCAGAATCGTAAGCCAATCAGTTACATTTAAAATCTTCCCGATTATGGGAATAATGCTTGCGCTCCATAAATGCTATTGTAGCCAAAGGGGGGTTACGACCCAGCAATGGCGATAAGTCACCATCAACAATATTGGTGGATTCAACAAAGGCAACCTTTTCAAGCTTTTTTAGGTGCCTTAAGGGCTTGAGGGATTCAATCTCATTGCAGTTGTTTATAAAAACCTCTTTCAGATTTTCAAGCTTTTCCAGTTGATTAATATGGGTAATCTTTCTGCACGTATCAATATCTAGATTTTCCAGTTTTGATAAATGTTCCATACCATCAAGAGATGTCAACCCCCTTAAGTTTGCTAGACTTAAGTATGTAATGTTTTTAAGGTGATCTATTCCTCCCAAGGATTTAATCCTTGAAGTCATCAGCGTCAGCCTTTCGAGTTTCGTTAGAAACTGAAATGGTTTCAGATCATTATAAGGATATTTACCAAGACCAAGGCCTTTCAGGCTTCTGCATTCAAATAGCGAATCCGATTTTTTACGCCAATCAAAACTGCACCCTTCCAGGTCAGGAAAATTTTCAAACCGTATCGGTGTATTACAATAAGTGCTAATTCCGAGATAGCGTAATTTTTTTAATAAATGAATTGAATCAATGGACTTTATATTAAAACCAAGGATCGATATGCCTAAAAGATCAGGAAATGCCTCAAGTGAGGGGAGTTCATCCCCTCCTAGTTTCCAGCCCTTGGCATGATTGAACTCGATTTCGGTGCAGCTTTTTCTTAAGATCTCCTCTTCTATTCTTTTATTCCATTCCGAGCGCACAACGGCCAAAACACCATATCGCCCTTCTTCATAGGTAACTTCGGATGTTGTCATTTTAAAAGATGCTCCCTTTTTGGACCGATTGGATTGACTTTATTTTCTAGATTCTGAGTACCGTCTGGAAGTTTTATCCCTCCAAGCTCATTTATTCTTTTTTGTTCCGCAATCTCCCTTTGCAGTTTTCCTCCTGGAACAGGCGTTGTTGTGACTGGAGTGCCAGCCGGCAGCTTACCAGAACGCAGATGCTGTTCAAGGCGTATTGGAATATTTGATGACTGACCGACATATTTTTTGCCAGAGACACCAATAAACTCGTAGATACCCTGCATTCCACGTTGAACGGTTGGTGAGTCTATTATGGCTTTCCCACTCTGTATCGCAAGTTCACCAGCCGTTTTCATTCCAAGCATCAACTTTGTTGATGCCCCCATCAATGCGGCATCGCCTAATGCTGCTGCTGCATAAAACCCAGCCATCCCATAATTCCCGGCGCTATAGTACCTTTGCGCAATATCCATGTTGTATGCGCCGGGTATAATCGCATTGGCGGTTGATATGCTAGCTTCTGCCCACTGTCCTGTCGGGTCAACAAGGTTAACGGGGTCGTTGCCGGTATAGGCGTAGAGATTCAGACCACCCTCTGTTCCAGCGGGGTCAGTCTGCAAAAAGCGCCCCAGAACGGGAGAATAATAGCGTGCCCGGTTGTATGACAGGCCTGTTTCAGGGTCAATACGCCGACCGGCAAAGCGGAAAGCCGCATTACCGGAATCACTCTCTAACCCATAGGCAGTATAGCTGTGTTTTTCTATTACCTCACCTTTCGCATTTGTGAGGGCAATGGTCGAGCCTAATGCGTCCTGAAAATAGAAATTATGGCCACGCGTTGTAATATCAGCAACCACTTCATCAAGACCGGCGCCATAGATATAGATGTCGCTAGCATCACCACTAAATACCGCCATTTCTTGATCACCGACACTGAGATAGGAATAAGTGGTTGTGACATTATCTTTAGTCACCTTTTTGGTAATACGTCGGTTTAATGCATCATAACCAAATTCAAGCTTCATACCGGCTTTTTCAGCACTAACGAGCTTGTTTTCCGCATCATATAAGTAAGACCACTCCCCATTTTTGATGAGATTACCGCGCTTATCATATTCAAGAACCGAGTCATTGATCGTTGTATACTGATTAAGATTGTTGCTTTTATAGGTTTGATGTGAATCAGGTGATACTACTGGTGCAAAACTTTTATCCGAAAGGCTCACTTGCGTTTTTTGGCGATCAGCATTGTACTGATAACCGACATTTAGCTGCGAGTCGCTCCACTGATAGGTTAGGGTTGTTGGCAGACTGGCCTGATTATATTTCAGCGTTGTTTCAGCAAGGGGAGATTGAAGATTGCCATAAACAGCACGGGTACGCCTGCCAGCAGGATCATAAGTATAGTGAACGATGGGCGATGCGGCTGTTTCTGCGCCTTGATAAACCCCAGTTAGGCGGTTCAGCGTATCATAAATCCGCGTCACATTAAGTCCACCGGCACGGGAAGGCAAGGTCATGGAAACGCGGTTGCCATTATTATCGAGAGCGAATTGCGTCGTACCAAATAACGCCGTTGTTTCGGAGGTGGGCCGCCCAGCCGCATCGTAAGTATAGGAAACGGCAAACTCCGGATTGGCACTGGGGGTCAGGGAGAGAAGACGCCCGCTATAGTCATATTCATAACTGGTAATATTCTGATTATCCGGATTTTTTTGTTTTTTTCTTATCAGCCTATCAAGATTATCATATTCATACCAGAATTGACTTCCATCGCGGCGCTGGAAAATCCCTACTTGCCCCATAGAGTTGTATACATATATATCGAGAGAGCCATCAGGGTAATGGATCTCATTCAGGCGCTCAAACACGTCATATCTGTAGGAGATTGTATTGTTGTTAGCATCGGTAAGCGTTGCCGGAAGACCTCCCGGATGATAGCTACGCGTTTCCCGTACAACAGCCCCAAGATTTTTCGTGATTGAGGCATCATGCTCATTGGCAATTTCATCAATAATCTTGACGGGACGGGAGGCTGCATCATAGGTTGTTCGGGTGCGCCGTCCTGATGATGAAGTAACGGTATCAACACGATTTAAGACATCATAAGTTGTCGTCGTTGCTTTGCCATCCGGCTCTGTCACGACAAGCGGGTTATTGGCCGCGTTATATTTCGTCTTTGTGACAAGAAAGGGCGACTGTGTATCACCTGTTGCAATTTTTATCTCACTCCGATTGCCATTGGCATCATAAACATATTGCGTAATGCTTTTCCCATCCGGCGCTGTCACTTGCGTCAGGCGCCGCTCAGCATCATAAAGATAGCTTGTCATATAGCCTTTAGGATCTTTTTGCGCGATCTTATTGCCAGCCACATCATAAGCATAGGTTGTTGTCAGATTTAAACGTCCTGTTCCGGGATCTAATGTCGTTGATACAAGATCAAATGTTCGTGGATCATAGGTATTCTGTATCACGCGCCCTTCAGGATCGGTGATCGTTAAAGGTAAGCCCCGGGCATTATAGGTTATGAGTGTTACAGGCTCATGTGTGTTTGCCACCCCAGGTTTAACAACCTTTGACTGCGTTGTCCTGATAAGATTGCCTTGTCCGTCATAGTCATATTTTGTTATTCCTTTTAAAAAGTCAGTATGAGTGAGTGGCAGGGACAGGGAGGAATAAGTCCATCTTTCCGTTATCGGCTTTCCGGCTAAAGAATCGATACGTTGTGGAGACGGAGAAACGGTTCTCGTTAAAATATTGGCTTTATCATCATAAGTGAAACTTTCTGATAAACCGCGAGGACCAATAACTTGTGTGAGAAGCCCTGTGCCGTTATAGACATAGCGTGTTGCAGTAGCTGTTTGATCAAGTTGAGTTATCAGGTTGCCATTTCTGTCATAGTAGAAAACACGGCTGTTACCCAGAGGGTCGGTTTCTTGTACGCGGCTCTCATTAGCAAAGAGGTAATGCCAGACATTGCCAAAAGGGTCGGCCTGAGTCTGAATACGTCCTGCATGGTCATAGGTGTTTCTGACCGTTGTTGTTTCAGGGAAGGCGGGATTATACAGGGTCGTGATTAGGCCTAAGCCTTCATAACCATAGCGATAGGTGGCGTTAAGCGTGTTTTTAAAGCTTAGCAAGTTATCTTTTCTGTCATAACCATAGCTTACTGAACGGGAACCGTCTGAAACCGATGTTAACTGGTTATTACCATTATAGGAAAACTCCAGCTTTCGCCCCATGCCATTGGAAACGGTTTTTAAGTTTTTATTTTCACCAGTACCTGAATAAGTAAAGGTCACTGTATTTCTGTTTTTATCCTCCCAGGACAGAATATCACCCTCTTTATCAAAGCGCGTGATGATGCCGGTTTTGTCCGTGATGGTAACGGCATTTCGCTCTCCAAGGGTCAGGATTGAGCCATCACCGGGCGGGGGAACAAAGGTCACACCTCCGGAAGCGGTTGGAATTTTAATAAATTTTTGGGTTCCCTCATTGGATTGAATGGTAATGGCGTTATCGACTAATTGATCCATCAACCAGCTACCAATAATTGAGGAGATCGCTGTATTGGTAAGCGTTGGGTCGGTTCCCAGATCCTGAATAACCCGTGTAGCAACGATGGATGTCACAGCAGCTAAGGGGTTATACTGACCGAAAGCTTCATAAGGGTCGCTGTCACGTTTGGCGCTCAGCATAAAATTATGACGCCATCCATAGCCAAGTGCTGTTTTTGTGTTTCTTTGGCCAGAGCTATAGCTGCGGGTGAGAGTCAGCCCGAAAGGATAGGCGGCAGAGCCTGTGCTGATATCCTCATGGTCGTAAAGAAAATAGCCGCTACGGAGGTCGATAGGATCAACACTCTTGAAAGACTGGTAAGCGGATTGAGTGCTTGCCTTGAGCATATTCCATTTATCGCCTAGCCAGGATCTTTTTTCAGAAGCAAAACCACCTTTAAACCCACCACTAATTCTAGCCGTGAGTGTCAGTCGTGTTTTGTCATTTGTCAGCAGATAATATCCGTTTCCATTCCAGGCATTGACTGCACGTGAACCGTTTTGCGGTACAAAAACTTTGTAATTCTTTGTCCCTGTTCCCGCCAGGCTGGCTTCCATACTAGCAAGGTCTGATGCATTCCAGTTAATCAGGAAGCGTTTGACCGCAGACCAGTTTTGTGGTGTGGCTTCAAGAAAGCCGATGCCGCTTGCATTGGAATAGTCAAACATACGCGTGGTTGAAACAGCCTCCACTTCCTGGATCTGTTTGACACTGCTGGATTCAAGGGAACTTGCAAAAATGGCATTGTTGAAGGCAGTGCTTGTAAGATTATCGGGAGAAACAGAGAGTGTTTTACCGGTAATGCCTGTAAGATAGATGGGAAAGTCTACATAGGTACTCCCATTATAGCCGGCAACACCGACGGCAAATTTACTCTTTGTGTTAACATTATCAAGATTGGCAGTAAGCAGCATTGAATCGCTAGACTGGCTCAGATAGGCATACCCGACAGCAGCAAGGCCGGCCCCCAATACCGCTTCAGATGTATCGGCTTTTCCCGCAACTCGTGCTTTAATGGCATCATTTTGATGATGGGTAAGCGTATCACGACCAATATCACCCGCTGCCAGGATAATGGAATAAGTGCCGCCGGTTTTGACAACATTTTGTCCCGTATGGTTATTATAATTGACATAGGGGGTTGATAGTGCAGTAGTGATGAGCTGCGTCTCTGTTTTTGTTGCCCGTCCTGTCGCAATAACAGTGCCATCCAATGTCAGAACAGGCTGATTGGCGTTATTATAGTTTAAAGTCAGACGCTTGCCCGATATCTGATCAGCATAAAACGTCATATTGATAGAGGCAGGAGAGGATAGCGTATCAGAAATTTTTACCGTAAAAGCGCTTTTAAGCGCATTCGGTATAGGGGTACAATTTTCTATTTCGGTACAAAGCGTGCCAGTAGCAGTAAAAGACACAAGATAATTTGTATTTGTGATCTTGCGTCCGCCAAAAATTTCTGCCATGGATCTGGAGGTATATGTTTTACGGATCTCATTGGTCAGCATTTCTGCGTAGGCATTAAGTTTTGCCCGGATATTGTCTCTGTTCAGATTTCTGATCGAATTAATATTGGCAGGTACACCAGAAACGGAAGAAGCGCCTTTTGTTGCGGTAGTTAAAAATTCCGTTTTGTCAAAGCCCATTACTGCTGCCGCATTGATGGGTGAAAAATGTTGATAGGATTTAAAGGAAGGATCCAGTTGATAGGTTTTACCGCCGTGTGTGACTTCCGTCCAAACATGCTGAAGGTTAACCGTTTTTGCCTGTCCGCCAGTTTTAACACACTGGTTATTACCTTCCACCTTAACACACGCAGGAATACCACCATTACCAAGCTCACGAGCAATCAGGGTGGCATTATTCTCGACACCAATCAGATTGGCTACCATTTCAGCAGGGATCATCGCTGTGACACCATAGCGATAATCAGCCTTGATACAGGATTGGCGCAACAATGTGACAAACAAAACATTTTGATCCATGTTATTGCCGCGTCGGTCAAGGAACGTGCCTAGCGGACCTTTCATCAGGCCGAATGTGTTCGAATAATCAATGCCGTAATAGACATATTCATAAATCAGCCCGATATCATAATTAAGTGCACGCGCCAGATCTTTGATTTCCGGATCGGCGGGTGGAGTCGTACAAGCTAAGGCATTAGTGAGATTTGATGTGACTTGAAATTGGTTTTTTGTCGAAGCAAGACTTGCAAAAGAGACGAGAAAAACGAATAAAGACAATGAAATTTGGGACAGGAATTTAAGAGATTTATTCATGATAAGCAATCCTTGTTAAAAAACCGCCAAATGCAGAATAAAATAAATTCAGAGTGAAATTTATTTAGTTAAAGCTTCCCGAACTGAGCTGATTTCAGGCACTTCTACTGGCTGGATCTGTCCAGAGGGGGATTGAGATTTTGGAGTAATCACCGTTGTGCCAAACATATGATCAACGGTATTGTCTGAACCTTTTGAAGAAGAGGACTTATACGCAAAATCAGCGCGTTTGAAACCATACTTTGTAATTGTTCCTACTGGCGGCTCATGCCCCAGTACCGTCTCAATATTGAGCCTTATCCTGGCTTCTTTTCCGACGTATTTCTGCGCACTGGAATATTCCCGTGTTTTGGTCTGTGAAGGTAAAGAAGAAGGCGGAACAACGCGTTTGTTAAGGTATTCAGCCGCTTCTTGCGGTGTTACAGGCGGTATATTCAGCATTCTGATCGTAGGTGGCATAGAACCTGAAGGAGTTTCCGCGAAAGCGCTATTCCCCAGACTCGTCAATAAGAGCATCCCTAAACAAAAGGGAATTTGATATAATTTTTGAAACATATCGGTATCCTCCCCAAAATATTTTTTAAAAATAGATAAAAGATATTCCATTAAAGAATTGAATTTTGATTCTAAAATGTAAATCAATATGTTTTTCAAAATATGTAAATTTACTGACATTTAATAATATTTAAAGGATATGAAAATCAGGCAAGTATCATTAAATTATAATCAAGATAATGCTGTTATGATGAGTTTTATTATTGCTCCATTTCATTTAAAAAGGTGTGGAATGTTTAGTTAAAGAATTATTTTTAAAATTTTAATTGATGTATTTTTGAAAATATATGTTGATTCTATTATTTAAAATAAAATACTCTTTGTGGAGGATACATAACATGTTAAAAAACAGTAAAAAATCATCTATTATAACCATAGCAATGACTATGACACTTGCCTTGATAAATTTTATGATTGCTCCATCTCTTCAAGCCAATATGACTGAAATACAGAGTACTATCACATATACCTATGACAGCCTTGGGCGTCTCATTTCAGATACAACAGATCAGGTAAGTGCAAATAAATATGACTATGATCCTGCTGGAAATCGTCTCTCGACATCAACTAAACAGCAAAAATAGAAAAAATCGATACTGGTTATAGAGTTTTACAAATGACTATTATGCCTTAGTGCTGTTTCAGTAAAAATAATACGGGCTGGGGAAAACCACTACTCTTACCATACTGCATGATAAATGAGTGTTGCATATTTTTATTCAAGCAGATCACCTAATGCGTCCCGTACCCGCAAGACTGCCAGAACTGCATTCACCAGTCATGACTGGTGAATGGTTACGCGACAGAACCGTTATTATTGTTCAATCATCTTACTCTACCAAAAACGTTGCTGGCCAAGTTTACAGGAAATGATTTTCAATTAAGAATAAACATCCAAAATTTATGTCCACCAAATAAGTTCATTCTCTTTGTTAATTCCCATAAAGCATGTAATAAGCAGTCGTTTCTCCTGTAATTGGTTAGCATTACCCGTTAAAACAGCATGAGTCAAATTTCCATTCAATAAAATTAAATCTCCAGGAGCGATATCAATAATCATACTTTCATGTTCTTTAAGAACATCTTCTGGATATGGGAAGCCGCTATGAGATAATCCAAGCGCTGAACGAGAAGTGGGATCTGGATCTATATTCCACACTTTCAGTTGACCTCCACCTTGCGGAACTTCCGCATAAAAATTGACTGCCATCACTTGATTAACATATTGAATTTAAAAGTATTTTTTCATAGGATCACTAAGTTGAGCTAAATCATCATGGGGTAATAGGAGAAATTCTCCAGAATTATTCCAGTAAACGGCTTTAGAATTACCAGCTGCAATTCCGAGATGAGTTGCTGGTCGGATATGTAATAACTTTTCTGATTGAGAATAGATTATTTTTCAACAAAAAAATCAATTGGGTTAATTGTATCTCGAAATAATTCATTTATTTCAGCACGGAAATATTCAACTTGCTCTAAATATTCAAGAGTTGTTTTTTCTATATGAGATGCTCCAATAAAATACCCCTCTACTCCATCAATACCTTCTCCAAAACGAGGTTTTCTAGCAGAGGAATTCCAAAAATTATCAATGATTTTTTGTCGTTTTTCTTTTGATAAAAAATTACGAATACGACACGCTGCAAGATTACCTTCTAAAAGAGATTCTACCGCATTTATATCTATACAATTTTCCGTTTCATGTATGATAAGTTAATCAGATAAATTATCTGCATTACTGTTACAATCGATAACACGATAACCTGATTCTCTGCCTGTTCTTATGAAATCGAAGATAATACTTTCTGAGCCTGAACGAATCACATTGCAACAACTTGCTTTGAATCATCCACATCGGGACATTCGTACGCGAGGAACGGGTTTGCTCATGCTTGCCAGAGGGATCAAGCCGTCCCAGATCACCGCTGAAATCGGATGCAGTCTCCGGGTTATCTATAATTGGGTTCACATGTGGCACAATTCAGGGATAGCGGGATTATTAGGTGGTCATGCCGGAGGCCGGTATCTCGCCATGACGCCTGACATGATTGCCACTGCGGTCGAAGCGGCCAGCGCAGAGTCCCTGACACTCGCCCGGATAGCTCAGTGCGTTGAGGCAAAGCATGGTGCCCTGCCTTGTACGCTTGAAACGCTGGCAAATACCCTGAAAAAGCAGGGGCTCACCTATAAACGAACCCGACTGTCGCTTAAAAAAAGCGTAACGAAACGGAGTTTGCTAAAAAATCCGCCTTGCTGAATAAAATTAAGGCTGGAGCACAGTTAGGCCATTACCGTCTGCTCTATTTCGATGAGGCGGGTTTTGCCGCGTCTCCTCCGGTGCAATATGGATGGAGTCCACGGGGTAAGCCCCATAAAACTGAGCCTCGAGAGCATGACAGACGGTCAGTTCTGGGGGCGTTAAATTACACGGATAACACGCTGTTTTACCAGACAACGTCAGGCAGTATCACGCGCGATGACGTGATTGATTTTTTAGAGCAGGTCGCCAAACAAGGGGACAACCGCCTGACATTTTTAGTGTTGGATAATGCGCGTATCCATCACGGGATCGAAGAACAAATCAGAAATGGCTGGTTACGAGAACACAACATGTTTTTATTCTATCTTCCCGCTTACAGCCCAGAGCTGAATTTGATTGAGATCGTCTGGAAACAGGCCAAATACCATTGGCGACGTTTTATCACTTGGACTCAGAATACAATGGAGCATGAATTAAATACTTTATTGAAAGGTTATGGCGACCAATTTGCAATTAACTTTTCTTGAGTACTTAAATTCTGATTTTTTCAATTTATGTCCTGTTAAAGAAAATTTTTCTTACATTATATTTATCCCTTGTTCTTATCATTTTTATGCAATAATCTTCTTTTTATATGTAAAAAAACTAAAATTGCTGACACTGGGCTAATTATTCTATCTTGTTCTTTAAATTTATCATAGTATCTCTCTCGTAATTTAGGTAATTGACTCCAATGAGTACCGCCCGATATATGGTGTTCCTGATGATATCCATCATTAAATGCCAGTAAATTATATAATCTTCCATAATAACTAACAGAGTTAGTGAATTTGTTTTCTGGATTGGCTCCATAATGTTCATAATAATTTTGTATATTTACCAGAATAAAAGAAAGCAAAATAGAAGGTAAATAGCAAAGCAATGCCCATTCCCAAGATACACTAAAGAAAAAAAGCAGACCAACAAATATTGAAAGTCTATCTAAACGCAATTGGTTAATTTCTTTTCTGCTATTAACTTTATCTTTTGAAATTAAATTTTCAAAATGACTATCATACTTACTTAACTTACCTCTCCATGAAAATAAAGACCATAATATATTTGGAATTATGTTTAGTAAAGTTCCCATCCCACCAATAATGGAATATTTCCATAGTGAGTTATGTTAATTTTCTTTACCATTTAAAAAAGTTGATGATAAATCTTTTATAGGACTCCCATTATCATTGTGATATTTATGATGATTCCTGACGTGTGTTAAATGATAGCCTTGAATAGATTGGCCTATATTAATATAATTCAAAATGGAAACAAAATCATTCATTAAAGATGATACAAACCACGGATTATGAGTAAAGAAATGAGAAATAACAATAATATTGTAAGTGGTGATTAATGACACCACAATAACATTAATTATCCAGCTGTAAATAGATAATTCACCCCAATTAAATGCCAATGTTACATTTATTACAATGTTTAATATGCTTAATAGAAATAATATGGCATCTTTTTTCGAGGATTTCCAAATTTTCATACTTATCCTTTTTCATTAATATGATACATTAAAAGTATATTTTATTTTTCAGACTAAATAAATATACTGTTCATTAGAAATGAGTAGATCATTTTCGCAACTTATCATGATTGAGATAAAGCAGGAGTGATCTACTAAAGTTTATAAATCAAACTCTCTATTTTAAAATCAAACTGGTTAAACTCTAATACTTAAAAATATGATTGCAGACTGCCTCAACGCCTTACATCTAGAGTTGCACAGTGGAAAGAGCCACCAAAACTATTAAAATACCTAAAATTACATGGAATTGGTGTAAATCCCCAACGCTTCATTGCTGCTATCATTGAGTCATCTTGTTTTTCGACAATGACTCTATTCTCATCTAACATAAGAATATTCATATTAAGTACTCAAGAAAAGTTAATTGCAAATTGGTCGCCATAACCTTTCAATAAAGTATTTAATTCATGCTCCATTGTATTCTGAGTCCAAGTGATAAAACGTCGCCAATGGTATTTGGCCTGTTTCCAGACGATCTCAATCAAATTCAGCTCTGGGCTGTAAGCGGGAAGATAGAATAAAAACATGTTGTGTTCTCGTAACCAGCCATTTCTGATTTGTTCTTCGATCCCGTGATGGATACGCGCATTATCCAACACTAAAAATGTCAGGCGGTTGTCCCCTTGTTTGGCGACCTGCTCTAAAAAATCAATCACGTCATCGCGCGTGATACTGCCTGACGTTGTCTGGTAAAACAGCGTGTTATCCGTGTAATTTAACGCCCCCAGAACTGACCGTCTGTCATGCTCTCGAGGCTCAGTTTTATGGGGCTTACCCCGTGGACTCCATCCATATTGCACCGGAGGAGACGCGGCAAAACCCGCCTCATCGAAATAGAGCAGACGGTAATGGCCTAACTGTGCTCCAGCCTTAATTTTATTCAGCAAGGCGGATTTTTTAGCAAACTCCGTTTCGTTACGCTTTTTTTAAGCGACAGTCGGGTTCGTTTATAGGTGAGCCCCTGCTTTTTCAGGGTATTTGCCAGCGTTTCAAGCGTACAAGGCAGGGCACCATGCTTTGCCTCAACGCACTGAGCTATCCGGGCGAGTGTCAGGGACTCTGCGCTGGCCGCTTCGACCGCAGTGGCAATCATGTCAGGCGTCATGGCGAGATACCGGCCTCCGGCATGACCACCTAATAATCCCGCTATCCCTGAATTGTGCCACATGTGAACCCAATTATAGATAACCCGGAGACTGCATCCGATTTCAGCGGTGATCTGGGACGGCTTGATCCCTCTGGCAAGCATGAGCAAACCCGTTCCTCGCGTACGAATGTCCCGATGTGGATGATTCAAAGCAAGTTGTTGCAATGTGATTCGTTCAGGCTCAGAAAGTATTATCTTCGATTTCATAAGAACAGGCAGAGAATCAGGTTATCGTGTTATCGATTGTAACAGTAATGCAGATAATTTATCTGATTAACTTAATCCATTTGCTAGTCATATACAGAGGATGATCATCAGGTATAATTGGATTTGGCGCATGAAAAACATCCCATCCTTTGAATAAATCAGGAATTTTTGATAATTTTTTGGGGTTTACTAGTAACTTTCCTGGTGCCATAGGTACAAATGTTGCGTCGATATGCATTGGATTTGGATCGTCAAATTCAAATACATGTATTCTATATTCATTTCCAATATGCCGCCTTAGCCATTCAATACCGAAACTATTTGTTACATGGCTTTTTTGAGCAATAATATCTCTACCACAACGATAGAAATATGCAGCATCAAAAATTGGTTCAAATTCAGTAATAGCAAGAGAAACTTTCCCTTGCATATTACTCTCTTTCTCCCAATTTAAATTATATAGCTCATCCGTTAATTGTGGTTTAGGTGCAGCACTCCACTTAGCACCAGATTTAAAATATTCTTTTAATAACGTTTTATAAGCAGAAGTTTCAAAATAGCGAGATCTCCACGCCAATGGGCATTCAATTATATTATCACCAATTACCAAAAGTACATCTCTGGGCATAGCACAATATAAACCAGTGCTGCTCCATCCCGGAGCCCCAAAAACCGCTGACTGATCTTGTATATCAGGACGGCGAACTTTGACTCCTTCGCTTTCAAGTATATGGACGAATTCTTCCAATTCTTTAGAGGCTAATTCTATAAGTTCCTGAGGGAAAGAACGCCCAGAATTTCTCTGGAAATTAACGACTTGATTAGCAGGTAAAACAGGTTATAATGCCATATGCCATGAAGGAAATCTGGCACCATTAACAATACCTACGATGACCTCTTCAAGTGGATCCCACTCAGCAAATGAACTTACCGGAGATTTAGGTAATTCTGAACAATGTATATCTTTCATATTATAATTATAACCTTATATATTATTATTTATTAAATTTAAAAAAATATAATTTAAATAAAAATATTGACAATCCCTATTAATAATCATTTTTTAATAAAATTTTAAATTTTGAAAAAGTAATTTTTATAATGTTATGACTAAATGGCTTGCCAAAATGGCAGGAGTGTCAAAGAAATTCAGTCCTAATTTTGCGAAATTTTTGTTCCCAAAACATCACATCACATCACATCACATCACATCACAAAAAGAAGGATTGAGTTATACTTATTATACCACTCATTCCCCCCCAAGATGAACGGCGGCAGATGAGAAAAATCGCTCAAAAAACACCTGATAGCGAATCTGGAAGCCGCCACCGGAAAAATCCTCCACCGACAGTTCAAAACAGGCGAACAGAGCAGGATTTTGTGTCACATATTTGCCAAACCGTGGCATTCGATCCCACGGTGCAATGGAAACGCGCATGCATTTTCTGTCAGACCCGGCACATCGGATCCGATGCGTTTATACCCCCAAACATGCCTGCTATAGCAACTGGCCGCCTTTCTGAGAAATTGCACTTATTAGACGAATCCAAGTGACATAATAAATAATTATAAATGTTTTTTTCTTTTACATGAAAAATGATCAGCAGGCCAAATATTATTGCAATCATACCAATAATACTTAAATTAGATAATTTATTACCCAAAAATAAATAATCCATTATTGCAGTCACACCTGGAACAAGATAAAACAAACTAGTCACATTGACTAAATTACCAGCCATAATTAATCGATAAAGTAATAATTGGGCTGCGACTGAAATAACTAAACCAAGCCATAATACAGGAATAATGAATCCTATCGTAGGTTCAATATGAAAAGGTTTGAAAGGAACAAACAATAAACACATAAACAAACTAACACCATATTGTAATGGTAAAACTTCAGATGGCGGTTGTTGTATTCGCTTCTGAAATATAGCACCTATGCTCATACAAGCTAGTGCAGATAAAGCAAAAAAAGTTCCCGACAGAGAGAATTTGGCATTTATGATTCCTTGAAATACAACAAGTATTAATCCAATCAAAGAGACTCATAACCCTATAAAACGGCGGATAGAGAAATGTCTTTCCATAAACCAAAGTGTGATAATTGGTTGTATCCCCATTATTGTTGCTAAAACTCCGGGAGTAATCCCATGTTCTAATGCGAGAAAATAAAAAATAGAATATCCACCGATAATTAATAAACCTACTCCAGCTACTTTTTTGGTGCTTCCCGGTGCAGGAAAATAACGTTTTTTTGATACACAGAGTAACAATAAAAATAAAAAAGCAATAGAAAAACGTACAGTTAAAATAGCAAATGAAGAACTATGATTTAGTCCCCAACGAGAAAATATAGCGCCACTACTCCATAATAAAACAAAAATAAAAGTTGCTCCATAGTTACTCAAAAGTATTTTTGTGTTCATATAAATTTTCCTGTTTATTAGAATAAGTACAAATTATTCTCGTAAAAAATGGACTATCAGGGAATTGAAGCTAAGTGAAACGAAAACTCACGTTATAAATTTTCTTTTGTTTCATCAATAACTTTGTAGACCGTTGAACGGGTTATTTGCATATGTTTGGTCATTTCTGTTATTTCTGTTGCACCAATCCCCTGGTCACGCATAGCGATAATCAATTTTCTATTCATTGTGTGTTTACGCCCAAACCTGACACTTTTCAATTTGACCTCTTGCCGACCTTCATTTGTTCGTTCCAGTATTCTCTGGCTTTCTGCCAGAGCTGCTGCGGAGAAAATAGTCACGGCCATTTTTCCCATTTCGCCTTCTGTACCACTTTTATAAGTCTCAATAAAATGTCTCCTATATTGATTTTTAGACACCAAGTGTCTACTTTTAGTATAAGACGATTTAATGGGCTGTATAACGAAACCTTTTTATGATGTCTGACAATTTATAATATTTCGGACTGTTAGGATATTGTAAAAATATGATTGTCCCTACCTTTTTGAAGGGCATGTGTTTCTCCCCTTGCGGATCTAACGACAACATTGGCAACGGTGCACACTGTGCCCGCGTCTGAATTATCCCCTTTTGCCGACATTTTTCCGCAAACCCGTCTGCTGGAACTGATGCTGCTGGAGCACACGTTCATTAAAGCTGCCACCGTGCTTTGTGGCGATTACCAGTGCGATCGATGGAAGTACCGGAAAGTGTCTGACAACATCACCTATGTCGTGCCGACACGATCGGATTCGTATGTTGTCAATGTCGATACGGCTGACTTTAAAGGCGAGGTCTCCGCTGATACGTGCGGGCTGATGGTGACCCTGACCGTATTGGGTTATCTGGCTGCCCTGATGAAGCAGGACGGGCACACTGAGTGGTTCTGTGGCGCTGCAACATCCCCAGGCTCAGTGTATCCGTACCGCTTTAGGTTTGACGGGTTTTTCACTTCACAAAGACGAATTTTACGGTGCAACATTGATGATTGTTCTGGATATTGGTTATATACCCATCATCAGAACCGCCAGACAAAACCGGCATTAACACTATTGTCCTGATGAGCGGAGGATAACAATCCACTATAACCAAGCGTAAATGACACATTCTTGCCTGCTGTCATTTCAGCATTAGCCTTCAAGACAAGGCCATCACGCGCAACCGGAGCACTGTGGGTCACGAAAGTTTTGTTACTTCCACGAAACGCTGAACTCACCGCGCGCTGACGCTCACCATACTGGTGTTGCCAACCTAACTCACCATGCAAGGCAACAGTAGCCCCCCACTTGGTCTGCCAATCATGGTTAGCACGTAATCCAAGTGTGGAAAGCGTTGCTTCTGTATGTTGTTTATCGGCCTGAAGCGTTGCGGGGCCACCATTTTCGTTAATACCATTATTACGGAAACCGACATAAGAAAGATTCATAAACGGTTCCAGATTTACCAGAGCTATAGGCAGATTGTACGCAGCTTCAACAAATAACTGTGCCGTACGGCCACCATATTCCGCTTCTCCGCGATCGTACTGATAGCCATAATTGACAGGACGGTCAGTATCAATACGATGCCAGGTGTATCCACCTCCGGTACGCAGCTTCAGATCACCAAAGCGACGATCACCATAAAGAGCAATGTGATAATTATTACTGTCGGCACTGGTACGGTAACCACCGTCAAGAGAGGTACGGGTATAACCAGTGGCGATACCAAAATGGCTATAATTACCTATCGACCCGTCAGTTCCGAGTAGTACTCCGTAAGTGGAGGACTGATAGCCAGTAGCATTAAGCGTACCGGAGCTATGGTTCCATGCCCCAAGCAAACGAACCCAGGCGCCCTTATTCTCTCCGTGATTACTCTCTGCGTTATTATTCTCCGCATAAATACCGGATGATAACGAACGGCCTTCAGCCTGCCTCAATCGGGCATTCAGGGTATCACGCAAGTAACGGCTTTCATTAACCAATGCAGAAGTTATGTCCGCATGGATCTGTCCATCAAGCTGTTTGAAAGCATGGCGAACCTGATCGGCAGAAGTAGAAGGTAAAATACTCTCGTAAACCGGATTACCAGTACCGAGGGAATCAACAGCACCAGCCACAGAGCGTTCATTCTGCGTCAATGCTACATCGGCAAAAGCGGTATTATTACGTGCTATATTAAGCGTCACTTTACTGGGCTGATATGACAAGTCAGTGTTCAAAAAGAGATAGTGCGAACCAACGTTATCAAAACGCCCATTAATATCCTTTTCTGTACTGAGAATATTATACTGTTGCCCTGTCAGGCCATGCGCTTTATCGTCAGCAAGATTATCGCGGGAAAGAAGGTTATTACTGTTCAGGAGAGCGATTTCTACCTTGCCACCGTTGATTTGTACCTTATCCCCTGCATGGATGCTGTCATTGTGTCCATCAGATGTGATTTCAACAGCATAACGAGAGCCAGGTTCAAAGGTAACTTCACGGGAAACATCGAGTTTACCAATAGAATAGCCCGGACTGACCGTTCCTCCATGCTGAACCGTAAGGGAACCAATAGTGCCATAACCACCGAATACACCGTTGTCTTTTACCAGGACTGAAGAAGCCAGTGAATCGCTGATCCCCAATAACCCTTGTTTAACTAATGTCGGGCCAGAATAAGTATTCTTACCAGTGAGGAATAACGCACCATTACCCTGTTTGGTTAACCCACCGTGACCACTGATATCATTACTCCAGATATCAAGTTCACACTGTCTGCCTTCACAAACACGTTCGGTCGGTTTGCCTTTGTCGAGAACAGCACCAACACCGGGAATATCAGCGACAAACTGTCCATCCCCATAGACAACACCTTCTGGATCAGGAATACGAAAAGTAGCTGGAATATCCTCTGCCGTATAAAACATGCCAGGACCATTTATCGCTTTACCGAGATTAATCATTCCCCAACCGTAAATCTCATCAATGCCTGGCTTGCCCATATCAGTAGCAGTAGTGCGGAGCACGGAAGAAACCTGGGCACCGCTCATGTACGGGAAACGCTCCATCAGAATAGCAATACCACCAGCAGCATGAGGGGCTGCCATCGAAGTACCACTGAATTTTTCGTAATCGGTTTTTAGCGTATCTACACTTGTTCCATTTATCACTGAGCTATATATATAACTACCGGGTGCACTGACACACAAACTGGCGGTATAACCACAGCGGGACGAAAATCCACTGATACTATAGGGAATTTTATTGCTGCTATTAGCATCCTTCTGCACACTGGCAACCGTCAACCAGTTTGGCGCAATATCCGGTACAAACCAGGCCAGACCCGCTATGGCATCCGGCTCATTATAGTTGCCGCTGTTACCCGCAGCAAAAATGGTCACAATGCCACTACGCCCGGCATCAATTGCGCCCTGATACGCGCCACCCGGTTTTGTTCCTAATATTGGTTTGATTTGATCAAACTGTTTATTGGCATGTTCCAGATGGAAATGTGGCCCTTTGGGATCTCTCCCCGCCTCTTCAAGCTTTCTATCAATACCAATGCCCCAACTGTTATTGATAATACGGGCTCCACTTGCTATCAGTGCATCCCAGCCAGCCTGATATACACTGCCGTCGTTACCTAAAATAATGCCATCCTCAGGGCCGGGATCGCCATTTTCAGCACTAATGATCTGTGCATTATAGGCCACACCATGCATTTTTCCGCCATCACGGCTACCGGCAGCAATGCCAGCAACATGAGTACCGTGATTCCCCAATTTGCCCCCCCGTTGCCGGCTTGGTGTACCATCATAAGAGAAGGGATCACCTTTCTTCACCGCAATATAGGGATCGGTATACTCACGTATTCCGAAAGTGTGAAGGTTAATCACCTTATCTTTTCCTATAAACTCCGGATGCTCAGCGTAAACAGCCTGATCAAATATTCCCAGTTTTATCCCTTTACCGGTATAGCCTTTTGCATATGCTTCATCTGCGTGAATCGCACCAAGCCCCCACTCAGCAAGGAATTCACCAGAGTGCCAGCTGGCAGGATCACCCAACTTACCAGTTTCAATATAATTTTCCGCATATGCTCCGACACTGCCAGCCGCAAGACAGCAAGCAACGGCATAGCAAAGTGCACATGGTTTCGTTTTGAATAGATTAATTTCGGATGGGGTGTTCTTAAATAGACCTGTCTTTTGCTTATTCATTTCAATCACTGTCCATTGTTGATTTGCCAAAATATCATTGCCATACCGCCAAAAAACTCTGTAACGAATTCAAAGGGATTGACGCAAATAACGCTGCGATATTTTTCTCTTCCAATAAATCCCACATGAATCAATAATGACACACGCAGAATTGCACAATTAATTAACAATTAATATTCATTTATGTAACTTTATTTAATAGGGTGTACCAACGAATAACATTTATGGTGGGGAAGTTTTTTCTTCTAAATGAGGAAGGAGATCTCCCGCTACTGGCAGAGATAACTCCCAATAAAGGAGGAGCAAACAATGAGATGTATTTCATAGCTCACACAATCTTGATCTATAATACTGCTCCTTTTGCAACATATTCAAAACACCATGGAACGATTTATAGAAAACGCTATGTATGCCTCTCGCTGGCTACTTGCACCAGTTTATTTTGGTTTATCACTGGCCCTGTTTGCTCTTGCTATAAAATTCTTTCAGGAAATCATACACATCCTGCCACATATCTTTTCGGTTACTGAATCAGAACTTATCCTGACCTTACTTTCTCTGATTGACATGGCACTGGTTGGTGGGTTGTTGGTAATGGTCATGTTTTCCGGCTACGAAAACTTTGTTTCCACACTGGATATTGAGGAAAATAAGGAAAAGTTGAACTGGTTGGGAAAAATGGATGCGACTTCACTCAAAAATAAGGTTGCGGCTTCTATTGTTGCCATCTCATCAATTCATTTACTGCGTGTCTTTATGGATGCCCGCAATGTTCCAGACAATAAATTGATGTGGTATGTCATTATCCACCTTACTTTTGTTATATCAGCATTTGTGATGGGATATCTGGATAAACTTACACGCCACCATCATTAGTAAGGAACTCTATCCAGCATGTCTCTCCCCTGATGCCAGCCTGATATCATTTGCTGGCATTACGGGAAACCACTTTTTTTCGTGATGAATTGCTACGGGCTGTTTCTTTCTGTAATTCCTCAATAAACCTGTCTACAACCATTTCAACCGTTTCACTTCTGGTCGCACCGAGCCTATTGGACAGCCCATCTATTTTTCTGATGACAGACATCCTCAACGACAAAGAAATCGATCTTTTTTTCTCCTTATCAAGGTAGACATGACTGGTAGCTTCCTTAGATTTAAAGTTGTTATGCTGAGCAAGCAGTTCTTCAATTCTGCGTACCTCTTTTCTGGTTAACATCCCCTTATCAACTAATTGATAAGTGTTTCCCATTTTGCTAAACCGGATGTCAGCACAATAGTGATCCCTCAATTCTCTTAAGGTGCGAGTCAGTGTCGGTTCAGAACAACTGAGTGCCTCGATCACCTTCACCTTACTGACAGGTTTTTCATGCGAAAGCAGCAAAGTTAATTTGAAATTTCTAAGTTGTTTGGGGCTAAGTAACATCGTTTTCAATTACCGGGTCAGGAATACTAATTCCTAATATCAACTATAAACACAGCATCCAGCATAGCTTTTCATTCTGGTAAATCAATATTAAAACAGGTTAAAAGCCCCATTGTTTTCTCCACCAGCTCCCGAACAGATGCCGTTATATTTCGCTCGCTCCAGAATATTCACCGCCCAACGCCAGTGCGTAGCAGGTTCACACATTGCTCCCTGGAATTTGAATACCGCCTGATTTGAATTGAGGATCTGTAAGGCATCATCGTAATCACGGGTGTTCACCATCAAAGCCCGATGAATATGTTCTATTTGCCCCGGATGAATGGCCGTTTTCCCAACAAGGCCATGAGCTATGTCCAGTGCCAGCTCTTTCTCAAGTAACTCCAGATTATCAATATGCTCACAAACTGGTGCAGTCAAATAAAAACCCCGCGAGCCAAAAACAGCTACCAGCATTTTGATCACATATCCCATCGGGCCATCATATAAAGTAAGGTTACGCGAGCGCCGCATAGAAATCAGGTTCATCAGATCGTTACCACCAATACGTAAAGCAATAATACGCTCATAGCAAGGGTGAGATTTAAGCTTATCGGCGAGCTGGTTCATTTGTTGCACATCAAAAACATCTTCAGTTTCCAATGTCGGCATGATCCCAAGATGGGTTGCGGCGACGATCTCCCACCACTCAGATAATGACGCCTGCGTAAATTTAGGCAAAACCAAACCAGCGACAGCGCTAAGATTAACAGTATCAACCAGATATCGTCCCATTGATTCATTACGTGGACGGATAAAAATCAGAGGATGATGTTTAATATCGGCAACAGAGTTCTTTGCCTCTGCCAGTGCCTGTAATACAAACACGAGATTTTCGATAGCATGGGGGATATCCTGTTCAGTCACTGAATCCTCCAGACAGATCACCAGAGAGCGCAGCCCTGCCACTTTATTGTGCAGTACAATTTCAGTAATATTCCGGCGGGTCGCTGGCATATACAACGTTGCACCAAGCTGATTTGCAGAAGGGATCGATTTCATCAGACTACCTTTTTTCATGCTACTTTTTTAATAATCGTTACCGCGCGATATTGGCCTATCAGATCGCCCACTTCTGTAATAGCGACGTTTTTCTGCTGCGCTAAATAAACCAGCAAAGCGATATCAGGATCATCCAGTGATCGGACAAGTACCTGTTCCGGTACACGCCGCAAGACCGCGCGGGTTGCTTCTGCAATTCCGGGTTTGATACGGTTAATACTGTCGATCTTATATATGTCAGCAAGAGTTGAAATTACGGTCTTACTCAATTGCAGCAAAGCCGTGTTTTCCTGCGGTTGCCAATCCGCTGTTGGTCCGGTCGTCAAATCTAAGCGATCACGGTATTCCGCAACAATATCAACTAACAACCTGCTGCATTCAAACTCACTCAGATGACCACATTTCACACAGCCGTGCAATCCTTCTTCACGCCAAATTGAACGCGATATCAGCCCTGATACAGGAGCTCCCAGGATGCCGAAAGGAATTAACCAATCATCATCACTGGCTGCCAGCCATGAACATCCACAAGGATCAGCCAGCACCACCAAACGGGGAATCCCCGAATAGCCAGGTCGCCCCACCAGCGAGCGGGATAATTCTGCCATGATTGCGCCCTTGCCTGTCCAGCCATCCACAAACACCAGCCCTTCCGTGCCATGCTGCTGTTCTATAAATGACAGTGCGACGTTGTCAATGCCACGATCCCGTATGACACTAATCCCGTAGTGGTAAGAGCGTTTTCCCATCTTCCGCAAAGCCTGATGCAACATGACGCCTAAAGGTACTCCCGCTCTGACCAAACTCGCCAGCACAATCGGTGTATCACCAAAACGTAATATCAGAGACCTGGCAAGCATTACAACTTCCGTCGCCAGTCTGGCTGCTCCCAGTTGCAACGCTTTATCGAACAGATCCAGATGATAAGAGGTTGGCTCTGGTTCCTGACTCAACATATCGGAATAATGGCGAGTACCAGATTGAATTAACTGCTCTTTAACCTCAACCGGTGTCATTTCAATCTGAATGGGTTCTAGCAAAAACTGGATATCATCGGCAGCATAAGAGCCAGAAAAAGGAGAAAAACCATTCATTTATTTATAGTTCCGATATTTGGATTAAAAACTGGCTTAATCATAAGTCACAATTTCTACAGAAGGAGCAACAAGAGATAATTGCGCAATTAAGGCCGGATCAACCGAAGTTTTCGGTGTTTCAAGACAAAGCAGTATACGATCGAACTGTTGGTGTGCGACGTTATAAAGGAAATTTGGTATCTCTAATCCGTAATTATCTGTAAATGCCATAACAGACTGAATTGCATGCCCGCAGGAGATAGGAGAACGGGTTGTCGAGCCAAATTTCACAGATGCACCTTCCTGTTCAAGCCGTTCCGCCAGCAAAAATGGTTGCCAGACAAACTCACTGGAACCGAGTACCAACACCTCCTCACCGGCTGTTGCCTGAATATCAGAACCAAGATCATACTGACTATCATCCAATCCCAGACGCCCCCAGTTTTGAGTACCGATAATATCGACCTTTCCCCGCGCGGTGACATTGACTTCGGGCATGACAGGAACAGCAGCAAAACTATCTGCCTCCCACTGCCAATTTCCTTCAATCAAAGAAACAGTAGAGACAGGAAGCGGACAGCGTCTTATGATGCTTTGACCACTCCAATCCGTCAGTGTCACTGTGATGATATGCTCAATTTGATCCAGCCCGGCATGACGCAATGCCTCGAACAGATTAAGAAAGGTATTACCGGTAGTCGCTTCATCATCGATCAGAACAAGGGTACGGGCACTGCTTACCCGTTGACGCAGATGATTTTCTTTCGGCCAGTAAATCAGATGATCTGTTGCATGGCTATGATCCTCTTTAAATTCACACAACAAATCACCTTCTACCGGATGGCGTGTTGATGTCAGAAACACCGGAGAGGCTACTTTTTGCCGTGTCTCCTGAAAAACGCCGGCGGCCAATCCGACCGCCGTTTCTGCCATACCGATATAGAGCACAGGACCAGGCAAATTAACCGGAAACTGTTCTGACAACTGCCGATAAACAGCCCGCATAATAGATGGACTAACGGGAATATGGCGGCCCAATACTTTGCTGACAAATAAGAATGCTCTTTTAGGATTACGGCGTTCAGCAATATCAAACAATGTTTCCAAAGACGCTACACCACGTTCAGCCATTACAGTCAATGTTCCACTATTTAACTGTTTCTTATAAAACTGGCTGTTATCAACCTGAGATGGGTAACGCTGAAGATGATTACATACTGTCATACAGAAAAGCCTTTTAAAAAAATTTCAGCCATTTCAGGAAGTAGTGCAGTGACAATCGTGATTCTTTCATAAAACAAATTTCCCTTTCATAAACTAAATCTTGTTACTCAAAAAATGCCTATTGCTAAATTGCCGTTAGTCACAATGGATACATTCGTTTTCCAGTCTAAATTCGGTGAAATATGCATCGCAGTCTAGAACCGAGATTCAGCTTATGTCAATCATAATATGATTTTTTATGAGCAAATTTTGTTTGACTTTTTATCATGGACAAGAAATCATAAAAAGCGAAGCCAGCTTGTTCTCTATCATGCATTTAATGGAAATATGCAATTTGTGGGGATCATAATATGACAGGATTTTGGCCATAAATCTGGTCATATTATGATTTTTTCCATAAGTGAAATTATCGCAATTCATCAATAACGATTTACGATAAAAAACAATTCACGATAAAAACAATTCACCGATAAATAAGAGGTGTTATTAATGGTTTCATTAAGTAAAAATCAGTCAGTCTCTCTCAGCAAACAGAGTACTTCACTGGCTAAAATTGATTTTGGTCTGGGATGGGATCCTGTAGCCCCAAAAAAAGGTTTCTTGTCACGCTTATTCAGCGGGGACAGTAATGAAATTGATCTGGATGCAAGCTGCATCCTGCTTGATAAATCCGGTAATACCATTGATGTTGTCTGGTTTGGTCAACTGAATTCAGAATGTGGTTCTGTAAAACACAGCGGCGACAACCTGACTGGTGAAGGTGACGGAGATGATGAAGTCATCAGCGTTGATTTGATCAAGCTGCCTGCCGATGTTGAATATCTTGCCTTTACCGTTAATAGCTTTCGAGGCCAAACCTTTAATGATGTTGAAAACGCTTTCTGCCGTGTTGTTGATCAAAACGGTAAAGAGCTGGCGCGCTATCAGTTAAACGAACAAGGCGCTCATACCGGCATTATTATCTCTTCTCTGTGCCGTAACAGTGGTCAGTGGGATTTCACCGCACACGGTGTTGCCTGCCGTGGGCGCACCATTGAAAATATGTATCCACAAGTCGTTGAAACGGTGGTGCGCTAATGAACCTGACTCCGGGAGGAAATGTCTCCGTCTCCAAGCAGGCACTGACTATAAGGGTACTTTCCGGATCATCAGTCGATGTCTCCGCTTTCCGTCTTTATGCTAACGGGAAAGTTCAGGGAGATCCGGACATGGTATTTTACGGTCAGCCGAGTAATGACGATAACACCATTCGTCTGTCCGGCGGCAATACCAATACTGCGTTTTCTGTTAACCTGCCGGCTCTGCGGCAAGAGGTTCAGAAAGTGGCATTTACTGCGACTTGCGACGGCAATCAAACCATCTCCAGCCTGCACAATCTCTCTATTCAGGTAGAACTGAACGGAAGCGTGATCTTACAGGGGCAGGTTGAGGTTCAGGGGCGTTCAGAAGCTGCCTTGATTCTGGGTGAACTTTATCGCCGCAACGGCGAGTGGAAATTCCGTTTTATTGCCCAAGGATTTAATGGCGGTCTCAAGCCCTTAGCTGAGCATTTTGGTGTCGATATTATTGATGAGGCACCAACATCAACACCAGCGCCTGCTCCTAATAGCGTTAACCTGAGCAAGGTTTCTCTTACCAAAGAAAAACCTGCTATCAGCCTGGATAAAAGTGATAACTACGGTGAGATACGTATCAATCTGAACTGGAATCAGAGCACTGCTCCGGCTAATCGGGGAATGTTCCAGAACATCTTTAACGCCAACAAAGGCGTGGATCTGGATCTCGGTGCATTCGTCCGGCTTCGTGATGGTACACGTGGGGTTATACAAGCATTAGGAGAGAGCTTTGGCTCTTACCATCATGATCCCTACGTACAGCTACAAGGGGATGATCGTACGGGTAATGTCAAAGATGGTGAATGGCTCCACATCAATGGTCTTGAATGGAAAAACATCAGTGAAGTTCTGATCTACGCTTTTATCTACGAAGGTGTACCTAACTGGAACAGTACTGACGGTATTGTCACAATTTATGTCAATGGGCAACCTCCGATCGAAACATGTCTGACGGAAGGTCACAACCGCAAAAATATGTGTGCCGTTGCCCGTCTTGTTAATGAAAATGGTGCTATCAAAGTAGAACGCATCAACCAGTACTTCAGCGGGCACAAAGAAATGGACAGAGCCTTCGGATGGGGTTTTCGCTGGACATCTGGCAGTAAATGAGACTTCTGCTGTGATATAGGTGCTGTTATATAAATCGGTTATTACATAATTGGAGGGATTTATGTCCTTTTTAAACAAAATTAAGTCAGCTCTCAATGCTGGTCGCGAAGAATTGGCCAATCAAGTTGGCCGTTTCAAAAACAGAAAATTCATGGAAGGCACTGTAGCGGTATGCGCACACGTTGCGATGGCAAGCAATGGTGTCAGCTCTGAAGAGAAACAAAAAATGGTGGGATTTATCAAAAACTCTCCCGAACTAAAAGTATTCGATACCACTGAGATTATCGAATTCTTCAATAAGCTGGTCAGTAGCTATGAATTTGATGCTGATATCGGCAAAGGTGAAGCCATGAAATACATTATGGCGTTGAAACAGCAGCCGGAAGCGGCACAACTTGCTTTACGTGTCGGTATTGCTGTTGCCAAAAGTGATGGTGACTTTGATAACGATGAAAAAAATGCTGCCAGGGAAATATGCACATCCTTAGGCTTTGCTCCAGCAGATTTTGAACTGTAATCGCAGTTAATTTAAGAGGCTTACTTCATGGTATCCACGCACATTGGTTTTCCGATGGAAACCGTTGCTGTATTTATCTTTCTGTCGGTTGGTGCGCTCTTTATCGACCTCTTTATGCATCGTCATGACAAGCCAATTTCATTGCGCAGTGCCGCACTCTGGTCTGTTTTCTGGATCGCCATTGCTTTTGTTTTCGCGGGCTTCCTGTTTGTCCATCACGGTGCTGAAGTAGCAAGTCTGTTCATTACCGGCTATGCGCTGGAAAAAGTACTTTCTGTCGATAACCTGTTTGTCATTATGGCAATTTTCTCTTGGTTTGCGATCCCGGATCGTTATCGCCACCGCGTTCTATACTGGGGCATTATCGGGGCCATTGTCTTCCGTGGTATTTTTGTAGCCATCGGGACAAGCCTGCTGATGCTGGGGCCCTGGGTTGAAATGGTCTTTGCGGTTGTGGTCGGCTGGACGGCAGTGATGATGCTGAAAAGTGGTGATAATGATGATGAAATCGAAGACTACTCACAACATCTTGCCTACCGTTTGGTGAAGCGCTTCTTCCCAATCTGGCCGAAACTGCGTGGTCATGCTTTCATACTCAGCCAGAAAGAAGTCAATGCGGAACTGGCCAAACCGGAAAACGCGGATGTGGCTATTGATCGAAAAAAAATAGATCGAGAAAAAACAGGACGTGCTGGCAAAGCAGCATTTTATGCCACCCCACTGTTACTGTGCCTGGCAGTTGTTGAACTGTCCGATGTCATGTTTGCTTTTGACTCTGTACCTGCGATTATCGCGGTCAGCCGCGAGCCTTTAATCGTTTACAGCGCCATGATGTTTGCTATCTTAGGCCTGCGTACACTCTACTTTGTACTGGAAGCGTTGAAAAAGTATCTGGTGCACTTGGAAAAAGCCGTGATTGTCCTACTGTTCTTTATTGCTATTAAATTAGGGCTTAACGCATCTGAACATATGTTCCACCACGGTTATTCCATTTCGGCAACAACCAGCCTGTTTGTGGTTCTTGGGGTTCTGGCTGCTGGTATTATTGCCAGCCTTCTGTTTCCCCAGAAAGAAAAAGCAAGCTAAATCCTGTATATCCTATGGATTTCAAGGTGCAGCCACCCAAGCTGCAACTTGAAAGACGACGGGAATAAATAACTATTTAATAAGTGAGGAAATAATAATGGGTGTATCTCTTTCTAAAGGCGGTAACGTTTCTCTGAGCAAAGAAGCTCCAACGATGAAAAATGTTCTGATCGGTCTCGGTTGGGATGCCCGCGCAACTGACGGACAGGATTTTGACCTTGATGCTTCTGCATTCCTGCTGGCAGCAAACGGCAAAGTACGCAGTGATACCGATTTCATTTTCTACAACAATCTGAAATCTTCTGATGGCTCTGTTATGCACACTGGCGACAACCGTACCGGTGAAGGGGATGGTGATGATGAATCACTGAGAATCAAACTGGATCAGATCCCTGCTGACGTAGACAAGATCGTCTTTGTTGTTACTATCCATGATGCACAAACACGCCGTCAGAGCTTCGGCCAAGTTTCAGGGGCTTTCATTCGTCTGGTTAATGATGATACGCAAGCTGAAGTTGCTCGCTATGATCTGACTGAAGATGCTTCTACTGAAACAGCTATGTTGTTCGGTGAACTGTATCGCCACAATGGCGAATGGAAATTCCGTGCGGTTGGTCAGGGTTATGCTGGTGGTCTGGCTTCTGTTTGTGCTCAGTATGGCATTAACGCCGCCTGATCCTAGCCCGGTCAATCTAAGGTCTTTCAGGCAACGATCTTCAATATAAGACCATTAATATCGTGAATTAATTACTATATCGTGATTAAATCACCCCGTAATTAAAAACCCTGCCTGATAATGTTGGCAGGGTTTTAACTTATCGAATGGGGTTAACGTTTTCTCACAACATGATTTTCTCAGAACATAAAGTACTGCTAAAGTATCTCCACATATCCAAATAACACAAGGAACGTCAAATGAGTCTTCATGTTTTATTTCGCCATAATAATGATATCCCTGAATTAATTCTGCATGGCAGCGCCCTCAACGAGGCTGGATTCATTGCTGATTCATTATTCCATATCTATCAATATTCAGATGGGATAATCATCTCTCTACTTGCTCCTCAGACTGATCTTACCAGCCTGATCAATGAAATTGAAAACAAGCCAGAACAGGGAATAGACAATATTCGTGAAAACGGTGAGTTCTATATTGCAGGTGATTGGCTAACTGACAGTCAATTGATAGAGCAGCCAATTAATATTGAAATAACATCTGGAAAAATTATTCTTAAGCCCAGGTTAGCAGAACTGTTAGCCTGAGCAACAACTCGCTATCTTTTGTCAAAAATCTCTTGGAGATATCAACCGGAAAGATTATCCATTCTTTTCCGGTTGACTATTTAATTTTAAGCAGCCGAAAAAATCTACTTTCCTCCCGCCAGGTCCATGAAATTACCTGTTACATACGATGCTTCATCAGACAATAGCCACGCAATAGCTTCTGCAATTTCTTCTGGCTGCCCTCCTCTCATCGGTAGGGAATCACCCTATCCGGCTCACCGCCATCTGCATGCATTTCTGTCTTCACGAGTACGATAACCAATACAAATATGGTGCCCTCTCTTTGCCAGACAAAACGCTGTCGCTTTACCGATGCCACGGGAACCGCCCGTAATAATTGTGGCTTGCTGTATAATGCGATCTTCCTTTTTATTTTTCTGATGTGATTCCTTTAATTAACGGCTACTGTGATACAACCAGGGAATCATTATAGATAAATCTTATTAATGTTTAATAACAAAAAGATCTTTTGTTGGTGTAAACCCGTTTATATTGGAATAATACCCTCCGATATAAGGTTTTACTAATACTGCTGTCACACCGTAATAGACTGGAGCAATGGGAGCATCTTTTACAAAAATATCGATAGCTTGTTGGAAGTATCCCTGACTATTGGTTTCACCTGCTTTTTCCACCCAATGATCAAATTCTTTATTAGAATAAAATGAAACATTATTACTTTGATTGGTGCAGAAAATATCTAAGAAAGACATCGGATTATTATAATCTCCAATCCATCCTCCCCTGACAACATCAAACCTACCCTCATGTTCATTATCCAGCATCACCTTCCACTCCTGAGCCTGCAATTTGGTGATAACCCCAAGATTCTTTTTCCACATAGATGCCGCAGCAATAGCAATTTTCTTATGTATTTCTGAGGTATTATAGATCAGATTAAATTTCAGGGGATTATTCTTATTAAAGCCTGCTTCATTTAATAATTGTCGCGCTTTTTTATTACGCTGAGATTGTGTCCACTTTGCATACTCAGGCTGTTTAAATTTAAACCCTCCTATTCCCGGTGGAAGTACGGTGTAAGCGGGCAGTTGACCTTGAGCTACAATTCTATTAGCAATAATATCCCTATTTAAAGCTAAATTCAGTGCTTGTCTGACTCTGACATCATTGAATGGAGGCTTTTTATTATTAAACTGATAATAGTACGTACTAAGAATCGGTGAGATATAGATCTGATCACCTATTTTTTTCTTTAATGATGCAAAGTCTTCTAGCGGAATTGTAAATGTTATATCTATTTCCCCCGCTAAATAGCGGTTTAACTCCGCTTTATTTGATGAAATTGGCAGATACGTTACTTTATTAATTACCGTATCCTTATTATCCCAATAATCAGAATTTCTGACACCGACAATTTTTTCATTCACAACCCATTCAGATAATTTGAATGGCCCACTGGAGACAAAATGCTCTGGCTGTACCCACTTATCACCATACTTTGTCACCACCTTCTCATTAACAGGAGACAAAATGGGAAAGGCTAATACTTGCAAAAAATAGCCAACAGGCTTCTCTAACTTCACCTCGACAGTAGCATCATCCAATGCTTTTACACCTAGCTCTTCAACTTTTTTCTGCCCTTTTAATATCTCTTTAGCATTTACAACAGAGGCATCAGCAAAATAACTGCCATAAGGAGAAACCGTTGCAGGATCAATTAAACGCCGCCAGCTAAAGACAACATCATGTGCAGTGATCGGTGTCCCATCAGACCATTTAATCCCTTTTCTTAAGTGGAAGATCCACTTTTGATTATCTTTTGTTTCCCAACTTTCAGCCAATTTGGGTTCAATATTACCATCTTTATCAGTACCAACTAATCCTTCAAAAAAATCATGGATAATATTAATTGAAACGTTATCTTCAACTTTATCTATATCAAGTGATACTGGCTCTGCGCCATTATTACGAACAATTTCCTGTTTTTCACTCAATTGTGTGCCAGGCGGAATAACTGCGGCATAAGATAGTGTAATACCACTCAGAGCCGTACTCATAGAATAAATTAATAATCTAATTCTTCTATTGATAATTTTATTTAACATGTCATTTTCCTCTATTGCTGTGATATAATTTTTAGTATTAATTAGAAATATTTATCTATGCTTAATAAGCCTACATCTACTTTTAGTATTTAATAAATAATTTTGCGAAATAACAATTTAAAAAAACTAATTAACTTAAGGTATACAAACCAAAACCAATCTATTTTAAAATTAAATCAATCAGATAATTATTTGACATTTATATGCCACAGAACAACAAAAAAGCTGCAACTTCATCAGATGCAGCTCGAATCCTATCAAGGCTAATTTTTTATTCTTTAATGCTCAATAACATAAAGGTCTTTAGTAGATACATATCCCAACGGGTTAACATAAAAACCGCCCACATAAGGCTTTACCATTTTCGCACTGACATAATAATAAACGGGAATAACGGGAGAATCTTTGGTAATAAGATCTAATCCTTTTTGCTGATATGACTTATCGTTAGTCTCACTGGCTTTTTTAATCAATACATCATATTCACCATTTTCATATAAGGATGTATTTTTAACCTGCCCTGACATAAACATATTCAAAAAATTCATCGGGCTATTATAATCAGCAATCCATGCTCTTCTGATAACTTCGAATTTACCCTGATGCATATTGTCCAGCATGACTTTCCACTCCTGATTCTGCAAAACAGCCTCAACACCAAGACTCTTTTTCCACATTGAACTGACAGCAATAGCAATTTTTTTGTGCGATTCATGGGTATTGTAAAGCAGATTAAATTTCAGGGGGTTATTCTTATTAAAACCTGCTTCATTCAATAACTCTTTAGCTTTTTTAATACGCTGTTCCTGAGTCCATGAAGCATAATCAGGACCAGTAAATTCGAAACCACCCGCATTTGGTGGAACAATCGTATAAGCCGGTTTTTGTCCCTGCCTTAATACCTTATATGCAATAACATCTCTGTCTACAGCTAAATTTAATGCCTGTCTGACTTTAATATTATCAAAAGGCGTTTTTTTATTGTTAAGTTCGTAAAAATAAACACCTGTCTGAGGTGAGATATGGACTTGATCCCCCATTGTCTCCTTTAATGATTCAAAAGATTCCAATGGAATTGTATTGGTAAAGTCAACCTCTCCTGCCAAATAACGCCCTAAAGCCGCTTTCTCAGACCCGATAACCAGATAACTCACTTTATCAATCACGGTATTCTTATCATCCCAGTAATGAGGATTTCTGACACCGACCAATTTTTCATTCACCATCCATTCAGACAATTTAAATGGCCCATTGCCTACAAAATTTCCCGGCCTTGTCCATTTATCACCATATTTATTAATCACTTTTTCATTAAGGGGAACCATAACAGGGTGAGCCAGTGCCTGTAAAAGATCTCCCATTGGTTTATCCAGACGTATTTCTAATGTCATATCATCTAATGCTTTTACTCCAAGCTCTTCACCTTTCTTCTTGCCTGTAAGCACAGCATTTGCATTGATGATCCCTATATTTTCAAGATAACTACCATACGGAGCAATCGTGTCAGGATCTACTAAACGCCGCCAACTGAATACAAAATCATAGGCGGTAATCGGTGTACCATCAGACCATTTAATTCCTTTTCTTAAATGGAAAACCCATGTTTTATTATCAACAGTTTCCCAGCTTTCAGCTAATCTCGGTTCGATATTACCTTGTCTGTCGGTGTAAACCAAACCATCAAAAAAATCATGAATAATATCAAATTCCACATTACTGGAAACTTTATGCGTATCCAATGAAGCAGGTTCTGATAAATTATTACGTACAATTTCCTGTTTAACCGCCAATTTTGTCCCCTCAGGAATAACAGCAGCATAAGATAATGAGATATTTGCGACTATTACTATAATAACAAAAGAGAGTATTTTAAATTTTTTCTTTTTCATTACTTTAATCCTATAATAATCATCCTTAAACATGATTATTCATATAATTAGGGCCTGTTTTTACAGGCACTGAATTTTTTCTAATGTTTTATTATATAAAGATCTTTCGTTGAAATATAATCCATTGGGGTAACATAAAATCCACCGACATAAGGTTTTACCAACTTATTACTGACATAATAGTAGACTGGGATAGCAGGGGTATCATTGGTTAAAATATCTATCGATTTTTGATAATACATAACATCATTAGTTTCACCAGCTTTAATTACCAGCTGGTCGAAATCACTATTTTCATAGAGAGGGATATTTTGACTACTTCCTGTCAGGAACGTATCCAGGAAAGACATCGGACTATTATAATCTGCTACCCATGCATATCTGACTACATCAAATTTGTTTTGATGCATATTGTCCAGCATAACTTTCCATTCTTGATTTTGCAAAGCAGCATGAACACCAAGATTTTTTTTTCCACATTGAAGTCACTGCAATAGCTATCTTTTTATGGGTTTCTCTTGTATTATAAAGCAGGTTAAATTTCAGTGGATTATTTTTATTAAAACCAGCCTCATTTAATAACTCTCTGGCTTTTTTAATCCGTTGCTCTTGTGTCCAGGAAGCGTATTCAGGTGGAGTTAAACTTAATCCACCAATATTAGGAGGAATAATATCATACGCAGGCAATTGCCCCTGCCCTAAAACTTTATCTGCAATAATATCTCTATCAATAGCTAAACTTAATGCCTGCCTGACTCTGATATCATTAAATGGTGGTTTCTTAGTATTAAAAACATAATAATAAGTGGATAGCATAGGAATAATATGCATTTGATCACTAAATTCTTTTTTCAATGATGCAAAGGAGTCTAATTCAATCGTTTTAGTGATATCTATTTCCCCAGCAAGATAACGGTTCAGATCTGCTTTTTCTGATACGATTGCAAGATAAGTCACTTTATTAATGACTGTATTTTTATCATCCCAATATTGAGGATTTCTGACACCAACGACTTTTTCATTTACTCGCCACTCTGAAAGTTTAAAAGCCCCACTGCCAACAAAAGTTTCTGGTTGTATCCATTTATCACCATATTTTTTGACTGTTTTTTCGCTGACAGGAACCAGAATCGGATGGGTTAGCATCTGTAATAAATAAGCAACAGGCTTATCCAATTTCACTTCCAATGTAAAATCATCCAGCGCTTTTACGCCAAGCTCTTCTGCTTTTTTCTTGCCAAGTAATACATCGTTTGCATTGATCACATGAGCAGTTGCAAGATAGCTGCTATAAGGGGAACCCATAGTGGGGTCAAGCAAACGCCGCCAACTGAATACCACGTCATGGGCAGTAATGGGGGAACCATCAGACCATTTAATCCCTTTTCTTAAATGAAAAATCCATGTCTGGTTATCAGCCGTTTCCCAACGCTCTGCTAATCTCGGTTCGATATTACCTTTTCTATCGGTGTAAACCAAACCATCAAAAAAATCATGGATAATATCTAATTCAGTATTACTTTCTACTTTATGCACATCCAGAGAAGCCGGAAATGAACCATTATTGCGCACAATTTCCTGTTTATCTGCCAACTCTGTACCGGGAGGAACAATAGCGGCCTGAGCCAAACTGACACTGCCAAATATAATCCCTATCGAGCAGATTAATACTTTAGATGTTTTATTTTTTATTATCCCGTATATTACTTTCTGCATGTTTAGTTACTCCATCATGATAGTTATTTAATTTTTCACATTTTTATTTTCTTCATAATTACTGTTTTTAATTAAATCTTTTATTTAATAATAGCCTGTCAAAAAAAGCTATTATTATTAAAAAATCAGTGTCTAATAATATAAAGATCTTTTGTCAAAATACGCTCTAATGGGCTGATATAGACACTACCAACATAAGGTTTAATTAATTTAATACGGACATAATCATAAACTGGGATGGCTGGTGAATCGTGGGTAAGAATATCAATTGCTTGTTGATAAAGATCCTTATCACCAGTCTCATCCGCTTTTAATACCAATTTATCAAATTCTGGATTACTATACTTTGTTATATTGTTGGTGTTTCCTGTTGCTCCAGCAAACGCAGTGCCGAACGTATAACTTCGCTGGCTGAACCGTAACGACCACTCTCAATCATTCGTTGCACAAAACCGTCAAGTTGTTTGCCCATACTGACGGAGGCAATCTTTCTCATATCATGCTCCGTCAAGCAGGCATCAATATAGTTAAGGTTTATTTTTTATCAGTCAGATCAATTTGATAAACTGCAAACCCAACCTCATCATTTTTCAGGTATTTCACCGGATATTGAGCGTGTTCTTTGATAAACTCCGCGGCCTTTTCTGATGGAGAGGTTTCAAAGCGGACATCCAGTTTCTTGTCTGTCTTGATTGGCAGAAATGACCAGTTATTTTCCGCCTGTGTTGATACCACACCTTGCTCTTTGGTCATTCTGGAAATGTAGGCAACCAGAATGGAGCGGTTTTCATCCGGTGAAGCGAATGCAATATGGCCTTCTCCTGTTCCTGCAAATTTACCACCGTAACCACGATAGTTATTGGTAGCGATCAGGAATGTCGCTTTTGGATCGATAGGTTTACCCTGATAAGTCACGTCCTTAATACGGTTCGCACTTTTGTTGATCAATTGGCAATCTGTGTCGTATTTCGCTGGCTGAGTCAGATCCATCTTATAATTGACACCACTGATGGTATCGAAGTTATAAGTTCGGAACCCCTTCCAGTTCAATAACTCTTGTGGTCTGGCAGAGTCAGGATCTATCTGGTTATACATGCCGGCTGAACATTCCAGCCACTCCACAACATCAGCTCCACTCGCTTTCACCACAACCAACGTGTTCGGGTAGAGATACAAATCAGCCGCATTACGGAATGTCAGATCACCTTTCTCTACTTCCACAAAATCAGCCGGTGCATTTTTACGTCCACCCACTTTGAACGGTGCAGCAGCCCCCAGAACTGGCAGATCTGCCAAATCAGGATCACCCTGAATAAAACGCCTGGTGTAATCAACCTGGGCATCATTAACGATCTGAACCGTTGGATCACTCTGGATCAGAGCAAGATAACTGTACATATTGGCAGAGGCTTTACCAATGAACTTGCCGACGAAATCACGGGTTCCCTGATCGGCTTCTGCAATAATCGCTGCCAGTTTGTTATCACGTTCAGCCAATGCTTTCTTATGCGTTTTATCATAGATAGGACGCGCTTCAGCTTTAGCAGATTCCACTTTCCATTCACCGCTGCCATTGTTGATAATCATATCAACAACCCCCAAATGGTCTCCCCATTGGCCCGGCATCACAGCAGGAATGCCATTGACGGTGCCATTAGTAACATCAACACCTTTAATACCGTTATACTCCTTACTTGGGAAAACCCCGTGCGCATGGCCAAACATGATGGCATTAATACCGGGAACTTCACTCAAATAATAAACAGAGTTTTCTGCCATCGCTTTATAAGGCTCTTGAGAGAAACCGGAATGCGGAATAGCGATAATCAGATCAGCCCCCGCTTTCTTCATTTCAGGTACAAATTTTTTTGCTGTCTCAGTGATATCGTTGACAACGACTTTGCCATCCAGATTGACCTTATCCCAAATACTGATCTGCGGTGGAACAAAACCGATATAACCGATCTTAATTGTGTGCTCTTTACCTGCACGATCTTTAACGGGAGTATCAACGATAATATAAGGTGTGAAGTAGTTTTTGCCGGTTTTGGCATCCATAATGTTGGCGTTAATGTAAGGGAACTTAGCTCCTGCTATCACCTGTTTCAGATAACTCAGACCAAAGTTAAATTCATGATTACCGAAGTTACCCACGGTATAACCCATTGTGTTCATCAGTTGGTGGGCCGGATGGACTTCACCTTGTTTGAGTCCTTTTGCCACTATGTAATCTGCCATCGGGCTTCCCTGGATCAGGTCACCATTATCAACCAGAATTACGTTAGTCGCTTCAGCTTTGGCTGCTTTAATTAAACTCGCAGTACGAACCAGACCAAACTGCTCAGTCGGTTTATCCTTAAAGTAATCGAAATCAATCAGGTTGCTGTGAACATCTGATGTTTCCATAATCCGTAAATCAACGGTTGCCGCACTGATATTAAATGCCACCAACATCGCCAACGTCGAAATTTTCAAGCCATGCTTCAACATGTTATCCCCTTCTATAGATAGAGTTTCCAGAATGGTTTGTGTCTTATCTCTGTAATCAGAAAATTAACTTAAATCAGGCTAAGATAAAATTTTTATCTTCTCAAAGAAAATCCTATGGATTTCAAGATGCAGCGAAGCGTATCCAACAAAACTGCATCTTGAAAGACGCCGGGTATAGATGGCTAAAGATTAAGAAATGAGAAGCTTATATATTATATTTGTTCATCTGTCAGATAGATATGCCCTTCATTTTTATTCGAAAAATGAAGGGCAAAAATGGAGAGGATCGTTATTTATTAGGCCACAACCACGCCGCACCACGCACTCCACTGGAATCACCATGCAGTGCTTTTCTAATCGGCGTTGTACACTCGCCACCAAAGACCCACTTACTCACTAAGCCCGGCAAGGTCTGATAAAGGCGATCAACATTACTCATACCGCCACCCAGCACAATAACATCAGGATCAAGTAAGTTAACGACCTGTGCTAATGCCCGTGCCAGACGCCTTTCGTAACGCTGGATGGCCAGTTCCGCAATTTTATCTCCCTGAGCTACAGCCTCCATAATTTCATGGCCTTTTTTGTGCACGCCACTCAAACGGAAATAATCTTTCATAAAACCGGTTCCCGATACGAACATTTCGGTACAGCCTGGTTTACCGCAGAAACAACGGACCTCTTCCTGATATGCCCGATCTTCGTCATCCATCCACGGTAATGGGTTATGTCCCCACTCTCCAGCCAGACCATTACCACCTGCATGTACCTTGCCATCAAATGCCAGACCTGAACCACAACCAGTCCCGATAATAACGGCAAACACCATTGGCATACCTGCTGCTGCACCATCAGTCGCTTCCGAGACAGCCAGACAGTTTGCGTCATTGGCAACCCGTACTTCACGCCCCAGAAAAGCAGAAATGTCTTTATCCAAAACCTGACCATTCAGCCAGACCGAATTGGCATTTTTCACTTTTCCGGTAAAAGGTGAAATCGCTCCCGGAATGCCAATTCCTATTGTGCCTTTCTGTCCGGTTGCCTGTTCCGCATCCGCTATCAAACCGGCAATGGCGGCCAGTGTTTGTTGATAATCATTGCGGGGCGTATCCACCCGTTTCCGAAACAGTTCTTCACCCTGATCACCCAATGCGATCACTTCAATCTTGGTTCCGCCAAGATCAATACCTATACGCATAGCTTACCTTTTTCTCTGTGGTCTACTGTTAGCTGAATTTTTTCAGACTAACTGAATCGTGTTGTCGTAAGATCATTGCCTGAGCAGCATTAACAATCAAGAACTATAACGTCACTTTGTTTTAGGAAATGGGCGTTTTAGATAATGAATGAAATTCCAGACAGGAAATAGATGAAGTTCTAGGGCTTCGCCGCATGATTCGTTATCATGCGCAGCTATGCTTTTCAAATAACGTTTCATATGACATTTGTCACAATGCACAAATATGGGGTAACCGCATGTTATGGTTCAAAAATTTAATGATTTACCGTTTAAACCGGGAAATTTCACTTTCTGCGGATGAACTGGAAAAACAATTAAGCCCATTGGCATTCACCCCATGCGGCAGTCAGGACATGATGAAAACGGGTTGGGTTCCACCAATAGGCGCACATGGTGAAGCATTAACTCATGCTGCCGGTAATCAGATCCTGATTTGTGCACGCAAGGAAGAAAAAATGCTGCCTTCTCCGGTCATTAAACAGGAACTACAAACCAAAATCGCCCGTCTGGAAGGAGAACAGCAGCGGAAACTGAAAAAAACCGAGAAAGATTCACTGAAAGATGAAGTGATCCACACTTTATTACCAAGAGCATTTAGCCGCTTCAGCCAGACTTATATCTGGATAGATACCGTTCACAATCTGATTATTGTTGATTCAGCCAGTGCCAAACGTGCCGAAGATAATCTGGCTTTATTAAGAAAAACACTTGGCTCATTGCCTGTTGTTCCCCTGACTTTCAAAGATCCCATTGAGCTGACATTAACTGAGTGGGTACGTTCAGGTAATTTACCTGCCGGTTATGCTCTGATGGATGAAGCTGAATTAAAAGCCATTCTGGAGGAAGGCGGAGTTATTCGCTGCAAGAAACAAGAGCTAGTGTCTGACGAAATCGCGGCACACATTGAGTCCGGGAAATACGTCACCAAACTGGCACTGGACTGGGAAGAGCGTATCCAATTCATGCTGTCAGATGATGGTTCTTACAAACGTATTAAATTCAGTGAAACATTGCGTGAGCAAAATGATGATATTGATCGTGAAGATGTTGCTCAACGATTCGATGCTGATTTCACGCTGATGACTGGTGAATTAAGTGCGCTGATAAAAAATACCATTGATGCATTAGGTGGTGAGGCAGAAAGATAATTTTTTATCCACCCAATCGATTTCAAAAAGCAACTAACAACGCTGTGGCTTAATACAGAAAAGATACAGCCTCAATAGTATTCCCATTGAGGCTGTTTTAATTCACATAAACTGATACTTCATACAAATTAGAAGCGATATACCAAGCCAACACCCATTACATTATCTGTTTTAATCTTAGTTGTTTTAGTAAAGTCATTATTTTTCAGCAAGTTGATTTTGTATTCAGCATAAGTACCCATATTTTTATTGAAATTATAAGATGCTCCGATAGAGATATACTTTACCAGATCTTCAGACCCTTTGGTTCTCAATAAATTGTTCTCGCCCAAATCGTTACCTAAGTCTTTACCTCTGGAATAGACATAACCAATAGACGGACGCAAGCCAAAATCAAATAGATATTGGGCAGTTAACTCAATGTTTTCCGTTTTATTCGCAAACATCGCATGATTATCTACAGCGCTGCCGAATCGGGTCAAATTACGAGCCTCACCGTATATAGCTGCCAGATAGACATTATTTCTATCGTACTTAGCTGATACCAACCATGCTTCAGCTTTGTTCCCTTTCGCCAGTGTCTTAGCTGATTCCGTACCCTGTTTTTGTGCCTGAGTACGATTAGAATTGCCATAAGAAGCGGCAACAGTCACACCATTGCCAAAATCGTAAGAGCTGGAAAGGCCAAAACCATCACCATTCTGCCGCGAAACATCATCACGGGCATTTTTAGTATCACCATCATTTTTGGCCTGATATTGCAGGGCGAAATTCAACCCGTTCACCAGGCCAAAAAAGTCAGTGTTACGATAAGTTAATAACCCTGTCGAACGCCCCATCATGAAATTATCAGTTGCAGCCATGCTATCGCCACCAAACACGGGAAGCATATCTGTAAACGTGTTGGCATCATATACCACGCCGAAGTTACGACCATAATCCAGGGTGCCATAATTACCCAGTTTAAAGCCGACATAAGCCAGACGTGTTCTTGCAAATTTGCTGCTTTCAACTTCGGTTCTGTTGGCACCCAGATTGAATTCCCAGCGCCCGAATCCTGAAATTGTGTCTGTAAGTTGGGTTGTCCCTCTCACACCGATACGGCCGCTGGAGTTATCACCCGCTTCTTTGCTTTTTGATTTAGCAAAGTAATGTTGAACTTCAGCCTTTCCATATAAATCAATCTTATTACCATCCTTATTATAAACTTCGGCCGCATTTGCAGCCCCAGCGATAAGGAAAACCGGAATCGTCATTGCTATTACGTTGTGTTTTATCATTATTATGGTCCTCACTAGTGTTGTTATTACCTTTTGTCACCTACCTTTTTCCACCGCCAGGAAATACATTTTCTAAGAAACCATTAATTCAAAAAATTTCCTAAGAAATAGTCAGGCGGATTAACATTCCGCAATCCTTGTTACTTTATAGTTAATTTTGTGATCAATAATAGCGATACTAAGGTTCAAATTAACGTTTTGCTAACAAAATTTAACCAAAAGTGCTATCCTGTGAGACAGATCACATAGTAAGCATATTTTCAATAATTGAATAACATCAATTATGATTATTAGTTATTAAAAACAGTAAGTTATAAATAATAAGAGAGTTGATAAAAAATAACCGAAGTGTTCTGAGCAGCATCTTTCACTGCTAATTACCATAGATAATGTGATAATTACTTATTGTAAATATTGACAAGTGACTGTAAGTTCTGTATTTGGTGGAAATTGATAAATTTCCATTTATTGCAAGTAAACATTTCTTCCTTTTAATGGAATAAAGCCAATGCGGTACATTAAATATCGACAACTTATAAGGTGCTAAAATGGCAGAAAATCATCCACGCCCACGAGGTCGCCCGTCAATTCCCGAACAAGAAATACGTGAGAAAATCCATGATATTACTCTTTCTCTGCTGTTAAATCAGGGCTATAGCGCAACCACCATGGATGTTATTGCCCAACAAGCCAAGATCGCCAAAAAGACACTCTATCGTTTCGTTAAAAATAGAGAAGATTTGATTGAGCAAGTTATATTAAACTGGACAGATAACGCAGTCCTTCCCCTGACTAAGAATGCCAATAACTACCAACAAGTGATAATTTCATTGGGAAATTATTTAATGGGAATCGCTGAAAAATCCTTATCTAAAGATGCAGTCGGATTATTTAAATTATTACAGTCTGATTTTCCTCACCGGGATGCCTTCTTAGAAAAATATCAACAAGGCGGTCTTGAAAAAAACAAAATTATTTTAGCAAATTGGCTAGAACAGCAATATAAACAAGGATTATTAAAAGAATTTAATTATAAAATATTCAGTGAATTAGCTATCTCTATGGTGATTGCAGAGCCGCTCAGACAAATGGTGCTAGGGCAAACGCCACCTTTACCAGAAACTGATATTTCCCATCGCATTACAGCAATAATAAATTTACTTAAGTCTGGATTACCTGAGAAATAAGAATTTTTTCTCACAGCAATAAATAAGGCGTTGAGTTCATGATAACCACTCAGCGCCTTATTTCTATTTTATAATAGACAACCAAATTTTAAGCATTATCATCCATAAATTGAGATTTATTCGCTCTGATCAACATTTCCCGAAAGCTTTCAAAACAAGTTATTTTATGCAGCTGATTAATAATCTTATCATGGCTAAAAACATCTAATAACGCATCATAACACTCTGCAAAACATACCTTGTCTATCTTGTTTATTGCTATTAAAAAAATAACATGCACACGTTCATATTTCCCCCAACGTATCCCTTTTGGACTGATAACAACAGCAACACCCGTTTTTATCGCATCCATCTTTACTGAATGAGGTAATGCCAGAATGCCAAAAGCCGTTGAGGAAGCACTTTCACGCTGATGAACATATCTGACAAAATCAGACTCAACATAACCTTTGGCAAACATTGTCTGGCAAAGATCATCAAGAAGTGCATCTCTGTGCTGAAAGCCGGGTTCAAACCAAAACAGACCTTGTTCAAAAAATAGATCAAAATTACGTTGTAGCGTTCTCTTCTTCCGGTTTGCATTAGCAATATCAATTTTGCTAATCAACTGAGTACGCTTATTCCGTAATTGAAAAGGAGAAATATACACTGTTTCATAATTATGGCTGGCAGGAAGATTTATTGTTGTAATCAATAATTCGAATTCCAGAGTCTCCAATTCAGAAGGCTGCGAAATCCTCTTAATCACACTTATTTCATTACCAAAATCACACAATAATTGATGATAGATTTTATTTTCAATTCCCCGGTAGCCGGGGCATAAAAGCACTGCCCGTACTTTATTATCATGACTTTTTTGCCGTTCAAATTCAGCACCAACATGCAGGGCAATAAAAGAGATCTCATCTTCATTCAGTTTCTTACCTAAAGATTCATTTAATTGTAAAGAGATAAAAACAGCGATATCAAAAATTATACGACACTCCTTTTTTATTACCTCCAACATAGGGTTTTTAGTATAAATATTATATTCCAGCCGTGTTCTCAGCCCTGATATATGCTGAGAAAATAATGAGATAAAATCATCTGTGCCAAAATCAACCAGATAGTGTTCCTGTACAGATTCAGTAATTTGTTTGGTAAACTGGTATAAACCCGCATCCACCAAATCAATTGATTCACTACTTTTAGTATGATTAGAATTGATATTGATTTTCAACAAAGTATAACAGGCGTTCCTTTCATTCTCTGATATTGAAACATCAAATTTATGTTGCAGATTATCACATAACTCATCAGTTATAGCGTGTAATTTATTATTCCCGACAAAAGTTAGCTGAGTATCTAAATACTTGTCATGCTTTAACCGATTTATCAGTATCAGAAAATGTAAGACAAGATTGTCATAAGAGAGATCATAAAAAGAATAGCCCCATTTATAAAATATTTTCTTAATAAGATTGGATACCATTTCTACCTGTTGAGTACCAAATATTGTTTCCAATGTTTTTAACTCACTGAAACGATAATCTGTTTTTTCAATGATGGTATAGTAAACTAACTCCCTTAACTTTTGTTCTTCCCCCAAAATTTCAATATGGTTATTCCTGCATAAAAACCTGACATTAAATTGTTCAAATGAACTATTCATTTTATATATCAATGATTTTAACGTTGAGTCACTGATATACAAATCAGCACTGAGATCATAAATATTATTACTTTGCTTAAATAACAGGATGGACTTAATCAAAAAACAAGCCCTTTCCTGATAGGTTTTCGGCTGATTACTGGGTTGTTGGTGTAATTTTATATTTGTATCATGTGATAAAGAATACCCGTTTCGACCAGAAAGAATAATTTTCTCGCCATAGGATTCATTAATTTCCGCTACATAATTTTTTATCGTTCTAGTGGAGACGTTTAAGACCTGAGATAATTTTATTGCCAACGTCGGGGTATTTTTATTCAGTAAATAGTCCAATAATTCTTTCTGCTTAGGCCTTAGCATTATAACCCCCTGTTAAATTAACAAATAACAACTTAAACTTACTGAGATAATCAATTTAGAAAAATATAATTTTTCCCTCTTAAAGTGAAAACACATAATTGAATATAAAATCAAAATTCAAGATAGTAGTTTATATATCAAAAAACAAAAATCAATTAGCAGCAAAATAATGAGGAATTTATATGAAAAATATTTTTATTATGTTGTGTTGTGGAGCAGGTATTTCCAGTGGCATGTTAGCAACAAAAACCAGAAATGCCGCCAGACAAAAAGGGGTATCAGCTACTGTTGAAGCCAGAAGTGAAAGCGAGGTAGCAGAATACTTTTCAGTTATCGATATCCTGTTTCTTGGACCTCACTATGCTTCGCAAAAAGATGAGTTCCAAAAACATGCTGATATTTACAATATTCCTGTGCTTGTCGTACCACAAAATATTTATGGAAAATTAGACGGAGAAGCATTACTGGAATTAGCTATAAGTACATTAAATCGTTAATTTTATTCTTTACAATACCAGGGATTTCACTTACTCAGAATAGACAAAGACAATAATAAAGAGAGATGCGAAATGAAAGCATTTATGTCGTGGTTATCTGACTCATTTGCACCCGCGATGCAAAATTTTACTAAGCGACCGTGGGTAGCCGCTATTTCTGGCTCCATGCAGAAAAATATTCCTTTTATCTTAGCGGGATCACTTATATTTTTTTATAATGTATTTCGTGCTTACCTTCCTTTTTTACCCAATCTTGGCCGGATTGCCGAATACTCTTTTGGCATGCTCGGTTTAATTACCGCGTTTATGATAGCTAATCAGATGATGGAAAAACTTCATCATTTTCGCTATACCCTAATTGCCGGGCTGACTTCTATTTGTGTCTATATGATGTTCATTAAACCGGAGTTCGCTGACGGCAATATGATTGTCAGTTTTGAACGATTCGGCCCCGCAGGCATTTTATTGGGTATTGTCACCGGCTTATTTGTTTCCTATCTGTTTCATCTCTATACCAAAATCGGTTTGCTGAAAGAAAGTTCCCTGCCTGATTTTGTTGTCGGCTGGATACATGCCATTATCCCGATTCTGATTTCCATCGGGGCAGGGACATTGTTGGTATTCACCTTTGAAGTTGATGTCTTCTCCCGGCTACTTTCTCTCTTTTCGCCTATTGCTGCATTCGGGCAAACATTGCCGGGATTTATACTCATGGCATTAATCCCTGCTATTGCAATGTCGATGGGAATTTCAGTCTGGACATTTACCGGCCTGCAAATGCCTATCTTTATGCTTGGTATCAGTACCAATATGACTCTGGTGGCAGCAGGGCAGTCCCCTACCAATATTGTGACCTATGAAACCATGTATACAGCAGCTTTGATTACCATGGGAGGAACCGGCGCCACTCTCGCATTAAATCTTTTAATGCTGTTTTCTAAATCCAGAGAGCTTAAAGCCACGGGCTATATCTGCATAGGGCCTTCTTTCTTCAATATCAACGAACCGCTGGTGTTTGGTACACCGATTGTCCTCAACCCACTGTTAATGCTCCCCATGTGGATTAACGCAATCACCAGTCCCATTATCGTCTGGGTATTCATGCGTTCAGACTGGCTGAATATTCCCGCTAAAATGATTCAGGTCGGTCAAATACCTGCCCCGTTCTCCAGTGTCATGATTACGGAAGACTGGCGGGCTATCATCTGTTACATCGTACTAATGGCCGTGTTCCTGATTACCTGGTATCCCTTCTTTAAGGTGTATGAGAAAAAACGGATTGAGGAAGAGAGCACCAATGCAGCATAAGTTATATATCCAACTCCATTACAAGGAAAATAGCAATGAACAGTGAGGAAAATATCTTAATTCCTATTTCCATGGAAATAATTCTCGATGCAGGTAATGCCAGAGAAAAAAGTGAAAAGGCCATGAAATATGCCCGTGACGGTGATTTTGACAATGCCCGCTTATATATGGAAAAAGCACGCAAAATGGTGTTGTCTGCCCATCAGACACAGACTGAAGTTATTCAGAAAGAAACTCAGGGAGATAACTTTAATTTAAGCCTACTGTTTATTCATGCTCAGGATACATTAATGACAATACGCAGTGAGTTAATTCTGAGAGAAGAAATTATTAGTTTATATAAACATCTTCACACTACGAGTAATAATAAAGAGGAAAAACAGCATGACGAAAAATAATACTCTGTTTCCTGAAAACTTTCTTTGGGGAGCTGCAACCAGTGCCTATCAGGTTGAAGGAGCAGCGGAAGAATATGGCAAAAAATTATCACAGCAAGATATTCTCAATAATAAACCCGGATTAGCTGATACTCATATTACCAGTGATCATTATCACCGCTATAAAGAAGATATTGCATTAATGAAAGAACTGGGGTTGAAAGCCTATCGTTTCTCCATCGCATGGTCACGCATTTTCCCTGACGGGATCGGCAAGCCTAATGACAAAGGCGTGCAGTTTTACCACAATCTTATCGATGAACTATTGGAAAACGGTATTACGCCAATCCCGACACTTTATCATTATGATATGCCTATGGCATTGGTGGAAAAATATCATGGTTGGATCGACAGACAAAGTGTGAATGATTTTGCCTGTTATGCTGAATTTGTCATCAGAGAATATGGCGGGAAAGTTAAATATTGGCTGACGATCAATGAACAAAGCATTATCGTGCAATTCTGGACGAAAAAGTGCTTTATCCCTGAGCAATATCTCCACAATGAGCAGATTAAGTATCAGATCAATCACCATATGAATCTGGCTCATGCGATTGCCTGTAAGTTGGTTCATCAATGGGTGCCTGGTGGTCAGGTTGGTGCCGCATTAGGGTATTCCGCTATTTATCCACTGACCAGTAAACCGGAAGATAATCTGGCTGCCCAAAATGCCAATGATCTACGCAATTACTATTTCACCGATATCTATCTGAAAGGGCAATATAATCAATCCGCGTTAACTTACCTGAAAAATCATGGGCTGGCTCCCAATATTGAAGACGGCGATATGGAATTAATCAGAGAGGGCTATTCTGATTTTCTGGCACTCAATTATTATTGCAGCCATACCGCTGCCGCAGCGCCGGCAAATGCTCAGAGACGAATGGATGGTTTTAATCCAACAGGTGTCAAAGGACAAATTGACGGCTATGAGATCCAACCCGATTACTATCAGATCCATAAAAACCCACAACTTGATACCACAGACTGGGATTGGGCGATTGACCCGCTTGGGCTTGAATATCTATTACGCGATTTATATACCCGTTATCAGAAGCCGTTGATGATCACTGAGAATGGCTTCGGTGCCGATGATGTACTGGAATCTGACGGCACCATTCATGACAGTTACCGCATTGATTATCTGGAAAAACACCTTCAGGCCATTAAACGGGCGATAGATTCGGGTGTTGTAGTTCTCTCCTATAATCCGTGGAGTTTTATTGACCTTCTTTCCACCAGCAATGGTTACAAGAAACGGTATGGTTTTGTTTATGTCAATCGCACTGACGACGATTTAAAAGACCTCAGCCGTTATAAGAAGGATTCGTTTTATTGGTATCAGAAAGTTATCCAGACACGTGGTGGTTCATTAACTGAATCCTGATTTTCTTTTTAGGTAAATTTATGATCGAATATTCCGTAGTAGTCACAGCTCCTTCGGGGCTACATACCCGGCCTTCTGCCCAACTTTGTAATTTAGCCAAAACTTATAATGGCACAATAGAAATTATCAGCGGAGATAAAAGTGCTAATTTAAAAAGCATGTTCAAAATTATGTCGATGGGAATAAAAAGTGGCATGGAAGTCACTATTCGGGTTGAAGGAGAAAATGAAGAGGAAATGGCACAATCGGTTGTGGAGCTTATTCGTAATATTAAAGAGTAAGCTCTATATGTTATCTCGTCAGGAATATTTATCATGTTTTCTTTTGATGAAATGGAAAATACTGCCCATCAGCTTATTTCTCCGACACAATTAAATAAATATATTAAATATGGTCATGTAGCTGCGGTTATTCAGAGTGGATCAGGGCATATTTATACCGGTATTAATATTGACACCGCCTGTTCAATGGGTTTTTGTGCAGAACATGGTGCCATTGCCGATATGATAAAACATAGAGAAACCCGGATAGTTAAAATTATCGCAGTCAACCAATATGGAAACATTATTCCTCCATGTGGGCGTTGTCGGGAATTTATCAGCCAGATAAATAAGGAAAATATCCATGCCGAAGTGAAAGTTACCAAAGAGCAGATTTTATCACTTGGTGAGCTACTGCCATTTGATTGGAAAAACGCGTAGGTTTTATTATTAGCTGGTATTTGATAGAAAAACTGCCCGATTATTCCATTCGGACAGTTTTTATTATCAATGAATAAATTATATTATTAATATTATAACAATATAAAACATATCATCTGAAATATACATTAACATCCAATGACAACATATTGACCAACAACACCCATATCAGGCTTTAATACATCCTCATTGCCCATATAATCAAAAAACTTACCAGCGATCCAGGCTCTAAAACTGTTTAAAGTACCATTGGTATATCCAGCCATAGGAATTATCCAAGAACCTGTATCTATAAACTGAATATTAAAAATAGAGTTTTTAAAAGGTTTTGGTAATTCTACTGTGTTTTCAACAAAAAACTCAAATTTATGCATACCCCATTGAATCATTAGTCCATTAGGGAATTCCTGATAACCATTTTGCATTAACTGATTAGGAAATTGCTTTTCCTCATGACACTTCAACGAATCAGAAAATTTCTGAGACAGACCAGAAACATCTCCGTCATCTAAGACATTCTGCTCACATTGGGTAGACATAAAATTAGCCATAACGGAAGACATTGTTGACGTTTGACGTAATATTTTGTTTAACAAATCAATTTCAAGTTTATTGGGAGGTAGCCCAATATCCAGATTAGAATTATTTTGATAATCTTCCTGAGAAACAACGTTCGCATTTCCGCCAATAGCAAATGCTTTAAAATCATTCTGGTTACTCATATCTTCTCCTTGGATAAATAAGAATACTGACCTAAATAGATTTCGTATTAAAATATCAACACAAGAAATAAAAATGGAGCAACTACAGTTATACTATTATCTCTCTGTAATTTAACGAGAGACGCTAATAATATCATGATAAAAAACACGTGCTAAATAAAAAATCATCCTATTAAAAATTCGGACAAAACAATTACAATTAATCCTGACAGGTGTAAGAATAAAAATATAAAACCAATATCAAACGATATGATAATCACTTCCTCTTAATAAATATAACGCACCTATTAATTGATAAGGCAGAAAGAGCGATTTTGATTAAAACTGACCGGTTTAATTATTCTGGTTAACTATTCTGGCAGTTTTTAACAGGGTAAGGAGCGTGGTTTTAAAATCCATACTTTGAATAAAGGACGAAGCTGGATTAATACGATAAGAGCAATCTGAATGATGTTATTAGAAAAGTACAAGAATTTGGTGCAGTGACGTCCTCTTCATTTACATCAACGTATTTCTCTATTGATATTGCACCAAATATTTCTTTCAAGATCATAGATGAATATTTATCTAGTCTGTCAAACAGTGAAATACTTGACTATGAAGATGCATGTTTACAACATACCGATTAGATACTCAAAGAATGTCTGAATGTGAGTCTTTGTTTAATCTGGATATCACGAGTTTCCACGTGGATGGTGAATATAAACTACCCGACGATGACGAAATGAAGCGCATTTTCCTTGTTCGCGGTTGGTTATAGCCGTAATTATCGTTCTAAACTGTCAGATGACGTTGTCTAAGCTGGTACATTTTGAGCAGTGAAGGCCTCGTGAAACAACTTTCTAAACACAAAAGTTACTGTGATAACAGCGCCTTGCTAATAACAACTAAACGGTGAGTGTGAACGTCGGGATCTTCCCCCCAATAAAAATCACCCCATTCTTCGTGAAACTCTCTCATATTTGCAATTGCGGTTAGCGGACTGTCCATTTGTGGACCATCAGAGGCATAAACATGGAACCCTGTACCAAATGCCCATGAGAGCATGGTTTCCCAAAAACGCCTGCCGTCTCCGGTTTGTTCCTCGTCAGTAACCACAATGTTATGCTGCTCTAATAGATTGAAAAAGAATGTTCTCGGCAGATCATTAACAGCACCTTTATGCTCAATGGAGGTGCTACGCCAGACTTTTATTTGAGTACAGGTTGTTTTGTTAAAAACAATGTCTTTACGGAATCTTAACTCAACGAGGTAAACTGTTTCAGGCTCATCACCCGTGGCGATAAGGCGGTATTGGTCTTTTTTTAGAGGCTTAACCAGACGATAGCCATGCTGAACGGCAAACCCCGGCAAAACATAATCAGCCACGCCTTCTTCAATGAACTGTTTTGTATGAGCAATATTTTTAGAAGGCATTTTTAATTTTTTGTTGAAATCCGCATCAGAGATTAGTCTTGGCATTTTCTTGTGAGCCTGTGCTAATGACATATTTTCCATAATGTTCCCTCATATTGGACAGTTTATAAGCATAGTATATACAGACTTGGTCAGAAATAACACAGACACCGCTAACCACTGCGCGAGTCTAAAATTCATTGAAATGCATGATAAAGTCATTGGGTATTATTTAAACATTTAACATTATCAATAAATGAACGCCATGACTCAATTTTGATTAAAACTACCCGATTTAACTATTCTGGTTAACTATTCGGGCAGTTTTTATTATTCAGATTGGATTAACCACTGATCAGATTATTTGGCCTCTACCGCTTCCATGCCAACCAGACCCACTTTCAGGTAGCCAGCCTTGCGCAGAGAATCCATCACGCTCATTAACGTTTCATAATCTACGGTTTTATCCGCCTGGAAGAAAATCGTGGTTTCTTTATTAGATTGGGTTGTTTGATCCAGTACCGAAGAGAGCGTACTATGGTCAACCAACTGATCACCGACATATAGCTGCTGATCAGCTTTCACCGTCAGAAAGACCGGTTTCTCTGGTCGCGGTTGTGGTTTGGCTGATGATGCAGGTAAATCGACTTTGATATCGACGGTCGCCAGTGGTGCTGCCACCATGAAGATGATCAACAGTACCAACATCACATCAATAAATGGTGTGACGTTAATCTCGTGTAATTCACCGTTATCGTCCAAATTCTCATTAAGACGTATTGCCATAATTGATTACCTTGCTTCTGCTTTCTCAGTTTCTCTGTCAGCCAAATCAAGATCACGGCCAAGCAACAGAATTGCCTGTGCTGCCATATCGCCCACTTGCCCACGGTATGATGAAATCACACGGGCAAAAACGTTATAGATAACTACCGCCGGAATTGCAGCGACCAGACCCAAGGCTGTCGCCAAGAGTGCTTCTGCAATACCCGGAGCAACAACCGCCAGGTTAGTAGTTTGTGAATGTGCGATACCAATGAAGCTGTTCATGATCCCCCAGACAGTACCAAACAGGCCGACAAACGGTGAAATCGCGCCGATAGTCGCCAGATAACCGTTTCCACGCCCCATATGACGGCTGATTGCCGCAACAGCACGCTCCATGCGGAATGAGGTACGCTCTTTGGTTCCATCTTTATCAATGCTTTCAGCAGATAAGTTGCGTTCAGACTGTGCTTCGTTCAATAACAGGCGGCTGATACTATTCTTACCGAAATCAGCGGCAATTTTCACGGCTGCATCCAGATTAGCAGTGTCTGCCAATGCCAGTTGCTCTCTGCGTAAACGGCGACGAGCCATGAATAATTCGCTTCCTTTGGAGAAGAAAAGTGCCCATGTAATAACAGAAGCAATCACCAAACCTACCATGACGCTTTTTACCACGACATCCGCATTCTGATACATCCCCCAAACGGACAGATCTGTTGCAAAACCACTGGATAAGTTTTCAGAACCTTCCACAACCGTTGATTCCGCTGCGTCTGTTTCTGTTATTTCAGTTACCTCGGTAGTTACTGTTTGCTGTTCAGCCGTCGCTGACGCATCCGTTTTCTGAGCTTCGCCTTGCGGTGTATCTGCTTTCGCCGCCTCTGCTTGCGCAGCCGCAGAAGATACCGATGTTGCCGGCTGAGGGGCAGCCTGATTTTCTGGCGCAGCAGCCGCTGTTGTTGGTACGGTATGAGCTGGTACGGTATTAGCTGGTGCGGTATTAGCCCACGCTGAACCTGTTAACCCGAGTGCCAATAGAATAGAAGCTGTCAAATTACGCATCAGTTAGCCTTACTCTCTTTTTTATAGATTCTGTTACTTAGCAATGAATCGCGTTTACTCATCTTGCTAATCCTAATATATCCTGAGCCAGAGCTCGCTTTTCCAACTGATAAGGTTCCGTTTAACCCTATTTCATGCTTTTCATCACGTGAGGGAAAAGTCCATTCCAAATGATATCAGACATTGAGCGATTTGATAGTAATTATCATTACTATTTAATAAAAAAGTGGTAATGAAAAGGCGCGATTTCACTACCACCCTCCTTTTCACTATCACCCTCCTTTTCACTATCACCGATCACCTTGAATTTTCGTCAAGTTGCAAGAATCCCTTTGTAAAAAACGTGACAAATCTTTTAACTTGCAATGATTATTTGAGTAATCAACGTTAATTGAGGGGAAAATTATATGGCAGAAGAAAAGAAACTGGAGACCAGACTGGTTGATGTCGGAAGAAAGCATAAATTCACGCTTAATGCTGTCAACCCTATTATCCAACGAACTTCATCCGTCATTTTCAAAACGGTTGAAGATCTGAGATATGCCATAAAACACCGTGCTAACGGTGAACTATTCTATGGGCGTCGTGGCACATTAACGCATTTTGCTTTTCAGGAAGCAATGGCAGAGCTGGAAGGTGGCGTGGGGTGTGCCCTGTATCCATCCGGTACAGCCGCTATTACCAACAGCATTCTGTCATTTGTAGAGACAGGTGATCATATTTTAGTAGCAGGGACAGCCTATGAGCCTACACAAGAGTTTTGCAATCATGTTCTCAAGAAGCTGAATATTTCCACAAATTACTTTGACCCAATGATCGGAAAAGAGATTGCCACACTTATTCAACCAAATACAAAGGTCATCTTTCTGGAATCCCCCGGTTCCCTCACGATGGAGGTTCAGGATGTCCCTGCTATCGTGCAGGCTGCCCGGCAGATTAATCCTGAAATTGTCATTATGCTCGATAATACATGGGCTGCCGGTATTCTCTTCAAGGCACTGGATTTTGGCGTCGATATTTCTATTCAATCCGCCACAAAATATATCATCGGCCATTCGGATGGCATGTTGGGCACGGCTGTCGCCAATAAGCGCTGTTGGGATCAATTGCGGGAAAATTCTTATCTGATGGGACAAATTGCCGACCCCGATACAGTTTATTCCGCAACCCGTGGATTACATACGCTGGCTGTCCGCTTAAAACAACATGAAGAAAGCAGTCTTGAAATTGCTAAATGGCTATCCCAACGGCCTGAAGTCGCTGAGGTTTATCACCCCGCTCTACCTTCTTGTCCCGGACATCACTACTTTCAACGTGACTTCACCGGCTCCAGCGGGTTGTTCTCTTTCCTCCTGAATATTAACCTGACTCCCACTCAGCTTTCTGATTATCTTGATAATTTACAACATTTTAAAATGGCGTTTTCCTGGGGAGGATTTGAATCGTTAATTTTGGGCATATCACCTGAATCACTCGCGACTTTACGCAACTATCATTTCCCTAAAAAAACAAGAACATTAATCCGTGTACATATCGGACTCGAAAATCCCCAGGATCTGATTGCTGACTTGGATGCCGCTTTTACCCGCATTGCTGTGCGTTAACATAAATAACTAAATACATAATGATCGTGCCCCTGAATGGCTATCTTCCCACTACAGATGGCCACTGTTTTCTTTCCTTATCTTCCATTGATTCTCTTCAAATCAACTCGCCTGCGGCAATTTTGCGGTACACTGGGACACATGTGCTTATTTGATACTTTTTGTTGTTGTTCAAAAGCTATTGTTCAAAAACTGTTGTGTAAAAGTATCGTGTAAAAATTACAGGATAAATAATGGAAACGTTAAGCGGGATCGTGCATGCACTTTGGCAGCATGATTTTACCCAACTCGCCAATCCCGATGTCATCTGGATTATTTATGGTGTCATCTTTGTCACGCTGGTGTTAGAAAACGGTTTGTTACCCGCCGCATTTTTGCCCGGTGATACTCTTCTGGTCCTTGCTGGTGCGTTAATAGCTAAAGGTGTTATGGGGTTCTTTCCAACCATCATTTTACTGACTATTGCAGCAAGTCTCGGATGTTGGTTAGGTTATTTGCAAGGACGTTGGTTAGGTCATACCCGGATCGTCAAGAACTGGTTGGCTCAACTTCCTCTACAGTATCGCCAACGTGCCAATACCTTATTTGCCAAACATGGCCTGGCGGCGTTGCTCATCGGGCGTTTTCTCGCCTTTGTCCGTACTCTCCTGCCAACTTTTGCAGGTATTTCTGGACTGAATAATAAACGCTTTCAATTTTTTAATTGGTTAAGTGGCTTCTTATGGGTCATCATAATCGTGAGTTTTGGCTATATCTTGAATCAAATCCCCTTCATCAAAGCGCATCAGGATTTGGTCATGAATATTTTGATGATCTTGCCTGTCATTTTGTTGATCAGCGGTCTTATCGCATCTTTATTGATGTATTGGCGTCACAAACAAGCGTCATCAAGAAAACGTAAATGAATATATTGGTTATTCACCGCTATTGCAAAACTCTTTGCTTTCTCTGGTTATTAACTCATCAATCCTAAAAGTTAAACAATTAGAGTCCGCTCCGACAGGTATCATGATTGTCAATGATTTGAATTCTGACCAAGTTTTGACAGAAAAATTAAGTAACCTTGAATAGAGTGGACTCTGTTACTGCAAGAAAAATAGGATGCCAAACGTAAAAAACTCCTGCAATATGCTGAACGTATTCGGATATTTCAGCTTGATGGCAGTCCAATACCGAGTATGCTCAGAAAACTAAAACAGCAAGGTTTGATTGTGTTAGGTGAACACCAGGATATTACGCTTGCTGCCAGTAAGCGAATTTACGAAGCGTCCATCTGATATGCCAAATCTGAAGGAGGTAAAAATGGGTCAGCAGACAATAATTAAACTCGCAGATGGAAACCTCATGCCACAATTAGGGCTTGGGGTTTGGCAAGCGAGTAATGAGCAGGTTGTTAACGCTATCCACACCGCATTGGAAGTAGGCTATCGTTCTATTGACACTGCGGCAATTTATCACAATGAAAAAGGCGTAGGGAAAGCATTACAAGAAAGCAATATTCCACGCGAAGAGATTTTTATCACAACCAAACTGTGGAATGATCGCCATCAGGATGCACAAATTGCATTGCAAGAAAGCCTGGATCGGCTAAAACTGGATTACGTCGATCTCTACCTAATTCACTGGCCCGTGCCCCTGCAAGATAAGTATGTTGAAATATGGAAACAATTCATTGGGTTGAAAGAATCGGGACTGGTGCGCAGTATTGGTGTATGTAATTTTCACATTGAACATTTACAGAAATTAATATCAGAAACAGGTGTCGCACCTGTAATCAATCAAATCGAACTGCATCCACTGATGCAACAGCGACAACTTCATTCATGGAATGCTACCCACCATATTACAACTGAATCCTGGAGCCCATTGTCTCGCGGTGGAAAAGGCGTTTTTGATCACCCAATTGTTGAAAGACTGGCTGCTAAATACGAAAAAACACCGGCTCAAATTGTTATTCGCTGGCATCTTGATTCTGGCATGATTGTTATTCCCAAATCAGTAACACCTCACCGTATTAAAGAAAATTTTGCCGTTTTTGATTTCAAATTAGAGAAAGAAGATCTGGCTACCATGGCAGGGTTGGATATAGGTAAACGTCTCGGCCCCAATCCCGATTCTTATAATCTGACTGTGCTCAATTTAGGATAGAATTCATATAAAACTTAATGATAATCTATCACAATAAACTGAAAAATCATGCCTGAATTCTACTCCCTACAGAGTTCAGGCAGTTTAAATGAAAAGTTTTTTATTAATGACTTTTTGTAATAGGTTTTCGTTTCTTAAACTACGGTTTTAAATCTATTTGTATAAGTTAGTGTTTGTATCCGATATTAAATTATACTTTAACTATACTCAGTAGATTTATTGATAAGTTATCTAAGTGATAAACCATATGATATTGAGAGGTGCTTATGTGGAACATATCTCCGCAAAGAGGACATATGCAATTCTTAGCTAATTTTATGTCACCTATAGAGGCTAATATTATCCTTGGCAGAATGTTATCTGAGGGTATCCGTGCAAGAATAATCGATGAAGGCGTAGTATGGAATAATTATATGTATTCCCATGCGCTTGGCGGGGTAAAACTACTGGTACATCGTTCTGACCGGAAACGTGCTGAAGAAATACTTTCCAAGATTGACGATAACGAATATTTATTAGATGAAAAAAAGCCTGACCTTGAAATTCCTGTTTCAACACTATCAAAACGTCCATTTTCTGTATTAGCAAACTCGTTTTTGGTTATATTATTATTTCTGATAATTGGTATTGCATTACCATTAAAAATTTAATTACCAGTTATCAAAACTGAGTTAAATATAAAACATCCCTGTATAATCCGCTGCTACACCAATAATTAAAAAACTAATCAAACTTACAAGAAATATAAATAATAACCATGTTTACTATCTATATACAAATCACGGTCTACTCTTGCTTTATTACTTTAAATAACAGCAAAAATAAACTGATCAGCGAAAATGTTATTTATAGTGATAATCGTCATAAATATTTTCATAGTGAAATTCCAAATAATATCAGGATAAATGATAATGACTTACATAATAATTTCTCTATTAATGTTGATTCCTTTTTTCTTTATAGTAAAACGGTTCCTATTATCAAGCTATGTCCATTACAATGTTTTCGGAATTATACTAACGATATTAGCTATCTCTTTTCATATGTATGTTTTCCGTTTTGGGCATCCTCCTCTTGTTCATTCGGAGCTTCCGCATCATTCCATCATTTTTTATGGCTCCATCGCAGCAGCACTATTACATTGTCTGATCTATTCCATCTGCTTTAAGCTGTATTACGATGATAAGGATTTTTACGATGATCACTAAAAACAGTGCCATCCTGAGTCATTTTGCTCAGATGGCCCCATTCCCTTCACCCCGAATTATTTTCTGTTTTGGTATTCAACCCGGCTAGCGGGTGGAATTGTCTACTCTGTCTTCGCCGTCCGATGATTTGGTATTAGCGGTCAGCAAATAAGGTGATTGCTGCCAGCGGCTGGGAGCAAGCTGTAGTAAGCTATGAGCAAGAATAAACCCAATCGCCAACGCTAACAGCAGCATGACCCTGAGCAAATTAGTCGTGTTATCTACTTGCTTGGCTTCTGTTGCTAATCTGTGGGTATCCAACGTCAAACGGAGAAAACCTTTGGGTTTATTTTTACCCGGTATGGGAACAACAATTTGTTGGTTAAAATAGCTGCCTGCTTTTTTACCATCCAAAGATAACCGCTCACGAACAGAGACAAGTTCACCACTTCGTGCGACCTGTGTTCCATTTTCCAGATAAACACTGGCATCCAGAATGCGGCTTTTGTTAGTCAAATAGTTCAGATTGTCCATGATCTTCTTATTATTAAGATCTTTGCTGCCGTTATCCATATAATCAGACAGACTGAATGCAACCTGTTTTGCCAGCGTCTTAGCTAAATTTTCAAACTGATCCATATGAGCTTGTTGCTGTGAACGGCTAAAATAGGAAACACCCTGCATCAGCAATACCAGCAGTGCTATACATATTAAAATAATTGCCGTCTTGTGCAGTCGAAATTTCAGTTTTGCTTTACTCATAATTATCCTACCCCCAAACTCGTAACATTCCATGTTGCCAGATGCAGTAATGATAGGATAGTTTGAAAAGCATTTTTTACCTGCCAAAATTACATGGAATTACAGGAGCCGATATTCATGTCTAACAATCTGGCCTATCGTTACTTACCCGATGAAATCCATAAATGGCCGGGATTGCCGTTATCCCTCAGTGGGGATGAAGTTATGCCACTGGATTACCGAGCCGGAGACAGTGGCTGGTTACTATATGGTCGCAATCTGGATAAACAACGCATCAGTGATTTTCAGCATCGTCTGGGAGCCGCCATCGTTGTCGTTTCCTCATGGCGCATTGATGACTATCAAGTTGTTCGCATCGCAGGAAGCCTTTCTCCACGCATAAAACGATTAGCAGATGAATGTCATCTGGATGTTGTTCCATTGGGACAAATCCCACGCTTGCGTTCGCCAGGGTTGTTAGTCATGGATATGGACTCAACCGCCATTCAGATTGAATGTATTGATGAAATCGCACGACTGGCTGGTGTTGGTGACAAAGTCGCTGAGATTACAGAACGGGCAATGCAGGGAGAATTAGATTTCTCAGAAAGCTTACACCAGCGGGTTGCCCAACTGGCTGGTGCTGATGCCGCTATATTACAGCAAGTCATGGATACACTCCCTCTCATGCCGGGTTTGACCAGCCTTGTCCGCAAACTACAATCTCTGGACTGGCATGTCGCTATTGCATCCGGGGGTTTTACCTTCTTTGCCGATAATCTTCGCCAGCAATTACGCCTTTTTGCCGCAGTTGCCAATCAGCTCGAAATAAAAAATGGCAAATTGACAGGCAAAATCAAAGGGCCAATTGTTGACGCAAAATATAAAGCGACCACGTTGTTACGGCTGGCAAAAGAGTTGGATATTCCACTCAGCCAAACTGTGGCAATCGGGGATGGTGCCAACGATTTGAAAATGATCCGCAAGGCAGGACTGGGAATTGCCTATCATGCGAAACCGAAAGTATATACACACGCTAAAGTGGGTATTCGCCATGCGGATTTGATGGGTGTTTTGTGTATTTTGAGCGGCGGCTTAAAACACGAAGAGCGTTAGAGTCATTTTTTAGCTGCCCAGAGCAGTCATATCAGGGAGTATACAGTGGCAAAAGCAGCAAAACGGGCGTTCGTCTGTAACGAGTGTGGTGCGGATTATCCCCGCTGGCAGGGGCAATGCACTGCATGCCAGGCATGGAATACCATTACAGAAGTGCGTTTGGCCGCAACTTCATCTTCTTCTCGCAATGATCGTTTCAGCGGTTATGCAGGAGATGCCGGAGTCAGTAAAGTACAAAAACTTTCCGAAATCAGTTTGGAAGAGCTGCCTCGTTTTTCCTCTGGGTTTAAAGAGTTTGACCGTGTACTCGGCGGTGGAGTCGTGCCCGGCAGTGCCATTTTGATAGGTGGTAACCCAGGCGCAGGCAAAAGTACCCTGTTACTGCAAACCATGTGTCAACTATCTGAGCAGATGAAAACCTTATATGTAACGGGTGAAGAATCGTTACAGCAAGTGGCAATGAGAGCACATCGGCTAGGATTGCCGACGGATAAACTGAACATGTTGTCGGAAACAAGCATTGAACAGATTTGTCTGATTGCCGAGCAGGAACAACCTAAACTGATGGTTATTGACTCCATTCAGGTTATGCATATAGCAGATATTCAATCTTCACCCGGCAGTGTGGCACAAGTCAGAGAAACGGCGGCTTACCTAACCCGATTTGCTAAAACCCACGGTGTTGCGATCATCATGGTTGGCCATGTGACAAAAGATGGTTCTCTGGCTGGCCCGAAAGTATTGGAGCACTGTATAGACTGTTCGGTGATGCTGGATGGTGAAGCCGATTCTCGTTTCCGTACTCTCCGTAGTCATAAAAACCGTTTCGGTGCAGTCAATGAATTGGGGGTATTCGCTATGACCGAACAGGGATTGCGGGAAGTGAATAATCCCTCCGCCATCTTCTTGAGTCGTGGTGATGAGATCACCTCAGGCAGCTCCGTTATGATTGTCTGGGAAGGCACTCGTCCTTTACTGGTGGAAATTCAGGCTTTGGTTGATCACTCCATGATGTCGAATCCTCGTCGGGTAGCCGTGGGGCTTGAGCAAAACCGTCTGGCAATTCTGTTGGCGATATTACACAAGCATGGTGGTTTGCAAATGGCAGATCAGGATGTCTTCGTTAATGTGGTCGGCGGGGTAAAAGTCACCGAAACCAGTGCTGACCTTGCATTACTGCTCTCTTTGGTTTCCAGCTTTCGTGATCGCCCTTTGCCCCGTGATTTAGTGGTATTCGGTGAAGTTGGGCTGGCCGGGGAAATTCGCCCTGTTCCCAGTGGCCAGGAGCGTATTTCAGAAGCCGCCAAACACGGTTTTAAACGGGCAATTGTCCCTTATGCTAATATGCCGAAAAAAGCATTACCGGGAATGAAAGTCTTCGGGGTCAAAAAACTGACAGATGCTTTATCTGTTCTTGATGAATTGGATGACTAATCATGAATGATACATCGTTGATGATGTATCGTGGTTGATGCCTCAGGGCAAGAGCATGAATGTTTATTTCTTGCCCAACACCTGAAAACCTGCAATTAAGACCTTATCCAAATACTCACTGCTCATATTAGCCATATTCGTTTTTCGTCGGATACTGGCTTTTATGCGGGTTTCTGCACGCAACATATTCAGTGAGAGGGGTCGCATACCGGCTAATATCTCGGCACCGTTACCGCGACGAATGGCGCACGTATCTTCATTCATGGAAACATTGAGCACCCAGTGAACGCGGTTTTCAATCCCCCAATGACCACGCACTGCCGCCTTAAAACGATCGGGGTCAAGTTCCGCTGAGCTGATGTAATAATGATAATCCAGTGATTCTTTTTTTCTCGTTTTATCAAGGCGATATCGTATTGCCACGCCAATACTTTTTAAGCCTTTCCATTCCGGCAATTGCAAGGCAAGCTTCCCTGCCGGTAAGACATGATATTCACGTAATTCAATTCGACCATGTCCTTGTTCTATACTGACATTTTCTGGCTGACTGACTGACGGCAGTGACGTGGGTTGACAGCGCTTGTTTAAGCTCGCGGTGTAATGTTGCCTGATTATCTTTTACGGCCAGCAGGTAATCCCCGCCTTGGGCGATAATTTTTTGGGCAATTTGGGTCTGGCATCCCATCGCATCAAGGGTGACCAAACAGCTATTGATGTCCAGCAAATCAATTAATTTAGGAATTTCTTTGATTTCATTCGATTTTTTTCGGTTTTTAGCTGCCCCATGACAACCCCATTGGCCGTAGCAAATGCGCTCACCATATAGATAGGCGATAATCGCTGATGCCAATTCCCGATACTCCGTAAGGCTTTGCCATCAATCGCGATGATTTCACCGTCGGTGCGTTCACTGACCGCCTGAGTCCAGCGAATAAAGCAGCGTTGAAACTGGGCAGGATCAAGGCGGGAAATGATACGTGCTATTGTGTCATGTACGGGTAAGCCGGTTTGAAAAATCCCTTTTCCTGAAGCCATTTGCAGCGCATATTGCCGAAGTCTTCGATATCTTCCCAACCTTCAGCCCCCGTCAGGACGGCACACATTGTCAAAAAAAGGACATCAAACAGGGGATAGCTGATTTTGGCAGACTGGCGAGGATCGTTAATATCACCGAAATACTGAGAAAAGGCATCAAGTTCCATTAGAGGGCTCCCGAAAAAAGGAGTATAAGATCACAACTTAATTCATGGGTCAAATGGATTACTTTTGATTAAATAACGTTCGTGATCTCACCCTGGATATAAGTCTGTTGCTCTAATCATTGGGAATTGTAATTTTGTAGTAATCACATCAGTATGGTTATCGAAAGTAATATTCTCACCTTGGAAAAAAGGAATATATTTACTGGAATAAGTTAATTCTCCCCGTTCATTCCAAATATGTAATCCACCATCATCCCTCTGTGGAGAAAATCCAGAAGAAAAAACAACCACATATAAATTACAATCGTGAGATACCGTAATTTTATTGTATATTCTATCAGTAGAAACAGCGCAATTCGGATTATCACTTCGGACAAATACCACATGATTTTCAGGATTTGGTAATCCTAATGGTACACTCCATGACTGGCCTGCATTCATTTTTATTTTTTCTCTTAAAATGCAATAGCCAATCTCTTTTTCATCAGACACTGTTAAAAACTGATTTGCGGCTTCAAAATCTAAGCCAAAATTATTTTTTATTAATTGATTTTTCTTGGGTGAGTAGATCTGCCCGGTCACCCAAGCAGACCCCTTGTATCTTGAAATTCGACTATCATAAAAATGATTTGGCACAGTGTACGCAACTCGCCAGCCCCTGAGGGTTTTTAAGCCCGTTGAGGAGCTATTGACGCATACACTGAGCCACTCATCTGAAACCCGAACAGTTGTCCGTCATCCATAACGTATTTGCAAAGATGGGTAATCATGAGTCAGCCAAATCCACTTTGTGTGGGCATTGATGTTTCCAAAGCCTCACTGGATATCGCAGTCAACAGGAGTGTAGAGTCGTTCACAGCCAGTAATGATATTAACGGCTTTGATACCATTGTGTCCGTACTGAAGCAGCACACCGTGTCCCTGGTGTTGATGGAAGCAACCGGTGGACTGGAGTCTGCGGTTGCCTGCTCGCTTCAGGCCGAAAGGTTTGATGTCGTTGTTATTAATCCCAGGCAAGCGCGAGATTTTGCCCGGGCCATGGGATATCTGGCAAAGACTGACCGCATTGACGCCAAAGTCCTGGCTCAGATGGCGGAAGTGATAAACCGTCATCCCGAACGTGAACGGTTTATTCGAGCGCTGCCGGATGCGGAACGTCAGGTTATTTCTGCCATGGTGGTGCGTAGGCGGCAGTTGATTACGATGCTTGTTGCTGAGCGTAATCGCCTGCATCCGGCGCATCCTCAGAGCAGAAAGAGCATCAACATTATCATTAGCGCACTGGAAGTTGAGCTGGAGCGGATCGATGAGAATATGAATAAACACATCCAGACTTATTTTAAGGCACTGGCTGACAGGCTCAGCGCCATCAAGGACGTTGGTGCAATGACAGCAACAACCCTGCTGGCAGAGGTCCCTGAACTTGGCAAGCTCTCGCGTCGGGAAATCAGTGCACTCGTTGGCGTTGCCCCCGTTAACCGTGACTCGGGAACCCTGCGGGGTCGACGAACCATCTTTGGCGGGCACGCTGGAGTTCGGCCAGCGCTGTATATGGCTACACTCGTGGCAACCCGTTTTAACCCGGTGATCAAGACGTTTTACAACCGCCTGTTGGCGGCGGGTAAGCCCAAAAAAGTGGCGCTTGTGGCTTGTATGCGCAAACCGCTGACCATCTTAAATGCGATGATTAGAAAAGATGAAGAATGGAATAATTCGTATCATCAGATAACTCCATAAAAATTGCGTTCAAGACAGTTGCTCCTCAGAACCGGACGTGCGGAACTACCGCATCCGGCTCCCGACAGATCCGTGTCCCCACACATATTCAGCAAGAAATGAACATTGAATGCGTTTTCCAACGAAATGGATAACCCAGCATCTTCAGGATCAGATTCAGCTTTTTCCACGTCAGTCGGCGACGCCCACCTTTACGGTTGAACCCTCTGTAGAGTATTCGCGCACTTTGGTAGATAAACTGCCCGACTCGTCTCTGGTTATCAGATATACCGTGATAATTTATCCAGCCTCTGATTACTCTGATGACGATAGTCAGGACAAGCCTTTTGTCAGGTGTATTCAGGTTCTTCCAGAGAAAGTCCCTGAGTCCCTTCAATTTGGCCGCGAAACGGTCTTTGCGACTGGTTAATTTCAGTCGCCATAAACCTTTTCGCGATTTTCCCCAATAGCAGGTAAACCCCAGAAAGTTAAACGTTGGCAGGCGTCTGCCCGACTGATTGGCTCTCAGTGCTGCGATGTGTCCCGCAGGAATTAGCTGCGATTTGTCATCGTGCAACTCCAGTCCGTATTTACTCAGTCGTTTAGGTAATACCTTGTAGAAGCGTTCTGCCTCACTCCTGAACTCAAAGGTAAACACCATATCATCCGCATATCTCACCATCTCCGCCCGACCGCGAATGTGTGAACGGCTGATTTCATCAAACCATTCGTCTATCACATGGTGCAGGTAGATATTGGCAAGTACCGGCGATAGGATTGACCCTTGGGGGCATCCGCACGCGTTCTCGGATACCTGTTTGCCCTCGATAACAGGGGCCGTTATTAAGAGCTCAATCAGTCTGAGAAAACGGCGATCTGATATCTTCTTCCGCAGTAAACTCATCAGCTCAATATGGGGTATTGTGTTGAAGTACTTTCGGATGTCGATTTCCACAACCGCGCCATTCCAGTTACAGTATGTTTGCTGTTGCAGAGCCTTCAACGCCGCATGACCGTTTAATCCCGGTCGAAAGCCGTATGAGCAGGGCATAAACAGCGGCTCATAAATTCGGTTGAGAATATCACTGACCGCAACTTGCACCAGTTTATCCTCTATGCACGAAATAGCCCGTGGTCGTTTACTGCCATCCTCCTTCGGGATCTCCGTGATTCTGGCTGCTTTCGGGTGATACGTTCCTCTGCGTATCCGCATGATAAGATTGTTAATATTATCATCAAGGTGTTCACCGTAAGTGGCCTTAGTCATGCGATCAATACCCACAGCTTTACTCCCGTCAAGCCGCAAGAATTGCTCTTTCAGCATGTCAACATTCAGCAAATGTCCTAAGTTGTTGAACACCCGCTGCTTGTTATCTGCTGATTTCTTGCTTATACGCTCAAGTTTTGTTAACCATGATACTCCGTCGTTGCTGTGTACGGTCATTGTTGCCCTCTCACGTTCGATCTGTCTGCCAGCCCTTCGCTCCGCGATCATTACTCGTTTCATCACTACTATGACTGGCTCCGACTTCCTGATACCCATTTCTCAGGCCTTGTGTTTTGGCACTTGTGCCCGAAATACTCATTTCCTTGAGAAGTATCAGGATCTCCTGGGTTCCACACTGTTCTCTACAAGCTCGCCGACGCCTGCGGCTCCGGTGTGTGCTTCTGGCTGGGAAATTCACCAGTATGACCATTCAGAAGCTGTTGCCTGCTAGCTGGACAAAACTATCGGCACACACGACTTAATGAATTTCGGCGCTATCACGTTCACCTATTGGTTTCGGCTCGAATGTTTCGCTGTCTACGCTTCATATCCTTTGTTACCGCCGGAAATGCAAGACTCGCTACGTAGTGGTCTGGTTTACCTTCTACGACTGGACTTTCACCCGCAAGAAACAGGGCAGCTTTGCCCAGCGCACTGACCATTCCATTAGCCGAGTATTCGGATTAAATCGAAATCACTGTTTGGAAGTGATGATTACCAGCATATGGCAACATTTAGTTATTTTTAACTGAATTCAAACACGATTTATCGTGGAAAGTTACTCACGTTATAAAAATAATTATATCTAATTATTTCGCGATATTTTATCTTTTTATATAGTACCCTCATTAGATATTTTTTATGAGAACATGTCTTTTTATCAGGAGTGATAATAATGGAAGAGCAAGCAAACTATGATTTTATTGGTGAATATTATGAAAAGTTCTCCAATACTGTCGCTCAACGACAGTCTGAGCTTCGAGATATACTCAACATGGTCGGTGATATACAGGGAAAATCAGTCCTAGATTTAGCTTGCGGATATGGTTATTTTGGGCGGGAATTACACCGCCGGGGAGCGTCAAAAGTGGTCGGCGTTGATATCTCTGAGAAAATGATTGAACTCGCCAAAGCAAAATCTAAATTGTATGGTGATGATATTGAGTTCTGCGTACAAAACGTATGTGAAATGCAATTATATGAAAAATTTGATATCATCATTGCCGCTTTTTTATTCCACTATTCAGAATCAACCAAGGAACTTGAAGCCATGTTTCAAGCAGCGGCCAATCACCTCAAACCTTCTGGTAAACTCGTAGCTTACATGGCATCCCCTGATTATCGATTAGAAAATGGAAACTGTGATAATTATGGTTTCAAAATCTTAAGCGAAGAACCTTGGCAAAATGGTTTCTGTTATCAGGCAGAATTTCTGACAACGCCACCAAGTCCTTTCACATTTTATCGCTGGAGCCGTGAAAGCTACGAAGATGCAATTAATAAAGCAGGATTCAAGAGTTTTAGCTGGCAAAAACCAACTGTCTTAAAAAGCGACTTAGAAAGTTATCCTCAAGGTTTTTGGGATGTTTATTTGCAAAATTGTATTCATACCGGACTTATTTGTCAGTTTTAGGTTCGCTGTCCATTATCTCCGCATTTGTGATTATATTTCATCGAACATAAGCTCTTCCTATTTTTCCGATTCGATTCGTGAATAATTTTTTATATGGGAAGAACTGAAAAAACTGCCGGGTTGAAACCCGGCTTTAGCCAAATATTCTAAAACTTTTTTATTTTTATTATGTCGGTGGAATGAGTCATGTTATTTCACAATGGTTATTAACTATATGAATCCAATACCAGCAACCTTTCAACATCGAAGGGCGACAGGGTTAATGAATAAGTCAATTCAGTAGACAGTACAAGAGCGGCACAGCGTTGTGCGAAATAGACACTTTCCTGAAAATCCATACCTGCTAACGCACAATGAACTAATCCCGCCATCATTGCATCACCGGAACCCGTGTTATTGACAATATTAACAGGAAATGCCGGAGAGTGGCCTGATACATAATCTAGTTCACTGTAGTACACACCGTCTGCTCCCATACTTAAAATTACTCGTTGAACCCCTTGTTCATGAAACCATGATGTTACCAATTTAGCCTCATTTATTGAGTTAATTTTAATGCCACTGATTTTTTCTGCTTCCAGCCGATTGGGTCTAATAGTATGAATATATGATAACCAGTTACGTACAATACCCGCCTTATATGAAGAAACCGGATTAACAAATATTGGCACATTACCTGAGTTTTTAAATAACCATTCCAGAGCCTCTTCTGTCAAATTACAGTCGATAATCAGTATTCCTGCCCGCTCAATGAGAGGTTTAGATTTATTTAGTAGCTCAGGAGTGAGTTTTTTCAAAATATCCATATCACTAACGGATGTGTGTGGTTCACCATTGCTATCAACTATTGAATGATAAATCGAAGTTCTTTCATCATTTAGTTTATGAGAATGGCTAAGATCCACACCTGCTAACTTGGTTTCTCTAAACAGTCTTTTTCCATATGAATCATCACCAAAAACAGAAATTAAATAACTATCATGCTTTAATGCGGCAATGTTATGCGCAACATTTCGGGCAACACCACCTAACGTATATTTTGTTTTCCCTGGGTTGGAATCTTTCTTTAATAATTCAGTCGAAGCGAAGCTGGTAATATCCATGTTGGAAGCACCCACCGTTACAGCATAATTTCCACTGGAAAAAATGTAACCCTTACCTCTTATATGCCCCTTTTTTTGTAGATTCAGGATATGACCTGCGACACTTGAACGGCTGACTCCAATAATATCAGCGATTTCTTGTTGGGCGAGAAAAGGATTTTTTCTGAGAAGTTGTAATATTCTAAACTCCAGATTATCCATTTTTCTCATATTATGCCCTTTATTGTTTTTAAACATAGTTGTTTTTATTCCATTGATTAATGATAGTAAAGCGTATTTTTATACATTATGCCTGTAGTGAGAAAGAGATCGTAAACTTGATGATATATTATTTATCATTAAAAATGTGATTTTACTCTTAAATTTTGTTCTGAAAAATAACGAATTAACGGGATTTTAAAAAACTTAGCGTAGTAACCATATTTTATTCTGATTTTTTATCATTAAAAACAAATTGTTATATTATGATTGTGTTATTTTTAACATTTGTCTTTTCTTCTGTTTTAATTTCATATCTCAAATGAAATAGGGGATTTCTAATTACATTAAAATGTGATATTTAACACATTTTAACTAATGTAATATATAACTTCACAATTTTATTACGGTGTAAACTTTTTTATATTAAATAATACTTTTTATTATACTGTTAAATTTGTTTGGTCATGTCGTTACTATGAGTACTTTTAATTGGTTAATATATTACTTCTACCAGTGAAATAAACTGCAAGGTCACTTGACATCTCCAGAAGCAACGAACCTATTTCATTCTCTCCCATTGAAGAGGAAGTTTGTAGAAACCAATATCCTGCGTTTGCAGTAGTCGCTGGTAATACTTAGCTTTTTGATATTGCCATTAATAACTGCCGCAGCCTGTATATCGGCACGAAATCTTTCTGAAGATTTACAACTGCTCGTGTAGAGTTTTCAATGATAACTGAGTCACAACCGGCATCTACGCTAAGATGCAACATTTCAACCGGGTTACGCTCTATCTCTGAAATGACTTCGCTTTCACAAATTTTCCCTGATACCTGGGCGATTTCTAACCTCTGATAGCACCAAACACTTTTTATTCAGGAACGCGCCTTTGGTTTTTGTCAGTTTGCGGAACTGTCGGTACACTGATTCGATGGTGTTAGTCGTATAGATAACCTGACGGATACTTGCCGGATAACGGAAGTAACCGGATAAGTTATTCCACTTACGACGCCAAATTTGGATGACAACGGAATATTGTTGACCCCATCTGGCTTCCAGTTCATCAGGCGCCGTTTCTGCCGCGTCTTTTGAGACCGCCGATAGACGGGTTTTAATCGGCCATGAAGGACTGGTGATGTTTTGAGGCGACATATTTGAGGGAGTTGCGGATTTGGTGAATGATGCACAACTGTACTTCTGTTTGTGGGTAGATGCTGTTTATCGCTTCAGGGAACCCCGTTAGTCCATCGACGCAGGCGATCAGGATGTCTTTTAGCCCCCCGGTTTTGCAAGTCTGACAGTACAGACAGCCAGAAGTTAGCGCTTTCGCTTTCAGATAAGTATAACCCGAGAACTTCTTTTTCCCCTCAAGATTGAGGGCCAATACGGTATAGACAGCCTTGCTCACATAGCGGCCTTCTTCACGGATCTTGTAGTGGAGCGCATCCAGCCAGATAAAGGGATAAAGGGCTTCCAGCGGACGCTGTTGCCACTGTTTAAGTTCGGGAATGACCTTGTCAGTGGTGGCACTGATTGTGGCACTGGAGACACTGAAGGCATACAGATCTTCGATTTCTCGACTGAGTTCGGCATAGCTCATCCCCAAAGCAAACAGGCGGATAATTTTTTGTTCAATCTCATTCGAGAATGTCGTCTGATGCTTCTTCACCCGTTGTGATCCCGTGGTGTCGCCAGTTCGAAACCCCCGGTCGAGGCTTTAATCTGTTTTTTAGTCGAGCCGTTCTTTCGGTTGACTTCAATATCCTGAGCCAGATGGGAATCAAGTTCAGCGGCCAAAGCCGCTTCGGTGAGTTGTTTAATCAGTGGGTTCAGGAGTTATCTTTACCTGTCAGAGCGTGACCTTCCTGAAGTGCCTTTAGCGCTTTATCAAAATCGAAAGGTTGAGTCATTTGTCATTCCTTTTTGAGGTATTTTACTGGAATGACACAGAATTTCTAATACTCCCACATAGGCTTTTATGGTGAAGGGCCTGACAAATACGTCTGCATACAGATAGCCGCCTTTTGTGGCAATATCCATCGCTGTTTTTCAAGTTATTGACCGATCTTTTTCGTGATAATACACACCATTATCCCGACAAAAAAGCCGCTCGCGTTTAAGCGAGCGGTATTACTTAATGAGGGGGCTTCTATTGGGTTGACTATCTTTCCTTTTGTATTAATGATTCATAACAACCAAATTCTGGAAAGGTATCATAATTCTCTTTTAAATCAGAAAAGCCCTCTTTTTCTATAACAGTATGAGGTTTAAAGGTTTCTTCCCTGATTGTATATGTGCCATCTTTTTTATAAAAAAAACAAGTGCCTTTACTGACGTTTAAGAGTCCTTCTCCCTCTCCTTCTTTTTCTGCAAACTCTCGATATACCACCATAGCCAGAAACAGCTTTTCATTTTCTAATACGTGAAACTGATAAGATAGATATTCTTTTAAATTATCATCTAAAAACTCAACACTCACGAAATCTTTGGTTTTGATTATCGATATAACACATGAAGGTCTGCTGTTCGAGCCAACAAGAACAGTATATGGTTTACCTTTCAGGTGCCTTTGATAAGCCTCCTCTTCACTCAATAAGTTATGCGCTTTTTGGTAGCCTAGCGACCACGTTTCACAATAGAAATAAGATTGACTCATTTGTAAACCTTTCCATTAATCTCTCAAATTGATATACCTTTACTAGCGACATGGAATTGCAATAAAAATAAATAATAAGTCAGCTTACCGGATTAATTCACCATCATATGGATGAAAAATGTTCATGCGTTAGCCCTATATAAGAGGCTGTGTCAAAACCACCTGTATAACAGGTGGCTTTTTACTATCTAACTATCTAACTGTTTTATTAGTTCAGAAACCTTTTCACGTAATTGCTCATCATTTAATTCATAACTCAGCCTGTCATCCTGTTCTGGATTATACATATCGGCAAGACAAAATATACTTGATAAACACTCACTTAACTTATCATTGTAATTGAGAATGTTATTATTATCCCTTTCTATACGCCAAAGCTCTATATATGCATCTGCAAAAACCTGCGCACATGTTTTTCCTTTAACAAACGATTTAGAAAACTCTAAAAGTAATAAACTCATTGTAATGCCCCATTTTTCATATAATTTTCATATTGTGGTGTTCCTGGTTTAAGCTTAAAACCAGTTACAAAATTGCCAAATTTATCAACGACAACAGCATTGTTTGTATTATTATTAAAGAGAACTCTTGAATCTTTTTACATGATCTCTAATTGCTTTTTCAAACTGGCGAAGAGCTTCTGTATTTGGCTTAGTCACTTTTATTCCAAAATCTCCACCATGTTTAAATTTTTTCTGGAGCTGTTTATCAGAAAAATTTACCAATGAGTCTAGCTTTGCATTAAGAGGTATCTTTATATCAGGAAGAGAGCCTGTACTATTGATATGCTTTATTTCTTTATCAACGTGCTTAAATATTTTTGAAGCTGTTTCAAAATCACCTTTTTTCGCTGCCTGTTTTCCTAAATTAATAGCATTTATAAGAGCATCAGAAACCTCTTTAGCAGTTTTAAAAGCCGTTTTACCATATTTAATCAATGGGATAAGTTCGGCTGTTGCTATTAAATAATCACCGGTTTTTTCAGCTTCGGCATACCCTTTAATGGTTGAAATTCCCCATATATTATCTGCTATTATTGACAGAGAAGTTTGAGTATATTTACAAATTTTGGGATTTTCAGTACAGGCTTTTTTCAAATTTTCTGCTTGAATTTTTCTATATTTTTCTTTTTGTTCCTCCGGTAAAGCATGATATAAATGATTATATATAATCGTTATTTCTCCCGCATCGGCTCCACTGTTAGTACCTTCAGAAGTTCCTGATATAAAAGCTCCCGCTAAACCTCCAATGATTTTACCGCCTGCTTCCTGAGCAACTGGATCTTCAAATATATCATCTAAAGTCGCATATGCGAGAGAAGCAGCCAACGCTCCAGCAGCGGCTGCTTTAGGGTCTCCTCCTCCAATTTCAGCGGCAAGAGCAGATATTCCGGCATGACCAATTGATATTCCCAGATCATTTAAAACATTTGCATACCCGCCCAGGTAATTTGCACCCTCTGCATGAACTTGATTCGCAACAGTAGAAAGTAACGCTGTAGTGAAATTGTCTTTAAAACTGCCCCCACTAATTGCAGTATTTAAACTGGATTTTATAACTGATTGACCAGTAACCCTCTGGGCAACTTTAACCCAGTCATGATTACTTAATAAAGGTAAGTCTGCTTTTGACGGGTCTATTCCAGTACCGGTAGCACCACTGGCATCCGGTTTACTCCAACCCATGAACTTATCAAATCCGGCTAAGGCTCCCCCAATTGCCATTGAAGTAATTATAGATTTAACCGTATCGCTTTTTCCCAATTCTTTAAGGGTGCTGGACAAATTCCCTTGATTATTAACGACTGAAACCGCTGCTTGAGAAGCTAAAGCTGACATTCCGGCAGTTATAGCCCCTTGAGCAACGGCACTCCCGCCCGCTATTTTTGCGGCGAACGGAGCGCCTTTTCCGGCGGTAACCGCAGTAACAACTATCGCAATTAAAGAGGCCCCCAGCGGGCTTAGACGCTGACTACTGTAATCCCAGTCGTCATAAGCATCTTTAACAATATTCCACTGAACATCATCGCGCTTGTTCAGATCTTTAATCCAGGCAGTGCCCGGCATATTGCCTAATATATCGATAGCATTTTGTAAATCTTGAGTATTCGCGACCTTGATATCAGCATTAACTCCTTTAGCTGAATCTATAGTCAGTGTTCCTCCGGTATAAATTCGGGGAAGTACCCACGTATCAGCGGTATAACCTTTATCGGATTGCTTGATAAAGAACCCTTTCGATAAACTGGTTTCTTGATGAAATTCTGAGTTTTTTATTGCCTTAAAGTTAACAGAACCGTGAGTACTGGTTAATTTAGCATTTCTTCCCGCATTTATTTTACTGGCTTCATAAGTACTGTCATCCCGGCTTAATATGTTTATATCACCTGTAGAGGTAAATTCAGTAATTTTGCTTGTTGTGTGACGGTGAGTATCTTTATATTCTTTTTTTCTGCCCCAAAAATTCCTCCCTGTGTTTGTTACCTGATAATAAGCAGATTCTTCTGGAGCTTCTGCATACAGATAGCCCCCCTTTGCGGCAATATCCATAGTGCCTATACGCATTGCGTCTTTTAATCTTGAATCTATTTTAGATGCAGGCTCCCAACTGTTCCCCAATCCATTAACCATTAATTTCGTGGCCCTAAATAAAAGGCTTCCATTAGAGATTATTGTTAATAGTCCTTTAGCCGATAACTCACTTCCAGAATGTAATCTTCTTTCGAACTCAAAGGCACCATTTTTCGAGATTTCTACATGGGGTGCTGAATCTAATTTGACATTTCCCAAGGCATTTATTGTAAGATGACCTCCTTTTGCTGATAAAATTGAAGCCTGAGTGATAATTTCACCATTAGATGTTAATGTAATATTTTTATCACCTTCAATATAGACTCTATTGCGGGCATGGACAGTGTTTTTTTTATCGTGAACTGTAAAAAAATACGCCGGCAATAACAGTGTGTTTCCCGCAAATAAAGCAGCATTACCTTTAGGCAAAGCTATGACAGCTTCTAATTCAAGATTACGCCCGGCATTCATTATTAAGTCACCAGATTTAATTCTGGTCGCTAATTCTGCATACTTACCCCACTCAATATATTTTCTGTATTGTTCTGCGAATTTTACGATAACCTATTTTAATGTCTCGTCCAGCCTGTAAATTAATACTGTGATTAGAGGCTAACGGGGTTGTATTACAACTTAATCCTGTCTCCTGACTAAAACCAAACTCACAATTAAATCTTACACCGTTTTAAAATGATATCATTACCACTGGTCATGGAAACCGAATTGTAAGTATCTAATTGACCTCCACTTTCCAGCAATAGATCTCTGACATTGTGTTGTAATGGGTTATTTTTGAATATATTATCATTGGTTTCTACGGTAATATTTTTATTTGCAATAAACGATACATTTTGACCTTTGGCAAATTTTGTATTTTCAATATAAATATTCTTTCCAGCAGAAATGGTCAAATCATCAGTGGCGTACAATTCATTAATCCTGGAAGCCGAATCCCCTTGAGTATTAGTATATGTTCTAATATTTCCTTCTTTACTAATCAAATTTAAGTTATGACCAGAAAACTTACTCCAGTATAAATTGATATCATTAGGAGATATTATCGAAATGTTATTACTGGATAATTTTCTGCCATATAAGTCAATACCTTTGGCTATTATTGAAATGCTATTTTTTGTCTTTAAATCTAATTTACTGGGAAGGTTAATAGATTCGTTTGCAGCAAGGGTAAGATCATTTTTCGCTTCTACCTTATTAAAGAGATTAATATGATTAGCCTGTAGTAAAACATTTTCGCCACTGACAGACCACTTTTTCATTAGCTTTTAAATTATTGCTTCCTATATTAATTGAATCTTTAAAATCAGCAACCAGATTATTTTCTGCTGTAATAGAGCCAAATTTAATTTTATATTTTTCATCCCAAGGCTGATCTAATTTTTGCCCGGTAAGAATTAAATCACTTTTGGCTTTTATTTTAGACGTATCATTAATAAGTTCATCACTATAAATATATAAGCTCTTACCTGATTCAATATTTCCTTGTACTAGATTTTCATCATTTTCAGGTCTGCGTTGTTTAAAATATTTATGAATTCCATCACCATTAATGACATTATTAAAGTTTTTAGTTCTGATTATTAAATCACCATTAATTGTTTTAATATTGCCACTTATATTTGTCACTAAGTCACTTTTATCGCCTTGAACATTTTTTTGAATCCATACATTATGTCCGGCTTGAATTAACCCACTGCTATCCCCCATAATGTATTATAAAACTTAGGCGACAATATTCGTATATCATTACCGGCTTTTATTATGCTGGCTGAATCTATAGACTGATTACTTGCTAACACAATATTATTTCCAGCTTCTATATTTTTTTCAGGCCCGCCGGCAATGGTTTTTTCTGCTGTTACATTAAGATCAGTTTTGGCTTTGATATTCCCATTTAGACCTACAAATAAAGTCCCATTTATTGTAATATCCTCTTTTGTGCTTTCTAAGTTTCTTGCAATAATATTAGCACCTCTTTCTGTTGATAATATGCGAATTTTACCCGCATACATTCCACCAAGATCCTTAGTGTCTATTGCAAGATATGGATCTGCATAAATAGCGCCATTAGGTTTATAAATATAAACAGCCTTATTTCTGGTATTGGTATCAGCAGTGATAGTCCCCTCTTTATAGTTAATTCTATTAAGTCCTTGTATTATTGCAAGATTATTTGCCCTGATTTTTCCATTTAATTCTAATCTCCTGCTTACAATATCAACAGAATTTGCTTCCTGGCCATTTAAACCTTTTTCGCCAATAGAGATTAGGCCATCTTCTAAACTTACAATTGGGCCTGGTGTTACACTTAAGGATTCTAGCGCTCCTTTTTCATCAAAAGCAGGACGGCCTGTAGTAATCACTGCATTATCCACATTAATAAAACCACACCCATCACAAGTAATTCCGTTAGGATTAGCAATCATGACACTGGCTTTATCTCCTGCAACTTCCAGCATTCCTTGAAGTTCGGATTTATTACCTGTAATGACTTCATTAATAATCACTTTTGCAGATTTATCACTAAAATTGGCGTTTTTATCTAATTGACCCGCGAGTTGAGAGGTTACGTCTTTTATTGAATTGTTTAATACGGCACCTTGTTTATCAATATTAAAATCTTTATAAGTGTTATGAGAGATACCAGCCTCATTAGGAGATGCTATGTTAATCACAGGAACATGGTTCACTTCTTTGATTTGTATTTGGGGGTTATCAGGGATTAACGTATTAGCAAGAGCTGAGTTTATTGGGTGTATACCTATCAAATAAACTAATAAATAAGATGTTTTTCTTACAAACTGGCCGGGATTATTAGATGTATTCATATTTTTATTTCCTTCATCTGATAATCTCAATTTTTAAGATAAAAACAACCTTTATTTAAAAATTGAGAGAAGTGGACCAGTAAACAACCCAATCATCTGGTTTGAGATCTTTAGGGTAATTTAATGGCTTTCCGACAATTAATGAATGGTTACTAATATCATTGTTCAAAAATATGCCAAGTGATGTTCCCGTTATATTTCCTCCTCCTAAAAATCGGTTTTCCTCATTTTTTATCCAGCCCGTATCTAATGATCCTTTTAAAGAAAGTTCACCCAATACAGGCAGTGTTGCCACTTTCCAGTCCAGTTCATTTCGCCAATACCCGCCACGATTGCCGATGATATTTGCTCTTTAAATCCCCTGATGGAATACTGACCGCCTAATGAAAGTTTCTCACTAGCATAAAGGTTTTTTGGGCTATATTGTCCATAAACAGACGTTAAATAATAGATATTACGGGTTAACGGTTTGAAATAATTAGCACTCATACTGACTTTGTAAAATTGACTTTTAGGGGCATCACGAATATGGTTATCTTTAGTTGCACCTAAAATATTTAAACCTTTTGTTATGGCGGGATTAAGCGTAAAATATCCTCCCAGTAGTGTTGAACTGTAATTCAGGCCGACGTTAAGAGTGCTTAATGTCGGGCTATTAATAGAAAACTTAACATCACCAATTCCATTTTCTGTGTTACGTCGGGTGAAATTCATGTTTAAAGCCAGTTTTTGTTTTCCATCACGGTATAATGTTCTGACTGCTTTTAAATTGTGCGATTGTCCTTTCCCCTCATAACGCAATTTTTTATCATCGAACAGAATATCCTGAAAGGATTTATGCCATGAATATTGATAACTGAATAACCAATAACCGTAAGGTATACTTAATCCAGACGTTACATACCAGGTTTTATAACTATTGCGAAAATCACTGTTCCTGTTAACAGAAATGGTCCATAAATCGGCTATACGTAAGGGATTATCGACTTCTACTGTCGTGCTTAGTTGATTTTTGCCATAACTTTTCTGCCCACTATTACCCAGACCTATACTGGCATGTATGGGTTTTTTAGACGAGAGCCGTTTTAAAACAACATCAAAATATCCCGCTTTTTTTGCGGGATGAATATCAATATTCACCTGGTACGAAGACAAGCGATTTAATTGATCAAAACCTTGCTCAATATCCCGAAGATTAAGGACTTTTCCTGTCATATTGGGAAAAGCCAATTTTAATGCTAATAAATATTCATCATCAATCGTGATACTGTTTATCTTTCCCTCAACAACACTGATAGTGAGATGACCTTGAGACAAACTTTATGGTTTGATAAATGCAACAGAAGTAATATAACCCTGCTTTAGATAATAATTTGAAATCTCTTTCACTAAAGAATTAAAAATTATTAATTGTTAAACATTTATCAATATAAGGTAGGGTTAATGATTCCTGTTTGGATTTTGGTATCTTTTCAGCGTTTTCAATATCAATATGATTAATTATCTGACAGGATAATTCATCGTCGGAAGTTGCTGTGGGGGCTATAGATTGAGGGATCACAATTTCTGCGCCCATATCTTCTTGTTTCTGCGCTTCTTCCAATATGTTTTTTTGCTTTTGGTTAAGAACTTCTTGATCCAGCGGGCTGATATTTGAAGAAAGAGTGGAAGATGCAGATAAATTATCTGAAAATATTAAAGATACAACATATAAGAGTAAATAAATGATTTTCTTATTTTTCATTTTATGAATAAGTTTTATTTATTAAAGTTTAATCGAGCGTAATACAGAAAAATAGGAGGGTCAATCTGGGATAATGGAAATATTTATAAAATATGTCAAGTTAATGTGTTTTTTGATGATTAAATCACAAATTTTTTCAATTGGTAATAAAATTTCATTTCTAAAAGAGATAATAATGGAACCATAATATATTGATATCTTGGATTCACATATTAAGCGCAACACCGTAATGAGCGAAGTAATTGAGTGGGGACTCCTTTAAATAACTCATTCGGTGTTTTGTAATCTCGTGTTTTACGAGGACGATTATTTAATCGGTTTGCCACAAGGTTAATCTCCCGCTCTGATACCTTATTAAAATCGGTTCCTTTTGGGAAGTAATCTCTAATTAATCCATTTATGTTCTCATTTATCCCTCTTTCCCAAGGGGAATGCGGGTGAGCAAAATAAATTCTTGCCTCTAAATTTTTACTGATCCGCTCGTGTTCGGCAAATTCGAGGCCATTGTCAAAGGTAATTGTTTTAACTTTATGTTTTATCAGTGATAAGTGTCTTGTTGCCGCTTTGGCGACCCCTTCTGCTGTTTTATCTTCAAGTTTAATAATAATAGTAAATAATGATTTTCGTTCAACGAGTGTCAATAATGCACTTTTATGATCTTGGCCAACGATAGTATCGCCTTCCCAATCACCAATACGCTGCTTTTTATCAACAAATTTTGGGCGTTTATCAATGCTGACTCTATTTTTAATTTTGCCTCTGCGCTCATAATTTCCATAGCGTTTACGATACGGTTTTTTCGCCATTCTGAGATGTTGCCATAAATCACCACCATTCTTTTTATCTTTATAAATCAATCGATAAATCGTCTCATGATGTAAAGATATTTTGGCTTCCCGTTTAAGATAACCCACAATCTGTTCGGGACTTAAATCTTGCCAAATTAACTGTTTGATCCACATTTCTATCTCTGGATTCACTTTGACTGCTTTTATAGCAAAATGCCGGCGTGCTACGGCCTTAAACTGAGCCTGTTCAGGAGAATATTTCTTTGCTTCCCGATTTCGTCTCAATTCCCGGCTAATCGTTGAGGGGCTTCGATTGAGTGACTTTGAAATCGCCCGTTGTGAAAAACCCGCTTCTTTCAGGCTAGAAATCTGATATCTTTCTGTTTCGGTCAGTTGTGTATAGGTCATAGCGCATTTTCCTTTGGCGAGAAAGATGCCTACTATAGCAACTGACCGCCTTTCTCAGAAATTGCACTTATTATGCGAATCCAAGTATTTTATTAATAATAACCGTATAGATATATAACCTTCTGCAAGGTTGTTTTCAGGGAAAAATTGTTATTCTTGTTATACAGGAACTTTATCATGATCATGGTTTTAATTAATTATGTGAATCATTACTTTATTTCTTCTTTCCTGAATTAGGAAAATAAAGCACTATAAGGACTATCTTCGGATAGTCAACGTATGGATGATAAATAATTGTAGGTCACTACATTTAGCAGCAATTTAAAAAAAACCTCAACAATAGCCCCTTGCTTTTATAAAAGGACTGTTTGCTGCATGCTAAATTAACCAATCCGACTCATAGGTGTAGCCGCTTGAATTCGAAAATCGTCATGCTTGCAATCATCACTCTTTTTTATTCGCATTAAATGCCAATGAAAAAGGCATCATGCTTATATTGGCATCATAACTGAACTACTCTTCAAACAGGCGGGCACCTTGATAAAATGTCTTTGTTATTTGGCAGTTAGATATCGCTTCACAATGTAGTGGATATCAGGGCAAGAGCATGAATGTTTATTTCTTGACCAACACCTGAAAACCTGCAATTAATACCTTGTCCAAATACTCACTGCTCATATTAGCCATATTCGTTTTTCGTCGGATACTGGCTTTTATGCTGGTTTCTGCACGCAACATATTCAGTGAGAGGTGTCGCATACCCGCTAATATCTCGGCACCGTTACCGCGACGAATGGCGCACGCATCTTCATTCATGGAAACATCGAGCACCCAATGAACGCGGTTTTCAATCCCCCCAATGACCACGCACTGCCGCCTTAAAACGATCGGGGTCAAGTTCCGCTGAGCTGATGTAATAATGATAATCCAGTGATTCTTTTTTTCTCGTTTTATCAAGGCGATATCGTATTGCCACGCCAATACTTTTTAAGTCTTTCCATTCCGGCAATTGCAAGGCAAGCTTCCCTGCCGGTAAGACATGATATTCACGTAATTTAATTCGACCATGTCATTGTTCTATAATGACATTTTCTGACTGACTGACTGACGGCAGTGACGTGGGTTGACAGCGCTTGTTTAAGCTCGCGGTGTAATGTTGCCTGATTATCTTTTACGGCCAGCAGGTAATCCCCGCCTTGGGCGATAATTTTTTGGGCAATTTGGGTCTGGCATCCCATCGCATCAAGGGTGACCAAACAGCTATTGATGTCCAGCAAATCAATTAATTTAGGAATTGCTGTGATTTCATTCGATTTTTTTTCGGTTTTTAACTGCCCCATGACAACGCCATTGGCCGTAGCAAATGCGCTCACCATATAGATAGGCGATAATCGCTGATGCCAATTCCCGGTACTCCGTAAGGCTTTGCCATCAATCGCGATGATTTCACCGTCGGTGTGTTCACTGACCGCCTGAGTCCAGCGAATAAAGCAGCGTTGAAACTGGGCAGGATCAAGGCGGGAAATGATACGTGCTATTGTGTCATGTACGGGTAAGCCGGTTTGAAAAAATCCCTTTTCCTGAAGCCAGTTGCAGCGCATATTGCCGAAGTCTTCGATATCTTCCCAACCTTCAGCCCCCGTCAGGACGGCACACATTGTCAAAAAAAGGACATCAAACAGGGGATAGCTGATTTTGGCAGACTGGCGAGGATCGTTAATATCACCGAAATACTGAGAAAAGGCATCAAGTTCCATTAGAGGGTTCCCGAAAAAAGGAGTATAAGATCACAACTTAATTCATGGGTCAAATGGATTAATCTTGATTAAATAACGTTCGTGATCTCACCCTGGTTGATGCCTTGATTAGCAAACGGCAAGGCAATTTATATTTAATATACTTTAATTATTTGAAGTACCACTTTCTATGTTATCGCCTGCTCTCACTCATATGAGAAAACAGGCGATATAATTTTTATTTAATAACCGTCTATTTGCTTAATTCCGGGATTTAGCTAAAAATTTAATTATTACTAATTTTATTCTGTCAATAATTGTAACTATTAAATTTTAACTTCTATCAATGTATAACATTGCAGGATTTGCTTCTAATAACCCACTAATTTTGTTTTTACCTTTCACAATAAGCATGTTATGTTGTTTAGTATACTAAACAAAGGGGGATGTATGGGACAGTTTGACTATTTAAAAGAGGCAATCAAAGAAGCGAATCACACACTACAGCAAGTCGCTGATGTATGCGGTATGACAAAAGGCTACTTAAGCCAACTTATTAACGGCAAGATAAAAAGTCCAAGTGCACAGAAATTAGCATCTCTTCATCAACATTTAGGATTGGCGTACCCTATGGAAAAGAAAACTATCGGTGTCGTGTTTGGTAAATTTTACCCGTTACATACTGGGCATATTTATTTGATCCAACGAGCATCCAGCCAAGTCGATGAATTGCACGTTATTCTCTGCTATGACGAATTACGGGATCGGGAACTGTTTATCAATAGCTCAATGTCTCAACAGCCTACTGTCAGTGACCGCCTGAGATGGCTGCTGCAAACGTTTAAATATCAAAAAAATATCCACATCCATGCTTTTGATGAACAAGGTATGGAACCCTATCCACACGGTTGGGAAGCCTGGGGCCAAAGTACGAAACGATTCATGGCCACAAAAGGTATCAGTCCTGACTATATCTATTCCAGTGAAGCACAGGATGTCCCATGCTATAAAGCGCATTTTGGAATTGAAACTATCCTTATCGACCCACAACGCTCATTCATGAATATCAGTGGAAGTCAGATACGACAGGCTCCTTTCCACTATTGGGAATATATTCCGACAGAAGTGAAGCCGTTTTTTGTGCGTACTGTTGCTATCCTTGGTGGTGAATCAAGTGGGAAATCTACGTTGGTAAACAAACTGGCGAATATGTTTAACACAACGAGTGCGTGGGAGTATGGGCGTGAGTATGTATTTTCCCATTTAGGGGGAGATGAGATGGCTCTGCAATACTCCGATTACGATAAAATAGCTTTAGGTCACGCTCAATATATTGATTTTTCAATAAAATATGCCAACAAAGTCGCCTTTATTGATACTGACTTTGTAACAACACAGGCATTTTGCAAACGTTACGAAGGGAAAGAACATCCCTTTGTTCAGGCAATGATTGATGAATATCGATTTGATCTGGTCATTCTCTTAGAAAATAACACTCCCTGGGTGGCGGATGGACTGAGAAGTCTGGGCAATGAACAAGAGCGTAAAGAGTTTCAGCAATTGCTTAAAAGCTTGTTGAAGAAAAATAACATTGATTATGTATGTATTAATTCACCTGATTATGATCAACGTTTTCTTCGCTGTGTTGAACTTGTTCAGGAAATGTTAATGGCATAACTCATTTTTTATATCAATAGATTTCAAGTAGCCGCAATGGCAGATAAAGCAGTTAAATAAGCGCAGATAACAGGCGGCAACTTGAAAGTTTAGGACATATATACTAATAGCCTGAATGGTTTACTATATAATGATTAATTAAGATGATTTATTTTCTATAGTAATTTTTGTTATTTCATGTTTTATTCTAAAACACTCTATAATTAAATATTTCATTGTGTTATTTTTTCATAAGTAACAAAATAAATTGTGATAATAATATTTTTTGATGCTTAGGTTTTACTGTTTAGGCTTGAATTGTCGAGAAATAAGTCATTTAATTAACGGACCTATTGATTTATCTATATAAAATTCGTTTATTATCAACAAAAACCACATAATTTCCGTGTGATTTTTATTAAGGATGGAGGTGATGTAAAAAATATTAGCCTTTTGACATGAGTAAAATGACTTTTTTCCTTATTATAAAATTGGAATAAAAACAGAATAATTTATACCTTTTTATTTATGTTATCTTCTTCTCAGTAATAGCGGATATCTTTAACATTTGATTCTAAGACTAAGAAATATCTCATTTATTATATAATAATTGTAAATAATAATTGACATAAGTTTAGTATTGTCGAGATATTTCATGCGTGAACTATTTAAATTTGTACAATGTCTTATTGATATTAATAAGCCGCCAATAAATTTAGATAACATATTTAAGGAAAAAGCTTTAACTTTTTAACCTAATTGTGTTGAGAATATGAACTTAAATCAATTTAAATCGATTGAAGTTATCAATATTTCATATGGTCTAACTGATAATACAGTTAATTATGAAATGATTTCAGACATCACATTTTCTATTATACCAGGTGAAATTACTTTGATAACAGGGCCGAAGACATCAACCAACAGCATATTGCTATCGATTGCTTCGGGTATGTTACAACCAGATCAAGGAGATGTATTAATTAATAATAACAAGCTAAAACTAATGAGTGATTCCGAGTTAGATCAGTTTCATTCGAAAAATAGTGGATTTATTTTTCAGGGTTTTAATTTATCCAGTGAGCTTACGCTGTTAGATAATTTGTTATTATCCAACTCTTACGGGTTATCTCTTTCTCAAGAACAAGCAGTAAGAATTGCACAGAAATCGTTAGATATTGTGAAATTAAGTGACAAGGGCCGTTACTATCCAGGAGAGCTTTCTGAAAATGAAAGACAGCGGGCTGCTATGGCAAAAGCACTCGTAAGAAGACCTGAATATCTATTTGCAGATGAACCGACTCGTCACTTAAGCCATCAGGAATTAAAGATGTTTGTTGATATCTTTAAATTTATCGCACATGAGCAGAAAGGCACAGTAGTGATCGCCTCTCAAGATAAACGCCTGATTCAGTACGCTGATAGTATGATTACTCTAGAAAGAGGTAAAGTCATTAAGACTTATGAATCCTTCCAGGAGCAAAGGGTTATGGTGTCATAACCGTATGTTTTCTTAAAAGAACGAAAACGGCCTGATATCAGGCCGTTTCTTATCTTAACTGAATAAATCTTATTTACTGATTTTCTTATACTTAATGCGATGAGGCTCCAACGCTTCAGCGCCCAGTGTCCGCTTCTTATAATCTTCGTATTCGCTGAAGTTTCCTTCAAAGAAACTCACTTTACCTTCATCTTGATAATCAATGATGTGTGTTGCAATACGGTCAAGGAACCAACGGTCATGGGAAATAACCATTGCACAACCCGGGAATTCCAACAGAGCATTTTCCAGTGCGCGCAGAGTTTCGATATCCAGGTCATTGGTTGGTTCGTCCAGCAACAACATATTACCGCCCACTTGCAGAAGTTTCGCCAGATGCAGACGGCCACGTTCACCACCGGACAATTCACCAACACGCTTGCCTTGATCCACGCCTTTAAAGTTAAAGCGGCCTACATAGGCACGGCTTGGGATCTCAAAGCTACCGATGCGCATAATATCCTGCCCGCCGGACACTTCTTCCCATACTGTCTTCTTGTCATCCATGTTATCGCGGAACTGATCAACGGAAGCCAGTTTCACGGTCTCACCCAAAGTGATTGAGCCGGAATCCGGTTGTTCCTGACCAGACAACATACGGAACAGAGTTGATTTACCCGCACCGTTCGGGCCGATAATCCCGACAATAGCACCTTTTGGCAGAGAGAAATTCAGGTTATCAATCAGAACCCGATCACCATAAGATTTAGTCAGATTACTCACTTCCAGTACCTTGTCCCCCATCCTTGGCCCAGGCGGAATGAACAATTCACTGGTTTCGTTACGTTTCTGGTACTCAACGTTATTGAGTTCTTCAAAGCGAGCCAGACGAGCCTTACCTTTGGCCTGACGTCCTTTCGGATTCTGACGAACCCATTCCAGCTCTTTCTCAATGGATTTACGACGAGCAGCTTCGGTTGCGGCTTCTTGTGCCAGACGAGCATCTTTCTGCTCCAGCCACGAAGAATAATTACCTTCCCATGGAATACCTTCGCCACGGTCAAGCTCCAGGATCCAGCCGGCAACGTTATCGAGGAAGTAACGGTCGTGGGTAATAGCAACGACAGTACCTTCATAATCGTGCAGGAAGCGCTCCAGCCATGCTACAGATTCAGCATCAAGGTGGTTAGTCGGTTCATCAAGCAACAGCATGTCCGGTTTTTCCAGCAACAGGCGGCAAATCGCAACACGGCGACGTTCCCCCCCGGACAGGTGCTCAATTTTAGCATCCCATGCTGGCAAACGCAGGGCGTCAGCCGCTCGTTCAAGTTGGTTATCCAGATTATGACCGTCATGAGACTGGATAATCGCTTCCAGTTCACCTTGTTCTTTAGCCAGTTTGTCAAAATCCGCATCTGGATCAGCATACGCGGCGTAAACTTCATCAAGGCGTGTCAGTGCATTTTTAACTTCGCTGACGGCTTCTTCCACCGCTTCACGAACGGTATGTTCAGGATTGAGTTTAGGCTCCTGCGGCAAATAGCCAATTTTGATACCCGGTTGTGGACGCGCTTCCCCCTCAATATCTTTATCGATCCCTGCCATGATACGCAGTAAGGTCGATTTACCGGCACCATTCAGGCCAAGAACACCGATTTTTGCTCCAGGGAAAAAACTCAAGGAAATATTTTTCAGAATATGCCTTTTCGGGGGAACAATTTTTCCAACCCGGTGCATACTATAAACATATTGAGCCAAAGTAATGTACCTTTTTGATAATTAAGGAAATATTTAATATTGATTTACGCTTGTGGGGCTTGGATGGGGTATTTTACCCTAAATTTAGCTGATCGTGTTGCTACCTGTTTAGCATTATGTTCAATTACGTTCATCGTTGTGATAAATCACATCAATATTATTATAATTAAAACAATTTATATTTCGTTCACTACCGGTCAATCTTCTGGAGGAGTATGTGACTATAAGTAAATGGCAGCATTTTATAATGACTGTTAGTCTGGCTTCTGTTGTCGGAATGGCGCATGCAGACTCTCTGGACGCTCAACGGGAGCGCTATCAGGCAATAAAACTCGCGTGGGATGCGAAAAATATAGCAGAAGTTGATCGGTTGATGCCAACATTAAAGGATTACCCTCTGTATCCTTATCTGGAGTATCGCCAATTAGTTCGTAACCTGAAAATTGCTTCTCCCCGGCAAGTTCGTCACTTCATGACTACTTACCCGACCCTGCCACCCACTCATTCCCTGTCATCCCTATACATCAACTCTCTGGCAAGTGACGGAGATTGGTATGGCATTCTGGCATTCAGTCCTAATGCACCCAATACCATGGCAGCACGTTGTAATTATTACTTTGCTAAATGGGCAGTAGGAAAGCAGCAAGCTGCCTGGAAAGGCGCTAAGGAAATTTGGTTACGTGGCAACTCATTGCCCGATGATTGCGATAATTTGTTCAATGTCTGGGAACGCTCCGGGCACTTATCCGTAAATTTAATATTGCAGCGTATCGAGTTAGCAGTAGAGGAGAATAATACAACCCTCGCTAGTTATCTTATCAAGCGCCTGCCCTTAAATTATCGCAGCTTGAGAACTCATTTACTGAAATTGCAAAGTGATCCTGCATCTGTTGAACACCTTGCCAGAACAATAAGGCCGACTGACTTCACCCGTTCTATGATCATCAATGCCTTTTCCCATTTTGCCCGTAAAAATGCTGAGCAAGCCAGACTCAGTCTCTCCTCCATTGCACGGGCACAAAAAATGAATGACCAGGAAAGACAGAGATTAAAAGACATAGTGGCATGGCAATTAATGAGTGATATTACTCCAGAGCAAGCAAAATGGCGGGATAATGCAATACAAGGCTCACACTCCAGCGCCCTGATTGAACGCCGTATTCGTTTGGCGCTACAGGATGCTGATGAAAAAGGGCTGGCGGAATGGTTAAGCTTGTTACCTAAAAATGTCCTGCAAAAAGATGAATGGCAATATTGGCGTGCGATTGTCCTGTTGAATACGGGTAAAAAAAAGGAAGGAGATGCCATATTACGTAATTTGATGGAACATCGTGGTTTCTACCCCATGGTAGCAGCGCAGAAATTACATCTGTCCTATCCTTTGATGATCAATAAGTCAGAAAGACCTGATGCTTCCATTGCGGAGTTACCGCAGATTAAGCGGATCCGTGAATTGATGTATTGGCATATGGATGATCTGGCCCGCTCAGAATGGATTAATTTAGTTTCTTCACGAGACAGCGCCAAACAAGAACAACTGGCTCGTTATGCTTTTGAGCAGAATTGGCCTGCGCTGAGTGTTCAGGCGACTATCGCCGGCAAGATGTGGGATCATCTTGAAGAACGTTTTCCTTTAGCGTGGCAAAATGAATTTGCTCACTTCACTTCAGATAAAAGTATTTCACAAAGTTATGCAATGGCTATTGCGCGACAGGAAAGCGCATGGTATCCACAAGCCCGCTCTTCAAAAGGAGCGAGCGGATTAATGCAACTGATGCCCAACACGGCAGAACATACGGCAAAGAGCCAAAAAATTGATGGCTATGTCAGCAGCAGCCAATTAATGAACCCGACCATAAATATCAAAATTGGAACCGCATATCTGGAATCGATATATCAGAGTTTTGGTAATAACCGTATTCTCGCCAGTGCTGCTTATAATGCAGGCCCCAGAAATGTCGAACGTTGGTTAACCAGTAGTGCGGGAAACATTGACGCTATCGCTTTTATTGAAAGTATTCCTTTTTCTGAAACACGCTCTTATGTCAAAAATGTGCTGGCTTATGATGTGTTCTATCATAATTTTATGGGGAAATTATCTAATGTGTTGACTGATGCTGAATGGCAAAGACGTTACTAATTTCAGATCTAATTGTGATATGATTTTGTACTAGTTAAATAGTATGGCTATAGATTATGACACAAAATCATTTGATTGACCCGGCACTTTCCCCGGAAGATGGCGATGACTGGCTTGCTTTTGTCGAGTTATTACAAACGGCATTTAAACAAAATTTGCAACATCAAATTTTACAGTTATTATTGACACCCGATGAACGTACGGCGTTATCAACCAGAGTTCGGATTATTCAAGAATTAATGCGTGGGCAAATGAGTCAACGCGAACTCAAAAACGAACTTAGTGTTGGGATTGCAACAATCACTCGTGGCTCAAATAGCTTGAAATCAGCACCAGCCCACGTCAAAGAGTGGTTGGAAACGCAGTTACTGAAGTAAACAGTTATGATAATAGCTGTTCTGACGATATCTGTTTTGGCAATGGCGGTTAAATAATCAATAACAGAGGCCATATCATTATGGCCTCCCGCAGTTATGCTATTGTCATTACGCCATTAAGGTTGATTGTTCAATTCTTTATAAATTTCATGATGGATAGGAACGAGAGCCAATATCAGTGCCTGATGGTAAACACTAGTGCGAGTCAGGATGCCATTGGTAAAAAAGCCAATTGCCCCACCTTTCTGTTTGATGTTATCAACACCGGTCAGATAAGCCATTTCGTGACCAAGCTCACGTCCCTCACGAATGCCTTCCAGTACCTTTTCAGGCAGCATCAGACTGGCAGAACGCGATTCACCCCGGATTTGCTTATACTCGATAACCATCCAGGCAAAAGTCATGTCATCTTCGATTCCGGCTTCAACACCGACCCAGAAATCGGCTTCCGGCCGAACCTGACGAGCTGCCATAACCCGATGACGAGCGCCAGTACGAGTTTCGGTATTACCAATTGGCTGTTGAGGGACACTACTGTCTACATTGACATCTTCTATACGGTATGTTCCCGGTCCAAAAACATCATCAAATGCAAGGCTAATCGCTTTTATTTTCGCAGGGTTAGTTGTTGCAGCAATAACATGATACATAATAAATAAGTAATCCTTTGAACTATTTCATGATGCAGTATAACGGAAAATAACTATGTTACAGGTATATCTTGTCCGTCATGGCGAAACAGAATGGAACGTGGCTCGTCGTATTCAAGGGCAATCTGACAGCCCATTGACTGAAATTGGGCGGCGTCAGGCACTCTTGGTAGCACAAAGAATACAGTCAGAGAACATTACACATGTTATCACTAGTGACCTTGGTCGAACACGCGAAACCGCAGAAATTATTGCAAAAGCCTGTGGTTGTGAGGTGATATTAGAGCCGCGCTTGCGGGAAATAAACATGGGCATTCTGGAAAACCGTGAACTGAGTTCCCTGACACAGGAAGAAGAGTCCTGGCGCAAAAGTCTTGTTGATGGAACACCAAACGGACGGATACCAGAAGGTGAATCAATGAACGAGGTATGCAGTCGTATGCGTGCAGCACTGGAAAGCTGCCTTGACCTGCCAACTGGAAGTCGCCCTTTGCTGGTGAGTCATGGCATGGCGTTAGTCAGTCTGATTTTCTCTATTTTGGGATTACCAGCCAATTCTGAACGTCGGCTGCGGCTGAGAAACTGCTCTATCTCAAGGGTGGATTATCAGGATAGCCCATGGCTGGCTTCTGGTTGGATTGTTGAAACTGCGGGCGATATCACACATCTGAATATGCCCGCATTAGATGAACTACAAGGCTAACGCTGAATTGGGATGAGGTACTCAAACTCCACAACATGGCTTTGAGACTCATCCTCCAGCTTCTTCCTTTCAAGATTAGTAAGATAGTATCGCTCGACATCGTATCCCTTCCTGCGAGTGATATTCAGTTGGGGTAAACAAACAGTATAGATATTGAAGAGAAACTCATCGAGATGATCTTCTTTACCAAAATAACTGAATGAAATGTACTCCCCTCCAGGCAAAACAACCGGCTGACTATCTTTGGTGTCAAAAGTCGCATATTCCGGCTCTATTGCAGTGGTATAAAAAACGGTCTGCTCATCTTCATGATCTGTACTGATAGTGGAATGATACAATCCATACAATTTAGGAGGTAAAATTTCAGCATGTTGCAGATAGAAAACCCAAAAGTTATTGCGCATCTCTGTACAGGCTTTCGACCATTGTTCCAGTGTATAGGAGCAGGTATGTTCAGTACCGATAAGTAACTTATCTTCCAACGTCACAAACTTATGTTCAGGTAACGGTTTGTTATTCAACATAATCGGAGGACAAATCCCGGTAGCACACCACTCTTCACTTCGGCGATAAGAGGCTGGTGTCCGGTTGAACTGCTTTTTGAAAGCTCTGGTAAAAGTTTGTTGAGAATCAAAACGATATTGCAGAGCGATGTCCAGAATGGGGCGACCGGTTACACGCAATGCAACGGCAGCCTTGGACAACCGCCTGGCACGAATGTAGGAACCAATAGCCTGTCCCGTAACATCTTTAAACATGCGCTGTAAGTGCCACTTGGAATAACCTGCTTTTGCTGCAACATTATCGAGGGATAGTGGACGATCCAGATTATTATCCAACCAATGCAGCAGATCCCGAATGATGTTGGTTTGATCCATACATCTCCCTAATTCATCAAGACAAAAAGAAAACCATACAATCTTAAGATAACTAAATGTTTAATAAATTTTCAGAATGAAAATATTATATAGATTGATAATTAGCATCTATCATTCCAAAACTCTAAGATGGCTTAAACTACCTAATTTTTTTAATTCACCAGGCATACTGTAGCTTTCACAACACAGTCCTTTGCTCTGTCATGACAGCAACACCTATTGTGACTACCCACAGCAGCTACTTTCATTGCAATTCCTAAATTGACAAACATTCTTTCTGACATAGTAAAAACAGGATATTGTGACACAATCACAACAGATAAAACCTAACACCAAATAAAACAAGACAAATCTTGGAATAAGCTAATGGCAAATCTGATCATTTGTCAAGCTTACCTTTAGGTTCCATTACCAATAATGGTTGGAAAAATTATTAAACAATTTGCCTCTATCAATTTATATTGATGGATGATAACCAACAGTTATACACCATGAAGTTTTCTATAAAGAATGCATGTTTTGTATATCTTTGAGAAAGTATGAGCATCCGTAAAAGCAGATTTAAAACCCGCTCTTTACTCGTTTTAAATGTATATTTAGCTATAATGCCATGTTTTTCTTCATAGATACATTAACTTTGAAAATGCCTTTACAAAAACCATTGATTCGCATTATATGTCAATGATAGATATTTTCACCGTGTTTATTTAATTAAAGTGGACTAAATATGGTAACAATTAAGAAAATAGTGTTTGCTGTTGCCCTACTCTGTTCTCCGGTGATCCTGCACGCCGAAGAGATCGGATCTGTTGATACGGTGTTCAAACTTTTTGGGCCAGATAACAAAATAGTGATAGAGGCCTTTGATGATCCCGATGTTAAAAATGTAACTTGCTATTTAAGCAGAGCTAAAACAGGTGGAATTAAAGGCGGTTTAGGATTAGCAGAAGATACTTCTGATGCCGCGATCTCCTGTCAGCAGGTCGGGCCAATCGAACTGGCAGATAAGATCCTTAATTCACCGAAAAAAGGGCAAATCGTTTTCCAGAAAAGAACATCTTTGGTATTTAAAAAACTTCAGGTTGTCCGTTTTTACGATCAAAAACGTAATACTTTGATCTACTTAACCTATTCCGACAAAGTCATCGATGGTTCACCTAAAAATGCTATCAGTGCCGTACCAATTATGCCGTGGAAAGAGTAGAACAACCGACAAAACCGCAGCCTAAAAAAAGAATAGTTATTAAAAAGCCCTGAACTCCCTTAAGTATTCAGGGCTTTTTTATTGATATTGTATTTTTAAGATAAAGATTTTTACAAATACAATAAATTAAAAATATAATAAATCAAAAAACAATAACCAGCAGGAACAAATTGATTAGTCTTCCAGATCGCCACAGAAACGATAGCCTTCACCATGAATGGTGGCAATAATTTCTGGGGTATCCGGTGTCGATTCGAAGTGTTTACGAATTCGACGAATAGTGACATCCACAGTACGATCATGTGGCTTCAGTTCACGCCCGGTCATTTTTTTCAACAGATCTGCACGAGTCTGAATTTTTCCCGGATTCTCACAGAAGTGGAGCATCGCACGAAACTCACTGCGTGGCAGCTTATAGTGATCTCCCATTGGATTGACCAGTGAGCGACTATTGATATCCAATTCCCAGCCATTGAACTTATAACTTTCAACTTGACGGCGTTCTTCACCTGAATGGCTCAGATTCATAGTACGGGAAAGCAGGTTCCGCGCACGAATAGTTAACTCCCGCGGATTGAAAGGTTTGGTGATGTAGTCATCAGCACCAATTTCAAGCCCAAGTATCTTATCCACCTCATTATCACGCCCAGTTAAGAACATCAGGGCAACATTTGCCTGCTCACGTAATTCACGGGCAAGAAGCAGCCCATTTTTGCCTGGCAGATTGATATCCATAATCACTAAGTTGATATCGTTATCTGACAAAATATTGTGCATTTCTAAGCCATCATTGGCTTCATAAACAATATACCCTTCAGCTTCAAAAATACTCTTTAAGGTATTGCGTGTGACAATTTCGTCTTCAACAATCAAAATGTGCGGGGTTTGCATGGTTGCTACCTAAAATCGCTAAAAAAACAGAACCTGTATGACATAAGCTGCTATTATTAAAAGAAAAAACCCTATTCTCGCTCTAGATCACAGAAAACGCAGCTCATGTCTAAAAAATGTTGTTGATATGTTTTACGCTAAAAGCATTTGTTGCTTCTCTCTGAGGGTACATACCCGAAAAACCCATCTCAGCAGGGGCTATATTAGTCTATTAACAGCAATATAACAGCTAGTAATGCATTTGCCCTCTAAAAAAACCAACTTTTGTTGATACATATCAAAATCAATTGTAGCACGTCAACATTATTTGTAATTGTTAATTTAAAATTAACCAATTTGTTATTGCATTGGAAAATTTATGTTAACAATTTGCTATATTGCCTCTAATGCTTAGAGAGATCAACCCAACACTTAAATGTTAAAATTAGCGTGTTTTATCATAAAGATTAAATAATTACAAAATATGTTTTTCATAAAATTAAATGCTAATAAAAATATTTCAAACCAGATAATGGCTCAATTTTCGAATCATATTTTGAACGATTACAACACAGAAAATGATGCCTTTTTCCACGATGATTTTAAAAATTATTTGACTTCAACCACAGTTTCCTTTAACCAATAGGGGGCGAACAGAATAAAAAGACAGACAGGAAACCATGCGCTACATCAGCCCGAAAAATACAATTACTGCAAACACAGTTACGGCTAAAACAATCACTACGATTACCACCGGAACCACGAGTTACGGTGCGGGCTGACGCGTACAAATAAAATAGTAAAAAGCCCGTATCCCACAAGATACGGGCTTTTTTTTGACGCTTTTTTAACAGAAAGTCAGGAGAGAAATACCAATGCGAGTACTAAAATTTGGGGGCACTTCAGTCGCAAACTACCAACGCGTACTGAGTGTGGCCGATATCGCTGAAAGTGAACTATCCCTTGGGCAAGTCGCCCTAGTTCTTTCTGCACCCGCTAAAATTACAAACCATTTGGTAGCAATGATAGCCAAAACGGTTGCAGGACAAGACATTGTTTCTAATATGAGCGATACCACCCAAATCTTTACTGATTTGTTGTCGGGATTAAAAGAACATCAGCCAAATTTCTATTATGGACATCTGAAAGGTGTTATGGAGCGTGAGCTTGCTAATCTAAAGCAAATCCTGCATGGTATTTCTCTGTTAAAACAGTGCCCGGACAGCATTAATGCAGCCCTGATTTGCTGTGGTGAAAAATTATCCATTGCTATTATGTCTGCCGTACTACAAGCTCGTGGACATAAAGTATTTGTTATCGATCCGGTTAAAAACCTTCTTGCTCACGGACACTATCTCGAGTCCACTGTTGATATCCACGAATCCACCAAACGTATTGCAGCACTGAACATTCCTGCTGACCATATTATCCTGATGGCAGGCTTCACTGCGGGTAATGATAATGGTGAACTGGTTGTTCTTGGGCGTAATGGTTCCGATTATTCGGCCGCAGTGCTGGCAGCATGCTTACGTGCGGATTGCTGTGAAATCTGGACTGACGTAGATGGTGTTTATACCTGTGACCCGCGGTCTGTCTCTGATGCCCGTCTATTGAAAAGCCTGTCCTATCAGGAAGCAATGGAACTTTCCTATTTTGGTGCTAAAGTCCTTCATCCCCGCACTATTGCGCCTATCGCTCAATTCCAAATCCCTTGCCTGATTAAAAATACCGCCAACCCTGATGCAGCTGGAACGTTCATTGGTGAAGGGCAAAAAGACGAAAGTATGCTTATCAAGGGCATTACTAACCTGAATCATATGGCAATGATCAACGTTTCAGGCCCCGGCATGAAAGGTATGGTCGGCATGGCAGCAAGAGTATTTGCCGTTATGTCCCGCTCAGGCATTTCTGTTGTACTGATTACACAGTCTTCATCGGAATACAGCATCAGTTTCTGCGTACCACAAAAAGAGTTGAACAGAGCACAAAAAGCACTGACAGAAGAATTTTATCTGGAATTAAAAGATGGTGTGTTTGATCCCATTGATGTGATAGATAACCTCGCCATCATTTCTGTGGTTGGTGATGGAATGCGTACACAACGCGGCATCTCTGCCCGTTTCTTCTCAGCATTGACCCGTGCCAATATTAACATCATCGCTCTTGCTCAGGGTTCATCGGAACGCTCCATCTCCGCAGTCATTGACAATGATGCTGCGACAACGGCGGTTCGTCTCTGTCACCAAATGCTGTTTAATACCGCTCAAGTGGTTGAAGTGTTTGTTGTCGGTGTGGGTGGTGTGGGCAGCGCGTTAATTGAGCAAATCCGCCGCCAGCAATCATGGCTGAAACAAAAACATATTGATCTACGCGTATGCGGTATTGCCAACTCGCGGGCTATGCTGACAGATATGCAGGGAATCAGTTTAGATAACTGGCAACAGACTCTGTCAGAAGCCAGTGAGCCTTTCAGCCTGAGCCGGTTGATCCGGCTTGAAAAAGAGTATCATCTCCTGAACCCGGTGATTGTGGACTGTACATCAAATCAATCCATTGCCGAACAATATGCCAGCTTCCTGAGCGATGGCTTCAACGTTGTCACACCGAATAAAAAAGCCAATACACTTTCAATGGCCTATTACCGAGAAATCCGTCAGGCTGCGGAAAAGTCGAAACGCAAGTTCCTGTATGACACCAACGTAGGCGCAGGATTGCCTGTCATCGAAAACTTGCAGAATTTGCTGAATGCCGGGGATGAGTTAGTTCAGTTCAACGGTATCCTGTCAGGCTCTCTGTCTTATATTTTCGGTATGCTGGATGAAGGAATGACACTTTCACAAGCAACGTCGCTGGCAAAAGAAAAAGGCTTTACGGAACCCGATCCACGAGATGATCTATCAGGCATGGATGTTGCACGTAAGCTATTAATTCTGGCCCGTGAATCCGGCTATGAACTGGAGTTGGAAGACATTCACGTCGAGCCCGTTTTACCACCATCATTTAATGCCAGTGGTGATGTCAACGATTTTCTGCAACGTTTACCACAGCTGGATCTGGAATTTAATCGCCGGGTTGCAGATGCCGCAGCGCAAGAAAAAGTGTTGCGCTATGTCGGTATCATTGAACAAGGCCGTTGTATGGTGAAAATTGCCGCAGTCGATAGCAATGATCCGCTTTATAAAGTCAAAAATGGCGAAAACGCACTGGCTTTCTATACCCGTTATTATCAACCAATCCCACTGGTGCTGCGTGGCTACGGGGCAGGGAACGATGTGACGGCAGCAGGAGTTTTTGCTGATATATTACGCACTCTGTCATGGAAACTGGGGGTTTAATGGTGGTCAAGGTTTATGCGCCTGCCTCTATCGGTAACGTTGGGGTTGGGTTTGATGTGCTTGGCGCGGCAGTTTCTCCTGCTGATGGTTCACTGCTTGGGGATTGTGTCTCTGTAAGTGCAGCAGAAAGTTTTACTTTAAATAACGAAGGGAAATTTATCGGCAAACTACCTGAAAATCCCAAACACAATATTGTCTACCAATGTTGGCAGCTCTTTTGCCAGCGACTGGGTAAAAAACTTCCTGTTACCATGACACTGGAAAAAAACATGCCGATTGGCTCTGGATTAGGTTCCAGTGCCTGCTCAGTAGTTGCCGCATTAGTGGCATTAAATGAGTATGCAGGTCGTCCTTTTGAGCGCAGCCAATTATTGAACATGATGGGAGAATTAGAAGGACGAATTTCCGGTAGTGTGCATTATGACAATGTTGCACCGTGCTATTTAGGTGGGCTGCAATTAATCCTGGCTCAGGAAGATAGCGTTTGTCAGTCAATCCCCGCTTTTGATGATTGGTTGTGGGTGATGGCATACCCCGGCATCAAGGTTTCGACATCAGAAGCACGCGCAATTTTGCCTGCTCACTATTCCCGCAGCGATATCATTAACCATGGCCGTTATTTTGCAGGATTTATTCACGCCTGCTACACCCAACAATCTGATTTAGCGGCCAGATTGATGAATGATGTTATTGCCGAACCTTATCGCACACAGCTTTTACCCGGTTTTGCCAGCGCACGTGACGGAGTAAAAAAACTGGGTGCTCTGGCATGTAGCATCTCTGGCTCCGGCCCGACATTATTTGCGATTTGCAATGAGATGGCGATAGCGAAACAAGTGGCCCAGTGGCTGCAACAACATTACGTACAGAATGACGAAGGTTTTGTTCATATTTGCCGTCTGGATCTCGCAGGCGCACGACAGGTAGGGTAACAATGAAATTATATAACTTAAAAGACAATCACGAACAGGTCAGTTTTTCACAGGCAGTTAAACAAGGATTGGGGAAACAACAAGGATTGTTCTTCCCGCAGGATTTACCTGAATTCAGTCGTACCGAAATTGATGAATTATTAAAACTGGATTTTGTCAGCCGCAGTCTGCGTATTCTTTCTGCGTTTATTGGCGATGAAATTCCCACTGAACAACTGGCTGAACGCGTTAAAAATGCTTTTGCTTTTCCTGCTCCCGTATCAACTGTCGAAGATGACATCGCTTCACTGGAGCTTTATCACGGCCCGACACTGGCTTTCAAAGACTTTGGCGGCCGTTTTATGGCTCAGATCCTTGCACAAATTGCAGGAGAACAACCGGTCACTATTTTGACTGCGACTTCCGGTGATACCGGAGCGGCTGTCGCTCATGCCTTTTATGGTTTAGACAACGTACAGGTAGTTATCCTCTATCCAGAAGGAAAAATCAGCCCATTACAGGAAAAACTGTTCTGCACATTGGGTGGCAATATTCACACTGTCGCTGTTCAAGGCGATTTTGATGCTTGTCAGGCGCTGGTTAAACAATCTTTTGATGATGAAGAACTGAAAAAAGCTTTACACCTCAACTCTGCAAACTCAATTAATATCAGCCGCCTACTGGCACAAATTTGCTATTACTTTGAAGCCGTTGCACAAATCCCGGCAGAAAAACGCGAACAGTTGGTAATTTCCGTGCCTAGCGGCAACTTCGGCAATCTGACCGCGGGCTTACTGGCAAAATCAATGGGATTGCCGGTAAAACGTTTTATCGCAGCAACCAATGTTAACGACACCGTTCCCCGTTATCTGGCAGAAGGCACATGGCAACCAAACCAGACCGTTGCCACTCTCTCCAATGCGATGGATGTCAGTCAGCCAAATAACTGGCCGCGTATTGAAGAACTTTTCTGTCGCAAAGGCTGGTCATTCAGTAAACTGGGCAATGGCGTTGTAGATGACAATATCACCCAAAGCACAATTCAGGAATTAGCCGCCAAAGGCTATATTTCTGAACCTCATGCTGCCGTTGCTTACCGGGTATTACGGGATCAATTGCAGAAAGGCGAGTACGGACTGTTTTTGGGAACGGCTCATCCAGCCAAATTCAAAGAAAGTGTGGAAGCTATCCTCGGCCAGCCATTGCCGTTACCACAAGAACTGGCAGAACGCGCAGATATGGCATTGTTATCCTACGTCCTGCCCGCTGATTTTGCCGCCTTACGCGAATTTCTGATGGAAAGAGCACCGAAATAAGTAGCATTTGTCACTCCACAATGACTGTGGAGTGACCTTTATCAAGGCTGTTCAGAGCGTTTAAACACCAATTCATTGCGTCTGGAAAGAGATTCATCAAAAGCATATCCTTCCAGATTAAACTCCACCAACCGTGCTGGATCGGTCAGTTGGTTCTGAATAATAAAGCGACTCATTAATCCACGAGCTTTCTTGGCATAGAAACTAATAACTTTATATTTACCATTTTTTTCATCCAGAAAAACCGGCTTGATCATGTTGGCTGACAGCTTTTTGGTATTTACCGATTTGAAATATTCATCAGAAGCCAAATTAATCAGAACATCATCACCTTGTTGCTCCAGTGCAGCATTCAGATTTTCCGTAATACGATCCCCCCAGAATTTATATAAATCTTTACCACGGGGGTTTTCCAGTTTGATACCCATTTCCAAACGATAAGGCTGCATCAGATCAAGAGGACGCAAGACCCCATACAATCCAGATAAAATTCTCAAATGAGTTTGGGCAAAATCAAAATCGGCATCTGAGAATGTTTCTGCCTGCATACCAGTATAGACATCCCCTTTGAAAGCAAGGATCGCCTGACGAGCATTTTCCGGTGTGAAACCGGGTTTCCATTCACCAAAACGGGCTGCGTTCAATCCCGCGAGTTTATCACTGATACCCATCAGGCTACCGATTTGTGCTGTTGTTAATGTGCGGCAGACGTTGATTAACTGTTTTGACTCCTCCAGCAAAGCTGGTTGACTATACTTTTCTGTTGCAAGCGGGCTTTCATAATCGAGCGTTTTGGCTGGTGAAATAGTAATAAGCATGATTCTGTTCCAAGTTTCTGAATGGTTTTCTCAATAATCGAGGTTTTTCCACTTCAATTTAGCAAAATTAACCTGATAAAGGGGAATAACAGCGATAGAATTTTCCGACCTGACGAGCTGAGCTTGACCATGCTATTATCACAAGATGGCGAGGCAACTGTGCCAAAGATTTTACGTATAACGATGAGATATTAACCATGACCGATAAACTGACTTCCCTGCGTAAACTGACAACAGTAGTAGCAGATACCGGGGATATCGCGGCAATGAAATTGTATCAGCCGCAAGATGCAACAACTAACCCCTCCCTGATTTTGAATGCTGCACAGATCCCTGAATACCGCCAACTGATTGATGAAGCCATTGAATGGGCACGTCGTCAAAGCGATTCCCGTGAGCAACAAATTATTGATGCCGGCGATAAATTGGCAATTAACATCGGTCTGGAAATTCTGAAACTGATCCCTGGCCGCATTTCCACTGAAGTTGATGCCCGTCTCTCTTATGACACCGAAGCCAGTGTCGCGAAAGCAAAACGTCTGATCAAACTGTACAACGAAGCGGGTATCGGCAATGACCGCATCCTGATCAAACTGGCTTCCACCTGGCAAGGTATCCGCGCTGCGGAGCAACTGGAAAAAGAAGGTATCAACTGTAACCTGACTCTGCTGTTCTCTTTTGCACAAGCGCGTGCCTGTGCAGAAGCGGGCGTTTACCTGATCTCCCCATTTGTTGGCCGTATCCTTGATTGGTACAAAACGAATGGCGATAAAAAAGAGTTCGCACCACACGAAGATCCGGGTGTCATTTCTGTTTCTGAAATTTACCAGTATTACAAAGAACATGGTTACAGCACGGTTGTTATGGGAGCAAGCTTCCGTAATTCCGGTGAAATTCTGGAACTGGCTGGCTGTGACCGACTGACTATCTCTCCTGCATTACTGAAAGAACTATCTGAAACAAAAGGCGAAGTTGAACGTAAACTGGGCTATGAGGGCGAAGTTAAACCTCGTCCAGCTCCAATGACTGAAGCTGAGTTCTACTGGGAACACCATCAGGATGCGATGGCAACCGAAAAACTGGCGGAAGGTATCCGTAAGTTCGCTATTGATCAGGCTAAACTTGAGAGCATGATCGCTGACCTGCTGTAATCCTGGACAGTACGCTATTTTTTCTTCTATAAAGGCGACATAATAGTGTCGCCTTTTTCACTGTTTTTTGCTGTTTTTATTTTTTGACTGTTAATTGAGGTTCGTATGGATGTATTACGCATTGGCCTCGTATCTGTTTCTGATCGTGCTTCAAGCGGTATTTATCAGGACAAGGGCCTGCCTGCACTGGAAGAATGGCTAGGGAAAGCGGTAACCACTCCTTTCAGTATCGAAACCCGACTGATCCGCGATGAGCAAATCCTGATTGAGCAGACTCTGTGTGAATTAGTCGATGAATTGGGCTGCCATCTGGTACTGACTACCGGAGGAACAGGCCCTGCCCGCCGTGATGTGACACCAGATGCAACATTAGCAATTGCTGATCGTGAAATGCCCGGATTTGGCGAGCAGATGCGTCAAATCAGTCTGCAATTTGTGCCAACAGCGATTTTGTCTCGTCAGGTCGGTGTGATCCGCAACCAGGCGTTGATCCTTAACCTGCCCGGACAACCAAAAGCCATTGCAGAAACGCTGGAGGGGTTGAAAGATGACAGCGGCAAGGTTTTAGTACCGGGGATTTTTGCTAGTGTGCCCTATTGTATTCAACTGTTGGATGGCCCTTATATCGAAACTGATGAAACCATTGTGGCCGCTTTCAGACCCAAAAGTGCCCGCCGTTAATCCCTGCTCTCCTGTGTTCAGTGGCTGATTTTCGGCTATCAGTTAGCCAGAAAACACATATTAAAAGGGTTCTGAATAAAATCAGAACCCTTGAGAAAAGAAACCGGCCTCACGCACTAACTCAAATTCAGACTGTCACCATGAGTTTCAATCACCTGCTTGTACCAATAGAAGCTTTTCTTACGGCGTCGTTCCAGTGTTCCTGTTCCCTGTTCATTCTGGTCAACATAGATGTACCCGTACCGCTTGGAAATCTCGCCTTTTGAAGCACTGACCAGATCAATCGGCCCCCAGCTGGTGTATCCCATAACCTCCACCCCATCTTCAATTGCCTCCCTGACCTGCACAAGGTGGTCATTAAGATAACGAATGCGATAATCATCCTGAATACTGCCATCAGCTTCCACGGTATCTTTGGCTCCCAAGCCATTCTCAACAATAAACAGTGGCTTCTGATAACGATCCCACAATAAATTGAGTAAAATACGCAAACCGACCGGATCTATCTGCCAACCCCACTCTGAACTGGGCAGATGTGGGTTCGGGATCATATTCAGGATATTACCCTGTTTTTTCTGATATTCAGATTCATCCCCTGACGCACAGCCACTCATGTAATAACTGAATGAGATGAAATCAACCGTATTGTGCATTTCCTGCTTATCTTGTTCAGTTATCGTTACCTCAATGCCATTTTCGCGGAAATAGCGCAGCATATAGCCGGGATAAGCACCACGACACTGTAAGTCACCGAAAAACAGCCACTTCTGATTTTGCTGGAGAGTTGCCAGTACATCATCCGGTTTACACGTCAATGGATACATCAGATCACCCAATAACATATTGCCAATTTTGGCATCAGGGATAATCTGATGGCACAGTTTCACCGCACGGGCACTGGCTACTAATTGGTGGTGGATGGCCTGATAGATCTCTGATTGTGTGCTGTTTCTAGGTAATCCGACTCCTGTTAGCGGTACATGCAGTGACATATTGATTTCATTGAATGTCAGCCACAATTTTACTTTTTTCTGATAACGAGTGAAAACCGTGCGGGCGTAGTACTCAAAAAAATCGATCAGCTTGCGATTACCCCATCCACCGTATTTTCTGACCAATGCCCACGGCATTTCATAGTGGGACAACGTGATCAATGGCTTAATCCCATGTTTCGCCATTTCATCGAATAACTTGTCATAGAATGCCAGCCCTGCTTCGTTAGGCTGCGTTTCGTCGCCTTGAGGAAAAATCCGGCTCCATGCAATGGACGTACGCAAACAGGTAAACCCCATTTCAGCAAACAATGCGATATCTTCGGGATAACGATGATAAAAATCGATAGCAATATCTTTAAGATACTGTGTGTTATCACCCTCTCGCTCAGTGACAGGTCCCATAATACCCTGTGGTTGAACATCGGATGTTGAAAGCCCTTTTCCATCGGTTAAGTAAGCCCCTTCAACCTGATTGGCAGCAACTGCACCACCCCATAGAAAATGTGTTGGGAACTGTTTCATACGGATCTCCTCTTTGGGCACATGATGAATAATGATGTCAGTGGCATCTTTCATCCTTATTTTCTTTTGTGGAGAGTTTGGTTGAGGCAGGAAGCCCGAACAACCATGTCAATAAAGTTGCAATGACAAAAGCCAGCGCAGTACCAATAAGCGCGCCCCATACCGTATTATTGATACCCGTTGGTGGAATAAGCTGAGTAAAAGTAAGAATATTAACCAGCCCCAATGAATAGGCTGCGCTTTGGGAATAACCAACCACTGAACCGCCAATTGCTCCAGCAACACAGCCAAAAATAAACGGGCGTCGATAAGGTAAAGTCACACCATAAACCGCAGGCTCAGTAATACCAAATATCCCGGTGGTTACGGCCGAGCCAGATAACATTTTCAATTTAGCATCGCGGGTACGCAGGAACACACCAAAGGCCGCTCCTGTTTGTCCTATCACGGCGGGAAGTATCAAAGGCATCAACGTATCGTGACCAACAATAGTTAGATTATTGATAGTAATAGGAATAAACCCCCAATGCAGACCAAAAATGACACAAATTTGCCATACTCCTCCCGTAATTATCCCTGCCAGTACCGGAGCGAATCCATAAGCAATTTGGTAACCTTGAGCCAGCAACTGGCTTAACCAAGTCGCCGTTGGTCCAATGACAAGAAATGTAAGAGGGACAATCAACATAAGGCAAACAAGGGGGGTAATGAAGTTCTTGATTGCAGCAGGAAGATGAGCATTTAATGCCTTTTCAACCTTGCAGTTTGCCCAAGAGGCCAGAATAATCGGGATCACTGAAGAACTGTAGTTCAGGAAGGAGAGTGGAATACCCATGAAATACTCAGTTGAACCACCAGCCACTGTCGATGCTTTAAAGGCAGAGATGATCATGGGATGAACTAATGCACCACCAATACCCATCGAAATAAAGGGATTACCACCAAATTTTTTACCTGCTGTATAACCGAGCACCAGTGGGAAAAAGTAAAACAGAGAATCGCTGGCAGCATACCAAACATGATAAGTCCCACTGTCGAAAGACATCCATTTCAGAGTAACAGTAACCGCAAGCAATCCTTTTAAGATACCAGCCACCGCCATAACCCCCAAAAATGGGCTGAAGATACTGGAAACTATATCAATGAAGTGGTTAAAAAGGCTGTCTTTCTTACTAGCTGAGTCTGATGTGACTTCTACCTCATCAGGAGGAGTTAGTGCTTGTTGAATTGCCTGATAAACATCACTTACTTCATTACCAATGACTACCTGAAACTGCCCCCCACTTTCAATAACTGTCATAACATCTGACTGAGCTTTTAGCCTACCGATATCAGAAAGTGCACTATCCCGCAGTTTAAATCGCAGCCGGGTCGCACAGTGGACAAGACTGACAATATTCTCTTGCCCACCGACAGCCGCAATAATTTCCTGGGCCAGTAGTTGGTACTTCATGCTATTTCCCCATTTTTTCCATAGACAGACCGGGAAGTGCAAGACGGTGAATTTTATTCAGGCAAAAAAACTGACAATCCTCCCTTGCATACCATGCGGGGAATTATTGTCAGGTGTCATATCCTAAAGATTTTCAAGTGACGCAGCTGACAAAAACTGCAACTTGAACGACAACAGGTATACATCCTGTTACCATTAAAAGCAGTAATAATTCACTTTTCGATATTAGTTACTTTTAGTTACCACTCAAATTTCGAATAATAGAAGTGTGACTGTGATCGCGAAGCTCTATTATAAGTCACGTATAAATAGTTAGTTGCTGTGATATGCTTCCGGCTTTTTAAGGATGAAGCATGGCCAAAGTTGATGTCTATTACTGTTATTGTCACAAACCAGAATATGTCAAAGGACATGGAAAAGGAAATGGCGGACATCCTCGTTATCGCTGCTATACCTGCTGTAAGGTCTTTTAGCTGGAATACACCTATCAAGCCTGCAAACCCGGTGTTAAAGAGCAGATTGTCGACATGGCGATGAATAACGGGGGAATTCGTGACACCGCTCGAGTCCTGAAAGTCGCAACAGCCACCGTCATGAAAACGTTAAAAAACTCACGTCCCGAAACGTAACGACACTTCCCCTTGATGGAAATAACATTCAGCTCACGTTTTAATATTCGGTTTTACTGCACGGATAACTATGCTGTTTATGACAGTCTTCCCGAGGAAAAGCGCCTGACTGGAAAGACGTTTACCCAACGTATAGAGAGAACGAATTTAACGCATCGTACCCGAATCAAAAGGCTGAATAGAAAAGCCATGGGTTATTCAAAATCTGAGGAAATGCACGATAAGGTGATAGGAACTTTTATTGAACGTGAGCATTATTTTTTAACGCCCAATCTAACTATTTAATACATGACCGTCTCTTTGGGGTATCCACGGGAATGGCGGAGGAATGGAAGAGATTCTTACTTGGTACAACTAGACGAGTTGCTGAAACACACTAACGAGTATCGCTGACTATTCTGACAAATAAGGGCTGAAATACTATGGCAGCCGTCGCGCATGGTACTGCACCTAACCGGTTAACCACAGTGATTTTGTCCTCCACGTTTCCGGTACTGTTTTTCCCTGTTATGGGAAACGCAATGTGGGAGAAAAAAAAACTACCCGACGCAATATTGCCCAATTACAAGAAGATGGTTATTTCGTGATTGATCCCGCCTGGCACGAGAATTTTGACACCTCATTGCAACGTATGGTGGGTCAAGTTGCCAATCGAATACTGGCAACTTGAAAAATAAAGGAGATAAATCATCACAATAAATAAAGAACGCTTAAATCAAATCTATCGATTATCAGAAACTTTTTATCACCAAAATCTATTGATTAACAAAAAAATTCCATTACAAAAATTACAGAATAAATGTCTTTTAATATTGAATAAATTTTGCTTTTTCATTTATTAAGGTCTGATAGAGTCATAATTCTTACTTTATGATTTATGAAAATCCCATTTTATAACTATAAATCGGTACATTATGTCAGAACATCAAAATCGTTCACTAAACAAACAGGATTATAAGACTCTATTTTTAGCTTCTTTAGGTGGAGCTTTAGAGTTTTACGATTTCATTATCTTCGTCTTTTTTGCCATCGTGCTTGGTGAGCTTTTTTTCCCAGCTGATATCCCTGAATGGCTCCGGCAATTGCAAACCTTTGGCATTTTTGCTGCCGGATATCTGGCCCGTCCCTTAGGTGGAATCATCATGGCACATTTCGGTGACCTGATTGGACGCAAAAAAATGTTCTCCCTCAGCATCTTGCTGATGGCTTTACCGACGCTAAGTATCGGATTGCTGCCAACTTACGACACAATCGGCATTACTGCCCCATTACTATTATTACTGATGCGGATTATGCAGGGAGCCGCAATTGGGGGTGAAGTCCCCGGAGCATGGGTATTTGTAGCGGAACATGTTCCCCATAAATATATCGGCCTTGCCTGTGGAACGCTCACCGCAGGACTGACTCTCGGCATTTTGCTTGGTTCTTTGATAGCAACAGCAATTACTTCGGCTTATACCAGACAAGAAGTTTTGAACTGGGCATGGCGCGTCCCTTTCTTCCTTGGTGGCATTTTTGGCTTGTTTGCTATGTATCTGCGCCGTTGGTTACATGAGACTCCGATATTTAAGGATATGCAGGCACGTAAAGCATTAGCGGAAGAACTGCCCCTAAAGTCTGTGATCCTGAATCATAAACGTGCAATCACTGTTTCCATGTTGCTGACATGGCTTCTTTCGGCGGGTATTGTGGTTGTTATTTTAATGACACCAAGCTATATGCAGACCGTTTTCCATCTGGAACCATCAATGACGCTGAAAGCCAATAGTTTGGCAATTATTTTCCTTTTTATTGGCTGTATATTAACCGGGCATTTATGCGATAAATGGGGTGCAAGCAAGGTATTACTGGCTGGTAGCCTGCTGTTGGCTGCCGCAACATGGTTTTTCTATCACAATATCAGTGATGAACCCATCAGACTCTTCAGTGCATATGCTATCGCAGGTTTCTCTGTTGGTGTTGCAGGAGCAGTGCCTTTCGTTATGGTTCAAAGTTATCCACCTGAAATCCGGTTCAGTGGCATTTCATTTTCATATAATCTGGCCTACGCCATTTTTGGCGGATTAACTCCGATTGTGATTACTCTGTTAATGAAATATACCTCATTAGCCCCAGCGTACTATATGCTGACATTGTCTGTCGTGGGGATATTCTTGGCTCTTTATTTGGATAAAAGAACCACATTAGATTAGCAAGACACTAATACAATCATTAAGACAAAAAATATAAGATAAAAAAACAGGATGAGTGCGGTAACTCATCCTGTTTTTTATTAATCAGCCAATGATGCTGAGATTAAGCATGTTTTCTTTCACCAATTGGTAAAATAGTACGCCCATACTGTTCGTTCAGAACTTCGGCCATAGCCAGATAGAAAGCACTGGCACCACAAATGACACCTTCGAAACCTGCAAAAGTCAGAATACTGGCATTACCGGTAATGTTGCCAATCGCCAGCAATGCAAACAGCAGTGTCAGGCTACCGAAGATAAACTGCAAAGTGCGGTTAGCTTTGAATGTTCCAAAGAACATGAACAGGGTGAAAATACCCCACAAAGCGAGATAAACGCCAAGGAACTCATGGCTGGTTGCTTCCGCCAGCCCCATTGTTGGCAGGAACAACAGGCCAATCAGACTAAGCCAGAACATACCATAAGAGGTAAACGCAGTTGCACCAAACGTATTCCCTTTTTTGTACTCAATGATGCCAGCCAATACCTGAGCCAAACCACCATAAAAAATTCCCATACTTAAAATGGCAGATGCCAATGGGAAAAAACCTGCGTTATGTAAATTCAACAACATTGTTGTCATGCCAAAACCCATCAAACCCAATGGGCCTGGATTAGCCAACTGATTAGAATTCATAATTCCCCTAAAAAAACTGATAAAAAAAATACTAAAAAATTTCTCATGACATATTTCTATGCCAGAAAATCATAAAAGGCGGCGGATCATAATGTGATGGCATCAACTACACAATGACCCCAAAAAAATTTTTTTATTAAATCTCAATTTTTTTTCAATCAGCCCCTTGATGATGAGATGAATGACCCCATTTAAGTCTCAACTACAGTTACTACTGACGTTTCAGCAACAACTGAAAACATAATATGAGGAATTTCTGGCTGATCGTGCCATTGAAAAGAAAACATTCGTCCTCATATAGCTTAGTAACTTGACCGAATATATGAATTCTTTGTGGAGGCGTTTAGATGGGTAAAATCATTGGTATCGACTTGGGAACTACCAACTCTTGTGTGGCAATTATGGACGGCGCAACAACTCGTGTGCTTGAAAACAGCGAAGGTGATCGAACCACTCCTTCAATCATCGCATATACTCAGGATGGTGAAACTCTGGTTGGTCAACCAGCTAAACGTCAGGCTGTTACTAACCCGCAAAATACTCTGTTTGCTATCAAGCGCCTGATTGGCCGCCGTTTTCAGGACGAGGAAGTTCAGCGTGACGTTGCTATCATGCCATACAAAATCACCAACGCAGACAACGGTGATGCATGGCTGGAAGTAAAAGGCCAGAAAATGGCACCTCCTCAGGTTTCTGCTGAAGTTCTGAAGAAAATGAAGAAAACCGCAGAAGATTATCTGGGTGAACCAGTAACAGAAGCAGTTATCACTGTTCCTGCTTACTTCAATGATGCACAACGTCAGGCAACTAAAGATGCTGGCCGTATCGCAGGTCTGGAAGTTAAGCGTATCATCAACGAACCAACTGCTGCTGCGCTGGCTTACGGTCTGGACAAAGAAGTGGGTAACCGCACTATCGCAGTTTACGATTTAGGTGGCGGTACTTTCGATATCTCTATCATCGAAATCGACGAAGTTGATGGCGAAAAAACTTATGAAGTTCTGGCAACCAACGGTGATACCCATCTGGGGGGTGAAGACTTCGACAGCCGCTTGATCAACTATCTGGTTGATGAATTCAAGAAAGAACAAGGCATCGATCTGCGTAATGATCCGCTGGCTATGCAGCGTCTGAAAGAAGCCGCAGAAAAAGCAAAAATCGAACTGTCTTCCGCTCAGCAGACTGACGTGAACCTGCCATACATTACCGCAGACGCGACTGGTCCTAAGCACATGAATGTTAAAGTAACCCGTGCGAAACTGGAATCTCTGGTTGAAGATCTGGTTAAACGTTCTATTGAGCCACTGAAAGTCGCACTGAATGACGCTGGCCTGTCTGTATCTGACGTTCAAGATGTTATTCTGGTTGGTGGTCAGACTCGTATGCCAATGGTACAGAAAGCCGTTGCAGACTTCTTTGGTAAAGAACCACGTAAAGATGTCAACCCAGATGAAGCTGTTGCCATGGGTGCAGCGGTTCAGGGCGGGGTATTGGCAGGGGACGTGAAAGACGTTCTGCTGCTGGACGTAACTCCACTGTCTCTGGGTATCGAAACCATGGGCGGCGTGATGACTGCGCTGATTAATAAGAACACCACTATTCCAACCAAGCATAGCCAAGTGTTCTCTACAGCAGAAGACAACCAGTCTGCGGTAACTATCCACGTACTGCAAGGTGAACGTAAGCGTGCCAGCGATAACAAATCTCTGGGTCAGTTCAACCTTGATGGTATTCAGCCAGCAATGCGCGGAACTCCGCAGATCGAAGTTACTTTCGACATTGATGCTGACGGCATTCTGCACGTTTCTGCGAAAGACAAAAACTCTGGTCGTGAGCAGAACATCACCATCAAGGCATCTTCCGGTCTGAACGAGGAAGAAATTCAGCAGATGGTACGCGATGCAGAAGCAAACGCAGAAGCTGACCGTAAGTTCGAAGAACTGGTTCAGATCCGTAACCAGGCTGATCAGCTGATCCACGGTACTCGCAAGCAAGTTGAAGAAGCTGGCGACAAACTGCCAGCAGATGACAAGACTGCAATCGAAAAAGCGGCTTCTGAACTGGAAACAGCGGCGAAAGGCGAAGATAAAGCTGAAATCGAAGCGAAGATTCAGGCTCTGGTTGAAGCATCCCAGAAACTTCTGGAAATCGCACAGCAACAAGCTCAGGCGGGCGCTGCTGACGCCGGTACAGGCAACGCGAAGAAAGACGACGACGTTGTAGACGCTGAATTCGAAGAAGTTAAAGACAAAAAATAATAGCCCTTAGCGGGCAAAGTAACAGGGCGCCTGTTACTTGTTAACTGGCACGGGCGTTGAGGTAACTCCACGCCCGTGTGTGCATGTTAAGGGTAAACAACATAATGGCAAAAAAAGACTATTACGAAGTTTTGGGAATCTCCAAAACCGCAGACGAAAAAGAGATCAAAAAAGCCTATAAACGGCTGGCAATGAAATATCATCCTGACCGCAATCAGGGGGATAAAGATGCTGAGGGTAAGTTTAAAGAAATTAAAGAAGCGTATGAGATCCTGACCGACTCACAAAAACGCGCCGCTTATGACCAGTATGGTCATGCTGCCTTTGAACACGGCGGTATGGGTGGTGGTGCAGGTGGTTTCAGTGGCGGAGCTGACTTTAGCGATATCTTTGGTGACGTTTTCGGAGATATTTTCGGTGGCGGCCGCCGTCAGCAGCGCCCAAGTCGTGGCTCAGACCTGCGTTACAACATGGAACTAACGCTGGAAGAAGCTGTCCGTGGTGTGACCAAAGAAATTCGCATCCCAACGCTGGAATCCTGTGAAAGCTGTCATGGCAGTGGTGCAAAAGCAGGCACCAGCCCAGAAACCTGTTCTACCTGTCATGGTGCTGGTCAGGTACATATGCGCCAGGGATTCTTTACTGTTCAGCAACCTTGTCCTCAGTGTCATGGGCGCGGAAAAGTCATCAAAGAGCCTTGCAACAAATGTCATGGTCACGGTCGTGTTGAGAAATACAAAACGCTGTCCGTTAAAATCCCGGCAGGTGTTGATACCGGTGACCGCGTTCGTCTGAGTGGTGAAGGTGAAGCAGGTGAACACGGCGCACCAGCAGGAGATTTGTACGTTCAGGTTCAGGTCAAAACGCACCATATCTTCGAGCGTGATGGCAGCAACCTCTATTGTGAAGTTCCAATCAATTTCGCAACTGCGGCATTGGGTGGCGAAATTGAAGTTCCAACCCTTGATGGCCGCGTCAGCCTGAAAATCCCTGCGGAGACTCAGACTGGCAAATTGTTCCGCATGAAAGGCAAAGGTGTTAAATCCGTTCGTGGCGGAGTTCAGGGTGATTTGTTGTGTCGTGTTGTCGTAGAAACACCGGTTAAGCTGAACGAAGAACAGAAAGAGCTGATGCGTAAACTGGGCGAATCTTTTGGTGGAAAAGGTGGGGAAACCAACAGCCCACGTTCCAAAAGCTTCCTTGATGGTGTAAAAAAATTCTTTGATGACCTAACTAAGTAAATTGCTCTCTCTATAAGCCTTCTGGTAATGATCCCCCCATTTATCTTATAAAGCGGTGTCAAATGCAGTAAGATATAAAGAGGGGGGATTCAATTTTTTAGGTGATTAATAATGATTAATGTCATTTTACAAGAGGCAATTAAACATGCTCACAGTATGTTTAAACATAAAACCGCAAATATATTCTATCGTGATTTAGAATTTCGTTCCCAATCCCGGAAAACAAGATATTCACAGGAAAAGATTAAAGATAGAAATAATAGACTGTATAACCTTCAAAATGTACTCCACACTTTATACTCTCCTGAAAACCAATATAAACATATAGTAAGTGAAAATGAAAAGGGTAACTCTCTAGTTGGTAATTGCTTTGAATTATCTCTTGTTGCATTTATGTATTTGGCAAATAATAAAGCTGAAGAATTGATTCAAGCATTTAAAGTTAATTCAATGAAACCTAAGCCCATTTTATTTAAATTTAGGTGAGTCACATCAATGACCAGCTAATCGAATATCAGGAAAACTATGTGAAAATAGATTTTCTCCTTTATATAAGGATACATATTTTACAATAGAGAGCAGCGAAAAAATAACTGCACATCATCTTATCGATATCACAGCCGAAACCCGTGTTGTCACCAGATCATTGCCACAGTTTGTCCGGCAGACACACAACGTACATGATGTACGTGCCCAGGTCTCAGATATCTTCGATTTAATGTAACTGAAATTGAACAACAATATTTGAATGCAAAATATCAATGACTAATCCCTCAGATGGATTAACCGCGCTCTCTGAATTTCTGGTCGAATTTGTCAGTACGACGATGTCCCTATTTGAGCTTTTCAACTACTTAGGCAGTACCATTACTTTTGAAACAAATGATGATAAAGACAGCGTATATGCACGCGTATGGCCACCATTTCCACGAGAATATAACTACGAACGTTGGCAAGATAAAGAAAATCGTATTGAAGTGGTATTTGAGTATGGGTTCCATCGGTATGGCAATGGCGATCTTCCGACACATTATTTTACGTTACCAGCCAATCATTTCGATCCTTCACAAAGTGCCTATATTCATCCCGTATTTCATGTTTTCCGCGAAGGGGTAGAAGTGGATTCTTTCCATATGCAGGAAAGTTTGATTAGCCGTTGGGATATTGATGACTATGTGGATGAAGAAACTAACGTTGACCAATATAAAAATGTGGCTTTTAACGCCTGTGCCAGCGTTCTGGGCCTTGAAGAACGAAGAAACATATTACCGGTACTTGATGAATTTGTAGAGAAATGTTATCCGCTGATGAGTGAAGAGGAGGTTGCCGAAGCATTCCGTATGCAACCAACTCTGGCATTGCTTGCCAAGAGGTCATGATTGCATTATACCGGACATGTTTAACAGGAATAACAACATTCATGTCACTGCACCAAAACGCGAGGGTTACCGTATTATGCTCACAAATTTTTCTGCACTTAATGGTCTGTTAGGGCTCTTGCTAACCTGTGCAGTGCTGATAGCTGTTCCTGGCCCAAGTATTATGTTTATTGTCGGGCAGGCTGTGTCTGTCGGTCGAACTAATGCATTACGAGGTGTGATCGGTAATGCAATCGGAACCTATTTTGTTGCTGTGATTGTTGCTTTCGGGATTGGCTCTTTACTTATTCAATCCAGTATGGCTTTGATGGTTATTCGGTTACTGGGCTCCGCCGCCCTACTCGCTATCGGTTTTCAATACCTGTTTTTTTCCAGGCCGTTACAAACCGCGGAAAATGTTAGTGCCAATAAACATAGGCAAACACTGATACTTGGGATCATTGTAGGAGCAACAAATCCAAAAGCATTGATTATGTTCGGTACGATAGTTCCGAGTTTCTTAACAACAGGCACAGACAGCCCTATTTCATCCCTGCTCAGTTTTTCACTGATACCGATTGTTTTAGGTTTAATAATCGATACAGCTTGGGTTGCGGCGGCACATGCCATGAGTTCCCGTCCGTCTTTTACTGAAAAAAGAATGAAGCTGGTTAATCTTACAGGAGGTGGGATAATAATCTTAATGGCTATTATATTAGCTGTAGAAGCTTTACGTTAATAGACTTGTATCTGGGCAGACTAAAAGATTGTGCAAAAATCAATATAATTACTCTCCGTTTCGATCTTTTGATGCAGTCTGCCGAAATGAAACCATTAAAGGCACTTCCATAAACTCTTCAAGTCAATCAACACTGATTTCACTCCATTCATCTTAAAAAAATTACTTTCATATTAAAATTATTCGCATATTCCGATAAAAATATCACAAATAATCGATTTTTTCCGAAGTCATGATTAGCATAGTATTCACAACTGCATTTATGCATGACTGCATTATTTACAACCATATTATTTATAATAACAACATTTACTACTGTAGCTTTTATAAACATCATGTTTACAAACATATAGTATCTACAACCTAATTCATCTTATAGGTTACTAATCTATGACTGCAATTATTCGCCAATTTTTGAAATTAGAGGCAGCCGGAGGGATCCTTCTCATTATTTCTGCCATTATTGCGCTGGTAATGGCGAATACGCCATTTCAGGGTATTTATCATCAATTTCTTAACCTGCCGGTTGCAGTTCAGTTTGCTGCTCTGGAAATCAATAAGCCATTCCTGCTATGGATAAATGATGGATTAATGGCCATCTTTTTCCTGATTGTTGGCCTAGAAGTTAAGCGGGAATTGATGGAAGGCTCTTTAGCCAGCCGTGATAAGGCCATTTTCCCTGTCATTGCCGCCGCTGGTGGTATGCTCGCCCCTGCTTTAGTTTATTTACTCTTTAATGGCGATGATGAAATCACTCGTCAGGGCTGGGCTATTCCTGCTGCCACCGATATTGCATTTGCGCTTGGAGTTATGGCTCTGCTAGGAAAACGTATTCCTACAGCATTAAAAGTGTTTTTGCTCGCTTTGGCGATTATTGATGACTTGGGTGTTATCATCATTATTGCCTTATTCTATACTAAAAGTGTTTCTATGGTTGCACTGGGATTAGCCGCAGCCATGACAGGGCTTCTGGCCTGGATGAACTGGCGGGGAATCGCTAAAACACCGGCTTATCTGGTTGTCGGCGTAATTTTGTGGATATGTATCCTCAAATCCGGCGTTCATGCCACATTGGCAGGAGTTATTGTCGGGTTCTTGATCCCTCTGCGTTGTAAAAAAGGTCATTCACCTTCCGAAGCTCTTGAGCATGGCTTACATCCGTGGGTATCTTATTTAATTCTGCCACTCTTTGCTTTTGCCAATGCCGGAGTTTCATTGCAGGGAGTTACGCTGAGCGGTTTGACAGGGCTGTTACCTATGGGGGTGGCACTTGGCCTGTTTATTGGCAAGCCTCTGGGTATTTTCTTATTTAGCTGGCTCTCAGTAAAACTGGGGATTGCCAAATTACCGACAGGAATTGGTTTGCCGCAAATCTTTGCCGTATCTGTACTTTGTGGAATTGGTTTTACTATGTCTATCTTTATTTCCGGTCTGGCATTTGAAGGTCTGAGTGATACATTCAGTACCTACTCGCGTCTGGGGATATTAATTGGCTCAACTACGGCAGCTATCATTGGTTATGGGTTACTGAATGCGCTTTTACCAAAGAAAATTGGTCAAAGAAAAAAACATAGCCAAATGTAGTCGAATGGACTAATTTAGGCGCACAATCATAAACAATTCCAAATTAATTCATCCTTTTAATATTCACGGCATAACATATCATCTGCTGTGCCGTGAATATTCATATTAGAGAAAGACAGGAGAGCACCATAATCTGGCGGCCTGAAATATAAGGTCATGGCTGTTATGCAGATGTGAGGTGATACACAAAGGATAAATATATGCGGGTTTCACATTTAAACTTTAACCACCTTTATTATTTTTGGCACGTGTGTAAAGAAGGTTCTGTTGTTGGGGCTGCTGAAGCGTTATACCTGACACCACAGACTATTACCGGCCAGATTAAGGCCCTGGAAGAGCGCCTTGGTGGAAAGCTGTTTAAGCGTCAGGGAAGAGGATTAGTTCCATCGGAACTGGGGCAACTTATTTTTCGCTATGCTGATAAAATGTTCATGCTTAGTCAGGAAATGCTGGATATTGTCACCTACAGCAGAGAGTCAAACCTGTTGTTTGATGTGGGTGTTGCAGATGCCTTGTCTAAACGTTTAGTCAGCAAAGTATTGGAAACCGCAGTTGTGGAACAGGAAAAAATCCACCTGCGTTGTTTTGAATCAACCCATGAAATGCTGCTTGAGCAACTCAGCCAGCATAAACTGGATATGATCCTGTCAGATTGTCCGGTCGACTCCACCCAGCAGGAAGGTTTGTTTTCCGTCAAGTTGGGAGAATGCAGCATTAGTTTTTACTGCCGTACGCCAATTCCGGAAAAACCATTCCCTGAATGCCTGGAAGAACGCCGTTTGTTGATCCCCGGCCGCCGTTCAATGCTGGGCAGGAAGCTACTGACATGGATACGTAATAAAAATCTGCAAGTTGAAGTATTAGGCGAGTTCGACGATGCAGCACTGATGAAAGCATTTGGTATGTATCATAATGCTATCTTTATTGCGCCTTCGTTCTATGCTAATGATACTTTTGCTGACAGTGATATTACTGAGATAGGCAGACTGGATTCAGTGCAGGAAGAGTATTACGTCATTTTTGCTGAAAGGATGATCCAGCATCCAGCAGTTCAACGCGTGTGTAATAAAGACTTTTCAGGTTTATTCAACGTTCCGTTAAAAAACAGACCGGAAAAATAACGCGAATCTGCGTCAGCACGATATACCTTATGGATTTCAAGATGCAACTTTAAAGACGATGGGTATACAAAAAAACCGGCAAAAGCCGGTTTTTTCAGCATAATTAAAGCAAAGAGTTACATTGCTTTAATTTGCGCTGCCAGAGCAGATTTATGACGTGCTGCTTTGTTTTTGTGGATCAGACCTTTGCAGGCGTGGCGATCAACAATTGGTTGCATGTCATTGAATGCTTTCTGTGCAGCTTCTTTATCGCCAGTAGCGATAGCCGCGTATACTTTCTTGATAAAAGTACGCACCATAGAACGACGGCTTGCGTTGTGCTGACGGCGTTTCTCAGACTGTACGGCGCGTTTCTTAGCTGATTTGATATTAGCCAAGGTCCAACTCCCAAATATATTCTATCGAGGACAATTCAAAGGCCGAGGAATATGCCTGTTCAACCTTCTTTTGTCAATGGATTTGTGCAAATAAGCGTCGTTGTACGGCGACGCTGGTTACGTTGTGATGGGGCAGGATTTTATCAGCTTACTGAAAGGGAATACAGTCTTTCACAATAAAAAACTCAATGAATCACCGATAAATGCGATAAATTAAATATTTTTCGGGCATCCAACCTGTTTTTATTGTATGAATCAGGTTATTAATTAAAACCCTTTGTGATCGTGGGTTAACCTTGTGCGTTGTACAAGGTATAATCCGGCAATTTTCACGGTATTGAGCCAGCTATGGAGCTAATTCGCGGTATACACAATATCCGGGCGCGTCACCATGGTTGCGTGCTGACGATTGGTAATTTTGATGGTGTCCATCGTGGGCATCAGGCTTTATTGAAACATTTGAAACAAGAAGGGCTGCGGCTCGGACTACCGACAATGGTTATGATTTTCGAACCACAACCACTGGAAGTATTTGTCGCAGATAAAGCGCCAGCCCGCCTGACACGGCTACGAGATAAAATAAAATATTTATCTCAGTATGGCGTTGATTATTTGTTATGTGTGAAATTTGACAGACACTTTGCAGCCAACTCACCAGAAGCCTTTGTTTCTCGGTTGCTCGTTGAAAAACTGGGTGTTAAGTTTCTGACTGTAGGTGATGATTTCCGTTTCGGTAAAAACCGCTTCGGTGATTTTCACTATTTACAACAAGCAGGCAAACAATACGGTTTTGGTGTTGCCAGTACAGACAGCTTTTGTGCCAGTGGATTGCGGATCAGCAGTACCGTTATTCGTCAATCGTTGCAAGATGATGATCTAATATTGGCCGAAACATTATTAGGGCATCCTTACAGCATCAGTGGCAGAGTTGTGCATGGTAACCGCCTGGGGCGAACGATTGGCTTCCCTACAGCAAACTTACCTTTAAAACGTCTGGTTGCTCCTGTAAAAGGCGTATATGCTGTTGAAGTTTATGGATTAGGCGATACCCCTTTACCGGGTGTTGCCAACATCGGAAATCGCCCTACCGTTGCTGGTCAGGGCCAGCAACTTGAAGTGCATTTGATTGATACCCAAATGGATCTGTATGGGCGTCATATCAATGTGGTATTACGCAAAAAATTGCGTGATGAGCAGCGGTTTGCTTCGCTTGATGCGCTTAAACAGCAAATCGCAAATGATGTGGTTGCTGCGAGGGAATACTTTTTGCAGCGATCCGAGTCATATATCTGATACCCACATAAAGGGTATAGCGGAAAATTGGAACTGAGAATCGAGAATGAGTGACTACAAAGACACCCTGAATTTACCGGAAACAGGGTTCCCTATGCGCGGGGATTTAGCCAAGCGCGAACCAGATATGTTGAAACGTTGGTATAAAGAAGGTTTGTATCAAGCTATCAGAAAAGCAAAATCAGGTAAAAAGACCTTCATTTTGCATGATGGCCCTCCGTATGCAAACGGCGATATTCACATTGGTCACTCAGTCAATAAAATTCTCAAAGACATTGTTGTTAAATCCAAAGGGTTATCAGGCTACGATTCGCCTTATATTCCAGGTTGGGACTGCCACGGTTTGCCAATTGAGCTCAAGGTTGAGCAGATTATCGGTAAGCCGGGTGAAAAATTTTCCGCCGCTGAGTTCCGTGCTGAGTGCCGCAAATATGCAATGAGCCAGGTCGAAACACAAAAAGCGGGTTTCAAACGTTTGGGTGTTCTGGGTGACTGGGATAAGCCTTACCTGACAATGGACTTCAAAACAGAAGCAGACATCATTCGCGCACTGGGTCGTATCATCGGTAATGGTCATTTGTTGAAAGGTGTTAAACCTGTTCACTGGTGTACTGATTGTGGCTCTTCTCTTGCCGAAGCGGAAGTTGAGTATTACGACAGAACCTCCCCTTCCATTGACGTCTGCTTCACAGCCGTTGATGCAGATGCAGTGTATGCCAAATTTGCCAAATCTGGTATGGAGCCACAGGAGCTACCGGTTTCTCTGGTGATCTGGACAACCACACCATGGACATTACCAGCAAACCGGGCGATCTCATTGGGCTCAGAAATCACTTACCAATTGGTCAAAGTTAACAATGAATGCCTGATTCTGGCTGCGGAATTAGTTGAATCTGTTATGCAGCGTGCAGGAATTACTGCATGGGAAGTTATCGGTGACTGCCAAGGCGCAGATCTGGAACTGATGCGTTTCAACCATCCATTCATGGGCTTTGACACTCCTGCCATTCTGGGCGATCACGTTACTCTTGATGCGGGTACTGGTGCAGTACATACTGCGGGCGGTCATGGCCCGGACGACTACTCTATCAGCCTGAAATATGGTCTTGAAATCGCGAACCCGGTTGGGCCGAATGGCTGCTACATCTCCGGCACTTATCCTTCTCTGGATGGCCTGTTTGTTTTCAAAGCAAACGATGTCATCGTTGAGTTACTGAAAGAAAAAGGTGCGTTACTGAGTCTGTCAAAAATTCAGCATAGCTATCCTTGCTGCTGGCGTCACAAAAAGCCAATCATCTTCCGAGCAACTCCACAATGGTTTATCAGCATGGATCAGAACGGCTTGCGTGAACAATCATTGAAAGAGATCAAAGGGGTTGAGTGGATCCCAGGTTGGGGACAAGCGCGCATTGAATCCATGGTAGAAAACCGCCCGGACTGGTGTATCTCCCGTCAGCGCACATGGGGTGTACCAATGTCTCTGTTCCTGCACAAAGAAACACAAGAACTGCACCCTCGCACACCAGAACTCATTGAAGAAGTCGCCAAGCGTGTTGAAATAGATGGCATTCAGGCATGGTGGGATCTTGACGCATCAGAATTGTTGGGTGATGACGCAACAGATTATATCAAAACACAGGATACACTGGACGTTTGGTTTGACTCAGGAAGCACCCACGCCTCTGTTGTCGATGTCCGACCAGAATTCAATGGTCATTCCGCAAACATTTATCTGGAAGGCTCTGACCAGCACCGTGGCTGGTTTATGTCCTCACTGATGCTGTCAACCGCGATCAAAGGTAAAGCACCTTACCGTCAGGTTCTGACTCACGGTTTCACCGTTGATGAACAAGGACGTAAAATGTCCAAATCTATCGGTAACACCATTAGCCCGCAAGATGTGATGAACAAACTGGGGGCAGATATCCTGCGTCTGTGGGTGGCATCAACAGATTACTCCGGCGAAATTGCAGTTTCTGATGAAATCCTGAAACGCTCAGCTGATGCTTACCGCCGCATCCGTAATACTGCTCGTTTCCTGCTGGCAAACCTGAACGGTTTCGATCCTGAACAGCACATGGTGAAAGCGGAAGACATGGTAACGTTGGATCGCTGGGCGGTAGGTCGTGCACAGGCAGCACAGGCTGATATCCTCAAGCACTACGATGAATACGATTTCCACTCCGTTGTTCAGCGCTTGATGCAGTTCTGCTCCGTAGAGATGGGTTCATTCTATCTGGACATCATCAAAGATCGTCAGTACACCGCGAAACGCGACAGTATTGCCCGCCGTAGCTGCCAGAGTGCCTTATTCCATATTGCGGAAGCACTGGTTCGCTGGATGGCACCAATCCTTTCCTTCACTGCTGATGAAGTGTGGAATGAATTGCCTGGCAAGCGTGCACAGTTTGTCTTGACCGAAGAGTGGTACGATGGCTTGTTCGGGCTGGCAGATAGTGAAAATATGAACGATACTTTCTGGGCTGAATTGCTGCAAGTTCGCAGTGAAGTGAACAAAGTACTGGAACAGGCTCGTGCCGATAAACATATCCGTAGTTCACTGGAAGCGGCTGTCACACTTTATGCTGATGAAGTACTGGCAGAAAAACTTAACAAACTGTCTGATGAGTTGCGTTTTGTATTACTGACTTCACAAACCGAAGTTGCTGCTTATTCATCTGCGGGTGGTGATGCACAACAGAGCGAACTTAAAGGGCTGAAAATTGCCTTCCGTAAAGCAGACGGTGAAAAATGCCCACGTTGCTGGCACTATGCTAAAAACCTGGGATTGGTAGCGGAACATGCAGAACTCTGTGGCCGCTGTGTAACTAACGTTGCCGGTAACGGTGAAGAGCGTAAATTTGCCTGATGAAGAAACCCGTTTGTTCCACTGGCCTTCGCTGGCTTTGGTTAGTTGCTGTGGTATTGATATTGGATCTGGGCAGTAAACAGTTAGTATTGCAAAACTTCAGACTGTACGAATCCATACCATTAATACCGTACTTCAATCTGACTTATGCCCAGAATCTTGGGGCTGCATTTAGTTTTCTGGCTGACAAAGGTGGCTGGCAGCGTTGGTTTTTTGCCTTGATTGCAATTGTCATCTCTGTCACGCTGCTGGTAATGATGTATCGCTCCAGTGCCAAGCAGAAACTGAGTAACATTGCTTATGCTTTAGTGATTGGTGGAGCACTGGGAAATCTGTTTGATCGGCTGGTACATGGTTTTGTTGTCGATTTCATCGATTTTTATGTCGGAGAATGGCATTGGCCTACCTTTAATATTGCAGACACTGCCATTTGCATCGGGGCAGCACTCATTATCATCGAAAGCTTTATCAGTTCGGATGATAAGAAAACTGCACCAAAACAAGCAGAATCTAAACAACAATCATCGAAAAAACAATAAGAAACCAGTCCCGGTTATATTAACCGGGGCTGATAGCTTCACCCACTTGCAATTGTTTATTATTAAATCGTTTTTTTACTAAATCGTTTTTTACTAAAAGGTTTGAGCAACATGTCAATGCAGGTGCAAACGCACAGTGCAGTTTTGTTACACTTCACATTAAAACTGGATGATGGTTCAACAGCCGACTCGACTTATAGTCAGGGTAAACCCGCATTATTCCGCTTAGGTGATGGCAGCCTCTCCGAGCCACTGGAACAGCAACTGATTGGTTTGAAAGCTGGCGATAAACATAAATTCATGCTGGCAGGAGAAACTGTTTTCGGCAAATATAATCCTGATCTGGTGCAATACTTCACACCACGCGATTTTGCCGATTCAAATATTCCTGAAGCCGGAACTATCATGCTATTTACTGCTATGAATGGCAGCGAAATGCCGGGTTTTATCAAAGAAGTAGCAGAAGGTTCCATCACTGTTGATTTTAACCATCCACTGGCTGACCAAAACGTCACTTTTGAGATTGAAGTGTTGGAAATAGACCCTCAGTTGGAGGAAAACCATGCAAATATTGCTGGCTAACCCTCGTGGTTTTTGTGCTGGTGTTGATCGCGCCATCAGCATTGTAGAACGCGCATTAGAACTATATGGTGCACCGATTTATGTTCGCCATGAAGTAGTACACAATCGTTATGTAGTTGATGATCTCAGGAATCGGGGTGCTATATTCATTGAAGAAATTTCAGAAGTTCCTGATGGTGCAATTCTGATTTTCTCCGCACATGGCGTTTCTCAGACCATCCGTAACGAAGCGCGTTCCCGCAATTTAACCATGCTGTTTGACGCTACCTGCCCACTGGTAACAAAAGTCCATATGGAAGTCGCCCGTGCAAGCCGTAAAGGTAAAGAAGCTATTTTAATCGGACATGCCGGTCATCCGGAAGTTGAAGGCACGATGGGGCAGTACAATAACCCTGAAGGCGGTATGTATCTGGTAGAATCACCGGAAGATGTGTGGAAATTGCAGGTTAAAGACGAAAATAACCTTTGCTTTATGACACAAACCACACTTTCTGTGGATGATACCTCAGAAGTGATTGATGCACTTAATGCCCGGTTCCCGAATATTATCGGCCCACGTAAAGATGATATCTGTTATGCCACCACCAATCGTCAGGAAGCGGTTCGTGATTTAGCAACAGATGCCGATATTGTCTTGGTCGTTGGTTCTAAAAATTCATCAAACTCAAATCGTCTGGCTGAGCTGGCACAACGTATGGGAAAATCTGCTTATTTGATTGATTCTGCGGATGATATCAAAGAGGAATGGGTTGATGGTGTGAGCTCTATTGGCTTGACAGCAGGTGCATCCGCACCGGATATTTTAGTGCAACAAGTTATTGAACGTTTGAAAACGCTTGGCGCAGAAACGGTTAATGAACTACATGGCCGCGAAGAAAACATTGTGTTCGAAGTACCGAAAGAGCTACGAGTTGAAGTGAAAGAAGTTCATTAACTTCGGATTGACTTAAGAGTAGCTATTCCAGGATTGCTTCAACTTAAATTCGGCTTTTCTGTTGAAAGATGTAAATAATTTATTCGGCATCTTTCTAACAAAAAGCCGAATATGAATGTATAGCCCAAGAAATTTAATAACATTCATAACGGTTTATTATCTCATTCCATTTCCATTTATCACTTCTGTCAGCAGGGTATAATTCCAGGTGTCCCCCAACCCTGGTAAATCCCATCGCCATATATGCCGATCTCGCTCTCTCATATGGAGAAAGTTGTAACTTTCCCTCCATTCCTGATTGTTGTGATTTATTCACCGCAGATTCAATTAATAAAATGCCACAACCTCGAATGCCGCAATGCGTTGCCAAAAAAGAAACTTCAGGTAACTCATTTTCATGATTATCTTTCACTAATAATTGTAAAGCACCGACAGGAATACTTCTGAAATAAGCAACAAAAAAAAACTTTTTTGATCCGCCAGTTTTGTCTCTCATAGATTGAAGCTTTGCATTAGTCGAGATACAATTAAGTATATTGTATGCCTGATTATACCTCATTTTCCACCTTTCTTGTTCCTCATCAAGCTTAAGAAAATCAAAATAGAACCAGTCATCAGCCATAGTTTCTGTTAGCATCTTTTCCGTTGCGTATAATGCTTCTTCTGGGCTAACTTCCTTGATTGTGATAAATGTTTTCATATTAACCAATGTTGTGTACATATCCGAACAGGATTTAGTCCGGGTTAAAGAGCCAAATCCTACAGAACGGTTGTTAATATTAAAAGATTTTGATCTGAACATTACATTAATTCCCCTCTTTATATTTTGGAAGATGTAAATAATTCACCCGACTTTTCTCTAACAAAAATCCAAATATATCATATACCCCTCTTTCCAAGTTGCATCTTGATATCCATAGAATATAGTGTATTAGGTGTCCCGCCTGATATTCAGCAGAATCTATAACGACCTGTTGCCTCATTCCATTTCCATTTATCACTTCTGTCAGCAGGGTATAATTCCAGGTGTTCCCCAGCCCTGGTAAATCCCATCGCCATATATGCCGATATCGCTCTCTCATATGGAGAAAGTTGTAACTTTCCCTCCATTCCTAATTGTTGTGATTTATTCACAGCAGATTCAATTAATAAAACACCACAACCTCGAATGCCACAATGAGTTGCCAAAAAAACGACTTTAGGTAACCCATCCGTAATTAATAATTGTAAAACTCCGATAGGAATGCCTCTGAAATAAGCAACAAAAAAACAACACTCTTTTATCAGTTTCTTCGAGTTTAAGGCGAATACCAATATTAGTATAAAAAAATTTAAATATTTTCAATGCCTGGTTATATCTCGAATTCCATGTTATTTGCTCCTCATCAAGCTGACCAGAATAATTAGAGCACAACCACTGATTATTCATAGTGTCTTTCATTTTTTGCGTTGCGTTAAATACTTCTGACAGACCAGCCTCCTTGATAACTATAGAACATCTGATATCAATTGATCCTGGCCATATTTCTGAAAAAGATTTTGATCTGGATATCATATTTTCCTCCTTATGATATAAACATTTCTTATTATTATATTACTATCATGACTAGTTAAAAATCTTTCTTTTTTCCATAATTAATATTATCAATAAACTGGTTTATTTAAGGAGGTTGGGATAATTAAATAATTTTATATTTTCCATACTGGTTGATATAAAAATTCCTCTACATAAAAAATAAAAATACCTTTGAATTAAGTCATAATACACCGTTACTGTACTGAGTCAATTTCTGTTACATAGAAATAAATAAAAGACGAACAGCAAAACCAATCAAAACCACGCCTACTGCACGTTCGAACCAATACCCTAATCGGATAAACTGTAAGCGAACCACAGAGCTGGAAAAAAGGCAGCTAACCAGAATAAACCACGCTGCATTTACTATACACATCCACACACCATAAAAAATCTGGACAGATAACGGCGTAGTTGCACTCACAACCGTTGTGAAGACAGCCAGAAAAAATAAAGTTGCTTTGGGATTGGTAGCATTTGTCATAAAACCAGTAAAAAAAGCCCGTCGCAGGTTTCGTTGTTGCGGTGATGCCTCATTCGGCAGGATAAAATCCGTTTTTTCCGGCTTACTCCTAATAAATTGAACCCCCAGATAACAAATATATATACCACCAATCATTTTTGCTATTGTCATCAGCCAAGGTGTTGAATGTATTAAAGCTCCGATACCAATCAACGTATAAATAACATGGACTGATATTCCCGCACCAATACCAACAGCGGTACAAATTCCCATCCAACGACCAAAGAGTATGCTCTGTCGTAGTGTTACTGCAAAATCTGGCCCCGGTGCGACAACAGCCAGAAAATGAATAAGTGCAAGTCCCCAAAACTCATGCAAGTAGTCAGAAAGCATATTTACTCCGAAAAACATTTATATTTATAGTGATATCACTGGTTGAATCTATTATGACGCCATGCATTACGTTGGCATGACTATGTCATATTGCACTGATAACTTGCCTTTCTTTTCCTTAATGGCTTGTATCTGAATTTTGTGAATATGCTTTAATGATGTCACATGTGTTCCGCCACAAGGGTAAGGGGGAAGTTCACCAAAACTGACTTGCCGAAATCCATCATCACGCAGAGTAATCTGGCAAGACAAATTTTCAGCGATAAATTGATCACAACTTTCTTGGAGTGCTTCAACAAAAACAGCTTGAGCATGCATTCCGGGTTTAAAGATAACCCGACTTTCTCCGGGCCAATGGTGTGCACTGACAGGATACCAACCCAAACCCTCAACAATATGACCAATAAGATGACCTGCCGAATGTAGCTGTGAATGTAATTGGCGATGATTTTCATCAACACGCGCAAAAGCTATTCCTGTATTGATAGGATGTTTTGTGTAATGAATGATGTCATCGTTTTCAAATGCGACGTGAACAACTTCCACATCATTCAGCCAGCCAACATCACTAGGTTGTCCTCCTCCCTGAGGATGAAATAGTGTTACGTTTAATCGGATTGCATAGCGTTCATCATTACAGAAAGAGCCACCACAGAAAGAGCAATCTAAAACTTCAACTTCCCCGCTCAGGATAGAACTGGATAAATAAAGACGTTCAGTCATACTCAATATTTTTCATATAAACAAATTTCCCTGATTGTATTAAATAAATTCCATTGCGATAATCCATCCTCAACTCAAATAACTTTTGACCTATGAGCATAAATAGCACGATAAATTTAATGCGGGAAATGGCTATTTTCGCCAAAGTGGTTGAAACCGGTAGTTTCTCTGAAACTGCACGTCAGCTTGCCGCAACACCTTCTGCTATCAGTCGCTCTGTAGCCAGACTGGAAAAAGCGCTCGGAACCCGCCTGCTGCAAAGAACAACACGCAAGCTTCGTTTAAGTGAAAGCGGACAAACCGTTTATGAACATTGTCTGGACATGATGAATTCTGCTCAGGCAATCATGTCTGTATCGGGAAACTTTAACCGCGAACCGCAGGGAATAGTCCGGGTCAGTGTCCCTAAAGCGGTCGGCCGTTTTGTTGTTCATCCCCATATACCTGCTTTTCTTGCCCTCTATCCTAAAGTTGATGTGAATTTGCGACTTGATGATCGTTATGTAGATTTGATAGATGAAGAAGTTGATCTTGCGATACGGATCACAGATCAGCCTCCTCCGGGCCTGATGGGAAGACGGTTATTGAATATTTGGCATATGTTATGTGCAACACCCGAATACCTTGCAGAACATGGCACACCACAACATCCGCACGATCTGAAAAATCACAGTTGCATCTATCTTGGGGAAGAACCAAGAGATTCGCGTTGGAAATTCAATCAGGGAAGTAAAATTATTACCGTCAATGTTTATGGTCGTTACGCAGCCAATCATACAGGAGTTCGGCTTGATGCAGTGTTGAGGCATATCGGAATTGGCAGCTTACCTTATTTTACCGCTAAACATGCTTTACAACAGGGGCGACTGGTTCAGGTTCTGCCTGATTGGAACTTTAAGGCCAACTATACTGGCGAATTATGGATACTTTATCCACCAACACGGCATTTACCTGCAAAACTTAGTGTATTTATAGAGTTTCTGGCCGAACGCCTCCGTCAGGAAAACATTTCAGATAATGAAAGAGCAGATAAGATTCATGATACCACTCATTACGAATTGCCTGAGATAGGAGAATAATTTGTGTTAATGTAAAAGAGGTGAATGAGTTATTTTAATTCACCTCTTTCCTGTAATATTCAAGGAGTTTATAATAATGAATAAGTTAATTGCCATCGATAACAAATCAATAATTCCATGTTAAACTATGAGTTATAATTCCCTATAAAAATATCGTGTCATATTATTTTCAGTAATATTTTTAATTAAGTCTATATTTTAGATTATTAACATCAATAGATTCGGAATTACTGAGCATAGTTAGTACATAATCCAGGCAATTATAAAATCCCCAAAACTCGGTATAATCATATTTACCCTCTTTAGCTAATTTTTCTGCATTAATTTCTCTCAATCTTGTATAGTCATACCACTCTTTAATATTACTTACCCGATGATGCCAATCGTGACAAATCAGTGATCCTTGCACTACCAACATTCGAACAGGTAAGTGGTAGAATAAGTGTTTAAAAGCCCATATAATCCATTGTAGAGAATATTTCAGAGAAAAACTTTCAGGACAAGGTGAACCACAAAAGCGCCCTAAAGAGTTTTTTGATATGGCTATGAAGAATAGTCTCATTTTCACGACGTAATAACCACACATGCTCAGTCATTAACTGTAATAACGATGCTATCTGGTACACAATTATATGAGGGATAATAATAAATAATACAAAATTCATCATTCCCATCCACCAAGCAAGGTAGCCCAAGAATAGAAAATAAATAATGGTCATGATAAATCGATAAACAGGAACACCTATTAAATTTGATTTAACGCGACCATAGAAAAATGAAAGATGAAAATAAGGACTAAATAGGGTCAAAAACAGGTTAATATAGAGCTGTTTCTTTGTTTTTCCGGGGGCAAACCCTAATTTGTATACTGCCGCTAAATCTTTATCTTCTGTTGTTGAAAAATCCTTTCCATGATGCTCATAGATATGAAACTGACGGTATGAATCGTAAGGTTGAGTAATGAATATTGTGGATAAAATTTCACATATAACTCTATTGCGTGATTTTGTTGAAAGTAAATTTCCATGCACCCCTTGATGAATAATAGTAGCAACAATATACCTGGCTCCGGAAGTGGAAAATAGTACACCGACTAAATAGATAATAAACTTGACAATTGATGACATATTACTATTTAGTGACAAGTAAATAAGTAACGTACCAACTACAATCCAACTAATCGACCAACATATCATTTCAATTGAGCTGGATTTCCATAATGCTTTCCTGCCGGGAATATCCTTTCCTGTTAGCCAACTCCACACACCTTGAAAAGGTAATATCTTATATGTATTTCGAATAGCGGTAGATTCCTTATAAAGATCAATTCCTGTTTTCATAATTCCTCCTATTGATGAACAAAGTAATTTTAATATAGTTATTTTTATTACAAAGAGTGAAATATCAAAACATAAATTGTAACTATTACAATCTATAAATAAATTCGCAGTAAATGTGCAAAGTTATCTATATCTGTTTATTAGTTAATATTATATAAAAAGAATCCCGCTTTGTATCTATAAAATAGCAGACAACACATAAAAAGCAGCCAGACTGATAACAACACACACTACGATATTTCTGATAAAAAAAGCAAAAACGGTAGTTAATAATGCCCCCCATAAATAAGGATTATTAGAAACTTCTCTTAACTCCCCATGCTCCATTAAAATAATGGGGCCACATATTGCAATCAATAAACAAGGTGCAGAATATTTTAATGATTCATTGATTATTTTAGGAAGCTTTACCGGAACTTTAGGTTCCAGAAAAACATATCTATTAAATAATACAATACCAGCTAAAATAAAAAGTAAGGCCCAACTCATACTGACTCCTTATTTAACCTGGCTATAAAGACAGAAAAGAACATACCACTGACACCAGCAATGATAATGGCACCTTCAACGTGAAGGTAAGATAATATCATTGATAAAAACAATGAAAAAATCACGCCCAAAAACACACTGAGTTTTTTAATCATCGGTACAACAATAGTAATGAAAGTAGCGACAATTGAGAAATCCAGATGATATTTATCTAAATCTGGAATAGAAGAAGCCATTAATATTCCCAGAAGACTGAAAAGATTCCAGCATACATAAAAACATAATCCAGCACCAATCAAATAGCCCGGAGTTAAAATCTGTTTATCTCTCTGAGCACAACTTAAAGCAAACAACTCATCTGTTAGTAAGAAACCGATTGGTAATCGATAACGAACTTTTAATAAAGAAACATATTCGCGTAAGGTTAAGCCATAGAGAAAATGCTGAGCTGTGATAAAAAACACTGAAATAATAATAGTAAAGATACTGGCACCCGATGCTAATAAACCAAGTGTCACTAATTGTGCCGCACCAGCGAATAAGATTGCAGACATCCCTATACTTTGCCCCAGAGTTAACCCTGATTGAACGGCGACAGAGCCAGCAAGTATTCCCCAGGGGATAACCGAAAGGCAGAGCGGTAACATATTATATATTCCAGACCAAAACCCTTGCCAGGAGGATGTTTTTGGTTGCAATTCAGTCATTGTTTTTTCCATAAACAGATCTACGCCAACAAAACAAAAGAACCATTGACAGATAGCTTACGTGCGGGTAATACAGGAGTATTGAATAAAATTGTGATGAAATAATTTCTTGCTAATCTGATTGGAAATCTTTCCAATAAGGTAATAGCACATTTTTAAGCTGTTTGCAGAGAACGAACAAACATGCCGGGAGTGATCCCTAGTGCATTTTTAAAATGGCGGTTAAAATGGCTTTGATCGGCAAAACCACAGCGAATAGCCACATTTAGTATAGAATGTCCATCCAATAACAATTTTCGGGCCATACGTAAGCGGGCAAAAACTAAATAAACATGGGGAGTTACTCCGATAATTTCCTTAAATTGCCGCAAAAAATGCCATGGACTCAGTTGTACCATTCCTGCTAACTGATTGAGAGAAACATCAGTTTCTGCATGAGCATCAATATATTCTTTAGCCAGTAAGATCTGCTTTTCAGCAGAAGGAAGTTTCTGTGCTGTAATACGTGTTTTGCCATGTTTCATCATCAACCAGGAAAGTGAAGAAAGCAGCAGAGTTTCTTTGAATAAAGTATTATCTTTTTGTGACAATAAATTAAACATCAAGCGTAATTGTTCAGATAACCCAGGATCATGAACCACAGCAGAAGGGAACCACGGTATACTGCCATCTGCATATTTTAAGTCGCGTGAAAGTGAGCGTAATAATTCAGGTGAAGGGTAAATAGCCTGATATGACCAGCCTGTTGCAACAGCAGCAGATCCGGTATGAATTTCATCTGAATTGACTAAAATAATATCCCCCTTAAGAGCAATATGTTCCGCACCGGTACGATAGAAGCGCTGAGCCCCCTCTTCTATTACTCCTATACAAAAGGTCTCGTGCACATGACGAGAAAATATTTGCTTATGGTAACTGGCTTTGAGCATCTCCAAACCATCAAATTCTTTCAGATGAAAGAACTGAATTTTCTCTTTTACATTTTCTTGTTGCCACATAAATAATTACCCAAATTTCTGGTGAAAATTAATTTTTTTATGGTATTGAATTCTTTTGTCTTAAGTTCTATATCCGGTGGATTTCAGACTGTAACTTGAAAGGCAACGGGCATATCACTCATTTTTCTATTCGCTTGTTTAACTAGCTATGCTCTGTTTCCAATCTGAAGAAAATTAAGATCTCATCTACAGGGTATAAAGAATGCGGGCATTTTCAAGTATCACTAACTACTCATTGTTCTTATGCCAATAAATTTTTTTTGTAAAAAACAAACCAGATGGGATTTAGCGAGCCTTTTTCTTTTTTGTATAAAATTGCTATAGCAGTGTTACTAAAATAACCAGAATATTTATTTTTTTATCAAAAATAATTTTTATGTATATATTTAAGAATTGTTATAATAAATATTGCATTAATTTACTTTCTATATGTTATTTTCACATACCCTATCATGTTATATCTACGGTTTAGATTTTGTTATAACTGCCCTCCTGATCACTGTTTTCCTAATGATCTCCCTTTGAGTCTGGTGCAACCAGCCATTGACAGTTAAGCTGTAGGCAATTTGCTTTATCACCTCAATTAAAACCAATATCAACTATAGTGAGGGCCTTATGGCTGATACAGATATTCGCATTGCTATCGTAGGGGCCAGTGGCCGCATGGGACGCAATCTTATTCAGGCCATTCAGCAGTTAGATGGCGTTACACTTGGTGCAGCATTAGAACACCCAGACTCTTCATTGGTGGGAGCAGATGCCGGTGAATTGGCCGGTATTGGTCATAACGGTATTACGATCCGTGATGATCTCCAGGCTGTCATTGAAGATTTTGATGTCCTGATCGATTTCACCCGACCAGAAGGAACGCTGACATATCTGCCAATTTGCCGCCAATACCGTAAAGCCATGGTGATTGGTACAACTGGGTTTGATGATGCAGGTAAGCAAGCAATCAAAGATGCTGCTAATGAAATTCCTATTGTTTTTGCAGCAAATTTCAGTGTCGGTGTCAACCTTGTCCTTAAGCTGCTGGAGAAAGCAGCAACAGTGATGGGAGAGTATACGGATATTGAAATCATTGAAGCTCACCATCGCCATAAAGTGGATGCGCCATCAGGAACAGCACTGGCAATGGGAGAAGCTATTGCGCATACGCTAGGTCGAGACCTGAAAACTTGTGCTGTCTATGCCCGGGAAGGTCACACAGGTGAGCGGAACCCCAAAAGTATCGGTTTTGCTACGGTCAGAGCTGGCGATATTGTTGGAGAGCATACCGCTATTTTTGCCGATATTGGCGAACGAGTAGAGATCAGTCATAAGGCTTCAAGCCGTATGACTTTTGCAAATGGCGCTGTTAAGGCATCTGTCTGGATAACCGATAAAAATAATGGCCTTTATGACATGAAGGATGTCTTGGATCTGGATAAATTATAATTTTTTAATTATATAACAAATTGTAATTACGCAATTATTTTTCATTAATTGCGTAATTCTGATTAAGTACTCAAGAAAAGTTAATTGCAAATTGGTCGCCATAACCTTTCAATAAAGTATTTAATTCATGCTCCATTGTATTCTGAGTCCAAGTGATAAAACGTCGCCAATGGTATTTGGCCTGTTTCCAGACGATCTCAATCAAATTCAGCTCTGGGCTGTAAGCGGGAAGATAGAATAAAAACATGTTGTGTTCTCGTAACCAGCCATTTCTGATTTGTTCTTCGATCCCGTGATGGATACGCGCATTATCCAACACTAAAAATGTCAGGCGGTTGTCCCCTTGTTTGGCGACCTGCTCTAAAAAATCAATCACGTCATCGCGCGTGATACTGCCTGACGTTGTCTGGTAAAACAGCGTGTTATCCGTGTAATTTAACGCCCCCAGAACTGACCGTCTGTCATGCTCTCGAGGCTCAGTTTTATGGGGCTTACCCCGTGGACTCCATCCATATTGCACCGGAGGAGACGCGGCAAAACCCGCCTCATCGAAATAGAGCAGACGGTAATGGCCTAACTGTGCTCCAGCCTTAATTTTATTCAGCAAGGCGGATTTTTTAGCAAACTCCGTTTCGTTACGCTTTTTTTAAGCGACAGTCGGGTTCGTTTATAGGTGAGCCCCTGCTTTTTCAGGGTATTTGCCAGCGTTTCAAGCGTACAAGGCAGGGCACCATGCTTTGCCTCAACGCACTGAGCTATCCGGGCGAGTGTCAGGGACTCTGCGCTGGCCGCTTCGACCGCAGTGGCAATCATGTCAGGCGTCATGGCGAGATACCGGCCTCCGGCATGACCACCTAATAATCCCGCTATCCCTGAATTGTGCCACATGTGAACCCAATTATAGATAACCCGGAGACTGCATCCGATTTCAGCGGTGATCTGGGACGGCTTGATCCCTCTGGCAAGCATGAGCAAACCCGTTCCTCGCGTACGAATGTCCCGATGTGGATGATTCAAAGCAAGTTGTTGCAATGTGATTCGTTCAGGCTCAGAAAGTATTATCTTCGATTTCATAAGAACAGGCAGAGAATCAGGTTATCGTGTTATCGATTGTAACAGTAATGCAGATAATTTATCTGATTAACTTAATTAAATAAAAAATATACATATTACATCATTTATACCTGTTTTCTAATTTAATATCACTTTTTTATTCCCTTTTATCCCATAGATACGAAAAATCACACTGTTTTTTCTGCTTTAAAATTTAATTTCACATTAATCGTGAATATGCTCGCACTTTTCTTATGTTTTTCAGGTAAATTTCAATGATACAGCAGTGAGTGTCGCAAAAAAAAACAATAAAAAGGGCATTTTTTGTAGACAAGCTCCCCTCTCATCATTAGAATGCGCGGAATTTGCCAAAATTTTGACAAACATCATAATTGGCATTGATTTAAAGGATTAATTCTGAATTAATATGCATTGAATGCGATTTTTTATTCATTCTGGAGGGCGTTTTGATTAAGTCAGCTATATTGGTTCTGGAAGATGGAACCCAATTTCACGGTCGCGCCATAGGTGCTGAGGGTGTGGCTGTTGGAGAAGTGGTCTTCAATACCTCAATGACCGGATATCAAGAAATACTTACCGACCCTTCCTATTCCCGCCAAATTGTTACTCTCACCTATCCTCATATTGGTAATGTCGGCATCAATGCCACTGATGAAGAATCTCCCACTATTCAAGCCCAGGGCTTAGTAATCCGTGATTTACCTCTGATAACCAGCAATTACCGCAGTGAAGATAATCTGTCTAATTACTTAAAGCGTCATAACATTGTTGCCATTGCTGATATTGATACTCGTAAGCTGACTCGTTTGTTACGGGAAAAAGGCGCACAGAACGGTTGTATCATTGCAGGTGATGAAGTAAATGCTCAAGTTGCCCTTGAAAAAGCGAAAGCATTTCCTGGCTTGAAAGGTATGGATTTGGCGCAAGAAGTGACTACCACACAATCTTATCAGTGGTTACAGGGAAGCTGGACACTGGCAGATGGATTACCAGAAGCTCGTAAAGAGCAAGAACTGCCATACCATATTGTTGCTTATGATTTTGGAGTTAAGCGTAACATTCTGCGTATGCTGGTGGATCGCGGCTGCCGCGTTACTGTCGTGCCGGCAAAAACCTCCGCAGACGAAGTACTGAAAATGGCACCGGATGGTATTTTCCTGTCCAACGGACCCGGCGATCCAGAGCCCTGTGATTATGCTATTGAAGCAATCAAAACTTTCCTGAACACCGAGATCCCTGTATTTGGTATCTGTCTGGGCCATCAGTTACTGGCTTTGGCGAGTGGTGCAAAAACCGTAAAAATGAAGTTTGGTCACCACGGCGGCAACCACCCTGTTAAGGATTTGGATCGTAATATCGTCATGATCACCGCACAAAACCACGGATTCGCCGTTGATGAAAACTCATTACCTGCAAATCTGCGTGTGACTCATAAATCACTCTTTGATGGTACTCTGCAAGGTATCCACCGTACTGACAAACCTGCATTCAGTTTTCAGGGGCACCCTGAAGCCAGCCCAGGTCCACATGAAGCCGCTTCTCTGTTCGACCACTTTATTGAATTGATTGAACAGTATCGTCAGCAAAACGATAGCCAGAAAAACGTCCAGAACGGCAAATAATCAGGAGAAAAGGAAAAATGGCAAAACGTACTGATATTAAAAGTATCCTGATCTTGGGTGCAGGTCCGATTGTTATTGGTCAGGCATGTGAATTTGACTACTCAGGAGCACAAGCCTGTAAAGCTCTTAGGGAAGAAGGCTATCGGGTCATACTGGTGAACTCCAACCCAGCCACTATCATGACCGACCCAGGAATGGCAGATGCGACTTACATTGAACCAATTCATTGGGAAGTCGTACGCAAAATTATTGAAAAAGAGCGCCCGGACGCAATTTTGCCAACCATGGGTGGGCAAACAGCACTGAACTGTGCACTGGAGCTGGAACGTCAGGGGGTACTGCAAGAATTCGGTGTCACTATGATTGGTGCCACCGCAGATGCAATTGATAAAGCAGAAGATCGTCAGCGTTTTGACAAGGCGATGAAAAAAATCGGCTTGGATACTGCACGTTCTGGTATTGCCCACTCGATGGAAGAAGCGCTGGCTGTAGCCGAAGAAGTTGGCTTCCCTTGTATCATCCGTCCTTCTTTCACTATGGGCGGAACAGGTGGTGGTATCGCTTATAACCGCGAAGAATTTGAAGAGATCTGTGAACGTGGTTTAGATCTCTCCCCGACCAATGAATTGCTGATCGATGAATCTCTGATTGGTTGGAAAGAGTATGAAATGGAAGTAGTACGTGACAAGAACGACAACTGCATCATCGTCTGCTCCATTGAAAACTTCGATCCAATGGGGATCCATACTGGTGACTCCATTACTGTGGCTCCCGCCCAGACATTGACTGACAGAGAATATCAAATCATGCGTAATGCCTCGATGGCCGTACTGCGTGAAATTGGTGTAGAGACCGGTGGTTCAAACGTACAGTTTGCTGTTAACCCTAAAAATGGCCGTCTGATTGTCATCGAGATGAACCCACGTGTATCCCGTTCATCTGCTCTAGCCTCCAAAGCGACAGGCTTCCCTATTGCAAAAATTGCAGCAAAACTGGCAGTTGGTTATACCCTTGATGAACTGGTGAACGATATCACGGGTGGGCGTACTCCGGCCTCTTTCGAACCATCAATTGACTATGTAGTCACTAAGATCCCTCGCTTTAATTTCGAAAAGTTTGCCGGCAGCAATGATCGCCTGACAACTCAGATGAAATCTGTCGGTGAAGTAATGGCTATTGGCCGTACTTTCCAGGAATCCCTGCAAAAAGCGTTGCGTGGTCTGGAAGTCGGAGCAACTGGCTTCGATCCGAAAGTCAATCTGGATGACCCACAATCACTGACCAAAATCCGCAGCGAACTGAAAGATGCGGGCGCCGAGCGTATCTGGTATGTCGCAGATGCTTTCCGTGCCGGTATGTCCGTTGATGGCATCTTTAACCTGACCAACATTGACCGCTGGTTCCTGATACAGATCGAAGAACTGGTACGTCTGGAAGAACAAGTCGCAGAGCAAGGCATCAACGGCCTGACTTTCGACTTCCTGCGTCAGCTCAAGCGTAAAGGCTTTGCGGATGAACGTCTGGCAAAACTGGTCGGCGTATCCGGTAAAGAGATCCGTAAACTGCGCCATGATTACAACCTGTATCCGGTTTACAAGCGTGTTGATACCTGTGCCGCAGAGTTTGCAACTGACACTGCATATATGTACTCCACTTATGAAGAAGAATGCGAAGCTAATCCGAATAGCGACAAGCCGAAAATCATGGTACTGGGTGGTGGCCCAAACCGTATCGGCCAGGGTATTGAATTCGATTATTGCTGTGTACATGCCGCACTGGCGCTGCGTGAAGATGGTTATGAAACCATCATGGTTAACTGTAACCCAGAAACGGTTTCAACCGATTACGACACTTCCGACCGCCTTTACTTTGAGTCGGTAACACTGGAAGATGTACTGGAAATCGTACGCGTTGAGCAACCAAAAGGTGTGATCGTCCAGTATGGTGGTCAGACTCCACTGAAACTGGCCCGCGAACTGGAAGCGGCAGGTGTACCAATTATCGGCACCAGCCCGGATGCGATTGATCGTGCAGAAGACCGTAAGCGTTTCCAGCAGGCTGTAAATCGCCTTGGTTTGAAACAACCAGCCAATGCCACTGTCACCACTATTGAACAGGCGGTAGAGAAAGGGAATAACATTGGCTACCCGCTGGTGGTTCGTCCTTCCTATGTATTAGGTGGTCGTGCAATGGAAATCGTGTACGACGAGTCAGACTTGCGCCGTTATTTCCAAACCGCTGTGAGTGTTTCCAACGATGCTCCGGTTCTGTTGGACCGATTCCTTGACGATGCTGTTGAAGTTGATGTTGATGCTATCTGTGACGGGGAACGTGTCCTGATTGGTGGCATTATGGAACATATCGAACAGGCGGGTGTTCACTCTGGTGACTCAGCCTGCTCCTTGCCTGCATATACATTAAGCAAGGAGATTCAGGATGTTATGCGTCAACAAGTTGAAAAACTGGCTTTTGAATTGCGTGTCCGTGGTTTGATGAATGTCCAGTTCGCTGTGAAAAATAACGAAGTGTACCTGATTGAAGTGAACCCACGTGCGGCACGCACTGTTCCATTTGTTTCCAAAGCGACAGGCCTGCCACTGGCGAAAGTTGCAGCACGTGTGATGGCCGGGCAATCCTTGCAGTCACAGGGGGTGACTAAAGAAATCATTCCTCCTTACTACTCAGTGAAAGAAGTGGTACTGCCATTCAACAAATTCCCGGGAGTTGACCCGATTCTGGGGCCAGAAATGCGCTCTACAGGTGAAGTGATGGGTGTTGGTCGTACTTTTGCGGAAGCTTTCGCCAAAGCGATGCTGGGCAGTAACTCCACTATGCGTAAAAAAGGCCGGGCATTACTGTCAGTACGTGAAGAGGATAAAGAGCGTATTGTTGATTTAGCAGCCAAACTGCTCAAGCATGGCTTTGAACTGGACGCGACTCACGGTACAGCCGTTGTATTGGGTGAAGCCGGGATCAACCCACGTCTGGTGAACAAAGTTCATGAAGGTCGTCCACATATTCAGGACAAAATCAAAAACGGTGAGTATGACTATATCGTCAATACCACCGCTGGTCGCCAGGCAATTGAAGACTCAAAACTGCTTCGTCGCAGCGCACTACAATATAAAGTGCACTATGACACCACCCTGAATGGCGGTTTTGCAACCACTATGGCTCTCAGTGCTGATACGACTGAACAGGTAATTTCTGTACAGGAAATGCACGCAAAAATCACCGGATAATATGCTCTATCGATTTCAAGATGCAGCCAACAAAGAAGTAACTTGAAAGACGAAGAGTATAAGCGAATAAAATACAGCTCCCCTAATGAGTTGGTTATCCAACAAATAAGGGAGCTATTTTTTAGCTGGTATTTTATCCGGTGAGAATGTTGAGTCCAATGAGCGTTTTATTTTTAAACTAAAGGTTTTGAAAAAAAAGAAAAAGCCATCCCTATTCTGAGATGGCCTTCATGCAACATTGATAACTGCCTTGCTGAACAATATCAGTATAAGTCTAATATTGTTTCAGCTACACAGGTATATTGGTTGTTTATATGGGGCTTTGGGCTAGTGAAGCAATCTTCCAGAAACCAACTTGCCGGTGTTTTTAAGGTAATAGAGACGACGACCAAATGTTCCAGACTGATTCTGTTAGTTCCCCGTTCATAACGTGATAACTGCTGATGGCTGACGCCAATTCTGTCCGCCAGCTCTGCTGCTGTTATCCCAAGCTCTTTTCGCTTCATTTGGATCCTTTTACCTACCAGCATACTGACTCGCATAATCTCTTTACTCTCAATTTATAAATAGGTTAATAAAACAACTGCTGTACCTTCATACTTACCGGCTTTTGGTTGTGTTAATGTGTGCAATATTGACGTCAGGGTAAAATTCGAGGGAATATTTTTTCCCTGGGCGATAACATGCACGCCATCTGCCGCATCCCTTCCATCAATCTGCAATGTCGAGTAAATTTGCTTATTAGTATCGAGATAAATTTTTGGCTCACTATTAATGGATTTGACTTGTAACATTATTTTGTTGCTACGAAGTGCACATTTGAATTGCCCATTAATTGAGCGAGTGGCGTTATTGACTTCTGAAGCTTTTAATTCCCCGTAGGCAATTTCAGAAGGTATGTTGATTTCACAACTTTGATTTACCGGTGGTAATTTGTTGCAAGTGGAGTTAGGAAATTTCGTTGCGATACCATAACCCGATGATATCCGCTTGGTGTAAAATAAACCTATACACTTGGCATCTGCGGTAATAATAGGAAACGTTACCCGTATAGGAATTCCGAGCTGTCTTTTATAGGCTCGCATTACTTCCGCGGTTGTCCGGTACTTTTGTGCGTCATTCAGGCATGCCTTTGCATCAATACAGGAACCATACATGCCCGGCTGGTTGTTATTATATTGAACATCAGGGCCAACATAACATGGATCATTACCATAACAAGGATTGCCGAACCCCTCTTCTTCTGTCCATTCAATAATCTCCATGGTAGTGACAATTCGTTGATCCGATATAATAGTATTTACTGGCATAACATAAGCTCCCCCATAGGCATATGAAGCACTAAAGAAAAGCAACAATGCTGCAAACTTCATCAACGATTTTTTAATATGGTGCATAATTTATTTCCCTTATTTCCCTAAATAACATCAAATTCAGTTTGAATATCATGGGGTAAAAAAGAAGCCGAAATCGCTATTCATAACTGAGTTCAAAAGTTGCCATTGCATTGAACTCTCCTACACCAATCTTATTTTGCAGAAGCGCACTGGGATCAGCTTTTACATATGCCTGAAACGGGATTACATTATTACTGCTTGTATCAAAGAGTCTAAATTGAGCCGTTTTATTAAAAGGGAGTGGTGTACCATCCAGTTTTTCCATGCCAATGGCTGCACCTGAAGCACTGCTGCCATGACTGAATGCTAATAATCCGGGCTGCTCTCTGCTTTCCTGCCCGACAAACCTGATTTTCACTTTCTGGGCCATTCTGGGATCACATTCCTCCAGATGCAGCCGGAACTGCTGGCTTGGCGTACGGTGATACAGATAAAGATCCCGGTTGATAATGTTGCCAAAATTGACTTCCATGGTTTTATCTTGCGGTTTAATAACACAAGGGGGAGCGAGTACGGTCATCGTGATTCTGACATTTTGGCGTAAGTTATCTTTTGCATAAGCACTTTGCTGACTGCCAATCCCCAACAGAAATAATACCGGTGGCACCAATGTTTTCAGTGCATAGTTAAAGAGCTTCATACTTAACAAATTCATTATCATTTATCCCAAAATCCGTTACGATCTGGTGAAGTCGGCTTTATGATCCTATCAAGCTGTTTATGACGGGATATGACTGTCAGGAGCCAATCAGTTCCCTTCATCTACAACCTTTGTCACTACGCAAGTATTATTACTACAGTTGAATATTAACTGCGGGCGTCCACCATAATCATTAACATAAGTCAGTACCGGTTGCTTACCGAATGAACTAACCGTTCCTCCCAGTTTGTCACTGCTTTTGGGCGCCAGCATTAAAGGTTTAAAACCGTCTACACTTTTACCGTTGGCCTTATTCGAAGCTTCTGAAATCGTGATGTAATAAGGTGTTGGATTGTTCACCATATATTGGTTTCCCTGACGGCTTAAGGTCAGTTTTTCCTGCCACGGGTTATCATGATCAATACGACGTGCGATAACTGCCTCCGGGCGGTAGAACAATTTGATTTTCGTTTGTAAAGCTATTTGCAGAACATTTGGTTTCTCACTGCGCGGCGGTATTTCACGAACGTTGAAATAAAACAAACTTTCTCTATCTTGTGGCAACTGGGCCACTGCTGGCAGTGTCTGGATCTTGATTTGGCTCTTCATTCCAGCTTCAACACGCTGTACAGGGGGAATAACGACGAGTGGGCTGTTGATCTTATTTCCCTTATCATCTTCAAACCATGCCTGTGCTAAATGCGGCAAATCAAGATGTTGATTTTCAATATTCAGGCTGACAGATTTTTCATTCCCATTAAAAATAACGCGGGTACGATCCAATGCTATCGCCGCCATTACCTGATGCACTGACATTAAACTTGTTACCGTTATGGCCGTTATCATTAGAATTTTTTTCAGTTTCATAGTGTCATCTGCTTATGCTCAAAAAAGATCATATTTATATTGCTGGTACCGACTAATATCGGTATACCTATGCCAAATAAAGCAATGCAATACTCTATTAAAGATCAATTAAATGGATTTTTTTATTACATTTTAATTATCTTCATCTTTTAAAAACTGACAAGGTAACAAAAATGCAGTTAAATAATCTGCCGAAATTTCATCTGGTACGGTAATCTCACACTGAGCGCGTCCATCCCAATACACCTTCAGTTTTTCACCTTTGTTCATTCCGGTCAGATAGGCATACCCGTCATCATTTACAATCCCGATTTCCCGTTGACTTACATTAACGATAGATGCCCCGAAAGGTGGGAATGAACCATCAGGCAAACGAACAGTTGTCATAGCCTTGAGTCCTGATATGACCTGGAATTTACGATAGCCAATCGCGCCTTCTGTCAATGTTGCCAATTGAACAGAGCGCAACGCCTCTACATCGTCCGGCAATTTGTCTAAGTCAATATTTGCGGTGTTACGGTAGTAATTGTTTACATCTACCAGCACAGCTTTACCAAAATGGTTGGTATGTACTGCCGAACCGAATGCCCGGACAGGAACATTGCCGACACCTTCTGTATCCACCATCAGGCGGGTTGCGCCAGGCATATTCGTGCGATGCAAAGCTGCACCATTGGCAGTGACAGTAACTCCCCCCTGCAAACCGAGTGCTGCGGTAGTATTGCCACCATCCTGATAACTGGCGCTGGCAGTCAGTAATGCCCGATCACCATAGTAGGTGTAATAACCATTTGCTGATGCTTTACCATGAATATTCGTACCTGCTGATATGCGATAGTTATTGCGATCATCAATACGCTCAAAATAACCTACCGAATGGGAATTTCCCTGACGATTAGCCATTCCGTTATAGCTAAGGGTGCCACTTTCTCCCCACGGAATAGAAAGATTCAGGTAAATACCGTCATCTCTTTTATTGTCAAAATTGTTACGGTAGGCTGACAGGTTCACATTGATATTTTTATAACGCCCAATATCAATATACTTAGACAGAGATACGTTATAGTGATCGTTTGCTGACCGATTCCAGTAGGTCTGATGGCTATAGCTGAGGTAAGCACTGAGACCAATATCTGTAAACTGTTTATTAAACATCACGGTATACATCTCTTTTCCACTATCGGAAGAAACGTTGCGATAGCGGCGATCGATATATTGTCCCATATTCATAAAGTTACGTTCAGAAAAACGATATCCAGCAAAAGTCACCTGACTGTTGTATTGATCAAAACGTTTCGAATAACTGAAACGATAAGAGCCCCCCGTAAGGGTTTTGTTCTCTCCCGGCAATTTTGCCCTTGACTCCGTCACGTCAAACGACAACGCACCCAACACCATCAAGTCACGACCAACCCCCAGTGATAAGGCGTTGTAGTCACCTGCTCCCAAAAAGCCACCATACAATGACCAGCCGTTATTGATCCCCCAGGAGAATTCTCCGAGACCAAAGGCCGGACCTTCACGTCGATGCTTATCATTGGTAGATAGTCCACCAACCAATTTGTATTGCACACGTCCGGGACGTGTCAGGTAAGGGATCGTTGCGGTGTTAACCTGAAACTGTTGTATACCTCCATCCTGCTCTTCAACTCTGACATCCAAAGCGCCTGATACTGCGTCACTGAGATCCTGAATTCGGAATGGCCCTGACGCAACCTGAGTTTCATACAATACTCTCCCCATCTGACTGACCGTCACCCTGGCATTGGTTCTCGCGACACCAGTGACCTCAGGGGCATAGCCACGTAAGTTTGGTGGCAACATATTCTCATCAGTCACCAGACTGATACCGGTATAACGGAAGCTATCAAAGAGATTAGAATTGAGGTAATCCTCTCCCAACGTCAACTTTGCTTCTAAACGAGGAAGTGCTCGATACAGGTAGTAACGACTCCAATCCCAGTAGCGGCGTTCTTTGCCATCTGATCGATGAGAGTTATCTGCTTTATCATGTTTGGTCTTGAAACGATGATATCTGGCCTGCCAGTCAGCCCGGAAACGCCATGCACCAAAATTCATGCCCGCCGTTCCGTTAGCACTTATTTGTTGGTTATTTCGATCATGAGCCGGTTTCGATGTCTGCGCATTAACGTTATAGTCAAACAATAATCCGGTTATCCCCTCATCCCAACGGGAAGGAGGATCCCAATCCGGCAAGTCATATTCCAGATAGCTTTTAGGAACAATCAGATACAACGTATAAGTGGCCAGATCCCCCCTTGCTGACATGCCCGGCAGTGTATTGAGATCAAGACATTTTCCTTCATTCTGCCAACCTAATTTTTCTGTCCATTTTGGTTTAAGAGCGATTTGTTTGACTAATTCTGGGGATATACAGGCTTCACTACCTTTCGAATCATCAGCCGAAGCAATAAAATCGATAGAATAGGTATCCGGGAATTCCTCCTTATTCATCCGAACAGCCATCATGTAATTCCCCGGCATGATATAACCTGCCCGAGAGAACTGTTCTAAATTAATGTTGCCGCGTTCACTGATATCCAGCGCATCAATGTTGAATTCAATTGGTTTAGAATAGGCGATCTGAATACCGGATATTGCAAACAGTATTAAAGCAGAAAGAGGTTTAATGCCGGATATTAAGTATTCTATTTGTATTTTATTCGTTATCTTCTTTTTATTAATCACGTATTTTTTATTAAAGGTGTTTTTCCTATTACTGTTCTTTTTTTTATTAATAGAAGAAAAATAATGATTCATAAAATCTGAAAACAAAGCCATAACATCCTCTGAGCAATGAATCGTTAATAACCGAATTTGAATTTAGCTGTTGCCTGATACTGCCAAGTCTGTATGCGTATAGGACTATCGCCTAATAGATCGCATCATTAAAGTTCATCGCTCTCACTTGAGGATCCTACAGATACCGGGGATTGCAGAGATAACCACATGCACTGCTTATCCGTAATATATTACGTTCTCTGTTTGTGATTCACTGAATTACCGTACAACGGGAAGTAGAAGAAACATGTCACCATCGGTAGCCATTAAAAATTACTTAAAATGGCAAAATATCTTTATTTTCCGAATACCACCAATAGAGAACACCATAGATTAAATCAATAAAAAAGGGTATTTCAAACTACTTCTATGGGAATAATTCTATTAATGCCATACTCTGCTGACTCAATTGACAATAATATTGATTTATATCAATAAGACAAAGCACATTACAGAATATTCTAATCTTGCCCTGCTAGCATATTAGTTCCCAGAAATACCCTAAATACACTATCAAGAAACCCAGTAAATCAATAGCAATGAATTTCCTGATGTTCAATTACCAAAATTATCAGTCAGTAAAAATATTACTGATAGTTTAATGTAAAGTTAGCAATAGCAGTGAAGTTACCAGGGACAACTAAGCTCTCACCTTTCTCATCACTTAAGCTAGTACCTTGCAGGTACGCTGCGAATTGCAGATCATTGTTACCTTCGTGCAGAGAGAATAGTTTACTTGCTGTTCCCAGGGGCAGTCTGTTATTACCAGCATCAGTAATAGCAATTGCCGCGCCTTTTGCTGTTCCTTCAATACCTAAATAACCAGACTCACCACTAGCAATAGAGCCAGTGAAAGTAGTTTCTACACCTTTCAGAGTCTGTGTAGTACAGTTTTCTAATTCAATTTTGAAAAACTTAGATTCTGAACGCCCTTGTTTTTTCAAGATGTGGCTGGAAACAGCCCCCATATCAACTTCAACATTGGTATTTTTAATTGAACAAGGTGCATCAATGATAGAACCAGTAAATGTAACCGTACCATTACCTTGGTTAGCCGCATTTGCAGCACCTGTAGTTAAAGCCACACTAAAACCTAAAATCATTGCCAATTTATTCATTTTCATAATCGAATTTATACCTTTTAATTAAAAAATGACAGACTTATATGCAAAGATAAACCGAAGTACAGAAATTAATTTCTGATACTCAGGATAATTACTATTTAGTTTTTTGACCGATAGCTTGACTGATTCAAATAAACCAAACCGGCGGTATCATTCTACACAAAAATCCTTAAGTCAAATTTCAGCCGATAAAACTAACAATGCTCCTTAACTGCGTATGAAATATGAGTTTTTATCAAAAAGCTCCCATAAGCAGTAGTATATTTTACTGTCAATTTTGTGAATTTGGGTTATTTTCCTAAATTATATCGAACAAAGATGAATAGTTCAGGATCTTAGTTTGTGTGTTTTTATTGAGCAACTTTATCTTTCCAAAAAAAATAGTCATATAATTATATCAAGATAATTATTAAATGTAGTTTTTACTATTGTCTTTATGGTTTATATCAAAATAAAAACAAACTATTTATCCAATTAATACAATTAACAAGCTAATTATAATATAATTAAATCATTATTTTTTATTTAAAAGATTTATTTTTTGTTAAATTAATTTTTCCATTCTTTTTACAGATGAATTAATGTGGAATAAAATGGCAACTGAATAAATAGATGAGAGTTATTTTTAACCAATCTGTGTAAATAATTCATTAATTTGAGCAACAAAAACGCTCTTCCCATTATTGAGAAGAGCTTTTATTTTTTAATCAGAGGATAAAATTACTTAGGCTTTTTTAATTATCACCCAACAAAATAGACTCAAGTGCAATTTCAATCATGTCATTAAATGTTGTCTGACGCTCTTCAGCGGTAGTTTTCTCACCTGTGCGAATATGGTCAGAAACAGTACAGATCGCCAGTGCTTTTGCACCAAATTCGGCTGCAACACCGTAAATACCTGCTGCTTCCATTTCAACACCCAGAATGCCGTATTTTTCCATTACATCAAACACTTGCAGGTCAGGGGTATAGAACAGATCTATAGAGAAGATATTGCCAACACGTGCGTTGATATTTTTCGCTTTAGCTGCATCAACCGCATTACGTACCAAATCAAAATCGGCGATTGCCGCGAAGTCATGATCTTTAAAACGCACACGGTTAACTTTGGAGTCAGTGCAAGCCCCCATACCAATCACAACATCACGAATTTTAATGTCTTCACTCACTGCACCACAGGAGCCAATGCGGATAATCTTTTTAACACCAAATTCGGTAATCAATTCTTTCACATAAATGGAACAGGATGGAATGCCCATACCATGTCCCATCACTGAAATGCGACGGCCTTTGTAAGTACCAGTGAAACCTAGCATACCACGAACATCGTTAACCTGACGGGAATCTTCCAAAAAGGTTTCCGCAATATATTTTGCACGTAGTGGATCACCCGGCATCAGAACAACATCAGCAAAATCGCCCATTTCAGCATTAATATGTGGGGTAGCCATAAATCTATTCCTTGTTTTTATTAAGTCGTTAAAAATAGGTAAATATCGGGGCAGCCAATAACTGCCCCAGAAAAATCAGAACATCGCTTTACCATAATCCATTGGCGTCAGGTCGAAATATTTCGCCACTGTCTGACCAATGTCAGCAAATGTTTCACGATGCCCCAATGAGCCAGGTTTCACTTTTGGCCCATAAACCAGCACTGGAATATGCTCACGGGTATGATCTGTACCTGGCCAGGTCGGGTCACAACCGTGGTCAGCCGTCAGGATCAGAATGTCATCTCCCTTAACCAGTTTCAGCATTTCCGGCAAGCGGCGGTCGAATAGTTCAAGCGCTGCCGCATAACCTGCCACATCACGGCGATGACCATAAGATGAGTCGAAATCAACAAAATTGGTAAACACAATTGTGTTATCCCCGGCCTGTTCCATTTCAATCAATGAAGCATCAAACAGAGCATCAATCCCTGTTGCCTTGACTTTTTTGGTGATACCAACATTAGCGTAAATATCTGCTATCTTGCCGATGGAAACCACTTCGCCCTGTTTTTCATCAACCAGTTTCTTCAGAATGGTTGGGGCAGGAGGCTCAACCGCCAAATCATGGCGATTACCGGTACGCTGGAAGTCACCCGCTTTATCACCCACAAACGGACGGGCAATAACACGACCGATGTTATAACCGCCAAGATTCAGTTCTTCGCGGGCGATCTCACATAATTCATACAGCTTATCCAAACCGAATGTTTCTTCATGGCAGGCAATCTGGAAAACGGAATCCGCAGAGGTATAGAAAATCGGCTTGCCGGTTTCCATGTGCTCTTCTCCCAGTTTGTCCAGAATAACTGTGCCGGAAGAGTGGCAATTGCCCAAATACCCTGGGATATTAGCGCGCTCAACCAGTTTATCCAGTAATTCCTGCGGAAAACTGTTTTCTAAATCCTGAAAATAGCCCCAATCAAACAAAACCGGAACACCGGCAATTTCCCAATGACCTGATGGCGTGTCTTTACCAGAAGAGAGTTCACTTGCATAGCCATAGGCACCAATAATGTCGGCATCTTTGTCTAAACCAATCGGGAAAGTTCCGCTGGATTCTTCTGCCGCTTTACCTAGCCCCAAGCGGCTCAGGTTCGGCAACTTCAATAATCCCTGACGGCCGATATCAGCTTCACCACGGGCACATTGCTCCGCAATATGTCCTAAAGTGTCAGATCCTTTGTCACCAAATCTGTCTGCATCTGCACTCGCACCAATGCCAAAAGAATCCAATACCATGATGAATGTACGTTTCATAATTTTCTCCTGCGTCAATTCACGCTATCAATGCGGAAACTGCCAGTTATTAAAATCTATTTTCAGTGCCTGTATGTCGGTTTATCAACTAATATGACGATAAACCATCTGTGTGGCGACTTTCGTTCCTGCATTTGATCCTGCTGCCAAAACATTTGTCTTTTGTGAAGCATCCGCCTGTTGTAAAGCTTTCTGTTGCAGAACAAACGACTTACGCACAGCCTCCGCCGCTGCATGCCACTCATCTTCACTATTGGCATAGATCGTCATCAGAGGAGTATCTGTGTTAACTTCTGAACCAAGTGCAATGATATCACTCAGCCCCACACTGTAATTAATCGTATCCGTGGCCTTGCGACGGCCACCTCCTAACGCCACCACGGCCATTCCCAATGCCCGGGTATCCATCTCTGTCACGAAGCTATGCTTTTCGGTAAATCGTTTTTCAGCAAATACAGGTCTGCTGAAAGAGGCCGTCGGCAAATAATGAGCATAGTTTTCAACAAAATCGACAGGTCCTTTTTGTGCAGCAACCATACGTCCAAAAACTTCTGCTGCTTTACCACTGTCGAGAACTGCCTGTAACTTACAATATGCAGCATCACGGTCTTCGGCCAATTTACCTGATACCAGCATTTCAGCAGCCAATGCCATAGTGACTTCAAATAGCCGGGGATTACGGTATTCTCCCGTCAGAAACTGAACCGCTTCACGTACTTCCAGTGCATTACCCGCACAGGATGCCAGCACCTGATTCATATCGGTTAACAACGCGGTTGTTTTGCAACCCGCGCCATTAGCTACCGCGACGATGGATTCCGCCAGTTGTTCTGATTGTTCATAAGTTGGCATAAATGCCCCGGAACCTACCTTCACATCCATGACCAAAGCATCCAATCCCTCAGCCAATTTTTTGCCCAGAATAGAGGCGGTAATCAGCGGAATTGAGTCAACAGTAGCAGTAATATCACGTGTCGCATAAAAACGCTTATCCGCAGGGGCCAATGAATGGGTCTGACCGATAATTGCAATGCCAACATCCCGGATAATGTCACGGAAACGATGTTCATCAGGGAAGATGTCAAAACCGGGAATGGATTCTAATTTATCCAATGTTCCTCCGGTATGCCCCAATCCACGCCCTGAGATCATCGGGACATAACCTCCACATGCTGCCACCATCGGACCTAATATCAGGGATGTTACATCACCAACCCCGCCCGTCGAATGTTTATCGACAACCGGGCCATGCAAATTCATTTTATCCCAATCCAGAACTGTACCGGAATCACGTACTGCCAATGTTAAAGCAATACGTTCTTCCATCGTCATATCCCGGAAATAGATGGTCATTGCTAATGCGGCGATTTGCCCTTCGGATACCGTGTTATCACACACCCCGTTAATAAAGAAACGGATTTCTTCTTCGCTCAGTGGATAACCGTCTCGTTTTTTACGGATAATTTCCTGTGCCAAAAACAAAGCTACCTCCCAATCATCATTATTATCTGAAAAGAATGGCAGTAATGCACCTTATCTTAGCGAACCTTCATATGTCGTTACTGATCTCAATAACGATTGTTTTCAATCAATGATGGTTCTAAATATTGGTTATCAATAACGACTACTTTGCTTTTGTCCCTGGTGCCCTAACGCTGTCAACAAGCTCCCCAATAAACTGGAAGCACCAAAACGGAAATGGCGGGAGTCTGCCCATTTATCACCCATGATCCGATCTGCCAGAGCCAGATACTGTGTTGCTTCTTCTGCGGTACGCACACCACCGGCAGGTTTAAATCCAACAGTATCACCGACCCCCATATCACGAATGACACTGAGCATGATCTCTGCACTTTCCAGTGTCGCATTCACTGGTACTTTTCCGGTTGAAGTTTTAATAAAATCTGCTCCTGCTTTAATTGATATTTCAGATGATTTGCGGATCAGATCAACTTTCTTCAATTCGCCGGTTTCAATAATAACTTTTAGCCAGACACCTGCTTCAACGCAGGCAGCCTTGCAGGCTTTAACCAAGTCAAAACCAATTTGTTCGTTACCCGCCATCAGTGCACGATAAGGGAAAACAACGTCCACTTCATCAGCACCATAAGCAATGGCTGCACGAGTTTCCGCCAGTGCGATATTAATATCGTCATTACCATGCGGAAAGTTAGTAACAGTAGCAATACGAATGTCAGGTGTTCCTTGTTCACTTAATACTTTACGTGCAACCGGAATAAAACGTGGGTAGATACAGATAGCTGCGGTATGCCCTGCCGGGCTCTTTGCCTGATGACAAAGTGCCGTCACTTTTTCATCAGTATCGTCATCATTGAGTGTTGTTAAATCCATCAAACTCAGCGCACGCTGAGCAGCTGCGGTTAAATCGGTCATAAAACTCTCCAACGGTATTATTGTGATTCAATCAGTTCACACATTCTTTAAACGCTTATGTTGAATAATTGTCCTGAATGATTAGTAAATTCTTATGTTGGCGAGCGGACTTGGTTCCTTGAAGATGTTGCGATGATTATATTTCCCAGCAACAACAGAGTTCCTTTTCTCCTCACCTATTTCTTTAGTTTGATTTTCTTTAGCTTATACTGCCCCGGCAGGCATTAGTTTACTCTATGAAATCTTAGAACATCATTATTTGAACATGTAAACGCACAATAATGCGTGTTTAAACTCACATTAATTAAATGAGAATTGCAATTATAATCATTTTAATGTGATTTTAATCACAACCATTAGCCTTAAGAAAAATAAAATGCAGGTGAGGTTAACTCACCTGCATCTAATTTAGTGTACGTTTCCTAATTAGACTTGCCTAATTATTACAGAAAGAAGAAAAATCCGGCAATTGTGGCACTCATCAGGTTAGAGAGTGAACCAGCCAATACGGCTTTCAGACCAAAACGCGCAATGTCACCACGGCGGTTTGGCGCCATACCACCCAGACCACCGAGCAGAACGGCAACAGAAGACAGATTAGCAAAGCCACACAATGCGAAAGAAATAACCGCTTTGGTGTGATCAGAAAGTACCTGCAAACCCGCTGCCTTAACTACGTCATCTGGTTTCAGATATTCACCAAAGCTCATAAATGCGACGAATTCATTAACAACCAGTTTCTGTCCAATGAAAGAACCCGCAACTGTTGCTTCATGCCACGGTATACCAATCAGATAAGCAATTGGCGCAAACACCCAGCCCAGAATCAGTTCCATCGACAATTGAGGATAACTGAACCAACCACCAATGCCGCCTAGCATACCATTCAACAAAGCAATCAATGCAGTAAATGCCAACAACATTGCACCCACATTCAGAGCCAGCTGCATACCAGATGCCGCACCAGATGCCGCCGCATCGATAATATTAGCCGGACGCTCTCCAGCAGTAACCAGAGACATTGCATCAACAGTATCGTGGGTTTTTTCAGTTTCTGGCACCATCAGTTTTGCAAACAAGAGGCCACCCGGTGCTGCCATGAATGAAGCCGCTATCAGGTATTCCAATGGAACACCCATGGATGCGTAACCTGCCAATACAGAGCCTGCTACAGAAGCCAGGCCACCACACATAACAGCAAATAGCTCAGATTGAGTCATGGTCGCGATATAAGGACGAACAACCAGAGGAGCTTCAGTCTGACCTACGAAAATATTCGCTGTTGCGGACAGAGACTCTGTACGTGATGTTCCCAACATTTTTTGCAAGCCACCACCAAGAACTTTGATGATAACCTGCATAACACCGATGTAATACAGAACTGCAATCAGAGAAGAGAAGAAAACAATGACCGGCAGGACACGCAGAGCAAAGATAAAGCCGCCGCCGCCGAACAATTCAAACATTTTGTCAGAAACCAACCCACCAAAGATGAAATCAGTTCCCTTCTGACCATATCCGATTACATTGGAAACACCTTTTGACATTCCACCCAGAATGTCTTTACCTGCTGGCACATAAAGTACAAATGCCCCAATAGCTACCTGAATAAGAAAGGCGCCGAGGACAGTGCGGATTTTAATAGCTCGGTAATTACTGGAGAAAAGTACTGCGATAAAAATCAGCACTACCATCCCTATCAGGCTCATAATGAGTTGCATTGGAAGAATCCCTGTTCACTAAATGAATTAAAATATGTCAGTTATTTTGCGAGTTCCTACTGACACTGTGTGTGGAGGCGATTATACCTAGTAGTAAAAAAGAACAAGCTACTAACATCACAAATTAATACAGCAAAAAGTAATATAAAAACAAAAAATGAGACTTACATCACATATAACCATGTTATTTATCAGGGGTTAGATAATCTTGCGGAAAAAAAGGGAGAAATAAGAAGATAATGCCAGTTTAATATTATTAATGTTTATTTAAGACGGAAGACCATCCTTTACCTGACAAAAAATGGCCTGATTTTTATTCAACGGAAACTAGCTTAATGCAAACAATGTCATGCTATTTTGATAAATTTGGCGGGAAATTTTATCTACAGATTCAGGACGCAATTCACACAATGCAGAAAAAACCTGAGCAACTCTTTCTGGTCGGTTTGGTTGCCCCTGAAACCCTGATAATGGCATATCAGGTGCATCTGTTTCTAACACAAGAGATGACAGTGGTAATCGTGCAATCGTATCACGCGTCTTTTTTGCCCTCTCATAAGTAATAGTTCCACCAACACCAATGTAAAAACCCAAACGAATAAAAGCTTGTGCCTGAGACAAGCTTCCGGCAAAACCATGGATCACCCCGGTACGTGGCACGCTGTGTTTCCGTAACATTGCTGCCAATTGATCGTGGCTTTTGCGGGAGTGAAGTATCACAGGCAATTCATATTTTTTGGCCAGCACGAGTTGCGCTGCCAAGAAGCTTTTTTGCTTTTCAAACTGAGGTTCTGGCATATACAGATCAAGCCCGGTTTCACCTACCGCTACACAGTTAGACTGTTTTTCCTTGAGTTTCTGCTCCAGTTCATCCAGATGCGCGTCATGATGTTCATTGATATACAAGGGATGTAACCCAAACGCTGCATGAATTGAGTCATGGGTAGCGGCCAGATCAGCGACACGCTGAAAATTCACCTGACTGACTGTCGGGACAATGATTTTTTCTACCCCTGTTTGTCTGGCGCGTTCTAAACTTGCTGTTTCATCGTCAACAAAAGGGGGGAAATCAAAATGGCAATGTGTATCGATAAACATCTACTTATCCATCATGGTAGTACCCGTCAGTGGAGCCGGGGTAATATCATTCACCTCTGTTCCTTCAATCTCCGGGTTATTCATATTGTCCAAAAAACCATTGTGCCGGAAGCCATTACGGTTTATTTCATCATGATTTAAACCGTTGCGACAAACACCATAACTTTTACGTTCTGCCAACCCGAATTTACCTCCGACAAAAGTATGTCCGATGGTTGCCAGAAAATACCGCCCACAGCGCCGCCCCAGGTGATAATCCTTATCCAATGCACTGATCCTGCTTCCCAGTGCCATTGCAGCCAATGGTGCGGGTGGATAAATTTCGAATACCTGCACATCATCCGGCGGATTTTCAATAAATTGCTGTGTCCGGTAGTAACTTTTGGCATGCAGCTTCAACATCTGAATCATCTTTTGTGAGCTACTGCTTTCCAGCCAACGCTCTATTCGTTTAATCCACTGTTGCGTGTAATAGAGCTGTGATGGTACTGTTCTGACCACCACAATGGTATCTGCACCACGGCGATAAGCCTCTTCTACTGGGATCGCATCACAAATGCCACCATCCTGATAAACAATGCCATCAAGCGTCACGCCATTGCGATAAAAGCCAGGAATAGCGCTGGAAGCCTTTATAATCTCCATCCAATTATTTTCCTCAGGATGAAAATAATTGGCTTCAAAATCATCCGCCCGACAGGCACACATATAGAATTCACGACCTGCATCAAAATGTCGCATCGCAATAGGGATATTCAAGGGTGATTTTTCAGAAACGATATCAATATACCAATCCAGATCGATTAAATGCCCACCCCGGACAAAACGCAACGGATTAAAAAAGGTAGTATTAGTTGTGTAATTTCTAATTACCTTACGGGCATATCCTCTCTGCCCACAGATATAAGCAGAAAGGTTCTGCGCACCTGCGGAAGTACCAAGAAACAATTCGAATGGGTTGAAGTCAAGCCGGAGAAATTCATCCAACACACCTGCGGTAAAAATTCCCCGCTGCCCACCACCTTCACAGACAAGTGCAATTTTTCCCGGTTTAATCCGTGACGTATAAGCTAACGGCTCTAAATTACCCAGCGTAATCTGAATATGTTTCCCCATAATCCCCCCTGCAAAGTCAATGTCAGTTTCAAAATGCAATTTGAGTTATACCCTCCGTCTTTCAAGTTGTCTCTTTGTGTTGGCTGCGACGCCTTTTGACATCCATTGGGTATATAACTGTCTATTAGTATATTGTTATGCAAACAAAGTGCTTGTAAAAAACAGTGTGTTTATATTTATAAAACTTGGATTAAATAATGAAGATTAATTCACCAACAGACAAGCATTTGCTTACTCTTTGAATAGACAGCACATATTATGCCTCTTGAAAAGTTAATCGCTTAATCAGGTTGGGTTTTATTTGGAGACCTGGAGAATAAAAACAAAAAGAGTGGCCTATTATCTGCCACTCCAGCAAAATACGCATTATTTTTTGATAGTTAACGTACTGTTTACGAACTTAACTCCATCTACTTGATGCGCAATTTTGATAACCCGCTTAACCTGTTCTTCATTTTTGACAAAACCGGAAAGATAAACCACGCCTTTTTCCGTTTTCACTGAAATATTGTTACTATTAATCCCTTTATATTCCAGTAACTTTTCTTTTATTTTGGCAGTAATAACACTATCATCAATAGAACTACCTACTTGTTTCAGTGAGTTATCAAATTTTTCCGCTGCGTTCTTGATTGAATTATCAATTTTCTGGCTCGTATTTTCTAATATTTTATTTTCTAAGGAATTACTTTCTATAGCATTGCCTGAAGATGTTTCTGCGGCTGATACGCTGCCACTTATCAATACCAAGCTTAAAACCGATCCTAAAACAACGGACAGGAGTGAGTGTGTGAACGTTGATTTTTTCATCCTACTACCTTCCCTTAACTAAGCTAAATTGTCAGAAGATGATATATCATCAAATTATGGGGATGAAATGGGCTTTACAATAAATAACGTATATTTTCTTAAGCCAGAAAATTATGCTTTAAATATAGCATAACCAATATATTTAGAATGGAGTAACAAATTAAAAAGGCCAACGACTTGTTGGCCCCGAAAAAATATTAGTGTTCCCGCGTCTTACGGAAAACAATATCAGGATAACGTTCACTGGTCAGATTTAAATTAACCATGGTTGGTGCAATGTAAGTCAGGTTATCGCCACCATCAAGTGCCAGATTTTGCTCACTCTTGCGTTTGAACTCTTCCAGTTTCTTGACATCATTACATTCTACCCAACGTGCAGTAGAAACGTTGACAGGTTCATACAGCGCTTCAACGTTATATTCACTCTTCAAACGGGACACAACAACATCAAACTGAAGTACACCCACTGCCCCAACGATCAGGTCATTATTGGTTAATGGGCGAAATACCTGTACTGCGCCCTCTTCTGATAACTGAACAAGGCCTTTCAACAATTGTTTTTGTTTCAGTGGATCACGCAACCGAATACGACGGAACAATTCAGGGGCAAAGTTTGGAATGCCTGTGAATTTCAGTTCTTCACCCTGGGTAAAGGTATCACCAATCTGAATCGTGCCATGGTTGTGCAGGCCAATAATGTCTCCCGGATACGCATCTTCGACATGGGAGCGATCTCCGGCCATAAAAGTCAGCGCATCTGAAATAACCACATCTTTTTTGGTACGCACCTGACGCAGTTTCATGCCTTTTTCGTATTTACCAGAAACGACACGCAAAAATGCCACTCGGTCACGGTGTTTCGGATCCATATTAGCCTGAATTTTAAAAACAAAACCCGTGAATTTTTCTTCTTTTGCAGTGACTTCACGTGCATCAGCCTGACGAGGCATTGGCATCGGTGCCCATTTCACAAGGCCATCCAGCATGTGATCAACACCAAAATTACCGAGTGCAGTACCGAAAAATACCGGGGTTAATTCACCTTGTAAGAAGGCATCCAGATCGAATTCGTGTGAGGCACCTTTGACCAGTTCCAGCTCTTCACGTAACTGATTAGCCAGATCCTCACCAACTACCGCATCCAGCTCAGGGTTATCCAGCCCTTTAATAGCCCGGACTTCCTGAATCGTATGCCCCTGACCAGATTGATACAGATAAATTTCATCCAGATAGAGATGATAAACCCCTTTAAATGATTTACCACAGCCGATCGGCCATGTGATCGGGCTACAGGCGATATTTAACTCGTTTTCCACTTCATCCATCAATTCCATCGGATCGCGGATATCACGGTCGAGTTTATTCATGAATGTCAGGATCGGCGTATCACGCAGGCGGGTGACTTCCATCAGTTTACGGGTACGATCCTCAACACCTTTAGCAGCGTCAATTACCATCAAACAGCAGTCCACCGCAGTCAGAGTACGATAAGTATCTTCGGAGAAATCCTCATGCCCCGGAGTATCCAGTAAGTTAACCAGACAATCACTATAAGGAAACTGCATCACCGAGGTGGTAATGGAGATACCACGTTGCTTTTCCATCTCCATCCAGTCTGATTTAGCGTGCTGACTGGAACCCCGGCCTTTTACCGTACCCGCTTTCTGAATAGCCTGTCCGAACAGCAATACCTTTTCAGTAATAGTCGTTTTACCCGCATCGGGGTGAGAAATTATTGCAAAGGTTCTCCGCTTGGCTACTTCTTGCAAGAATGAGGAATTTGACATTAATTGAAATCTTCTAGTCTACGCGCGGATAACTACCGTTTGTGATGCACAGAATGACGCTTCACCTTCGGATCCGGCATGTTAATCGTGATTGGCGCTTATTTTCGCTGAACTTGGCGTTATAGACAACCAATGATACTCAATATGGTGTAAAACTCCGTTACTCTCCAAATAACGGCAACGCCATAATGATTGCGTCTTCTTTTCCTGTCGCGGTTGGGTAATAGTTTTTGCGAATGGAAACTTCGTTAAATCCCAAATCTTCATACAAACGAATCGCCGACCTGTTTGAATATCGTACTTCAAGCCACAACGTATTAATCTGCTTTTGAGGTAATACATCGATCAAGTATTTCAGCAATGTTTTCCCATGCCCCTGTGATTGATACTCAGGATGAATAGCGATATTAAAGAGTGTCGCTTCATCTAAAACACACTGTACTATTGCAAAACCAATCATCTGGTCATTAAGCACGATTTTGTAATTGAGATAGCGTTCTCCCTGATTAGAATAAAAAGTTTTTTTACTCCAGGGAAAAGCATGGCTGATCTGCTCTATTTGAAATGCAACGGGAAGATCAACGGGAGTTAATAGAGAAATATTCTTCATAATGGTAAATTTGTTGCCAAAGAGCGCGTTTTGCATCCCCATCAAGGGATAAATCATTTAATGCAGGGCTTCTCAAAGAAATCCCTTGTATTGATAAGGTAATATCAACCCCCAACAGCCAGCATGGGCAGTGGATTGATTCCGAAAGTAACTCAACATCTTTTGTCGTGATGCAATAAACTGATGAGACATTAATCCCCATGGCTGTGAAAATATCAGCAAGTAATGCATGACTTAAGTCAATGTGATCATGGCTAATGATCAACAGACGGGTTGAGTCAGGGATGAGGACAGATAATTCACCTCGCAGGGTCGCAGGGCTACGCAAAACCCATTGGGTAATGCCCAATCGAGTAAGTGATCTGTCACGCTTTGTCATCGTGTTTTTATTCCATCTGCCATAAAAAATAACAGGTAATATATACCTAATAGATTTCAAGTTGCAGCCAACAAAACTGCAACTTGAAAGATGAAAGGTATATTATCAGAGGGCTTATCTCTGCGCCAATCAACACGGTATCTCAGCTTTGCCCACAGATAATTGTTACTGGATAAAGATTTATAAGGAGCTAATCATAGATGTCAGTATTAACACCGGCCAGTGAGGTTATCCTGCGCCATCAAGAGCAATTCCGCTCCCATCATCTGCTTTTTGCGGGTGACCTTCAGGATACTCTGGCAACGGAAATTGAAGCTGCAAGTGTGCGGGTACATACTAATCAATATCATCACTGGCAGTCACTGATCCGCACACTGGGTGATAATGCCTCGTTTGGTCTTACTGCGGACAGCACATTTGTCAAAGGATGTGATACGCTGATTTATTATTGGCCAAAAAGCAAGCATGAAGCACGTTTCCAACTTCGCAGTCTGTTTTCCATTCTGCCTGTCGGAACCGATGTTTTTATTGTCGGCGAAAATCGCAGTGGTGTTCGTAGCGTTGATAAACTGATGGAAGGCATTGCCACTTTCCGCAAAGTAGACAGCGCCCGCCGTTGCAGCCTTTTTTACGGTCAACTGGAGTATCAGGTTCAGTTTGATCAGAACAATTGGTGGAACAGCTATCAAGTCGGCGATGTCACTGTCAATACATTGCCCGGCGTATTCAGTCAGGATAATCTGGATGTTGGCAGCCGTCTTCTGCTCTCTACGTTTGATACACCGATTTCTGGCAACCTGCTGGACATCGCTTGTGGCTCTGGTGTCTTAGCAACGGTGTTGGGTAAAAATAACCCCGGCTTGTCACTGACACTCAGCGATGTCAATGCAGCAGCTATCACATCCAGTAAAGCGACACTGAAAGCAAATACACTGGAAGGGAATGTCATTACCAGTAATGTTTACTCCGCTATTGAAGAAAAATTCGACTGGATCATTTCCAATCCGCCATTCCATGACGGCCTGAAGACAAATCTGTCAGCGGCTGATGATATAATCCGCATGGCACCCAACTATCTGAAATATGGTGGTAAGTTTCGGATCGTAGCAAATGCTTTTTTACCTTACCCGGAGCTGCTGGATAGCGCTTTTGGTAAACACGAAGTGATTGCTCAGACAGGTAAATTCAAAATTTATCAAGCCACTAAAAAGTAACGAATCAAATAACCATTGCCCTTCCCAAATGGGTGGGCAATACCGATATGTCGATTTTTGCATCAATCATACTTTCTCCCGATAAATAATGATTGACGTCAGCCGTAAAATCTCTAGAATTCGCCCCCATACTATCTGTTTAAGTGGTTGTCTATTTAAATGATAGTGTCTGAATTTGCGAGGGTGGCGGAATTGGTAGACGCGCTAGCTTCAGGTGTTAGTGTTCTTACGAACGTGGGGGTTCAAGTCCCCCCCTTCGCACCAAATCAGATAACTATCGATTAAACGAATCAACTGGATAAATCAGTTAAACAAACCAGATAAGTAGCAGTACCTGCGAGGGTGGCGGAATTGGTAGACGCGCTAGCTTCAGGTGTTAGTGTCCTTACGGACGTGGGGGTTCAAGTCCCCCCCTTCGCACCACTGTTAATACTTATCTGCTCATCTCTTATCTGTTTCACATTTTTCTCGCTTTTTCTCCGTTCTTTTTTTTGGTTTTATCCCCATAATTACATCTTACTACTCTCAAAAATGAAAGTGCCCTAAATAACGCAAACCAGCAAACAAACTACATGTCACAGCAATCCCGGCAGGGAGCAGCAAAAAATGGCGGGCATTACGATGTAACAATAGCAAAAGTGTTAAAATCATTGCCCCCTGGATGCTGATTTTAAATTGTTCTATCCCTGCTCCTGTTATTACTAATGCGAATGTAACCAAACTGGATAGCAGAATACCCCACAATCCCGTAATACTGTGCCAGACAGTCAGCTTTAGATTCCGCTTTACACTGGTCATAATCAACCGCCACAATAAATGATAATAATTCCCACTATCATATAGTGTGGCACCTTAATCACAAATTGAAAATCTATAACAACATTCATTACCTTATTATTTCAATTCCATCGCATCACGTATGGTAAAGAACAAATCGGTTTGATCAGTTAAACCAACAACATTGGCTGCATAAGGGCCATAAGCGGCAACACGTAATTGTGTTCCGGTATGATTTTGTTTGTCTTTTTCTGAATCGCTATAGTTTACAGTGATGACTGCACCATCTTTGGTAATCAATGAGCGGGTCAGTCCGGGGGATTTAACATCGGGTTCAATAATCTGGCTGGAATGAGCATGATCAGCCGTAACAATAACTAAAGTGTCTCCATGTTGCTTTGCAAATTTCAAACCCGCTTGTACAGCTTCATCTAATGCCACTGTTTCCCCAATTTGGGCACAAGGGTTAGCTTCATGATCTTGTTTATCAATCGAAGCACTTTCCACCTGCAAGAAGAATCCATTCTTATTGGTTTTCAGTAAATCAATCGCTTTTTCTGTTAGTTGTGCCAATGTGGGTTCAGCGGAATTACGATCAGTGTTAATTTTACACTTCACTGGCGCTTCATTAATGTTGCCATGATAAACCGCTTTTGGCCCTTCCCAGATCACAGCCATATTTCCATCATTGAACAATCCCAACAGTGGTTTTTTCTGATTGGCCTCTTGAATACCATGTAATGATTTTATATCCGTTACCCATTGATACCCTTGTTCCAGGGCTTGTCGTTTCAGCGTTTTTCCTTTATTAACGCCGGATAACGATTGTTGCTCAAAGCTTTTAGCACCGCCCCCCAAAGTAATATCGGAACGCACAACTAAAAGCTGTTCTGTGATAGAACCTTTACCACCGTTTTCTAAAGCATCGGTAGGACATTTTGCCGAAGTTTCCCGTGGGCCATAGCATTTACGGTTTGTGATATGGGCATACAACGCGGCTGGTGTAGCATCCTGAACTTCGGCCGTCGTAACATTTCCTGTCGCTTTTCCGTTTTTCTTTGCTAACTCCAGTAATGACTGATGTGCTTTACCAAAAACATCAATGCCCAACGCACCATTATAGGTTTTCGTCCCTGTTGACCACGCAGTGGCAGAAGCAGCAGAATCCGTGACATAGTTTGGTTTCTTCGTCTCTTTATTCAGAGAGTAATGCGTGTATTGACCAGTAAAAGGCAGTGCATCAATTCCCTTAAAAACCCCCCCAGCGCCTTGTGAATAATTACGGGCTAATGTGATTTCAGAATCACCCATACCATCACCGATAAACAGAATAACATTCTTCGCTTTCTTATTACTCAATGCTGCTTTAAGAGCATCCGTTTGATCTTTGGTAAGACGACGGGCACCACCGAACTGGGTTATATCTCCATGGGCCAAACGGGGTTCTGCCATGATGTTATCTGTATTACCGGCTCGTGCAGATAAACAGGTTCCTGACATTAATATGGCGATAGTAAGAATTAGCAAGTTTTTTGTGTAATTACGGGAGGGGATGTAGCTATAAGGCATAGAGGGTTCCTTACTTTCGGGAAAATTAAACAAAACACCATAAATATGAATTTATCCCCAAATAGTGAACACCTAATATGACATTACTGTGAAAAGTTAATAACACATTTATGACAATTTATTACAGGTTGCCCCGTTTACGCTCTATGAGACAACCTGAAATTTGTTAGTATAAATGGCCTGTTGCTATCAATATCGCATCATGACCGATTTTAGTTCTGTGTAGTGCTCAATGAATTCCTTGCCAAACTCACGACCAATTCCTGAAGATTTCATACCACCAAACGGAACTGCGGGATCAAGGAACGTATGCATGTTAATCCATAAAATACCCGCCCGGATACGTGGGATCATGCGCATTGCCTTACTTAAGTCGTTTGTCCATAAACTGGCAGATAAGCCGAATGGCGTTGCATTCATCATGGCAATCAGCTCTTCCTCATCATCGTAACTGAGGAAGGTCCCTATCGGGCCGAACGTTTCTTCTTTCATTAACGTATCTTCGGCGCTTTTCGCACGGATCACGGTTGGCATAACAAAGAAACCTTTCCCTTCCAGTGCACGGCCACCATATATGATTTCATTCCCCTCCTGGCGCGCTTTTTCAAACAGAGACAGAATTTTTTCGTAATGCTCTTTGTTTGCCAAAGGTCCCATCTCTGTTGTTTCATCAAGGGGAGAGCCAATCTTCATCGCAGACAAACGTTCAGAAAGTAATTTCAAAACCGCATCCATGTGAACAGAAGGAATATAGAAACGTTCCGCCGCTGCACAAATTTGCCCCTGATTCACATAACCAGCTTCTAATATTCCTTCAACAATTTTCTCGACAGACATATCCGCCAAGAAAGCCGCCGCATTTTTGCCTCCCAACTCCAACGTTGCACGGAGCAGGCCGTTTTCCATCACAGATTGACCAATCAGTAAGCCAGTAGGGACTGATCCCGTAAAAGTGACTTTGGCACATAGTGGATGAGCGAGTAGTTCCGCCCCCACATCAGTACCAGAACCATTAACAATGTTGATCACACCATCAGGAATTCCGGCTTCCTTCGCCAGTTCTGCCACACGCAGCATAGTTAAGGGAGTATATTCGCTGGGTTTCAGAACAATCGTACAACCACAGGCCAATGCCGCTCCCAGTTTCCAGATGGCGATCATAATCGAGAAATTCCATGGAATAATCCCGACTACCACACCAACAGGTTCACGACGGGTAAAAGCGGTATATTGCTCCCCTTTGAATGATGGCAATGAAACATTCAGCGTTTCACCGCTTATTTTGCTCGACCAACCGGCGAAGTAGCGCAAGTACTCAGCAGAAGCACCAACCTCCAGCATACGTGATAGCTGAATGGTTTTTCCTGAACACAGACTTTCAAGCTGAGCAAGTTCTTCACTATGTTTTTGCAGTAAATCCGCCAATCGAATCAGACAATTGCCACGTTCCATAGGAGAAGTCTGTGCCCATGAACCATGAAAAGCCGTTGATGCCGCTTCCATAGCGGCATTAGCTTCTGCCTGACTTCCCCGGTTGACAGTAGCAATCACCTCATCAGATGCAGGGTTAACGACCGAAAAGGTTTTGCCTTCCTGACCACGAACAGCCTGTCCATTGATATAATGGCCATGAGAACGTTGCAAAAAAGCTGTAACGGAATCTAGCAAAGTGATTTCACTCATTATATTTCCCCCTTGTCAGTCTGAAACCTGAGCATTGACACATGCCATATAGTGTTTAACGAAGCGTTCACTGGTGATCTCCCACAAGACTTCAGCGCCTTTCGCCGCAAACCATGAGTCACCTTCGTGGTATTCGACCATAATCCCCGTTTTAACATCCGTCAGTTTCACGGATCCTTCATGAACGGTTGCCATTTCATCAAAGGGATAAACCATCTTAAATTTTCCTTTGGTACAGGCAAAAATACCGCAAGTCAGGTTATCCGTTGGCTCTCCGTGGATCATTGCACCACTTGCCTGTGGATCGCCTTCTACAACAATAGAACCAAGATTGGTGACACTACCAATCGGCATTAATTCAGGAAGTACTTTATTTAACAATAATGGCTTTATCATGACTTTTACCTTTCAGAATTAATTGTGCAAAAAAGTTCATGTGCAAAAAGTGAAAATTCCAAAATCAATAACGCTAACGACGCCCTTTCCAATAGCCTGACGCTTGATGCCAAATCTTCCCGGCAGAAAGAAGCAAATGCCTCAATTTATCTTTGCCGATAATATTAAGATGTGGGATAGAACTTAGCAGTGAATAGCGCTCGGAGCCTTCACTCATACCTTCTGCCAGTACTTTGCAGATAATATGGCTTGGCGTCACACCAAAACCCGAATAACCTTGGACATAGAACACGTTGTTATGTTTTGGCAAAGAACCTATTTGTGGGAAGAGATTGGCGCTACAACTCATAGGCCCACCCCATGCCAATTCAATTTTCACATCTTTCAGGTAGGGATAAACATCCAGCATCTGCTTGCGGTTCCATTCTTTTAAATCCGAAGGAATATATTCGAGATATTTTGTCGCACTACCAAATAGCAATCGGTTCTCTTTGGTGACCCGGTAGTAATTGATAACAGGGTTGATATCACTATATGCACCACGGATCGGGCTGATTTTTTCTATCAGTTCATCTGATAGTTCTTCTGTCATTAACTGGAATGCGTAAGTATTAATCGTTTTTTTGTAAATAGTTGGTTCAAGACCATTCAGAAAAGCATTGCACGCCCATAGCATTTTGTTCGCCCGCACAGAGCCCATTGTTGTACGAACGGTAACCCGTGGGCCATATTCCACATTCAAAACCTGGCTGTTTTCAAAAATTTTGACGCCATACTCTGTGACTGCTTTGGCTTCGCCCAACAATAGGTTCAATGAATGAACATGCCCTCCGCCCATATGTTTCAATGCAGAAGTGTAAAGATCTGAACCAATGACTTTCTTAACATCTGAACCAGTATAAAGTTCAATCTCCACATCAGGACTGACTTCCCGAAATTCTTTCAGCCAGCCTCGCAATGTTTTCTCTTGTCGGGAGTTATAACCCAGATAACCATAACCCCGACAGAAATCCGCCTTGATATCATATTTGGCAATCCGGTCACGAATAATTTCAGCCCCCATGTTGCTGATTTTAAATATTGTCTCCAGACCTTTCTTACCGACATGGTGTTTAATCCGATCCAAATCATGACCCATGCCAGTCATAACCTGCCCGCCATTGCGCCCCGTTCCACCATATCCCAGAGTCCTTCCTTCCAAAATCGCGATATTGGTAATGCCTTTTTCTGCCAGTTCCAGTGCAGTATTTACACCCGAAAATCCACCACCAATGATAACGACATCGACATCCAGATCTTCTGTCAGTGTCGGGAAGCGAAGATCATATTTTTTGGTTGCTGCATAGTATGTTAATGAATCGATCTGATTGTTCATATTACACCCCGTGAGCATCAGTCCTTTCCCTGATATACACTACCAACAGCTTTCTATTCAGGGACTCGTATCGCGTTTATTTAAAATCGTTTATTCAGGTAATATTTTTTATTCAATTGGAATAACAAAAGGATACTAAAATAAATAATTAATAAGTTAATAAAAATAAGAAAAGTTCATCCACAAACTTTTACTCTATATATGAATCACATGTATTAGAAATGCTCAAATTATTTGTTATTTTTATGTTAATTAAATCACAATAATTAAAGTTATTGTTAATAAGTTATTATTTTTATCATGTCATTTTGTGATAGTCAGCAGAAGAATTTTTACTGATGGTGAATTATTCTTGGTATGTATATTTGAGCACCATAATTTTTAGGCACCGTAAAAGGAATAAATATGCTTCCTAAGAAAATTATCCTCGATTGTGATCCTGGTCACGATGATGCCATTGCCATGCTGCTTGCCCATGGAAACCCCGATATCGAACTCTTAGCTGTGACGACCGTTGTTGGTAACCAAACCTTAGATAAAGTTACCCGTAATGCGCTTTCCATTGCCTGTATCGCTAATATCCACAATGTTCCGTTTGCTGCGGGGTGCCATCGCCCACTGGTAAGAGAGATCAAAACTGCACCCGACATTCACGGAGAAACCGGTCTGGACGGCACTGAATTGCCTGAGCCTGTAATAAAACTGGATCCGCGGCATGCAGTTGATTTGATCATTGATATCATCATGGAATATCCGCCTAAAAGCGTGACGTTAGTTCCAACGGCAGGTTTGACTAATATCGCCCTTGCTGCCCGAAAAGCGCCCCACATTGTTGAACGAGTAAAAGAAGTTGTATTAATGGGCGGTGGTTACCATATAGGTAACAGGAGCGCTGTTGCTGAATTTAATATCTTGATCGACCCTGAAGCTGCTCACATTGTTTTTAATGAAAAATGGCCACTAACAATGGTTGGATTAGATCTTACCCATCAAGCTCAGGCAACCCCAGAAGTGATTGAGGCAATTGCGCGGATAAAAACACGTCCGGCTCAGTTTGTATTAGATGCACTGGAATTTTATGGAGAAAGTTATCGGATATGGCAAGGCTTCAATTATCCTCCAGTCCATGATCCCTGCGCAGTTGCTTATGTCATTGATCCTACGGTTATGACTACCCAGAAAATCCCCGTCAATATCGAGATGACAGGAGCTTTAACGACAGGTATGACAGTCGCTGACTTCCGCGTTCCTCCCCCAGAAGGCTGCCATACTCAAGTTGCCGTAAAACTGGATCAAGACAAATTTTGGCAGATGATCATTGATGCCTTAAACAATATTGGGGAGACAGCGCTCTGATAACACTATGTACTATATTCAATATCACCTTTGGGCATATAGTTCACAAAGCCCAAAGGTGGTTTTACACCACAAAGTTCAGACAGTCTCTTATCATGATTAATGAAATAATTTGTAGAAATTTTAATTAGGGGGAAACAGAAGTCTCAAAACTGAACAGTTCATTCAACTCAATTTGCAATCCATTAGCAATGACATAAATAATTTCTAAGGTAGGATTTCTGACACCGCGTTCAATGCCGCTGACATAAGTTCGATCCAAACCACACTTATCGGCAAAAGCCTCCTGCGACATCCCGGCTTCTTTCCTGAGATATCTAATTCTTTGTCCAAAAACGGATTTTATGTTGTTCGATGTTTTCATCCGATAAGTATCGATTCATGTTACTTATCCGACCACGGACTATGAGTCACATTTAAATCTTAGTTATGTTATTATGTGTGACTCATAGTCTACTATTAATCCATTTCTTTTTAATTGAAAAATGACAGGTAACAGGAGAACTTAAGAATGGAAAATAAAGATTGGCATTCCGCTGATATCATTGCTGAATTGAAAAAAAGAGGCACAACACTATCAGAAGTGTCACGTACTGCCGGGTTAGCATCATCAACACTTGCCAATGCTCTACAACGCCACTGGCCAAAAGGAGAACGTCTTATCGCAGCCGCACTAGGGCTTACACCGGAAGAGATATGGCCTTCTCGTTATGAGAAAAAATGAGCAAAAATAAGACCCAGCATTATGCTGGGTTCATTGACAAATCATCAAACCTTACTGACAGTCAGCTGGCAAATTTCAGGCCAATAATACCAACAATAATGAGACCAAGACTCAATATCCTGGCAAAGTTCGCAGATTCCCCCAATACTATAATACCGAAGATCGCTGTACCTACAGCCCCGATGCCTGTCCATACCGCATAGGCAGTTCCTGCTGGTAAGTTTTTCATAGCATAAGCCAGTAACCCTATACTGACACTCATCGCACTGATGGTAATTAGACTCGGAACTAAACGAGAAAAACCCTGAGTGTATTTCAGGCCCACAGCCCACACAACTTCAAGTAAACCCGCGATGAGAAGTATCAACCAAGACATGCCTTTTCACCTTAATATCTAATGGAAAATTATCCAATGAAAAGCGGGGCCGTCCCCAATCAGATGACGTTTATCCAGGTCGTCCCAGATAACGATAAGAAATGCAACTGGATTATAACTATCAGATCAGAGAGTGGCAACGTGTAACAAATCTAATGCAACAAAAAAACCGTAACCTCTAGACGAAAAGGCTACGGTTTTTTTAAAATAACGATATGCGATTATTTCACGCGAGAAACGTATTCGTTAGAGCGGGTATCAACTTTAATGACTTCACCGATCTGTACAAACAGAGGTACTTTCACTACTGCGCCAGTGCTCAGAGTTGCTGGTTTACCACCAGTACCTGCGGTATCACCTTTCAGGCCCGGATCAGTGTCAACAACTTCCAGTTCAACAAAGTTTGGTGGAGTAACAGCGATAGGACGGCCATTCCACAGAGTCAGAATACATTCTGCCTGATCGATCAGCCATTTTTCATTATCACCAACGGCTTTCACATCAGCAGCTAACTGCTCAAAAGTCTCATTGTTCATGAAATGCCAGAATTCACCATCGTTGTACAGATAAGTCAGGTTCATATCCATAACATCTGCGCTTTCAACAGAGTCTGTTGATTTAAAAGTTTTTTCCAGCAATTTACCAGAAATCAACTTACGAATACGGACGCGGGCAAATGCCTGCCCTTTACCAGGTTTAACAAACTCACTGTCAAGGATAGCGCACGGCTCGCCATCTAACATGATTTTAAGACCTGAACGGAATTCATTGGTACTATAAGTAGCCATGGAGATCCTCTAATTTTTAACGAAATGGCTTAGCCAAAAAATGGCACACATTATAACCCAAACTCACCCTGCCAGAGAAGTCTGGCTACAACAACTTACGGATGTTATCACTGATCCCAATGAGTTGTTGCAATTGTTGTCCCTGAGCACGCACGCCATATTGAAAGAAGGCAATGAGGCGCGGCGCTTATTTCCTTTACGTGTGCCAAGAGCATTTGTATCACGAATGAAAAAAGGCGATCCGCGGGATCCCTTATTACTACAGGTTCTTACTGCACGAGAAGAGTTTGATATTCCAGCTGGTTTTTCCACTGATCCATTAGATGAACAACATCCAGTGGTTCCCGGATTGCTGCATAAGTATCGCAACCGTGCTTTATTACTGGTCAAAGGAGGCTGCGCGGTAAATTGCCGTTATTGCTTCCGACGCCATTTCCCTTATGAAGATAATAAAGGTAATAAAAACAACTGGCATGCAGCACTTAATTATATTGAACAGCATACTGAGCTGAATGAAATCATCTTTTCCGGTGGTGACCCGCTTATGGCGAAAGATCATGAACTGGATTGGCTAATTACTCATCTTGAATCCATCCCGCATATTAAACGGTTACGTATTCATACCCGCTTACCTGTCGTCATCCCCGACAGGATTACTCTTTCATTATGTAACCGTTTGGCACAATCAGATTTGCAAGTGATTATGGTAACCCATATTAACCATGCAAATGAAATTGATGATGCTTTTCACAATAGCATGATGCGATTGAAACAAGCGGGAGTAACACTGTTGAATCAAAGCGTTATATTGCGTGATGTAAATGACAATGCCGATACTCTGGCAGACTTAAGTAATGCGTTATTTGATGCGGGGATCTTACCTTACTACATCCATGTGCTGGATAAAGTTCAGGGAGCTGCACATTTTCTTGTCACTGATGAAGAAGCAAAATCCATTATGAGGGAGCTATTGGCTAAAGTCTCCGGCTATTTGGTTCCGCGTCTGATAAGGGAAATCGGTGGCGAACCGAGTAAAACACCACTGGATTTAGGCTTCGGGCAGCACTAACTGATCAAGATGATGTTCAGCCATCGCTGATTCAACAAACCCACCGTCACAAACATTTCATAATGGGCAGTGCACAGAAATTCAAACGATCAGGTCACTTATCGTGTTACAAAACGTTTTTCTGGACATTGCCCAAACTGCATACCATGTTCTTTTTCTTTGCTATATCTTCTTACTGGCGCCTAGGGACATTTATAGACTTGTCCAACCATTTTGCTATCAAGGGGAACAAAGCTACCTAACAGATTTTCTGATGGGCTATTTGCACCATAAATGACATTTCCCCCCATTGCAGCCGCTTTATTACGTAAATCATTAGCTGCACCACGCATAGAACTGCTCTCATTACCAACCCCATTGAACCAGTTGCTTTGAGTACCAGTCACTTCACCTAATCGCTGACATTCGCTACCCGGCTGAGTATCGACAAAACGTACATTAGAGCCCGCGGAAGTTAATTGATTATTCGTTGTACAACCAGCCAGTAGCAATACTGACAATCCGAGCAAAATTTTAATTCGCATTTCTTCCCTCATCGGTTATTGGAACTTACACCACGAAACTTATACCACAATGATAAATATACCCTTTTGTATTTCATTAAGAGTCAAAAGTAAAAAGGCGAGCAGATATTTTCTGCTCGCCTTCAAACTTTTATCCTAATGGACGGGCAATTCCATCATCAGGATGAACAGCACTACATCATGCCGCCCATTCCACCCATACCGCCCATGCCACCAGCTGCGCCTAAGTCTGCTTTGTCATCTTTTGGCAGATCAGTGATCATCGCTTCAGTGGTGATCATCAGACCAGCAATAGAAGCTGCGAATTGCAGTGCAGAACGCGTTACTTTAGTTGGATCCAGAATACCCATTTCGATCATGTCGCCGTACTGTTCAGTTGCAGCGTTATAACCGTGGTTGCCCTGACCTGCTTTCACGTTGTTCACAACAACAGATGACTCTTCACCTGCGTTGTCTACGATCTGACGCATTGGCGCTTCCATTGCACGCAGTGCAACACGGATACCTACGTTCTGATCTTCGTTGTCTCCAACCAGATCTGCGATAGCTGCCGCTGCGCGAACCAGAGCAACACCACCACCAGCAACAACACCTTCTTCTACTGCTGCGCGAGTTGCATGCAAGGCATCGTCAACACGAGCACGTTTTTCTTTCATTTCAACTTCAGTTGCTGCACCAACTTTGATCACAGCAACACCGCCTGCCAGTTTCGCTACGCGCTCCTGCAGTTTTTCACGGTCATAGTCAGAAGTTGACTCTTCGATTTGCTGACGGATTTGACTAACACGCGCTTCAATTGCGCTAGCTTCACCTACGCCATCAATGATAGTAGTCGTGTCTTTGCTGATAACGACACGTTTTGCCTGACCCAGATCTTCCAGAGTTGCTTTTTCCAGCTCCAGACCAATCTCTTCAGAAATCACAGTACCGTTAGTCAGAATAGCGATATCCTGTAGCATTGCTTTACGGCGATCACCGAAACCTGGTGCTTTAACCGCTGCAACTTTCACGATACCACGCATGTTGTTCACAACCAGAGTAGCCAGCGCTTCGCCTTCAACATCTTCAGCGATGATAACCAGAGGCTTGCTCGCCTTAGCTACACCTTCCAGAACTGGCAGCAGTTCACGGATATTAGAAACTTTTTTGTCTACCAGCAGGATGTATGGGTTTTCCAGCTCAACAGAACCTGCTTCTGGTTTGTTGATGAAATAAGGAGAGAGGTAACCACGATCAAACTGCATACCTTCAACAACGTCCAGTTCGTCTTCCAGACCAGTACCTTCTTCAACGGTGATTACACCTTCTTTACCGACTTTATCCATCGCTTCTGCGATCAGTTTACCTACGGTTTCGTCGGAGTTTGCAGAGATTGTACCAACCTGTGCAATGGAAGTGGAATCAGAGCAAGGTACGGACAGTTTCTTCAGCTCTTCAACCGCAGAAATTACTGCTTTATCGATACCACGTTTCAGATCCATTGGGTTCATGCCAGCAGCAACTGCTTTCAGACCTTCAGTGACGATCGCTTGAGCCAGTACAGTTGCAGTGGTTGTACCGTCGCCTGCTGCATCATTAGCTTTAGAGGCAACTTCTTTAACCATCTGTGCACCCATATTCTCGAACTTGTCTTCTAATTCGATTTCACGTGCTACAGAAACACCATCTTTAGTAATTACAGGTGCACCAAAAGATTTATCCAAAATAACATTACGGCCTTTAGGACCCAAAGTCACTTTAACTGCATCAGCCAGTACATTCACACCACGCAACATTTTGCTGCGAGCATCATTACCAAATTTTACGTCTTTAGCTGCCATTGTGTCTTTCCTTTAAATTCGTTCAATTATTAAGAAGATCTCAGCGTAATAAGATTCTCAATTACGCTTCAACAATTGCCAGAATGTCGCTTTCAGACATGATCAACACTTCTTCGTTATCGATCTTTTCTGTTTTAACGCCGTAACCTTCATTAAAAATGACGGTATCACCCACTTTTACGTCCAGCGCCTTCACGTCCCCATTTTCGAGGATGCGACCATTGCCGACTGCCAAAATTTCCCCACGGGTAGATTTGCCCGCAGCAGAGCCCGTCAGAACAATTCCGCCAGCAGATTTTGATTCAACTTCTGTACGCTTAACGATAACGCGGTCATGTAATGGACGAATTTTCATTGATAGATCTCCTATAAATAAAGTCCATATCAGGTAAGAGGATTGATACCAGAACCCAACAGAACCAGTACCATGAAGCTACAAGTTGGGGCATATAAGCAGTACTTCAAGGGGGGATAGCAAAAAATATTTCACTTTTTTATTACCCTCTGAAATCTCAGACAACATAAGCCGAAATTACTTCTTGTTGTAACTATCATCATGACGTTTTTGATCATCATTTTTTTGATTATCACGAGTAATAGTATAGGAGGCATCATCTTGCTTGCGCTGATACTCTCCTTCAAATGTTTGCCCATGACCATCATCCTGACCATATCCTCCACGGACATTCGGGCGATAAAAGGTAATATGTGGCAGCAATTTTGCTGCCAGTAATTTTTGTACCGGAGACAGCAGCAGCAATAACCCAAGAAAATCGGTAAAAAAGCCAGGGAGTATTAACAGGAATCCCGCTATCACTAAAGAGACACTTTTAACGGCTTCTGCCGCAGGGCTTTCTCCGGTAGCAATTTTCTGCTGCATCGTCATAAAATTTTTGATTCCCTGATTACGGACAAGGGAAACACCAACACAAGAAGTCAGAACTACCAATAACAGGGTTAGCAAGACCCCGACTTCAGAAGCAATGCGGACGAACAGAACTGATTCAATATAAACCAGCAGGCATATCAGGATAAGTGGGAGCCAGCGCACGTTGTTCTCCTTTAGTTGAGGCAACCTGAAAGATAAAGGGGATAAATTGGCATTTTCATCCGATTGTGAATACAGTCTTCTTTCTTATAACCATGTTCATTAATGATAACGCTCGAGATTGACATAGTGTGGGGATAACAATAACGGTTTTCAATACTTGTGACGCTTGACTTTTAAGCTGAGTAACCGTGACCTTAATCACACATATGCCATTTCATTAAATAAAATCGTACTATAAAGTGATCCAGGTTCAAGGCATTTCTAACAAATCCAAATATGATCGCGCCGGCAATTTAGTGGTAATTGGTTAATATCACAGTAATTACCATCGGAAACATTATCTCAACAAACACATAACAAACAGTAAAAAACGTATCCAATCTTAAGAAGGTTCTCATGTCAAACAACATTCGTATCGAAGAAGACCTGTTAGGTAAACGTGAAGTCCCTGCTGAAGCCTATTACGGTATTCACACTCTACGTGCGATTGAAAACTTCTATATCAGTGACCGCTCCATCAACGACGTACCTGAATTCATCCGTGGCATGGTAATGGTGAAAAAAGCAGCAGCACTGGCAAACAAAGAGCTCCATACTATTCCCGGTAAAGTTGCAAATATCATTGTCAAAGCCTGTGATGAGCTGCTCAACACGGGTAAATGTATGGATCAGTTCCCGGTTGACGTTTTTCAGGGCGGTGCAGGCACCTCACTAAATATGAATACGAATGAGGTGTTGGCAAATATCGGTCTTGAACTGATGGGACACCAGAAAGGTGAATATGAGTACCTGAACCCCAATGATCATCTGAACAGAAGCCAGTCAACCAACGATGCTTATCCTACAGGGTTCCGTATTGCTGTCTACAACTCAATCATACAGTTGATCGATTCTATTGAATTATTAAAAGCAGGCTTTGACAAAAAAGGGATTGAATTCGACGACATCCTGAAAATGGGTCGTACTCAGCTGCAAGACGCTGTGCCGATGACTTTGGGTCAGGAGTTCCGTGCCTTCTCTATGTTATTGAAAGAAGAGACTAAAAATATCACCCGTACAGCGGAATTGCTATTGGAAGTCAACCTAGGAGCAACTGCTATCGGTACTGGCCTGAATACAGCACCCGGCTATCAGAAACTGGTTGTGGAAAAATTGGCAGAAGTCACTGGCCTGCCTTGTGTACCCGCAGAAGACCTGATTGAAGCAACTTCCGACTGTGGTGCTTATGTGATGGTTCACGGAGCACTGAAACGTCTGGCAGTAAAAATGTCCAAAATTTGTAACGATCTGCGTCTGCTCTCTTCCGGCCCACGCGCGGGTCTGAACGAAATCAATCTGCCAGAGTTGCAGGCTGGCTCTTCCATTATGCCAGCCAAAGTGAACCCGGTGGTGCCAGAAGTTGTTAACCAGGTTTGTTTCAAAGTTATTGGCAATGATACCTGCATCACCATGGCCGCAGAAGCAGGTCAATTACAATTGAACGTGATGGAGCCAGCAATTGGTCAGGCAATGTTTGAATCCATTACGATCCTGAGCAATGCGTGCCGCAATCTGGTTGAAAAATGTGTTAATGGTATTACGGCCAATAAAGATGTATGCGAAAGCTTTGTCTTTAACTCTATCGGTATCGTAACCTATCTGAATCCATTCATCGGTCACCATAATGGCGATATCGTAGGTAAGATCTGTGCAGAAACGGGTAAAAGTGTCCGGGAAGTCGTTCTGGAGCGTGGCCTGCTGACAGAAGCGCAATTAGATGATATTTTCTCTGTTGAGAACCTAAAACATCCGACTTATAAAGCAAAACGTTTTGATGACTGATTAAATGATTATAATAACGAGTTCGTCTTAATTTTTAAGGCACGCTATTCCAACCGGAAGCGTGCCTTTTTAATTTATTATTATAGATTATTCTATTTTTATCTTCTTAAATAGCATCGTCATAAAATGCTTAGCCAAAGCGCGAAGCAGCGGATCTGAACAGCAGCAAGAAATGAGGCACTATTTTTGGCATAATGGGTCGCTATACCAAGCCAACGTTTAAGTTTAAGAAAAGCATTTTCAACTCATTGCCTGAGTCGATAGAAGTTCCGATCATATTCTCATTTCATTTTTGCGATTTTGTGGCTGGGAATGTGCTCGGCTATTCCTTGTTTCTTGCCTGTTCAACAACGGAATGACCGTCATAGCCCCGATCCGCTAATCAATGGCCTACTTCTATTCCTTCAATCAAGGCCTCAGCGTGTGAGCAACCCGCTGTGTTATCGCGTGTAATAAGCGCTCTGATCGACATACCATGTGCATCCACAGACGGATGTATCTTGGTATTGGGCCTCCTTTTGTGCGCCCCATATCCTAATTGCCTCCTACCGCCCTTGCGGCACGATGGGGATGGACCTGAATGTGACTGTGTCAATCATCAGCCATTCGAAATCGGGTTCAAAGATGAGTTCTTCAAGCAATCCTTCCCATATGCCTTTGTCCTGCCACCAACAAAAACGGCTATGCGTATTTTTCCAGTCACCATAATCGGGCGGTCAATCTCTCTAGGGGAGTCTGCCCGTAAAATCCAGAACACGGCATTAATAAATACGACACGCCCCCAAACTCCCTTACGTCCGGTAGGTGAAGTTCAAGCAAACGCCAAATATGATCGGAAATATCGTGACGGCGGTGTGTTGGTGTGTTCATAGCTAAGTAATCATTCCGGTAATAAGCGGATATTATTACATGAATTAATTAATTAATTAATTAATTTATGACGATAACATCTAGTAAAAACAAAAAAATCACTAATAATAACAATCACATCATTAAATTAAATCAATAACACTCCATTTTATTTCGTTTATATTAAATATTATTACATTATGATATTTATTATTTATTTACACAAACAAAGAAACACCGTATTATCAAAATACAAAACTCACATAACAAATATTAACACCAAGAATATAATCATGAAAATCGTCATACCTAATGAAGCATACGAATTATGGCAAGAGGAACTTTACGGAGTAACCAGAAACGTAACAGGTATTAATAAAGAGATAATTATTAAGAGTAAAGAAATAGCTGAAAAATTTTTACCTGACATTAAAGAACTTCGTAATGAAATTAATTACGGGAAAGGATATGTCCAGTTCTCTAACATCCCTATAGATAAAGCCATACCTTCCGTTCCAACTGATGGAACGGTCTCTAAAGAAAAAGGAATTATCTCAGAGCTTAGTATTCTCGGAGTAAGTAACGCACTAGGATTCAATCCATTCTCATATAAGGAAGAAAAAGATGGAGCCCTTGTCCACGAAATTGTTCCTGTTAAATCCAAAGAAAATGTACCATCGAATAATGGAACAGTAGAGTTTGATTATCATACTGATGCAGCTTACTTAAATAGATATATTAGACCACATACTCTATCATTAGTATGTTTGACTGATAAATATAAAACAGGAACAAGATTAGCATCACTTAGCGAAGCCTTGGAAAAAATCTCAAAAGATGAAATAGATATATTAATGAGTAAATTATATATTCATACTGCTCCTGCTACATTTAATGTTAACTTTGAAAAAACAAAAACATCTGTACTAGATCGTATTGATGGAATTTATGAAATGAAAGTAGCATTCCATAATACAACAGGTATAAATGAAAAAGCCCAAAAAGCCTTATCTAGCTTACATGATGCCATTGATAGTGTCGTTTTTACTCATGAATGGCAACCTGGAAATCTTATTATATTCAATAATTTAAGATGCGTACATGGTAGGGGAGAAGTGAAAGGTGAACGCTGGCTTCAGCGGTGTTATGGTTCATCCATAATTCCAACAGCTACTGTACTGGAATTAACATGTTAAAGTTATAAGCCTACTAATTTGTAGGCTTAAAATTTTATAAAAATTAGGTGATTTATGTTTTTTGAAGTTATGTTTAGAGTATTTTTATTAGTATTCATCACATTAATAGGTTTTGTTATTGGCAAGGTGTTAAATTTAAAAACAAAAGATATATCATCATTATTAATATATATTATATCCCCTGTTGTTATTTTTATCTCAATAATACAATCACCCTCAGACTTAACTTATTTCTCATATTCAATCGCAAGTTTTTTGACAGCGTCACTTTCTGCATTCATGGCTTATTTAGTAGGAAAAATTTTATGGGACTGCAATAAATCAAATCTATTTGGATTCGCAGGCGGAACAGGTAACACTGGCTATTTTGCATTACCGATAGCCTTTGCTATTTTTAACTCTAATCAAATAGCTATTACCATTTTTATCATTATAGGCATCAATCTATATGAATTTACAGTGGGCTATTTTATTACCGCCAAAGGTAATTTATCCACAAGAGAATGCCTAATAAAAATCATTAAATTACCAATCATTTACTCTGCAATATTAGGCGTGTTTTTTAAAAGTAGTGAGATCACATTAAATCCAATACTCATTTCTACACTAGAAAATTTCAAAGGTGCTTATAGCGTTCTTGGCATGATGGTTATTGGGATTACTCTATCTTCTTTTTATAAGATAAAGATTGATTGGAAATTTTCTTTCTTTTCATTGTTATGGAAACATATGATATATCCTGTTGTTGGTATATCCTTTTTTTATTATATAATTGATGTCCCTAATAACTTACTAACTGTAATAGCATTAATGTTAGCCACACCTATGGCCGGTAATGTAGTTGTTATTGCAAGCAACCTTAATTTACATCCTGAAAAAGCAGCTTTTTCAGTAATGTTGAGTACAATACTTGCCATTATTACTGTACCAATTTCCATCATCATATTTAGCAATTTCACTAGTTGAATTTAATAATTATACTTAAAATCACATCCCCTTTTAAATAGAAGTCAAAATATAATATGAGCTACAACATGGCTCATATTATAACAACTAAAATAACATTACATTTTTCTCGATTCCGCATAGTAACTGCAACATGAAATTTACATTAAAATCACTTATAACGATTTAATGTAAAATACTATTTTCTAACTATAACCGACCTTCATATCAAAAATTAAACGTAAATTACACTTATAAAAACATAAAAAGTTTGTGTTAAAACAATATATAATGATGTAATCTCTATTAAATTACTCAATAAATAAAAAAACCAGCATATAAAAGTAAAATGCTTTGATGACGATGACATACAATATAAATATTTTTAGTAAAAAAATCAATTAATTAAGATGAGTTACTGATTTTAATGCCGTTACACAATCAGGAGATTCTTGACCTCAACTCTGTGTCGATCACATAACTCGCAATCGACTGAAAGTCTTGTATATCAGGAACCGAAATAAAGAGTTCTATTATTGGGCAGTTAGAACCTAATGGGTAGATTCTTAGTTAGATATAGAATTTTTAGCTTTACCAATCACACTAAAATTTAACAAAAAATTTTCACAATATTAAAAAACAAAGGAGTACGTAATATGTTAGCCGTAGAATTAATTATCGTTCTGCTGGCCATTTTTTTGGGGGCGCGATTAGGGGGAATCGGTATTGGCTTTGCCGGGGCACTTGGTGTCTTAGTTCTGTCTATAATCGGAGTCAAACCGGGAAGTATTCCATTTGACGTTATTTCAATCATCATGGGAGTCATTGCGGCTATTTCTGTCATGCAAGTAGCTGGTGGGCTAGATTATTTGGTTCAACAAACAGAGAAACTACTGCGAAGAAACCCGAAGTATATCACTATCCTCGCACCAATCGTCACTTATTGTTTGACGTTGTTGGCTGGAACAGGAAATATTTCTCTGGCAACACAACCCGTGATCGCCGAAGTAGCAAAAGAACAAGGCATTAAACCATGTCGGCCACTATCAACAGCCGTCGTAGCCGCACAAATTGGACTCACCTCTTCACCAATCTCCGCCGCAGTAGTTTATATGTCTTCTATTATGGAAGGGCAAGGTATTAGCTATATTCAAATGTTGATGGTAATAATCCCCTCATCGTTTACTGCGGTTATTTTGATGTCATTCATTATTTCATGGTTTTTCGATTCTAAATTGTCTAACGATCCGATTTATCAAAAACGCCTTACAGATGGTCTAATCGAACTACGCAGTAACCAAAAAATTGATATCAAACCAAAAGCTAAGCTCTCTGTCCTACTGTTTCTATTAGGGGTAATTGGGATCGTTATTTATGCAATTATCAACAGTCCGAGTGTCGGCCTTATTGAAAAATCCCTGATGAACACCACAAATGCAATTCTGATCATCATGCTCAGTATCGCTACCCTTACCACCATTCTCTGCTCTGTCGATACGGATGCCATTCTGAACTCAAGTACTTTTAAAGCAGGCATGAGTGCATGTATCTGTATTTTAGGGGTTGCATGGTTAGGGGATACTTTTGTACAGGCTAATCTTGACTGGATCAAAGCCACCGCCGGGAGTTTGATCCATGCTCAACCGTGGCTGCTGGCCGTTATTTTCTTCTTCTGTTCCGCTTTGCTTTATTCGCAAGCAGCAACAGCAAAAGCGTTGATGCCAATGGCGCTGGCACTGCATGTCACACCATTGACTGCAATTGCTTCGTTCTCTGCGGTTTCCGGTCTATTCATTTTGCCAACCTATCCGACACTGGTTGCAGCAGTGCAAATGGATGATACCGGAACTACCCGGATCGGACGCTTCGTTTTCAATCACCCGTTCTTCATTCCGGGAACAATTGCTGTTGGATTGGCTGTAGCATTCGGTTTCCTATTTGGAGACATGGTTCTGTAATTTTCACACTTTGCTTAGTGTTATCTCAGGGGTTTAAAAAGCCCCTGAATATTTTCTTTCCCATACTTATTTCCAATAATCTTTCCTGAAAAAAACACCGCATTGTTTTAATATTAGGCAACCCTATAAAAAACAGGCAGGCAAAAGATATCTTATGATGAAACGTGTTCTCATATTGTTTCTACTATTCAGTGCAATTGCTGCTTCTCCCATTACAGCCAACGCATTGTTTGAGCGGCCCGAACAGAATTTATATCTTCCCGCTGAACAAGCATTCATGTTTGATTTTCAGCAGAAAGGGGATCAACTGACTCTGAGCTGGGACATTAAACCCGGTTATTACCTCTATAGAAAACAGTTCATCATCACACCAAACCAACAAGCTACCTTAGGTCATATCGATTTTTCCAAGGCGACAGCGCATGAAGATGAGTTTTTTGGCAAAACCGAGGTCTATTTCCAATCAGCGCATATTTACATTCCCATCCTTGCTGCGACCAATAACTCAACTCTTCAGGTCAAATATCAAGGTTGTGCAGAAGCGGGGTATTGCTACCCCCCGGAAACACTTACCGTACCTCTGCGTGCTGTCATTGCTTCCTCTTCACCAAAAGTATCTCTGAGTGAACCTTCACTACAGAAAGAAACACTCCCCAAAACACATGAGACTCCCTTTTCACCGCTATGGGCGTTATTGATTGGTATTGGTATCGCATTTACGCCTTGCATTCTGCCTATGTACCCGCTGATTTCCGGCATTATTCTGGGGCAACAGAGACCTGAAAGCCTGAAACGTATTTTCTGGCTGGCGATGAGTTATGTGCAAGGAATGGCTATTACTTATACTGTATTGGGGTTAATCGTCGCTGCGGCAGGTCTACAGTTTCAGGCCGCATTGCAAAGCCCTTATATTCTGGCGGGGCTGTCCATACTGTTTATCTTACTTGCATTATCCATGTTTGGAACGTATTCACTACAGCTCCCTTCTTCCGTTCAAACCCGTCTGGTGAACTGGAGTAACCAGCAGAAAAGCGGCTCTTATTTGGGGGTATTTATTATGGGAATGCTGGCAGGACTGATTGCCTCTCCCTGTACAACAGCCCCACTTAGCGCCATCTTACTTTACATCGCCCAAAGTGGTAACACCGTGCTTGGTGGCCTGACACTTTACCTTTATGCAATAGGAATGGGATTACCACTCATCGCTGTTACTTTATTTGGTCACAAATTCTTACCCCGCAGCGGCCCATGGATGCAATACGTTAAAGAAGCATTCGGCTTTATTATTCTTGCACTGCCAATTTTTTTACTGGAAAGGGTCTTCGGTGAAACCTGGGGAATAAGATTGTGGAGCATGTTGGGTGTAGCCTTCTTCAGCTGGGCTTTTGTGTTAACACTCAACAACAAAAATGGTTGGCTACGTACCCTACAACTCATTCTACTGACACTGGCTTTAATCTCGTCACGCCCCTTGCAGGATTGGGTATGGGGAACTCAGGCTACAGCACAACAACAAGCATCTTTGAAATTTCAGCAAGTCAGTGACTGGCAGGAATTGAGCCAAATTCTGGCTGAAAACCGCCACAAACCGGTAATGTTGGATCTGTATGCAGATTGGTGTGTCGCCTGTAAAGAGTTCGAGAAATATACCTTCAGCGCCCCACAGGTGCAAAAACAGTTAAGCAATTTCCTCCTGTTGCAGGCTAATGTCACAGAAAATAGCGCCAGACAGAAAGAACTGCTGCAAAAATTGAAGGTACTTGGGCTTCCTACTATTTTGTTTTTTGACTCTCAGGGAAAAGAGCTATCCGATTCACGGGTTAATGGATTTATGGATGCAGAACGTTTCAACCGCCACTTGCAGCATCTATAGCCAATAAACTCCCAACCGGAATCAGCAAGATGAAGGGTAAACAGAAATCATTTAAAAGGAGAACAATTGTGCAACGTGAATATGTGCTTAGTCATAGTCTGAATTTACTTGAGCAACATGGTTTATCAGCAACATTGGAAACACTTTTAACTCCCCTCAATATTGATATCAACCACATAAAACATTTCTGGCCTGATCGCGAGGCCCTGCTCTACGATTGTTTACGCTATCATAGTCAGCAAATTGAAGCCTGGCAGCGTCATATCTTGTTGGATGAAACCTTAAGCCCGGAGCAGAAATTATTGGCCCGTTACGATACGCTAAAGGAAAAGGTACGAGAGCAGCGCTATCCCGGTTGTTTGTTCATTGCAGCTTGTGGCGCTTTTCCTGATACTGACCATCCGATTCATCAACTGGCAGAGTTACAAAAACAGAATTCTTTTCACTATACGATCGGGTTATTACAGCAAATTGGTATCGAAGATAGTGAACAGGTTGCCAAACAGATGGAACTTATCCTTGAAGGCTGTCTCAGCAAACTATTAGTGAAAAGAGAACTTGAGGATGTGATTACGGCGAAATTACTGGCTCAGGATATTCTGATCATTGCTAAATGCCGGAAAGACGGCGCTTTGAGCTGATAAAAAGTAGCCAAAGCTGAATAATCACACCAGAACAGTATAAAAATACAACCAACAGCCATTTTTCACATTTTTTTCGCAGAAAGTCGTTGACGAATTGGAGTGAATACGGTTTAATGCGTCCCCGTTAGCCCGGATAGCTCAGTCGGTAGAGCAGGGGATTGAAAATCCCCGTGTCGGTGGTTCGATTCCGCCTCCGGGCACCAAGATTTGATGCGGGTTTGTCAGAGTTTGTTAAATTTACTGACAAATGCGTTAAAAACAAACAATAGTTAATAAGATGTTAAATGACAATTTGCACGCTATTGTGGTGTTTAAAAAAGGTTTAGACAAGATTACAGGGTGGCTGTTTTAATAGCCGCCCTTTTCTCGTTGAAGGTAATGATTTCAGTAATTGATTCTGATGTCAAGTCAGGCGAAAACTTCACGGGGCACAGAATTGGCCGTGCTGCTTTTTTATGCCATCCCTGTTGATGCAGGGCAGCTCACACAAGCTACCGCCTAAATTCCGCCTGAGTCCCGCCCTGTTTTTTTTAATCCATTTTATTCATGCTCATCGGAACACGCATCAAAGCGGTCGGTGTATAACCCCAGTTCCCGCTCCAGTGTTTTCCCTGTCACTTCCATGTCGAGATCAATGTATTCCATCGTCGTTGCGACATTACGATGCCCCAGTAATCGTTTCACCAGCGGCAGGTTGCGATCCGGCGATTTCATCAGCGTTGAAGCCACCGTGTGACGATACCGGTGCGGAGAGACGGCAAAATCACACTCTCTGGATAACCGGCGGAAAAAAGAGCGGAGCTGTTGTTTTTCCCGGTTAATATCGTATTTGTAACGGGAAAGCCGGCTTGGGTGCGGCACACTTAACCGGCTGAGGTCAAAAATCGGATCATCCGCTTTCGCACCGGCGGCCACCGCCCGTTCAATCAAATGTGCCAGCCGGGGCTTGAGAGGCTGGACAATCGGTATCTCCCATTCACTGTGATTCTTGCTGCCTGCCAGACCCAGTTCAATCGAATTTCCTTCCAGATTGATATCCCGTAACCGCAGGTGCAGCAACTGATTCTGCCGCATCCCCGTAAAGCGCAATGTCGCCAGCACCGTTGACCAATACCAGGTCGGATACAGAGCACAACGCCCTCCCCGTGGCATCACCTCGGTTCTTTCTTCTTCCGCAAACTTCCCCATCAACAGATTAATACGGGTTATCTGCGATTGACTCAAAATCTTCTTCTTTTTCTTCTCTTTTTTAACCACGGCGTTGTTAAACGGGTTCTCGGTGTGAGGCAGCAGTTTTCGCTCCATTCCGAAATTAAAAATCGCCCGCAGGTGAGCCACCTTATTATTCCAGGTATGGCTCGACTGCTTTTTCTCCACCAGAAGGTGACGCCGCCACCGCAGCACCTCCCGGTGAATAACCTGCGCCGGTGATGCCGCCTCCCCCATAAACCGGATAAAACCCCGTGTGACCTTGCGATAACTCCATTCGGTATCCGGTCTCAGGATATGTGAAAAAAAGTACTCTTCTAATAATCCTTCCCAACTGAGGGTGTCTACTGTGTGCAACATGTTATTTTTTCCTCGGCTCATCCTGCCGTTTCCTGTCCAAAACAATTCGCGGCAATAAAATACAAATAACCATTTGAATTATTTATCTTTAAATGATGAATGCAGGTGACTGTCAGGGGCAATACTTTCTTTCTCTCGTTTTGACCGTTTGGTCAGTTTCGAGGCGGAGTGGTGATTTTTTCCCTGATTTTGCGGCGAAGATCCATCAGGTGACTGAAATAAGGATAATAATGTCAGGGTATCGTCAGACACGGATGGCGGTGGGGTTGTGATTTCACTGACAGGAGGCGTGGATGTCGTTTCCGGTACCGGATTGCATTCGGAAGATAACACCGCCTCCTTCGCCGGAGATGGAGAAACTTCCTGTTTCCCCCGCAAAGGGGAATGAACCTGCCCGGCAGCCGCCTGAAGCAATGCCTCTATCAGCGGGACAGTGGAAGGCCGGCCATTGAGATGCTGCATCAGACAGTGCCAGACTTCCGGTACGGTCACCAGCCACATCATGGCTTTTTCCGGTAACAGACAGGCTGCCAGCAACACTTCCTGCGGGGCCGACGGTATGTTCTCCGGTGCGCGAAAACGGAAACGAAACGGTTTGTCGGGAATACCAATGCCCGGTTGCCAGACCTGCCCGTCTTCCAGTTCCCCTTCGAGCTGCCGCAACAACGGCAGGTGGTAAAACAACGCCGCCCAGAACACCGCAGCCTGCCATAAGACACCCTGTGCTGCCTGCGTTTCCGGAGCTACACCCGGCGGTAATAAATGCCCTTTCGCTAACCGCACGGCACAGGTGGTAAATTGTAGCGTCAGGTCAGCAAATCCCCCCAATGCTGACCATTCCTCTGCCTGTGTTGCCGGTACCTGTTCGACACTGCCCAGCAATTGCTTCACCGGTGCAAGATAAAAACGCTGATACAGCCCGTTAGGGAGTGCACTGTTTTGCCATAATTGTTGGAGGTACTGCCGACGCTGGGGCGTTGCTAACAATTCATCGGCTGATTGGGGTTGAAAATACCCCCGGCAATCTTCCGACGAAAATGATTTGGGCTGCGGGCGTGTCTGTCGGGTAAAACAGGATTTAAGACGCTGAAACATCATGCTTCCTCTTTCGGTTCAAATGTGGCTCAGTGTCGATGAATCCCGGTCGGAAACAAGGCACAACTCTTTTTACGGAAATGAAAATTAATCTGACTCGATTCACTCCCTAACTGGCTTACTGAATCAACTTAATTTTTACCCTAATTCATTGCATTAACATCGTTTAAAAACAAAAAAAGCGCCCCGAAAGGCGCTGTGGTTGAAAAATACGGTCAGGCGGCGATAAGCTTAACCTCCCGCAAACGCGCAGACCAGTTACCCAGATAATGCGCGGGCGTGTAACGCGTCCGTTTGTTGCCGCCATCATGCAGAGCATTGCCAATGGTGACGGCGGCCGGAATACCGCTCAGGGATAACTGGATATACGCCATCACCGCCGCCAGCGGGTCAATATCAACCACTGACACCCACAGGCTGCACAACGGATCATGCCCCAATTCCCTCAGTACATCGGCGGCAGCCAGTATCATACAACCCGCCCCGACGCACGGATCGCACAGCGTGACAAACGGTTGTGTCTGCAACAGCCCGGCCGCATCATGCAACTGCATTTGTGCCATCATTCTGGCCACTTCCCAGGGGGTAAAGAATTGCTGAAGATCTTTATTGCCCAGTTCCAGCTGCATAAATACACTGCCGAGAAAGTCACCGGACTCTTGCGCCAGTCCGAGCACCACATGGGAAAACAGCTGTACAATCCGGTCAACATCTGCCCGCTCGTACTTCTTGATGGTTTTCAGGTAATACTGCTCTAGCTCCTCACTGAAACAGTGCTTATTGTGGATCGCCGCCATGGCACAATTGCAAAAATCCCGGAAGACCTGATAACGGGCCGTTTGCTTAAACAGCGAAATGAATGCTTTCTGATGATCGGTTCGGGATGCCATTGCATGTTTTCCTTGCTGAACAAAAAGCGAAAAAAGGAAAACATGCCCCGAAAAGGGAACCGGTTTCCCTTTCGGTTGATGTGGTCAATTTGTATAAAATTAATAACCGCTTATTGCCCGACTGCGATAGCCGGCAGGGCCAGCGCCGTTTCCGCCTGCTCTCCGGTGACCAGATAGAGTGCCGGACGGTTTTCCCGGCCTGACTGACCGTGGCCACTGTCCACGTGCTCGCCCTGATCATAACAGTCGTAACCTTTGAGCTGACCTGATGCTTCGCTGTACCAGTGGCGGATTTCACAGTCAAACATCGCGGACAGCTCGCCCATCAGTTCCGCCGAAGGCGGTGCCCAGGGGGAATCAAAACGCACGGTTAAACTGCTGACATTGCGGCGTTCCCAGCGAACATGGTGACCAAACGGCCATTCCATCCCGTATTGTTCATCGTAAAACTGCGCCGTCGTGGCAATGCCTTTCAGCAGGGTGCTGCTACCGTTGATTTCGGTCGCCAGATTCGTTGACATAATCATCAGCATGTCGCAAGGCTGTGCCGCCTGCGGGTACGCATTCAGCTTATCCCAGCAGGCCCCGATATCGGGTGTGTCAGACCAGCCCACCATGCCGAACCAGTCGGTATACTGGCGGGTCAGCAGACGGGCGATAATATCACGCGCTGCTTCCGGCACCTTGTCCCAGGACATCAGGCTGAGACCGGACTGACGGTACAGGTTATCGATGCGTTTAATATTGTCCGTATTCAACGGCACATTATTCTGTAACAGCAACAACCACTGCTCAAAGGCCAGATGCTGCGCTGTTGGTGCCGCCGTGCCGCGCACCAGCGCCGGGTACGGCGTGTAAGTCTGCGGTTTGGTGGGTTTGAGTATCCCCGCACAACCGGCCAGAAACAGGCGCAGACTTTGTAACACCGCCTGACGGTAACGGGGGACTTCTTCCCCGCAGACCCACTGTTGCATCACATCGAGACAGACGGATTTGCCGGTGATTTCCAGTTGATTGGTGCACCATTCTGCCATGGTTAAGTTCCTCACTTGAATGATAAGAATAAACAGGAGGAACGGCCCACCCAGGGCACAGTTCCCCCCCGATGGGTAGATTGAACAAAAAGGATTACTGTCCGGTCTGCCTGAATAGCCTGTCAGCCAGACCGCTGTCAAAAATAACCGTCAGTTCATCGTGGATATCCAGATAAGGCGTACTGCGCGGGATAACCTGCGTATTCAGCCGGGTTAGGTCGTATTTATCCACCAGTTCGTTAATGGCTTCAGAAGGCCGGACACCGCGGGCTATCAGTGCTGCCACCGTGTCAGTTTCACACAGTGCCGTGTCAGTCAGGCTCAGACCAAAATGCCGTTTCAGCAAAGCCGCCGCAATCACCTGCCAGACGGTTAAACGTAACGTGGTCATAACGTCCCCTCAGAAAAGACACTGACAGAGACGCCATACCGGAGAATATCCCGCACTTCATGGCACTGCTGATAACAGGAGGAAACCCCATGCAGTGACAATAAATGCACCTTGTGCCACAACGCACGCGCCGCCGGAGTATTCTGCCAGCTCTGCTCAAGCATCGCTGCCTGACATAACCGCTGCTGTTGCTGTTCCAGTGACAGGCGTTCTGACGTCAGTATGACCGGCTGCGCCCAGATAATCTCTTCATCAAACCGGCCACCGAGCACTTTTCTGTCCTGTGCATCAAAAATCATAACGGTCAGCGGAAAAAAAGTCCCCGAAACCTGAGCAGATAACCTCGCCGGCACCGGCCAGTCACCCAGTAGATGGATCACCTTCAGCCGCTGCACCACTTCCGTGACGGTGGAGGCTTCGCACACCATCAGGGTTTCCGGCTGCAATGACTGTGGTGCTTTCGGGTATTGCCTCAGGCCGGTGACCTGAGCGGTAAACAGTTCTTCACGTAATGCGGTATCAGTTTCATCCGATGCCGGTAAAAAAATGGGGTTCATGGTGTTGTTCCTTGATTTTATGTCAATGAAAGAAAACACCCACCCGATACCGGGAAGGTGTTTTGGCTTCCCCGGTCAGGCGCTTAAGAAAAGCGTTAACAGCCTCATGGGCTGATAACATTAATGATGATTATTTTTGTTATGGATAAGTGACGGACTGATAACGTCCTCTCCGGGTTTCAGTGTCATGACCGAGGCTATCAGGCCGCTTTCCGGGTGCTGCTGCGCATACTCCTGCAATGCGCAGAACCGATACGCCTCCTTATTCTGTGTATCCGGCACCGCGATACGGGCTGATACGATGGCCGTGACCGCCAGCCCGAAGGCATCGGCTGAAAGCGTGACCGTCAGCTGCGTAACCGGCAGGTAAACGGAATACGTTTCCGCCCGTGTCGGCACCATATAAGTCAGCGATTCAGACACCTGTCGGCTTGTCCACTGTTCAGGCTGATAATCGCTACATAACGTCGATGCGGTATTCGCCAGCAGGAATCCCAGAAACAACCGTTCCAGCGGGGTTTTGTCGGGAAACACGACCGACAGCGCAAGACTGTCCAGCATAATCAGTTCATTATTTGGCATCACGTTCTCCCGTTATGCACCCTTTAAGCCCAAAGCCGCCCGGATACACTGAGCCTGAGGATGTTGCAACGCATATTCTCGCAGGGCGCAAAACCGTTCAGCGTACCCGTCCAGCTTCATCAGGGCCGTCAGATACCCCAATACGCTCAGGGTGACCATCAGTCCGAAGGCATCGGCAGAAACCTCACCTTTAAAATCCGTTGTTTCAACCCTGACCCCTGAGGAATCCGGCCGTACCGGTACAATATAGGCGATAGTGTCTGACACTTTCCGGTACTGCCACTGATCACACCGGTTATCATCACACAGCACGGCGGCGGCTTTAATGAACGTATGCTCCAGCAGCGTCAGCTCCAGCGAACCGGTGTGCGGAAAAATTTCAGCAAAGGGGGAGTGTTCAGACGCGGGCACGATGTCCGTGATCGGAGGTGTATTTTGTTGCATGGTATTCTCCTTAATGAAACAACGGAGAACACAGGACCCACTGGGAAACGTGTTCCCCGTTGGGTGACTGGCCGGTTGGCCATGATGGATAAGATTAAACAACCTTCATCGTCATCAGACTGACGATATCTGCTTCCAAAGGTGCGCAGATGTACCACACGGTGGTGTACTCCCTTGCAGGCTACAGGAGTGTTGCTGTCGCTGCCCGAAGGTGATCCTTACAAGCGACCGGATCATTCGTAAACTTTTCCACGCTAATGAAAGGAAATCATAAGGTCAATGGGTAATTCATTTCCCGGGACAAAAAATAATGTCAGGTACAGGGTCCTCCCAATCAAAGATATCCGTTACTCAATAGGTGTACTCATCTCTGTCATCGCCACAATGCAAAGGGAGCCTATTCTTCACACGTTACCTGTCGGCCGTTATACTACTTAGCCCTTCAAATAGGTGGCCGTATCTTCGGGTTATTTGCTCTCTCGAGATCCCCACGTTTTTAGCAATCGATGTTTTATTTATCTTATCGCCATTCATCATCATGCGTTCAATTTCTGATTTGATTTTGTTTTCAGTATGTTCCGCTCTCATGTGATGTATGCCCCTTGTGATGTGTGACATATGTTTGTATTTCCACTCTGCCTTAGCATTTCGTCACAATAAGGACTTATCCATAAGCATTCAGTCTTTAATCCAGTACCTTTCCCCGCTGAAATACGCGCTGTTTTTTCTTCTTTTCGCCAACCTGGCAAAAGGTCATTGTACAGTGCTGAATCATATCCACTTAAAACCACCATGCCGTCACAGTTTTTTAATGTAGACAGCAAATAGACGTGTTCATCTTCCGTCATTTCATATTTATACACACTACCCGATAAGTTTAAATTTCTCGTATTGTGCAGGTATGGCGGATCAACATAGAAAAGCGTATTGAGCGAATCATGATATTGAATACAGTCAACAGCAGGTCGGTTTTCGATATTGACACCACGGAGACGAGCACAAACCCATTTAATGACAGCGGGATACTTCTTCCATACATGGGCATGTGTAGCACTCGGGCGCTTTGCATCACATCGAAATCCCGTCTTATGACCGCACGCTGCGCCACCACTAAAACCCATCGCACTACGAACGATCATTCTTCTTGCCCGCTCGACAAAGTCAGTGGCGGGTTCATAACCTAATGCAAACTCATCTCGACTGTATGGTGTGAGTTGGCAAAGCTCATGCAAGCGTTTTGATTGCTCTTTATCTCTTAAAACAAGGAATAGATTGAACAACTCTTGATCTAAGTCGTTATAAACTTCGCTATAACTAATTGACTTTCCTAGTAAAATAGAAGATACACCCGAATATGGCTCAACATATACGCAATTAACTTGAAGATGCAGGAATTAAAGTTTGGAAATTATCCGTCAGCCGAGTAGCCAATTCCTGTATTTTTTCGGGGAAGGTGACATGAAAAAAATGATGAAATGTTTCACAGAATGTTTTTACATCCGGGAAATAGACATTGTTGCGTATCTGTTCATTCGCGTATTTCCATAATCGCTCAATCGGATTGAGATTAGGGCTGTAAGGCGGCAGATAATGCAACTCGATATCCAGAACCTCGGCGAAAAATTTAACTCTTTCAGAACGATGGTAACCGGCTCCATCCAGAATAATATGAATTTTTTGTGAAAGCGGATACGTTTCCCGGATTGCACCGAAAAACAGGACGACATTTTTTGCGTTAATCGTCGGATATTCACGAATAACTGTCTCTTCAATCCGCTGCAAATTGAGTGCACCCATGAGGTTGAGACGGGTACGGCTGCCTGTGGTTTCCAACCACTTTGACCTGCTCTCTGCCGCGTTTCATCCAACCGTAACTTAATTGTGTGGATTAGGTAGGATGCGTGGCATCAATAAACAAAATCGGCTCATGCTGACCCCATTTCGCTGTCAGCGCGTTGTAGGTCTCAATAAATTGTTGTTGTTTATCCACGTCGAATTTATGCGGCGTTCCCATCGGCTTTTTGTAACTGAATCCTTGACGATGGAGCCATTTTGTCATCCCGGCTACCGTGAAAGTCACCTGCCAGCGTGCCCAGACATAATCAACAATTTGCACGGTGGTGTGCATCAAATTTGCCGCCAGATATTCAACGAGTTCTGCCGTTTGTTCGGCAGATAAACAGCTTTCAGATGGCGACTCACCGTACTTTCATGAATACGCAAAGCCTGGGCAATCATCTGGGCAGTCCAACCTTCCGATGCCAAAAGTACGGCCTTGATGCGATCACGCACACGCCCATCACGAGTGGTATCGTGCATCAATTCGAGAGCTTTTTTTGGGCATTTGTCAGGGTAATTTTCATGGGCATAATCTTGATCTGATAGGAATGAAAAATCAAGCATCCTCAATTACGATTGGTATAGACTTTATGCGCGGGGAAATAGGAACATATCCACTTGGTTAATTGAGTTTCATGGCCTAAATCATTTATTCGTCTTGCCATAAAATGCGCGCCGGCACAAGCCTCCATCTGTCGTGGTGAATCTTACCATCAATTAACATCAGCAATAGCAAAGATTAGTGGCGGTAAGGTGTTAAATGGAAAAGATGAAATAGACTTGGGTATCAATGCAGAATCCATTCGCCTTATTGCAACAATAATTATTTTTTACAATGCACAGTTGCTATGTCGACTATATGAGTATTTTTAAATAAAGATGAACAAAAAGCGAAAGCGATAGCTCAAATGTCCCCCGTTGCTTGGCGGTATTTAAGCTTCTTAGGAAAATATGAATTTTGCAACAAAGACAAAAGCATTAATATTCAAAACAGACAATACTTTCCAAAGGAAACCAATTTTAATAAGGTCTCAGCTAAGGAAATAAATTTTGTGGTAAACCGATTAAATCATCGTCCCCGAAAAACACGGGGTGGGAAAATACCGAATGGATTATTTAAGGGAATACGAACATGTTTACTTCCGGACTAACGATGTTGCACTTATTATGTGAATCCAAGTTTTTATATCATCAAAAAATAAATTTAATAACTGATTATTTAGTTTATATATTATAAATCAAATAATCATTGTGATTATTCCTATATTAAAAAAAAATGTATTTTAATTTTTTTTATTGTTTTATCTTTTTATTGTTATTGCTATGGTTCTTTTGTTTTTTTAAACAAAATAGAAATTCAAACTCAATAATAAAAAGGAAAAAATCATGAAAGAGAATGCTATTAAACGAGTTAGAAAAATATCAACTCAATCAGGTTGTGGTTACAGGCCTTGGTAGCTAGGTATTTTATTTAAGCAACAGGGGTGGATTTTTATCACCCCTTATTTAAATTAAAAAATAATACGGTTGAAAAAATGACTAACAAAATGAATAAAAAAGAATTTTTAAAAAAAATGGAAAGTGTGAATTTTGAAAACATTATAAAGAAAATAACAAAAAAACATCCTAATATTGCTAGGGTATGGACAGAAGAAGGTGCACGTGATGCAGTGGAGCAATATAAAAAATTTATGTTCATTGTTTATAAATATGAGAATGGTGATGCATACATTGCTCCATCTATTGAAGTAGATGAAATATGGCATCATCATATTTTAGACACTAAAAACTATAAAAAAGATTGTGAAAATATTTTTGGTTATTTCGTACATCATTTTTCATATTTTCCATCATCTAAAAATGAAGAAGATACGTTCAAATCAATGAATAATCATTTTATGAAAACCCAAGAACTTTACTTCAAAGAGTTTGGTGAACATATGTATGAAGTAGATTTTTAATTATGTTTACATTCATTATTTATATAGAGCGTAAAAAATACAGCCCTATATTTAGAATAATCAAAGCACGACCCTGTACCTGAATTTGTGTAATTGCCTGTTTTTGGTATGTTTAATTTATCAACTAAAACAGGTGAAAAGATGGACGAGAAAAAGTTACAAGCCCTGGCTACTAAGCTGGCTAAAAATCTTAAAACTCCGGAAGATCTGAGCCAGCTCTCCCGCTTCCTCAAAAAAATGACCGTTGAAACCGCCCTTAAGGCAGAACTGGCTGCTCATCTGGGCCATGAAAAACACCAACCGAAATCGGACTCCAATACCCGCAATGGCTACTCGCCTAAGACTTTGCTGACCGAAGACGGCGACTTAGATCTGCAAATTCCCCGTGATCGTGAAAGCAAACCCTGTTTACGATTTTGTGTAATCGCCATTTTCATATTAATTAAACGTGACCGTTCAAACGGTCACCGAATTCAATCATAAATCGACTCATCGCCAGACGCCAATCTTGGATCGGTATCGTCCATTTTTTAGAGGCCGCCTGAATCGCCAGCCAGATAACTTTTTTCGCCGAATCATCCGACGGAAATATTTTGCGTTTCTTGATGTCATGCCGGATGACGCTGTTCAGCGATTCGATCGCATTCGTGGTATAAATCACTTTCCGGATTTCAGGTGGATAAGCAAAGAATGTCGACAGATTACCCCAGTTTTCCCGCCAGCTTCGGCTAATTTGGGGGTAACGCCCGTCCCACTGTTCAGCAAAAGTCACCAGGGCCTGCTGGGCTATTTCTTCTGTCGGGGCCTGATAAATCTGTTTCAGATCTTTGACGACCGCTTTAGCGTCTTTCCAGGACACGTAGCGCAGATTATTGCGTATCATGTGAACAATGCACAGTTGAAACCCGGGTTTGCGGGTAAACGGTATTAATCGCCTCAGGGAACCCTTTTAGCCCGTCAACACAGGCGATAAAAATGTCTTTGAGACCCCGATGATAGAGTTCGGTCAGCACACTGAGCCAGAATTTGGCTCCTTCATTCTCAGCCAGCCACAGCCCCAGCAGTTCCTTGTGCCCTTCGGTATTAATCCCCAGCGCGATGAAGACCGATTTATTAATAATTTGATTATCCAGACGCACTTTGACAACCAGACAATCCAGATAAACGATCGGATACAAGCTGTCCAGTGGACGGCTCTGCCACGCAATCACCTCGGCTTTCACGGCATCAGTCACTTTCGCAATCAGCGACGGCGAGATATCCGCATCATACAGTTCTTTGAAAGCCCCTGCGATATCGCGGGTTGTCATCCCTCTGGCGTACAAGGCCAGTATCTGACTGTCCATGCCGGTAATCCGCGTTTGATTTTTCCTGACCATTTGGGGTTCAAACGTGCTTTCAGTGAACACATCAAATCTAGTGTGAATCAATACAACTTATTATTCTCCCTCAATATTCTGGTAATACACCTGCCGGATATAACGTCCCCGCCCATCACCATGTCCTAAATCCATTGACACCAGTGCCAGCGCTTCCCGCTCACTGAAACCCTGTGCTTTATAATATGCGCCAGATTGTTGGGCAAAATGATATCGCATGCTGTGTGGCGCTTGCTTACCCACCAGTCCGGCACTTCTGACCACGTAACGGTAACGGTCTATCGCCTGATGGATCGTGGGCTTATCAATTAATCTGCCGCTGCGTCCTGCCTGTTCTCGCTCAGCATACGCAATAGCGTGTTGCAAGGCTTGCCGATCCAGTATGACCGTCTGCCTCGGTCGGTCGCCTTTGGTGCCGAACACTACCCACACAGACGTATGACTGTTTTCCAGCGCTTTTTTCCAGGTGGCTAAGGACTTACCGGATTCCACCGCTTCTTTGGTGCGCAGCCCCAATATATACGCCAGCTGCATTACCGCTGCCACGCCCCGATCTTTTTGCTCGGCCTGCTGAAAAGCCGTCTGAAATTCCGCCGGGGTTAATGCGGTTTTTGCTCCCCGGCGATCCGTATTGGCAATACCCAGTGCCCGGTTGCTCAGACGCGGATTATCGGCTGCCGCCAGCTTATGTTTCCCGGCCTGCGCTAAAATGGTTCGCAGCGTAGCCATCTCATTTTGCAATGTCCGGTGGCTGATATGGTCAGCCTTTCGCTGTGCAATGTAGTGCTCAATATATTTTGTTTTGAGACTGTCCATCTGCCGGAGCTTTATGCCTTTGTCTTTCAGAAAATGAAGAAATTGCCGGGCGATCCGCCACCGTCGCAAAACTTCCGTGCCCGTTTCGGGCACAGGCAATAAATGCTTTCCTGAACAACTCAACTTTTGAACGTGTCGATTTCTGCGCCATCCTCGCATCTCCTGCTGCTTTGCTGCTGTTTTATTTATTTTTCTGCGTGTCGGTTCAGGTTCACCGTTCCGTGGTGCGTCAGACAATGTGTAGCAGGGCGAGGTTGTGTTGAGTTTTTGCAGGAGCTCGCGATGTGCTCAGCACAGCGATGACATGCTCCCCGTTCAGTGCCTGATTCCATCAGGATGAACGCCTCATTATCTTGACGTAGGTAATCTCTCCTTTTTTACGGCATCAGCCTGTTGCAAGGCATGGGTGTTAAAAAATAAACGGAATAAAGTGAGTCAGAAGCAGAAAAACGCTCGTGGAAACGGGCTTCCCTGAGTAATGCGTGGATCAAATGGGTTGTAAAGCCAGACCGGACGTGCTCTGGACGTTGGCCGCCTGACGGCGTCACTTGGTAATCGCGCTGCTTTTACCCAAGTGACACCGCGCAACAGTGGACGCTGAAATCATTGACACCCGCTGATCCTATTGCGCAATCGCCGTACAGAATTCAGGACGTTTATCGTCAGTGTTCAAAACGCAGGTTAATGTTTTTCAGAACGAGGCAAAGCAGGTGCTGCCCGTGTTATGTGGTAAGCCGGTTGTGGATCACACCGGATAACTTTCATTGCCGGACGGAGGGTTGTTGTCCGACGACATCTGCTTCCAAAAGTGCGCAGATGTACCGCATGGTTGCTCTCCCTTGCAGGCTACGGGAGGTTTGTTTCGCCCTTTCATTGGTGATCTTTGCAGGCGATAAGATCACTGGTATTAATATCCGGATGATACCGTTTGTCTCAGGTAGGAGCAATATTTGTTTTATAATATAGTTTTTTATACCGCACATAATACCTTCTTCCTCTCTTATCTGTAAACGCCATAGCGGAATCCAGTATTCCTTTCCTCTTCCCCCTAATACTAAAACCATACTGATCGTTTGAATAAGGTGTTTATTCAGATGGTGGATTGAAATAATGCAAATTTTCAATTTATTGTTTACCAGATAATGAATACATTAATTTTACTAACTTTGAAACCCAGGGTGAGAGCATGAGTGTTCATTTCTTGCCCAACACCTGAAACCCTGCAATTAAGACCTTATCCAAATACTCACTGCTCATATTAGCCATGTTAGTTTTACGCCGGATGCTGGCTTTTACACTGCTTTCTGCTCGCAGCATATTCAGTGAAAAATGCCGCATCCCCGCTAATATCTCGGCAGCGTGGCCGCGACGAATGGGGCATGCATCTTCATTCATTGAAACATCAAGAATCCAATGGACGCGATTTTCTATGCTCCAATGCCCACGCACTGCCGCCTTAAAACGATCGGGGTCAAGTTCCGCTGAGCTGATGTAATAATGATAATCCAGTGATTCTTTTTTTCTCGCTTTATCAAGGCGATATCGTATTGCCACGCCAATACTTTTCAAGCCTTTCCATTCCGGCAATTGCAAGGCAAGCTTCCCTGCCGGTAAGACATGATATTCACGTAATTCAATTCGACCATATCCTTGTTCTATATTGACATTTTCTGACTGGCTGACGGCAGTGACGTGGGTTAACAGCGCTTGTTTAAGCTCGCGGTGTAATGTTGCCTGATTATCTTTTACGGCCAACAGGTAATCCCCGCCCTGGGCGATAATTTTTTGGGCAATTTGGGTCTGGCATCCCATCGCATCAAGGGTGACCAAACAGCCATTGATGTCCAGCAAATCAATTAATTTAGGAATTGCTTTGATTTCATTCGATTTTTTTTCGGTTTTTAGCTGCCCCATGACAATCCCATTGGCCGTGGCAAATGCACTCACCATATGAATAGCCGATAATCGTTTATGCCAATGCCCGGTTCCCCGTAATGCCTTGCCATCAATTGCGATGATTTCACCGTTGGTACGCTCGCTTACCGCCTGAGTCCAGCGAATAAAGCAGTGTTGAAACTGGACAGGATCAAGGCGGGAAATGATACGCGCTATTGTATCGTGGACAGGCAAACCGGTTTGAAAAAATCCCTTTTCCTGAAGCCAGTTGCTGCGCATATTTCCGAAGTCTTCAATATCTTCCCAGCCTTCAGCGCCAGTTAAAACGGCACACATTGTCAGAAAAAGCACATCAAACAGGGGATAGCTGATTTTGGCAGATTGGCGAGGATCTTTGATTTCACTGAAATGTTGAGAAAAGGCATCGAATTCCATGAGCGGACTCCCGAAAAAAGAGTATAAGATCACAACTTAATTCGTAGGTCAAATGGATTACTTTTGATTAAATAATGTTCGTGATCTCGCCCTGCCTTTCATATGGCCTTGCTTAAGAGAAATAATGAGATTACGTGACTATATATGATTTACATAAAAAATTTTCTCTAATAGAGACAAAGATAACTTTTTCTTGGCAAGTTCTGCTTCTATTTTATCTATAGTCCAATCCAAGTCTTCATTGAACCTATTTTCCTTACTCTCACGTAGCAGAACAACAGATATGTACTTTTTAATTGAGGGTATGTCAGATATTTCTGTATTATTTTTATTCATTTTTAGTTATCCCCGATGTGGCGACGATTCAAACAAGGATTCTCAGTACCGGCATCAACATCCGGCGAGGCGTAAGCCTCCCCTGCCTGAATCGTCATTGAATAAACGAATCGGGCTATAACTAGGACACTGGCAAGAATAACCTTACCAGTGTGTTGATGATACAAGGCTGAGAATTCCTTGACTATTAACAGTTCACTTTCATTAATAGTATTTTTAAATTAACCTATTTTATATATCAATTCAAGTATTTTAATCTAATATTTTTTATATATGCCATTAGCTTTGATAACTGGTGAATATATTGTGCGAATTAGCATAAAAAACCATTCTTTTATAGAATAGAGCAGTTCATTGAGTTCATGACGATATTAAACTAGAAATCAACAAAAAACCCGTTCAATCCACAAGCGTGCAATAATCGTTCAAACCTTTCAGTTCATGAGATCGCTAATGGCAGGAGAGAATAAAAACCATGGGGCACTTTATTCAGTTCGCGATAAAATGGGCAACCAAACATACTTTTGTCAGGCCCCTCACCATGAAAGCCCATATCGTTAAAGTGGCCTTCTGAGGTATCAGTCCTATGGTCTGGCGCAGTTTCAGGCTATCAGGCGAAACTTCTTTAGCGGCTTTGTTAAATAGGGGAATATAACCCCATAGTTAATGGGATGGTCACTCTGTAGGTGTAGACGTATTTTGACAAGGTGATTTCTTTTACATGAGGCTATCACCATGAATAATATAATACTTATCCGTATCGATGTCGGCAAACATACCTTTCATATCCACTGTCAGGATAAATCAGGTAAAGCTCTTCTCCGTAAAAAGCTAACCCACACCAAGTTAATGGAATTTCTAGCTAACTGCCCATTAGCAACCGTTATGCCGGCGCCGTCCTTCAATGCGAAAAGCATTCCTGCGTTGTCGCCTGTGCATTGGCAAACAAGTTAGCCCGAATAGCCTAGGCCATAACAACCCATCAAACCATGTTTGAAAGATAACGATAAACCCTAAGCAGCAACTTTATCGTTGATTTAAAGAGTTACCATCTGGTTTTGCGAAGACTGATTATTGATGACATGAACGGCCAGATGACGAACCTAAGCATAAAAATGGCTCGTTGAAGCCGAACCGTTTTTTAGGCGCATCAGGCGCGGAACTCATTGGGGCGCGGGCATCCTTTCCCATATTGACGCCGGATAGATTTACACACGCCCATCATAAATCAAAATCAGTGTTGCAAAAACGAGGGGAACCATAGAGTTATGCTCTCCTAACTAAAAGAAACATAACCAATTTACTTCTTAATAAAAATTCAACAAATTTAATTTTTAGCAAAATAATAATTTCATATGAAATTTTATTTCTTATCTCTATCTATCCCTTAACTTTGTCTCGACGACTGCGATTCTTTTTAGAAGAATATCGACTTGGCCAGATTTCTGATGGGTGTACATTAAGGCAGTTTGCAATTATCCGTTCTCCTTTTGGCCAGGGACGATACAAAACATTCCTCAAAGTAGAAACATTTAATCCAGATTCTATAGATAAAGCGGATAAGTTTTTTTCTTTGTCTTCAAAGCATTTATAATACCAGAGATACTCCAATCTTTATTTGTATCACATTGTTCTCTATATTTTTTGGAATTAATTTCATATCTATCCTTAACTGTTTTACTTATATATAAACAACCTAATTCATTAAGATATCGGCTAGGCCAGATTTCTGATGGATGTACATTAAGAAAATCCGCAATAATATATTCTGCTTTCGGATATGGTTTAACTAAAGCATGCCGTAATGTATTAGATGCATATCCATACTTACGAGATAAACTTAAAAGGTTAAATCCTTTCTTTTTAATTTCTTTTATTATTTTATAATCACTCCAATCATCAAATTTACTTTATAAATCTTGCCGACTCCCTTTTTTATTATATAAAATCGAAGAGGGTTTTCTATAAACATCACACACACCTCCTATATCCAACATTATTTCATCAAGGCGCTCATGCATTTTTCTATTTATTTTTCTACCAGTTATTGAGGTTTGAAATTTTTTATTCTTAATAGGATAGTTATTTTTTTTAGCTTGGTTCATAACATAATTCTCTCAGAAGATGAGTTGACTATACAAACTTATAAAAAACAGGAAAATTAAGATATAGATACACTTGATACTTAAAAAAGTAAAAAGAAGCAGAAAAAATAAAAAAATACATATTTTTGACATAAATTTAAATAATCACTCAAAATACAACTAAATTATTCTGTTTTTTTATCTTCAAGAAGAAGATGATTTTTTCCTTTGAAATATAAAGGCAATAAATATTCCTACCACTATTAAATAGGTTGGTAATCCCCCTAAAATTATGAAGATTCCTTACTCCTCATAACGCAAGGTCGTGACATTAATTTATTGAATCATATATAGTATGCCTATTTGGAGAACATCCAGATGGCAAAGATTAATGTGATCTGTCCCTCATTGTTGTGCAGTTAAAGAGATCCACCGTAATGGGTGCTCTCGTTCTGGTCATCAACGTTATCTTCGCCAATTCTGCCGTCACCCTTAGCAATCTGAAGAGAAGAGGCGACTGGATAACTCACTCAAGTTCTCTGATAAAAGCACGTCTAGTTACTTATTTGGCGTCACCACAAAAAAACGGAAAAAATTGTACGCCAAAAGCGTGAGGTGTCAGATTGAAGTCATAGACAGTACATCAAAAGTGTCAAGAAATGCGGAAAACGACTCTACTCTGACGTGTTTTCCCTGTTTGGTCTAACGCCAAGTTGAGATATGGTTCAAATTGACACTCATGGCTTAGCTGTTACACTTAGGTACTATTTTTTCCGGATTCTGTAGTTGCCGGTATTTAATCGCTAACTGAACAAAGTGCCCCACACTTTTTTATACTCTCGAAATTTAGGAACAGGGGCATTTTGGCAAACTACTTAATTTCATAAGGCATCTTTATGTATTTATTAGCTGTATTTTTATACCTTATCACAGCAATATTTGTTTCCTTCCAATCTTTGACAACGGTTTTCAGCAGAAATGATGGTAAATTAGAACGTAAAAAAATTGTATCATTGGCATGTATACTAAGTTGATCAGATAAACTATCTGCATTTTGTTATAACAGGCAATACGATAACCTGACTGACAGCTTCCACTCATGAAATCAAATATAGTCCTTTCTGAGCCTGAACGGATCACGTTACAACAACTTGCTTTGAATCATCAGCATCGGGACATCCGTACGCGAGGGACGGGTTTGCTCATGCTGGACAGAGGAATAAAACCGCCCCAGATTGCTGCTGAGATAGGATGCAGTGTCCGGGTTATCTATAATTGGGTTCACGCATGGCATGATTTCGGTATCGCGGGATTATTAGGCGGCCATGTCGGAGGACGGTATCCGGCCATGACGCCTGAAATGATTGCCACGGCGGTCGAAGCCGCCGGCGCAGAGTCCCTGACGTTGGCCCGGATAGCCCGGTGCGTTGAGGCCAGGCATGGTCTCTTGCCCTGTACGCTTGAAACGCTGGCAAGTACCCTGAAAAAGCAGGGACTCACCTATAAACGCACCCGCCTGTCGCTTAAAAAAAAACGCGACGAAACGGAATTTGCTCGCAAATTCGCCTTACTGAGTAAAATTAAGGCTGGGGCCCGGTCAGGCCACTACCGCCTGGTCTATTTTGATGAAGCCGGTTTTGCCGCGTCTCCGCCGGTGCAATACGGCTGGAGCCCACGAGGTAAACCCCATGAAACTGAACCGAAAAAGCATGTCAGACGGTCAGTTCTGGGCGCATTAAATTACACGGACAACAGTCTGTTTTACCAGACGGTGTCAGGCAGTACAACGCGGGCTGACGTGATTGATTTTTTAGAGCAGGTCGCCCAACAGGGGGACGATCGCCTGACATTTGTCGTGTTAGATAATGCGCCTATTTACCATGGGAGAGAGGAAGAAATTCAAAAGCGCTGGTTATGCGAACACAACCTGTTTTATTTTACCTTCCCGCCTACAGCCCAGAGCTGAATCTGATTGAAATCGTCTGGAAGCAGGCCAAGTACCACTGGCGACGTTTCAGCACTTGGACTCAGGAGACAATGGAGAATGAATTAAATACGTTATTGGGCGGTTATGGTAACCGATTTGCAATTAATTTCTCTTGAGTACTTACTTTTCTTCATTTTGACAACGCTATTCCTAAGTTCTCCTTTACTTTCCACAATTATTCTATTGAATGAAGATTCACCAACAAATTTTGGGCATGTCTATGCTGCTAATTCTGTTTGGATGTTATTCGGGGGGAGCATTATAGTTACAGTATTTTCTATACTGTTTTTAGTGAAAGGATGGAAGGCAAAAACGTTATCAAAGATATCTACTGTGTTACCGATTCTGCTATTTTGCATAATAGGTATTGTCTGTGGAATTTCTTCCTATAAGCATTTAAATTTCTTCAGTAATGATGTCTTGGTTCTCCGTTACGGTCTGATTTATAGTCTGGTGAAAGATGTGCAATGCGATTCTCCTGTTATGCTGATTAAGTTGAATAACGATCCTGAAAAGCCTATTGAATGACGTTGCCCAACATCATTAATTTTGAATGAAAGAACTGATCAGCCATTTATGCCGTGGCCGGATTACACAGAAGGAAAGAGTAACGATCTGAATAAATTAATAAAAATACTACATGGACTGAAATAAGTTCAATGACACATAAGAGGAATTTCCCCTTATGTTAGAATTGCATCAATTGACTTCGTTCACTTCGAGGTATTGGTGCTATAATTGGCATCGCTCAGTCCATTTTGGGATTTGTTTTGATTTGGCAATTAATCAGATCGCAAAAATCGGACTGAGTTCCCTTCAAGTGATCTACTATTTTGAAATCTTATTTATTCATAGGAGCATTTTTCTTTGTGAAATTTTGTCATTTTTATCTGAAATAAACAAGAAAACTAAGATTTAATCCTCTAGGTTAAAGATATTGTCCTTTAAAAGGTGTAATTTTTTAGCAAATCATTTTCTTATATATTTTTGTTATAAACTTTGTTTATATATTTTTCTGTATAAATAAAATCAATCTCATAATATAAGGAAAAAATATGAACTGGCTTAGTTATGATTATCTCGCAAGTGTTACAGAGGATTATATTGTTGATCGATTAATTCAATCTCAAACAAGGATAAATAATAAAGGACGAGATTATGAGCAATTGGTGTTACTGCGTTTTTATGCTCAAGCAAATAGCGTATGTGATTTGTGGCATAATTTAGTGATTTTATCTAATCATCAATCTCAGTTACTGAACTTCTCTACGCGATTAGATAAACTTATGCTTGATTTTTCTGAACTCCTCCAGTTGGATAAAGACTAAATTCTATGAAACGCATTCTTCCTTATGTAGCATTTGTCTATGCTAGGAGGGTTGTGTTGTGGCACACTAATTTTGGTCACCATTACAGAGGTGATATTCTTACCTCAATAAAAAATAGGTGACATTATGCAAAGACGTTTTAGTTCAGAATTCAAACTGGAATCCGCACTACTCTGGTGCTTGAACACAACTATTCTATCGCCGAGGCAGCCAGCGTCATGAATGTCAGTAAATCTGCCATGGGTAAGTGGGTTAATCAGTTAAGGGATGAGCGACTGGGACTCTCACCAAAGGCAACGCCAGTCACACCGGAGCAGCTTGAAATCCGTGAATTAAAGAAAAAACTGCAACGCCTGGAAATGGAAAATGAAATCATAAAAAAGGCTACGGCACTCTTGATCTCGGACTCCCTGAACAATTTGCGTTAATTGAACGATTCAGAGTGCATTACCCCGTCGTTTTGCTTTGCCAACTCTTCGGCCTACATCACAGCAGTTATCAAGCCTGGCGAACCCGAAAAAAATCGCCAGACCCCGAACGTGTCCAACTAGGGTTCTGTCGCATTAATGGAACATCAGGTAAACTTCCCGTTTTTTACGCGAGTCCCAAATAATGTCTTTGATTCCGAAAAGCCTTCAAACGCCTCCATTATCCGGTTGGTATCATCGCTCAGTGTGTCCGCTGGTATCTGGCTTACGCACTGAGTTCGCGTAATCCGGAAGAAATAATGGCAGAGCGGGGGATTGCCGTAGATCATTCCACTCTCTCTCGTTGGGTTCACCGTTTAGTTCCGTTGATTGTTAAACGTTACCGCCACAACAAGCCTGCGGTTAGGTGTCGGTGGCGAATGGATGAAACGTATATCAAAGTTAAAGGCCAGTGGAAATACCTCTACCGAGCAGTCGATTCTGACGGCAATACGATTGATTTTTTGCTGACTGCTTATCGGGATAAGCCCGCGGCTCTGCGTTTCTTTAAAAAAGCCATTCGCCAGTATAGTATGGAAAGCCTGACGTGGTCACGATAGATAAAAGCGGTGCCAATAAAGCAGCAGTAGACAAATTAAATCAGGGAAAATCAAAGGATGACGCCATGGTTATCCGACAAAACAAATACCTCAACAATCTGATTGAACAAGATCATCGTGGTGTTAAACGACGAACTCGCCCCATGCTGGGATTCAAAAATTTCAGGCGGGCTCAGACTGTATTGGCAGGGATTGAGTTGGTTAACATGTTGCGTAAAGGACAATATATTCACCCTAGAGAGAAAACCTTATCACCCGCCGCCTTCTTTTATCAACTAACTGCATAAAAGTTAATCAATCCGGCTTTCCTTCGAACTATTATTCTTAACGCGACAGAACCGCCAAGCTGTCTACCCGGCCTCTCTCGTTGATGATGATGAGTTGTGCTTTCCAAGCAATACCGGAAACGAAGCATCAGGCTCTTCCCCAACGCTCTTCATACACCTTGCGTTCCGGTACGCTGACCGCCATTCAGTCCTGGTGGCATTGTAATGACCAAGCCAAGGCTTTCTCAGGAAACACATTCATCGCGCACATTTACAGATTCACTTTATGATACTGTAATGTATAAAAAGGCTCTAAGCAATACTTTCACACGTGAAAGTATTCTAGGTTACATATGACAGCAAGGCTCAAACCTCAGCCAGTTATGAACATAAACCTTCCCTTCGATTTTTCTTGATTATAGGTTTGAATCTATATAGAATCGCACCTATATTAAGTAAGGAGAAATCATGTGGGCCATCAAGACAACCGACACCTTTGATGAGTGGTTCGATGCTCTGGATGACACTGACCGAGCTAACGTGCTGGCTTCAATGATGGTGCTTCGAGATCGAGGGCCGATGCTATCGAGGCCATACGCGGACACGGTGAACGGTTCATCCTACAGCAACATGAAAGAACTGCGGGTCCAAAGCAAAGGAGATCCTCTCAGAGCGTTCTTTGCGTTCGATCCAAAGCGTAAGGGGATTCTTCTCTGCGCCGGTAACAAGACCGGGGACGAGAAACGGTTTTATGAAGTAATGATTCCGATTGCAGACCGCGAATTTGCGGCGCACTTGGATAAATTGAAGAAGGAGTGAACGTTATGGCAAGAACTCTTGACCAAATGCTGGCAGCAGAAAAGCCTGAGGTTGTTGCCGAAGCACAGAAAGCGGCCACTGAGATGTTGCTGAACATCCACCTGGCAGAGCTTCGTGACCTCATGAACCTCACGCAAGGAGAAATTGCTGCTTCTCTGGGTGTGAAACAGCCTACAGTCTCCGAGATGGAGAAACCTGGCCGAGATCTCAAGCTTTCGTCCATTAAGCGCTACGTTGAGGCTTCTGGTGGTAAGCTGCGACTTGATGTGGAGCTCCCGGATGGCACCCACTACGGATTTGCTGTTTAACTCGATACGCCCCGCCCTGGGGCGTATTATTTCTCCTGCTCTTCTTCCGGTTCTGTCGCGTTAAGAATAATAGTTCGAAGGAAAGCCGGATTGATTAACTTTTATGCAGTTAGTTGATAAAAGAAGGCGGCGGGTGATAAGGTTTTCTCTCTAGGGTGAATATATTGTCCTTTACGCAACATGTTAACCAACTCAATCCCTGCCAATACAGTCTGAGCCCGCCTGAAATTTTTGAATCCCAGCATGGGGCGAGTTCGTCGTTTAACACCACGATGATCTTGTTCAATCAGATTGTTGAGGTATTTGTTTTGTCGGATAACCATGGCGTCATCCTTTGATTTTCCCTGATTTAATTTGTCTACTGCTGCTTTATTGGCACCGCTTTTATCTATCGTGACCACGTCAGGCTTTCCATACTATACTGGCGAATGGCTTTTTTAAAGAAACGCAGAGCCGCGGGCTTATCCCGATAAGCAGTCAGCAAAAAATCAATCGTATTGCCGTCAGAATCGACTGCTCGGTAGAGGTATTTCCACTGGCCTTTAACTTTGATATACGTTTCATCCATTCGCCACCGACGCCTAACCGCAGGCTTGTTGTGGCGGTAACGTTTAACAATCAACGGAACTAAACGGTGAACCCAACGAGAGAGAGTGGAATGATCTACGGCAATCCCCCGCTCTGCCATTATTTCTTCCGGATTACGCAAACTCAGTGCGTAAGCCAGATACCAGCGGACACACTGAGCGATGATACCAACCGGATAATGGAGGCGTTTGAAGGCTTTTCGGATCAAAGACATTATTTGGGACTCGCGTAAAAAACGGGAAGTTTACCTGATGTTCCATTAATGCGACAGAACCCTAGTTGGACACGTTCGGGGTCTGGCGATTTTTTTCGGGTTCGCCAGGCTTGATAACTGCTGCGATGTAGGCCGAAGAGTTGGCAAAGCAAAACGACGGGGTAATGCACTCTGAATCGTTCAATTAACGCAAATTGTTCAGGGAGTCCGAGATCAAGAGTGCCGTAGCCTTTTTTATGATTTCATTTTCCATTTCCAGGCGTTGCAGTTTTTTCTTTAATTCACGGATTTCAAGCTGCTCCGGTGTGATTGGCGTTGCCTTTGGTGAGAGTCCCAGTCGCTCATCCCTTAACTGATTAACCCACTTACCCATGGCAGATTTACTGACATTCATGACGCTGGCTGCCTCGGCGATAGAATAGTTGTGTTCAAGCACCAGAGTAGTGCGGATTCCAGTTTGAATTCTGAACTAAAACGTCTTTGCATAATGTCACCTATTTTTTATTGAGGTAAGAATATCACCTCTGTAATGGTGACCAAAATTAGTGTGCCACATCACTCGAAGTGCATCATATCCGCAAATTGAGTGATCTGAACCAACGAGGGAGGAAGGAAAAACCAATGTGGATCAAGCGAATGGCGTCACGACGGCGTAAAACTTTAGTCGTTTGTGTCAAATGTCATGAGGAGATTCACAGGGTTCGGTCTGCCAGACATCGGGAGAGGTGACACTGGAAAGCTGGATGAGATCGAAAGACTCATGTCCGGTTTGGAGAGGGGGGTGCCCGGAAAAGTGCCGTGATAAACGGTAACTCGCTGGCGCTCTACTCTACCGCACGTACGGTTCTTAGGAGGACGGCACTTGGTAACAGGTGTCGTCTATCCGACCCAGAAGCATTATTAATATTGACTCGTACTGGAGCGGTAATTGTCAAGATTGTTGGCCCCCCAGTTAATTTAAGCTGCCTGTTTTTATCGCTCAGGATTCAGCATCATAAGGTTACCGATTAGCGTTGCTAGCGAAGCCGGACAGCTTATTACCCGGCTTGATAAGAATAACTAACGACTAAAAGGATAACCCCAGATTTTTGGCTAAAGTTTTATATTTAATAAGTTGATTTATATGAGCTTCATAAGCCACATCACAACCGTTAATCACCCACGAAATAGATATCAAAAGAGCACTCTAAGCCTAATTCAGACATTGCTTGCATCTGCTCTGGCCACAATGTTGGACCACCATGACCAGCTATAGAACGCCAGACACAGTCGATACCCATTGTCACTCCATCTATATTTTGTAACTGCTTAAGCCCACCAGAAGATGGCATGATTCTATCCAAAATCCAGTTCAAGTGATCTCTAAGATCTTTTGAATTTACATAATTCTCTGAGGACAAGAACCAACCTGATATTTTTATTTCCTTTACTCGCCCCAGTCTATTTACAATCCGTGTCCCTACAATATTTTTTTTAGTTGGTTCTAATAACAGCAAAGAACTCACCTCATCTGGATGTATATTTCCAGGATAAATTAATAATTTAGCATAACATTCATCGCAACTGGGATAATTGGGGGATATTGGGGTTCTTCGAGATGTAATTCTGCTCATTTTAAATAATCTCCTATATTGCCGATAATTTCACCAACCGAATTAATATAATCACCATTATCAAGAATTCGTCCATGGTGATCATTTCTTAAATTATTATCGGCTTTTAGCTCTTCCAAGGCTCTTCCCCACTCTCTTTTATGTAATTTCTCACCAAAATATTTATTTAATCCGTTGGCTGTACTTTGATTCATTGTATTACCGCCACTTTGTAGCACAGCAGGAACTCTACCAGCAACCCCGACACTTGACGTAACAGGTAATGGTAAACCATCTGCATCAACCCACTGGCCATTTGGCAATTGTGCAACGCTTCTGTTGCTTCTTTTTTCTGTTTCTACCAGATTTGTTACTATGTGAGTATCTAACTTATTTTTCTCTAAAAGTGCTCTTGAGGTATTACCTAACTCCTCAGCTAATTTCATTGCACTTTCTTTGCTGTTACCCAATACCTTGACAGTACCAACAGCCAAAAGCCCAGTACCCATAGCTGCTTCAGGAGCAATGGTATCAGCTGTAAAGATAGCCATATTATTTACGCATAGAGCTGGCTGAGTCTTACAAGCTTCAAAAGTGGCACGACCAGCCATAAGCATTTCAGGAGTGCTTCCAATCAGTATATAACCACCGTAAACTGTAGCGTATGCTCCGGCTGAAACGGCAAGAGCAGCGGTAGCCCCATCCTGTCGTGCAGCAACACGTTCTGCAGCAGCTTTATCTCCATTTTTTGCTGCTATCATATCTCTTCCGTTTTCACGGAAGATCTGATCCCACATGTGGTCTGTATAGTTATAACGGTAAACGAGATCAGCGCTGTTAGCCGCACTGTAAACACCTTCTGGAGTACCGCTAATTAATGCACCTGACAATGCTCCAATAACCTGCGCTGTTTGAGCCTTAGTTTCATTGCCTGTAAGCGCTTCTTGAATTTTATGAAATTGTCGTTCAGCTTCATTTTTGTACGTAGGTTCAAATAGCGTGCTTTCCATGACAACCGCTGCCAATTCAGCAGCCAACGCACCAGCAGCAGCCCCTTTCGCATCCCCGCCACCAATTTCTGCTGCGAGGGCGGAAAGAGGGGAAGACACCGCATCTATCCTTGAGAAAGCGCGCACTAAACGGGCAGAGGAGCGAGAATTCGTTAAAGCCGAGTGTCAGGCCAATCCAACAATGTGCACCTTTGCACTTAGCGAATTCGCTAACCAGGCATTAGAATACGCCGATACGTTGAGCGGCAGACTGTATTTTGATAAGAGTGTGATTGCGTTCACATTTGAAGAGACGGCAAAAGATAACGCTATCTTTGAAGAGTATACCAATGGGGCCGGTCAGGCACTGGCGTATGCCCTTAATGGTGCAAAATCTCTGACTGGTGAAGCTCCAAGATTTTCGATGACAGGGAAAGGAATCAGAACGAACATCCATAATCCGCAAGCCAATCAGCACGGCGATTCCTCTAAAGGACCCGTGTATATTGTCGACTCAGGTAAGAAAAGAGCCTGGGATAAACAAATGAACAACCCGGAACCCAATGCGACTTACCATGTGGACGGGAACAAAACCTACCGTACTGACGCCTTAAGCCGGCCGGTTAGCGTTGAAGCGTCATTAACCCTGTCAACTAATGACCGTAACAACTACCAACAGCGCAAAAGGGTCATCAGGGGAATCCGGGCGATGATGGTGGCCATTTAATCGGTTCTATTTTCAATGGACCGGGTGAAAAACTGAATATGGTGCCAATGAATGCTAGCTTAAATAGACATGGTGAATGGCGAAACATGGAAAGAAGCTGGCATGATGCATTAAAATCCGGTAAGACCGTGGATGTAAAAATACAACCAATTTATACTGATGACAGCAAACGCCCGGCCAGTTTTAATGTTACCTATAAAATAGGTGGTGAAGCACCAAGACGAGCCAACTTTAATAATGACTAAAAATGCTTCTGGAAGCAAATAATGAGTTTAGACGATAAGATATATGCCAAAATTGGTCAGCTCCTGTACAATACAGCGCCGGATGATGCAAAAAAAATCATTATGGACGCGCAATTATCCTTAGATGGTAATTGCTGCCAATTTAAATATGATTACATCAATAATAACCATGATAAACATTGGTTTTTACCCGAGGATGGACTCATAGATCATCAATTAAGAGAGCTATTAGTTTCACTCAGGCAATTTTTTGTAGACAACATCCATTCGGAACAACCACCGCATTGGTCAGGCTGTATAGTGACCGTGGATGTGGAAAAAATGAAGCTCAATGTTGACTTCAAATACGAAGACTAACCTGAACGCGATCCCAGCCATAGTGCTGGGAGCTTTCTTTAAAGACTTACCCCCAACTCCCGAACCACATCCATCTTCCTTGCAACCAGAACAGCGGCTTCCAGTTCACTGCACTGATGTTCCCGCATTAACGCCCGCCGTTCCGCTTTTTCTTCTTTTTCCGTCATGCCCAGTGCCAGATACAGGCTCGGCGGCACCACCCGGAACAGCGCCTCAATTTTTTTCGCCAGCACCACGCCTTCGGTATAACTGCGGGGCAGTTTACTGGCAGAGAGCAAGACCGCTTTTTGCTCTTCGGTCAGTTTTTTAAACCGGGCAATCTGTTCCACTTCATCCGGTGGCATAGTCAGACACAGCCACCACTCCGCCATATTCAGCATCTTTTCAGCGGTATCCGGGTAGTCCGCCAGGTTTTGTGTGGCGAGCCACAGCCAGACACCCAGTTTACGCCACATTTTGACCACCTTGGTCATATAGGGGGATAACAGCGGGTTGGTGGTGGTGATATGGCCTTCGTCAATCACCAGTTGCAGTTCGCGGTCTTGATACTGATCCCGTTCGGCGAGATTATTGACTTTGTTAATCAGTGATACCATCGCCAGTGCCATCTGCGCTGAATAGTTCTCCCGCGCCAGTGTCCCCAGATCAATCAGGGCGACATCCACCTCCGGCCACGGCGTACCGGGGCGGTTAAACAACTCGCCCTCAAATCCCTGGGTAAACATTGACATGGCGCTGGCCCATTTCATCGGCCCGTGCCCGCCGGTGGGTGGTGATTAACGGCTGGCCGTGGTCATCCTGTTGATGATTGCGGGCGATGGCATACAGCGCGTTTTGTAAGTCTGATGCCACCATCTGGCGCGACTCGTCAAAACTGATCCGGGCGGCCTGCATAATCGCCTCACGAATTAAGCCCCGATCCGAGCGGGTGATGTGGCACACTGTTTTTCCTCATCGGCGATATCGTGGAACACGGTTTCACGCGGTAAATCTTTGGGCAGGGGTTGGCGTATCGGCTTACGGCGGGGAGACGTGAGGGTTTCCTGTGCGGTGGCGGTTTCAGCCGGCAGCGCAATTTCTTCCGCTTCGTTAAACAACTCCCCTTGCCCGGGGAATGCTTCCGAAGAGGCCCCAAACCGTTTTTGCTGCGCTAAGCGAAACTGTTCTTCTAAAAAGGCCAGCCGCTGCGACTGCTTAATCAGCAGCCGTTTCAGTTCAGTGGGGTCATTGGGCAGGGCATTGATATCGATTTTCATGGGGACATTTTACGCCATCCCCGGCGAAAAAGCTTAATTAATGCCTGTTGGTTTGATGATCATCAAGGGATCAGATGACATGGCAATCCTGTACGGCGAAGGGCTGATGGCCGATGACATCATAACCTGATACAGCCTATGCAGCTGTTGCTCCGTCAGGCTCAGGGAGGGGCTGTTGACGGCGGCAGGCCATTTGAATTTTGCGTTTTCCAGCCGCTTGTACCAGAGGGCAAACCCGGTTTTATCCCAGTACAGGATTTTGAGTTTATCCCGCTTCTTGTTGCAAAAGAGGAATAACGCGGTTTGCGTCGACGACAGTGGCATTTCCAGCCCACCCAGACCGCCAGCCCGTTGATGGATTTTCGGCAGTCGATAAACGGGCGGCACAAATAAACGTCCGGGACATCCACAAACATTTTCATGCGGCGAGCCCCCGGATAATCGCAATGATGACGTGGGTCTCTGTACCGGCAGGGAAACGCAGTGTGCCATACGGTGTTTCAAATAAAATAGGGGGCATGCTGAATGAGGCGGATTTTTCCTGAGCGGCACTGATTTTAATAAAAGCAGACGGGGCAGCCGACCCAGAGGGCTTTTCCTGTGGACGGGAGCCACGTTGGCGGTGGTGATAGAACCGGGTTGTTGAGATACCGATCTTTTGGCAAAACTGGCGAACAGTCAGTTCGGATTTTTTCTGCTGTTCAAACAGGTCCCGCCACTCAGCTTGAGTAAACCAGGATTGGCTCATGTGGGTTTTTTCCATCATAAGAATAGGTGACACTATTTTAATCAGTGAATTCCCTCTGGCTAGGTGGGGTTCCCCGTACGCTTACGAAAAACCGACGGCGGCGAATCTTACCAGACTGAAAACTGGCAGCCTGACGGTGACGCAGGGCGTCATTCAGGCGTTGCAGCGAGACCCGGACAATGCTGCGTTGACCGCGCGTCTGGCCGGGGAACTGGCGATGAGTGAGACCACCGAAACGGCGTTACTGATGCGCCGGATGCTTATCACCGGCATGTCCGAACCCAATGCGGCGGCACAATCGGAAGCGCTGGCGGAAGGTGAACGCCGGATTGCAGCACTGGACCGGGAAATTAGTGCGTTAAAGAATGAAATGGCACTGAAACAGGTGCTGTCCCGTAATTCTATCCTGACCATTATTGAACGGGATACGCAACTCATTAACGCCCATCCACAAAACAGGTACCGGAAAGCCAGGATGCCCGTTTTTCTCAGCTGGAAGCGCACAGGTCAGGCTCATGATGGCAGAGAAACGTTCAGGATTAAGACAAGGCGTTAGGTTATTACTGATTATCGCTATGGTGATGACAGTGACGTTAGCCATCGGCTGGACAGGGATACGTTATCCCGACACCTTGTCTGCCATCAATCGCGGGATGGCAAATTATCAATCGCTCTGGCTGTTGTGGCGATTAAGCCTTTATACGCTGCTGATTTGGGGCGGCCGGAAAATCTGGCAAAGGGTCAAACATCAGGCGGAATACCGCGCAACGCTGAGGCGGGTGATGATGGTCAGCCTGCTGTTTGTCCTGTTGTGTGAATATGCGTTGTCAGTCAGTCAGGGAAGTGTGATATGACCACCAACAGTTATCTGGAATATTTCCTGACCCTGCTCGGCTGGGTAGTGAATAATGGCCTGTGGCACATGCTGATTGCGACCGGATTGTTTACCCTGCCGCTGGTGGTCAGCCGCCCACACCGGTCTGAAAGACCGGGTCCTTGCACAGGCTGATCCGGGGTTGTGGCTGCGTCTGTCCGCGACACTGAAAATACTGGGCAAAGACACACAGGCATATCAGGAAGCAGTGATCCGCCGTCTGGTCAGTCCGGTGAACCTGACCGTTTCTCAGGCAGGGGGGGTGTATGCCAGCTATGGCGGCAGTGCCGATCCCCGTCTTTTGGATGGCGCTAACCGGATCGGTGCCTCCGCCGGGGCATTGCTGGGCGGATTACTCAGTATGCCGATGTTTGATGCCGTGCGACAGGCACTGCCGATGATGCAGGCGGTGATTTTGATGGCGCTATATATCTTAATCCCGTTGCTGCTGTTGTTTGCCGGGTATGAGTTTAAGACCGTGTTCACCCTGACGTTTGTGATTTTTGCCCTGAATTTCCTGACCTTCTGGTGGGAGCTGGCGCGCTGGCTGGACAGTCATCTGCTGGACGCCCTGTACGGCTCAGACACCCACAGTCTGTTTAATCTGGCGGGCATGCAGAACACCTCGGATGATTTGATTATGGGACTGGTGATGGGGACATTGTTTATTGTGCTGCCGATGATCTGGCTGGGGGCACTGGCCTGGGCCGGAGTGCGGATGGGCGATGTGGGGGACATGATGAGCCAGGGCGTGGGGCAGGTCAGACAATCTGCCGGCATGTTCGGTCAGAGGGTGATGCAGAAAGTGTTGTCCAAAGGAAAGTAGGCAAATTAAGCGCTTAAAATTTAGGGGATAGGACGCTATCCCTTAATTGAGTTTGAATTTTATATTTTCCTTTATTTAATCTATTGATAATTGTTTCGATAATTTAAATAAGTCATGTTGTTGTGTTAACAGGGCGAAAGAGTAAAAGACTTATTTTTAATCAAATAGGTAAATAAAATACTAACTAATGCTTTAATAAGACCAGTCTGAGTGATTATTGCTCGAAGGCTGTTTTTTTATATATAGCTAAAGCTCAAAAAACGTTCACGCTTTCGCCCTGTATCAAAATCAAGGATGCCTTCAAAACACCGCAAAGAAAGTCATGTAAAAACAAAATATTGGATACATGTTTTGAAAGACTTAGTTATTAAGATTCTGTATATGAACCATAATATATAGTTAACTTGAGAGTTTATTAATTAATCTAATTCAGACATGATTTACCATTACAATGGAGTCAATTTATGAAAAAAATTAAAGAAACTCATGCCAATTCTTTTGAGGGAGAAGCTAAAGTTATACTGAAATTTGTCCATGCCGTATTACAGGATACTACTTTAGCGCCTCAATGTGACGCTGAGTGCTTTAAAAAACTATCAAGTTTTGGATCAAAGTACGTTGGTTTAAACGTGAACAATAGGTATAACATAAATACAAGGACTGGGATAATGTCTGCCAGCTCGGAGTTTATTCATCCAGGCTTTTCCAGATTTGTAGTCGTTACTCTATCGCCTCTAGGGATAAGTGATACATATGAATTTAGTGGTAGCATAGCGCCAGACATTGATATATTTTTTCGTCTTGATAAAGATTTAAAAAATCCAGTTAGTACATTTTTGATACCAAACAAAGGGCAGGAATATAATTGCGTCATTTCGAGTTCACGTAAATATCACGATAGAATAAGGAGATGGCCGTATAGAAGCGCGTGAATATCATATATTGCCTGCGACAGAGCTGAAGAGCATAAAAATCATGGGCATTTATGCAGCAGTCTCTCCTGTCCAACAATGCTCCATTTCGTCACCTAGTTGTAACGGTTTGCGTTTAAAATCCAGCGGACTAAATATTATGCCTTTCTTAAGCAAAGTTAGACAGATAGACCTTATTTAGGATGGGACATAGATTTAAAAAAAGGAGAAGTACTCACTTCCCCTCTTAAGATTGGTACTTTATGAAAAATATATTTAACTTTATCTATTTTTCAGATTTTCTCTTAAGATATTCTTCATAGATGGCATCATACTTACCTGTTTTCACAAAGTCAGGAGCGACCCAATTAGGTCCTTTTATAGTCTTACCGCTATCACCTTCAGATAGTTTCCCTTTATATATAATCATTTGTAAAATAACACAAATATCTTGATTAGCAATTGCTTCAAATTTATAATAAGTATACATTCTATCCAATGAAGGAAAAGAGGCTGTAAGTGCAAAAAGCATCAGAACATCTTCCACAGGCTCATTTTCAATAATTAATTTCATCATTGACATTAATAACGTCTCCTTTTTGGTAATCCCAGCGAAAATTCCAATAGATCCGTTTTACATTATTTTTATATGACTCATGGAAAAATCACCTGTACATTATTAGTCCTCACACTCTGAGTCTATTTCAATATCTTCAAAGGTATCAGTTATACCGCATTATATTTTAAGCTAATAGAAATAGCAGAGTTTTTAAAACTCTTTATATATCCCTCTGATACGAAACTAATGCCACCTTCTCTGAAGACGGCATTTTAACTTCTAAATTTCTTTTTCTAGTGTTTTATAAAACTCTAGTATGCTATTTAGATCTGTACTCCATTCAGATATTTTTTCACCACTGTCGGTTTTTGTATAACGAGGCTCAATAAAGTCATTGATTCTGTCAGGAGAAAAATTTGGACAATCATCTATAAATAAGGTTTGATTTTGTATAAAAACCTCTTTATCTTTAAAATAAATTATCCATGTAAAAATAAAATTTATATTACTGGGTTCATACATAGAAACCGCTAATGCAGCATGCTCTCTTTTTTGTAGACCTTCTTTAAGAGAATTGTACCAACTTTTTCTATAATCATGTATGTTCCAATAAGTCACTGGCAGATGGAATTCCTCCTTAAAGTCATCAATAATTATTGACGATGGAAGAGCGGCCTCTCCTAGAAATTCAATAACAGAATCTGTTGTTACCATATTAAACATTATTTAATCCTTAATTCTATTTAATTCACTATCATATGTACCCATTCTCTTTTGCATCCGGTATTGGCGTAGACGTGCTATTTCCCCCAATCTCATTCGGATCCTGCTGTGGGTTAACGTAATCGCCATCCCGCCAGTCCCTTTCCTCTGGTATCGGAAGTCCCGGTGTCTGGCCTGTGGCTTGGGGATCCAACACAGCTACTTTGACATTGACGGTAGAATCTTGTGAAACCGATTTACCAATATCCTGCTGCGATAATCCACCGGATGCCGCATTCTGATACCAGACCAATGTCGGCGATTAAGCACCATCTTCCCAAAATTCATACCGATTTAAAGATGCATTATGCTGCACATGGCGGACTTTTACCGGCTCCAGCTTACTCTCTTCACTGGTATGGTATCCCACCGCGGTCAGTTGACCTGTCTGGGGATTTTCCACAAAATGGTAGCGAACCCGTGTTTCCACCGTACCTTTTTTGTCGGCAATTTTCTTTAAGTTTTCATGGCTGAATAAATCATCATCATCGCCATCCCACCAGTTTCGTAGCATCATCCCCAACACATTGACAGACATACTGGCAAGTTGATATTCACGGGTCAGACTGGACTGAATCCCCTCCAGTGTTAGTCTATCATTTTTGGATAACAGCGGTTTTGATTCTTTTTTATGCTCGTTATTCTCCTGATTTACAGCCGTTCCTGCCATTGCAGCCGCTTGTACCGTCAGTAAATGGGAGCGTCTTTATCGTGAAGGGGGTATTATGGCGCTTAACAATAACCCCAGAGGCTGTCCCAAAGTGCCAAAGAAAGCAAAAAATATCCCTGCCTATAAGCTAACAGCACAACCTCCTGAATTTCACACTGTGGAGGAAGAGTTGGAATACCTGCGGGCCTTGATTCAGAAAAAGACCCCGAAACAGCGGACAAGGTAAAAATAATCGCTGAATTAAGGTCTGGCCATCCTCTTGCATTACTCTTGTCCATTGCTGTGCTTCCTCGCAGCACTTTTTACTATCAGGTAAAAATGCATTGTCGTGAGGTCCCTTATGCAGTTGAAAAACAAAAAATTAGAGAGATTTTTCATTATCATAAAGGAAGATAGGGTTATCGCCGGATCACACTGGCCTTGCGCAACGAAGGATACCCTCTTAACCATAAGACAGTACGAAAATTGATGCGTGAAGAACAGCTTGCTTCTAATCTACGATATAAAAAGTATCAGTCATATAAAAAACATCTCACGGGAAAGAAATTTACCCAACGTATCGAGAGAACTCATCTCACTCTTCGTATCCGGATAAAACGGCTGAATCGAAAAACGATAGGTTATTCCAAATCTGAAGAAATACACGATAAAGTGATAGGAACTTTTATTGAACGTGAACATTATTTTTAAATAGCTTTTCAAAATGGCAGGAGTCTCAAAGAAACTCGATCCTAAATTTGCGAAATTTTTGTTCCCAAAACGCAAAATCACAGAAAAAAGGATCGAGTTATGCTTATCATACCACCCACTTCCCGAAATGAACGGCGGCAGATGAAAAAAATCGTTCAAAAAACACCTGATAAAAATTATGCACGCCGGATCATGGGGATACTTCTACTGTGCAAAACACATTCTGTTCCTCAAGTCGCTGGGATACTTTGCTGCGCCGAATCTTCCGTTTGGCGTTGGCTGAAAAAGTTTAGAGAACAAGGATGGGCCGGCTTGCAGAGCTTACCCGCGGGGCGTCATATTCAGTGGCATTTAGCCCGTTATCTGCCTCTCTTCTATTATTTTTTAGAGCACGCTCCCCAACAGTTTGGCTATATCGGTTCTCGTTGGAGTCTTGCATTTTTTGTGTTTTTACTCAGAAAATATCTGCATATTGCACTTTCCATCAGCACACTTTACCGTTACTTCTGCAAACAAGGCATTGTCTGGCGGCGGGCGGCACCGACATTAAAACAACCGGATCCCGAATATGACGAAAAAATGGCGCGTATTGCTGAGGCACTTTCACGGGCTTCAGAGAAACACCCCGTTGTTTATGAAGATGAAGTGGATATTGATTTTAACCCTAAAATTGGCGCTGACTGGTACTTTAAAGGTCAGCAGAAACGGATTGTGACACCGGGTCAAAATCAAAAATATTATTTTGCCGGTTGCCTTGATGCCCAAACAAGAAAGGTCGTATCTACGGGTTACACGAGGAAAAACTCAGATTTATTTATCAAAATGTTAGAAGCATTGAAACGCGCATATCGTGATGCAGAAACGCTGAGCGTGATTTTAGATAATTACGGTATCCATAAAAGTAAAAAGGTCAGAGAATGGCTGTCGAATAATCCCACTGTGACGCTTCTCTTTCTTCCGGTCTACTCGCCTTGGTTAAACAAAATAGAACGGTTATGGCAATCACTTCATGAAACGGTGACACGCAATCATTGTTGCCAATTTATGTGGCAGCTTATTCGTAATGTGAAAATTTTTTTGAAAAGGGCTTCGTTAATGGCTTGGAAAGCAATGAGAAATATAAGAGTCTCACCATTATGACAAACTATTTAACACCAAGATCTAACTATTTAATACATGATCTCTTTTCTTCAGTTCACGTATTTCAAGCTGTTCCGGTGTGATTGGCGTTTCCTTTGGCAATTGGCCCTGCCGTTCATGTCTTAACTGACTTACCCATTTTCCCATGGCAGACTTGCTGACACTCATTGCTCTGGCCGCTTCGGCAATAGAGTAGTTTTGATCAAGCACCAGTAACGCTGCTGCCCGTTTAGATTCTGAATTAAAACATCTTTACATTGCGTCACTTATTTTCATTGTTGAAGTGAGAGTATCACCTCTATAACAGTGACCAAAATTAGGGTGCCACATCAGAATATGGTGAAGTGCGGAAACAATACCTGTTGCTGTGGCTTGCCTGGCATCGCTTAAAGAAACAGGATCACCCAGTCCGTACCAACGCCAGGTATATTCTATCACTATTTATCTTTCGCTGATTCAAAAATAGTTTGATAAGGGATCGTTTCAAACAAATAACCATCAAAATGGGGATCATCAAAATCAGAGAGCACCATCAGCGTATTTTTTACATTCTCCAAATGTTGCCACATCTCTTTTCTTGCCAACTCAGGATCACGTCGCTGTAATGCATTCAAGATATTTTCATGATCAGTAAGCCACTGTTTACGATAGCTTATATCTTCTATATGCTCATGTAGCTTGTCCCACATAGGGCTGTTAAGGCGGGCAGACCATATTTCTTCGATAACTTTCGCCATCATGTCGTTTTTACTTGCTCTGGCAATCAGGATATGGAATTTATGGTCATTCTCCTCACCACTCTCATTCAAATTGACTTTCTTACGTTCTTCTTCAAGTAATGCCCGAATTTCCTGGATATCTGCTTTGGTTGCAGAGATGGCCGCGCATGCAGCAATGGCGCTTTCGATCACCTGACGCGCCTGCAATATCTCAAATGGGCCGTGGTCATTATTTTTTGCCTCGTTAGCAATCAGGTCCGGGTGGTTAATGATATACACCCCTGACCCTTTCTTTATTGAGACAAGATTTTCTATCTCAAGCATGATCAGAGCTTCACGGACCAACGAGCGGCTTACCGCATATTGTTTCGCAATTTCACGCTCTGGCATAAGACGGCTTCCTATTGGATATGCGCCAGACACAATGAGTTCTTTTAACTGCTGACCTAAGTACCGGTACGAACGATATTGATTATCCATAGCTAATTGACAACTTTGCAAAATTAAATTGAATTCTTCAATTGCAGAGTATATTTCAATCAAAAACATGGTCAACCAATTTTACCATTACCCTGCTATATAAAGATGATACTTTTGTAACCTGTCATGATTCGCGCTGTTTTCAACCATTATAATTTATTTTTACGGTTGATAGGGTGAAAAAAAACAATTTGGATGACCAATTTGAAATATAATACTTAATTTATCAACCAATATTAAACCACTTTATCCAATAAAAGCTTTCCCAGAACCAACCCGCGTAGTTAAAGGATGCAGAATGAAAGCCATTGTGATTAAAGAACCCAATAAATTAGTGATTGAAGATGTGCCAGCCGTAACTGTCAATGACTGGCGTTAATCGAATGTTTAAAAATACTGGATTCAATACGTATCCATATGAAACAAGGCAGTCATTTCGATTATCTGGTACTCGGTATCGGTAACACCCATTTTATCAGTAAAATAACCGGGTTTTATTTGTCACTCAGTAATCAGGGAGAAAAACACACAAATAAAAAAAGCATCAAAAGAATGCACTACGAATTATTATTCAACCTAAGTTATTAAAAATAACACTCAATATTTTAAAAATAACAAAAAATACAAATACATTAATATTAATAACTTAATTGGAAATTTTCATTTGCATATTCTATAAATTATCTATACTTGGTTCAGCTAATAAACATTAAAGGTATATAATCATGGTAACAAAAAAAGCGCTTCTAATGACGTTGGCTACGTCCTGCCTTATATATGGTTCATTAGCCAATGCAAATTCACATACTATAGGAATAGGGTATGCGAAAAGTAAGATAGCCAAAGTAACAAAACTTCAGGGAGTTAATGTTTACTATCGCTATGAGTGGGATTCTCCAATCAGTATTATTGGAACATTCACCTATATGAGGGGAGATGATTCATTACCAAGTTTTCTGGATTATCACAACTCACAAGCCCTGACGAGGATAGCGGTGAACTCTGAGTGTCCAGGTAGTATGTCTTCTAATTGTTTAAAGAATATATTAAAGAAATACTCTGGGCCGGAAACTGAAAAACCTGATGCGAAATATTTCTCTCTAATGCTAGGACCTGCTTATCGTATAAACGATTATGTAAGTATATATGGTTTACTGGGTATTTCGCATACATCATTCAATGCAAAACGATGGACAGATAGTTATTATCTAAATCACCATTTTTTAACAACAATACATGATACGATTTTTTCTCGGGGAATAAATACATATAACTATAAACAGGCGGGGAAACATGTGTCTATTCAGGTTCCTCAAAAAACAAATAATATTGCCTATGGTGCCGGTATTGAAGTTAATCCCGTTAAAAATATCAGCCTTTATTTCAATTATGAAGGCTCCATAACGAAATACCAGAAAATGTCAACTGACCCCTTTGCATATGAGGCCTTTGCTAACGGCAGAAATGGGCCATATGATACAAAATCAGCCAAAACTAAGTTAATACACGGATTTAACATTGGAATAGGATATAAGTTCTAATTAGAAAAACATAAATCGCTATGTGAATAAAATAAACAACAGTTTTTTCATATTTTATAAATCACCTATAATTAGATCAGTTAACAATATGAAAGGTCTCTCATCATGGTAACGAAAAAAGCGCTTCTAACAACTTTAGCCTTATTCAGCTTTATGTATGGTTCATTAGCTAATGCTGATACACATACCATAGCTGCTGGGTATGCAAGAGGCAAGATAACCAAACCTGCTGACAAAATTAATCTTAATGGATTTAACATTCATTATCGCTATGAATGGGACTCCCCAGTCAGCATAATTGGTCAGTTTACTTATATGCAGGGTCGTGGAGACAGGAGTTTTTGGTTTAATAATCAGAGCATTAAACCTGTTGCGCCTACATATTCTAAGGCAAGAAATTCATATAGAACAAAATATTTCTCCCTAATGGCAGGTCCAGCTTACCGCATAAATGATTATTTGAGCATTTATGGCTTACTTGGTATTTCTCATGTAACATATCATATAAGTGCCCCCTTTGGAGTGAGTGATAATATTAATAATATAGATTCTTCGACTGGACATGTAGGAACATGGCAAGGCCTCAATCCCGATATGTCCTATCAACAGATTGATAACAAGCATAATACTAAGTTTTCTCTGCGCACTAATAATATTGCCTATGGTGCTGGTATTGAAATTAATCCCGTTAAAAATATCACTCTTTACCTCGCTTATGAAGGTACACTGTCAAAATTTACTGACACAATTCCATATGGTGAGGGGACAAACAATTATATTAATGGATTTAATGTTGGTATTGGATATAGATTTTAAATAAAAATATAGCAATATTTTAAATTTATTAATTCGAAAAGAAGGAAGATACTACTCAATATTCAATGGTATTAAATATTTGAGTAGTACCTTCCTTCTTTCATTTGATGAATACTCTGCTTTACTTTTTCATGTAAATTACTTTTACAACGGAGGAAGCTCAGACAATGGCCAGCGAGCTTTAACAGTCACGCCTAAAGCGCCTTTGGTAACGCTTTTCAAGCGGATCATCCCTGTTAACGCAATCATTGCTCCATTATCAGTACAAAATTCAGGGCGGGCATAAAACACGTCACCACGCAATTTTTCCATCATATTTTGCATACTAATGCGTAATGCCCGGTTTGCACTAACCCCTCCCGCCATAACTAATCGTTTAAAACCAGTCTGCTCTAGTGCTCGTTTGCATTTTATTGTCAGCGTATCAACAACCGCATTTTCAAATGCATGAGCAATATCTGCTTTAGTCTGTTCATCTTGTTCAGCATCACCACCAATGTGCTTATGAATCGTATTGGCTGCGAAAGTTTTCAAACCTGAGAAACTAAAATCCAGTCCCGGACGATCCGTCATTGGGCGGGGGAAAACAAAACGGCCTGCTTTACCTTTCTGTGCTATGCGGGAAAGAGCCGGGCCTCCCGGATAATCCAGTCCCAGTAGTTTTGCCGTCTTATCGAAAGCTTCACCTGCGGCATCATCAATAGATTCGCCCAACAATTTATATTCACCAATACCAGTCACACTGATGAGCTGAGTATGCCCACCAGAAACCAATAATGCGACAAAAGGAAATTCAGGTCTGTTTTCTTCCAACATAGGTGCCAGTAAATGGCCTTCCATATGATGAACAGGAATGGCGGGTACATCCCATGCGAAAGCCAATGAACGGCCAATAGTTGCTCCAACCATCAATGCCCCTACTAAGCCCGGGCCTGCGGTATAAGCAACAGCGTCAATATCTTTACTCGTTAATCCCGCTTCCTTCAAGGCCGCCTGAATCAGCGGAACCGTTTTACGAATGTGATCACGGGATGCAAGCTCAGGCACAACCCCTCCATAATCAGCATGTAGTTTTACCTGACTGTACAATTGATTGGCTAGCAGACCGGATTTGTCATCATAAATTGCGATTCCGGTTTCATCGCAGGACGTTTCTATACCTAAAACTCGCATTGTACTTGTCACTCGCCACTATAATTAAAGCAAACACCAGTGTATCACTATCTACTTACGACCACTATTCACATCAACTCAATTACAATCGTCTCCATTTTACATGCTGACTCTTTCTTCTGTTTAGTCTATAATCAGACTCCTACTTGAATATCTGAATATCCTGTGTGGTTAATGTTAATAACGTCAGCAGTAGATTGTTCGTTTTCCGTCCAAAAAAACAAACTATAATCTGTGGCGTTGTGTGTTTCAATTTTCCTCGGCACTTTACAAAGCCGTGTTCATTGAAGTAAAATTCCGCACCATTTTTAAAGACGGCTGGCACTATCACGCCAGCGACAAACCCGATTTCTATTGAGGTGAGAGGCACATGCCAGTAATTAAAGTACGTGAAAACGAGCCATTTGACGTAGCTCTGCGTCGCTTCAAGCGTTCTTGCGAAAAAGCAGGCGTATTAGCAGAAGTTCGTCGTCGTGAATTCTATGAAAAACCAACGACTGAACGTAAACGTGCTAAAGCATCTGCAGTTAAGCGCCATGCTAAAAAGCTGGCTCGTGAAAACGCACGCCGCACTCGTTTGTACTAATCTTTGCGGTCTATCCGCATAATGGTTATATTGACAAACTACTGCAGTTAAAGGCCGTGCTTTCCCAGAGAAAGCGCGGCTTATTCTCGTTCATCAACAGGCGTAAAAGGGCTTATGGCTGGACGAATTCCACGCGCATTTATCAATGACTTATTAGCTAGAACCGATATCATTGATCTTATCGATGTCAGAGTGCCTCTTAAAAAGAAAGGTAAAAACCATCAGGCGTGTTGTCCTTTCCATAACGAAAAAACCCCTTCATTTACTGTTAATGGCGATAAACAGTTCTATCATTGCTTCGGTTGTGGGGCGCATGGTAATGCCATTGATTTTTTAATGAATTATGACAGGTTAGACTTTGTCGAATCCATTGAAGAGCTGGCTGCTATGCACGGGCTGGAAGTCCCTTATGAGGCAAGTTCTGGTGGCGGCCATATTGAGCGCCACCAACGACAAAATCTTTATCAGTTGATGGATAAACTAAACAGTTTCTATCAACATTCACTGACAATACCAAACGGACAGGCAGCCCGGCAATATCTAGCCAGGCGTGGGCTCAGTGAAGAAGTCATTCAGCGTTTTGCAATCGGCTTCGCTCCGGCGGGGTGGGATAATGCCCTGAAACGGTTTGCCCATAACGTTGAAGAGCGCAAGCAATTGAACGATGCCGGAATGCTGGTCACGAATGACAATGGCCGCACTTATGACCGTTTCCGTGAACGCATCATGTTCCCTATCCGTGATCGCCGGGGGCGGGTCATTGCATTCGGGGGCAGAGTGCTGGGGGATGCACTTCCCAAGTACCTCAATTCACCGGAAACAGAGATTTTCCATAAAGGTCGTCAATTATATGGCCTTTATGAAGCACAGCAAAACCACAATTCCCTTTCAAGGTTATTGGTGGTTGAAGGTTATATGGATGTTGTCGCACTGGCTCAGTTTGGCATTGATTATGCCGTAGCTTCACTGGGAACTTCCACAACTGCTGAGCACGTTCAGTTACTTTTCCGGACAACCGATAACGTCATCTGTTGTTACGATGGAGACCGTGCAGGTCGTGATGCTGCATGGAGAACACTGGAAACAGCACTACCCTATCTGAATGATGGCCGGCAATTACGTTTTATGTTCTTGCCTGATGGTGAAGATCCAGATTCACTGATCCGTAAAGAAAAACGTGAATCTTTTGAACAGAGAATGGAAAAAGCACAAACTTTATCTGAGTTTCTGTTCGATTCACTGCTACCACAGGTTGATTTGAGTACCCCGGAAGGAGCAACCAAGCTTAACTCACTTGCTATGCCATTGATTAGTCAGGTTCCGGGAGAAGCGTTGCGGCTCTATCTGCTTAAAGAACTTGGGAAACTACTGGGCATACCTGATACGACACAATTGGAACGATCTCTGGCAAAACTTGTCAAAAAAGATACCAATACATATCAGGCGCTAAAACTGAAACCAACAACAATGCGCATACTTATCGCATTGCTGGTGCAAAATCCGCATTTAGCGACATTAGTTCCTTCATTACAGGGAATGTTTTCTGCTCAGATAGCGGGATTACCGTTATTTATAGAGCTTGTCGACACATGCCTTGCTCAGCCAGGCTTAACAACCGGGCAACTTTTGGAGCAATACCGCGACAATAAGTATGCAACACAGCTTGAAAAACTCGCCGCATGGAACGATATACAGATAGAAGAAATTGCTGAAAAAACGTTTAGTGATGCGTTGAATCATCTTTTCGCATCGGCGTTGGAAGAACGTTTTAACTTTCTGGTGGCTAAAGAAAGAACTGAAGGTCTGACACCGGAAGAACGTAAAGAAGTCTGGCTGATTTCTGAATCCAGCGCTAAAAAATGAATCCAGAATTTACGGCTTAAATGCCGAATGAGGTAGGGAGATAGCCCTACAGTTGCCGCTATTGAGGGCAGTGGCAATATAACGAAAATGCCCCTAAATGTTATTGTTGGCATAATTTGTTTCGCCGACCGACACCAACCAATACTCTGAAGTGTGGATACCGTCTTATGGAGCAAAACCCGCAGTCACAGCTAAAGCTACTTGTCACACGAGGTAAGGAGCAAGGCTATCTGACCTATGCTGAGGTCAATGACCATCTGCCGGAAGATATCGTCGATTCTGATCAGATAGAAGATATCATCCAAATGATCAATGACATGGGCATCCAGGTAATGGAAGAGGCACCTGATGCCGATGATCTCATGTTGGCAGAAAACACAAACGACACCGATGAAGATGCTGTAGAAGCAGCAGCGCAAGTGTTATCCAGTGTCGAGTCAGAAATCGGTCGTACTACCGATCCGGTTCGCATGTACATGCGTGAAATGGGTACAGTTGAGCTACTGACTCGCGAAGGTGAGATTGACATTGCAAAACGCATTGAAGATGGCATCAATCAAGTACAGTGCTCCGTTGCCGAATACCCTGAAGCTATTACCTATCTGTTAGAACAGTATGACCTTGTTGAAGCAGGTGAAAGCCGCCTGTCTGATTTAATCACAGGATTTGTTGATCCTAATGCAGAAGAGGATCTTGCACCGACAGCTACTCACGTTGGTTCTGAACTGCCTCAGGAAGAACTTGATGATTCTGACGATGATGACGATGAAGATCGGGATGACGATACTGACAGTGAAGACGATAACAGCATCGACCCAGAATTGGCTCGCCAGAAATTTCTGGAGCTGCGTGAACAACATGAAACTACCCGTCAGACAATCAAACAGTACGGTCGCAGCCATCCAAATACTGCAGCGGAAATTTTAAAACTGTCCGAAGTATTCAAGCAATTCCGCCTTATACCAAAACAGTTTGATTATTTGGTTAACAACATGCGTTCTATGATGGATCGCGTACGTCTTCAAGAACGTCAAATCATGAAGATGTGTATTGAACAGAGCAAAATGCCGAAGAAAAACTTCATCACTCTGTTTTCTGGCAATGAAACGAATGACACATGGTTTACTGCTGCAAAAGCGATGAACAAACCATGGTCTGATAAACTGCTGGAAGTTGAAGAAGAGGTAATGCGTAGCCTGCAAAAGCTGCGCCAGATTGAAGAAGAAACCGGCTTAACTATTGATCAAGTCAAAGATATCAACCGTCGCATGTCAATCGGTGAAGCAAAAGCCCGCCGTGCGAAGAAAGAAATGGTTGAAGCAAACTTACGTCTGGTTATTTCGATTGCCAAGAAATACACCAACCGTGGTCTGCAATTCCTTGACCTGATCCAGGAAGGTAATATCGGTCTGATGAAAGCGGTTGATAAGTTTGAATACCGCCGTGGTTATAAGTTCTCAACTTATGCTACATGGTGGATCCGTCAGGCTATCACCCGTTCTATTGCGGATCAGGCCCGTACCATCCGTATTCCTGTACATATGATTGAGACGATCAACAAACTCAATCGTATTTCCCGTCAGATGCTACAGGAAATGGGACGTGAACCGTCACCGGAAGAGCTGGCAGAACGTATGCTGATGCCGGAAGATAAGATCCGCAAAGTACTGAAAATTGCCAAAGAACCAATTTCCATGGAAACACCAGTTGGTGATGATGAAGATTCACATCTCGGTGATTTCATTGAAGATACTACATTGGAGCTGCCGCTGGATTCTGCCACTTCAGAAAGCCTGCGTTCTGCCACCCACGATGTGCTGGCAGGCTTAACTGCACGTGAAGCGAAAGTTCTGCGTATGCGTTTTGGTATCGATATGAACACTGACCATACACTGGAAGAAGTTGGTAAACAATTTGACGTAACCCGTGAGCGTATTCGTCAGATCGAGGCTAAGGCTCTGCGCAAACTGCGTCATCCAAGCCGTTCAGAAGTACTGCGCAGCTTCCTTGACGACTAATCAAGGGATATGCTGAAAAACCTGAAAAGCGTCTGTTCCGACAGACGCTTTTTTATTATTCATACATAGCTTTCTCTTCACGAATAAATCCCTGACATTCAAATAATGGTTTAAAGCCGATACGACGATATAAACCATTTCCATCACGCGAAGCCTCCAGATAACACGTAGTCGCACCATGCAACTTAGCTTCTTTCAGCACATAGTTAATCAAAGCAGAAGCATACCCTCTTCTCTTCTTTTCTCTCACTGTACTGATATCATCAAGACGGATAATATTGTCCAGCCTTGATAAAGTTAAAGCACAGATTGGCTGACTATCTATGTACAGGGCGTAATGTTGCAGACACTTTTCAGCGTTCAATGCCATCTGATGGCTTTGCTGATACTGCCCGGAAATAAAATGACCTGTTTCAAATGCACTTTCTACCGGAATAGCCCAATCAACCAAACAGTGGTCAACACGCCGGATTTCATAACCTCCAACACCCTCATCCGCCATATGCCAATTCATCAAATCGAGCTGCATGACGGTAGTTATGTAATCAGGAGCAAACACAAACCCAGCCTGCTGAATAACCGCCAAAACCTGACTATCTGACACCGCGGTAACAATCAAAAACGGTACATTCGCTTTCTCATCAAGTAACTGAATCCCTGTTTTTAGCTCTTCTGCGGTTTGTTCATGTTCACCTACCACCAGCAAAAAATTTAATGCATCAGTTTCAACACCTGTTACATAGGCTCGAACCCCAGTACCGATATGTTGATACATTCGGCTGATAGATGAGAAAAAATAATCTTCCAGTTTACGATGGGCCAAAACAGCCTCTGATAAGTTGTATATGTTCATATTTGAATTACAAAAATATTTTTACAGGAAAATATAAGAACGGTTTCAAATCAAAAAAACACAAAACATAACCAACAATATTTTTATGTTCAAACAATAACCAAGAGGCAATAAATAACCAGAGAAATTTATCAAAAAGGCAATCAGTATCACTAAAAAATATTTCATAGTGACTATAAATAGTTTAAATACGTTAAAAGATACTGATTTTTGCCTATAAAACACGCATATGAATTTTGAGGACTAGACCTAGTGCCACACTGTACCGTATAATCCTCCCACTTCAACGGCCCCTTAGCTCAGTGGTTAGAGCAGGCGACTCATAATCGCTTGGTCGCTGGTTCAAGTCCAGCAGGGGCCACCAGAATTATCAAGGGGTCGCATCAAAAGTGCGATCCCTTAGTTTTTTCTAGGATACCCATAGGATACCTTCTGGCAGTAGCTTTATGTATAACCGATTAACACCGCTACGGTAATGAAGCGTTCTCGTATTTCCCTCTGTGACACTAATCACATCCCCTGAACATTAAGACGCCTAGATAAATAACAAGCAGATAGGTGATTATTCCAATGGCTTATCGCGCACTTTACGCTCAATGGGTTGACCATACGAATCAAAGTAGCGGCTAGGCCAAATTTCAGAGGGATGTATTTCGAGATAGTTAGCGATAATCCATTCGCCTTTAGGCCACGGACGAGAAAGTGTATTCGCTAATGTTGATGAACTGAGTCCCGCTTCACGGGAAACAGCTGCTAAGGTTGTACCGCGCTTACGTAATGCAGCAATAATATCGGCTTGATGCCAGTCATTTCTAACGTTATTCATTCCTGCTACCCCTTCCATTAATTAAAATTGATGGTGGCGATTCAGACAGGGTTTGCACTACCGGGAACGATCGTCCGGCGAGGCCGAAGCCTCCCCTGCCTGAACCACCATTGAATAGGTGCGAGCAGGCGCACTGGCAGAAACTTCCTACCAGTGGATCGTTCTAACAGGGGTGCAAATCCCTGACCACTAGATTTTGCTAATGGCAGGGCTACTTTAACTGATTGGTTTATCTGATTCAATAAGAGAATCAATAAAACTGCTTAATTTTTTTACGTTTTATACCATTAAAAGAATTAAAGGTGTTGCTATTATTTATTTTATGGATAAGGCAGATTTAGGTTTGCATGTTCAATCTGCCATATCCTAAAAATTATATTACATATAACGCGATACTATTTTAGCTTGCATATATTCAGTGAAAGACATTATTTCAGGATACACAAAGTCTTCTTGGATTCACATATTAAGCGCAACACCGTAATGAGCGAAGTAATTGAGTGGGTACTCCTTTAAATAACTCATTCGGTGTTTTGTAATCTCGTGTTTTACGAGGACGATTATTTAATCGGTTTGCCACAAGGTTAATCTCCCGCTCTGATACCTTATTAAAATCGCTTCCTTTTGGGAAGTAATCTCTAATTAATCCATTTATGTTCTCATTTATCCCTCTTTCCCAAGGGGAATGCGGGTGAGCAAAATAAATTCTTGCCTCTAAATTTTTACTGATCCGCTCGTGTTCGGCAAATTCGAGGCCATTGTCAAAGGTAATTGTTTTAACTTTATGTTTTATCAGTGATAAGTGTCTTGTTGCCGCTTTGGCGACCCCTTCTGCTGTTTTATCTTCAAGTTTAATAATAATAGTAAATAATGATTTTCGTTCAACGAGTGTCAATAATGCACTTTTATGATCTTGGCCAACGATAGTATCGCCTTCCCAATCACCAATACGCTGCTTTTTATCAACAAATTTTGGGCGTTTATCAATGCTGACTCTATTTTTAATTTTGCCTCTGCGCTCATAATTTCCATAGCGTTTACGATACGGTTTTTTCGCCATTCTGAGATGTTGCCATAAATCACCACCATTCTTTTTATCTTTATAAATCAATCGATAAATCGTCTCATGATGTAAAGATATTTTGGCTTCCCGTTTAAGATAACCCACAATCTGTTCGGGACTTAAATCTTGCCAAATTAACTGTTTGATCCACATTTCTATCTCTGGATTCACTTTGACTGCTTTTATAGCAAAATGCCGGCGTGCTACGGCCTTAAACTGAGCCTGTTCAGGAGAATATTTCTTTGCTTCCCGATTTCGTCTCAATTCCCGGCTAATCGTTGAGGGGCTTCGATTGAGTGACTTTGAAATCGCCCGTTGTGAAAAACCCGCTTCTTTCAGGCTAGAAATCTGATATCTTTCTGTTTCGGTCAGTTGTGTATAGGTCATAGCGCATTTTCCTTTGGCGAGAAAGATGCCTACTATAGCAACTGACCGCCTTTCTCAGAAATTGCACTTATTATGCGAATCCAAGCTTTCGAGAGTCCGTATAACTCTAATTCATTTCTTATACTCTTAATACTGTCTTTCGGTATGATTATTTTCAATAATCCAGTGTTTTTGGAAATTTTAGATAATGACTCATCATCAATATGGTTTATAGTATTTTGTTCATTAAATTCGCTTAAAGGATAAATGTCACCTTCAATTTTATTGCAAAACATTAAAACTCCTTGTTGGTTTTTTACTCTTTGATTAATTGGCAACGGCTCTATCATTATTTTATGATCATTAAAGATATTTATGCTGGCGTTAGATCTGGAATAGTTACTTGATTCACAAGGAAACATTATCGAAAAATTAAGCAATTCATCCCTGAAAGCATCTTTATCTAAGTTATCATGCTTTTTAATAAGATCAATAAGATGACAAAATGAATTTAATTTTATTGGGCTTCCATATTCTAAATCATCAATATAACCTTTTATTTTTTTATAAAAATCATAAATATATATTTTCAATGCATCTTTTTCATTCTCGTATTGATGACCGTGAGCCGAATAAAAAGCTTCACATTCATCAGATATTTTTTTATGGACTTTTTTTTCTGCTTCTATTCTTCTGAAAAATCTTTCGCTAGAGCATACGTCTAGTTTATTACATTTTTCATTCCAAATCATGAACACTGCGGCATCTTTTTCACCCTTCTCGTTTTCTATTCCATTACCTTTCTCTTTTTCTGTTGCAAAATACAATGCAATTAAGGGACTATAAGTCCAATCAATTACTCGGGTTGATAATCCATAATGCTGAGCAGTCACATGGAGGTCAATATCATTCATACTATAGCCATTAATAATATTCACATCAGGGTAAACTATATGTTTTTCCTTAAATGTGGAATATAATTCATCTGCTAATTCATATTTTGAAATATTGATTGACTTAAGAGTACCTTGATAACTATTATATGAGAGAACTTCAATAGGTTTAATTTTAGTATCTTTCAATAATCTACTTAAACTTGAATTAATAGCATAACACGAATCTCTTTGACCTCGATAAAATACATTTCCATTCTGTGGGGAAAGTGTTTTAACAACACGAAGATAATCCCCTACGCATGTAATTTCTGTTATATTGTTCATTTATCACCTTATTATTCTATTGTGAATCTTTATCACATTAAACAGTAACATCAATTAGAGGTAACATTATCAACAAATATTGTTTTTCGAAAACATTTAAAAAATAAAATTAATGTGTTAACTAAATCCCCTTAAAGTTAGCCAGTCGCCGTTTCTGTTCATCACCGAGACTAAATGCGAACTCTTCATGCTCAATCTGCCATGTACCAAAGCTCATCAGGAACGCAATTGCAGGGTCAATCTTGTTTGCGGATTTCTTTTTGTTCGGTTTGATATTGGCGTTCGCGTCGGTTTCCATCACGACATTGGACACTGCCCACGCCAGCACCGGATCGCCGTTGTGCCGAATGACCTTGCGATTCACGAACACCTCAGCAGATTTAGCTACGGGGCTAAAGCGCATATAGGTTTGCGGGAACGGCTCAACATCCAGCCCTGCGCCCTGTAATTGTGTTCTTAGGTGCGTGGCGTTCCATGTATCAAAGCCGACCAGCCTGATATCAAACTGCTGGCTGTCGTTGAGAATGTCATCACGGATACGGTCATAATCAATGCAGTCGCCTGCGGTGGTGCGTATCCAGCCTGCTTGCACCCATTGGCGATAAACCGCCCGATTCTTATTGGCGGGGTTTTGTAGTTGGGCTTCGGGCAGGTAATGACGGGTCAGTAATAACAGTTCGTTATCCACGGGGAACGTGTAACAAATGCTGGTGATATCCCCTGTTGAAGATAAGTCCAGTCCGGCGTAGCACTCCAGTCCTTTGAGGTCATTTTCATCATAATCTTGCTGGCAGGCTTTCCATGCGCCTTCGCCCATCCACGGGGTTTCACCCTGACACCAGATATTAAAGCGTTTGGTTAGCATTTCTGTCCATTGTGAGGGAATGCCGCGCGCTTTCTGGATAGTGTCATGCAGGGCGGCACTGTCTACCGAGACATCAAGATTGGGATTGGCTTTAATCCAAAGCGCTTCATCATCAATCTCACTCTCATCGTCCAGTTCGTAAATCAGGGCGAACAGCGATTCGTTCTGTTCTTCGTCATCCAGTATCTGACAGCAATAATCGTAGTGCTGTTTACAGGCCGATATCACGTTACTGCCTGCGGTGGTAATGGCGAACAGGAGTCCTTCGGGACGGGCACCCATCCCCAATTCAAGCGCAGAGTACACGGCGTTATCGGGGTGTAAATGGTACTCATCGACAATTGCCAGACTAGGATTTGTACCCTCAATCGTGGCGGCTTTGGCAGCCAGTGGCTTTAACAGGCTGTTGCTCTTTGGGTAGGTAACTTTATGTTGCTGGATAGCGACCCGTTTTTTCAGGGGCTTGGATAACAGGCACATCTGGCGGGCATCATCAAAGACAATCCGCGCCTGATCCCGGCTCACGGCAACGGTGTAGATATCCTGCTGGCCTTGTTCCATCACCAAAAACCAGTTAGCCAGTATCGCGGCAACGGTGGATTTGGCATTTTTGCGCGGCACCTGGATATAGGCACTGCGATATTTTCGGCGTCCGGTCGCTTTCACCTTAAAGCCAAACAGATTAGCAAAAGCGAACTGCTGCCACGGTTCAAGCATGATGGGTTTACCGCGCAGGTGGCCTTTGACATGCGGACAGACACGAGAAAAAGCAATAAAACGTTCGACTACTGCCGAATCAAACAGATAAAGCGGGTTATTCAGGTCGCTATAGTAGCGTTTCACGGCCTGTTTTACCCGCTGACAGGCCGGAATGGTGCCGTTTTCGATAGCAAAAGCGTACTGTTCCCATGCGTTCATAGGCGATCCAGCTCGTCTTCTTCCTCGGTTTCCACCGGATTTTTACGCCGTGATACCGGATCAAAACCCAGCAATGAGGACATTTTTATCATGATTTTTTCAGCATCGGCTTTAGCGCTCAATGATGGATTTCGGCTCTCGCTGCCCTGACTGTTAACAATGCTAAAGCCCCGCATATCAAGGTCTGCTACCGCTTTTCGGTAAATGGCATAGTTCACGCAATACAGTTCTAAATTGTTCCAGTCAGCGGCGTTCAGGTCTTCCCGCTCACTTAAAATTTTACCTTTGGCCTTCCATTGACTGGCGGCGATATCATTAAGGTAGGTTGGCGGTTTTGGCGCTCTTGCCATGATTTTTTGTCCTTATTGTTTTATTTTCAAAAAAACTGCCGTGCGTAAAAATTGAAGGAGGGGGCGGTTCCGCTAGAAGGGACATTTGTCATTTTTGATACCCCACCCCGTTATTTCGTTTCGTTATTATTCTTTTGATAACCAATCACGATACCTTGCCGCTTCGGTTTCCTGATCTCGATAAGCACCCTGCTTGCGCTTCGCTTTGGTGATGGGGTCTGTCTGTACGGTCTTACGGTTATGGCATGTCTGGCATAATGCCTGATGGTTCGATGCAGGCCAGAACAGCACATCACTGTCACCCAGTATCGGGACAATGTGATCCACAATGGTAGCTGGGGTATAGGTATTGGTTTTCAGGCAAATCACACATAACGGGTTAGCTTTCAGGTAGTGCAACCGATAGCGTCCCCATTGATTACTGTAGCCGCGTTGGGTACGAGTACCTCGTTGCTTATCCTGCTGGCGTCTGGCTTCCCGTTGGTGTTGCTCACAGCGGCCTGATTTCACTCGCTCGCGGCAGGTCGGATAACTACAGCGTTTTAACGGTTGCCACGGCATCAGTAAACGCCCACATCACGATAGACAGACCACAGTGATTTAATGGTGAACGGAACTTCGTTAAGCTCAATATCCGTTGCCATTTCCCGATTTTCATACAGCAGTCCGATATAAAGCAGGCAGCCCACTTTAATTGCTGGCGTGAAGCTCAGACCATTATCAAACCGCTTGCCGATATGTTGCTGACAGACTTCAAGTGCGGCTTCGGCGTAAGCGGTAAGCAATGCATCATCAAGGGTATCACTTTCATCAATCCGGCAATGCTGCCTGATTTCACTCAGAGGAATGTCAATATCAAGCATATTTCACGCCTCCCTTGCAAAGCAGTTCTAAGCGAGTGTGTTTCGGATCTGGGATAACGGCAACGATGGCAAAACTCTTACCGTGGGTGCTGGCACCTTGATAGATAATGCGGTTTGTTGTGGTGATATCATCGCGGTAGCGCAGCCAGATACGCACCGTGGCTTCGGATAGCACGGCACCAGATGCGACCAGTTCGCGCCCGCTAATCGGTTGTACTTCTGCCCAAACGTCGGCAACATCCACCCATTTGTTAATCACCGAACCCATTGGCGAGCGGCTTGATTCGTTTTTTTGAAGCGTGATCCGGTGTCTCAATCTGCCTGCTCTCATGCCTTGTTCTCCGCTGGTTTTTTCACTTCGACGGTTTGCTTCCATGCCTGACTGAATTCATCACCGCCTTCACGGGGCGATAAACCCTCGCGCTCGCGGGCTTCGTTCGGTGACATGACGCCGGATTTAATGGCAGTTTCATAACTCTGGAAACGTTCTTTCGGACTGGCACGCAACAAATCGGCAGTATCAAATTCGACCTGATAACGAATACCCCGCTTTGGAGAATTCATCAGCAAGGCGGCTTTGATTTGTTGCTCAAAATTGGCAAGCCACGGACGCATAGTGATAGTCAGAAAGGCGCGGGAGGCTTCGCTAAAATTACTGTAAGTGCTGTTTGAATATTCTTGCAGAAAGAGCGGGCTGACATTGAACATACGGGCGATATCGTCAATGGTGAAACGACGGGAGGCCAGCCATTCGGCATCTTGGTTACTCATGCCTAACTGCTGGTAATCCATCCCACCTTCAAGAATGGGCGTTTTCCCTGCATTCCTCGCCCCCTTGTAACGTTCGAGGGCTTCCAGTGCCTTACTTCCCTTTATCCCGTCCAGCCAGTCAGCGGCTTTAATCACGCCCGCCGCCATCATGCCATCTTTCATGATGCTGGCACCGTGGCGTTGTTGTGCCAGCCCCAAACCCAGTGTTTCGCGGCAAACGGTGACAGGCGAGCGCCCAAGAAAACCATCTTCGGTGGCATAGCGCAGATGTAACACTTCTTCTTGTAGATAGGTTTTGACCTTGCCGCTATAAGGCTCGGTGATGGTATACGCGAACCGATGATCGGATAATCGTTGTGGTACGACTGCTGACGGCGGGTAAGGGTGTAATGACTGTGGCTGACCATCCCTCCCCCAGATTATCACCGCATACGCATTGCCATTCAGCAGGCAATGACGCATCAGAGTTCTTTTGAATTGATAGGGAGTCTGGCAATCATTCGGGCACTCATTCAGCAGATAATCAACAGGGTGATCACTCAACCATTCGCGGGATTCTTTGCCGTTCTGGTGCTGAACCCGATAGAGGTAGCAAGGCATGGAGGTCACCGTTTCACTAATCACCGTGACAGCGTTCATCACAGCGGGTAAACCTTCCGCCGTGGAGGGGGAAACATGCTCGCCCGATTTGGTATTAGATATGCCTGCCAGAAAGAAAAATTCATCCAGCGTTATGCTGCGGGTCTCAGGGACTTTGCGTGTAAAAGGCCACATCATTACACCTCGGACAGTTGCAGCCAGTAATGACGCAAATCCACAGAGCAGGGTTTAGCGGCATTCAGTGAACGCTTGGCAATCTCCACACCACTCTCAGGATAGGCGGGTAAACTGGTGATCGTGATTTCCCGTAGTTCGGCTTCCAATACTGTTCTGATATAGGGTGTTTGACTGGTATCCCACTGATCTTTAATAGCACGAAAACCAAAGGACATGCCTTGTATATCCCCACGTTCAACCAGTGTTAATACATCGTGCCCCAATTGCGTATCTGGCGGAGTTAGTTCGAAGCGCAATCCGGTGGCATCTTCGACAAGCTGCAACGTGCCGGACGTGGTACGGCCTAACAGGTTCATCGGGTCATGCTCGTACAATGCCCTGATATCGGCTCCCACCGCTAAACTGGTGTTAAACGCATTCGGCACGAAACTGTTCGATAAACTCATCCCATAGCACATGTGATCGGCTGTTCCATTTAATCACATAACCGGTCAGCGTCTTATTGCTGGCAAACAGTGAAGCGGTGCGGATTTCAAAATCATTCTTCATTGATGGACTCCAAGGCTTGGAAAGGGGCGCGACACCCCTTCTGCTTAGTTGCTGGATGCGTTCACTTCCAGTACCTTAATTGCGTTGGAATCCACCAGCCCGCCCCCCAGATATTTATCCGTATGTACCTTATAAAATCCCGGCTCGGTGATATTGTCAGGACGGGTACGAATGCCGGTTTCATGGTCAACAATGAAATAGCCGCGTTTGAAGTCACCCAGACCGATCACACCCTCTGGCATAAATTCGAGGTAGTGGACAGGCAAGCCCAGCAACATATCGGGATCACCCGCCTGTAAACGTTCCCGCCAGATATAATCGCCATTGCCGTTTTTCAGCTTCTGCACCTGAGCGGCTGTGCCGGAGTTCATCACCCAGACAGCATTTTTACGGTATTTGTTTTTGAGTAAGAATTTCAGGTCAATCAGGCTATCGGCGGACAGCGCGGTAACTTCCAATTTTTGCAATGAGCCAAATGCACGAATCTTGTCGGCTTTGACATCACGGGGATAAGACAGGAAGCCTTTCGCTTTTTTACTGCCGTCACCACTCACGAGATCTGTTTCTTCGGTATCAACAAATGTGTCGGCAATTTCGGAAGCCAGCCAGCCTAAGATATCGACATCGCTAAAATCGATAATCTCTTGGGTGGTTTTAGGGTAAGCGTAGATGGGGAACAACTTAATGCAGACTTCTTCCATTTTCGGCGTTGTTGTTTCACTGCGCGCCTTGCCTTCTTCCCCGTGTGCCACGGTTGCGCCACCGACCGAAACAAGCTGTTTATATTCATTGCTGCGTGTGGTTTTCACCGTACAAATCCGGCGCATGACTGACTCATCCGTCAGTTGTTGCATGATTTGTTTGTTCAGCTCAGGGATAACGGTATAGCCGCCCTCAGACGGGACTCCCGTAGATAGGGAACGAGTTTCACCCGTCAGAACATAGTGGCGCAGTTCATCATTACTGAGTTTTTTGCTAGTCGGCTGTTTTTTTGCCTGACTGCGTTCTTCATCAGCCAAGGCTTCATAACGGGCAATTTCAGTATTCAGCGTGTCGGACTGGCTGCGCAGTTCGTCGAACTGTTTGGCTTCATCAGCATTGAGTGAGCGCTTTTCGTTTTCAGCGTTGGTGAGAAGCGAACGCATTTGATGGATTAAATCGGATTTTTGTTGACGTAGTTCGAGTAATTTTTTCATGATGTCTATATGTACAAGATTTCATTTTATAATGGATTTTATTTTTAACATCATGAAAAATAATAAGGAAGAGTTCTCGTCATGTTGAGCAAGCATACAAAAATGGCGATATAAATCGCCATTATAATGACAATTATTCTTTTACTTTTATGGTGTAGGTTTTATTAAACTCAGATCCACTAGTGTACATTGTTCCATAAGTAAATCCTGATATGTTAATTTTTACATCACCTAATATAATAGGTTTTCCTTTAATAATTAATTTATTGTAATTATCTCTAACTTTTTCTTCACCAGCCCTTAAATACGATAATTTTGTTGGTTCATAAATGATACCAGAATCCGGCGGAGTTATATTTACAAATAAGTTTCTCTTGCTTAAAAACTCATTGTGTTCTGATGTTTCACCATATATCGATATAATGGTTTCATAATCCTTATTTATAAGAGCGTTTGGTAACTCACTACTTTCTGGTATGAAATTTACTTTAGGTGACGAACATGCAGTAATAAAAAAAATAGAAAGAATAATGTATCTCATGATTTATTTGATTGGTTTAAAAACCAACCCTCCAAATGTGTGTTTTAAAAAATAGCTTAAACTTTTATTACTTCTAATTTGCTCATCAACATCACCCCATGAAAATAAATTCAAGTTAACAATAGTATCATTATTTATTCTATTGCTAGAATTTATTGATAATCCTATGGAATTACATACTTCCCCCTCCCAGACAATCCAATGGTTTTTAGCTGAAGTCTCCCCTGGATAAGATTTTAGCATTCCAGCAGATATTAAACTCACAACTCTATATCCTTTTTTCATATAGTCGTTTAAAGTCATTATGTCGGTAATATTACTATGGGAAAGACTTATATTGTCAAAAACTTTTTCATAGCCTGCTTTTTCAAACCATTCTGATAATTTACCCCACATTGTAATACCAGCCACGCGATCATCAACCTCATCGTAACTCATAATCATATTCTCTGAGTCTCTTAAGCTGGCTAATGTCAACCAATCTAATCCTGATATTCTTGCTCCATACTGATTATAAAAAGTGCCATTAGGATGTCGGCAACCCTCTCCCGGTTTAATTTCCAGTTGACCAATTTTAGTTTTGCCATATTTCCATAATTCGCGGGCAGCCTGTTCATAAATATCAGGCCTGTCTATTTGCAGGCAATAAAAAAAAGCGGCAGGGCCACATAAACTCGCACCACCTTGATTTGGATAGGTTCTTTTAGAAAGTGCACTTTGAATTTCCGATTCAATTTTACTTTTCTCGAACGGATCTTTTTCATGACCAATGGGATATTCTTTCGCAATAAAAGGTCGTTCAGGAATAGTGATTTTTAATTCAACGGTATTATCCCCGTCGCTGACAGGTTTTGTTTCAATCGTACTTTCAAAATAACAGGCATTTTCCCTTTTTTTCTCCGAACAGGCTTTACCGGAAGTTAATTCACCGAGGGTATACATTTTCTTAAAATGGGTTTGCAGTGCCGGAAATATATTTGAGCCATGTTTGCGGTGAAGCATCATTTGCATGATATAAATCACAGAAAGATCGTCGTCTGTTTCCTGCGTGATATGCTGTTGTGTTTCATAATTACTCTGTAGTTTCTCCTGAAAAACATCAAGCAAGATATGGAAATGTCCTTTTGCATCCTGACGATAAATGGTTAAGTCATAAAGCAGGTTTTCAACAGGTACGTTGGATTCTATTTTTGTCTGAACGGTATAGGTTGGCATGGCATTAATCCTTTAAAATATGAAATTCAAGTTTATTTTTGTCATCCGTAAGATGCCATTGGGTGTAACCTTGTTTATCAGTCTTTCCTTCTTTTATCTGACCATCCGGCAGGCAAACCCGATACTTGCGTTCGGTTAAAAGATTGCCGTCATCATCCACACAACGATAACGGGCATGATGTTTAGCGGGTTTTACCGGAGTTTCTTCAACCAGCGGCTTCTTAAGTGGCTTAACATTCGAGACCCCAGATAAAAGCGGCCTGCCTTCTTCACGTCCGGCTAATTGCGTAATGCTGTAGCCCGAAGTCCCTGCGGCGATGTGGTTGCATGAAATGGACTTATAATCGAGCATCACCACTTCATGGGCTATCGCACCATTATCATTGATTGAATGCGGATAATTATAGGAAATATCCACAATCGTGGCACTGGTCAGCTTGATTTCATAAAAGAATTCCAGTTGTCCCATCTGGCTTGTCCTGTAATGCACAAAACTGGCATCCAGCAATTCGTTTCCGTCTATTGCCATCGCTAACAGGGGAGAGGATTTATCAATGGGTTTCACAAAACTGACGGGTTGATGATTAACATTCTGGTCACGGCTCATCGAATGATTCAGGCTCAATACCTGTATTTGATCTTCACGTCCTTTCTGATACCGATTTCCAATTGATTCAGGCGTTGAACAACCTGCTGAAATTAAACCCTGCTTCTTGCCCTTTAACGACAAGTAAATGATGTGTGACATTCTTGTCTCCTGTGACAGCACTCCTGATGAATGCGTAATGAAACAGGATATAACAGAATTATTTATCTATACCAGTGTGAATGAAAATCCATCAATGAAATTGTGATTAACTTCCATTCTTAAATAAAATCAGATGATTACATCATTTTAATTTGAGGTAGTACCAAAAAATAAAAACCAGATTGTGCACGGTATTTGCTTCTGATTTTGTTTACCAGCCATAAGCCCCCTAAAAATCTTTTTCACCCTCTCAGTTATGCACCCTCTGCACAATACCCTGAACGCCTTGCTACATATGGGTCTGATGCAATTAATATGATATTCACTGACTGTATCATCTGTTCACCCATTTTTTAGATTAATGAAGAAAATGTAGAGTTGATGTATAGCTAAAAAATAACTATACATCGATTATTTTCTTTTAAATACAGTTAGATATTTGAATTGGTGTATGGAGTGCAGACTTAAAGCCAAAAGTTTTATACAGGCGATTTAAAATCTCGACACTCAGGCACTGATGGTAGCCATTCTTCGGCCTCTTCCGATAATTCCACGTTATAGGAATAGCCTTTCTTGGTACGCACTTTTCGATACTCTTTTCGGTACTCCAGCATAATCTTGGGAATGGATTCACCAAACTTCGTCAGTGTCAGCGGACGTTCAAAGCCATGCGCTTCCATAAAAGAGAGATAGGCGTGATACAAGTACAATCTTGGTGCGCGTGGGCTGATATTCTTATTCCCCATCTTCATTCCGCTCACATCATTGACTGACACCAGATAACCACAAAAACGATACAACGGATCGGAATGACTCTTTACCGTTAATGCTTCGTTCGAGTCGCGTTGCGCCTGTAGCAGTTTTTTAGCCTTATTCTGGTCGGCAAATTCTGTTAATAAATGACGGATAAACACTGGCAGTTCACGACTGATTTTCTCCGGTAACTGTGGGTCTTTCTCGGATTCTTTGACCGGAATATTAAACGGAAATATCACTCGCCGCCGTGCAATGCCGCCGTTACGTTCGGTAAAGCTCATGGGTTCGTTATTGGTGGCTAATACCACGGCTTTGATGATGGTAGAAAACTGTTTCTCGTATTTCCCGTCAACTTCAATCAGGTCGCCGCCGGTAATGGCCTTAATGCCTGCCCCTTCACCGACATATTTAACCTGATCGGGCAGCGTAATTAAGCTCTTGCCAACAAACTGATAACGGCCTCTGGCTTCATCCAGCGCTCTCATATTGCCACTGGCGGTATTGTGCTCTCCCGCCAGTAAGGTGGCGATATATGTAAATACGCTTTTACCGCTGCCGCCTTCGCCGGTGACTTCAATAAAGAGCTGCCAATCATAACGGTTTGCCAGGATCATAAACAGGGCAGCTTTGATACGATTCATCTTATTTTCATTCTGCCCTGCCGCATGAGACAACCAGCGATAAAAGTCAGGGGCATGATCCGGCAAGTTTTCACCGATAGCAGGCTGGGTAAACTCAATGCCGTTATGGTTCATTAACCAGTGTTCCGGCTGGTGTGGGGTAAATTGTTGTGTCGATAAATTATACACATCATTACGAAACCCGATTAAATCCTGCCGTTGTTCGCCAATGACTGGAATTTGTAATTTCATGGCACAGATAGCATTATTAATACCATTCGGGCTATAAGGGGTTCCATGCTGGTCGAAGATTGCCACCATTGCGCGACGCAGCTCGTTATCTGACACAGTTTCCCATGTCGTACCGTTATAGTGATAAACCGCTTCGCTTTCAGCATGTACCACGATTTTTTGGTAATGCTCAACCAATAATGCCCCGCGTTGACTGGCTGCCATCTGTGCCAGATTGTTATTGGCCTTTTTGGGCTTCGTTTCGTAGTTCTCCGGTGCTTCTGCGTTCACTGGCGCTTTCTCCCTGACCTGATATAACCCGTTACTGAATGCCTGTTTTGCTGCCTCTGTGCCGTGCTGTTGTCGGTAGTCGTCCCAGTCAGCCTTATGCTCTGTCGGTGGCAGTGTTACCCAGCCGTCTACAGTTTTGGCAGCTTTCTCAGCGGCAATTTTCCCGACGTTCTTTTTGAGCTTGCCGTTTTTGTCCCGTTCTTCTGGCTCGTGCCAGTCATTATCAGCCGCAATAATGATTTTCGATTCAGGCCATTGCTTTCTGACCAATTCGGCAACACTCAGTAAATTGCTTTCATCAATGGCAGCCAGTACCGCGCCATCATTATGTAACTGGTTGACAGTCAGCGCTGTCGCGTAACCTTCGGTAATGATGATCGTGTCAGGCATTCCAGTAATTTCAGATACCGGAATAACGCTCCCTTTCTTCTGTGTACCGGAAACAAGGCGTTTTTCGCCGTTTGGCTTGATAGTCTGAGCGCCCGTGATAGTGCCGTCCAGTGTCTGAGTTACCAGCAATAGAGAATTCTGTAATAGCCGCTGATTGGGGCATTGCAGCCCCTTTTTCGCCAAATACGGAGATTCTCCCCTTATCGATTTTGCCACCAGCTCCGCGATTCGTTCTGCAATGGGTTTCACTGTTCGGGGCTGCTCTTTAACTGGTTTAGTTTCAGGGAATGGCATTGCCAATACATCAGCAACCTGCTTAGCGGCGGTCAGAATAGTGATACCTTTAGCTCTTGCCACTAAATCCAGACCATCCCCGTGATTGGGCTGATCGCACTGGCGACAATGCCAGTCGCCATGATGGTTATCATCTATAAAGTGAAAACGGTCAGTGCCACCGCATATCGGGCAAGCGCCATGCTTCCCCTTTGGCGGAACATCCACGCCACAGGCTGGCAACAAGCTTTGCCAGTGATTCATGGCGGATTGTTTCACGGTTCGAATAACGTCTATCGGGCGGATTTCTGTAGGGTTTTTAGGCTGTGAGGAACGTTGACTCATAATTTATTCCCCTCCATAGACAGCCGCACACAGTGCGTAATAGACGTCTTGGTTAAAATCACAGGCCAGCGCCAGCAGATCACGCAGTTCTTCGGAGTAATCCCTGCCAATTTTGTCAAGAATGACCTCAAATAACGATATAGCTAACCCTGCCCGATACATGGCCTGATCTAACGGTATCGCGTTCTGATGTCTGTTCACTACATAACCTAACAATGTCATCAACAAGGGCTGTGGTGTATGTTTCAACAATGCTTGCTGTATTTCCTGATTGATATCACGCGCCAACAAAATCAAGTTATTGAGTTCAATGGTGCATTCTTCCTGTGACTTTTCGAGAATAAACGTGAAAACAGAGGCTGCTAGCTGCGTGCGATACTCTGCTGTTTTAATGAAAGAGTTTTTTTACCCACAGCGCACCTCCTGACGGGAAACGGATCTCAGGAAGGAGATACCCGCCAGAATGATGATAAGGCGCTGGGGATGAATTAGGCATGTAAATTTAGGGCGAGTTTGGTTAGACTGTGTGCCAGCCATAGCATTAGCTCCGATAATGTTGTGGTTAGAAGCCCAACTAGTGCTACAACACTGTTGGGCTTTGTTATTTTGAATGCTACAACATTCAACTGGATGCCAGTATAAGCACCAACTGGATTCCATATAAGACATGAGAACCCATATATGACAAGAGACCACATAAATAAAAAATCACAAAAGATACAAGCTAGAGCACCACATGAGGTTGTCGAAGCTATAGAAGTATTGAAAGAAGAAGGTGAAAGCACAGCACAGTTTATTGTCACCGCTCTACAAGGTGAAATCAAACGCCGCCAACGCAGAGCCAAAGCATCATCTGAGCAATAACCAACTAATCGATAATAATCCCTGTGTTCTACTCCCACTATTGAAGATAGCTGATTAAGGGTAGCATTATTCATGCTATCCCTTTCTTTTTGGGTCAAGTGAACTGTTATACCGATAATTAAAATATTGCTTTTCCGATTTCTGGCATAGGGATATCCGCAACGGCTATTATCCGTTTTTTTATTTTTCATGATTTTCTTTAGTAACAACTATTTTCAGGAAAATAGGTTATTGATATTTTCTATTATTAATAGACACATACCTAATAAATAAAATTATTCAATAACCATTCACAAAGATCTTGTTCCAAAGCCTTGCGGATAGAAAAGACATTATTTTTTAAGCTGTCTGTACGCGGCGAGCAGATGCCAAATAGCCATCAAGATCTGATTTTAAATAAATAACTTTACGGCCTATTTATGATATGGAATTTTTTCTTTTCCTGTACATGCCCAATTAGCAAGCGTTTGTGAGGTAACACCAAGATAAATTGCTGCTTCTGCTCTGGTAAATTTTTCTAAGATTGTTGCGGAAGGATGTATGCTCACTTTTACCACCATGTATTATTGATTATCAGTAGTGATATATTATTTATAAATGACCATCAAAAATAGTAAATCACCTTGTATAAAACCGTATACAGAAAGGATAAAAATCAGTCATAACAAAGTTATGCATTGATACACAAACCAAATATCAAGTTGTATTAAATTTCATCTTTCATAATCCGTTTTTTAGTCTTCCTGCTCTGATAATTGAAAAAGAATTCTTCTCTTATCCTCATCTTTCATTCCAGACAGCATAGAAATAATTCTTTGATCTAATGCCTTTGTATTTTCTACCAAGCCTGCATGTTCCAGTATGGCTTGTTCTATTCTTTTAGCTGGCTCCTGCAATTCATCAGCACCAAAATGTAAATACCCCTGAGTAACATCGGCACTGCGCAATGTTCTGTGATTCATCAGGCGTTTCAGAATATAGTTACCGACTCCCACTAATTCAGCGATTGTACCGAATGTGCGACGGGCATCGTGCCATTTGAAGGGTATCGGCTGGAGCATATCCAAATTTGGTTCAGGAACAGTAGCGGTACTGATGCGCTCAATAATATGGCGACATTCTTTGATAACACCTCTCAAACCTGGGAAAACGAAATCCTGTTCTCCTTGCTTCATTACTAAACGTCGACGAAACAAGTTCCTTAAGGTATCTGTAATGGGAAGTTCGAGTGGATCGCCGTTTTTGGTTGTTTCTATCCAGAAATAACGGCCTCCCATATTCACACGATCCCAAGTAAGGTTAAAAATCTCTGACTTACGTAATCCAGTAAACATAGCCATTTCAACCGCATCACATGCAGCAACTGCGACATCATCCCTTTCATTTTCGGCTTTCTCCCGAACAGCAGCTACCGCACCTAACCAGCGTACAAGTTCATGTGTTCGAATACGCTCCGTTTTTCTTACTGTGCCATGCCATTTACGCGTTGTGCTCAACACTGCGGTAGGTGGATCAGGAAGTAAAACCCTTTCTTCTTCATCTCGGTAATAGTCATGCGCAAAACGATAAATAGCCCTTAATGACCTAGCCCATAAATCGGCCTGTGCTTTACTGCCACTACCCACACCTGCGCGTAATGTTGCTTTATCAGCCCCAAACCAAACAGTACCATCAGTAATCGCTTTATGCCTGAGTTCGACACGTTCCCTCGTTATTGATGCAAGCGGCTGTATCATCCAATCACCGGAAAAATTCTTTAATATGGAACGGTACTGATTAGCAGTAGCGAGCTTTAATCTGTGCCCTCTGTTAGAGATATAGGTGTCTAAGGCATCCGATAACGTCACGGTTGCTTTTTCATGGATACGCTTAGTTATGTTTGGGTTCTGGCCTGTGGTCGCTACCTCACCAAGAACCTCAAGCCCCTTTGCCCTTGCGTTATCAATGGAAAGATCAGGAAACCGACCTAATGTAGCGCGGATAAACTTTCCGTTCCTCTTTCTGGAAATACAAAAGCTCTTAACTCCGCTCGTACCGATACGAATACGTAGTCCATTTACTAATGTATCCCCATATTCAATTTGCCCACGCTCTGCGGGTGGTAAGCTCTCTAGTTTAGCTTTCGTAAATTTGAAAGTTTCCACATCTCCCCTCTCTATACTAAAAAGTGAGTATTTCACTTTTCTATTGTTATCAAGCGATTAGGGTATCCTGTGAGTCGTTTTCAGGCTCTAGGATACCTATAGGATACCGTAGGCAAGTATTCTAGGTTATTTCTGGTTATTTATACAGTAGTTGTAAATTTTATAATTTATTGAAAATTAACAATAAGTATAAATAGATAGGAAGTATTTGCCTTGTAGGATTTTAAAACTGAAATAATTTTTTGATCCAAAACGTGCAGGCGGGTGCGGAGTAGTGCGTTTTACCTCAGGTTTACGTTTATTTCGTGGGGATAGTGCAATGCAAGCGCAACGCAGAGACGTGATCCAAATTCACCGCTACGAGGTTTAAAATCGTGCTATGTGCGTCTGATTACGTTCTATGGGATATGAAAAAGGCCACGTTTTTCGCGCAGCCTTTCAAGTGAGGGTGATACTTTATTGCATTGACAAAGTTAACTGATGCCCGATAACCGCTGCGGCCTTACCAACTGTATCTATCTTAGTTGAATGCCGTAAATCAAAGATGCGCGTGACTTCCTGTTTCTTCACACCCATACGGCTGGCGAGTTCAGTTTGCGTTAATTTAGAATCAATAAACGCATTAAGCATAAGCACCTTAGAGGCTATGCTTAAGGGCACATCGACATAATCATCATCTTGTCCTATCGGACTGGGAAGCGGGATTTTCTCGTTATCTTCGAAGTAAAATTCAAAAGACGTTATTAGCGCATCAAGTGCCATCTCTAGCGCTTCCTCCCGTGTATCCCCTTGAGTCAAGGCTTCGGGGATATCCGGGAACGAGACGAAATAACCACCTTCTTCCACTGGCTCTAGTGTTACTGGATATCGCATCGTGTCTAATGGTGACCTATGGCGAGAACCAGCCCCTTACGAGGCTGGTTTTTATCACAATCCTAATTGCTTAAGAATTGCTTTTCTCAGTGGTTCTTTTATCTCTTGGCTGGGGTGTCTCGGCATAATGCTTCGTCTCCCCCTTATATTTCAGTTTCAGATGGTTTGTACCGTTTGAAACTTCGACGCCTTGAGCTTCTAACCACCGTCTAAACTCGCTTTGCTTCACCACTCCTCCTTTCTGTTGAACATGATATTGTAGTAAACATTTATGCTTACACGGTCAACTTTTTTGTTTACTCTCATCAGGCCAGATAAAAATAAACCCCGCCGAAGCAAGGTCAATAAATCAAGTCTTAATTTAGCCAATCACCGGCGAATATTTCTGTTTCAGCCCATCAGATTTATGTGCCGTGTTGCGTATTGCACTGGCGTTCTCCGGGGTGTGTTCTGCTCAAGAAAAATCGGACACTTTCTCGAAGGCTATTTCATATTCCACGGGTGTTAAATAATTATTGGCCGTGTGTAATCGAGTTAAATTGTAATAATGCAGATAATCCAGGACATCTTGTTTCATCTCTGCCGGATTTTCATGCGAGTTTTTGAAGAGCCAATCATGTTTTAAGCTGCCAAAGAAACGCTCAACAACAGCATTATCCCAGCAGGCACCCACATCCCCCTGACTTGCTCTCATATCGTAGCGGCTGAGTAGATCCCAGTATTGCTGGCTCATATATTGGCTCCCTCTGTCACTGTGAAACACGCCGCCTTTTGACGGTTGCCGTAAGTAATATGCTTTCGTCAAGGCTTGACTAACCAGTGTCGTGTCTATCTCCGTCGACATCTGCCAGCCCACTATCCGGCGAGAATATAAATCCATCACTATCGCCAGATAGAGCCAACCTTCAGGCGTTTTCAAATACGTAATATCTCCGGCCCACACTTCATTCGGCGCAAGCGGATTAAAATTCCGGTTGAGCAGGTTACAGGCCGTTGACAGGGCTTTACCTTTGCGCGGTGCCCGATAGCGTTTACGCTGTCTGACGGATAATCCAAGCTGCTTCATTAAATTCCGGGTCCGATAGTCACTGATAGTGAAGCCTTCTTTGCGTAATTTTTTCGCCAACATCCGATACCCCAGGCTTTCCCGGCTTGCTTTAAAGAGCGTCGTTGCTGAACCAACACCTTACAGCCGTTCTCTCGCAAAGAAGGCGCTCGCCTTTTTTAAGATCTCCTTCTCCATTTTCAGTTGCTTGTTTTCTTTACGCAGCTGCAATAACTCCTGTCGTTCATCTGGCGTTAACGCGTTGGGTTTAGCTTGCTCAACAGCCTGTTTCCGCCACGTATACAGGAGTTTTGTTGGAATACCTAACGCTTCAGCCGCCTGTGGGACCGTATGGTGCTGTTCAACAACCAAATTAACGGCTTCTTTTTTAAAGTCATCGGTAAATTTTTGGGGTGATTTTCGTTTCATAAAGACACCTTAGTTAACGTCATGCTATTCCTTTACCAAAGTGTCCGAATTTATTAAAGCACAACAGGTATCGCAGGGATAAGACTGAAAATCTTTGGCTTTTTTACTGCCGTCACCGCTGACGAGATCCGTTTCTTCGGTATCGACAAAGGTGTCTGCAATCTCAGAGGTCAGTCAGCCCAAGATATCTACATCGCTAAAATCGATAATTTCTTGGATTGTCTTGGGATAAGCGTAGATAGGAAACAGCCTGATGCTGACTTCTTCCATTTTCGGGTGAGTGAACGTTTTTCGAAAGGAATTCCATTTAGAATTATTACTGGTTATGCTAATCCGTTTAAATAAACAGTATTAAGGTGAATTTACAATGAACAGCGTTAATTATTATTTTTTAATTTTAAATATATCCGGTTATCAAAGCTTTTTTTATTCTCGGCATCTTTGAAACTGAAGAATTGGCAGAGCAAGCGCAAAAAAACATTCTGACCAGATGAATCATGCCGACAAAAACGACATATTACGAGAGGGTGTGGAAATACAGCTAATTAAGAGTGATTATAATTTAAATTCAATTGGTTACGTTGTATCTATATATGCAGGGGAATCTGTTCAAATTGATCGTGATTTATTTCTCTTATTCAGTAATAAAAAATACCACAATACAGGAAGTGAAAAAATTAAACGAACCCAGTGAATTAGATGAAAAGCGTAAGTTTCCTGAATAATGATTATATTTCCTCAGATAAGAGATTTTATTTTCTATCAATGCCCCTTGAAAAATCACTAAGTACTTTCTTTGAGCGCGAAGTTGGGTAAAATACAATAAATGTAATTTTTGACAAGGGTAACACTATCATAATTACCTGTGTTACTCAGGATAAAGGCAAATTCCCGAAAAAGCAGAACGAGAGATGGTTTTTGGGATATCTTTTTAAGAATCTAAATCAACTAATTATGATTTTTTCAGATAACCATTGGAGTATTAAAAATGCCTGATAAAGACTCATTAAACCGATATATAGCTAAAATCCAATCAAATAAACAAAATAACATTCAATTCAGTGATATGCGGATGGATATGTTAAACTGTAAAATAATACTAAAGAATTTAAATGCAAAATATTCTGATATGAATGCTCACCCTACTATTATAACTGCACGTGAGTTTGCTAACTCTATAAATGAATTAAACAATTTAAAGAGTAATGAACACAAGAGGTTTGTGATTAACTCTGATAATGGTGGGGTGCATTTTGCCGCAGCTAATGTTTTTAAAGATATGAATGATAATATTTCTATCATTTTTGTTGATTCAAGCCGCGGAAAAAATCAGTTTATTTTTTTCATATTAAATTTCAGACTTAAGGATGTTTCTAACATAAAAACTCTTTATATTTATAACCAAATACAAAATAGTGATGCGGATTGCTTACTTTTTTCACTTCATTTTTTGAAAAAGATGCATAAATATAGTGATCACTTTGTAAAGCTTCATCAAGATATTTTTAATGATAAAGTAGAATTTATTAGAGAAAATCATGCACCTTATGCTCCAGAACTGGGTGATGATTCATTAAAGACGGCTCGGGTTGTATTTTTCGATCAAGCAATAAAATTATTACCTATTGATTTTTTTAAACATGCACAGTCAATGAGCCTAATGAATACTTATAATGATTACTTCAAAAGTCATTCTGTTGAAATAAATAAGGATATGAAAGCAAATAAACAGCCAGGAGGAAGAGAGACATTGATAGACAGATATAAGCGCCATGAAGTGACCCGTACGATTAACGAAAAGGAACGTACCTACAGTAACTCTATTGAAGAAAAAAGGCTTAGTCTTGCTGAGACTGCGCTGCGTTGGCTCGATGAGTCATGAATAAAAACATTAAATTATATCAGTAACATTATAACCTTTCATCTTTCGAGTCGCCCTTCGAGATAGAAATTGTTTTTGGCTGTCACAAGTCCAAATTTCAAGCGGGACTTATATCCAATAAAGCCAATTTCACCCCAGAGGGGCGTACTAAAATCCCTAAAAACAAGTCCCTGCCACTTCTGCTACTGTAAAACCTAAAAACCAATAAGGCAGAGCCAAAACTTGTTGCTGACCACCTCCACAGGAGGTGGTTTTCAGTTAAGAATAAAAACGATTGGAATCTCTATAAAAAAGAATAACACCATTTTAGCCAATCACCGGCGAATACTTCTGTTTCAGCCCATCAGATTTATGCGCCGTGTTGCGTATTGCACTAGCGTTCTCCGGGGTGCCGGTATTGTGATGGGTATGGGCAGCGGTCAGTTCAGCCAGTTCCTTGACCACATCCAGCGTGTCTAACATCAGTGTCATAACATTGATTTGCTGGCTGCCGACCCAAACCACGGGCGCAACTATCTCTTGCTTAACTCCGGCGATGCTTTGGCGAAGCAGGCCGATTTTTTCTATCAGCTTTTGCCCCACGTCGATATTGGCATCTTTTCCCACACAGGCGAGGTAATTTGAGGAGGCCGCCAGACTGTAATCACCATCAGCCACTTGCTGAATCGCACCCGCCAGTAGGGTCGATGTGCCTAACACCGTTGTTTTATCGGTGGCCTGGACCGTGGTTTCCCGTGCTACCACGGTGCGGGTTTCTGTGTCGGCCCTGACTTCACGGTGCATGGACGATTCATTAATAGTCTGGTCGGTCTGACGTATCCAGCTTCCTTCCTGCGTCACGCGCTGTGAGACTTCCGCCCTCTGCTGCTGCAACTGTTCACCGGGCTTGATATCGGGCAGCGTGTTGCCCTGACTTAAGGTCTGGCGAATAAACGGCTTATCTGGTCGGCCTCCTTCGAAAGCAATTTCAACTATCGTGCCGAGGGGCGGATATTGAAACATACCCGATTCACCGCCTGCCATCGGCAAAGGCAGCGGCACAGCACGATAAACCGGGGCGGCGGCATCCTTGCCGTTATTATCCAGCAATTGCACATCAACCGCATAGCGCGGGCGGAACGGGTCGGAGATATCGCCGCTGGCCGTACTTTCGGTGTGCGCCTCAATACGGGCAAATTTCGGTAAATGCAGCCCGGCTGATAATTCCGGGTAGGCGGCATCAATCTGGCGCTGGGCGGGAGTTTTGCTTTCCTGCCGGCCTTTGGGTAACCATGTGATGGTCATATTTTCATTATTCAGATTGACCTTACTCAGCCGTTGCTGATTAACTACAAAACCCGGTCGCAGGGATTGGATCATCGGAATGGTCATGGTATTACCCGCCGACTGATTCTGGCTGAATTCATTGGGGATCTCGACAGACTTTCCGGCAAACATCGAATGCACCCAACTACCCAGATAAACCGAACCATCCGGTAACTGATGCCAGATATAGTCTTCAATAGCAAAGACCAGTCCCAGATTCGCCAGCAATTGGTAACCCGTACCATTGTGAGTGTAGTGTGGAATAGGTTTATCTGTATAAGGCGCATCCGGTAGGGTGAAAGTTAGCCCGCTGTGTTCCTGCAACCAGTCCGTAATCTGCCGCAAAGTCGGATGCTGAAACGAACAAGGCCACTGATGATCAAACACGCCTACCAGTTCACGCACAAATAAGCGTTGATAACCATTCTGTGCGGGTTGCGAACGTTCCACATAACCCGTAAACCAACGTAGCACTAAATCCGGGTAACCCACATCCAGACGGACAAGTTTTCCAGTGTAATCGGTGGTTGTTTCAGCCGTGATAAAACCACGGCCACAAGATGACAACTCCAGCATGATATTGGCGTCAACCAAATGAATTTCATCGCCGGAGAGATAAAGTCGGCTAATCGGTGTCATTATTTGGCTGGTCCTATCCAATCATTAATCGGCTTCAATACATAACGTTCAAACCAGCTTAATTCTTCTGGTTCTTCCTTGATTACACCTCCGCCCTGTTTTGTTTGTTTCTTAACCTGAATATTACTGGCTGCGCGAGAATCACGTTTCTCCGCTACAGACAAGTGCTCCCGCAAGGTAAAAGTGACCTGCCATGCCTGCTTACCGTCCACCTTGCTGGCATCAATCGTGCCCGTAAATGTGCCAATACGGAAGTTAATGGCCTGCGCGGTCAGATTAGCCACCCGGTAGCGTTTCAGGTTGCCGTTCTCTTTCGCTTCTGCCAGCGCAAACAAGCGCGACAGGGTTTTCTGTTCGGTAAAGGGGATAATCCCCGTGATACGCAGCTCTTTCGGCTTGATGCCCTGTTCGGCGACAGCGGTACTGGATGACTGCCCGCTTTGATCTTGATCCTGAAACATCACGGACGGCGTGACGGTCAGGCTTTTTAACGGAATGGCCTCGCCATCAAGGGCGAGGGTGATAATCTGGCTCATGGTTTAGCATCCTTTCTAATGAACTGAGGTCATTCCCGACAAACAACGTTGCCAGCGTATAAACGGCGTCCGGCTCCGGGATATTTTTGCGCATTTTCTCCGCCAATAGTGTGCCATTGCCTTTTCCGGTAAATACCCAGACGCTGGCCGTTTTGCCCAGAGCTCCATTCAGGGCATCACTGACCTGCTGCAAGGCGTTTTGTCTGGCGGCGGTAAAACCTGTTAACTGGGATTTTAACCCCGCCAAACTGCTGTCTGCGCTGGCCTGTGCTTTGGCCTGTGCAATCAACCGGGCATTGGCCGCTAAACGGCTGGTTGCCGTTGATAGGGGCTGCGGCTGTGGCAGCCCGCCGCCCTGTTTGCCCGGCAATTGCATTTTGGTGGTAGCCAGACTGCCCGCGGTTTTTGCCATGCGTGTGACCTGCGAAAAGACCGGCAATGGCAACACCGATGAAAATTGCGTGAGATGCTGCATAAATTCATCGTGGGTTTTGGCACAAACCATCAACACAAGGGCATTCAGATTACCTGCGCCCGTGAGTTTATTTGACAGGTAATGAATGGCGTTCGTCGGGCTTAAGTAACTGCCGCTGTCGGCCTGCTGCCCGACCCCGTAGAGAAACGGGTGTACGGGCACGATGGCGGCGGATATCCCCGACAAATTCGGGGATAATTGCAGGATTTTACACTGCCAGTGCATTATTCGGGTTTCTCCGGCCAGTCAATATCAGGTGATGTTGAACAATCCACCCGATTGAGTAACACCCGGTAAAGCCGCCATTTAGCTAATGTGGACTCCTCCTTCTCTGTCGCAATGCCCAAATCAAGTGCATCCTGACATATGCCAATATTCTCTGCCGCTTTCTTTAACAATCGCCGTTTTTCGAACTCGGCCTTTTCTTGCAATTCCTCAGGCGTTGGCGGCGGTATCTCCTTCAATATCGGTAAACCATCAACGCCAGCCACAATTAATTTACCGTTTTTCTGTCCTGCAAATATCTCCCGGTATAGCGCATCACTGACAGGTTTCAAATCATCAGGATAAGCGCCAGCCCCTCGTGATTCAGGAGGCCTATAGAAAAAACCGTTTATTGAGGCGCTATAAAAATAATCGCTGCTGGCTGACTTCGTTTTATTATCTTTCATCTTGTAACTCATCATTATTTCCCTATCGCCCACCATGCAATTGAAAAGCTACCTACCTTACCTTCGTCATTTTTTGTCGCTGCAAAAAATTCCGCCTGGCTGATTGGGTAACCGAACGCATTATCTATACGCCATCCTTGCGATGAAGTGTTGGTGACAAATACCGCGAAACATTTCTCGTCAAACGCACGTGGAAAATTAAAATTCCGGTTACTGCTAGACTCTATCCCCCACTGCATAATCAGCCCTGTTGATTCGTCTTTTAACCAACCATTATCACCTAATACTCCTGAACTTTTTTTGGCATAATGCTTATCAATCCAGTGACTAAGAAACCCTCCCCACGTACTGCCTGAAATATCCCCCCACGGCGTTAACACCGCGTCACCGGCATAGAGCATCTTCTCTGCACGAATGTCTCCTTTCGTTGCAATAAGACCACTACGAGTATTGAGAAAAATACGCGTTTTTTGATCAATCGACGCTTTAAAGCCAATACCAAACCAAGATAGAATTTCAAGGTTATTACCTTCGAAACTGGCATCATCAACAGCCCCTGAACGCATCCCATTGCGTTCACCATATCCCAGACTAAAAAGAGACTCTGAAAACACCTGCGGGGCACTGATAGCACCGTTAATGTTACCTCCCGTGCGCTTATCCAATGAATTTTGTGCACGCTCGACAGTGTCAGATAAGCCAAGATTGTTAACAAACGCATTCCTGTCAGGAATGTCTGCCCCATTCAGGTGCATCGCCAACCGATTATTTGCATTGTCGTTAACAGCCTGTAGTGCCGGATTCGTCGCATAATCGCCTTTGTGTTGTTTCTCATTCAGGCCGTTGGATAATTCTGATTTCGTCGCATAGTCTTGCTGAACTTTGCCCAATGTTTTTTGCAAGTCAGCAATATCACGATCACTCAATGCACCTTTAGGACGCAAATCAATCACATTCCCGTTATCATCAATACTCGCAACCGCAAACACATAATGCGGATATCCTGTCGCATCCACATAATTTTTCAGCTCATTGGAAACAGTAATTTTCACTACGGTTTTCCACTGGCTCACCAGATTGCCCTGATAGCTAAAATCGGCATACACACGGGTATTGCGCATAGAATTCAAGGTCTGGTCAAACTCCAGTACCCCACGCAACCCTCCGACATAAGCCAGCCCTTTTTTCACCAGATACTTTTCACCCTGACGCACCACGGCAAAACCATCGTCAAAAAACGCTGCTTCACCGTAGCTGTCGGTATTTATCAGGCGCTGCATTTCATCCATGCCCGATAAACGTGCGGTAAAATCAATCTGCCATGTTTCCGCGGTCGTCGTGATGGCGGTCTCTACAGCCGCGCCAGCAAATTCCAGCAAGAACGAGCGGGTTAAGACGTTGCCCTGCAACCCATTGGCAGTTTTGATTTTCTTCTGGGTTGGCGCATGGGTGATCATGCCAATCACACCGGAAGTCTTATTTATCAGGCCAATCCAGTTAAAATCAAAGTTGCCCACTTCCGTGCCCAGTGTGACGCTGTAAGCCACGGCGTTCTCACTGGCCAGCCCCGTTTTATTCACCGCCTGACGATGGACAATATATTGCGCTGCGGGCAGTGGCTCACTGCGGCTAATCGCCTGAGACAGATCTAAATCCGGCACATTGGCAAAGACAAATTCATCCAGCACCACTGCATTTCCGGCAGCAACCTGCTGGGCCTTCCATTTTTCAAAATCGACAGTAATCACTGAAGACATACTATTTCCTTATAATGAAGCACCGTAAGTGACATTCGGTGCGGTATTTTCCTTGAGGCTGGCATTGTCACAGACGGCAACGCCCGCGATATGACCGACCCTTAACAATAACGGCTGGATTGGCATCGCCGCGTGATAACAGCAATAGTCTGCGCCCACGCTCCCCACACGCATCAGTAACTGATTTTTAGCGATCACTTCAAACCGATAGCGGCGGCAGGTGCGGCCATATTGCCGGATGATATTCATCAGCAAATCCGGGTTAGCGGCTATCTGTCCGTCGCTGAGGCGCAGGATAATCACATCCCAGTCAATGTCGGGCTGGCGCTCCAGCATTTCCACATAACCCACCCCCAGCCGTTCAAAGATGGCAATAAATCCCGCGATGCTGCCTGCGTCTCTGGCGTTGATAAAGGCGTACTTCACCCGCTTGCGAAACAGCGGCAACGGTTCGCCGTTAAAGCGCTGGATATCCCGCTGACAGGCCAGTACTGACAACAGCGCCTCAGTACAGGTTTCCGCATCCAGTTGGGCCAGTGGCCATGTCAGCCAGTCATAAACCTGTGACCAGAATGCCCGCGCGGCGTGCAGTAATTTGGCAGGCTCGCCCTTGTTCATCCATGACGGCAACGCCAGCCGGGCAAGACGTTCCCTGAACTCAGCCATTTTTCACCTCCACGATGAGCGCTTGCAGACGCGGCACACTCAGTTCACTGAGAATATCGCCCAGTGAAAAGGTCAGTGATCCCACCTCACTGAACTCACGGTGAATTTCCCGCCCCAGATTTGAAAAAGAAAAACGCGAATAGGGCCATGTTTTCTTCACCGGATAATCGGTGTTTTCCCGAAAGGCGCAGCGAACAAGGTTCCCCACATCGGTTTTCAGGCGGGTGATTTGTTCCGGGCTGTAATTCGCCAGATTTTCCACAAACAGTGTGACGGTCAATGCGTGCTGCGTTTCCGGCATTGGCAGGCACTGCATATCATCCCCGTGCCCGTGATGCCCCTGATTAGTGATGTAATCGTTCACCGCGTCAATAAACGGCTGGCTGATTACGCCCGAATCCAGCAACAGATACGCATTGGCGGTGCCTGCCCCACGGGGTGCATCATGCAGAAAGAAAATACGGTCAATGCTTAATCCTGCCACGGCGGCAATCATACCCCGGTAAACAGCGTCAGTATGATAATTGCCAACCAAGTTATACTGGTTGCGGCAACGGTCGCGTAATTCATCGTCGGATTCCGCATCCGCGCCGGGCGTTAACAGCCAGCCTTCTTCATTTTGTACCCGCTCAATGCCGGACACCGCCACAGGCAACAGCCGAAAATAACCGGGCGCAAGGTTAAATGCGCCGCCTGCGGCCTCGGCAGTTACAGGCAACAACGCACTGCTGACACCCTCCGCGATGACCACACTTTCCGTGGTGCTGACACGATAGATTTCACCATTAATGCGCTCGGTCTGGATAACCGTTCCTGCGGGCACGGTGACAGCCGATGCGCCCGCCGCTTTATAAAACCGGAGCACCCCCTGTGCGGCAGAAGCAGGTTTACGTTTCAGGTTGACGCCCCACGCGAACATATCCAGCCATGTGCCCGATGCCGTCGCCAGATACATGTTTTTCAGCGTGACGTTGATTAATGCTTCTTTCAGCCACAGTACCGGGCGCGTGACAATCGTGCTAATCAGCCGCCAGAACGGGGACATGCGCGAGGTGTTGGTCACCAGCCCGGCTTCATCCACAACCTGCGCAAATGCCTGGCTGATTTCGGTTTCCGTGGTCGGCATCCCGCTGTCACGCAGTACCTTTTCATAATCCATCGTTGGTTTAGTGTCCATTTCCCACACTCACATTAATACGGCCAAAATCGTAGGTTTCCGCCGTGATCCATAATTTGGTCGGTAATTCTTCATTGATGCTGACGGTGCCCGGAATAATCCGCTCATCATTTTCGATTAGGATCACCATCTGAGTCTGAATATCTGCACGTAATGTCGGACTGCGTTCAGCAATTAAATTTGTTGCCAGACCACTTTCAATAATTGCGTGAACACAATCCTGTCCAATAGAGACCCGGTTATTACAGAAATGCGGTTCATTCCCTGAATTGAGCGTGAAATCACGCTCATTAATTAATAAATCAACATATTTAAGCTCATCCATAGGCCACTTGTTCCCATTCCGTAAATTGATCCGGCGTCATGCCATTGGAAACATTGAATGTCACACTTTCAATGCGGCGGCTGTTATCATTAATAGTCTGTGAATTATTCGCTACTTCACTCATCATGCCATTTCTATTAATGCCCAGTTTTTTTCCGCCTGTTAATACGCCTTCACTTTCCAACGGATTAACTGATTGCACAGTCTGAGGCATAATTTGCTGAGATATAGTTTGGGATTGTCCCTGCAACATATTATTGGGCTGAGTTATCAACTTTTGAGTATTTTTCCCTACTCCCATATTGGAAGCCGTTGTTTTTTCCATTGGATCATTAACCATTTCCCCAATTACTTTGGCTCCAATAGATCCAATTTCGAAACCGGGAATAAAACTTAATATGTCTCCAAGGCCAGAAAACATATCGGACAGTGAAAAATTACTGAATAAATTACACAGATTATTCCAGCCATCAATAACCCAATCGAAGAATGCTCCAAAAGCATTTCCAACCGACTTCACAACAAACACCAATATACTAAATGCCTCTGTATCCATAATCGCTGCTTTGATTTCATCCCAATTCTGAATCAGCTTATAAATGCCATAAGCTAGCAACGCGATAGCAGCGATAATCAATAATACTGGCCAACTCATAAAATTAAATGCCATCCCTGCCAAAATAGCTGCCCCACGGATAACCAGCAATGTACCCTGTAATATTCTCAGAGCGACACTAAATGCTATGATAGCCGCGTTATAAAGCCATACTGCCACAGTGCCCAATTTCGTGATCATGGTAAAACCTGCCATGATCCCTCTCAGGCCAATCAGGATAAATTTAGAAACTCCCATCACGATATTAGCTACTGCCCCCACAACGGCAAAGTTCATAATCGCAAGCGTGATATATCCAACCCAACGAGCGATATTGGGGAACAATTTCATCCAACGAACTAATATCTGACTGGTATCCGCGAGCCAATTAACCAAAGGTTTTATAACCGGCAACAATGCTGAACCAATTAGAATATGAAGATTCTCCCAGATTGCCTGTAACCGCTGCCACGGATCTGCCATCTGCGCCGCCATTTCACGGGTACGCTCCATTCCATCATTTGCACCTAGCGCAGCCATGTTCTTGTTTAACACATCAACATCGTTGAAAAGTGCTTTGACCACCACAGCAGAGTCGCCAAATGCTGCTTCAATCTCAGCCTGAGCTTTCAGATTACCTTCAATGCTTGTGCCATATTTGGCCTGTAGTTTTTCCAGCATTTCCGGCATGGAAAGCATCTGGCCGGAAGCATTAACAAAACTCAGTCCCAGACTTTTCGCGCCACCCGTTGCAACCGATAAAAACGCCTCATAAGCGCGGCTGGCATCGCCTCCCAACGTACCCTGTAACTGCCCCAATACAGCCAACTGTTCATCTATCCCCACACCAAAATCTGTCCCTGCTTTACGGGTATTTTCCAGCAGCTGTGTCACTTCGGGCATACTGGTGCCAAATGTCTGCGCCATAAAGACAGCTTTGCCTGATAGTTCTTCAGCAAACTGAAGATGCCCCACAGACTCAGCATGATCTGAGAACAGGTCAAACATTTTCCCCATATAGTTCGCCGCATCCGTTGAGCTGGTTTTCAGAGCAACGGCGGTGATATTGGCAATTTTGGTCATCTGGGGCAATTCCGTTTGCTCCAGTCCCGGTATGGCCCTGTTAATTTCCGTCGCTGATTTCACAAACTCAATGGCTGATTTGCCATATTGTGAGCTAAATGTCACAGAATCTTTGGCGATTTTTGCCATAACGCTGCTATCAATTCCCTGTAATGAGGCTGATTGCAGGGCATCCTCCATTTGAATGGCTGGCTCAAGGAAGCTATGCGTTGACCAGAACGAGTCAGCTATTGTTTTCCCACCCGCCGAAATTTTGCCAAATGCCTTTTGTGATTCTTCAGCAACGCCAGAGACTGCATTTTTTATACGATCAAGTGGTTCTGTAACCCTATTGATTAAATTTAATATAAAATCAAGCTGACTCATGGCTCACCTTTTAATGCCAATGCAATTCCATTTGCAGTTGCAATACGCGTATATTCCCAATATCGATTATCTAACCAAATTGCACGGGCTAAATTTTCCGTATCATCATTTTCATTTGGTAAATAATGACGACGCAAAGTTAAGGCTTGCTCGAATAAGCTATTGTCGATAGCCTTAACCCGTGCATTTAGTTTTTTATTTCAATTTCCAGTTTAGGTGCATATTCAGAATTGATTTTTTCAACCAACTGCATTGCTGCACCCGGAATTTGTAACAGTTCATCAAGAGCAGGTTTAGAAGCAGACTGAACAATACGACGCAAATAAGTAACAATCGGCACAATTTTATTGTCCATTGTCATATCATTAATCATGTTATTGTAAGCGACAATATTTGGCTCAAATTTAATTTCATTTCCGCCAACCAGTAAAGTAATAATTTTATTTTCTTTGGTCATGATTTAATTCCTTTATTTTATCCATTAACACAATTAATTTTTTGATAAACATCGTCCCTGATGTCATGATTAGCCCTATTACACGAATGTAATAAAGATCTTTTCATGTCCTTCCATGAATATTTATTTTTAGCCTATCAGATTACGGGTCAATTCTGCTTCCAGATAGGGAATACCATTAATACGGACAAAATCAGGTGATGTGACAACAAATTTAATTTTATGTGTCATCACACTGCCGCCTTTAGGGTCAACATCCAGAATATCACTCACGATCAGTTTGCAACCGTAAGCTTCAACTTTCATTTCCTCATTACCTGCTTTGGCGTACCACATCAGATCAACAGGCTGAATACCCCGCCACGAACCCGCAGCACGTGCTTTGGCTGTAACGATATCCAAATACTTAGTGCTGAGCTCAATTTCCCCTTCTGCTGTTACATCACCGGAGATATAACCATCCGGTACGCCCTGTGTTTGGGCGGCGGCTGTATTATCAGTAACGGACAGACTGACCTTTTCCGCATGAACCAGATCCCCATCCATATTAAAATCGACCGACTGGCCGGAAATACGCTGGCTCATTTAATTCCCTCCCAAATCCAGCAACAAACTCGCCGTGATCCCTTTCGGGCATTCGTAAGTGCGAATAGTGATATAAATTTCTACCGTGTTTTTATTGCGCCATGTGATAACAATGTCACCATCCTGAGGTGATTTCACTTCCCCCGGAAATGTCACACCGTTAATTTCTGTACTACGAGACATTTCACGTAAAGTACGGGCAAAATACGCCTGATGCGTTGCGATGCTGCCCGGTGTACTGTTCAGGCTGCGATCAGCAATTTTAGCGATAGCCTGCAAACGAATACGGCGCGCGACCTTATCCACAACACGCAGATTTTCGATACTCTGGTAATCTCCGCCTTCCACATCCAATGTGCGGCCATCTGACCAATACATACCATCGTAATCGGGATACCACATTGGCACACTGAAACGTAATTTTTCCAATGCTTGTAGTGTTGCTAAATCAATCGGCTTCCCTGCCCCATCAAGCGGAAAATCTGTTGTTCCCAGATCCATCAATGGCCCTGTCTGGACTCGTGCCGGGCTGTCTGCCACCGTGACGGCACGATTACACAAACGGCCCGCTAATACCCCCGCTTCATTGCCCCACAGAGACGGCACTAATTGGATCGATGAAACGGCTTCTCCTTTTTGCAGATCAGACAGACGAGTAACATAATCCGACCAGGTTTCTTTCGGCTGTGTTCCTTCAACAGCCAAAATAGCCCACTGCCAACGCCCAAACTTAGCAATGGTATTTGCCCGCAAAGTCTGCGCAGCCTTGATAATGGCTTTAGTCGCACCGACTGTCAGCACATATCCTTCTACACTGGCAACACGCTGTGCTGCTGTCACCACCTCAACAAAGGCCAGTTCATCTGCCGATTCCGGCAAAACATGGACATACCCAGACCAGTTTTGTCCTGCGTTTGCCATCGCCGCCAGTACATTACGTTTCAGAGCGGTATCTGTTGTTCCCAATACAGAATCAAAATCCGTCTGAGTATTTACAGAGATCGTTTTGCCTGTGTTGGTTTTTCCCGTCCCAACAAAGAGCAATACGCGCTCTATTTCCTTGGTTTCGCCTTGCAGTTGGTTAACTTGGTTAACCTGCACATGTGGCCACATAATTTATTCCTTTATTTATGTTTTCCTTGTTCAAGGTTGCAGATGTGTTTTGCAATTCCTTGAATCAACCCATTAATCATTATCAGATTTACCCAACTGGCGTTCCTGACTCATCCACAATATGAATAACATCATTTTCAGCAAACCAGATTTCAGGGGTTGCCAGCAGCCAGCGCTTACCATCAAAGGGGACAATACCGTTTTTATCCTCACGCATAATCACAGGCTCTGACAGTGATAACGACACCACGATAACAGCAGTTTCTTCATTCACTTTGACAGTCATAGTTGGGTATTCCTGTCCCTGATTACGATCCCTCAATTCATCATTTTGCTCTGTCAGCCAGGCGTTGATTAACAGTGAGATATATCGGGGATCATATTCCCTGTGTGGAAAACTCTCCCACTTAATCACTGCTTTATATTTCTGGATAAACATCTGGTATTGTCCCAACCCTAAATCCCGTTGAGCCTGAATAAAGCGGATTTCTCCCGTTTCACAGGTAAATTCCGTTTTACACATGAATTCTGGTAGGTTTTCCCGTAAAAATGTGGTTAATTGCTGTAACTTATTCATTTCATACATATCGCTTTCAGTTTCAATCCTTGCCTTCTTTACGGGTAAAAAACTACGGGTAAAAAGCCACTTTAGCTCATAAGCGGGTGGCAATCCTTCGCCGATGCGCTCTCACACATAATCCCTTCCGTTTGAATCAAATGTATTATTGCGGATCTATTAAAATGCTGCGAAGGGTTTAGTTCTGATAAATTCGGATATGACTCAATAGCCGATTCAAATCGAAATAATCTGCAATTTAAGGTGCTTCTTTATTGATGGCCTGATTCCCCATAGCGTGATTGTCCGATAAAACAGTTATTGATGATTAAACAGCCAAACAAAATAGAGATGAGATGTAAGTATGAAGAAATTGAGGATATTTGACTGAAGTGATAGGGGTGACTGAATTCACCCCATGGGTGTGGTTCGATAAAATGTGATTTTATATCAAGTAACAGAGCTGACTTTCAACAAATCTAATGCTGCCTGGCGTTGTTGTGGATTGAGGTTATTGATCACAGTCTGCAACAATTTATCGCCAGTTTTAGCGCTAGGGCTTAAGGTATGCGAAAAAGTCAGATTCATGACGAATCGATAACCACATTCAATGTCAGAACACATACAGTAAAGATCGGCAATTTCAGGGTGCTTTCGATTGGTCTTACTGATGGCAGCCTTGGCACCACATTCAGGGCAAATAATCTTTAATACACGCATCTTATTATTTCCAATGAATTTATTTTCAGAGATTTTAACTTGTTGCGTAATTTTACCCCGAATGTGTGTATTCTTATTTAATAGGGGTATGTGATATCACTGATACATTAGATGCTCTCCAATTCCAGCCACAGCAATGCATCACCGGGGCTGACCTGATGCCCCGGCTGGCAACTGATGCGCTTGATACGCCCAGATTGTGGTGCATAAATAACCAGCTCCATCTTCATAGCTTCTACAATGATCAGCGGCTGTCTTTTTGTCACTTCATCACCTGGCTTGACTAATATTTTCCAGATATTTCCATTCATATCCGCACTGACTTGTACTCCACTTTCATTGATATCAACCTCCTTAGGTTGTTTTTCAATGTTCAGAACAGAGCTTTCCCCCTCCTGTTGCCAATGTTTTATTTCTGTTTCGAAAGCCACTGTCTGTCGTTGCTTGAAACGGGCAATATCTTCGGCATTTTCTTGCAAAAATCGCAGGTGTTCAGCAAAGTCAAACTGAGTTTCTTCAATACGGATAGCAGTACGTCCTTCTCGAAAATCTTCGCGCAACTGCCCCAACTCTTGCTCACTGACGGGATAAAAACGTATTTGATCGAAAAAACGCAGCAACCACGGTTTATCTTTAGCAAACTGTTCGTTCTTCAGAAATTTGTTCCAAATAGGCAAAGTTCGTCCCACCAGCTGATAACCACCAGGGGAATCCATGCCATATATACACATGTACATACCACCAATACCCACGGTTCCTTCTGCGGTAAAGGTTCGTGCCGGATTGTATTTCGAACTTAACAAGCGATGTCTGGGATCGATTGGAACCGCACACGGTGCCCCCAGGTATACATCTCCCAGACCAAGGATCAGGTAACTGGCATCGAATATAATATGGCGCACGGTTTCTCGATCCGGCAGTCCATTAATGCGCTGAATAAAATCAACGTTATTAGGTAACCAAGGCGCACGGGTACGCACAGTATCCTGATAACGACTTACAGCCCCAAGTGTTGCACTGTCTTCAAATGCCATCGGCAAATGTATAATGCGTGATGGTACTTTCATCGCACTGACATCACCCAGTTGCTCTTCTAAAGACAGTAATAAAGCCACAAGTCTCTGTTGATCAATTTGCTGATTGTCATAACGGACTTGCAGGGAGCGTACACCCGGAGCAATCTCTTTGATCCCCGCCTCTGCTAAATCATGTAGTTTATCCATCAGCAGGTGGACTCGCAGACGTAATGCCAGATCCAGAACATTCTCGCCATATTCAATCAAAATATAGCTGTCACCCGCCTGACGGTAAACAACGGCTGGCGCAGAATCAGTGGCTGCAATTGCTGCCAGTACAGCGCCACACCTTTCCTCTTCAGATACTGATAGCGGTGTGTCTGATACTGCTGTTTGATTAGGTAACGGGACTGATTTCAGCGTAGTAATGGCACGATTTTGCTGTTCTTCCAGAGCGGCAGCTTCCTCAATAGTAATGGAGTAGAACCGGATGCGATCCCCCGGTCTTACCTGCCCGACTTTCCACAGTTCAGCTTTAGCTATGGTTACCGGACAAACAAAGCCGCCAAGGCTAGGCCCGTCACGGGTGAGGATCACAGGGAAGTCCCCGGTAAAATTGATGGAACCTATGGCATATTCGCAATCATGGATATTTGAAGGATGCAAACCCGCTTCACCGCCATCGTGACGACCCCAGACAGGCTTCGGACCCATCAAGCGCACACCTAAACGATTCGAGTTGTAATGTACCTGCCATTCACTGGAAAAAAACTCATCCATGTAGTTCTGTGCAAAAAAATCTGGTGCGCTATGCGGCCCATGAAGTACCCCGATGTGCCATTTTTCGCCATAGACAGGGATTAACGCGGGGTCAAGTGCCTGTGGGGTACTTACAGGTGCTGGTGTTGTACAGGCAGGTAATGACGGTTGTGAGATCGGAAGCATATCGGCAATTTTTAAGGTACGGCCAGCATGCCCGCCAAATTGTCCAAGCGCAAAGGTGGAGCGACTTGCGAGGTAGCAAGGCACATCAAAACCATTTCTGACAGCAAGGTATGTCCGGCAGCCAGATTGTGTGCGACCAAACGCCAGAACTTGTCCGGTTTTGACATGCAGTGGCTGCCAATAAAGCACGGCTTTCCCGTCTAACAGAGCCGGACAGTCTGCCCCGGTCAGTGCAATTAACGTGTCGCAATGAAACTGTAACGTTGGCCCCGCTAACGTAATCTCCAACCCGGCGGCAGATTCATGATTACCGACAATACGGTTAGCCAGCCGGAAAGCAAAGTCATCCATCGGGCCGGATGGTGGTACACCTATATCCCAATACCCCAGTCGACCGGGATAATCCTGAATACTGCTCCAGGTTCCCGGCTGCAATACCTCAATAATATTTGCGTGTGGCTCGAAGTTGTCGAGCATCCGAGTCCAGACCTGCCCTTTTTGGAATGGTTCGCTGGCTGTAATCTGACGCAGATATTCCAGATTGGTTGTAATACCGTGCAATTGGCAACAATCTAATGCCTCTCGCAGTTTGTTCAGTGCCTTATCGCGGTTTTCTCCATAAACGATCATTTTGGCAATCATCGGATCGTAAAATGCAGAAACTTCACTGCCCGTACTCACACCACTATCAATACGTACACCTTCAATATGTACATCATCAGGAAATTTAACTTCCGTCAGTACGCCCGGACTGGGCTGAAAATTCTTCAACGGATTTTCTGCATACAGGCGAACTTCAATCGCGGTGCCGACTGGTGCACGTTTTAGATACTGCCAATTAACTGGCAGATCAGCAGCAACCCGTAACATACATTCCACTAAATCGAGCCCGGTTACACATTCAGTTACAGGATGTTCAACTTGCAGACGGGTATTGACTTCAAGGAAATAGAACTCATCCTGTTCAACATCGTAAATGTACTCTACCGTACCTGCACTGCGATAATTGACTGACTTGCCCAGTTGTACTGCGGAAGCCAGTAGCTTAGTGCGGATCTGTTCTGACAGGTTAGGAGCAGGCGCTTCCTCTACAACTTTTTGATTGCGACGCTGCAAAGAACAATCACGCTCTCCCAGTGCCACTACATTGCCTTTGCCATCACCAAATATCTGTACTTCAATATGACGAGCCTGTCTGATACATCGTTCCAGAAATACACCAGCATCACTGAAAAACTGCTCCCCCAAATGACGTACACTCTCCCATGCCTGACGCAGTTCATTGGCATCATCACAGTGGCTAAGGCCGATGCCTCCACCACCGGCTGTACTTTTCAGCATGACGGGATATCCGATAACCTCAGCCGCACTGAGTGCTTCATTCAGTGAGTTAAGCAGCCCCGTTCCCGGTGTCATCGGTACACCCGCTTCTGCGGCCAATTCACGGGCCCGATGTTTCAGACCAAATTCACCAATTTGCTGCGATGTCGGGCCAACAAAGACGATACCTGCTTTTTCACACGCTTCTGCAAACAGCACACTTTCAGACAAAAAACCATACCCCGGCCAGATAGCTTCTGCACGACTCTGCCGCGCGGCATTAATAATTTTATCGATGCACAAGTAACTCTCACAGGCTTTTCCCCCATTTAGCGGCAATGCAATATCTGCCGCTTTGACATGTTGTGAATTTTTATCTGCATCTGAATACACCGCCACACTAACAATACCAAGGCGTTTCAGAGTGCGGATCGCACGGCAGGCAATTTCACCACGGTTAGCGATCAATACAGTCTTAAACATCTGCCACCTCCTGACTGATGATCCAATTACGCCAGCCACCAAATTCAGTGATATCAGTTGCACCATTCAGTGCTGTCGGTTCACAGATAAAACCTTTTACCCATCGGCCATCGGCTAACTCCAGTGAACCGATACCAAGTGGAGGAGGAACTTCAGCAACAAATGCACCAAAATAGGCCAATGGGATATCCCAAAGCTCAATACTTATCGCAGCACCTTCAGCATTACGCACTAATCCGGGTTTAGCGGGTTGGGTATTGGCGAGCGCATAAAGCCGATAACAACTGGTTGTCTGAGTGGTTTCAACAAATACGGCCTTACGATCAGTTAATTGGTAATTCAGTGGCATGCCCCGAAGATGGGCACCAACCACTGCTACACGAATATGCTGCTCTGACCGCGATAATTCTGCTCTATCTCCAGCAAATGTTTTTCCTGTTGCTTCAAGAGGTAATGCCCCAAGAGGTAATGCAAGGTGCTGTTGCCAACGGAGCCCGAATGATGCAAGCGCACGATCATGCCAGGCAGGCGCGAGTAAGGTAATACCCGCTGGCAGCCCATCAGCCCGGAAAGGTGCAGGTAAAGCGAGTGCGGAGAGATCTGCCAGATTGGTAAAATTGGTATAAGTGCCAAATTCTGAGTTATAGCGAATCGGTTCCTGTTTAATTTCTTCAATGGTTCTGATTGTTGGTGTGGTCGGAACGACAAGAGCATCAAACTTAGTCAGCGTCTGTTGGATCTCCCGTGCCAATTCTGCCCGCAGATATTCCGCCTTAAATGCTTCGGCAGCACTGTAATTCCCACCACTGGCTATAATTTGGTGTACCACTGGATCCATTTTTTCCGGGAAATTTAGCATTTCTCCAACTACAGCCGTGCGTTCAGCAACCCATGCTCCCTGATAGAGTTGTTCGGCCAGTTGTTTGAACGCTGAGAAGTCAATGGGATGCAGTGTGACGCCGATGGCTTGCAGCTCGTCCAAAGCATCCAGCCATGCAGCTTCGGCAATGGAGTCATTACAAAATGTAGGATTCTCAGGGATGGCAAAGAGGGGATTATCCGGTAATGTTGCAGGGGCAGAAGCCGGGTTGATGCGGGAATAAACATCATTTTTGTCAAATCCACCAGCAAGACAGGCGATATTGAAAGCATCTTCCACGGCCAGAGCAAAAACAGACAAGGTATCGTTGAGCCGACAGGCAGGTACAACGCCTTTTCCAGAAAGCCAGCCTTTGGTCGGTTTTAAGCCAACAATATTATTGAAACCCGCGGGCACCCGCCCAGAACCTGCGGTATCTGTTCCAAGTGCAAATGGCACCAATCCTCTGGCGACTACAGATGCAGAGCCAGAGCTGGAACCTCCGCTGACATAACTTGCATTGAAACTGTTTTTTACTGCACCAAAAGGCGAACGGGTTCCGACTAATCCGGTAGCAAACTGATCCAGATTTGTTTTTCCGACAACGATTGCTCCTGCCGCTTTTAATCTGGCAACCACAGTAGCGTCATCAGCAGCGATATATTCAAAGGCCGGGCAAGCAGCAGTGGTCGGCCAGTCAGCAACATCAATGTTGTCCTTAACAGCAAACGGAATGCCAAACAAAGGAAATGCGTCAGGATTACGCTGATAAGCAGGCAGAAGTTGGTCAATCTGAATTTGTAATTGCGCCGGAGTCGCAAGATAGATCCAGGCATTATCATCCGGCAAAAAAGAATCCAGATGCTGTTGCAATAATGCAGAAATGGATGTTGCATTTTGTCGTATCCGGTCCTGCCAATCTTTTAAGGTATAACCTGTCATTGGTGCCATGCTGTGAAACTCCAATTAGTATGATTGGAGTTTCACAGCAATACGCATGCCAAATAATATATGTACTAATATTCAAACTATTAGCTTAAACAAGTGTGTTAGCAAACAACGATTTGCACAATAATGGTTCATGCGTTGAACAATAATGGTGCTTATTTTCAGTTCAGGCTATTAACAATAAAAAATTAGAGATTCATCATTAGCAATAGAATATTTGGTGATTGCTGTTAACGGCTATGAATAAGAAAACGACGTTATAATGGCTCATTTTTTATATGTGAATATTAATGCGGATTCTTATTTCCTGTATCTAATTGTTATTAAATAATATTTTAAATATGAGTGATGGGAAAGTTGGTTAGCAACCTGAATGCTTACATTTTAGTTTTATTTTAATTAATAATTAATAATTATATCAAAAACTACATAATGAAAACTGGTGAAGTAATATTTAATTTATCAATTAAATAATGAAAATTACCGAAATTTTATATCTAAATAAAATAACCAATATCAGAATTTGAGAAAACAGTCTGTAACAATTAATAAATATTGAGACAAGTTCTTAATCTGCCTAATTTAAAAATCACAGGGAAACATAAGAGCTACAGTCTATAAGCCGAATTTTTATTATGACCTATCTGTAGATAGCAGTAATAAATTCGAGGTATGTAATGCACAGAAAATAACCAACAGGCTGCTAAAAGAAGAGTAATTGTAGCGACGTGATAATAATTTATTTAATATAGCCTTTTAAAAATGGAAACATTACTTGTGAGACACTCACACTTAGCAAGAGGAAATAGAATGAAAACCGCATCCAAGATTTTAATCAGTCTGGCTTGTGTTGCTATGCTCGCGGGTTGTGCCCGTACAGCGCCAATATTAACTCCGCAAACAACAATTGTGACAAAAAGTTCATTGTCTACAGTGAAAAAAGCTATCCTGGAAGCGGGTAAAAAAACGTAAATGGGCAATGACTGAAGTCTCACCTGGTGTTATTGATGGTTACCTGAAGAGTCGTGCTCATGATGTACAAATACGCATTAACTACACTGAAAAAAATTATTCTATCAATTATGTTAATAGTCGTAAGATGATGGAAAGAAAAGGAAATATTCACCGTAATTATAACCGCTGGGTCAACAATCTGGATAAAGACATTCAATTAAATTTAGCTTTACTGTCTAATCAGTAAACTTCTATTTCAGAGCCTATTCTGGTCAATCACAACCCCTTGATGAGATAGGCTTTAATCCTATAATTTTACAGACATATCGGATATCCGGATATATGACCACTCCCCATACTTATGACAAAGATGAATTGAGTGCGTTTGAAGCTATTACTGAAGCTCAACGTATTGCTTTTGCGCCAATGCTATTCCAGGCCGCTATTGGTCTGCGTGATTTTGGTATTTTATCTTTTCTGGATAAAAACCATAAAGAAGGTGCAACTAAAGAGGATATCTGTCGTGCTTCACAATTAGACAGCTACGGTGTAGGTGTTTTATTGGATATGGGGTTAAGTGGCAGAATTATCCTGAAACGCGATAACCGTTATTTTCTTAGTAAAATAGGTCACTATTTATTGCATGATAAAATGACACGCGTCAATATGGATTTTACTCAAGACGTATGCTATCAGGGCCTGTTTTATCTGAAAGAATCGCTGCAAAAAAATAAACCCGCTGGCTTAAAAGTATTTGGTGAATGGCCTACAATCTACCCGGCTCTCAGCCAATTACCAGAGCCTGCAAAAACAAGCTGGTTCTCATTTGATCATTTCTATTCTGATTCAGCTTTCAATGCTGCGTTAAAGTCCATTTTCTCCCTGAACCCTAAATTGATTTATGACGTTGGTGGAAATACAGGAAAATGGGCATTGCGCTGTTGCCAATATGACAGTAAAGTCAACGTCACTATTCTGGACCTGCCCCAGCAAATTAGATTGGTTGAAGAAAATATACTCGGCCAAGGCATGGCTGAACGTATTTCAGGCCATCCTGTTGATATGTTATCGGATTGTGAATTACCCAAAGACGCCGATATCTGGTGGATGAGTCAGTTCCTCGACTGTTTCTCCGGAACACAGATTGTCGACATTTTGCGTAAAATATCAGCAGCAATGAAACCTGATGCCAGAGTATGCATCATGGAATTATTTTGGGACTGTCAACCCTTTGAAGCCGCAGCCTACAGCCTCAATGCGACTTCGCTTTATTTTACCTGCATGGCAAATGGCAATAGCCGTTTTTATAGCATGAGTGATTTTAATCAATTCCTCGATAAAGCCGGGTTTGTAGTAGAAAACAAAATTGATCAGTTAGGGCTTGGGCACACGCTATTGATCTGCAAGAAGAAGTAATAAACGGTATTTCATGAAATTGACATTGGACATTACAGATTGGCAAGCCGTGGCACCGGGTCTTTCTGTTCCTGAAGAGTGGGAAAACTGGTCTGCTATTTCACCTGCGGTTATAGACGGTTCAAACCCACTGGCAAAATGCTCTCAATTACCCATGATGACAGCCCGCCGCCTGAATTCAGGCAGCCGTCTGGCTGTAGATTGTGGTTTAAGTATTTTGCACCGGAATAAGGTGGATGCCATTGTCTATACCAGCCGTCATGGTGAACTGGAACGAAATTACCAAATACTGATGAATCTGGCGCACACAGAAAGCGTTTCTCCAACCAATTTCGCCATGTCAGTCCATAATTCGTCCGTGGGAAACCTGACCATCGTTGCCAAAGCACCCCTGGTTTCTTCTTCTGTTTCTGCGGGAATAGACAGTTTCCAGCAAGGGTTATTTGAAGTCGCAACTCTGCTGCATGCAGGTTACAACAAAGTATTGCTCGTCGATTTTGATGGCAAGATCCCCGATTTTTACCTCAATGTGATAGATGAAAATACCCCAACTTATCCATTCGCTGTTGCCCTGCTTCTGGAACAAGGAAAAGATCTGCATTGTGAAAAACGCTCATCACAGAAAACTGCCCCTTCCCTTCCCCAAAGCCTGCAATTTCTACACGGCTGGTTAAATGGAGAACCGTGTTTTACCGTGACAGGGGATCATTGTGAATGGCACTGGAGCCGGCAGTATGGAGCCAATAGTACCGAACAAATAGATATCACGGAACAAATAGATAGTATGGAAAAAATAGTATGAGGCAAAGGATGACAAGCAACATAACCGAACGAATTAATTGGTTTTGGCGTCTGCTTATGACCGGGTTTTGTTTCGCCCTGTTTGGTGTTGGTGGGCTGTTGCTTTCTCTTATTTGGTTCAATTTATTGCTGATTTTGCAGCGCAATCCAGAAAAACGATGTCGCATTGCCCGGCATAGTATTTCGGCTTGTTTCCGTCTGTTCCTTTTTCTGACCAGAAAACTAGGTGTGCTGGATTATCATTTTAGTGGCATTGATAAACTGCGCATGGATAAAGGCTGCCTGATCGTTGCTAATCATCCTACGTTACTGGATTACGTCATTCTGGCATCACATTTGCCGGATGCAGATTGCATCGTGAAATCCGCACTGTTGCGTAACCCTTTCGTCAGTGGTGTGATCCGCTCCGCCCGTTATCTCATCAACAATGAAGCAGCAACTCTGCTGCCTGTTTGTCGTGAGAGATTAGCTTCTGGTAATAATATCTTGATTTTTCCGGAAGGGACGCGTACAACCCCCGGTCACCCAATTTTACTCCAGCGCGGAGCTGCCAATATTGCTGTACGTTGTGAGTGTGATTTACGGATTGTACATATTACTTGCAGCCAGAAGATGCTGGATAAGAAAAGCAAGTGGTATCAAATTCCACCCAAGAAACCAATTTACACCATCACAGTTGGTGAACAGCTCACCAATGAGGATTTTGCTGTTGATATGGAGAGCGGATACACTATTGCTGCCCGCCAGCTTAATCGTCAACTCACCCAATTATTAACACCATCAAATTACTAGATGTTGGACACAATAATGCAAGAACTAAACCAAGACTTACTTATTGAAATAAAACAATTAATTATAGATACACTGAATCTGGAAGATATCACTCCTGCTGATATTGAAACCGAAGCGCCTCTGTTTGGCGACGGGCTAGGGTTAGATTCCATTGATGCACTGGAGTTAGGTCTGGCGATCAAAAACCGTTATGGCACTGTGTTATCTGCTGAAAGTGAAGAAATGCGCCAGCATTTCTCTTCTGTTGCCACACTGGCATCTTATATCCAGTCACAGCAGGCATAAGAACAGAGGAAGATCATGGAAAAACAACAAATTTATCAGGAAGTATCACAGCTTTTGGTTAAACTGTTCGAACTTTCTCCTGAAGACATTACTCCTGATTCTCGCCTCTATGAAGATCTGGAACTCGATAGCATTGATGCTGTTGATATGGTCGTTCACTTACAGAAAAAAACGGGACGCAAAATTAAACCTGAAGCATTCAAATCTGTCCGCACAGTTCAGGACGTTGTCGATGCGGTGGAACAACTGTTACAAGAACAGTAATCCCTCAAATCAAGCACCGACATAAGCAGTAAGAAAGAATCCCGGGTAGTTAATTGAAGCCGTTAATTTTATTGTTTCGGATTGCCAATACCGTGATGTTAATCGCCTGGCCTTTTCTGGTATGGGCGATGGTCAGCTATGGGCAATTTAATGCCGTATTGCCTATTATCATCCTGTTTTTTGTTTTTCGTTTACTGCTAAGTAAAAACAAAGGGTTAAGCAAACATAAAACAGATAAACAGCAGTACACACATTGGAATACTGGCTGGATATTATCAATTGCCGGGATATTATTAGGATTAGCAAGTTTTTTCCTGAGAAATCATCATCTTTTGATGTATTACCCAGTGATAGTAAACGCAGTTTTACTCACTCTCTTTGGTAGCTCGTTGTGCTACGGCCCTCCTATCGTGGAACGGCTGGCCCGGATAAAAGAGCCAGATTTACCCCCTGAAGGTGTCGCTTATACACGCAAAGTGACTTATATCTGGTGCTGGTTTTTTATTTTCAATGGCACAGTCGCATTCGGTACTTGTCTGTACAACAATATGACACTGTGGACACTGTGGAACGGTATGATCAGTTACCTATTAATCGGGTTGCTTATTATTATTGAATGGCTGGTACGCCAACGGATTCAGAAGAGATGAAAACCTACCCTGTATCCCAATGGCTATCAGAAGAGCTCCCCCCTGAAAGGATTATAGTCTGGGGTAATCATTGCATCAGCCTGAGTACATTTCGGCAGGATGTTACTGCGTTATATCTTCGTTTGAGAAATCATAACGCATCACGCTGGGCATTATGTTTCGATGACAGTTACCATTTCTGTGTTGCACTATTAGCCACACTACATGCAGGTAAAACTCCCGTTATTCCGGGACATTGTCGTGAAGCTCAGTTACAGGAACAACAATCCTGTTTTGACGGTGTACTGACAGATCTGCCCCTGAAACTGTCCTGTCCTTGCTGGCACGCTTTACCACATCAACAAGACAGTATTGCACCTGAAGCAATTTTGTCTAAAACAACTCTGCTCAAAACAACTCTGCCCAAAACAATTCCGTCAAAAATAATTCTGCCCCACATAGCGTCGGATGCAGCTCTGGTGATATTCACCTCAGGTTCCAGTGGTATGCCTAAACAGGTCATCAAACCCGTAGCAATGATGGATCTCGAAGCCCAATGGCTGGCTTCCTTATGGGGGAACTCGCTGCAATCTTGTGTTATCCGGGCTTCAGTCAGCCACCAGCATTTATATGGATTAACCTTCCGTATTTGGCTACCGATGTCCCTTGGCCTGCCATTTGAACGCAAAATGGTAGAATTTCCGGAACAATTCGCCAATCGCTCACAGGCTCCTTTAACACATACGCCCCTGGCACGTTATGCATTGATTAGCAGCCCTGCATTTCTGCAACGATTAGATGATACTCTGCCTGCTCCCGATTGCTCTTTCGTGGTTTCTGCGGGTGGACCATTAAATTTTGCAGATGCTGAACGAGTCACGCAGTGGATCAATACCATACCAAATGAAATTTATGGCTGTACCGAAACAGGGATCATGGCCTGGCGTACCCGCAAAACAGATAACACTGTCTGGAAAGCCTTCCCCGGCGTCTTTTTCCAAAAAGATGAGGAGAATAATTTACGCGTTTATTCTCCTCTGCTTTCCGCTTCCGACGGAATGGTTTTGGATGACCAGCTTTTATTTGATGAACAAGGTAATTTCTCACTACTGGGGCGCCGTGATCGCTTGGTTAAGATCGAAGAAAAACGGATCTCTTTGTCAGAAATTGAACGCCGTTTGTGTACAATAGATGGGATCGTCGATGCCGCTGTGCTCACCATCAATCGAGGAAAACGCTGCCATATCGGTGCTGTCATTGTTTTGGATAATGAAACACTAAAACACTACCGACAACAGGGAAACAGAAAATTTTCACAAGATTGGCATCGTCAGTTAAAACCCTGGCTGGAATCCGTCGCACTTCCCCGTTACTGGCGAGTAGTCACTGCTATCCCCCTGAATGCCCAAAGCAAACGCTCATGGCCTGAGTTACAGGAACTATTTAATGAACCCCATTGAAATCCATCTTGAGCAACCTGCTCCAAACGAGGCCATTATACGCCTGTATTTAGATCCTGACCTTAGCTGGTTTCGTGGACATTTCCCCGTCCAGCCTCTTTTGCCCGGCGTAGCCCAGATCGATTGGGTAATGCATTATGCTCAGACTTTGCTGGCACCGGGCTGGGCCTTTTCTTCTATTGAAATGGTGAAGTTCCAATTTCCTCTACAACCGGAAGATAATTTACTGTTAAAACTCCAATGGGAAGAAAAAAAGCATCTCCTGACTTTCCAATATGATGTGGAAACACCAAACGGCGGAGAATACAAAACGGCCAGCCAGGGGAAAATTAAGTTATGTCACTGAATGTGAATACGATTAAACCGTGCGTGGTTATTCCCTGTTATAACCACGGAGCAACAATGTCTGCGGTACTGGAGCGATTATCTTCCTGCCAACTTCACTGTTTTATCGTAGACGATGGCAGTGAGATCACGACTCAACGTTGTCTTGAAAAGCTGGCGGCAGCGATACCCAATGTCACCCTGATCCGCCTTGGACAAAATCAGGGCAAAGGGGGTGCCGTGATAGCAGGAATGCGGGCTGCCGCAAACGCTGGCTATAGTCACGCTTTGCAAGTTGATGCCGATGGTCAACACTGTCTTGAAGATATCCCCCGGTTTTTATCCAAAGCTCAACAGTACCCGGATCGTCTGATTTCCGGCTGCCCGATGTATGACGCTTCTGTACCTAAGTCCCGGCTTTATGGACGTTATATGACTCATTTTTGGGTTTGGGTAGAAACGCTTTCTCTTTCCATTAAAGACAGTATGTGTGGCTTTCGTGTCTATCCACTGTCGCCCACTCTGCAATTACTGGCAAAGAGAGAGATTGGCCGCAGAATGGACTTTGACATTGAAATAATGGTTCGGCTGTACTGGCAAGGTACGGAAAGCGAATTTGTCCCCACAAAGGTCACTTATCCCGCAAATGGCTTGTCTCACTTTCATGCGTTCCGGGATAATCTCAGCATTTCATGGATGCATACCCGCTTATTTTTTGGCATGTTGCCGCGTATTCCTGCTTTACTGTTACGTAACCGATGGTGGCGCAAACGACCTCACTGGTCGGATATTAAAGAGCGTAATGGTTTGTATGGCATGAAGTTTATGCTGGCAGTTTACCGCTGGCTCGGACGCAAGCCGTTTGAATGGCTGCTTTACCCCGTCGTGGGTTATTTCTGGATAACCGGCGGTGCGCAACGTCAAGCATCACAACAATATCTTGCCCGTCTGAAACAAACGATGCAGTGCAAAAATATGACTATCCCACATGGGCTAAACAGTTATTGCCACTATTTGCGTTTTGGCGGTGCGATGCTGGACAAAATTGCCAGCTGGCGTGGTGATCTGAAATTGGGCAAAGATGTTGAATTCGCTGAAGGTGCAGAAGAGACGCTTTTGGGCGGGGAATCGAGCGGGAAACTCCTGCTGGTTTCTCATCTGGGTGATATTGAAGTCTGCCGGGCACTGGCTCAGCATGCCGGTCAACAGACGATTAATGCCTTAGTGTTCACTGAACATGCCCAACGTTTTAAACAAATTATTGAAGAAGTATCACCACAAGCAGGCATTAATCTATTACCTGTTACCGATGTCGGTGCAGACACAGCCATTCTGCTGAAAGAAAAAATCGATGCGGGAGAATGGGTAGCAATCGTCGGAGATCGTATCGCCGTCAACTCATCCCGTAGCAATGCCAGCCGACATACCAATACAAGCCGAATAGTATGGAGCCAATTTCTTGGCGATTTGGCACCGTTCCCACAAGGGCCATTTATTCTTGCATCCGTATTACGCTGTCCGGTATTACTGATGTTTGCTCTACGGCAAAATAATCAGTTCAGAATTTATTGTGAGCCTTTTGCCAATCCACTGGAACTTCCCCGCAAACAAAGAGATCAGGCACTACAGCAGGCGGTCGATCACTACGCTTCCCGTCTGGAACATTATGCGCTGTTATCTCCGCTTGATTGGTTTAACTTTTTCGATTTTTGGCAACTCCCCACAAATAAAACAGCCAAGGAGTAAGGAATGTTGACGGATCCCCGTTTTACCAGCGAAGTTGAATTAACTATCCCCTTCCATGACACCGACCCAATGGGCGTTGTCTGGCACGGTAATTATTTCCGTTATTTTGAAATTGCCCGCGAAGCCTTGATGAACCAATTCAATTATGGCTACCGTGAAATGATTAAATCAGGCTATGTCTGGCCGGTTGTTGATGCACGGATTAAGTATCGCAAGCCACTGCAATTTGGGCAGCAAATACGTGTAAGAGCAACCATAGAAGAGTTTGAGAACCGGCTGAAAGTGGCTTATCAGGTTTTTGATGCTGCAAGCGGTAGAAAAACCACTACAGGCTACACCATTCAAGTGGCAGTTGAAGAGAAAACACAGGAAATGAGTTTTGTCAGCCCGGATATTTTGTTTGAACGCATGGGAGTCAAACCATGAAAAGATGGTGGTGGATGATACTGCTTCTGGCGGTTAATGGCTCAGCACACGCGGTTACGCTTGAAGAGTTACAGCAACGTTTCGCAAAACAATCGGTAGTGCGGGCAGAATTTACTCAAGAGCGCCAAATTCAGGGTATGGCCCAACCCCTGTATTCCCGTGGTGAAATGCTGGTTGCACAACACAGAGGGCTTTGGTGGCATCAGCAAAAACCTTTTCCCCTCACATTGGTACTGGATGACAGCCGCATGGTTCAGGCCATTGCGGGGCAAACGCCTCAAGTCATTACTGCTGATTCCAATCCTCAGATGTTTCAATTCAATCATCTGATGCGGGCACTGTTCCAGGCGGATCGTGCGGTATTGGAGGAAAATTTTACAACCGGGTTCAAAGATCTGGGGCAGGAAAAATGGCAGTTGGCACTCACGCCGAAAACGTCTCCGTTGGATAAGCTATTCACGGTTATTACCTTAAATGGTCAGGCTAACCTTGATTCTATCCTGTTGATAGATAAACAGGGCGATCGCACTGAACTCTTTTTTACCAAACACCGATTAACACCAGAGATGCTGAGTAATGAAGAAGAGCAACACTTCAAATTTTAATCCGCGTCTGCTGGCAATATTTTGGTTGTTGATATGCAGTATCCTTGTGGTTTCACTGGTCACTTTGTTACCACAATCGCGCTTATCTACCAGTATACTGGCGCTCTTACCTGCACAAAGTGCCGGAGATATGCCACCGGAGTTAAAAGATGAGTTTATGCAGCGCCTTGATCGTCAATTAGTATGGATGGTCAGTTCCGGCACAAAAGAAAACATCGCACCAGCCCAATATTGGCTGGAACAACTAGGAAAAACGCCATTCCTGACTCAGGTTAAAGGGCCGATGACAGCAGCACAACAGCAAGCATGGGGAGCTTTTTACTACCAGCACCGTAACGCCATGCTCGATCCTGCAACCCGTGACAGGCTGAAATCAGAAGGTACTCAACAGGCAAACTGGATCCTGTCTCAAGTCTATTCAGCTTTTTCAGGCGTCAGTGGGCAAGAACTCAGTAACGATCCACTCATGCTGGTCAGAGGATCACAACTGGCTCTTCAACAAACATCCAGTCAGTTACGGTTACAAAACGGCTGGTTGGTCGCTAAGGATAATGCTGGAAGAGAGTGGTATTTGCTTCATGCTGAACTCAACGGTTCTTCATTCGATATGCAGCAGGGACATCAGGCAGTCACCGAGCTGAACAGGCTGGAACAATCGTTGAAAGCCCGCTTTCCCGATACCGAAGTCATGTCACGGGGAACACTGTTTTACAGCGATTACGCCAGCCAGCAGGCCAAACATGATATTTCAACACTGGGCAGTGCAACAATACTGGGGGTCCTGCTACTGATCTATGGTGTGTTCCGCTCCCTGAAACCCTTATTGCTGTGCGTTCTCTCCGTTAGTATAGGTGCGCTGGCCGGAACGGTTGTAACACTGGGTATATTTGGCGAACTTCACTTTATGACACTGGTTATGAGCATCAGTATCATCGGCATCTCTGCTGACTATGCCATTTATTACCTGACCGAACGTATGGTGCACGGGCAGGAAGTCACAGCGTGGCAAAGTATGCGCAAGGTATTGACTGCGTTGCTGATGGCGCTGGCAACAACTGTCATTGCTTATCTCATCCTGATGTTTGCTCCCTTCCCCGGCTTACGTCAGTTAGCTGTATTTGCGGCTGCGGGTTTGATGGCTTCTTGCCTGACCGTAATCTGTTGGTATCCCATACTGGCTAAAAATCTGCCGGTTCGCCCAATCCCGGCGATGGTCATGTTAATGCGCTGGCTGGCATTATGGCGACGCAACCGCGTATTTTATCCTGGGCTACCTGTTGCTCTGGCGGTTTTTGCCTTATTGGGTATTTCACGCTTAGAGATCAATGATGACATCGCCCAATTACAGGTATTGCCTCAGCATATTCATCAGCAAGAAAAACGTATTGCCGAACTGACCGGTCAAAGAAGTGATCAAAAATGGTTCGTTGTTTATGGCGATAGTGCAGAGCAAACATTACAGCGTCTGGAAGCATTTATTCCCAAACTGGATGCAGAAAAACAGCAAGGCATGATCATAAGCTATCAACAACTGCCGCTATCTTCCCTTGCACAGCAACATAAAGACCTGGAACTGCTTAAAGCAGCTGTGCCGAATATCATCACGCGTCTGACAGAAGCCGGCTTACCGGTTAAACAACCCGATCTCCGTCCCATGACTGTCACACCCAATAACTGGCTCAACAGCGTTGTCAGTGAGGGATGGCGTTTGATGTGGATCACTTTGCCAAACGGTCAGAGCGGTGTCTTGTTACCAGTAACGGGGGTAAAAGACAGTGTGCTTATGCGCCAGTTAGCGGAGAAACAAGCAGGTATCAGCTGGGTAGACCGCAAACTGGCATTTGATGAAATGTTTCAATTTTATCGCACCATACTTGGCTGGCTGCTGGCTGGTTCAGTTGTATTAATCGCGGTAAGTTATATCATTCGACTCGGCTTGCGCCGTGGCACAATCAGTATATTGCCGTCACTGCTATCCCTCGGATGTGCACTGGCTGTTCTTGGCTTCAGTGGCTATAGCCTTAATCTTTTCTCAATATTAGCATTGGTGCTGGTACTGGGGATTGGTATCAACTATACCCTGTTTTTCAGCAACCCTCGCGGTACACCACTCACTTCACTACTGGCGATCACAGTCGCGATGTGCACTTCGCTGCTTACTCTGGGTATGCTGGTATTCAGTAGCACTCAGGCAATCAGTAGTTTTGGCATTGTCTTATGCAGTGGAATTTTCACCGCATTTCTGCTCTCGCCACTGGCAATGCCCGAACGTCCCAAAAGGAACAAAAAAGCATGATGCGGTTATTCATTCTATCACTGGTATGTCTGCTGACAGCTTGTACCAACCTTCCCAAACATGGTACTCCCAACGCATGGCTTAAACCGGGAGTGCGCATCTCACTGCCTGAACCGGGCATAATGCCCGCCATCAATGAACAACAATTATTAACGGCAACCGTGAATGGCAAACAGCAATCACTGATTGTCCTGCTTAATGCCAATGAACATCAGTTATCATTGGCCGGCCTGTCGTCACTGGGTATCCGTCTGTTCAGGTTAAACTATGATAAAGATGGCATTCATGCCGAACAATCCCTTGTATTGCCGGAAATTCCACCAGCCAGTCAAGTCTTGGCAGATATCATGCTCAGTTATTGGCCGGTTGCCGCATGGATCCCGCGTTTACCCGAAGGATGGACGCTACAGGACACCAATAAAATCAGGCAGTTGCATGATAATCAAGGAAAATTAGTTACAGAAATCCATTATGACATCCAAAATGGCAAACGGCGTCCGGTACACGTTCAGCAATTTATTTTTGGTTATGACATCGCTATTCAGCATTTAGAAGAGTAAAACATGATTTATATTTCTGCCATGGGTATGCTCAATGCTCTGGGTAATAATGTAGATGACATCGCGCAGAATCTTACGCAGGGGTACGCTCCCGGCATGTATGCGCGCTCTGGTTGGTTACAGCCCAATAAAGTCTGCTGTCTGGGGGGAATTGATGCTGAGTTGCCTGCTATTCCTGCGCATTTGCACAAACACAATAGCCGTAACAATCAGCTACTACTGGCCGCGTTAATGCAGATAAAACCACAAGTCGATGAAGCTATAAAACAGTATGGACGGGCACGGGTTGCTGTCATTATGGGAACCAGTACTTCCGGCCTTAATGAAGGTGACGAACATGTCAGCCGGACAGTAAATCAACAAGCTGATGAGCACTATCACTATTATCAACAGGAACTGGGTGATCCTTCCCGATTCATTGCCAATTATCTTGGTATTGAAGGGCCTGCTTTCACTATTTCCACGGCTTGTTCCTCCAGTTCACGAGCAATTATCAGTGGCCAGCGCCTGCTCGAAATGGACATGGCAGATGTAGCGATTGTCGGTGGTGCAGACACACTCAGCCGTATGCCAATCAACGGATTTAACAGCCTTGAGGCACTCTCTGAAACATTGTGTGAACCATTTTGCAAGGGGCGCCAGGGTATTACCATTGGTGAGGCTTCAACTCTGTTACTTCTGACACGGGCACCCCATCCCGTTGCACTGCTCGGCGTAGGGGAATCCAGCGATGCGTGGCATATGTCTGCCCCGCATCCTGAAGGAAAAGGGGCTATCGAAGCCATTAATATGGCACTGAACAATGCAGGACTCTCTCCACAAGAAATTGGTTATATAAATCTGCATGGAACAGGCACAAAACTCAATGACCAGATGGAATCACTTATCATCAACCAGCTCTTCGGTGAGTACATCCCTTGCAGTTCAACCAAACATTTGACAGGTCATACTCTGGGAGCTGCCGGTGCCTGTGAAGCCGGCCTTTGCTGGCTGTTGCTGACCCATAATTTACCGCTGCCACCACAAGATTTTTCCCGCTCAGGCATAGATACATCACTGGCTAACTGCGGCCTGCTGACTCAATCCAGACAGTTAGAAAAACCCATTGTGATGTCCAATTCATTTGCTTTTGGCGGAAACAACACCAGCCTGATCCTGGGAGCGGTATGATGTCTGGCTATTTACCTGTTGATAACTACATCCCCCATGAAGCGCCAATGGTGTTACTGGAAAAGGTTATCAATGTTTCCAGCGAAAGTGTCCATTGTCAGGTGACAGTTGATGAGCAAGGTGTACTGTCATCTTTCCTCAATGAAGAAAATCATCTGCCAAACTGGTTTGCTATTGAAATGATGGCACAAACTATCGGCGTTTGGTCTGGCTGGCATCGCAAAGAACGACAAGAAGAAGACACGTCTTTGGGCATGTTATTGGGCGGCAGAGCCGTACGTTGCCAAGTGCCGGTCTTCACACATGGCAGTGTCTTAGATATTCGAATGAATCTGTTACTACAAGATGAAAAATTCGGCAGTTTTGAAGGTGAAATTAGCTGTAACGGTGCTGTACTGGTAACAGGACGTCTGAACACCTATCAACCAGAAAAAGAAGAGATTAAACAATTATTTAAACGGGATGGAGCAGTATAATGCGTTCAGTTTTAGTGACCGGTGCCAGTAAAGGGATCGGCAGGGCAATCGCCTGCCAATTGGCAGCAGACGGGTTCACCGCCGTTGTGCATTATCACCGTGATACTAAAGGTGCAGAAGCAACACTTGAGCAGATCCAATCCAGCGGAGGTAATGGGCGGATACTGAGTTTTGATATCTCAGATCGCAACACCTGCCGCACAATTTTGGAAAAAGACATCGAAATGCACAGTGCTTACTACGGCATTGTCTGTAATGCCGGCATTGCTAAAGATGGGGCGTTTCCGGCACTGGACGGAAGTGAGTGGGATAGTGTCATTCACACCAATCTGGATGGTTTTTACAATGTTATCCATCCCTGCATCATGCCAATGATTGGCCTGCGTCAGGGCGGTCGCATCATCACACTGTCATCGGTTTCCGGTTTGATGGGCAACCGCGGGCAAGTCAACTACAGTGCTGCCAAAGCGGGGATTATCGGAGCAACAAAAGCGCTCGCAATCGAACTGGCAAAACGAAAAATCACCGTGAATTGCATCGCGCCGGGGCTGATTGATACAGATATGGTTCAAATTGAAGAGCCTGTTTTAAAAGAAGCTATGCACATGATCCCTATGAAACGTATGGGACAAGCAAATGAAGTTGCCGGTCTTGCCAGCTATTTGATGTCTGACATTGCTGGTTATGTAACCCGTCAGGTGATCTCAATCAACGGAGGAATGCTATGACTCGCAGGGTAGTCATCACAGGAATGGGCGGCATTACCGCTTTAGGCCACGACTGGCAATCCGTTTCTTCCGGCTTAAAAACCGGTACGAATGCGGTGCAGCAAATGCCTGAGTGGGCAGAATATGACGGGCTTAATACTCATCTTGGTGCACCAGTGACAGATTTCACTTTGCCTGAGCACTATACCCGCAAACGCATTCGCTCTATGGGGCGTGTTTCACTTATGTCAACACGTGCAACTGAACTGGCTCTTGAAATGGCAGGTCTACTTGGTGATCCAGTACTCACTAATGGTGAAACAGGTATTGCCTATGGTTCTTCAACAGGCAGCACTAAACCGGTTAGTGAATTTGCCACTATGCTGACTGAAAAACACACCAACAATATTACCGGTACAACTTATGTACAGATGATGCCCCATACCACAGCGGTTAACACGGGTTTATTCTTTGGGCTGCGTGGCAGAGTCATCCCGACCTCAAGCGCCTGTACCTCTGGCAGCCAAGCCATTGGTTATGGCTGGGAAGCCATTCGTAATGGCTATCAGACTGTGATGGTCGCTGGTGGTGCAGAAGAGTTATGCCCATCAGAAGCGGCAGTCTTTGATACGCTGTTCGCCACCAGCCAAAAAAACAGCATACCCAAAACAACTCCTTCCCCATTTGATACGAACCGCGATGGTTTGGTGATCGGTGAAGGTGCCGGAACGCTTATTCTTGAAGAGCTGGAACATGCCAAAGCTCGTGGAGCAAAAATTTATGGCGAAATCATCGGATTTGCCACTAACTGTGACGCCTCCCATATCACTCAGCCAAAATCAGAAACGATGCAAATCTGTATGGAAATGGCACTGAAATCAGCAGGGCTTCAGCCAGCAGATATCGGTTATATCAGCGCTCACGGCACAGCAACAGATCGGGGAGATATTGCAGAGAGTCAGGCGACTGCCAATATTTTCGGCAACAAAACTCCTATCTCGTCACTGAAAAGCTATTTCGGCCATACGCTCGGCGCCTGCGGTGCTCTGGAAGCCTGGTTGAGCATTGAAATGATGAATGAGGGTTGGTTCGCGCCTACCATCAATCTGCATGAAATTGACCCGGCCTGTGGTGAGTTAGATTACATTATGCACCAGCCACGTGAAATCCAGACTGAATTTATCCAGAGCAATAACTTTGCTTTTGGTGGGATTAATACTTCACTGGTGATCCAGCGTTGGGCTTGATTTAAATGAAGAAAAACAAGGAGTCGAATTGAAGTGAGAAGGCACTCCTTGTTTTTTATCTCAAACATTCTACAAATTTGGACGTGACACTAAAGTTCAATAAATGCCCACTCCACCAAGTATTGAAGGTAACTTAAATAATTTGACTTACTAATGGTTGGACTTTTGAATTAGTTAGATTCAGCCAATAAGTCACTAACTCGCTGACGAAGTTTTTGTTTATCTTCTTCCACATCAACAACATGCATCTTTTTATGACAATTTGGACATAATGCAACAGTATTTTCTATAGTGTCTGCTCCTCCTTTTGAAAGCCACTTAATATGATGAGTCTCTAGATAGGGATCTCCTTGGAAATTACAAAATGGTGCAGGTAATAAGCAAAGCTGACAAATGCTTTTAGCTATATGTTTAGCATATTCAGCAACATAAACATTACGTTCATACCGAATCGAAATCTGTGCAGAACTTCCGGGGGTCTTACGTGCGCATTTAGCTCGTTGTTTAATCTCTTCAAAACTAAGTTTTTTTTGCCTTACGTATTTTTTGCTCACAGATAAAACAAACATCACATTCTGAGACAACACGCTTTCCTGTTATCAATTTCACCGGGAACACATAAACTAAGCGCTCATTTCCTTCTTTATCGATTATTCATTTTTTTCATTAAGTTATCTCATAACTTTTTCAATCGGGTTTAGGAGCTATAAAATCAGCATATATATCACATAATAATTTTGATGAGCTCTTGCAATAATTAGATGGTTAACTTTAAAACGAAGATCTGTTATTACATCCATCTAACTAATCTACTGAAAAAATGAGACTTTCACTTTATACCCGCTCAAAAACTGATGTGAATTATTAGATATCTGCTAAGGATAAATGCTAATAATTGCCTTTTAATTATATTCTCTGTCTTCATAAATCTTTTCATTCATCAGTATTAGTTTTTCTCATTGTATCTATTTGATAGAAAGGGCTATAGTCCGCACAACTCAAGATTCTTGAGTAACTTATCTACTGCTTAAATCACCAAGATATATCCCAGTCCTTGGCATATATCGTTATTGCTTTGCTGTTCGGCAAGATCTTGATGAGAAGCAGCACATATCTGACTGATTTTTTTTATGTGGAGACGACAGTAGTGAAACTGCTGCGCAAAAATGACAGTGCATTTGTACCTGTCGCGGGCTTGACTGTATTTGCGATCGCTTCTGGTTACTTGATGAGCTTAATCCCATTATCGATGGCAGGTTTCAGCATTGATACGGGCTATGCCAGCTGGTTAGCCAGTGCTTATTACGTAGGTTTATTAATAGGCTCAATAATGATTGAACCTGTTATTGCCAAAATAGGACATCGTTTTTCATTTGTAAGTTTTTTATTGCTTTTAGCTGTAACGGTTGTGGTATTACCTTTTTTTCCCAATAAAGAAATCTGGTTGCTTGTTCGTTGTATAGCGGGAATTGCCGTTGCCGGTATTTTTGTGGTGGTTGAATCTTGGTTATTGATTGGTGATAGTCCCAAAGAGCGCGCCAGGCGTCTGGGCCTTTATATGACATCACTCTATGGTGGCACAACACTTGGTCAGCTGGGCATCGGTTTTATTGGCACGCAGGGAATAATACCTTTCGCAGCCATTCTGGCTCTGCTACTGATTGCCACTCTGCCCCCGTTATTTGTACATCATGGGCAGCCACCGATACTGAATCACCAACGCTTATCGCTGAAAAAAATCACTCGGTTCAGTAAGCCTGCAATTGTCGGCTGTATGACATCAGGGATTGTGATGGGCACTATCTACGGTCTGATGCCTCTATCATTAAGCCAAAGTAAGTTCAATACTGAACAGGTTGGAGTATTAATGGCTGCAATTATTCTGGGTGGAATGGTAATTCAGCCGATTATCAGCAAGCTGTCTATTATAATAAGTAAGATACTGTTATTAGCAATGGCTTCACTGCTCGGCGTATTCGCTATAGGCATGACTTATCTTTCTGAAAGTTACCTCATCATGATCGTGGCACTAGCACTTTTAGGGATGTCTTCTTTTGCCCTCTACCCAATTGCCATTACACTTGCTTGTGACAAACTTGATTCATCCTATATTGTCGCAGCAACACAAGTTATGCTGTTAAGTTATAGCATCGGCTCGGCTATCGGCCCATTAGGAGCAGGCAGTTTTATGTTCCAGCACAGCGCAATTCAACACAGTGGAACTATGCAAAACAATGGGCTAATGAATTTCTTTTTCCTTGTCTTACTGACCACTGCGGTTTATATGCTGCTGGCAGGTCTTTGCCGCAAAGACCGTGTATTGGCAAATTAAATTAATGTGGAGGGATTTAATGCAGATACAGAAAGCCACCGAAGATGATTTCGCAACACTGATCCAGATTTGGGAAGCCTCTGTACGGGCGACTCATAATTTTCTGTCTCAGGGTATGATCGACGAATTACGTCCATTAATCCAGAACAATTACTTACCCAATCTGGTCGTATATAAGGCAGTGAATGAACAACACGTCACTGTAGGTTTTGTTGGTGTCGATCAAAATCGAGTTGAAATGCTGTTTGTGTCACCACAAACACGCGGCAAAGGAATTGGCAAAATGTTGTTAAAGTTTGCAATCAGCGAATTGCAGATTGATGAGCTGGATGTGAACGAGCAAAATCAACAAGGTGTCGGCTTCTACCAACATATGGGGTTTAAAACTTTTTCCCGCTCAGAGATTGATGGGCAAGGAAATCCATTCCCGTTACTACATATGAAACTTGCTTAACACCTATACCCAATAGATTTCAAGATGCGTTAAGGCGGCAAGGAAACGAATTTGCCAGCCAAAGGCTGGCATCCGGTGAGAGGCAATTTGAAAGACGAAGGGTATATCACTTGGAATGATATTTAATATTTCACAGGTAATCTTTTATCAATATAGTCTTGATCATAAATATAACATTACATATCACCAGCAAATAAGACAAAAATAAAAACATAAAGTTATAACCAACGAATTAACTTATTCAATCAACATTGAACAAAAAATAAAACAAAGTAATACTGATAAAATAGAAAAATTAAAATTTACCTGAAAATCAAGATAGTAAAGCTAAATTAATCTGTTTTTAATACATTTTGATATATCCAATAGAAAAATGGTAAAATAATGCGCTGTCTATTATTTTGGATTTTACAATCAATGAAATATCTACAACAATCTAAAACTGCAACATATTCAGGCGTGAAGCTGTTTACCGATCTTGTCGGACAGCGTGTTTCTCCCGGAGTATATTGGGACTCATCCAGTTATCGGGCAAAGTTCGTTTTACGCAGCATTTTTACGCCTGTCTCTACACTTAAGCTACTGGATAGAATTGCTAATACTCCAATTTATCTGGATATTTTAAAGAAACAGCCTAGCTTACCTTGTAAATTACATCGTCCATATCTGAGTATTAATTTCAAGCGCAATCAGATTGTCGGGGCACTCAGTGAGCATTATAGAATTTTATTTCAACAGTTAGCACCCACTGTTATTGATAAGATATTTAATACTAATTCTTATTTACTGGCAACTATCCAGGGAAAAAATGAATCATTTAATGTATATATAGATTCTTTAGACAACCTGAATAAAGAAGGTGAACTTGCGCTATATATAACTACAGAAAAAAATGTCACTTTGGCAAAATGTGCATTCACCTTATTAACCGTTAATGGTAAACAAACATTGTTTATCGGTGTCTTACAAGGCCCTGCCAAAAGGGATAATTCTCTGGATGTTATCCGTAATGCAACTAAAGAGTGTTACGGCCTGTTTCCTAAGCGTTTATTGATCGAATCTATTTGTCGTTTTGCTGAACATACGAATTGTGAGCAAATCTTAGCGGTCAGTAATGAAACACATATTTATCGTAGTATTCGCTACTGGCATAAGAAAAAGCACCTGATGGTAGCGGATTATAATGCTTTTTGGGAGTCTCTGAATGGCATCAGGCAAGAGAATAATGATTTCCATCTGCCATCCAATATCGAAAGAAAATCACTGGATGAAATTCCCAGTAAGAAACGTGCGGAATACCGTCGCCGTTATCAACTACTGGATGATTTGGATAGCCATATCAAAGCTTCTCTTACCAATTAGCCATCATTAGGAAACTATTCCTGATGTGATGCTTAGCGAGGCTTCGCCATTAGCCAGATAAGATGGTTTTTTATGGCAGGCCACTCGCTACGAAGAATGCTATATACGCAAGTATCCCGCATTGAACCATCCCTTGTTCGTAAATGGCAACGCAGAACACCATCCAATTTTGCGCCCAAACGCTCAATTGCCCTGCGACTCTGGTGATTCAAGAAGTGGGTTCTAAATTCCACAGCAACACAATCCATTTTTTCAAACGCATACTCCAGTAACAGGAATTTTGCTTCCGTATTAACAGGCGTACGCTGGACTGATTTTGCATACCATGTCGAGCCAATCTCCAGTCTGGGAAGATTGGCATCGATATTCATATAGGTCGTCATTCCAATTGCCACATTCCTTTGATTATCAATAACGGTAAAAGGCAACATCTTTCCCTGTGCATGAAGAGCTAAACGACGCTCAATTTCTGTTTGTACCCCATCCGGAGCTGGTACATTGGCATACCACAATTGATGTAATTGCCCATCTTCAATGGCACGCGCGAATTCATCGTGTCGCTCCTGCGTTAAAGGTACTAACGTGACATGTTTTCCGGTCAGAGTGACCCATTCGGTTATGTTTTGCATCGTGTTACTGTCCTTATTTATTTCTAATCTTATATACAACTACCTTTGTATTACTGGTCTCTTATAGAAAAACTATTCTCCATTCAGTGCAGAATAGTTGAGAAAATTATCCTTATCTTAAATAACTAATAAGTTACAACGAAATATTTTTTGTTGATATGACCTTCGTTTTTCAAGTTACGACTTTATTGACTGTATCTTCAAATCTGTTGGGTATAGGTGATTTCATGATACCTGTCACAATCAATTAACAAAGTGATTCCAATCGGGCTGGAACCATCTAAATTTGATACCAATCTCATCCGACCACTTAGCTAATAGCTAAGTCATATTGAAAACAATAATACTGTATGAGTCGCCAAATTATTCGATGGAGAATGTAATGAGCAATTACCCTCATCTGTTTACCCCGCTGGATTTAGGCTTTACTACCTTAAAAAACCGTGTCTTGATGGGTTCAATGCATACAGGACTTGAAGAACATCCTGATGGAGCCAGGCGATTGGCACAATTCTATGCAGAGCGGGCTGCTGCTGGTGTGGCATTGATTGTTACAGGCGGTATTTCCCCCAATCCACAGGGCGTTGTTGCAGCAGGAGCAAGCATTCTAAATAGTGATGATGCTTTACCTCATCATAGGATCATTACAGAGTCAGTACACCAGGCTGGCGGTAAGATTGCCCTGCAAATCTTGCATACCGGGCGTTATAGCTACCAGAAAAACCTCGTTGCCCCTTCAGCTATTCAGGCACCAATTAACCCCTTTATGCCTAAAGAAATGTCCGAAGAGGATATCCAACAGACTATCAGGGACTTTGCCCACTGCGCTCAACTCGCACAACAGGCCGGTTATGATGGTGTTGAGATCATGGGTTCAGAAGGCTACCTCATCAATCAGTTTCTGGTTGCCCGTACTAATCATCGTCAGGATAAATGGGGAGGAAGTTTTGAAAACCGTATGCGCTTTGCCGTGGAAATTGTCAAAGCAGTACGCGCTATTGTCGGAAAACAGTTCATTATTATCTATCGCCTTTCTATGCTGGATTTAGTGGAAGATGGCTCCAGTTGGCAGGAAGTCGAACAATTAGCACTGGAGATTGAACAAGCAGGTGCTTCCATCATCAATACCGGTATCGGTTGGCATGAAGCCCGTATTCCGACAATCGCCACAATGGTGCCCAGAGCCGGATTTAGTTGGGTAACCAAAAAGTTGATGGGAAAAGTCAGTATTCCCTTGGTCACAACGAATCGCATCAATGATCCCCTTGTTGCGGAGCAAATCCTTAGTGAGGGCTGCGCAGATATGGTTTCTATGGCTCGCCCTTTCCTGGCAGATGCTGAGTTTATGTTAAAAGCCGAACAGAACCGCGCAGATGAAATCAACACTTGTATTGGCTGTAATCAGGCGTGTCTGGACAGAATATTTGTCGGGAAACTGACGTCATGTCTGGTGAATCCACGCGCCTGCCATGAAACAGAACTTATCGTCGAACCGGTGAAGCAACCCAAAACTATCGCAGTGATTGGTGCCGGGCCGGCTGGGTTATCCTTCGCGGTCACTGCTGCCAGTCGCGGGCACCATGTCACCTTATTTGAACGAGAAAATAAAATTGGCGGGCAGTTTAATATTGCCAAACAAATTCCCGGCAAAGAAGAATTCCATGAAACACTGCGCTACTTCGAGCGTCAATTGGCGCTGAATGGTGTTGAAGTAAGACTGAATCATACCGCAACGGCAGACCAGCTTGCTTCGTTTGAAGAAGTGGTCATTGCCACAGGTATCACGCCACGGACACCAAACATTAATGGTATTGATCATGAAAAAGTGCTGACTTATCTGGATGTATTAAAGCATAAACGCGATGTTGGCCCATGCGTTGCCATTATCGGTGCTGGTGGTATTGGCTTTGATACGGCGGAATATCTGGGCCAAAGCGGACAGAGCAGCAGCCTGAGCAGCCACGCATTCAGCCAAGAATGGGGAATCGATCAGACTCTTTCCCATCGTGGTGGATTACAGCCAGAAGGCGCGCACATGGAACCCTCACCACGAAAAATCTATCTGTTGCAGCGCAAAGACTCCAAAGTCGGGGAAGGTTTGGGTAAAACTACTGGTTGGGTTCACCGGGCCAGCTTACTGATGCGGGGGGTCACTATGTTGAACAGTGTGCAATACCTGAAAATTGATGATCAAGGGCTGCATATCCTGCACGATGGTGAGCAACAATGCCTTGAGGTGGATAATGTAATTATCTGTGCAGGTCAAGAACCATTGAAAGAACTTTATCAACCTCTGCAAGCAACGGGTAAAAACGTACATTTGATTGGCGGAGCCGATGTCGCCGCCGAACTGGATGCCCGCAGGGCAATTGATCAGGGAACTCGACTGGCAATTAAGATTTAGTAAAAAATAAAAGGCTAATAGAGGAACGGTGATAACAAACGAGCGATTCATTATCACCGTTTTATTTCTGCAACTGATTAGCGCCGTGCTAATTGTTCCGATGTTTGTCTTGCATCTTCTGCCTGACACACCGCAGCCGTAAAGAGTACGTCTGTTGAAGAATTCAGTCCCGTTTCAGCCGAATCCTGCAATACACCAATAATCAAACCTACTGCCACAACCTGCATAGCAATCTCATTGGAGATACCGAACATGCTACATGCCAACGGGATCAACAATAGTGATCCACCCGCCACACCTGATGCGCCACATGCTGCAATTGCTGAGACTACACTTAACAGTATTGCCATTGGGATATCAACAGTTATGCCCAGGGTATTTACCGCTGCCAGCGTCAATACGGTAATGGTAACAGCAGCTCCCCCCATATTGATCGTTGCTCCCAAAGGGATTGAGACAGAATAGGTATCCTCATCCAGATTCATACGACGGCACATTGCCATATTAACCGGAATATTAGCTGCTGAACTACGGGTAAAGAATGCAGTTACTCCACTTTCACGTAAGCAGGCAAAAACTAAAGGATAAGGGTTACGGCGTATTTTCCAGTAGACAATCAATGGGTTAACAACCAGTGCAACAACAATCATACACCCCAGTAGTACAACCAACAGTTGTGCATAGCCAAACAACGTTTCAAATCCTGTTGTGGCGATAGTGGAGGCAACCAGACCGAAAATCCCAAGAGGAGCCAGACGAATAACAACACGAACAACCAGAGTCACGGCTTCGGCCAGATCCTGCACCATTGATCTAGTTGATTCCTTTGCATGGCGTAACGCGATACCCAGACCAATCGACCATGCCAGGATACCAACATAATTACCTTTCAATATCGCGTCAATTGGGTTAGCAACGACATTGAGCAACACTCCTCTTAGCACTTCAACAATATTTTCCGGTGGTGACATCTGGGCATCATTAGTCACCAGAATTAATGTCGATGGAAACAGTATGCTGCCGATAACAGCTACCACTGCTGAGAAGAAAGTTCCGGCAATATAGAGAATCAAAATCGGTCGGATATTGGTTTTCTGGCCCTTTTTATGGTTTGCAATAGAAGACATAACCAGAACCCACACCAGAACTGGTGCGACAGCTTTCAAAGCACCAACAAAGAGTGTTCCCAATAGACTGACTGATTGTGCGGCAGAAGGCACTGCCCATGCCAGTAATACCCCTGCAACTAATCCGATAATAATTTGTGTAACGAGGCTCCCTTGTACAATATATTGTACAAAGCCTTTTTGTTGTTTTTCCATAATCTATCCATTTGATATTTAGATTTAATAAGCCTGTTGTTTTTGTATTTGCTTTTCCAGTATAGAAAAGTACAGAGAACTAAAAAGAGTAATTAGTGAAAATATACAATCAGCTCAACAATTGATAACAAAATAGTCACATTTGTGTGATCAAAGCGACAGATTCACTGTTTGATCAGATATTGACGAAATACAGAGAAAAACAAAAAACTAAAGTTTTATTTTAATTCAAATGGTTAAATGAATAATTGGTTTTTGAGACAATAACTGTGATCTGCATTATCTCCAATATTATTGACGGATTAATTTCTTGATCAACCAACAAATGATGGATTTTGTATCTGGAAAAATCGGAAATTCAGGCAGATGGAAGAGTAAATAAGTAAATAGTGCGGTTTTGTTAAAACCTGATAAAACAATTAATCAATTGATATATCTGGACGATTTTATTTTCTTCCCCGTATTAATGTTCAATTGATCACCAAAATTTTCTGTTTCACTACTGATGATTTTGTTAGAGTGTCGCTGTCACTTATTAATGCCTTTTGAAAGGCGTACAAAGGCACTTTATTGACAATCTTAATATAATGCTTTGTATTTTATTGTTATATAATAGAAATACACCATAAATACACCACAAATACACCATAAAAGTAAGATGTAATCCTTAACCCGCGTTTTAGGAACACTTGATGGAAATTGTAACAGACCTCATTTATGCACTTTGGCACCAAGATTATGAAACACTCGCTAACCCGTCATTGGTATGGGCAATCTACCTCCTGCTCTTCACAATCCTGTTCCTGGAAAATGGCGTGTTACCCGCAGCATTTTTGCCAGGTGACAGCTTACTCATATTGGTTGGTGTCCTGATCGCCCAAGATGCAATGTCGTTTCCTGCCACGTTAGTCATCCTTACTGCCGGTGCAAGCCTCGGCTGTTGGGTAGGTTACCTTCAGGGAAGGTGGCTTGGTAATACCCAATTAGTCCGGGGCTGGCTGTCACATCTTCCTTCACATTATCATCAACGCGCCCATAACCTGTTCCACCGTCATGGGCTATCAGCCCTGCTAATTGGTCGTTTTCTTGCGTTTGTCAGAACATTACTGCCTACATTGGCAGGTCTTGCAGGATTGAACAACGCACGTTTTCAGATGTTCAACTGGCTAAGTGGTTTCTTATGGGTAATTATCCTGACAACTCTGGGCTATGCTCTCGGTAAAAGCCCCTTGTTCCGCCAGTACGAACAATACCTTATGAATTTTCTGGTGTTATTACCCGTAGCTCTGTTACTTATTGGCTTAATTGGCAGCCTGACGTTCATCTGGCGTAAGAAACGCACAAATAATTCAGCCCAATAATTCTCTCCATTATTCTCTGTAGCATTGTAGATAACGATGTTACAGGGTGGCAGATTATTGTAGTTTGAGTACCATCCATAAATGACTATCAAAGCGAAAGCCGTTAGGGGTACAGTAATCTATACATGCACTTGATGGCTTGGGGGAAAGGGTAAAATGAAAAAATAGAGTTCAATGTTCCCCAATTTAACCGCTTAATTTCACTGCGATCGTAGGCTGCAATAACCCCCACACATCGGCCATTAACTAACATCAAACGATGTTGAGTGCACGATCCTGTTCACTGAAATGACCAGCAACATGTACCGGGCACAGTGCCAGTGCTGAGAAATTCCGATTAATACGTTCTAAGCTTTCTTTATTAAGTATGATCAGTGTGCGATAGTTTTGTCATTGTTCCTGCATATGATGATGCAAGAAGACTAAAGCAACAAATAACGACACACCACCAGTTACCGTTAGCCATAGATACAACTCCCGCTCTGATTGTTGCCATAAGTGATAAACCAGCCCGAGCAGACTAATAAACACGATAAACCGACTCAGCTCCATATATCTCAAACGTTGCTGCAACGCAAAGATCTTTTGGGATAGATAATCAATGCGTGTTTGCCATGGGCATTTATCGGAAATGTCAGAATTAATGTTTATAGTCATTTTGAAAATACGGCGTTCCTTTGGTTGAGTAATACCAAATTTTCTGGAAAGAATACGACCAAATAATGAATTGAACAGAGGATTCCTGAACCTCAAATAAATGTCATTACGTAATAGGTATGCTCCCAGATTTTGTTTAACAAAGTAATTCGTGAGAGAGCATAAAGGATTAGACAAAAACTGTGACTCGACTTCCAATACTAGAAACCGTGCATATTTACGTGTACATTACACGTAAATCTTGGCGGATGGATAGAAATCATGACAGCAAAACAACGCAATACACAGAGCGTCACTATGACTGTAGAACGTGGCTTACTTAACAGGGCACGTGAAGCAGGTATCAACTTTAGCGCAACACTGACTGCTGCCCTTGATGCCGAATTACGCCTTCATGAAGCGCGGAAATGGAGGGCAGAAAATATGGAAGCTCTGGAGGCGTTAAACCGTTTCCATGACGAACATGGCTGTTTCAGTGATGAATACCGGACATTTTAACTATGCAATTCACAGTTTACCGTAATACGGGCAGAACCACTATTTATCCTCTATTGCTAGACGTAACTAACGACATTATCGGGCAGTTAAACCGCAGAATTATTATTCCGTTACTGCCTGTTGAAAAATATCCTGGCAGTAGTCGTCCGATTAGAATGATCCCTCTTATCAGGCTGATAGATGACAAAGAATATGCGGTAATGACTCACGAGCTAGCAAGTATACCTGTTAATGCTTTGGGGGCAGAATTTTGCGAGGCGTCTCATTATCGCAACGAGGTTAAAGCCGCAATAGATTTTCTCCTTGATGGTATTTAAAACAACTTCCTATATTTATCCCCGATTTTTTAACCCGAAAAATAAAATCTAATAAATAGATATTTAAAGCGTTTATTTTCCTAAAGGGAGTTTTCTGTACAGGTGACTTCAAACCCATAATTTGATTTTGTACAATAAACATTCTGAGAGAATGGGCACAAAACTCCAATAATGTTTTGATTTTCGGACGCTAAAAAGTGATATCCTGCAATAAAGAGAATAACATTAAAAAATTCAGCATAAAACCAACAAGATTTGACATTGGGACAACAAAAAACACAAACCTCATATAATCGCAAACACGAATTCAACGTTGAAGTACTGCACTATCCCTTGTACTCTCCCTTACAAAAAATGCCTACAGAAAAATCGGCTAAAATTTAGGATAAATCTGTCGCATCGTGTGGTAATTTTTCACCATTTCGACTTTAAACTCCCTATAAAAGCGTCTAAGGTAGAAGTTCATCCGTTGTAGATATCCGTTGTAAATATAGTAAGGAGAGTTCTATGCCACAGATGAAAAACTCTGAAGAATTACGTGCTGAATTGCAATCCCTTGCGGATACGCTGGAAGAAGTTCTAAACAGCTCCGAGGATAAGTCCAAAGCTGAGTTAGAAAAATTACGTAGCAAAGCAGAAAAAATGGTGAAAGATGCCCGCACAGCTCTTAGTGATGCCAGTGATAAACTAGCAGATCAGACAAAAGAAATAGCAGGCTGTGCAGACAGTTATGTCCGTGACAACCCCTGGACTAGCGTAGGTATCGGCGCCGCCGTGGGTATCGTATTGGGCGTATTACTGGCAAGACGCTGAAATGACCCAATCATCCCATTCACAAGGTCCAGGAAAAGGAATATTTAATACCTTACGACGAGTGGTAACTCTGGTTGCCGGTATGGTTGAGACTCGCATTCAGCTTGCAGCCGTTGAGTTGGAAGAGGGTGCAGCCACACTGGTACAATTATTGTTGCTGGCAGGGTTCACGCTGTTATTTGCAGCCTTTGGCATAATATGTCTGTTGATACTGGTCTTTCTGGCTGTCGATCCGGCCTATCAGGCTACAGTCATAGCCATTGCCGCAGGAACTCTGCTACTTCTCGCCGTATTTGGCACAATTTGGACTATCAGGAAATCCCGCCAGCTGACTTTTCTTAATGCAACCCGTGAGCAACTCAGGATAGATCGCAAGATGTTGGAGAATGACCATGAATAAATCACGGCGTCAGCAGCGAGAACGGAAAAAACAAGCATTATTACAAGAAATTCAGCAGCAACGACAATCTCTCTCAGCTTATGGCCAGCATTGGCTTACCATCACCCGTTCTTACGATCGTGGCTGGCAGACGCTACTCTCTTTCAAACCTTATCTTGCTATTGGTAGTGGTATATTACTGCTCTATGGTATTCGTCATCCCAGAAAACTTTATCACTGGTCACGTCGTCTGATTAGCATTTGGGCGCACATCAATACCCTACGCAATATATTGAACAGGCGTTAATCATTTTTATTGTTCTTCTTCAAATCCCTTTATGTACATTGGGTTATTTCTTCAAAAAAATTGCACTAAATTGTTAATATTCCTTACTATCAACCTGTAATACCTCTCTTTAGAATACTCTCCATCAAGAAAATATTAGCTAATTGTGCTTTTAGAACACATACCTGGAGATGTTGATGAAAAAATTTGAAGATAGTGGCTTATTAGTGGCGCGTATTTTAATGTCAGTTCTGTTTATTATTGCAGGTTATGGAAAATTAGGGAGTGCTTACGCAGGAACGCAGGAATTCATGGAGGCAATGAAGGTCCCTGGAATTCTACTGCCACTCACTATCTTACTTGAACTCGGTGGCGGAATTGCGGTGTTGTCAGGACTACTGACCCGTACTACAGCAGTGTTTACTTTTATTTTCTGTATTCTGACTGCAATTCTGTTCCACAATGATTTTTCAGATGGCATGAACCAGACTATGTTCCTGAAGAATTTCGCTATCGGTGCTGGTTATCTCATGCTGGCAATGACAGGGCCAGGCAAATTCAGTATTGACCGTGTACTGAATAAGAACTGGTAATTGCCTGCTATTACAAAAAAAGCCCCTTGCCTGTTTACCTGCAAGGGGCTTTCCGCTTATTTATTTCATAAATAATTTGGGGATTTCCCGCAGACACCAGGCTTTAGCTTCCCCCATCCTGTCACGCCGCCATGCCATAATAATGTTGGTTTCATGAGTATATTCCGAACCAATGACCCGCAGACGCCCTTCTGCAATATCGTTCTCCACCATTGTATATGGCATCGTTGCAACCCCCAACCCTGCCAATAAAGCCCGTCGTTTATCTTCCAGTGAACTGACCGTTAAGCGTGATTGCTTATCCAAAAGTTGAACTGTCAGTACCGGACGCTCCCTTGCTGTATCAGCCACGGCTATCCCTCGGTACTTAACCCGTGTGGCATCAGATAACGGTTCCGGTTCAAGGTGAATAGGATGATCCACACTGGCAACATAGACGTTCTTGATGGAATAAAGTGTTCGTGAATTGGTTTCCGCAGATGCCCTGAAATGAATATCTGGTGCAATCACAATGTCTGCATGGCCCGTTTCCAGCCGTTCCCAGGCACCAGCCAACACTTCGGTCATTAATGAAAGCTGAGTATTCGCTTTATTTGCCAGCCTGTCCACAAGAGGAAATAATGACGCAACGGGAAACAGCGCTTCACAGACAATAATCAGATGAGTTTCCCAACCACGGGCAAGCGCTTGTGCATCTGCCGTAAGTTTGTCCGCCACTTCAAGCAATAGCCTGCCCCGATCAAGCAACATTCTGCCGACATTGGTAAACTTTGTACGATGTCCGGAGCGGTCAAACAACACCACATCCAGCTCTTCTTCCAGTTTCTGCATAGTATAACTTAATGCAGAAGGCACCCGCCCCAATTCATCCGCTGCTGCGGCAAAACTTCCTCTCCGGTCTATCGCATCCATCACCCGCAAAGATTCCAGTGTAAGCGCTCGTTCTTTCCCCATGTTATTTACCCATATATTTCTCAATCAGTAAATTTGAATGTAGAGAACAGATTAACTGGCTAACATTTCAACGTCCAGATAATTAAGATCAAGTGCAATAGATATATAACAAATAAATATATGGCAGACGTATGGCAAAGAGATAGTCGTCATGATAATAACCAGAACAGCAAATCAATGCGGGAAAGCCGATTATGGTTGGTTGAAAGCCCGTTATACTTTTTCATTCGGCCACTATTTTGACCCAAATTTTTTGAACTATGGAGCACTTCGGGTACTTAATCAGGAGATCCTTGCTCCAAAAGCAGAATTCAAGCCAAAGGCTTATCCTCATGTCGATATCCTGAATATTATCCTGCAAGGAGAGGCCGAGTACCGTGACAGTGCCGGAAATTATAATCAGGCCCGTCAAGGAGAGTGTCTGCTATTCTCCACCCGTCAGGATCTGCGCTACAGCGAGCACAATATCAGTGATAAAGTACCGCTGAACCGCTTACAACTCTGGCTTAATGCCAATTCTCACCAGGCACCACAGTCTGTACAACGTAGAGTGTTATCTGATCAACCCTTGACTTTGTTGGCCTCACCCACAGCCGAAAAAAACAGTATGTGCCTGCGCCAATCAGCCTGGATAAGCTCTCTTATGCTGCAAGCTAATGATACCCGGACAATATCTTTGCAAGGGAAACGCGCTTATCTGCAATCTGTCAGTGGTAATGTTGAGATTCATGCTCAGAGCTATATCAACAACCAGTTTAATGTGAATATCAAATGTGGGGATGGGATATTTATTCAAGACGAGCCACAACTGCGCCTGCGGGCAATCTCTTCATTTCAGGGCTTGCTAATCGATTTGGGAAGTTAGTATTTCTGCCTGAATATATCTGCTGAAATGAATAAGCCCTATAAAGCGGATGCTCTATAGGGCTGAATCTGTGGAGTCGGCCGATAAGCCGGGTTCTGTCGTGGACAATCATTCATCTAGGCCAGAACTTACGCGCTGGCTCAAGCAACCTACCCGGGTTCGATACGGGCCGTACCATGTGAACCTCTATTTGGTCTTGCTCCGGGTGGAGTTTACCGTGCCACGGACTGTTACCAGCCGCGCGGTGCGCTCTTACCGCACCCTTTCACCCTTACCTGATCTCAGTTTCTTACAAAACTGAGCCATCGGCGGTTTGCTCTCTGTTGCACTGGTCGTAGGCTTTCACCTCCCAGACGTTATCTGGCACCCTGCCCTGTGGAGCCCGGACTTTCCTCTCCTTTACTACTTTCTTCCGAAAGAGGCTCCCGAAAGAAAGAGTAAAGCAGCGACTGTCTAGCCAACTCCGGCGCGGATTATAAAGGGTTTATCACCTGATGTATAGGGGTTTTCATGTTCCCGCTATTTTCATGAACCTTCTTCGGTTTGCTCAAGAGCATAACGGTATAAGGCATTTTTCTTCACGCCATGAATGTCTGCCGCCAGTGCCGCAGCCTTTTTCAGCGGTAGCTCTTTTTGCAGTAATGCCAGTGTCCGCAAGGCTTCTGGAGGGAGACTATCATCTGCTGGTTTGCGATATCCTTCAACAATCAGCACCATTTCTCCCCGCCGGCGGGTTTCATCTTCCCTGACCCATGCCAGTAACTCTCCAGCTGACATTCCCTGAATAGATTCCCATGTTTTTGTCAGCTCCCGCGCTAATATCACATAACGATCCGCCCCCCATACTGTGACAATATCTTCTAAACTGTCCAACAAGCGATGTGTGGACTCATAGAAGATCAATGTCCGCGGCTCCTGCGCCAAATCGCGTAATACATCCCGGCGTCCTTTACTTTTCGCTGGCAAAAAACCTTCGTAGCAAAAACGATCAGAAGGCAGCCCTGCGGCAGACAATGCTGTAATTGCTGCACAAGGCCCCGGCAATGGGACAACATTAATACCCGCTTCACGGCAGCGACGGACAACGTGATACCCCGGATCGTTGATCAACGGTGTTCCGGCATCAGAGACAAGTGCAATACTCAGACCTTGCTGCAATTTCGCAATTAATTGATCTGCTTTCTGCTGTTCATTATGATCATGAAGTGCGAACATGCGCGCATTAATGGCAAAATGCTGAAGCAATAAGCCAGTGTGTCGCGTATCTTCGGCTGCAATCAGATCGACATGTTTAAGAACTTCAAGTGCACGCTGAGTGATATCCCCCAGATTTCCAATAGGGGTTGGCACAACATACAGCGTAGATGTCGTAATCACTGCTCGATTGGGTTGATTCATTGTTTCATCCGAATGACCGATTTAAAATTGAGCATCTTTGAAAAAAACATCACTGGATACAGTATGCTTCCCTCAATTTTTGTGCGTTTCAAAACTGGTTTAGTCTGCTCAGCACTGCTGACGACTATGATTATTGCAGGGTGTACCACGCCTAAACCGCAAGGGCAACCACCTTCTGGGCCACAAGACAAGATCAGCGCAGAGATTAACCGCTATCAGGCTATTATTGATGCTGCTGATAACCATCCTTCTCTGGATGTCATCCGTGCTTATATTGCGCTGGAGCCACATGCAGTAAATGAAACTGCACGTCAGAAAAACATTGATGATACATGGCAGGTACTGACGCATCTGACTTCACAACAACTGAGCGAACTGGTAATTAATGCCAATGAATATACGCTTCAGGGGTGGCTGGATCTGCTAAATGCTTATCAGACCAATAAGCAGGATCAGGATAAACTACGTTCTGCCATTCGTGACTGGCAAATTCGCTATCCGGATAACCCCGCTGCCCGGAGTTTACCTGCTGCCCTGCAACAAATACTGTTTACCCCCACAGATCGTCAGGCCAGTATAGGGCTATTTCTGCCTCTGAGTGGCCAGGCAAAAGCATTTGGGGAGGCAATCCGCCAGGGCTTCCTTGATGCACAAAAAGGCTTGCCACAACCCGAACTACCTGTGAGTGCAAATGATTCTGCCAATGTTAATTCCGTTAATACCAGAGCTTCCGATATCGGAAATACAAATAATACAACAACGGGTGATACTATCAGAGCTGTAGCAGGAACAGATATGGCAAATGCTGATACCGAAAACCCTGAAAATAATTCCGGCGATACCAGTACAGTAGCACAATTTACGATCAGTCCGGTCCCTGTCAATGATCATCCCGTGAAAATCTATGATACCAGCAGCCAGCCTCTGGCTAATCTGTTGGCACAAGCTGAACAGGATGGCGTCACACTGGTAGTCGGCCCATTGCTGAAACCTCAGGTTGAGCAATTGGCCCAGATCAATACACCATTAGAGATTCTGGCTCTTAATAAACCAGACATATTACAACCTCATTCCAATATCTGTTATTTCTCCCTGTCACCGGAAGATGAGGCTAAAAGTGCTGCTTTGCATATCTGGCATCAACAGAAACATAATCCATTGGTGTTAGTACCGCGTACTGTATTGGGTGATCGAGTGGCAAAAGCCTTTGCAGCCGAATGGCAGAAATTAGGCGGTTCCAACGCATTACAGCAATCCTTCGGAACAACAACAGAGATGAGACAATCCATGAACCGTGGTGTTGGGATTCGTTTATCCGGCACACCCATTTCTGTCAGTACTTCTACTCCTGCTATTGACGAGCCACAAGCTAATAAGAACTTATCTGTTGCTGTTACCAGCACTTCCGGTGAGCAAATTGATGCGGTTTACATCGTTGCGACAACGGATGAATTAGCGCTGATCAAGCCAATGATTGATATGGCAATCAGTTCTCGTAAAAAACCCGCTCTTTATGCCAATTCACGTAGCAATAAAGCAGATGCCGGGCCAGATTTTCGTCTGGAAATGGATGGTATGCAATTTAGCGATGTTCCGTTATTGACGGGAACAAATATTCCCTTGATGAAACAGGCCGCAAATAAATTTGGTAATGATTATTCTCTTATGCGACTTTACGCGATGGGAATCGATGCCTGGTCATTAGCCAATCATTTTGCTCAGTTACAACAAGGTATCGGGTTCAATATGAATGGAGCATCCGGAGAGCTTTCCATCACAGAGGGTTGTACAATATCCCGTCAGCTACCGTGGATGCAATTTAATAATGGACGCATTATGGTTGAGAGCCGTATGACAGCAAATAACCCCGCTGATAATACTGACAGCACGATTAACAGTACCGCAGACAGTGTTTCTGTTCAGAATACAAACAAAAATATTGCCATACAGTCGGTACAATAAATTACTTTTTCCTTTTGACCGGTAATTTCAGGATGAAAAAAACCAAAAATAATCGCTATGCGCAGGGATGCCATTATGAACAGCAAGTTAAACAGTTTTTGCAGAAACAAGGTCTTGTCTTTGTCGCAGAGAATGTGAAAATTCGTGGCGGGGAGATTGATCTGATCATGCGTGATAAACAAACATGGGTCTTTGTCGAAGTCCGTTTCCGCCAAAATGCACAATACGGTGATGCCGTTACTACAATTACCCAAAGCAAGCGCAGAAAGATATTGCGCACCGCCTCGTTCTGGCTTTACCAGCGTGATGAATGTATTGAGACTGCGGCCTGCCGCTTTGATGTTTGTGCAATTACCGGTCAGAAATTTGTATGGTTGAAGGATGCTTTCAATTTAAATGAAAACCTATCTGATAGGTTCTGAATGTTTTCCCCCAATAGATTTCGAGTGGCCTCCGGTGAGAGGCAACTCGAAAGATGAAGGGTATACTTATTCGATCAATAAAATAGAAATATATAGGTCATAACGTGCTGGATAGAATTAAAGTCTGCTTTACCGAAAGTATTCAAACACAAATCGCAGCAGCAGAGGCATTACCCGACGCGATATCCCGCGCCGCAATGATGATGGTTCAGTCACTGCTGAATGGCAACAAGATCCTGTGCTGTGGCAACGGCGGCTCTGCCGCAACAGCACAACGTTTTGCAGCCAGTATGATAAACCGATTTGAGACAGAGCGACCAAGTCTGCCAGCGTTGTCGCTGAATGCTGATAATGTGGTGATCACTGCCATCGCCGGCAGTAAACAGCCAGAAGAGATCTACGCAAAACAAGTCAGAGCACTGGGGCAGACCGGAGATGTTCTGCTGGCTATCTCTACACATGGAAACAATCGGGCGATTATCAAAGCAGTAGAAGCCGCTGTCACCCGTGATATGACTATTGTTGCATTGACGGGTTTTGATGGCGGTGAACTGGCAGGGTTGTTGGGGCCACAAGATGTAGAAATCCGCATCCCTTCCCATCACAGTGTCAGAATTCAGGAAGTGCACATACTGACAATTAACTGTCTGTGTGACTTAATCGACAATACGTTATTCCCTCATCAGGATGACTAAGGAGCCAAATAATGCGGTTATTTTCTCTATTATTGGTATTTTGTAGTGCAATGTTATTACAGGGATGTATTGGTGCTGCCATCATCGGCTCTGCTGCTATTGCAACCAAAGCAGGCACCGATCCCCGTACAGTCGGGCAACAAGTTGACGATACCACTTTAGAAGCTCGTATCAGTAATGACATCAGCAAAGACCCACAAATTAAGTCCCGGGCTCGTATCGTTACCACAGTTTATGATGGAAAAGTGTTATTAACCGGCCAGAGCCCAGACATGCAGCTGGCGGATCGGGCCAAGCAGATAGCATCAAAAGTCGAAGGGGTTAGTGTAGTTTACAACGAAATCAGACAAGGTAATCCTGTTGCACTCAGTACTGCATCTTTAGATACCTGGCTGACGACGAAAGTACGTTCGAAAATTCTGGCCAGTGATGCGGTGAAGTCATCAAATATTAAAATTGTGACTGAGAATGGCGAAGTCTTTTTGTTCGGCATTGTTACCAGGCAGGAAGGGGCTGATGCCGCGAAGATTGCCAGTGAAACTGACGGGGTTAAACGTGTAACCACTGCATTCATTTATCTTGATTAGATTTGATATTGAAAGTAGCGATTAGCACGATACAAATCACGGTATCAACAGTAAAACGTCACGGTTAATTTTTTTCCAACAAACTCTGCCAAATAAACTATTACAAACAAAGCGGCACAAAAAAGTGCTGCTTTGTTTGGGTTTTTCTACTGTTTCCTGAGCACCGCATTTCAAATTATTTACTCAATTTATTTGTTTTTAGATAACTCTGTCCCCCTAATAACTGCATTTGCCGTAAGATCCATCGCTGACGTTGCAACACATAAGCAGAAGGTGCATCAACCCTATAGCGGAGAGGATTAGGTAACACTGCCGCCAAAAGAGCGGCCTCAGAAGCTGTCAATCGACTGGCTGGTTTGCCGAAATAGTGTTGAGCAGCTTCTTCCACACCAAAAATACCCTCACCAAATTCAGCAATATTGAGATAGACTGTTAAAATGCGTTTCTTTGACCACAGTAGCTCCAGCACAACCGTCATTCCCGTCTCCAGCCCTTTCCTCACCCAACTACGTCCTTCCCACAGAAAGAGGTTCTTAGCGGTTTGCTGAGTTATGGTGGAAGCACCACGTATTCGCTTCCGATACTTTTTGTTATGTTCTACTGCCATTGCTATCGCTGGAAAATCAAACCCCCAGTGTTGCGGAAACCGTTGATCCTCGGCAGCAATCACGGCTAATGCCATATAAGGTGAAATTTGCTCTTGAGCTACCCAGGCAGAGCGAGAAACATAAGATAAATTAATTGACACTAACGCACTGATTTGCTTCTCCAGCATCACCATAGAAAACGGCACCGGCAGAAATGAAAATGTGATTACAGCAACAAACCACAAAAAAGTGATCATACACACAATTTTTTTCAACCAGTGCCATAATATTGAAAAAGGATTTTTCATCCTATTACTCAATCATTTCCAATATTTTTCTGACCAATTTGTCTATCCCAATTTCAGCCTCAGATAAAGATTGAGCAAGCATATAAGCTGGCGTTGTTACAATTTTATTTTCAAAATCAATAACAATGCCATCAACCGGACACTCTATATGAACCCCTCCCATTTTTTCTATCTGTGCTACCGTTTCGGGATCATTACCTACAGTGACTTTTATCGGTTTATCTAATATTTTGGGAACCATAACAGGTGCAATACACATAAAACCCATTGGCTTGCCTCTTTGGTGCATATTTCGCACAACACTTAAAAAATCATTATTTATTTCACAATCAGATCCTTTAAATGCGAAATTACATAAATTTTTAGCTGCGCCAAAACCGCCGGGAACAATCAGTGCATCCAAAGTATTAACATCAACCTCAGATAATGGCTGAATATTACCTCTTGTTATACGGGCTGACTCTTCCATTATGTGACGAATTTCTTGTTTTTCTTCTCCATTAAGATGATTAATTACATGATGTTGTGACTCATCAGGCGAAAAAAAAGATACTTCAGCTCCCAAACGACTCAAAGAGAGCATAGTTAAAACTGATTCGTGGATTTCACTACCGTCATAGACCCCACATCCACTTAATATAACTGCAACAGATTTCATATTCCTCTCCATTTGTAGTAGATTAATGCTTAACCCCTTAGAGGGTTAAACACCAATCTTCATCACAGATTTTAATGAATCTTGTAACAAAAAATCTTATCTTTGCTATGTTGGTACTTGTACTTTGTGTGGAAGAATTCTTTAATTGCTCGCGCCTAAAATAAATCTTAGATAAGCGGGCAAACAAGTTTCCCTGGTGTTGGCGCAGTATTCGCGCACCCCAACTTCGGTTGGGGTTATTTTTTTGTAGCGCTCGCCAGCCAGTTTCTCAATGTTTCCGTATCATGTTTCCATTCCTGACTCAGCTCATCTGCCCACTCTTGCACGTTATCCCACCAGGCTGGTAAATCCGGTGATTGGATCTGCTGTGCTAATTGTTGTAAATGACGTAATCCGACAGAACCGGCAGCCCCCTTGATTTTATGAGCCTCTTCCGTAATGCCTTTTTGATCCTTTGCTGTCATATTCGATTCCAGTAAAGCAAGGTAGTTTGGCATCATATTTTCAAAGATGGTCAGATTATCAGCAATCATCTTCGGACCGACTAAATCGATGTACTGATTGAGCATCTCTAAATCAAGGAGTTCATCAAGGAATTCTTCACCCTTTTTCAAGTTAATTGCCTCTGGTAACAGAGGTGCAGATTCAGCCGGTTTACCCCAGAATTTTTCCATTACGGCAGTCAGTTCCTTAACAGAAAGAGGCTTATTAAGAACTTCGTCCATACCTGCCTCAAGATATTCTTTTTTGTCTTTCAAAACATTGGCAGTCAGAGCGATCAGTGGAGGGAGAGTGTGATTCTGGTAACGTTTATGCAACTCACGAGCAATATCCCATCCAGTCATATCCGGTAACTGGATATCAAGCAGCACCAAGTCATATTCATCGGGATCAAACATATCCAGAGCATCACGACCATTCATGGCGACATCTACACTATTACCGAGTCTTTCCAGAACAGAACGGGCAACAATGACATTCAGCTCAATATCTTCAACTAACAGGATATTCAGTGCGGGTAATGGCAGTGAATCTTCTTCTTCCCCTCCCGCAGCGTTTTCATCAATCGCAGGGGCAATCACAGACAAGGTAAAACAAGATCCTTCCCCTACTGTACTCTTAACCGTAATATCACCTCCCATAGCTTGTGCAAGCCGTTTGGATACAGCAAGGCCGATCCCTGTCCCCGTTGCCGGACGTCCGCCAGCGCTGTCTCTCACCTGATAATACATAGCGAAGATTTTTTCTAGTTCATCAGAAGGGATACCAATACCGGAATCAGTGACTTCAAACAGCAGGCGATCTTCTTTTTCACACCAGATACGCACTCTGATTTCACCTTTCTGGGTAAATTTCACGGCATTGCCAATTAAATTCCATAGAATTTGACGCAGGCGAGTACCATCAGCCAATACTTTGGCAGGTAATGGCAATTCTGGCTCTAAAACAAACCGAATTCCTTTTGGTTGTGCCAACAATCCGGACAAATTCTCCAAATCAGCCATAAAGCCGGTAAAATCAATCGGCTGAGTATCAAGTTGGATCTTACGGCGCTCAATTTTATCTAACTCAATAATATCATTAAAGATATTACCCAGAGTTATCGCACTGACGTGGATTGTTTTCAGATAGTTGCACTGTTCTGGTGTCAGATTAGTATCCAGCAGGATACGACTTAAACCGACAATGCCATTTAAAGGCGTACGAAGCTCATGGCTAATCGTAGAGATAAAGGTAGTCTTATCCCTGCTGGCACTCTCCAACGCGTCCTGATAGCGCTTATGCTCCGTTATATCGCGTCCGAATCCCATCAGGCCATGACGTCTACCAATACGATCATAAAAAGGAACTTTTCTCAGCTCAAAACAGGCCTTGCGTCCATCAGGATAAACCAGCCATTGTTCATAAGTCAGCGAGACGTTATGACGAAAGACTTTTTCATCTGTTTCCATCACTTTGCTGGCGATCTCTTTGTCGTAAACCTCTACCGGTGTCAGACCAATCAGCTGCTTTTCGCTTTTGCCTGTCAGCAGTTCCATCGCACGGTTACAGCCAGAAAACTCATTATCTTCATTGCGGTAATAAACCAGATCAGGTGAAGCATCAAGGAATGAACGCAACAGAACCGATTGCTGTTCAAATTCAATCTGTGTTTTTTCACGGTACTCCATTTCTAATTTCAATTTTTCCAGCAACACCAGATGAGCTTGTTCTGCTTTTTCCCTTTCGCTGATTTCTTGATTTAATTGAGTAATATTGTCTTTTAGCTGCTGATTCAATATTGCATCACGCTGACGCATTTCCTCCAGCTTTGCCACCAAACTGGATAAGCGTTGGCGGGACTCTTCAAGTTGCTCGACGACAATAGAGAGAAAATAAACCGCCCACGGCGTAATTAATAAACCAAAAAAGATAGAACGGATTAAATCGATACGTTGTACTTCCCCATGCAAGACAAATGTCACTGCCATTTGCATCGCCATTGCCAGGATCACCAGAACAGATGCCAATAGTAACGAAAAGCGTACTAATCCCAGTTTCATCATTAAATCAACGTAATATTGGGCAAGCCCCCTGATCAGCTTCATAACAACTCCAAGTAAAATCACCAGATTGAATCATAACTTAAATAAAGCCCAACTTCGTTAAGGGATATTGTTCTTAATCCCTTAAAAGAATAAAAAATCAAAAAAACAGAATAATAAATCAAACCTGATTTTAGTTACTTATAAAAGAACAAAAATCGATCAACCATTTACTCTTAACGAACACAAAATACACAATAACATGCCAATAATATTCATGGGAAAAGATTAATATTCTAAAAAAAGTCATTTTTTAAGCATATTTAAAACACATACTATGGATAAATTAGTGATATAACTCACATCATCTCTAAGTCATGATCTGAGTCACATAATAAGGCAATAACAATATTTTTATTTTAATTCAAACTGATATGCATTTTTCAATTACATAAAACACGATCTAACATTATTTGACCTGTTTTATTTTTCTCGCTAAGTTGGGAATTCGCTGAAAATTACCTGTTGGTTCTTTCCCCAGCTCATATTTATGCAGTGACCTTATACAGAAATACAATATCATTTCGCTCTGCTGTTTCTATTAACGGTTATGACTGACAAATAGTTATTACCGGTAAAACAAACTAAAACAAATGGTATTTGACTGAGGGCGCAATTCAGACGTCTGTAGCAATAATAATCTATATCATCTCGTGAGTGATGTAAGAGTTGGACAGAACTTGGGAGCTTTACCATGTTGTATGACAAATTACAGGAAAAAGATAACTGTGGCTTTGGATTAATCGCACATATTGAAGGGGAGCCAAGCCACAAGGTTGTGCGCACAGCAATACATGCACTTGCCAGAATGCAACATCGGGGAGCAATTCTGGCAGATGGAAAAACGGGTGACGGCTGTGGCTTATTAATGCAAAAACCTGACCGGTTTTTCCAGATGATTGCCAATGAACAATCATGGCGTCTGGCAAAGAACTACGCCGTCGGTATGTTGTTTTTGAGTCAGGATAGCCAGATAGCCCAATCATGCCGCGATATTATTGAACAAGAATTAGAAAATGAAACGCTGTCCATTGCCGGATGGCGAGAAGTCCCTATCAATCGCGATATTTTAGGCAACATCGCACTGTCAAGCCTCCCCCGCATTGAACAAATTTTTGTTAATGCCCCTGCCGGATGGCGATCACAGGATTTGGAACGTCGTCTATTCATTGCCCGTCGCCGTATAGAGAAACGCATTACCGATGACGATTTTTATATTTGCAGCCTCTCCAATCTGGTCACGATTTACAAAGGGCTATGTATGGCGGCTGATCTGCCTCGGTTTTACTCAGATTTGGCAGATCTACGCATGGAGTCAGCAATCTGCCTGTTCCATCAGCGGTTTTCAACTAATACCGTCCCTCGCTGGCCATTAGCACAGCCGTTTCGTTATCTGGCTCATAATGGTGAAATCAATACGATCACCGGAAACCGCGAATGGGCCAAAGCGAGAGCCTATAAATTCCGTACCCCTTTGATCCCTGACTTACAAACTGCGGCTCCTTTTGTCAACGAAACGGGTTCAGATTCCAGTTCACTGGATAATATGCTGGAACTGTTTCTTAATGGCGGTATGGATTTGATCCGTGCAATGCGTTTACTGGTTCCCCCCGCCTGGCAGAACAACCCAGATATGGATGAAGATCTGCGTGCTTTCTTCGATTTTAATTCCATGCATATGGAGCCGTGGGATGGGCCGGCTGGTATCGTTATTTCAGACGGGCGCTATGCAGCCTGTAACCTCGACCGCAACGGCTTACGTCCGGCACGTTATGTTATTACCAAGGATAAACTGATCACCTGTGCTTCAGAAGTGGGGATCTGGGAGTACCAACCCGATGAAGTCGTAGAAAAAGGGCGCATCGGCCCAGGTGAATTAATGGTAATCGATACCCGGAAAGGCCGAATTCTCCATTCTGCCGAAACCGATAATGATTTAAAAAGCCGCCATCCTTATAAAGAGTGGCTGGAAAAGAATGTCAATCACCTGATTCCTTTCGAAAAATTACCAGAAGAACAAGTTGGCACACGGGATTTTGACGATCGCATACTGGCAACCTATCACAAACAGTTTGCCTACAGTAATGAAGAGCTGGATCAAATCATCCGCGTACTCGGCGAGAATGGTCAGGAAGCAACAGGTTCAATGGGAGATGATACACCATTTGCCGTACTTTCCAGCCGCCCACGCATAATCTACGACTATTTCCGCCAGCAATTTGCTCAAGTTACCAATCCTCCCATCGATCCGCTGCGTGAAGCACATGTTATGTCACTGTCCACCCGCATAGGCCGGGAGATGAATGTCTTTTGTGAAGCTGAAGGACAGGCCCACCGCCTGAGTTTCGAATCCCCGGTACTGCTCTATCCCGATTTTGTGCAACTGACAACACAGCAAGGCTCTTATTATCGCGCAGAAACATTGGATTTAACGTTTAACCCACAAGAAACTAATCTCAAAACCGCAGTTTCAACCCTGTGCGAACAAGCAGAAAAACGTGTCCGTAATGGTGCGGTATTGCTGGTCTTATCCGACCGTAATATTTCTCCGGAAAGATTACCGATCCCTGCCCCAATGGCAGTTGGTGCCATCCAGCACTGTTTGGTGGAAAAAAGTTTGCGTTGTGATGCCAACCTGATAGTCGAAACCGCCAGTGCCCGCGATCCACACCATTTCGCGGTGTTGCTTGGCTTTGGTGCTACCGCTGTTTACCCTTATCTGGCGTATGAATCATTGGGCAAAATGATCGATGACGGCACAATCAATACCCCATATGCCCGTGTGATGCTGAATTATCGTAATGGTATCAATAAAGGGTTATATAAGATCATGTCCAAAATGGGCATCTCCACGATTTCTTCCTATCGCTGTTCTAAGTTGTTTGAAGCTGTCGGCTTACATTCTGAAATAACAGCTCTCTGCTTCAATGGGGTCGTCAGCCGGATTGAAGGCGCTGATTTCAACGACTTCGAACAAGATTTACGTAACCTTTCCAGACGGGCGTGGCTGCACCGCCACACCATCGATCAGGGTGGATTACTAAAATATGTCCACAATGGGGAATATCACGCTTATAACCCTGATGTCGTGAGTACTTTACAAACAGCAGTTCATAGCGGCAAGTACAGTGATTATCAGAAGTACTCACAATTGGTTAACGGCCGTCCTATCACAACACTACGCGACCTGCTGGCAATATCGCCAAAAGGAGAGCCGATTTCCATTGAAGAAGTCGAACCCGCCGAAGCACTGTTCAAACGTTTTGACACCGCAGCTATGTCAATTGGTGCGCTAAGCCCTGAAGCACATGAAGCACTGGCTGAAGCAATGAATACACTGGGTGGTTTCTCTAATTCCGGCGAAGGTGGAGAAGATCCCGCTCGCTATGGTACGAAAAAAGTTTCCCGGATTAAGCAAGTTGCTTCCGGGCGTTTTGGCGTCACTCCTGCTTATTTAAGCAGTGCCGATGTCATTCAAATTAAAGTTGCCCAGGGAGCAAAACCCGGTGAAGGCGGACAATTACCGGGAGATAAGGTGACACCTTATATCGCCAGACTACGTTATTCGATTCCCGGTGTGACTCTGATTTCGCCACCACCGCATCATGATATTTATTCTATCGAAGATTTGGCCCAGTTAATCTTTGATCTGAAACAGGTCAATCCTAATGCCCTGATTTCTGTGAAATTGGTTTCAGAGCCGGGTGTAGGAACCATCGCTACCGGAGTAGCAAAAGCCTATGCTGATTTAATCACCATCGCCGGCTATGACGGAGGAACAGGAGCAAGTCCTCTGTCCTCTGTAAAATATGCCGGTTGTCCGTGGGAACTCGGCCTGGTAGAAACCCAGCAAGCGCTGGTCGCTAATGGTTTGCGCCATAAAATTCGTCTTCAGGTTGACGGCGGGTTAAAAACAGGTGTGGACATTATCAAAGCCGCTATTTTAGGTGCAGAAAGTTTTGGTTTTGGTACGGGACCAATGGTTGCGCTCGGCTGTAAATACCTGAGAATTTGTCATCTCAATAACTGTGCAACCGGAATAGCAACACAAGATGAGAAATTGCGTCAGTCTCATTATCACGGGCTGCCTGAACGCGTAATGAATTATTTCCGCTTCATCGCACAGGAAACGCGTGAAATTCTGGCTCAACTGGGAATACGCAAATTAACAGATTTGATTGGCCGCACAGATTTGCTTGAAATACTGGAAGGTATCTCTGCCAGGCAGAGTAAACTCAATCTTGAACCTTTACTGGAAACAGCACAGCCCCATGAAGGCAAAGCCCAGTATTGCACTGAAGATAACCCTTCCTTTGATCAGGGTGTGCTCAATAAAGCGATTATCAATCAGGCCCTGCCTTTTGTAAAAAAAGCGCAGAGTAAAAAATTCTATTTTGATATCCAGAATACTGACCGCTCTGTCGGGGCATCACTGTCTGGCGCGATTGCCGCAATACATGGTGATCAGGGGCTGGCGGGTAACCCAATAAAATTACATTTTACAGGAACAGCCGGACAAAGTTTTGGGGTCTGGAACGCAGGCGGAGTTGGATTAACATTAACCGGTGATGCCAATGATTACGTCGGTAAGGGTATGGCAGGTGGACAGATTGTTATTTTGCCTCCGGTTGGCTCTGCATTCAAAAGTCACGAAGCAACGATTATTGGCAATACCTGCCTTTATGGTGCAACTGGCGGAAAATTGTTTGCCGCCGGATGTGCAGGTGAACGCTTTGCAGTCAGAAATTCAGGTGCCATCACCGTGGTTGAGGGTATCGGAGATAACGGCTGTGAATATATGACAGGTGGAATAGTCTGTGTTCTGGGTAACACAGGAGTCAACTTTGGTGCAGGTATGACAGGAGGGTTCGCGTATGTTCTCGATGAATCTGATGATTTCCGCAAACGGGTTAACTCTGAATTAGTCGAAGTTCTTTCAATTGATACCCTCTCCATTCATAAAGAACACTTACGCGGATTAATCACCGAACATGTTCGCCTGACCGGCTCCCAACACGGTGAAAGTATTCTGGAAAACTGGTCACAATGGGTCAATAAATTCGCACTGGTTAAACCTAAGTCCAGTGATGTCAGTGCACTGCTGGGGCACCGCAGCCGCTCCTCCGCAGAATTGCGAGTTCAGGCGCAGTAGGAGTTAAGAATGAGTCAAAATGTTTATCAATTTATCGACCTACAGCGTGTCGATCCCCCAAAAAAAGCGTTGAAAATCCGCAAAATAGAATTTGTGGAAATTTATGAGCCTTTTTCTGAAATTCAAGTTCAGGCGCAGGCAGATCGCTGCCTCGCATGTGGAAATCCGTATTGTGAGTGGAAATGCCCGGTACATAACTACATCCCGAACTGGCTAAAATTAGCCAATGAAGGCCGCATTATTGAAGCAGCAGAGCTATCCCATCAAACAAATAGCCTGCCGGAAGTTTGTGGACGGGTTTGTCCGCAGGATCGTCTGTGTGAAGGTGCCTGTACACTGAACGACGACTTTGGTGCCGTCACTATCGGTAATATTGAGCGTTATATTAACGATACTGCTATTGCGATGGGTTGGAAACCCGATATGTCACACGTGAGCACGACAGACAAACGAGTCGCCGTCGTTGGTGCAGGCCCTGCTGGATTAGCATGCGCTGATGTACTGACACGCAATGGTGTGCAGGTTGTCGTTTACGATCGACATCCTGAAATCGGCGGATTGCTCACATTTGGTATTCCTGCTTTTAAACTGGAAAAAGAGGTCATGAGCCGACGCAGAGAAATTTTTACCGAAATGGGTATCGAATTCTGCCTAAATACAGAAATAGGGAAAGATGTCACACTTGCTGAACTCACAAAGCAATTTGATGCCGTCTTTTTGGGCGTTGGAACTTATCAGTCCATACATGGCGGCCTGGAAAATGAAAATGCCGACGAGGTATATAATGCTCTGCCTTTTCTAATTGCCAATACCCGTCATTTAATGGGCTATGAAGAATTACCGGAACAACCCTATATTGATATGAAAGGTAAGCGGGTTTTGGTTCTGGGGGGTGGTGACACGGCAATGGACTGCGTACGTACTTCTGTCCGTCAGGGTGCAACCAAAGTGATTTGTGCCTATCGGCGGGATGAAGACAATATGCCCGGTTCTCGCCGTGAAGTAAAAAATGCCCGGGAAGAAGGCGCTGAATTCCAATTCAACCTCCAACCAGTCAGCATTGAAGTCAATGATAGAGGTCATGTTCGAGGTGTCAGAGTAGCTAAAACACAATTAGGTGAAATGGATGAAAAAGGCCGGCGCCAGGCTGAAATCATGCCAGATTCAGAGTTTATCATTGAAGCTGATGCTGTGATTATGGCGTTTGGTTTCAAACCACACACCATGCAATGGCTGGATGAATATCAGGTCAATCTTGATCAACAAGGACGCATTATCGCCCCCGAATCCAGTGATTTTCCTTTCCAAACCAGCAACCCTAAAATCTTTGCTGGTGGAGATGCTGTCAGAGGTTCTGATTTAGTAGTCACCGCCATTGCTGAAGGCAGAGGAGCCGCCTCCGGCATTCTTGATTACCTTGAGGTTTAATTTCATTTTATCCTGAATTTTTCTCCGGTCTTTTGATCGGAGAAAATCTCACAAAATAGACTCTCACTTCTCTTTTATTGTCATTCTAAAACCACCTCTTGTTGGAATTAGTGATCATTTTTCATTTGATTGATGAATCCTATCAATATATATAAAATTAATCGTTATTGACGATCAATTTATTGATATTTTTTGATTCGTCTGGTACATTTTTTGTGTGCACAGAAAATTGTTCTCTATAACCACCACCTACTATAGAGGTAGTAATAATTTCCCTTTTACTACCATGATTATTGTATTTTTTTGTGTTATGCGACTATTCTTATATCCCAAAAGTAAATATTTGAATTTAATATCCTAGCTAATCTTAAAAATAGGTTTTATTTCTTTTTTAAAGAAAGGTTTCAGCATATACCTGCCGGATATAAAGAAGATATGAAGGATTAATGAAATAAGATGATGATTTATACGCAAATTACAGATTTGAAGCCTGCGCTTTCAAGTAGAATAAAATAACTAATTAAATAATAACCAATTTAAAATTAATTACATAATAGTAACTCCGAGAACTAAATGCGTTTACTAACTAAAATATCTTTGCTCCCCTTCATACTCTTGATTAGCTCCCCTTCGGTCGCTGGTTTATCCACCCCTACAGAAATCAGACAGCAAGTAAAAGAGAGGGGAGTGAATTCCATCGTTGCTGAAATCGGTGAACAAGGTAAAAGGAATGAAATTGCCTATTATATTACGACCGGAAATCCTGAATGGGTAAAAATCGCTTTTGAATTAACTCCCAACATACATCAAGACTTTTCCAAACAGATTTTTAATTCCTTATCTTTTGCCTTAATTAATAATCCTGTTGAAGTTCTAACGCTGGCAAACAAACGCAAACCTTCCTTATCAAGTGATATCTGTAATATTCCACCAACATTAATAGGTTTGGAAAAAAAAGAGCAATTTGTTCGAAATGTAGCTAAAAGTTTAACGGCAGCCAAAAAATCAGCAAGCAGAAAGGACAAAGAAAATATAGAGATATGTCAGTGGGAGTTGAACCAGTCTTACACTGAATATTTGTAATACAATACCAATAACCAATAAATACAACCAAAAATAAAGGAGATGTTTATCTCCTTTATTTTATCGGTTTATTGGTACTGCATGGTTTACGTGCCTATTTTACCACACGTAATGTCGGACGGCCTTTTGGTGGTTGAGGTGGTTCATCATCAGGGGAATGATTATCACGCTGTGTTTTCATATCACGAATCAGCACCAGATTATCAGCCGCCGGAGAATCGGAATCTTCCTGCCCAGATCCCGCTTCATAGGCTACTTCTGGCTCAAACATCATTCCGGCCCCATTTTCACGAGCATAAACCGCGATCACAGCAGACATAGGAACAGAAACCTGCCGTGCTACCCCACCAAAACGAGCATTGAAGCGAACTTCGTCATTGGCTAATTCCAGATTACCAACCGCCTGTGGGGAAATATTCAGGATGATCTGCCCGTTCTGCGCATATTCCATCGGAACGCTTACTCCATATTGAGTAACATCCACAACGATATGCGGAGTCAAATCATTATCCAGCAGCCATTCATAATGTGCCCGCAGTAAATAAGGGCGGCGGGGAGATATTTGAGTCATACCCATACATTAACTCCGTGACTGTAAACGTATTTCACGCTCCGCTTCTGTCAATGAAGCCAGAAACGCATCACGTTCAAATACACGTTGCATATAGACTTGAAGATCTTTGGCTCCCGGGCCAGACAACTCAACACCCAGTACAGGTAAACGCCACAACAGAGGAGAGAGATAACAGTCTACCAGACTGAATTCATCGCTCATGAAGAAAGGCATCTCTCTGAAAATAGGTGCTATCGCCAGCAACTCTTCAGCAAGCTGTTTCCGTGCAGCATTGGCTTCCTGTATATTCCCTCCCTGAATTTTGTACATCAGGGAATACCAGTCTTTTTCAATTCTGTGCATCATCAAACGGCTGGAGCCACGTGCAACAGGGTATACAGGCATGAGCGGTGGATGCGGGAAACGCTCATCCAAATATTCCATTATGATGCGAGAATCATAAAGAGTCAGCTCACGATCAACCAGGGTAGGAACCGTCTGATACGGGTTCAGGTCAATAAGATCCTGTGGCAAATTGCCTGCTTCAACGTGTTCTATTTCAACGCTGACCCCTTTTTCCGCCAGTACAATTCGCACTTGATGGCTAAAAATGTCGGTCGGGCCGGAAAACAGAGTCATTACCGAACGTTTGTTGGCAGCGACAGCCATGAAAACCTCCAAGTTTATCTAAAAAAAGGAACGAACAGCCCTTCAATGAACAATGGCTATTCTCGCTCATATTCTCATCCGGCTTCGCGATTATTATCCGAGGATTATAGACAAATCAGGCAAACGCATGGATAAGGCAAAAAATTGTCACTAGTCTACCAGATTTTGAACATTTTGTGGGGAAGTAGATTAAGAATTAATGATGATATATCGGAGTTCAGAGACTTATCTCTGCAATATGCTTTTTTTTCTGGAAAAAAAAGAGTATTCACAAAGGAAAGAAAACCCGAAGATAAAAAAACCCACCATAAAAATGGCGGGTTTCAACATTAATCCAATGCCACCATGGCGGCAAAAAATTAACGCTTGGAGAACTGTGGACGACGACGTGCTTTGCGCAGACCCACTTTTTTACGTTCAACTTCACGCGCATCGCGGGTAACGAAGCCAGCTTTGCGAAGATCAGAACGCAAAGTCTCATCATAAGCCATCAGTGCACGGGTGATACCGTGACGGATTGCGCCTGCCTGACCAGAGATACCACCACCTTTAACAGTGATGTACAGATCCAGTTTGTCCAACATGTCAACCAGCTCAAGTGGCTGACGAACAACCATGCGCGCAGTTTCACGACCGAAGTAAACTTCGAGACTGCGTTGGTTGATTACGATGTTACCGCTACCTGGCTTAATGAAGACACGAGCGGAGGAGCTTTTGCGGCGACCAGTGCCGTAGTATTGATTTTCAGCCATTGCCTATAATCCCGATTAAATGTCCAGAACTTGTGGTTGCTGTGCCGCGTGGTTGTGCTCACTGCCCGCGTAAACTTTCAGTTTACGGTACATTGCACGACCCAGTGGCCCTTTTGGCAGCATGCCTTTAACCGCGATTTCAATGACACGCTCAGGACGGCGGGCAATCATCTCTTCAAAGGTCGCTTGCTTGATACCACCGATGTGGCCAGTGTGGTGATAATAGATTTTGTCAGCACGTTTGTTGCCAGTTACAGCAACTTTCTCTGCGTTAACAATAATGATGTAATCACCAGTATCAACGTGCGGAGTGTATTCCGCTTTGTGCTTGCCGCGCAGGCGACGAGCTATTTCAGTTGCAAGACGGCCCAGAGTTTTGCCGTCTGCGTCAACAACATACCAGTCGCGTTTTACGGTTTCTGGTTTAGCTGTAAAAGTTTTCATTAAAGCTTACCCAATTATAAGTTACACGTTGGTGAACGCTCGAGGTTCAGAAACTTTTTTGAGGCTCACACGACTCATGTCCAGCAAACCTACCCCTTCGAATAGCCTATGCCGGCACTAATGCAAGTTTTTCGGGAAATAAAAAATCCTGCTGTAACGTGGGGTCGCAAGATTATAGAGAAGTCGCAATAAAAAATCGACCCCAAATTCAATAATTATCCCGCCAGATAACGGTAATCCTGGCGAAATCTCTCTATAATTTCACCGAATATCAAGGCAGATGCGGGCGCTGTAAATATTCCTCACTCTGCATTTCCTGTAAACGGGACAGACAACGCTGGAACTCAAAACGGAGTAATTCTCCCTGATAAATCTCTTCCATTGAGGCTTCAGCATTGATGATCAATTTCACGTGACGTTCATAGAATTCATCAACCAATGCAATGAAACGCCGCGCAGCACTCTCATTCAACACCGTCATCACCGGTACGTCATGCAGCAAAACAGAGTGATAGATTTTAGACAAAGCAATATAGTCCAACTGACTCCGGGGATCCTCACACAACGTCTTGAAATTGATTGCCAACACACCATCAACACTGTTAATCGCAGGCATCTTACGATGGTTAATCTCCAGTACCGGAGCTGGCTCACCTTCCCGCCCGGCCAGACGCAGGAAAACCTGATGCATCTCTTGGTGGGTACTTTCCGACAGTGGCGTCAAATAAAGATGTGCCTGAGTGAGCGTCCGCAATCGATAATCAATTCCGGCATCTACATTCATCACGTCACAATATTTCTTGATTTGTTCAATCGCTGGCAGGAAACGTGCGCGTTGTAATCCATTCCGATACAGTTCATCTGGTGGGATATTTGATGTTGCTACCAATGCAATTCCCCGCCTGAACAAAGCTTCTAACAATGTACCAAGTATCATGGCATCCGTAATGTCAGAAACAAAAAATTCATCAAAGCAGAGTATATCCGTTTGTGCTTTGAAACCATCCGCCACAACTTCCAGAGGGTTTTCGTGCCCCTGTAGTTCAGTTAATTCTTCATGTACCCGTAGCATAAAACGGTGAAAATGAAGGCGTAATTTCCGTTCAGTAGGCAAACTCTGGAAAAACATATCCATCAACCAGGTTTTTCCTCGTCCCACGCCTCCCCACATATAAAGCCCCTGAATCGGACGAATCTGTTCTGTTGATGAACGCTTCAGCAATTTATTCAATAGGCCTTTCAATCCATTTGCCTTCACGCCACTTGAATGTAAGGTACTACTGGCAGAAAACTGCACGAGATCATGATAAATGATATCCAGGCGGACAACTGTATTGTGCTGCACTTCATCAGGTTGATACTGACCATCAGACAGCGCAATTTGGTAAAGAGACGAAGGTGTAATCGGTGACATTAACGTGGTAATCCTTAAAAATTGTTTATTCCCGGTCTACATACCTTGGGTATAACTCACAACCTATCATGACAAATTCGTATAAAATTAACATCTCAGGTGATATATAAATTAATTAAATAATAATCAATATTCCACTCTGACTGAATTAACGGTTATAGTGATAGCTGTGATGTTAATAAAGGAGTTGCCATGACTTGGGAATACGCACTGATCGGATTAATTATTGGTTTTATCATCGGAGCACTGGCTGTCCGCTTTGGCAGCACAAAATTGCGTCAGCAAAATGCTGTACAAGCAGAACTGGAGAAAAATCGGGCAGAACTTGAAGAGTATCGTAAAGAGCTGGTTAGCCATTTTGCCCGCAGCGCCGAATTACTGGATAATATGGCTCGTGATTATCGCCAGTTGTATCAGCATATGGCCAAAAGCTCCAATGAGCTGATGCCAAACATGCCTGTACAGGATAATCCCTTTAATTACCGTCTTAACGAATCCAAGACCGATTCTAATAAAATCGTCACCGATATGCCTCCGCGAGATTATTCTGAAGGTGCATCTGGCCTGTTTCGTCCAATTCAAGACCAAAAACAATAAATCCCCTTGCCGTGGTGACAATCGGTGCCACGGCAAGCTATTTTATCCTGTTGTATACGTTTGTTTTTTATTTCTTATTCAGGTAAATCCCTGTAAAGACATTCAACAAAACTACATTATTAGTGAACTTTGCTGAATACTTGGTAGTCATAACTGCAACGAAACAATATGCTTGAGACCTGTCTCAATCAGTATAATTTCTCAGGAAACGGGGTTTCCTTATGAGATGGGAATTTTAAGTACGATTTTCCTTTTCTGGCTTAGGTATGTAAGAGAACGTATTCAATGAAAAGTAAAAACACATTACTCAGTGCACTTGCGATCAGTATTGGATTATCTTTGGCTTCGGTTCCAATGGTAAGTAATGCAGCTTTACCTGCCGCCATAGCCTCTCAAGAATTGCCGAGCCTGGCTCCAATGCTAGAAAAAGTTCTTCCTTCCGTCGTTACCGTACATGTTGCTGGTACTGAGGTGCAAACCCAACAGCTCCAGCTACCAGAAGACTTCCAGTTTTTCTTTGGGCCAGGTTTTCCGCCAATGGAAAAAAGAAGTCGTCCATTCCAGGGATTAGGTTCTGGTGTCATTATCAATGTCGATAAAGGGTACGTACTTACTAACAATCACGTCATCAACAATGCGGATAAAATTAAAGTCCAGCTCAACGATGGACGTGAATATTCCGCCAAACTCATCGGGCGTGACCCACAAACTGACATTGCTCTTTTACAGTTAAAAGATGCCAAGAATCTGACTGCCATCAAATTTGCTAACTCAGATCAGCTACGTGTCGGTGACTATGCTGTTGCCATCGGCAACCCATTTGGGCTGGGGCAAACCGTTACCTCAGGGATCATTTCCGCCCTTGGCCGTAGTGGCCTGAATCTGGAAGGTCTGGAAAACTTTATTCAGACCGATGCCTCTATTAACCGGGGTAACTCTGGTGGTGCTCTGATTAACCTGAAAGGGGAGCTTATCGGTATTAATACTGCTATCGTCGCACCAAGCGGTGGCAATGTTGGTATTGGCTTTGCCATCCCAAGTAATATGGCCAAGAATTTAGCCGATCAACTGATTGCTCATGGTGAAGTAAAACGTGGCCTGCTCGGTATCAGAGGCACCGAAATGTCAGCAGATATCGCCAAAGCACTGAATATTGATGCGCAACAAGGTGCATTTGTCAGTGAAGTCACGCCTAAGTCTGCTGCGGCTAAAGCCGGTATCAAGCCAGGAGATGTACTGGTCTCCATTGATGGCAAAAAAATTAATAGCTTTGCTGAGTTAAGGGCGAAGATTGGTACTACCCTTCCAGGTAAAGAGGTCAAAGTTGGTTTACTGCGTAAAGGGAAACCAATGGAAGTAACCGTCATACTGGAAAACAGTAAAAATCAGGCAACTAAAGCGGAAAAACTGAGTATTGCTCTGCAAGGTGCGACTCTCAGCACTAGCATAGTGAATAATACTCCTGGCGTAAAAGTTGATGCAGTTGCCAAAAATTCACCAGCGGCAATGGTTGGTTTACAGAAGAATGATTTAATTATCGGTGCTAATAATGTTCGCGTTAAAAATATCAACGAACTACAAAAGATACTGGAAGAAAAACCATCCGTTATTGCCCTGAATATTCTGCGTGGTAGCGATAACATTTACCTGTTGCTGAATAATTAATCGATATATACCTCTATGAATTTCAGGTTGTGAGGTGACAACAAACAGTGTGACAACAAACAACCCGAAAGATAAAAGGTATAGAAAAGGCAGACACAGCATAAGCTGTGTCTGTTCGCTTCTGTGCTATGTTTTTTTAACTTATTGATTCTTGAATAATGCCATGCTGATCAAATTACTGCGCTCCATATTGGTAGGATTACTTATTGCAGCGATTTTACTGGTTGCCATACCATCACTGCGTCCCAATAAGTTAAATAATTTCCTATACAGCAACAATACAGAAAAACCTTCCAGTTACAGTCAGGGCGTTCGCCGGGCAGCTCCTGCTGTTGTTAACATCTACAGCACCAGCATAGGTAGCTTTTCCCATGAACCACGAGAGCTTATCCCTCTGGGTTCCGGCGTCATCATGAGTGAGCAGGGCTATATACTCACCAACAAACACGTCATCAATAAAGTGGGATCTATTATTGTGGCGTTGCAAGATGGGCATTTTTATGAGGCGCTGCTGGTCGGCTCTGATAGCCCGACTGATCTGGCTGTCCTCAAGATAAACGCTGAAAATCTCCCGGTGATCCCTATCAATCTCAAACGCACTCCCCATGTGGGCGATATCGTGCTGGCAATCGGCAACCCTTACAACTTAGGGCAGACGATTACTCAGGGCATTATCAGTGCGACCGGGCGTGTTGGACTCAGCCCGACACGGCGACAAAATTTTCTGCAAACAGACGCGTCAATTAATCAGGGTAGTTCCGGCGGCGCACTGGTTAATACATTAGGCGAACTGGTGGGCATCAATACACTGTCATTTGATAAGTCTGAGTTTGGTTCTACACCTGAAGGATTAGGATTTGCCATTCCCACAGAGCTTGCAACAAAAATCATGCAAAAATTAATCCGTGACGGGCGAGTTATCAGAGGATATATCGGTATTTCAACAAAAGAACTGCCTAATATTCGTTCTTCAGGAACCAATATTCATCAAATTCAGGGAGTTCGGGTTTTCCAGCTTTTACCGGGCAGCCCTGCCAAAAAGGCAGGCATTCAAGTGGGGGATATCATCATCAGCTTCAACCATAAACCTGCAATTTCACCTCCCGAAGTAATGGATCAGGTTGCTGAAATCCGCCCCGGTAGCATCGTTCCTGTTACCGTCTTGCGCGATGGACAAACCCTCACTTTCAACGTTACGATTGAGGAATTTGATGAACACTGAGATCCATCATTAAATGGGAAACGCTCAGGTTTTCAGTTCAGCTCTTTCCTCAATTCTCTCTCGCGTATTCTCTCCCCACACACATTGGGGAGAGAGTATATTTATCTTACTTAATGCGTTCGATATTGGCGCCCAGACCGCGCAGCTTATCTTCAATATGCTCGTAGCCCCGGTCAATATGGTAAATACGATCGACGATGGTCGTTCCTTCCGCAATACAGCCAGCTAATACCAAACTGGCAGAAGCGCGTAAATCTGTTGCCATCACCTGAGCACCAGATAATTTTTCTACACCGTGGCAAAGTACGGTGTTACTTTCAATTTCTGCATGTGCACCCATACGGATCAATTCAGGGATATGCATAAAACGATTTTCGAAAATAGTTTCGGTGATCATACCCACACCTTCAGCAACGATATTCAGTAAACTAAATTGTGCCTGCATATCAGTCGGGAAGCCCGGATGTGGTGCAGTGCGAAATGTTACTGCTTTTGGTCGCTTGCCATGCATATCTAAACTAATCCAGTCATCACCTACCTGAATATCAGCTCCGGCTTCACGTAATTTAGCCAGAACAGCATCCAATGTATCCGGTTTAGCCTTGCGACAGATAACCTTTCCACGGGAAGCCGCCGCTGCTACAAGAAAAGTTCCTGTTTCGATACGATCGGGCAATACACAATAAACGCCACCACCTAAACGCTCGACACCTTCAATCACAATACGATCAGTTCCTGCTCCCGTAATTTTTGCACCCAATGTATTCAGGAAATTGGCCGTATCTTCGATTTCAGGTTCACGTGCTGCATTTTCAATGATGGTCTTACCTTCCGCTAGTGTTGCTGCTGTCATGATAGTTACCGTTGCACCGACACTCACTTTATCCATGACGATGCTGGCACCTTTTAAACGACCATCTACAGATGCTTTAACATACCCTTCTTCCAGTACAATCTTCGCACCAAGCTGTTCCAGTCCGGAAATATGAAGATCGACAGGACGGGCCCCGATAGCGCAACCACCGGGTAAAGAAACCTGCCCCTGCCCAAAACGTGCCACCAGTGGCCCCAATGCCCAAATAGAAGCACGCATGGTCTTAACCAGCTCATAAGGCGCACAATATTTATTGACCCCTCTGGCATCAACAAATACCGAACCATTACGTTCTATTTTCGTTCCCAAACGGTTCAGCAGTTTGATTGTGGTATCAATGTCTTTTAGTTCAGGAACATTCTGTAATTCAACTGGCTCTTCCGCCAGCAACGCTGCGAACAGGATTGGTAATGCGGCATTTTTTGCCCCGGAAATAGTCACCTCTCCTGACAAGCAGGTAGGCCCTTTCACTCGAAATTTATCCATCTGTCATGATTCTCTTATTTAATTCAAAGTGTGCTGTTCGCGGCGATGCAAACAACCTCAAAACCCCTGGAGCTTGCGGTCACGTTGCCATTGTGCTGGTGTGTAGGTTTTAATTGACAGTGCGTGAATGCGGTTATCAGCGATGTATTCCATCAGGGGTGCGTAAACTGCCTGCTGTTGTTTGACACGGCTTAGCTCACCAAAAATTTCACCCACTGCAATTACCTGAAAATGACTGCCATCACCACTAACGATAACTTCATCAAGTACCAACTTTTCCATCAGTACTTTTTTAATTTCATTAGTATCCATAGTTTGCTCACACTCGCTGTTAAAATAATAGTAGACGCCTATCGTAATGGAATCCAGGCGACTCTTAAACCAAGAAAAACGCCCTTATAAGACAAGGACTCATAAGGGCGATAATTATACCCACCGTCTTTCTGGTTGCAGCGTTGTTAGCTACGTCCTGAAATCCATAGAGTATATAGAACAAAAGCATGACATTTTTTTAGGTGGATTGCCTTTTTCTGGTGAATTCTTCTCCGGTTATAAATGGTCTGCAAAGATACTTTGCAGACCATAAAGCGCAATAAGCGTTTGCAGGCGCTCCCTTATACCAGAAAATGTCAGCGCTTTGCCTTGTTGCTGCCTGTCGCCCTTTACGCGAACAAATAAGGCCAGCCCCGTGGAATCCACATGTTCAAGTTGGGAAACATCAATATTATCTATTTGAGCCAATACGCTGTCTCTTTCCTGCCAAAAGGATAACAGGCTATCGCGATCCAACGTACCTTTCAGAAACAGCGTATTTCCTTCTTGTTCCCAACTTAACTGCATTCTATCAGGCACTTTATCCTTTTCCCGGTTTTTCATATCACTTTTTCTTTTCCAAAGTGATTGGAACTTGTGCACTGATTTTCAGTTGCTCAGTTAAACCATCAATACCTTTCTGGCGCAGAATTTCCGACCACTCATTCTGTTTTGTCGTAATCATGCTCACACCTTCTGCTATCATGTCGTAAGCCTGCCAGTACCCGGTTTTACTGTTTTTTCGCCACTGAAAATCGAGGCGAACAGGTGGTTGACCATTAGGATCTGTGATGGTGACGCGGATCGCTACGATGGTCTTATCACCCAGTGGCTGCTCAGGAGCAATCTGGTAATTTTGTCCATGATACATTGCCAGAGCCTGACCATAAGCTTGCTCCAGATAAGACTCAAATGCCTTGAAATAAGCGTCACGCTGCTCTGGTGTCGCTTGCTTGTAGAAAGGCCCCAATACCAATGCCCCTGCATATTTTGCCTGCACATAAGGCATTAATTCCTGATGCACAATCTGACGCAGTATTTCAGGATTCGCCTGAATCTGCGGCTGTTCATTCTTCAGACGAGAGAACGTTTTTTCCGCTGCATCCTTCATTAATACATAAGGGTTGGTTTGATCAACAGCACTGGCAAATGGTGCAACCACCAGTAAGGCAGCCATAAGTAATCGCTTAAACATCATTAGCATTTCTCCTAAGCAGTGGATTATTGGTTAGTGTGCCTGTGCAGGAGCAGCAGAAGACTGATGTTCCCCGCCTCCGCTCTTGTACAGGAACTGACCAATTAAGTCTTCAAGAACCATCGCAGGTTTAGTGTCCTCAATTTTATCTCCATCTTTCAGCATGGTGACGCCCAAATCAGGATCATCAAACCCTACATTCAACGCGACATATTGTTCACCCAACAGACCAGAGGTCCGAATAGAAAGAGAACTGGAACTTGGAATATTGTCGTACTGCGTGAAAATATCCAGCCCGACCTGTGGCGTATAGGTTTTCTTATCCAGCCAGATTTTCCCTACCCGGCCAATAACAACGCCCCCGATTTTGACAGGAGAACGTTCTTTCAATCCACCAATATTGTCAAAGGCAGCAGTGATACGATAAGTGGTCTGATTACCGAAAGACCGAATATCAGCGACTTTCAGACATAAAAAAATGATTGCTACCACTGCAATTAAGACAAAACTTCCAACCCAAATTTCATTTTTCTTACTTTGCATCGAATTAGTTCCCAAACATCAGTGCCGTCAACACAAAATCCAAGCCCAATACTGCCAACGACGCATGGACCACCGTGCGCGTCGTTGCCCTGCTGATCCCTTCCGATGTTGGGATAGCGTCATAACCATTGAACAGCGCGATCCATGTAACCGTGATGGCAAAAAACTACGCTCTTAAGAAAACAATTAAGTATATCTTTCTGCCACTCCACCGCTGATTGTATGGAAGACCAGAAAAAACCACTATCAATGCCTTTCCAATCCACACCGACCATCACACCGCCCAGAATGCCAACTGCAACAAAGATTAGCGATAATAAAGGCATACTGATAAAACCAGCCCAGAAACGCGGGGCGACGACCCGACGCAATGGGTCAACTGCCATCATTTCCAAACTGGAAATTTGTTCTGTTGCTTTCATCAGGCCAATTTCTGCGGTCAATGCAGATCCTGCGCGACCAGCAAACAATAGTGCCGTCACTACCGGGCCTAATTCCCGCAACAGCGATAAAGCTACCATCATGCCCAGGCTACCTTCAGCACTGAAAGTTTTCAGCACCAAATAGCCCTGCAACGCCAAAACCATGCCAATAAATAAACCTGAAACGACAATAATCAGCAGTGACTGAACACCTACACTATAAAGCTGCTGACGCAATAATAACCACTGTCTGGCAGGTTCTGGTTTGCCAATAATTGCGCTGAACAGCATGAACCCCGCACGGCCGAATGAAGCGGCAATTTCAATCGCCCGTCTGCCCAATGTTGCCAATGCCCGTGTTAACATCAACATTCCAATATCCTAATAACTATTTTGTTACTAACTAATTTTATTAGCTAATAACTCGGTTTTATAATCCCCCGCAGGGAAACGGAAAGGCACTGGCCCATCAGCAATGCCATCAAGGAACTGTCGTACTCGTTGATCCTGATTCATTTTCAGTTGCTCCGGTGTACCTTCTGCAATGACCTTTTGTTCAGCCACAATGTAAGCATAATCAGCAATACTTAATACTTCAGGAACATCATGAGAAACCACAACACAGGTGACACCAAGAGCGTGATTAAGTTCATCGATCAACTTTACCAGAACCCCCATTGTAATCGGATCCTGACCAACAAACGGCTCATCAAACATGATTAAATCAGGATCCAGTGCAATCGCTCTCGCCAAAGCTGCCCGCCTTGCCATACCCCCGGACAACTCCGAAGGCATCAATTGAGCGGCACCACGTAATCCTACCGCTTCCAGTTTCATCATTACCGTAGTATAAATTAACTCTTCGGGCAGATCGGTATGCTCACGTAAAGCAAAAGCGACATTGTCAAAAACATTCAGATCCGTAAATAACGCACCTGACTGAAATAACATGCTCATTTTCTTACGGACGGCATAAAGGCGGGGGCGGGACAATGCTGGGATATTATCGCCATCAAACCAAATATCACCACAATCAGGACGGATTTGCCCACCAATCAAACGCAGCAAAGTCGTTTTCCCAATACCGGAAGGGCCCATGATGGCGGTTATTTTTCCTTTAGGGACGGTCAGGTTAATATCAGCAAAAATTGGGCGTTGACCACGGGTAAAATACATGCCGCTGATCTCAATAAGATTTTCTGTTTGTTGACTCATTATTGATAGCCCTTAATTGTTAATAAACTAATTGCTTACTGTTTCCAAATAATCAGTGATGCATACTACAAAAAAATTGCCAAATTTGCGTTAGCAAAGTGATAGCAAATTTTACTTTTTATCATTCGACCTTCAGAATATATAACTCTGACTAAATAAATATTTTTGTTTAAAAATCAACCAACACCATTGTGCTCAATGAAATCTTATCTAAGGAACACATCATGTTTCTGACTATTGTACTGCTGATTACCGGGTTGATTTTACTGGTGTATGGTTCTGATAGATTAGTATATGGTGCTGCGGTGTTTGCCCGTGCATTAAAAATACCACCTTTTATTATTGGCCTGGTGGTTATGGGAATCGGCACCTCTTTGCCAGAATTGATGGTATCTGTCACCGCAAGTCTGAATGGGTTACCAGACATGGCTGTGGGTAATGCAATCGGTTCTAATATTACAAATTTACTGTTGATTACCGGCGCCGTCGCACTTATTCGTCCAATAACAGTGCAATCAGAAATTCTGCGGCGAGAATTGCCCCTGATGTTGCTGATTATAGGATTTGCAGGTTACTTGTTGTCCAATAACTACCTGAGTCGTTTGGATGGTATTGTCCTGTTGTTTACCGCGTTATTTTTCATATCAATAATGATAAAAATGACAGCAAGCTCCCAATGTAATGATATCGACAACTACACACGGGAGCGGGACTCAGAACTGCCCATTGAAGGCAACAAAGGGATCGCGCTGCTTTGGGTTGTTTTAGGGTTAATTATCCTGCCGATATCTACCCGCATGGTAATTGATAATGCCACCGTGATTGCACATATTTATGGTATCAGTGATCTGGTTATTGGACTGACAATTTTGGCTGTGGGAACAAGCCTGCCTGAACTTGCTACTTCTATTGCTGCGGCCATTAAAGGTGAAAATGATATGGCAATAGGAAATATCATTGGTTCTAATGTCTTCAACATGACCATTGTATTAGGTATTTCCAGCATATTTTCACCCAGTGTTATTTCATCCTATGCCTTTTCCCGGGATTTCTGGATCATGATGGCAGCAAGTGTACTATTCACGATATTCTGTGTGAGAAGAAAACATCGGTTGAACCGATTGAACGGCGGGCTATTACTCAGCTGTTTTATCGCTTATTTTATCGTACTTTTTGTGATGTCTGGTGATTAATATCCGGTGATTAATGTACTGAATAATTACCGATTGAATGGGAAGAAGTGGGAGTAGAAATGCCTAAGATCGATTTTCAGCAAGCAGGTAAGAGAGTATTACATATCGAACTCGACGGATTGGCGAGACTGGAACAATACATCAATGATGATTTCAGCAAAGCCTGTGAGTTAATGTTTGGCTGCGAGGGCAAAGTCATTGTCATGGGGATGGGTAAATCCGGCCACATAGGAAGAAAAATGGCAGCAACATTTGCCAGCACCGGAACTCCGTCGTTCTTTGTCCACCCCGGAGAAGCCAGTCACGGTGATCTCGGCATGGTGACCCCAAAAGACATTGTTATAGCAATTTCCAATTCCGGTGAATCCAATGAGATCCTCGCCTTAATTCCGATACTTAAGCGGCAAAAAGTTCCACTCATCTGTATGACAAATAACTGTAACAGTAGTATGGGCAAAGCCTCTGATATCCATCTGTGCATCAAAACACCACAAGAAGCCTGCCCATTGGGATTGGCTCCCACAACCAGCACAACTGCAACGCTGGTCATGGGCGATGCCCTGGCCCTTGCACTACTAGAAGCCCGTGGTTTTACCGCAGAAGATTTCGCCCTTTCCCATCCCGGTGGTACACTTGGACGTAAACTTTTGCTACTGGCCGGTGACCTGATGACCACTGGTGATAATATTCCCCGAGTACCCCGCACAGCCACCCTGCGCGAAGCATTGATAGAAATCACACGGAAAAAACTGGGCATGACGGTCATCTGTAGTGATGATATGCAGATCGATGGTATCTTTACTGACGGGGATCTACGCCGCGTTTTCGATATGGGTATTGATTTAAACAACGCCAAAATTTCTGACGTTATGACCACGGGGGGGATCCGCATCAAACCGAATGCGTTAGCTGTTGATGCCCTGAATCTGATGCAATCACGTCATATTACCTCCCTGCTGGTTACAGAAGGCAATACCTTGCTTGGTGTATTACATATGCACGATCTACTGCAAGCAGGAGTTGTATAAAAACCCGTCATATAAATCTGGTAAAATAGTAATAAACAGGCCTGTAACCAAAGGCCTGTCACAATTTAATACTAGTTATAACGCAACGCCAGTGACAATTAATGTAGTAGAGAATTCCTGAATGAAGCAAAACGAATATCTGGATACCTGTTATGGCCCAGTTAATAAAGAAATTATCGAGAAAGCCAAAAAGATCCGTCTATTGATCTGCGATGTTGATGGTGTGATGTCGGATGGCCTGATATATATGGGCAACGAAGGTGAAGAGCTGAAAGCCTTTAATGTTCGTGATGGTTACGGTATCCGTTGTTTAATTACCTCCGGTATCGAAGTTGCAATTATAACTGGCCGCCAAGCCAAATTGCTGGAAAATCGCGCAAAAACTCTTGGTATTACATATCTTTACCAAGGTCAGAACGATAAGATTTTGGCGTATCAGGAACTGTTGGATAAACTAACGCTACAACCTGAACAGGTTGCCTATATCGGCGATGATCTGATTGATTGGCCTGTAATGGCTCAGGTCGGGTTATCGGCTGCGGTGGCCGATGCTCATCCATTATTGCTGCCGAAGGCGGATTATGTGACTCAGATTGCTGGTGGTCGTGGAGCAGTCAGAGAACTTTGTGATTTGGTGCTTTTCGCTCAGAATAAGCTTGAAGATGCCAAAGGGTTATCAATATAAAATATGAACTGAAAACAGAATGAGCAGAACTCAATCCTGGCTGATCGCAATACTGACTTTGATTGTGCTTGCATTGATTGGCTGGAATTTATCCAATTCAAATCAAGACACCTTATCACCAATTTTAGATGATAGTTATCCTACTTATCAAACAGAGGAAGCCATCACATTTGTTTATGATCCAGGGGGTAAATTGGCTTATAAACTAGTGGCAGATGATGTTAAAAATTATACGGAAACAAAACTGACTTGGTTTACCAAGCCAGTATTGACTACTTTTGACGCTAATGGCTCATCCACATCCCCGAAACCAACATGGACAGTACGCGCCAATAAAGCAAAACTTACCCATGATGATATGCTCTACTTATATGGGGATGTCCAAGTGGACAGCCTAAATGACGCATCACAATTGCAAAAGATCACAACAGATAATGCAACAGTCAATCTCGTGACTCAGGACGTCGTATCTGACGATAAAGTCACTTTAGAGGGAGTCGGGCTGCAATCTGTTGGTATGAGAATGCGCGGCAATCTACGAGACAAAACAGCTGAATTGATTGAAAAGGTGAGCACTCGCTATGAGATTCCACATGAAGAACCTAATCCGTAATATCCTGATTACCAGTACACTGGTTGCAGTTAGCCAGCCTGCGCTGGCATTGAAAGATGATACAAAAAAACCCATTACCATTGATTCAGCCAGACAATCTTTGGATGTAACGAGGAACGTTACCACATTTACGGATCACGTTATCGTAAAACAAGGTTCTATCGATATTCGGGCTGATAAGGTCGTAGTTACGCGCCCTGACGGTGATTCAAAAAAAAACCGTTATCGAAGCCTACGGCAATCCTGCAACGTTTTATCAATTACAGGATGATGGTAAACCCATCAAAGGCCATGCTTCGAAAATGCGCTATGAAATGAGTAGTGAGCTAGTCACACTGACAGGCAATGCTTATCTTGAACAGCTCGACAGTAACATCAAAGGCGATAAAATCACCTATTTAGTGCCAACACAGCAAATGGAAGCCTTTAGTGATAAAGGTAAACATGTCACCACCGTTCTGTTACCTTCTCAGTTACAGGAAAAAGGCCCTGGTGTTAACAACACCGATGTTCATAAAAACTGATGTTTATAAAAACTGGTGTTCATAAAAAAGAGTATTAACGACGTATGGCAATATTAAACGCGGACAATCTGGCAAAAGCTTATAAGGGACGTAAGGTCGTTGAGGATGTCAGCCTGAAAGTAAAATCAGGTGAAATCGTAGGCCTGCTTGGGCCAAACGGTGCAGGTAAAACCACGACTTTCTATATGGTCGTCGGCATTGTGCCACGTGATGCAGGTACTATCACTATAGACCATGAAGATATCAGCCTGCTACCTCTGCATGAACGTGCCCGCCGGGGCATTGGTTACTTGCCACAGGAAGCCTCAATCTTCCGTCGGCTGAGCGTGTACGATAATTTAATGTCGGTTCTTGAGATCCGTAAAGATATCAATCAGGAACAGCGCAAAGCGCGCGCCGAAGAATTAATGGAAGAGTTTCATATTTCTCATTTGCGTAATAGCCTTGGCCAATCATTGTCCGGTGGTGAACGCCGCCGTGTGGAAATCGCCCGCGCACTGGCCGCTAATCCTAAATTTATTCTGTTGGATGAACCTTTTGCGGGTGTTGACCCTATTTCTGTTCTTGATATTAAAAAGATCATTCAACACCTACGGGATTGTGGTCTGGGCGTTCTGATTACTGACCATAACGTCCGTGAAACACTGGATGTTTGTGAACGCGCTTACATTGTCAGTCAGGGGCATTTGATTGCCCACGGTACACCAGAAGATATCCTCAGTAATGAGCAAGTTAAGCGCGTTTATTTGGGTGAGGGCTTCCGGCTTTAAGGCACATTGTCAGGCAAAATTCAGGGGCATTCAGTTCAGGAGCATTAAGTATCAGTTCAGGAGGAAGTGAGAACGTTATGAAGCAAAGTTTGCAACTCAAGCTCAGTCAGCAATTGACGATGACGCCGCAACTTCAGCAAGCTATCCGTTTGTTGCAACTTTCTACGCTTGAACTTCAACAGGAGATCCAACTAGCTTTGGAAGCCAATCCTATGCTTGAGCAAGAAGACCTGCATCAAGAAATTGATACTCAGGGCTATTCTGATGCGGAAACAGCCCCTGATGCAGAAACATATCCTGATACCGAAACAAAAGTCATGGATACTCTTGAAGCCCTTGAACAACGGCATATGCCTGAAGAGCTTCCCCTTGATACCAGTTGGGATGAAATTTACACCGCGGGTACATCCCTGGGAGCAAAAAATGACTACAGCGCGGATGATTTTCCCGTCTATCAAGGTGAAACAACCCAGACATTACAAGATTATTTAATGTGGCAGGCTGCATTGACTCCCTTTACTGAAACAGATTCAGCCATCGCCACATCGATCATTGATGCCATTGACGAAACAGGCTACCTGACAGTCCCTGTCGAGGAAATCCTTACCAGCATTGGTGATGATGAACTGACGTTAGAAGAAATCGAAGCCGTACTCAAGCGTGTACAACACTTTGATCCCACTGGTGTTGCGGCACGTAATTTACGTGAGTGCCTGTTGATCCAGCTTGCAATGCTGCCAGCAGAAACACCTTACCTGAACGAAGCAAAATTGGTTACCAGCAAGTACCTTGAACTATTGGGCAACCGAGACTTTCGAAATTTGTTGCGACAGAGCAAATTAAAAGAAAGTGCATTAAAAAAAGCAATTGATATCATTCAGTCACTGGAGCCGAAGCCCGGATTAATGGTGAATACCGGAGAATCCGAATACGTTATTCCCGATGTATTAGTCCAGAAAGAGAATGAACGCTGGCAGGTCAGGCTGAATACCGATAACATCCCTCGTCTGCGCATTAATCAGCATTATGCCGCACTAGGGCAACAATCTCATAATGAGAGTGACAGCCTGTTTATCCGTAATAACCTGCAAGAAGCCAAATGGTTGATAAAAAGTCTCGAAAGTCGCAATGAAACGTTATTGAAAGTCAGTAACTGCATTGTGGAGCGACAGCAAGATTTCTTTGAATATGGTGCGGAATACATGAAACCACTGGTACTGGCTGATATCGCCTATCAGGTTGACATGCATGAATCCACTATTTCCCGTGTGACAACCCAGAAGTATCTGCATAGTCCACGCGGGATTTTTGAATTGAAATATTTTTTCTCCAGTCACGTTAATACTGATAGCGGAGGTGAAGCCTCTTCTACGGCGATACGGGCACTGGTGAAAAAATTGGTCGCGGCAGAAAACCCGGCCAAGCCACTAAGTGACAGTAAATTGACAAACTTACTTGCCGGGCAAGGCATTCAGGTAGCACGTCGAACTGTCGCAAAATATAGAGAGTCGTTATCCATCCCGCCTTCAAACCAACGTAAAAAATTGGTTTGAACAACACAGAGAAGGAAAACACTATGCAACTCAATGTTACAGGCCACAATCTTGAAATCACTGATGCACTACGCAACGTTGTGAACACAAAATGCGGCAAATTGGATCAATATTTCGATAAGATTAACCTTATTCAGGTCATCCTCCGAGTGGAAAAGGTGCAGAAAATCGCTGAAGCCACGGTGTATGTCAATGGAGGAGAGTTGCATGCGAGTTCAGAGCATGAAGATATGTATGCAGCAATTGATGCGCTGGCAGACAAACTGGCTCGTCAATTGACCAAACATAAAAGTAAATTGAGACAACATTAATAGTTTTCAGACAACGGGGCTGTCATAAGATTAGCACTGTTCTATCTATATCCAATGGACTTCCGGTTGCATCAAAGCAGGCAATAAATGAACGCAGCTAACGAAAGAAACAACCAGAAGGCTCAATGGCATAAGCATAAATAGTGCTCTGATACCAGATGTCTAAACTCAGGCATCTGGTATTACAAGCCCTAAGTGAATAAAGAAATGAACAACGAAACAGATTTACCACTAAGTTCAGTGCTTTCATCCGAATGTACGCGTAACAACGTACCTTGTTCGAGTAAAAAGCGCGCCTTAGAGATTATCAGCGAGCTGGCATCAAAACAGCTTAATTTACCAGAATATGCTGTATTTGAAGCCATTCTTTCCCGTGAAAAAGTGGGGACAACAGGTATTGGCAATGGGATTGCTATTCCTCACGGCAAGCTGGAAACAGAATGCTCAAATAATGCCGTTGGTGTATTTTTGCATCTGGAACAACCGATTACCTTTGATGCTATTGATAATCAACCTGTTGACTTGCTATTTGCTTTATTGGTTCCATCTAACCAGTGTCAGATCCATTTGCATTCACTCTCATTGATTGCAAAACGACTGTCAGATAAAAATCTCTGTCGTCGTCTGCGTTCAGCGCAAAGTGATGAAGAACTATACAAAATCTTACTGAATAAATAACGATTACAATTGCGGTTACAATTGATTGTTGAAAAGCAATAAAAACAGCAGCGGTTCTAACGAACCGCTGAGACATTAAGGGGAGTCATCTCATGGTGCTGATGATAGTCAGCGGTCGTTCTGGTTCTGGTAAATCCGTAGCCCTGCGTGCACTGGAAGATATGGGGTTCTACTGTGTAGATAACCTGCCGGTAGTGTTACTTCCGGAGCTGGCTAATACATTAGCTGAGCGTGATATTTCAGCAGCAGTCAGTATCGATGTGCGAAATATGCCGGAATCACCCGAAATTTTCGAAGAAGCACTGACAAAATTACCGGACAGCTTTTCACCGCAGCTTCTGTTTCTTGATGCAGATCGTAACACATTGATCCGTCGTTACAGTGACACCCGGCGTCTGCATCCACTCTCAAGCAAAAATCTGTCACTGGAAAGCGCCATCGACAAAGAGAGCGATCTACTGGAGCCACTGCGTTCACGGGCGGATCTGATCATTGATACATCTGAGATGTCAGTCCATGAACTGGCTGAAATGCTCAGAACGCGTTTATTGGGTAAACGTGAACGTGAACTGACAATGGTATTTGAATCTTTCGGCTTCAAACATGGCATTCCGATTGATGCAGATTACGTTTTCGACGTACGCTTCCTGCCAAACCCGCACTGGGATCCAAAACTGCGCCCGATGACAGGGTTGGATCGCCCTGTTGCCGCATTTTTGGATCGCCATACAGAAGTGCATAACTTCATTTACCAGACCCGCAGTTATCTTGAACTCTGGCTGCCGATGCTGGAAACCAATAACCGCAGCTACCTGACAGTTGCTATCGGCTGTACCGGCGGTAAACACCGTTCAGTTTATGTGGCAGAACAGTTAGCTGATTACTTCCGCTCCCGTGGTAAAAATGTGCAATCACGGCATCGCACACTGGAAAAACGTAAGTAACTGAACTTAACGCAACCAATCAAAATAAAGCAGGCCATGGCAGTTAAACAAAGACTTGAGATCAAAAACCGACTCGGTATGCATGCCCGGCCTGCTATGAAACTGCATGATCTTGTGCAGCAGTTTCGATCTCAGGTCATTCTGCGCAACAGCAGTAATATTCAGGCGGAGGCTCATAGTGTTATCGCTATGCTGATGCTGGACTCCGAACAGGGTAGTTACATTGAAGTTGAAGCAACCGGACCGGATGAACAACAGGCTCTGGCGGCTATTGTTGAGCTATTTAATTCTGGCTTTGACGAAGAATAAGATAGAAAGTAACGCTCACATATTCTGCTAAACTAGTTCCCTTTTTACTGGAACGGTAACAAACACAGTATCTAAAACCAATAAAAAATGTAATCCAATATAGTGTCTGGCTAAATCTTATTTCATTAACAACACAAAACAGTTCGTGATCATGATCTCTTTATTTTCACGTCAGAACAGCCTAATATCACTTTAATCACATTTGAAAATAACACCCCCCTCCTTGCGTTGCGGGGTGTTATTTTGTATTGAGCTTAATTTGGAGCGTGGTATGACAAAACCTAAAATTATTATCAATGAATTAGATGCAGAACGTTTAGATTCTCTGTTGGAACAACCTGCGTTTGCCAATAGCAGTATCGCGGATGCATTAAATGAAGAGCTGGATAGAGCTGAAATTGTGCCGCCAGTAGAAATACCCGCAGATGTTGTCACAATGAACAGTGAAATTAAATTTATTGATTTCAGTAATAATGAAGAACGGACCCGCACACTCGTTTACCCGTCTTCTCTGCAAGACAGTACAAAACAACTGTCCGTGATGGCACCTTTAGGCGCGGCACTTTTAGGGCTACGGGTAAATGATGAAATAACCTGGGAATTGCCTAATGGTGAAAAAACCCGGATAAAAGTATTAGAAATACTTTATCAACCGGAAGCAGCAGGTGAATATCACCGTTAACTCGCAGCCAGCTCAGTAGAACCAAACTGGCTGTTGTTGATTGAGTATCCCTATTGACCGGCGATACTCATTTCCGACAACAATACTGATCCACACTGAATGTTACTACGTGTTTCAATATCATTACCTATTGTCACCATATTTGCCCACATATCTTTCAGGTTACCTGCGATAGTGATCTCACTGACTGGATATTGTATTTCGCCATTTTCGACCCAAAAACCGGCCGCACCGCGAGAATAATCCCCAGTCACAGCACTAACGCCCTGTCCCATCAGTTCCGTCACTACCAGGCCGGTTCCCATTTCCCGCAGCAAGCCTGCAAAATCCAGCCCTTGCCCCGCGATACGCCAGTTATGAATACCACCTGCATGGCCTGTACTCGCCAGATCCAGTTTACGGGCAGAATATGATGTCAACAGCCATGACTGTAAAACACCATCTTTAATAATTTCACGCGGCAGTGTGCGCACACCTTCGCTATCAAAAGGCGTAGAAGCCAACCCTCTCAGCAAATGTGGTTGTTCTTCAATGGTCAACCATGAAGGCAGGATCTGCTTACCCAGACTGTCCAGCAAGAAAGATGATTTACGGTAGATGCTGCTGCCGCTGATCGCTCCAACTAAATGACCAAACAGGCCGGTAGCAACTTCGGCAGAGAAAATCACAGGCGCTTTCATTGTCGAGAGTTTACGCGCACCTAAACGAGACAATGTACGATGAGCACTTTCCTGCCCAACCCACTCTGGCGATTGCAACTCATCAAAACGACGGCTCACAGTATAAGCATAATCACGCTCCATATTGCCATCCTGCTCTGCAATCACGCAGCTCGACATGGAATAGCGGCTTGAACAATAGCTCTGTAGCATACCGTGACTATTACCAAAGACCCGAATGCCATAATGACCGTTAAAACTACCCCCTTCGGTATTGGTAATACGCTGATCTGCCTGTAATGCAGCCTGTTCAGCACGGGCAGCCAACTCAATCGCCTTATCAGCATCCAAATCCGCGGGATGGAACAAATCCAGCTCCGGTGCCTCAAACGCCAGTAATTCCTTGTCTGCGGGGCCAGCACAGGGATCAGGTGAAGTGTAACGAGCGATATCAATGGCGGCCTGTACAGTACGTGCAATAGCTTCCGGGCTTAAATCGGTAGAAGAGGCACTGCCTTTGCGCTGCTGGTGATAAACGGTGATCCCCAATGCACCATCGCTGTTAAACTCAACATTTTCGACTTCACTGAAACGGGTACTGACACTAATCCCCGTCGTTTTATTGACTGCGACTTCCGCAGCATCACTGCCTGCTTTCGCTAATTCCAGAGCGTGAGAAACCGCATCTTCCAGTTGTTTGCGCTGCTCGGCGATTTGTTGATTGGTAACTATCATTAATTAACCACATGAATTAAAGAGAAGATTTATCAGGAAAAATGCGTGTTTCGGCTTTCAATATTAATGCCGAGTGGTAATCAGACAATTTTCCCAGTTACAATACACGATATTAAGATGTTAACACCCACCGGACGATAGGTCATGTTCCAAAGTGTACCTTATCCGGCCTTTTTAGAAGGAAAACGATTATGGCAAAGCAGCCTGAAGATTGGCTCGACAATTATCCTGCTGAAGAGGAAGAAGAAGAGATAATCTGGGTCAGTAAAAGTGAAATCAAGCGGGATGCTGAGATACTGAAAAAACTAGGTGCAGAGCTGGTTGAATTGAGCAAGAGCGAACTGGAACGCATTCCGTTGGATGAAGATCTGCTGGCCGCTATTGAATTGGCACAGAAAATCAAGCGTGAAGGTCTCCGTCGTCAATTACAACTGATTGGCAAATTGTTGCGGGCCCGTGATCCTGAGCCAATTACCACTGCACTGGATAAACTGAAAAACCGTCATAACCAACAGGTTATTATGCTACATAAGCTGGAAGAGTTGCGGGACAAATTACTTGAAAGTGACAGTGCACTTGAAGAAATCGTGTCACTGTATCCGCACACAGACCGCCAGCAACTGCGGACTCTGGTTCGTAACGCTAAAAAAGAGAAAGCAGCTAACAAACCACCGAAATCTTACCGCCAGATATTCCAGTATCTTAAAGAGCTATCAGAATCGGCTTAGTATCCTCTCCACCGCCATTTCGTTGAGAACTGGCGGTAATTTCCCTCTCTCTTTTTTTTTCGTTATCACATTAGAATGGCTTAAGTTAACACTTTAATCTTAATGTTGCAGCATTGTAACAAAAAATGAGATAACCTTAACTGCCTTTTTATCCTGTTCTCTATCTTATTAGAATTTACACAAAGGATATCTCAAATGCCGTTAGTTGTTATTCCTGATGATTATCAACATGCTACAAAACACTTTCAAACTTTATCCCAGAACAGTGATTTTGAGGTAATCCACCTTGACGCCATTGACCGTGACCCTAAAGCAGAAGAGTTATTATCCAAGGCTGACGCACTAATATTGATCCGTGAAAGAACACTCATTGATGAGAAATTCTTGTCTAAAACACCCAACTTAAAACTGATCAGTCAAACAGGAAAAGTTGCTTACAATATCGATCTGGCACTGTGCAAACAGCGGGGCATTGCTGTCGTAGAAGGTACAGGCTCTCCCATTGCAGCCGCAGAATTAACCTGGCTGTTGATCCAAAGTTCCATTCGCAGGTTTGTTTCTTCAGTAGAAGCGATGAAAAAAGGCTATTGGCAAACTGAACTGGGGGATACCGTTGCCGGCAAAACGCTTGGGATACTGGGCTATGGGAAAATAGGTCAGTTAGTTGCAAAATATGCGCGTGCATTTGATATGAAAGTTCAGGTATGGGGCTCGGCACGCGCACAAGAACAAGCACGCCAACATGGTCTGATTGTTCCACATTCCCGCGAAGAGTTTTTTAAAACATCTGATGTCATTACTCTGCATCAACGCCTAGTAAAAGAAACTACCGGCAATGTCACATTCTCCGACCTCACTCATATGAAAAATAGTGCTGTCCTGATCAATACCGCGCGAGCCGGGTTGATAGAGGCAGATGCACTTGAGAAAGCCCTCGATCTGGGTACTCCGGGTTTTGCAGCACTGGATGTTTTTGATATTGAACCCATTTGGGATATCAATCACTCTTTATTAAAACGAGATAACGTCCTGTGCAGCCCGCATATCGGTTATGTCACTAAAAGCTGTTATGACATTTATTTCGACAGTGCATTTAAGAACGTTGAGAAATATTTTTCCGGCGATGATAGCCATGTTATTAATAAATAATCAGTAATCCAGGCAACCTGATTTTCGGTCAGTTTGAAGCTGATAAAATTTTACACGGAAATTTAAAAACACCTCCGCGTTTCGACAAATACGGAGGTGTTGTCATAGGTCAGAGAAGAGCTTAATTTTTCACATTAAAAAGTAATTTCCCTTCCAGCTCTTCTTCAGCCTCTTGAAACAAGAGTACCAGTGCAGCAAAGCGCGGTCGTTTCTGCACATCCAGGCGGATAAAACTAATGTCAACTGGCAACCCAATTTCACTCGTTACTACATCCCATAGAGCATCCAGGTTAGCACCAAAATGATCATCAAGATCGAAACACTCCTTGAACTGACTATAGAAGGTTTCTAAATCAGGGATATAGTCAAAATCGAATTCCACTTTTTTCATATCATTCTTCCAGCTTTGTGAAAGTCTTGTAGTGATCAAGTGTCAGATAGATAAGACCATCATTAGAATAGAGTAACCGGTTACTACCCCGGCGCCCACAATTATAATTCACGTCCGCTTCAAACCACTGACGATCCTTTTGATTTGGCAACTTATTTTCACGATTGGAAAACCGATCTCCACCAATTGCTTTTCCCGGTAATACTTCGCACAAGTTGCCCTTACGAGCGTCCCAGCCGAAACGACGAGCCTGTTTCTTTGTGATGTAATAGCCAGGTAACCTGCTATGCTGACGCACATAATCCGCGACCCGATGATGCTCAGTCAGAATATCAATCTGTTGAGACGGAACGTTTCCCGCTATCGCAATAGCTTGCTGAGTTTTATCAGAACCAGGTAATCCAACATCTTTGATAAAAATAATGGATATAACAACCAGAACCAGTAATACACCTGCCAGCACCCTTCTTTTCATACTAACCTCCACGCTTAATTGATCAGGCTATACCCAATAGATTTCAAGGTGCATCGCGGCAGCAAGGGCGTAGATCCCCAGAAGCATAGATAGCTATGTGACTGGGGTGAGCGAGCGCATCCAACAAAGCTGCAACTTGAAAGACGACAGAGATACTCAAAAAAACAGGTATATTCAAAAAATGTTAAGCTGTTCCGCCTACAGTCAGGTTATCCAGTTTTAATGTGGGCTGTCCAACTCCCACAGGGACACTCTGGCCTTCTTTACCACATACACCAACCCCCTTATCAAGGGCTAAGTCATTGCCAACCATTGAAATCTGCTGCATGGCCTCAATGCCTGAGCCAATCAATGTTGCGCCTTTTACTGGCCTGGTGATTTTGCCATTTTCAATCAAGTACGCTTCTGATGTTGAGAAAACAAACTTGCCAGAAGTGATATCCACTTGACCACCACCAAAGTTCGGTGCATACAGCCCATGATTAACACTGGCAATAATTTCTTCTGGTGTAGAACTTCCTGCCAGCATATACGTATTAGTCATGCGCGGCATCGGTAAGTGGGCATAAGATTCACGACGTCCGTTACCTGTCGGTGCGACTCCCATCAAACGCGCATTAAGTTTGTCCTGCATGTAGCCCTTCAATATACCATTCTCAATCAGAACATTGTATTGCCCCGGAACACCTTCATCATCAATAGACAATGAGCCACGGCGGCCTTCAATCGTGCCATCATCAACCACAGTACACAGTTCAGATGCTACTTTTTGCCCAATCTGACCAGAGAAAACAGATGTACCACGGCGGTTGAAGTCACCTTCTAAACCATGACCCACCGCTTCATGCAATAAAACACCCGGCCAACCGGCTCCCAATACAATCGGCATTGTTCCCGCCGGAGCAGCAACAGCAGAAAGATTCACCAACGCCATGCGAACAGCTTCACGGGCAAATTGTTCTGCCAATGTCTGTCCATCTGCGGTTTGCAGGAAGTATTCATAACCATATCGAGCACCACCACCACTGGAACCACGTTCACGTTTGCCATCGTCTTCAACTAATACGCTGACAGAAAGACGTACCAGTGGGCGAATGTCAGCAGCCAATGTTCCATCCGTCGCTGCAACCAATACTTGTTCATAAACACCGCTCAGGCTGGCATTCACTTCCTGCACTCTGTGATCTTCTGCACGTGCGATTTGATCAACATGATGTAACAGAGCAATTTTTTCTTCCCTGCTCATGTTTTGCAGTGGATCGACAGCCGGATACAAAACATTATATGTCACAGCACCTAGTGTATGTGCGGTGCCATTGCCTGTTTCCCTTACAATACTGCGTGCTGCCTTTGCACTCTGCTGCAAAGCATTCAGTGTGATCTGATCGGCATAGGCAAAACCGGTTTTTTCACCACTAATCGCCCGGACTCCCACTCCTTGATCTATATTATAAGAGCCATCTTTAATGATGCGATCTTCCAAAACCCATGTTTCGTGGTAGCAGGATTGAAAATAGAGGTCGGCATAATCCAGACGGCGTTCTGCTAATTGCCCCAAAACAGAAAATAAATCTTTATGACTCAGTTCATTGGCAGTCAGTAAATGTTCACTGACATAAGTTAAACTCATAGTGATTACTCTTTACCTTAATTTGTATTCTTTTTTATCAAAGAAGTCAGTTGTGGACGGAAGCGATTATGTTTCACCACTTTGATCTGCTCACGCATGTGGGTCAAACTGTCCCGTCGGATACTGAGCTGTAGTGCACTGACAGTCAGAGGATTCTTCTTGATGACTTCTCCCCAACCATTTACCGCCATTGAATGCCCCCATGTTCTGCGAGTACCGTGCACCCCGACTTGTGCGGGTGCCAATATGATACATTGGTTCTCAATTGCGCGGGCTCTTAAAAGTGGTTCCCAGTGTGCCTTACCCGTCAGTCTGGTAAAGGCAGCAGGTACAGAAATCAGCTCAGCGCCCTGCTCCCGTAGTGCCTGAAACAGCCCAGGGAAGCGCAGATCATAGCAAATGGTCATACCCAAACGACCAACTGGTGTATCAACAACGGTGATATGTTCCCCACGTTGGTAGATGGAAGATTCGTTATAAGAGCCATGTTCATCCTTGATATTGACATCAAACATGTGGATTTTGTCATAACGGGCACGAATCTCACCCTGATCATCAAACAATAAGCTACTGCTGGTTATGCGGCTCGGATCTTCCCGGCTGACCATCGGCATTGAACCAATCAACAACCAGAGACCATAACGTTGCGCAATTTCACTTACAGCTTGCTGTAATGGGCCTTTTCCCTGCTCTTCTGCATATTCGCGGTAAGTATCAGCATCAGCAAACAGTAATGCATTCTCTGGCGTCAGAACCAATTTTACCGTTTTGGGTAACTGCTTAATCTGCTGTTCAATTTGCGCTAAATTATGTTTGATATTCGTACCACTGCATAATTGTAAGAGTGCAACATTGGCGTTTTTCATGACCCTTTATTCTCCTTAAGCTGACGTAAAACTTCATCAATTTTAGGTTGCTCCAGACTACCCGTTAGCCGATAGCGAATGACCGATATCTTATTCCACAGCGGGCCTAACGCTTTTGTCGCTGCAAAAACAGCAGCGCCTACCACAGGATTGACCGCAAAAGCTGTCGCCACACCAACTGTTGCTGATATCTCCGGGGTGATCACCAGCTCCATATTAAGCTGATGGCGGATAAAGTTTATCTGGCCTTTTCCATGAATGTCCGCTTCCAGCCCATCAATGCGGAAATTATCGGTATACATGACACCGTTTTTTATCGCTGCATCGCCGCTCATAGAATCAAAGTTAAAATCATTACTGAATGTATCACTGAAATCCAACTGTAATTTACGTAACAATGCATCAAAACTAACTAACCTTAATAGTTGTCCTGCTCTGCCCCCGCCTAGTTTTGCTATTGCTCCTTTCCCCACTTTTCCTGTTAAAGCGCCATTGAGCGTTTTAACATCAGGGTTCCACGGTGTATCCTTCCAGTTCAGGTCAAAATCAAACTTAAACGAAGCGCCAGTAATTGGAACAATAAATCCGAGATAGGCTGCCATATCATCAAATTTTTTCCCGGATATCTGGCCCTTAGCCCAAGTATAATTTCCTGTATTACTTTCACTCCAACGCCCAGATAATGTCAATTTACCAGCACTGTTTTCTACCCGTCCATTAGTCAGACTCAAGGCGTCACCTTCTGGTGTTACCGTCCCTGAAATTTTTCCAATGTTTAATCCGGCAAGCCAACATTCATCACATTTAACGTTGAGTGTAGGCCAATGATTGAGAGCATATTTTGGCGTTTCTGTTTCTGCTGCGTTTGAAGCTAACGACTCATTATCGCTGGAAGAACTCTCCGAAAACATAGGGTTATAATAGAGATAATTGAGTGTTGCCTGCCATACTCCACCAGCATTAATCAACAAATCACCATTGATTTCTTCACCAATTGCATTGATATGCAGACCATCAGGTTGGTTAGTCGCACTGAGTATAAGATTATGCCAACTCTGTCCTCCGATATCCAAATAAGGCATTGATATTTCAAATAGCTCAGGCCATCTCAGCCTGTTATTTGCTGCTGATTCAGCTTTCAAGGGTTCAATCAGTGCCAGCCATTTTTCACCCTCAATCGCAGGTAAGTGTAATGCCAGCATTGGCTTTTCCGGTAAATCAGGTATGCCATTACCATCCGTATTCAGAGTGCCACGCTGTAAACGGACATAATTTTTCTCCAATAACCATTGGCTATTGAACGCATATCTTTTCCCCAATGAGCCGGTAACCCGAAGTTGGCTCGTATCCCCTGTAGCCTGAAGATTGATGTTATTCGATGCTCGTAAAGATTCTGTTTCCAGTCCAACCAGTGTACTGCTGATATGTGACAAATCAGCGTTGATTGCAATCTGATATTTCGCCCCATGTTGTAATGGCCTGCTTTGTGAAGGTTCGGTCTGTGAAGGGATCATAATGTTCGCTTTTCCCTGCCAGTCCAATCGTCCTGATAGCTGACGACGAATTTTAACCGGAAGTTTCGGTAATGTTGCAGCAGGCCAGCGAGCATCCAAATCCACATTGACCCGATAATATCCCGGTAAATCCTGAGTGGTAAATCGCAAAGAGAGGGGATTTCCAAGCCAATAAGCAGAAAGCGTATCACTTTGCAAAACCCCATTATCAAAGCGGAATTTACCACTAAGGTGCTTCATCTTGCTATCTAATGGCTTGATAAACAAGTCGGTATTTTTCAATACAACCTCTCCACTCGCATCGGTTGTACCATTTTCCAGAAGCACATCCAGATGAAGTTTTCCATCAACCTGACCGTTAAGTTGCAAATTATCCAGCGCGCTACCAACCGTTTCTGTCAATGGACTATGATGAAAATAATCGTGGATATCCTTTCCATCTCCAGATATTTCAGCATCAATCAATAACTTCTCTTTTTCGTAATCGGGGATAACAGCAGAGATCCGGGAGGCATTAACTTTTCCTAATTTCGCTTTCTCTGTTTGTATCTGCAAGCCGTTATTCTGGAAATTCAAATCGAGATCCAGGTCAAACAGGGCCGGCCAATCAGGCTGATACTGGAATGTCGCATGGCGCAGAGGAACCCATACCTGAAACTGACCATTATTATGCTTGAATGGGAAATCATGAGGGTTCCCCTGAAAGATCAAAGTAGCATTGTCTACCTTCCCTTTGATCAACGACGCTGTTAAATATTCTGTCAGCGATTCGCCCATCAATGGCTTGGGAAAATAACGCCATGCTTCACCCGCATCATCCAGACGAATTCCAGCCAGTATCCCTAGCATTGGTTGCTGATTCTGGGATTCTGTGTAATGAAAATTTCCGTTTATCCATAATGATCTGGCCTGCAAATCCAGCCCCTGACTCCATATCTTCAAGCCATCCCGACCATTTTTCCACATGATTTTTCCTTCACTGCTGGCAATATCAAATGGTGCCTGGAACATAGCCCGGTAATCAATGAGGCTGTTTTTCAGCTCAAATCTAAAGTTTCCCCACTGTTTATTTCCTTCTAATGCACCACTGAAGTGATTGACTGAAGGTAACTTTTTCCAACGAGACCAACTGACATCCTGCCATTTGATGGCAATCTCCGCGCTATCAGGTAATTCGGGGGTGATATCAAGGGCAAGACTGCTGACTAATCCTTTGGGTTGCCGGTATTGCCAGTCTTTAACAATATCGGGGATCACAAAAGAGATCATCGGCAACATCCCACTCAGGCGTTCAAGCTGAAGATTTTCAGCTCGAACCCGCCAATGATCTTTGTTCTGATATTTCCGCGCCTGCATAGCATACAATACCGCAATACGGCCTGCGGGCCATTGCTGACCATTCGTTTTCAGACTCGCCAAATTGGGGATATCAAACAGCCAGCCTTCTCCCTGACGGCGCATTTGCAGGAGTAAATCATGAACGGTAAGCTGATGTTTTTCATCACCCACATGCCAGTTGGCATGCCCCTGCTTAAGTTGCAGATGTCCGTTATCAATCCTCCCATTTTTCAGGGTAATCCAACTCGCCAGACTGAATCGGGCATCCTCCAGGCCGGTATTGTCTTTTAACCAACGGCTAAACCACAACCGCATATCAATATCATCAGCCTGCAAATAAATCGTGCCGCTATCTAAAACACTATTGATATCTTTCAGGTCAAATTTAACCTGCACAACACCTTCCTGTCCGTTAATCGAAGACAGATTAATATTGCCTTGTGCACGATGACGATTATCTTTATTCAGCCATGTCAGCTGCGGCAATATCAGCCGGATCTTTTCTCCCGATGGAGTCGGAAAGGTCAGGCTGCTGTCGTGCAAATCAAAATGATTAAACCGTTCAAGGAACAGGGAGGACAAGCCATCTGGCTTGGGAAACAGGCTTTCACCTTCCCCATCCAATAATGGTTTATCATAATCAACCTGAAGCTGGTAAAAGGAGAGATCGCGGAAATGCCAGCGCCGTTGTAGCAGTGAACGCCAGATATCCAGAGAAAGCGTCACTTTTTTGGCTTTAATATCCGTTTCCCCCGTTACAGCACGAAGATCACGGACTTCCAACTGGGGGCCGAATGGCTGCCAGTTTCCGCTGATATAGCCAATATCGACAGAAATGTCCGTCAATTCAGAAATCTTATGCGCCAATTGCTGACGATAATCATTAATATGTGGCAGGGAAAAACGTAACCCGCTGACAAGCAGAGCCACAATGATAATGACTATTGCGGCTGTCGCTAATAATATCCCGAGCAGTCGCCTCACTCATTTCTCCTTGGTTGTCAGCATATTTCTACCCAATAGATTTCACGCCACATTTCAGAATGACTGTAGCCAAACAGAGAGGCAACCTGAAAAATATGAAGTATCACTCAATCCCGTGTAATTACATCATAACAACGTCAAATTGTTCCTGACTGTAGAGTTGTTCTGCCTGCACTTTCACTGGCTTGCCTACAAAAATTTCTACCTCTGCTAAAGCATGAGAGTGTTCCCCCTTAAGGGCTTCACTCACGGCATGAGATGCGTAAACCAGAAAACGATCTGCATTAATGGCGCGGTGAACACGTACAATTTCCCGTAAAATTTCATAGCATACCGTTTCAACAGATTTCACGGTGCCACGTCCCTGACAAGTCGGACAGTTATCACACAAGATATGTTCAAGACTTTCTCGTGTGCGTTTTCGTGTCATTTCCACCAGCCCAAGCTGGGAAAAACCATTAATAGTCGTTTTCACACGATCTTTGCTTAATGCCTGCTCTAAAGAAGCCAATACTCTACGGCGATGTTCCCCATTACCCATATCGATAAAATCAATGATAATGATCCCGCCTAAATTACGCAGCCTTAACTGGCGGGCAATCGCCTGAGTCGCCTCAATATTAGTATTAAAGATAGTCTCTTCTAAGTTGCGATGCCCAACAAAAGCTCCGGTATTAATATCGATAGTCGTCATGGCTTCGGTTTGATCGATGATCAGATAGCCACCCGATTTTAATTCTACTTTGCGTTCCAGGGCGCGCTGAATTTCATTCTCTACACCGTACAGATCGAATATCGGCTGAGTTCCTTGATAATGCTCCAGTTTGGCATTCATTTCAGGAATGTATTCATCAATGAATTCTTGCAATTGCAGATAGGTCTGACGGGAATCAACCCGAATGCGATCAAGAGAGGCTCCTGCAAAATCACGCAGAATACGCTGCGCCAATGCAAGCTCACCATATACTTTCGTTTTAGTGATATTGCGTTTCTTACGCTCAATAACCTTACGCCACAGACGCTTCAAAAAAGCCGCATCCTGCCCAAGTTCTTCTTTTCTCACTCCTTCTGCGGCGGTGCGGATAATAAACCCGCCATGTTCATCGCAATAATCCATCACGATGGATTTCAGGCGTTCACGTTCTTCTTCACTTTCAATTCGCTGAGAAACACCAACATGAGAGGCACCCGGCATAAATACCAGATAACGTGATGGCAGGGTAATGTCCGTTGTCAAACGGGCACCTTTCGTGCCAAGGGGATCTTTCACTACCTGAACAAGCAGATCCTGCCCCTGACAAACCAACTCAGCAATATCCCTGACATTGAAGTTCTTCCGTTCCTCACCGGCTATACATTCTGTATGGGGCATAATGTCGGATGCATGCAAAAAAGCCGCTTTTTCCAACCCGATATCTACAAAAGCCGCCTGCATACCGGGCAGAACACGGCTGATACGACCTTTGTAAATATTGCCAACTATTCCCCGTTTAGCTTCCCGTTCAATATGAACTTCTTGCAAAATACCGCCATCTATATAAGCAACCCGCGTTTCGGATGGTGTTACATTGACTAATAACTCTGCTGTCATGAATGATCCTTCCCATCAGCTAACGCTAAAAATCGTTCGATTAATTCATACGTTTCCACCAATGGTAAGCCGACAACAGCATGGTAACTGCCATTAATCTTTCTGACAAAGCAACCGCCTTTACCCTGAATGCCATAAGCACCGGCTTTATCCATTGGTTCCCCAGTTGCAATATATTCCCGTATTTTGCGCTGGGATAAATGGCGAAACATCACATCTGTAATGACTAACTCACTTAAGGTATGCTGATTGTTCGATAAAGCAACAGCAGTCATGACTTGATGGCACTGCCCTGACAGTTCTTGCAGCATTTCAGCAGCGTGCTGCTCATTACGGGGTTTTTCCAGAATGCGATTATTCAGTACAACAATTGTATCCGCACCCAGAACTGGAAAATCCTCCGGTGCAATCTTCACTCCCGCTTGCGATTTTTCTCTGGCCAATCGATTAACATAGTGCTGCGGAGACTCCCCTTCTTGCCACTTCTCTTCGACCTGTGGTGTCAGGATCTGAAAATTAAAGTCCAACAATTCCACCAGCTCACGCCGTCGTGGTGAGCAGGAAGCCAAGTAAAGGGTTTTCATCGTGAGTCATCCTTTCTATCAGTTCATTGACAAGAGTTCATTGAAAGCCGTCCATTAAAAAACAGAGCCCGCCTTTAACGAACTGAAAATTGACGACGGATTTTCCGCATTAATAAGAATAGCCAGGGCCAGAGAATACCATTGACAGGACCATTCCAGAATACTTCAGGATGGAAAATAATCTTTGGTATCAAGGCATGAGCCAGAAAAACACATAAGTTTATCAGTGTCGAAAGTACCATCACAATCAGGGACTGTTGCCAGAGTGCCATATTGCGAATGAGCTGAAATTTGAACGCGACCAGAAAACTAATCAGACTGAAAGCCAGCGCATGTGCGCCAAGAATACTCCCCTGTAATAAATCCATCAGGATACCCAGAATAAAACCAGTACCAACACTGACACGATGAGGGATAGCAAGGAGCCAGTAGATCAGGCACAACACGAGTAAGGTAGGCCGGAACATATCAAACTGCTCCGGCCACGGCATACTCTGTAGCACCATTGCGATCAGGAAAGATAACCAGACAACCCAACGGCCACGCCCTTTATACTGACTCATCCACGATTCTCCGCGGCTGGCAGCTTGCTTGATGCGGCTGCCGGAGATGACGGTTTTGTTACGGGGAATGACGCCCTATTTCCCTCTTTCTCTCTTCCGTCTTTCTCTGTTTTGTTTTTACCTTCACCTAAATCTTCTGTCGGAAATTGGGGCTTAGCGTCAGCGGGATTTGGCAGCACCTGCGGTAACATCTGCATCAAACGTTCATTTGCTGCCCGGTACACTTCGGAAGGCGGCAATGGTTCAGACGGGTTATTATCCGCTCCCCATAACAATAATAGATAGCGCAAGCGCCGTAATTCTGCCAATGGGCGCGCATGAATAACCGCATGAGCCCGCTGATTATCTACCCTGACAGAGGAAACCACTGCTACAGGATAACCTTCCGGGAAACGGCCTCCAAGGCCCGATGTTACCAGCACGTCGCCAACCCGGATGTCTGTATCACTTGGTAGCGGTTCAAGGTGAAGATCGTCTGTACATCCCGCACCACCGGCAATCACACGAATATCATTACGCAGTACCTGAACCGGCAATGCATGGGTTGGATCGCAAATTAACAACACCCGGCTGCTTAATTGACTTACTGAGATAACTTGACCAACGACACCACGATCACTGATAACGGGTTGCCCTTCATAGACACCATCTTTCGCGCCCTTATCAATAACAACTTGATCGCGATAAGGATCCATACCACCGGAAATCACCTGCGATACCATCATATGTTCATCACTGCGTAAAGGTGATCCCAATAATTCACGCAAACGGGCATTTTCTTGTTTTAATTGTCCTAACAGTAAAAGATTACTGTTCTGTAATCTCAACTCGTTGCGCAGGGTGTTATTTTCCAGTTCAAGTTGTTTACGGGTGGCCAAAGAATCGGAAACACCATCCAGGAATTGGCGGGGACCATTGGCAAGAAAATAAAAAGGACTCACTGCCGTATCCATATAGCTACGGATTTTATTGAAAAAACCAAAACGGCTGTCTACCACAACCAGAATAATGGCAATAATAACAGCAAAAAAGAGTCGTAATTGTAGGGAAGGCCCTCTGCTGAAAATCGGCTTCATAAGTTGCGCATTGTTGAGCTGTTTTGTGTCATAAACAATAAAAGAGTTATAAACAATAAACTCTCGGATAAACAGCAAGGAGGCACTGATAAAAACGCCTCCCAGCCCGCAGAGTTATTTTCAGTCTTCGCTGAACAAATCGCCACCGTGCATGTCGATCATTTCCAGCGCTTTGCCGCCACCTCTGGCAACACAAGTGAGAGGATCTTCAGCCACAATGACAGGAATTCCTGTTTCTTCCATCAACAAACGGTCAAGATTGCGCAGCAGTGCGCCACCACCTGTCAGCACCATACCACGTTCTGAAATATCAGAGGCCAGCTCTGGTGGGCATTGCTCCAATGCCACCATGACCGCACTGACAATACCTGTCAGCGGCTCCTGCAAGGCTTCCAGAATTTCATTAGAATTCAGTGTGAAGCTACGAGGCACACCCTCCGCGAGGTTACGGCCACGCACTTCGATTTCACGAACTTCATCTGTCGGATAGGCAGAACCGATTTCATGTTTAATGCGCTCTGCTGTCGCTTCACCAATTAATGAACCATAGTTGCGACGAACATAGTTGATAATCGCCTCATCAAAGCGATCGCCACCAATACGGACAGAGGAAGAATAAACCACACCATTGAGGGAGATCACTGCAACTTCAGTTGTCCCTCCACCAATATCAACAACCATGGAACCTGTCGCTTCAGAAACAGGTAAACCCGCACCGATTGCTGCTGCCATAGGCTCTTCAATCAGAAAGACTTCACGTGCACCCGCACTTTGGGCTGATTCACGAATAGCGCGACGCTCAACTTGCGTAGCACCCACAGGTACACAGACCAGTACACGTGGGCTAGGACGCATAAAGCTGTTGTTATGAACCTGTTTAATAAAATGCTGCAACATTTTTTCCGTGACATAAAAATCAGCAATCACACCATCCTTCATTGGGCGAATGGCTGCGATATTCCCCGGAGTACGTCCCAACATCTGCTTTGCTTCCAGCCCGACGGCTGCAACGCTTTTTGGTGAACCGGCTCTGTCTTGCCGGATAGCAACAACAGAGGGTTGATCCAAGACAATTCCCTGACCTTTGACATAAATAAGGGTATTGGCAGTACCCAAGTCAATGGACAAATCATTGGAAAACATGCCACGAAATTTCTTTAACATAACGAAAGGATAATCCTGCAAGCTGGGGACGGATGTTGTCCGTCTACTCTACCAACCACATGAAGCAGCGACAAGGCGCATCACTAACTACTTTTTACTACTTCAATGAAAGTGGCTACGTTATTCACATCAGAAACACGATATTCTACGTTACTTTTTTCTGACAGAGCAGAAAAAAACTGCATAAAAATGGGTTAATTCCACCAATAACCCCATCACTAAATCCCAAAATATCCAAATGCTCTAAAAACCAACAGTATAGTGTATATATGGTGTATCCCGCGATGTTGCTAACCCACTTTTTCCTTTTCTGTGTTGACCTATAATGATTTCAGCAAGTTCAACCAGAATTCACTTTTTATCAGAAATTTTTATCTGCCCTGATACGGCTATCCAGTAATTTCAATAAAGGCAATGTATTGAATGTCAGAATGACTCTCAAAAGCCCCTGAAAATTCGTGAAAAAATTATTCACTACAATTGTTCCTGAAATACACGAGCAAGGGATAAATTTGCTGATTATTGAGCCATTGCGGTATAAAAATGAAAGGTATTATTAATATTCTGATTGTTATCCAGAACATTTTTATCTTTTACAATGTCATCTTAAACAAAATTAAGTAATCACCGTTTTGCGACTTTCTATCACAATATTGCAACCTATCCATTTCCGCATTTTCAATTTTATCTATATTGATGATGTCATAAGAGATGAAATCATAAGAATCGTGATGGTGACAGACATAAAACCCATCAATGGAGAGGAATTATGAAAGCCTTATTGCTTGAACAAGACGGTACACTATCAGCATCTATTCAGGACATTGATAGCGCTCAACTTCCACCCGGTGACGTTACCGTCGATATTCACTGGTCAACCCTCAATTATAAAGATGCCCTTGCTATCACTGGCAAGGGGAAGATTGTCCGCCAATTTCCGATGATACCGGGGATCGACTTTTCCGGGGTTGTCCGCCATTCAGAAGATCCCCGTTTTCATGTAGGTCAGCAGGTCTTATTGACTGGCTGGGGGGTAGGCGAAAATCATTGGGGCGGCTTAGCACAACAGGCCAGAGTTTCAGGGGAATGGCTGACACCATTGCCACAAGGGTTAACTACCAGACAAGCCATGATTATCGGTACAGCCGGTTTTACTGCCATGCTATGTGTTATGGCACTGGAACAAGGAGAAATAACACCTGAAAGCGGGGAAATTGCCGTTACAGGTGCCAGCGGTGGCGTCGGTAGTACTGCAATTACCTTATTGTCTCTGTTGGGATATTCCACTGTCGCCATCAGCAGTAAACTGGAAAATCAGGAGTATCTATTTTCACTGGGAGCAAAAGCGATCCTGCCTGTCTCCGATTTCAATCAACCCTCCCGCCCACTGGAAAAACAACGTTGGTCAGGTGTCATTGATACTGTCGGCGGTACAATTCTGGCCAAATTACTGGCACAAGTTTCTCACAACGGCACGGTAGCAGCCTGTGGTATGGCAAGTGACATTAATCTGCCTGCTACTGTTATGCCATTTATTCTGCGTAATGTTCGTTTACAAGGCGTTGAATCAGCAGCAGTGCCCGCCGCGAAACGGCCTGAGATTTGGAAACGATTGCAGGAACTGTTGCCTGATTCCTTTTACCAACAAACAGCCAATGAAATTTCATTAGACCAGGCGATCGAATATTCCAATAAGCTGGTAAACAATCAGGTAACTGGCAGAACACTGGTGAGGGTACGGTAAAACGAGCCTATAACAGCAAGATTATAAAGCCAAAGCGGATAAAACTGTGCTGATAAGACCAGTATTTAGCTGCTAAATGTCACGATATGTTTATAATGTCGGGCTTTATCGCCAAATTTACAAATATTGATAGCAGAAAGAGATGACAAACTGTTGACATCAAGTTATCTTGAACGATTGTTGACAGATTGCCGGAGATACCCGCACAATGGCAGACAAGTTTCGCATTTTACTCTTGAACGGCCCCAACCTGAACATGTTGGGAACACGAGAGCCTGAGACCTACGGTAAGTTAACGCTTGATGACATCGTCAGCAAACTGTCAAAAGAAGCTCACCAATCGGGAGTTGAATTATCCCATCTGCAATCCAATGCAGAATCCGAATTGATTGAGAGGATCCATACAGCGCGGGGCAATATTGACTTTATTCTGATTAACCCTGCGGCATTTACACATACCAGCGTGGCGCTACGCGACGCACTTCTGGCGGTAGATATCCCATTTATTGAGATTCATCTCTCCAATGTGCATGCCCGCGAGCCGTTCCGCCATCACTCATATCTTTCCGATATTGCAGTTGGCGTGATCTGCGGTTTGGGTGCTGATGGTTATAGTTTCGCATTACAGGCAGCGGTCAACCGCTTGTCGACATTCAACTAATTACATAAATAGAGTACGGAATCACACTCATGGATATTCGTAAGATAAAAAAATTGATCGAGCTGGTTGAAGAATCTGGCATTTCTGAACTGGAAATTTCTGAAGGTGAAGAGTCAGTTCGCATCAGTCGCACTACGGCAACCCAGGTCATACCAGTCACTCAACAATACGCTTCTGCCCCTGTTCAACAGCCTGTACAACCTGCCATAGCAGCTCGAACAGCCGCAGCAGAAGACCCAGCAGAAAACCCAGCAGAGATCAGCGGCTATATAGTTCGTTCACCAATGGTTGGTACATTCTACCGCTCACCAAACCCAGATGCGAAACCTTTCATTGAAGTCGGTCAACACATTAAACAGGGGGATACCCTGTGCATCATTGAAGCTATGAAAATGATGAACCAGATCAAATCCGACAAAACCGGCGTAGTTAAAGCGATTCTGGCGCAAGACGGTCAACCTGTTGCATTTGACGAGCCACTGGTCGTCATCGAATAACGAGGCGTTTCATGCTTGAGAAAATTGTCATAGCTAACCGCGGTGAAATAGCACTGCGTATCCTGAGAGCCTGTAAAGAACTTGGCATCAAAACTGTTGCTGTGCACTCTACGGCAGACCGTGACCTGAAGCACGTCCTGCTGGCAGATGAAACTGTCTGTATCGGCCCGGCTGCATCCGCAAAAAGTTACCTGAATATTCCGGCTATCATTTCTGCGGCTGAAATCACCGGTGCACAAGCCATCCATCCGGGTTATGGGTTTCTGTCTGAAAACGCAGACTTTGCTGAGCAAGTGGAAAGTTCAGGCTTTACTTTTATCGGCCCGAAAGCAGAAACAATCCGCCTGATGGGAGATAAAGTTTCTGCTATCAGTGCCATGAAAAAAGCGGGTGTTCCATGTGTTCCCGGCTCTGACGGCCCATTGGGAGATGATACAGAGAAGAACAAATCAATTGCACAGCGTATCGGCTATCCGGTGATTATCAAAGCATCTGGTGGTGGCGGTGGTCGTGGTATGCGTGTTGTTCGCAGTGATAAAGATCTGGAACAATCCATTGCCATGACCCGTGCAGAAGCCAAAGCCGCTTTCAACAACGACATGGTTTACATGGAAAAATTCCTTGAGAACCCACGTCACGTTGAAATTCAGGTACTGGCTGATGGTCAGGGTAATGCACTCTACCTCGCTGAGCGTGACTGCTCCATGCAGCGCCGACACCAGAAAGTCGTGGAAGAAGCACCAGCACCGGGTATTTCGGCAGAACTGCGTCGCAGCATTGGTGAGCGCTGTGCCAACGCCTGTCTCGAAATCGGCTATCGCGGAGCGGGTACATTTGAATTCCTGTACGAAAACAGTGAATTCTACTTTATCGAGATGAATACCCGTATTCAGGTTGAGCACCCGGTTACAGAGATGATTACCGGTGTTGACCTGATTAAAGAACAGCTACGCATAGCTTCTGGTATGCCTTTGTCCATTAAACAGGAAGATATTGTGATCGAAGGTCATGCGATCGAATGCCGTATCAATGCTGAAGATGCAAAAACTTTCCTGCCAAGTCCAGGCAAAATCACCCATTTCCACTCTCCGGGTGGTTTCGGAGTACGTTGGGAATCCCATATCTATGCGGGATATACCGTACCGCCTTATTACGATTCTATGATCGGTAAATTAATCACTTACGGAGAAACCCGTGAAGTGGCGATTGCACGTATGAAGAACGCATTGGCAGAGTTGATTATTGATGGCATCAAAACCAATATCGATCTGCAACTGTCCATCATGAATGACGAAAATTTCCGGAAAGGCGGAACCAATATCCACTATCTGGAGAAAAAACTCGGCTTACAAGATTAAGTAAAGTGCCTTTCTGACATTCATTATTATCCTGCATAAAATCCCATCTGTTAAAAGATGGGATTTTTTTACTCTCAGATAGCTCCATATTCTTTTGATATTGTGACGGCACATTTTCTTCTGAATAAATCTGTATGTTACCGTACAATTCCCTCCCTTGTTTTATATCAACTGTTTTATGTAAATTCCCTGGAGAACAGATGGACAGACGATTTGTTCAATCCCATAAAGAAGCTCGCTGGGCAGTATTTCTGACGTTAGCTTATCTTGTGGGTTGGTTGCTGAGTGCCTATTTACCCGGTAATACAACTGGATTCACCGGATTGCCACTCTGGTTCGAATTATCCTGTTTAATGCTGCCGATACTATTTATCATCCTCTGCTGGATGATGGTGAAATTTGTCTTCAAGGAAGTCCCATTAGAGGACAATTTGGTGGATGATAATGCAAAATGAAGTAATCCTGCCTCTGGTGGGATATCTGGCGCTGGTTTTTCTGCTATCTTTCTATGCTTATCGCCGCCGCCAAACAGGTGCATTCCTGAATGAGTATTTTCTCGGTAATCGCTCAATGGGTGGTTTCGTACTGGCCATGACTATTACAGCGACTTATATTAGTGCCAGCTCATTCATTGGTGGCCCCGGGGCTGCTTACAAATACGGTATCGGTTGGGTTCTTTTATCCCTGATCCAATTACCGGCAATATGGCTTTCTCTTGGTGTATTGGGGAAAAAATTTGCCATTCTTGCCCGTCGTTATAACGCCGTTACACTAAACGATATGCTGTATGCCCGCTATCAGAGTCGTTTTCTGGTCTGGTTTGCCAGCGTGAGCCTGTTAGTTGCCTTTGTTGGTGCAATGACTGTACAGTTCATCGGCGGTGCCCGTTTGCTGGAAACCGCTGCCGGTATTCCCTACGGTACTGGGTTGCTGATTTTTGGTGTCTCTATCGCGCTCTATACCGCATTTGGCGGATTCAGAGCCAGCGTCCTCAATGATGCATTACAGGGGCTGGTTATGTTGCTAGGAACAGTGCTATTGCTGGCTGCTACTATCTATAAAGCCGGAGGACTGTCAGAAGCTGTCTCAACACTGCGCACCATCGATCCTAATCTGGTTTCACCTCATGGCACCGATAATATCCTTACAGGACCATTTATGGCCTCATTCTGGGTACTGGTTTGCTTTGGCGTCATCGGGCTACCGCATACCGCTGTGCGCTGTATCTCCTATCGTGACAGTAAAGCGGTTCACCGCGGTATTATCATCGGTACGGTCGTCATGGCAATCCTGATGTTTGGTATGCACCTTGCGGGAGCGCTGGGTCGTGCGATCATCCCTGATCTGACGATCCCTGATCAAGTGATCCCTACTTTGATGATCAACGTCCTGCCCCCTATTGCTGCCGGGATTTTTCTGGCCGCGCCAATGGCAGCCATTATGTCAACGATTAATGCCCAGCTACTGCAATCTTCGGCAACAATCGTTAAGGACCTCTATTTAAATTTATTCCCACAACAGATCAAAAAGGAAAAAAAACTGGCGCGCATTTCCAGTTTTTCTACCTTGTTTCTGGGAATATTGCTGCTACTGGCAGCATGGCAACCACCCGAGATGATTATCTGGCTGAACCTGCTGGCATTCGGCGGATTACAGGCCGTTTTCCTCTGGCCACTGGTATTAGGCCTGTATTGGGAAAAAGCTAATGCACATGGTGCAATAACCTCTATGCTGACCGGTGCAGTAAGCTACACCCTATTAGCGACTTTCAACATTCACCTCTTTGGATTCCATCCGATAGTGCCATCATTACTGCTGAGTTTACTGGCATTCGGGATCGGAAACGTTTTTGGGAATAAACAACCACAACAAACCGCCGTATCTCAGTGACGGCGATATAATTTTTTCATACTTATTCAGTTTAAAAGAGAATTTTTATGCCTTGGATACAACTAAGATTAAACACTACAGGACAGCAAGCTGAAGCACTTGGTGATGAACTAATAGAAAGTGGCGCAGTGTCCATCACTTTTCAGGACAGCCACGATACACCGATTTTTGAGCCTCTGCCGGGGGAAACCCGTTTATGGGGAGATACCGATGTTATCGGCCTGTATGATGCTGAAACTGATATGAAAGCGATTGTCAGACAGCTAGAGCAGATTCCTCAGCTTGGTAAAGGTTTTATCCATAAAATTGAACAACTGGAAGATAAAGACTGGGAACGTGAATGGATGGACAACTTCCACCCAATGCGTTTTGGTCATCGCTTGTGGATCTGCCCAAGCTGGCGAGAAGTTCCGGATCCCGATGCCGTTAATGTCATGCTAGATCCAGGCTTAGCATTCGGAACAGGAACACACCCGACCACATCTCTTTGCCTGCAATGGCTGGATGGTCTTGCTCTGGAAGGTAAAACAGTGATCGATTTTGGGTGCGGTTCAGGCATTTTGGCCATCGCAGCCCTGAAACTTGGCGCTAAACATGCTATCGGCATTGATATTGACCCTCAAGCAATTCAGGCAAGCCGGGATAACGCAGAACGCAACGGTGTTTCCGAGCAACTGACACTCTATTTATCCAAAGACCAACCTGACAACTTAGAATGTGACATTGTCATCGCCAATATACTGGCTGGCCCGCTGCGCGAGCTGGCACCGATCATTGGCTCACTACCAAAATCAGGTGGATTATTAGGTTTGTCCGGGGTACTGGCAAATCAGGCAGAAAGTGTTGCTGAAGCCTATGGTAATGAATTTATTATCGATCCGATTGCAGAACAAGAAGAATGGTGTCGCATCACAGGGGTTAAAAAATAAGCAACAAATCCCTATTGAAAAACGAGATTATCCACTAAAATGGTTACTTGAGGGATCAATTGGTGTTAATACGTTCTATTTATCATGAGAAATGCAGGGAACAATAAATTTCATTAAAAACACATAACTTTATGTTATTTAAGGATAATAAACCAAGTTTGAAAAAATCAACTGGAAAAATTCTGCTATAAATGTCGTTTCGCTCAAAGTTTGGCCTTTCATATCTCGTGAAAAATGCGTAATATACGCGCCCTTAGTCACAGTTGGCCACTCTTTCTTCGCCTATGCGTATCGGACAATACCAGTTGAAAAACTGTCTTATTGCAGCCCCTATGGCTGGCATAACGGATCGCCCGTTTCGATCACTATGCTATACCATGGGTGCGGGTATGACAGTTTCAGAAATGCTTTCTTCCAACCCTCAGGTTTGGAAGACGGATAAGTCCCGGCTACGTATGGTTCATAGCGACGAACCCGGAGTGCGTTCTGTACAAATTGCCGGTAGTGATCCCGATGATATGGCGGCAGCGGCGAAAATCAACGTCGCCAATGGTGCTCAGATCATCGATATCAACATGGGGTGCCCAGCCAAAAAGGTAAATCGTAAATTGGCAGGCTCTGCATTACTGCGTTATCCAGAACTGGTCCAAAAAATCCTTTCTGCGGTAGTCAATGCGGTTGATGTACCTGTTACATTGAAGATCCGTACAGGTTGGTCACCGGAAGAACGGAACTGTGTGGAAATTGCCCAATTGGCTGAACGTTGTGGTATTCAAGCTCTTACAATTCATGGCAGGACTCGAGCCTGTCTGTTTAATGGCGAAGCTGAGTACGACAACATTCGGACAGTTAAGCAGACTGTTGCCATTCCAATTATTGCTAATGGCGACATTACTGACCCGCTAAAAGCCAGAGCAGTGCTTGAATACACCGGGGCTGATGCCTTGATGATAGGCCGCGCTGCTCAGGGAAGACCCTGGATCTTTCGGGAAATCCAGCATTATCTGGAAACAGGAGAATTGCTGCCACCGATGCCTCTTGGCAACGTGCAGCGTTTGATGAGCGAGCATGTACGAGAGTTGCACGACTTTTACGGTCAAGGCAAAGGAGTTCGTATTGCGCGTAAACATGTATCTTGGTATCTCAAGGAACATGCTCCTGATGACCAGTTTCGGCGCTCATTCAACGCCATTGAGGATGCCAGCGAACAGCTGGAGGTGTTGGAAGCATACTTCGAAAATTTTTGCGTAAATAAAGAAAAGAGCTGACAGAACTATGTTCGAACAACGCGTAAATTCTGATGTACTAACCGTTGCTACTGTTAATTCACAAGATCAGGTAACTCAAAAACCTCTGCGTGATTCAGTTAAACAAGCACTGAAGAACTATTTTGCTCAACTGAACGGTCAAGACGTTAATGACCTGTATGAGCTGGTACTGGCTGAAGTAGAGCAACCACTGTTGGACATGGTGATGCAATACACCCGTGGTAACCAAACCCGCGCAGCGCTGATGATGGGAATCAACCGCGGTACTCTGCGTAAAAAACTGAAAAAATACGGCATGAACTGATCCTAGTCTAGTAACATGTTGTTGAAGAAGCACTTTCTCTTTTAGGGGAAGTGCTTTTTTTGTTTATATTTAAACAATGAACATAATCTACCAACATCCTCAGATATAGGCCACAATCTGGGAGGTTATACGCAACAAGTTCTCCATAAAATAGCCGATTGTTTTCGCAACTAGTGCCTATCATCTACAATAGATATCCTTAATAGACCAAATTCACTACACCTTTCGGTTGTGGTGCTAAGGGTGCTAAGCCTGTAATATTTTGTTTTCACTACTTATGGTGATGCCAAACGACGAGCAGCCTCAATGACAGAGGCTCTGCGTCTGGCTTGTTCTTGCCGATCATCAGAACCAGTTAGCATACGTGCTACCTGGGGAACAGCCGACCACCAGCCGGCCAATGCTAGCACCAGAAATACCAGATGGTCGGGTTCTAGAGTTCGTGTAACCATACCTTGACGTTGGCCATTGATTACAGCCTGGACTTTGTGGCCATAATATTCACGTCGCTGCTTCTCATCCGGAACCTCACCGTCGAAAATCAACCCTTCCCAACGCATAAGACGGCTAAGTTCAGGGTGTTCGCAGTGGTAGTCGTAAGCTCTACCAGCATATTCCCCTATGTCTTCGACTGCAAAAGACATGATAGGTACTGCCTGTGCTGCCTTAGCGAGTTCTCTGCGCAACACGGCCGAGAACAGTGCTCGCTTGTCGCCGAAATAATTGTAAATGCGTTCTTTATTCACTCCAGCTGATTTAGCAATCTTTTCGACCGTTGTACCATCAGGACCAAGTCGAGCAAACTCTGCCACCGCTGCTTCCAAAATCTTGCGCTTTGTTCCTTCGGTATCCCAAGCCATCGTGCACACTTTCTCATCTATACAGTTGTTATCATCGCTAAAATCATACTATAATCAAATCCAACGTTCTAGTTGGAGATTGAATTATGAAGCACACCATACTAATTTGTGGTTACGGTCCAGGGATCTCTCACGCAGTTGCTCATCGTTTTGGTAAAGCGGGATATCCCGTTGCTCTTGTCGCTCGCAACGCACAACGTTTGTCCTCCGCGGTAGAGGAATTGGCAGCTGAGGGCATCCAAGCTTGGGCTTTTCCAGCTGATTTAAGTGATATTGAAGAGGTGAAACGAATTATTGCGGATGTACGTGCCGCATTGGGGCCAATCGGCATCCTGCACTGGAACGCTTTCCTTGACATCGAAGGCAGTCTACTGTCTACCTTACCTTCAGACCTGAGCAAAAGTTTCGAGATCCGCGTTACTAGCTATATTGCCGCCATTCAGGAGTGCTTACCCGACCTAAAAGCACACAAGGGTTCCGTACTTACCACCAGCGGTATCATGGCACTAGATGATCCTAAAATTGACATTTTTGCTACTGGACACGCTGCGCTTGCTATCAGTGTAGCTGCCCAACACAAAACCACCAGTATCCTGATTCACACTCTTGCACCGTACGACATTCATGTGAGCGAAATAATTGTCAATGGCTTTGTCAACAGAACACCGGGAGGAGCCGGCAAGAATAATACGATAGAACCGGCAGATATCGCCGAAGAATTCTGGAAACTGTATACAACACGTCGAACTCATTCCATCATTTTTGGTTCAACGATACCAGCATCGGAGACAGTAGCTAATGAGTAACCAAATACATCACATAAGTAAAATTAATGATACAGGAAGCAAATCAGCATCACTCGATCAGACTCACACCGCAAATCGTAGTGTTGTTGTTTTGCTAGCTACTATCGCCCTGTTCGTTCTGACACAGCTCTATATGGCAATTCCTCTACTCACGCATGTTGGCCAGGATTTCGGGTCAATGAATCCAGAGAGTGCCACATTTGCTCTCGCAACAAGTTTTAGTCTGGCTTATGCCTGTGGTTTCCTTATCTGGGGACCGGTATCAGATCAGTATGGTCGCCGACCAGTGATGTTGGTGGGATTGATTATCTTGTCGATCGCCACATTCGCATGTTCCTTCGCCCCATCACTATCATGGCTGGCGGGACTGCGTATACTGCAAGGTCTAGCTGCATCCAGTTTTGCACCGATAGCCCTAGCCTATCTTACTGAAGCAGTACCGGTGCCCCATCGTGCTACTGCTATTGGTACTATGTCCACATCCTTCCTTGTGGCAGGCATCTTTGGACAGGTACTAGCCGCCTGGATAGCGCTACAATGGGATTGGATCTGGGTATTTATAGCGACAGGAGGATGCCTGACAGTTGCTATTCCGCTATTCGCAGCAATGGTCAAAGAACCACCGCGTGCTATTGTCGATGGACATCTGGGACATCGCTTTGTGGCATTAGGTAAAATTATCATACGGCCAGCCGTACTACTTCTATCATGTGCTCATATCACACTATTGCTGTCATTCGTTGCCATGTACACAGCATTGGGTTCTCATCTGTGGATGCTGAACATTGCTCCAGACAAGGTCATTTTGCTGCGCTTAATTGGGCTACCCGGTATGTTTGCAGCACTGCTGGTTGGCCCTCTTTCTACCCGATTTAACATGCCGATTGTCTCAATTATTGGTTACGTGACTGCGGCATCGGGTCTGGCACTAGAAGCAATGTTGTCTCAATCCCTAATCGGCATCGCCACCAGTAGCTTGATTTTCGTCACTGGTATAGCTCTTGCCGTCCCGGCGATGATCACTCAGTTTGGCTCTATAGCAGCACCCAATCGTGGCGCAGGCATGGCTCTAAATGGGTTCATTCTGTTCATCGGTGCTAGCATCGGCCCGCTTATTGCGACAAGGATACCCAGCTTTATCACATTGTTAGTTGGATCTGTGCTGATGCTTCTTCTGGCCGCCTTTTGCGTTGCTGGCAGTGCGTTACTTACATCATCATTGAAGAAGCCATAGAATTCGTTATTTTCAACTTTAGCTGCTCGGCGCAATTCGCTGTATTTTATTTGGACGCTGGTATCCAGCGTTCTTACCGGGCTGGCCATTGTTCAGTAGTTTTATCTGCCTCCAATCATATTTTCCCCTACTTTTACTTGACTACCCCTAATTATGCAGGGTAGCTTCTACTATTCCTTATTTCTCCATACTCCAATCAATATTTTAATAAGGATATCAATTCTCATGACAAAGGAGATAGTCAACAAAATTCATTTTCTTATGAGTGAAAATAAAATTATATCTGTTATGTCTTATCATTTTTATTGTAGATGCCTTTAAATATATCCAGAAAAGGAAATGCTCATGTTATTATCCTGTTAAGAAATAATGGTCAATCTATCTTAATAAATTACTGACCATTTTAAATCCTTAATATTTTCTCCTTAATTAAAAATTTGAATAAATATAGTCAATACAGCTTTGGATCATATTTATTGAAATATATTTTCAAAGATAGAAACATTTTTATATAAAAGTGATATAACAAAAGAACTCATAAACAGGAGAGAATGACATGACTTTGCATTGGCTAATTGAACGTTGCAATAAATTTAATTCAACTGAAGCAATTATTTTTAAAAACGACCGATATATTTACTCAGAGTTATACTCTAATACTATCGATGTTATAAATTATTTAAAAGATATTGGTCTCCCTGAGGGAGCGATTGTATCTGTAGAAGGAGAATTTTCTCCAAAAACTTTTGCTATTATTCTAGCACTTGTTAATAATAATAATATTATCGTTCCAATTAGTGATATTCCAGACATTAAACTTAATGAATATTTGGATGTTTCTCAGGTTGAAGTAAGAATCAAAGTTAGTAACAACGATTATGAACTAAATGATACTGGTCAGATTGCTGAACATGAATTATATAAAAAAATACATGATATAAAACATTCTGGTTTAGTACTTTTTAGTTCAGGTACCACTGGGCAACCAAAGGCTTCTGTATTAGATTTCAATAAGTTAATTGATAAGCATTTGGAAAAAAGACTTGCCAGAAGAATCCTTTCATTCCTTTCCGTAGACCATATTGGCGGTATTAATACTCTATTACATACTATTAGTCATGGAGGAACATTAATTATTCCTCTTCTGCGCACACCTGAAAATGTATTCAATGCCATAGAAAAATGGTCTGTAGAAGTCTTACCCACCACCCCAACCTTTTTAAATATGGCCCTTATATCAAGAATTATAGAAAAAACAAATACATCAAGTCTTAAATTAATTACTTATGGTACTGAACCAATGCCTCCGGTTACTTTAAAAAGGATTAGCGAAAAATTACCAGGCGTTAAGTTAAAGCAAACATACGGTCTCTCTGAAGTAGGTATTTTACAGACTAAATCTAAGAGTAATAATGAATTATGGATTAAGCTTGGTAATAATGGATTTAAATACAAAGTCCTATCCAATATTTTGTGGATAAAATCGGACTGTGCTATGTTAGGATACTTAAATGCTCAATCACCTTTTGATGAAGAGGGATACTTCAATACTGAAGACATGGTTGAAGTTGATGGAGATTATGTAAAAATATTAGGTAGAAGATCAGATATTATTAATGTTGGAGGTGAAAAGGTTTATCCAAATGAGGTGGAGAATATTCTTTTGCAAGCTAATAATATAGCTGATGCAACAGTAGTAGGATTTCCCAACACAATTACAGGAATGGGAATTAAAGCTATTGTACATTTGAATGAACCTGAAAACTATGATGTTCTAAGATCACGATTATACGTTCATTGCAAAAACTTTCTTGAAGAATTTAAAATTCCAATGATTTATGAAATTTCAATAGCACCTCACTATTCTAGTCGATTTAAAAAAATGCGTTCTTCACTTAAAATAAAGGAGATTACGAATGCTACCCCCTAAAACTGTAGTCATTAGCGGTGGCAGCAAAGGACTTGGAGCTACAATGACATCAGCCTTTCTTAATAAAGGTTATCGCGTTGCCACTTTTAGCCGTCAGGCAAATGAATTTATAACTCAACAACAGTTATCTAATGCTAATTTTTTCTATTGGGAATCCGTTGATGCTAATGATTTGAATGAAATAAAATTATTTGTCAATAATGTAAAATCAAAATTCGGTCACATCGATATTTTGATAAATAATATTGCAAGACTATCTGAAGGGTTATTAGTTCTTTCTTCAGATGATGAGATTATTTCTTTACTTAATACAAACATACTAGCACCTATAATACTTACAAGAGAATGTAGTAAGAACATGCTAAAAAGGAATACAGGAGTTATTCTTAATATTTCTTCTATAAATGCAATAAAGGGTCATAAAGGTGTATCATTATATTCAGCAACCAAAGCCGCTCTTGATGGCATGACTCGTAGCTTAGCGCGTGAATTTGGCCCTGCTAATATAAGAATTAACTCCCTGATACCGGGTTTTTTTGATAGTGAAATGGTGTCTTACCTTTCTGAAAACAGGCGTGAACAGATATTAAAAGAACACCTATTGGTCGCTTATCAAAAATTGAAGAAATTAGCAAAATAGCATTATTTATTTGTTCAGATGAAGCTTCATTTATTACAGGTCAAAACATTGTCGTTGATGGAGGAATATCATGTTAAAAGAGACAAACCCAGTTCCAGTTAAAGAAATAATCATAAAGGAAGTAAAATTTATTTTTAATCAGGCTAGCATTAGAGATGATTATAATAATATTTTAATAGATGAAAATTCAAATCTCATTGATGATTTAGCTTTTACATCACTTATGATTGCCCGTTTAATTATGGAATTAAATGAAAGATTAAAAGTTGAACCTTTTGGTAATGACTACCATTTTTCAGATATAAAAAATGTGCAAGATATTATTAATGCATATATAAATACTATAGAGAAAAATAACCTCTGATTAAAATAATATCTAACCCCATATCATTTATATTAAAGAGAGATAGTTATGAAATCCAAATTTCTATGTCATTCAATTGATGATTATTTAGGTGATAGTAAGACACGTTTTTTTGGCATGGGATACCGACGTGTTGTATATGATATCAAGAATATTGATATTCAATTTGATCATTCAGAAAATGACCATCCAAAATTAACTTCACTCGTATCAGTCAAATACCCATTAGACTGGTCAAAGAAAAAAGATACAAACTTACGCCCACATCTCAGTAGTATTGACACACTAATCTTAAGTACTCAATTTTGTGAAATTTTCTTGAAACATAGTTTTCAATTCGACTCTTTTAATTGCAAAAAAATGTGGCTGAAAAGTTTAAAGTTGAAATCAGGAATAACTCCACAAGAAGATCTTGATAATATTCCAGCTAAAATCATTTGGAAATCCACATCAAAATTACAATTAAATGATGATACCATGACTTCCATTTTTGATTGTCAAATAGGAAAAATGGAAGCTCGTTGTGAGATAGAACACCCTGTGGCAGAAATTATTTGTAAAAATGGTTGCTATACATCTCCAACAGATATTCTTGAGCCTAGCAATTCACGCTATTATGGGGATCTTTTTTAAACTTCGTGGACAATCTCTTCAAAATATAAGTTACGATAGTGAAAATCAAACAGCTTCAGCAAAAGTGAAATTAAATATTCCTGAATTTTATCATTCAGTTAATGGAATCGATGGTTACTATCAACCTTCTGCCACTCATGTTGACTGTTTTGTTGTTCATCTACAGTTAGCTCAAGTATTAATGTATGAACTTGATAATATTAATAGAAAAGATAGTGAAACTCTGTGGATGTTGAGAACCGAAATCGAAGCACCAACACCTATTAAAAATTTCCAATCTAATTATGATGCTACAACACGTATCACTTCTAATTATAAACTCAAAGTTAGAAATGAGTATTGGCGATATGTCGATATTGAAGGAGATTTTGCAGGGATAAAAATAAAGTGTTCATTAGGGCATAAATTACCAACTTCTTTTAATATAAAATAGGAAATATGGTATGAAATTAGCTATTTCAGGAACTTATTCATCCGGTAAAACAAGGACAGTTATGGCGTTAGCTCATTTAACTGGCTATCCTCGTACTTTAGCAAAAACAATTCGTGAAATAATGCCTGATGCTGTTCCCGGAAAACGATTGGCACAATGTACTCCCGCTGAATTTTTACAATTAGCTATGAGAAGGCATATTGGTAGGGCGGTACATGAAGCACTACTAAAAGATAATTTCGTCTCTGATGGTTCATCGTTACAAGAATGGATTTATGCTGCAGCCCGTGTTAAATATGGAATGAATCCCAATCAAGAAGGACATCTGGATCCAATTCCTAGATCAAATCTTTCTCCAGAAATGGTATTCTTTGAACAAGTCACTAATCAATATGGCCATGCTTTCAAACAACATGTGAAAGATACATTCGATGTATTCATCCATTTAAAGAACGAACTTCCGTTAAAAAAAGATGGTCATCGTCCAATGAATACAAACTTTAGAGATTATTGTGATGATATGTTATTAAAAACTCTAAATGAATTAAAAATTCCTTATTATATTATCAGCGGAACAATGAAAGAACGTCTATCTGAAATAACAAAAATATTCAACCTACCTCTTATTATGAGCATTGAAGAGGCTATTAACTTAGCAGATAAAGAATATTCTCTACAAGATTTTAGATTTGAAACGGAAAGGAAAAAATCATCTAATATTTAATATTGTCATACCTTTGTGGTTTAAATATATAGAATATAGGGAGCAAACCCACTACTCGTGTGTTTGCTCATAATATGGGAATAATTTTTAAGTAGCTATTTTGTTCTTAATAGATATTAATTTCGTGGATCAAGTAGGGTGAGACATTACTGTCTCATTTCTCTCACAGAACTATACATACGGATTTCATATACTCTATCTGTCAGGATAAATCTCTCAATAAAGAAATAAATGGAATATTAGTAATATTATTATCATGACGAATATTTCATCGAAACGTAAATTCATTACACTGGTTAAGTTGCTGCCACATTACAACATAAAAACTACCCTATATAATTGGCATAATCAGGCAAAAGAGGAAAACAAATCGATGTCGAGCACAGATAAAAAACTACAGAAAATGGTTGTCATTATCAAAACCGCCAGGTCGGTAATTGTCAAGATAGCTCTGGCAAGATGCTATCATAAGAAGAGGAAGGATATTCTAATCAAATCTCCCAGTGAGAATATGATTTTTTACAAATGCTTTCCGGTGATGATAAAGTGGTAAATTTTTTCATTAAACGTGAGCATTATTCTTGATGAACAATATAATAAAATTTTTTTAAAAATATGTTTGGTTGAAAAAAATATTTAATCACTAACCAAACATAACAATTCTATGTGTTTACTATTCTTTAATTTACAAAAAATCCCCTTTATAAGCCACTCGCCATTCAGTAAATCACGTTTCTTTATATAGAAAGATAATTTCTCGTAGATATCTAAGAAATATACTGCATTTTGTTTTATGAAAGTATGCCATGGATAGCTATTTCTTTCTATACAATTAGTATACAACCTACTTAGTTCATTATTATTTATAGCATCGAGGATTAAAACAGTAAATTCACTGTCGACATTTTTTATTTTTTCAGCATTACAATTGGTTTCTTTATTTATAAGATCCTCAATTTTTTTTGAAAAATCATTCAAATTTTCTTGAGATGTTTTGTTTAAGTATATTTTAATTATAGATAGCAAGAGTATTTCACGTAAAGTAACCAGTTCTAATTGCTCTTTATAATCCAAACTTCGCGTATAGAACCCTCTATTATCACCTTTAATGACAAATTGTTCATGCAAAAGTCTATTGAGCGCCTCTCTAATCGGCGTAGAACTGACATTCAACTGATCTGTTAGTTTAGAAATACACAGTTGTTCATTGGGTTTGAACTCATTATTAGTGATTTTGTTTTTAATTTGAAGATAAACACGATCAACATATGAAGTTTTTATAATTCCCATTTCTTTCCCTTAAATCAATTCACTAATTTAAATCTATTTAATATTTTACAAAAATTAAGAAAATAAAACCACTGACTGTTCGAGCTAATAATATACTAAGTAATATCCACTTGTAATAATTACAATAACTTTCTATCTGTTTTATGGTATTCTAAAAAAAATACAGTCATCAGTGCCAACTTTTATGTTGACAAGATGAAAAGACTAATAGTCCAGGTTAGCCAGCATCTGAGTAAAAATTAATTTTTCACATTCAAAATTATCGCCCAATAGAGAAATAAAAAATATTCCTAACGAACAATAAATTTGAGTCAAAAATGCAATTATCAAAATAACCTTAACATTAATACTAAATGTATCTTTAAGTTAATTTAGTATTGGTTAATTGAAACTAAAGCACCTAATGTAATCAAGCCAAGTAGTCCAAAAGTTAACATGTATATTTCTTTACTGTTTTGATTCATTTTTCATTACCATAATATGATTTAAATCAATTCAATAAATTTTACAATTAGCTTAGATGATTATGAAGTTAAAAAATTTTTCTTTAAAAAGACATTCTATATCACTACCCTATCTTCTGAATATCCAAGTATAATACTTGTAATCCAATAACAAAATTTTAGAAAAGATATTTACACTTATAACAATCACAAGATTGTTTCAAAAAAATAATATGCTCATTAAACATAAGGGTGCAATGCATTAATATAATAACTAATAATTTAAATATCAAGCTATCAATCAGTCTATTTTTAAAAAAATCAGGAGACATTATTGCGTTAGATGGCAAAACGATGAGAGGTACACGGGATAAGGTTAATGGTGTTCAGGCAATCCATCTGGTCAATGCCTGGTCGGTCGCGAATCAACTTTGTTTTGGTCAGGTCAAAGTCTTGGACAAGTCCAATAAGATTACAACCATCCCGAAGCTTCTGGCCTTGTTAGATATTGAAGAAACGACGATCATGATTGATGCCATGGGTTGCCAGCACCAAATTGCTAACCAAATTGTGGCAGGCAAGGCAGATTATGTGCAGAGGTCGAAAGGTAACCAGGGCGAATTTTACGATGATATTAAACTGTTCTTGAATACGCAGCTGGAAACTCACTTTTCGGCATGTTGAGCATGATATTTATTAGAGTATAGATGGCAATCATGGGCGTATAGAGCAGCGCCAGGTATGACGGGTCAACGAGGTGAGCTGACTGCAAGGAACGCCATCCTCAAATGATGGATCTTACAAATCGAACATTGAAGATTACGCAAATAAATTCAAGTTCGACAATATAAGTTTCTTTTCAGAAAAAAATGATTCATTAAAATCACTCGAACCATCTGTAATTGAAGCTAATGCGAAAAATATTAATTCATTAGACGCACTAGCTAAAATTTCCTTATCTTCTAAAGCATATAACAATTTTAATAAAAAACCCGATTTAGATATGAAAAAAGCCTTACTTTGTGTCAATTTACATCGGTGAAAAAAGCGATAAAGACTATAGTTCAAAGAAAGTTGATTCTGCAATACGAATCTTTGATAGCAAAAAAACCATTCAGTATCCCAAATACTTATTGGAAGCATTGAAATTTGACTAAGCAACTTTTTATTGCCTGTGCTGATGCTGGGAAAACTACGAAAATAGTAAAAGAAGCAATAGAGTTAACAAATAATAACTCTAAGGTACTAATTATAACTTACACTCGAAGCAATCAGAATGAATTAATTCATTAGTTCAAAGAGTTGGGGAGAGTTAGAAGAGAGCTATTTATTGTTAAAGGTTGGTACTCATTTATTTTGGAAGATATAGTAAGACCTTATCAACGCTGTATATTTCCTAGTAGAATTACTGGAATAAATCTTAATAGTAGCAATCCTCACATAAAAAACGGATACATGATAAGAGGAAGGAAAGAAAAAGATGGTAACACGTACAATCCAAAACACTTCTTCGACACTAAAGGACAAGCCCATACAGAGTTTATATCCAAACTTGCCTGTCGCACAATTACAGAATCTGAAGCTGATGTCGCTAGTAGGATAAAATCTATTTATCAACGAGTTTATCTTGATGAAACACAAGACTTAGCTGGATGGGACTTTGACTTTCTAAAACGTATCGTTAAGGCTAAAGAACTCGAATTCCATGCAGTTGGTGATTTCAGACAAACCATTTATCATACTTCTTCAAATCCCAAAAAACCTTCAACAAGTGCTGATAAATTAGCTGCGTATGCCAAAATGGGTTTTAAGGTAAAATCCATGAACGACTGCTGGCGATCCATTGATCTTATTTGCAAATTGGCGGATACAGTTCACGAGGGAGAAAATTATGTACCAACAATATCAAAAGTTAGACCTCCGAAAGATATAAAACATCAAGGAGTCTTCTATATTTCTCCGAATAATGCCGCAACTTACATTGAGCTGTATCAACCAATGATTCTCAGGTACTCCTCAGCCTCAGGTAAAGAGTTTGAACAGTATAGCAACCTGAAAACCTTTGGTAACGCCAAAGGCCAAACAGCAGCACATGTCTTAATTCATCCTACTGAATCTATAGTTAATTTTCTAAAAGGAAAGGAAAAACCATTTGCCAAAAATTCCACAGCTACAGTCCAAAATAAACTCTACGTGGCAATAACAAGAGCTAGATATAGTGTTGCTTTTATTGTGGATGACAAGTATTTTGCTAGAGATTTATGGCAGCCACCAAAAGAAGATTATTTTTTCAAAATTCTATAAATTGATTGACTAAAATTTTCTAACTGATTGAAGTACTAAAGCGTCTATTCAGTCGCTTTAGTATAATTGATGAGTAACTTATTATTTATGATTATTCTTCTTTCGGAGTGTAATTCCAACCGGCCGAACCGCCAAAAGTTGCTCCACCATATCCACTACTTTGAGTGTCTAGCGTTCCTGAATATTTAGCACCAACACCAAGTGCTCCTTGCACTTTTCCTGCTCCATTTAAAGGCACTACTCCTTTAGTGTTCCTCATTTGTTGCTTAAAACTCCAGGTAACATCAGTGATAATCATACTTTTCTTGAGTGTATCAATATCATTCATATATATTCTTAATGAATATGGGATAGTAAAATCTTCAGTATAATTGATAGAAAATATATTTTTTCTTTTAAAAACTGCGCTGCTTGCGAAATTAAGCGCCTTAACGGAGTGAGTTGTACAGTTAACCCCAGTTACATCATAAACATCAATGATTTTCCCAAATTTTTTGGTGGACTCAGGCGGGAAGTACCGCCTATATTTTTACCTGTGTACCATAGGCCTTTAAAATACCTCATTATTGCAAAAATATCTGCATCTCTGATGTTATAAACTTGAGCCTCCATTCTATAAAGCTCAGTTGACATATATTCTATTGCTTCATTATTTTGCAACCAAATTAAAACACCATCACCAGTTATTCTTAATGGTCCAGTATCAGCATAACGACCATAGGTAAATACACTTATTCCACTTTCGGCATGAACGGAAATAAATGTATGGCCTGTACCCTTTGTTTCTACCCATAAAAAAACACCCTTAGGTAGCCATCGACAAGTCGTGTCATACATATTTAATGTATGAGAGTTGAGTTTGTCTAAAATCCTTGATTGTCTGATTATATCCCTATTATTCATTTGTTTTTTATCCTTGCAAGAATATAAATAATAACCATTGATACAGGAAATAAAGTCAATATCCAATGTATATCTTGATTTTTAATGAATTTAAAAAAAGTTGAAAAATTTAGGGTGTAAATAAATGTAGCTATATTATTCAGTAGGCTAACTAAAAAGATAAAAAAAATTATTCGTAAACTGTTTCTTAATTTTTTTCGGAACAAGAATAGGGTAGTGCACAAAACAAACAGAAAATTGTTAGTCAGCATTATATAATTGGTGAGATGAATAAAAAAAGACAATTCGGATGGAGTGTATTTCTTACTTGTCCACAGGATTATTACTTCTTTTATAGTTAAATTAATAGAAATAAATCCTATGTTACTAAAAATAAATAAAATTATTATTATCAACATATTAAATAATAACTTGATCCACATTTACCCTCACTTATGATTTTTATCAATTCGAAAAACAACCACATATAGAAAATTCTTTATCTTACCCATGATAATTGTATATTTTCGATACACCGCAGGACAGAATATACCATAATTATTTATTCTAGTGTGATTGACGGGAAAGCTGTAAAATCGTAATTAATATCGCATATTAAACAAATAGTTACAGTTGCCTGTGTTATATTTTGTTTAAGACGACAGATTAAAACCACACTGACGCGCTGCGCTTGTCTTCTCCGTGCTACTTGGCTAATGAATTAAACCAGTAGCACGGAAAGCTGGAAAAACACCTGCCAGAGAAAACATTTTTATCTATCCCTCCCTGTTAAAGAATTAGTAATAAAACTGTTCACTCTTAAATATTTTTATTTAAATTCATATTGTTAAAGGGTGATGACTTGAAACCAAACTCATCACCACTATTCACCCTATAATACATTGATATATCTTGCTTAAATTATAGAGTGAACAGTGGTGAACACTTTTTTATATTTCTTTGAGAAATTTCAATAAAAAATTATTCGTCTGGCAGGTCTTCCCTTGTTAAATTTAGCATCCATTCATTGACGTTTTCAATATTCAGGCTCAGATTGCTGCAAATGCCCTGTTTACTTTTCTTACGCAGGTAATGCAAGCCGTACTCTGCTAACGCACCCGGCATATCCATACCAAATCAGGTAACAGAAATGGGTTTATCCAGATTATTACCTTTCATATAAGCAAAGTAGGCATGATAAAAATATTTACGGGGATTAAACGGCATAATTTCCGCATTACCAATTAACATGCCATCAGCTTCATCGGAAGCAATCAGATAACCGCAAAAATCCATTAAGGAATCTGTGCCACGTTTGATATCTAGCGCTTCTTCGGATTTCTGTTGCTCTGCCAGTAAACGTCTTGCATCTTTCGGAGCAGCAAATCGATAAAGTAAATGCTGGATAATCACAGGCAATTCCGCCGCTATTTTATCCCGCAGAAATGGATCACGTTCATGTTCCGGCACGATCTCAGAAAAGTTGAAAATCACCCGGCGCCGTGACACCCCGCCACTGCGATCACTGAAACTCATGGCGTTATTATTCACCGCTAACACCACAGCAGGAATGCGGGTTGAATAGGGCTGTTTATGCTTCTCGATAGTAACTTCATCGCCGCTTTAATGCCTGAACCATCGCCTGCATAGCAAGTTTGATCAGGCAAAATAATTAGTGAGTGGCCCACAATCAGTGCTCTATCCCGTGCATTTTCCAGTGCGGACATATTTGCTGATACAATATTCCCTTTGCCTGCCAGCATAGCGCAATGAACCAACCAACAATAAACTAATTGGATAACTCTCCAAAATAATAACATCGGCAAGTTTGTAGTTTTTTTCTTTGGGCTTCGTAGTCTCGATTTATCGGGCGTTTAGTTTCATTTTTGGGCACATTTAAAATCGAAGTGTAGATGCCCCAAATTATGCCCCTTGGTGCATGTTGATTGCAACAGACCACAGTAGACGACAAAATAACGAAATTTGTTGATTTATTGGAATTTTTAGGGAATTTATAGACTTGATTAGAAGTTAGAAAACTAACGAATGGTGCGAAGGCCGGACTCGCATATATCACTCAACCTCATGATTTAAAATAATTAATAATAAACGTTATGATATTATACCAACGCAGATACCAACACGTGATTTCATTGATTTTCGGCATCGATCCCGGAAGAGCATGACTGGGGTTAGATGCCGAATTCTATTACGCATCATCTTCCTCGACAGACTCCAAAGCATCAAGCTCTATTCGGACCATCGCAATAGAACCAATACGGATGAAAGCATCCTCTCCATCTATGTCGGTTAACTGATATCGCTCTGTTGATTCCGGCTCTGATTCAAGAATGTCAAAAAATGCATTCAATTGACCAATATCATCAATTCCGTCGCCCTCAGAGATCTCAGGCTCACAACACAGCTCAATAATAGGACCACCATTCACTATAGTGATATGGACATTCCCATAGCTTTCCTCATTTGCATCGCTATCCTCTTCATCTGGAATAGGTTGAAACGCATCGAACAGGAATTGGTGGAAAATCACTTCTCGGGCATTTAAGGCATAACGATGCTGCTCAGAATCGAAAACAAAAAAATGCTCACGATCTGGTACTGCGCTTTCCTGAAAGTATGAGTAAAAACGACGCTTATCAGCCGGGGAAATAGGTAACAGTAAAAAATCTTGCTGACCTCGTAACCAGAGTTTCACACTCCAAAAGCAACCATCCATTTCAATACCATTAGCGGCGATATTTTCCAGCTCATCGTCACTACGACTGCTTTGATTGCGCAATTTCTTCAGCAAGTCATCGCTATCAGGAAAAACAGCGCTTAACGGTTTCTTTAAGACAGCGCTGATCGCTTGCGCTAGCCCCAATTTGGCCGCAACTTTCCCTGTTTCGATACGCTGAATCTGCTGTTGGCTGGTACCAACCATATCTGCCAACTCACGCTGAGTAATTGATAGTTGGGTACGAAGTTCTTTGATTTTGTTTTGCAAGATGGCATACCTCCTACTTAAAAGTAATGGATGCCATTAAAACACATTAATGAGTAAAAAACACAAAAAAGAGTTATAAATCGGTAAGCAATACTCGTTAACGTAAAAAGTGCTTCCTCATCATTCTTCTTTTGTATGCCAGAGATCTACGATGTAGATAGCAGTGTCGGTGAGCTCGTAGTCTTTGAATAACACTTTTCGACTTTCCCCTCTGCTTATAAAAACATCACATCTCATTTTGCTGGCAACGCCCCCGGATAGTGCTTCGCCACGATATCATTCATCTTTTCGACCAGATCCAAACGCTTAAACGCGATGTGCCCAGTCCCCTTCTGGAAATAGCGAATAGTGAAGAGATCGTCCTCAAACATCTGCGCACGAGGGTTATCACGAATAAAATCCATAAATCGGATGGATACATCATGTCGATTATCAGGAATGGTGTTACCCGGATCGATGCCATTCGCCAACAACTTACGTGCTTCGTCACGACGTGTTCTGGCATCCGCCAGCGAGATGTCAGGATAAACCCCAAGTGCCAGCATTTTTTGCTTGCCGTCAAAACGGTACTGCATACGCCAGTATTTAGAACCATTCGGGTGGACGAGCAGATGCATAGCTGCCATCGGTCAGCTTATATTGCTTTTCCGTTGGCTTGGCTGTTCTGACTTTGATATCTGTTAACGCCATGCTTATGCCCTCCCTGTTGGTACGAGCATTATCGAACCAGAAATACCATCATCTGTACCAACATATGTTGGTAGATGTACGTTGAAGTCGGTTGACCTTGAGAGAGTTAATATAACGAAAAAGATGGGTAACTGCTGGATTTTAGACATAAAAAAAGACGTCAGTTGACGTCCATTGATATTCCGTTGGTGCCGAAGGCCGGACTCGAACCGGCACACCCGAAGGCGGTTGATTTTGAATCAACTGCGTCTACCGATTTCGCCACTTCGGCACTGAAGGGGTCGGAAAACGAGAGCCATTATACTTGTCAGAAGACCATTCGCAACACTTATCCTTTCAATTTTGTTCAAGCGCCGAAAAAAAAAGCAAATCTACCTGTTTTTCTACAAAAAAGCTCAAATCTCAGCCTTATTCATTCTATCTAACATCAATCAACCCGTTATAACGCCTTATCACCAATAGACAACCTATAAACACCTTATATAATTCAAAGCAAAACACTGTCTTGAGGTAAATAACTATGACTCTTATCAATTGGATCTTCGCTGGTATTCTGTTGGGCTTCATTATCGGTGCCGTTATTGCGATATTTAAGAAGAACAAATAACGGTTTTGTCCCCTCAATTAATTACGCTCCCTGATTGGTTAATCCAAAAATGAACAAACGGCTCTATAAACTTTGTATAGTTTCCGCTCTTTCATTAGCGCTTTCAGCTTGCGCTACCTCTGGTCATTCACATCAGAGCAAAACTCAGCGCTCAAGTATACAGCCCACAAAATGGGAAGTGTTTGACGGCAATGCCTACAGCCGAAAACTAACTTCAGCGCTGGTTGAACAGTATGCCCAGTCAATCTTTAATGAAGGTAATCCGTTAGGTATGGCAATGGTAGTTATTGATAATAATCAGGTCATGCATCGCAGTTTTGGAGAAACTTATCCAGGGAGTGGTATTAAGCCAAATCAGAATTCTTTAATTCGTATTGCTTCTATCACCAAATTGATGACTAGCGAGGTGATGATCAAACTGGCAGAGAAAAAACGGATTAGGATCACCGATCCATTGCAGAAATATTCTTATTATGGCGTCCGTATACCAAACTTTAGCGCAAATCAACCAATCCGGTTGTATCATCTGGCAAGTCATACCAGCGGGCTACCACGGGAACAACCTGGCGGAAAGTGGGGACGCCCGGTGTTTATCTGGCCAACTCAATCCAATCGTTGGACTTGGCTGAAATCCGCTGAAATAAATGCCGTTCCTGGTACAACAGCTTCTTATTCCAATCTGGCCTACGATTTATTGGCAGATGCGCTTTCCAAGGCGACAGGAGAGCCTTATCCCCGACTTCTGCGAGAAGAAATCACCCATCCTTATAAGATGAAAGATACAACCCTGACGCCTACCCAAACTCAATGTGCCCGGTTGATGGAAGGGATCAAATCCAGTCCCTGTATCAGTACTATTGCCGCAGCAGGCAGTGGAGGAATTTATTCTACCCCCGCCGATATGCAGCGTTGGATGCAACAGTTTTTATCTTCTCACAATCAGTTGAGGAAGCAGACAGCCAGCCGTGAACAGGGTATCTACTTTAAACGCGCCGATCTGACGTCAATCAAAGGAATGGATGTGGCAGGCCAGGCCGATGGTATCGGGCTTGGTTGGGTTTATATGAATAGCAAAAAAGATATTCCGGGTATCTATCAGAAAACCGGCGGCGGTGGCGGGTTCAATACTTATATGGCGATGATCCCTGAAAAAAATATCGGGGTATTTGTGGTAATGACTCGTAAAGAGCACAGTAAGTTCCATCGTGTTACTAAGGGTGTAAATGAGCTGATCACTGCGCTGGCACAGAACCATAATCAGAATTCAGGAGCAAAGTCGTTAGAATTGGTAAAAAGATAATTGATAAAAAAGCAACAGCCTGAGTTTTACTGTTCAAAAATTCAGGCTGTATCTGATAGAAATTAACGGAAGTCATTTATATTTCTGCTGGATCTTCCGTTACAAAAGAATACCCGAGAAGCAAGGATGTCCTTCAATTCAACGGGATCACAAGTCTTAAATGTGTATTCAAATTCATTCACTGAGTTCCAAAAAGCAGTCTTTAAACGAGTTGTTTCACTACATGTGCTTCCAGACCCAAACAGAAACTCGTACATATCGTCGATATCATAATCAGATGCCAATACCCTTTTGGGTTCTCCGTCTCTATTGTTAGTGACAGAAGCATTCCAATCTAATCGTGATATATTTTCGAAAGCCCGGGTTCTTTTATTATAATTAGTGGCCATCACTTCAATCACTCCCTCATAAGCCTCGACGATAATTCGGGCCGGATTAGGTAGTAATCGGGAAAATCTACCTGCAAAAGAATCACTATACCAACCCCTATTATCTGCCGAATAGCAGAATAACAAACGGATATGCCGATATCTAAAAATATCATTTTTAAGATATCTATTTAAAATCAATATTAATTTTTCCGGTTTAATGAAATTTAAAGATCTATCTAGCGTGCCAAGACTTCCCCCTAATGTGCCATGGCCCGATATAGTCAAGCGTCGCTCATTAGGTGCGTTATAAGGTACATCTTCAAAAAGATGGAATCCTTCTGGGAAAAATTTAAGGTATTTCATAAAAAAACCTCACATCGGCGACTCAACAACAATCAATAACTGTTTTTTCAGAAAGATACAGTGATTATTTACATGTTAATGACATTCACAAATCCCAAGTTTCAATAAGTAAAAGTAAGGATAGATAAAACAAAATAGAAACAGGCAGTGAATAGATGGTAAATAAATTAAAGGAATGAGTACCATTACCAGAAAATAACTATATTTTATAATAAGCAAATAGTAACTCAAGTAAACTAATTTTATCCAAAATATGCCTGTCATACAAAAGCTCAAAACAAATCGCCTCCACCATTAAAGGCAGAGGCGATAAGAAAATTCATTTGTATATAAGATAGTTGCTGTTATTTTCGGTACAAAAGTAAGTAAATACTCACTGCAAAGAACAACAAACTTGGCAGCAGTGCTCCCAATATTGGTGGCATGCTATAAACCAGACTGAGTGGGCCGAATATCTCATTGAGAACATAAAAGATAAAGCCAGTACTTATCCCCACTACAACTCTTAACCCCATAGGAACACTACGCAATGGGCCAAAGATAAAGGAGAGTGCCATCAGCATCATGACCGCAACGGATAACGGAGCAAAGATCTTTTTCCACATATTGAGTTCGTAGCGCCCGGCATCCTGCTGACCCTGTTTCAGGTAAGTAATATATTGATGCAGACCACGAATAGAGAGTGCAGCAGGCTCAAGAGCAACAACCCCCAGTTTTTCTGGTGTCAGCCAACTTTTCCAGTCAGCAGAGATACGCTGTGAACCAGTGATCCGACCGAACTGACTTAAATCAGACTCTTCAACCTGAGACAACTTCCACTGCTTGTTGCCCTGATCATACACAGCAGAAGCCGCATATCTCACTGATAACAGTTTTCTTTTGTCATCAACATGATAGATACTGATACCATTCAGGGAGTTATCTTTACCCACATTCTGGATATAAATAAAATCCTGACCATCTTTTGTCCAAATCCCTTTAGCAGTGGATACTAAAGAACCGTCATACATCTTTTGGGAACGGAAGTTACGGGCAATTTGTTCACCTTGTGGAGCCACCCATTCACCGATAACCATCGTCAACAGAACCAATGGGATCGCGGTTTTCATTACCGAACCAGCCACTTGCAAGCGGGTAAAACCAGCAGCCTGCATAACCACCAGCTCACTGCGGGTTGCCAGTGCTCCCAAACCCAGAAGTGCGCCCAACAATGCTGCCATCGGGAAGAAAATCTGGATATCTTTGGGAACACTCAACAGCGTATAAAGGCCGGCAGAAAGAGCGGTATATTCCCCCTGACCGACTTTACGAAGCTGCTCAACAAATTTGATGATGCCGGACAATGACACCAGAGTGAACAGTGTCATCAGAATGGTTTGTAGGATCGTCCGCCCGATATATCTATCTAATACACCAAACATCAGGCTGCTCCTTGGATCTTAAAGCGTGAACGCAGCTTACGCATCGGGACGGTATCCCATACGTTGAGCACCAGTGCCAAAGCAAAATACGCACCGTTAACCAGCCACATCCAAAACAGAGGGTTAAGTTTGCCCTTACCGCCATTGGAATGGAGGGAACTTTGCAGCAGGAAAAAAATCAGATAGAGCAACATGGCTGGCAACATACTGAGCACACGCCCCTGGCGCGGATTGACTGCACTGAGCGGAACAACCATCAGCGCCATAATCAAGACAGAAACAATCAGGGTTAAACGCCAGTGGAATTCTGAGTGGGAATCCGGATCGTTGCCATGCCACAGCTCATCCATTGATTTTTGTTCAACTTTGCCGTTGTCAATTTCCGGGCTTTGGTGCCCTATGACTGCCCGATAGTTTTGAAATTCTGTGATGCGGAAATCACGTAACAATGCAGTACCTTCGTAACGTGTTCCTTCATGAAGTACCGCTACCTGATTGCCATTCGGTAACTCTTCCATATGCCCACCATCAGCGATAACCACAGAAGGCCGCTGGTTATGCACTGGTCGAAGCTGAGCAAGGAATACATTCTCAAAATTATTTCCTTTGACGTCACCGATATACAACACCATGTTGCCATCTCTGGAAGGTTTGAACTGCCCTTCCATTATCGCCGCAAGGCTTGGGTTAGCTTTTGCATCTGCCAGCACTTGTGCCTGATATTTGGATGACCATGGAGTGAGCCAGATAACATTGACCGCTGCCAGCATTGCGGTAAGCAGAGCCAAAATGAGAGCAGATTTCACCAACACACCTTTGCCTAAACCACAGGCATGCATGACAGTGATCTCACTTTCCATATAGAGTTTGCTAAATGTCATCAATACCCCAAGAAACAAACTCAGAGGTAAAATTAGCTGCGCCATCTGCGGCACGCCTAAGCCTAACAAAGATAAAACTAAATTTGCGGGAATATTACCTTCTACTGCCGCACCCAATACCTCAACTAATTTCTGACAGAAAAAAATCAGCAATAAGATGAAAAGTATTGCGATTTGACTTTTCAGAGTTTCCCGTACCAGATATCTAATGATGATCACGCTTATTACGCCTGTGAAAACTTGTCTTTTTGCAGGAAAGTCGCTAACTTCGTCGTATATCTACCATTTATATGAATCAGTTTGGCTTCCCCATTGCTAAAATGATACCAAAGCATTCCATATATTCGTTCTCAATTAGAGCACAGTTATCGTTAGCTAAGTATCTAAAATTAATATGCTCAGCTTAACATAACAGAGAACTTTATTTGGGATGATTTAACGCGGAACGTGGTATTTTAGCGATTGTATCTGTCTTTGTCTTTAAGATTCAGGAGAACGCATGGAGTTTAGTGTAAAAAGCGGTAGCCCGGAAAAACAACGCAGTGCGTGTATTATTGTCGGCGTATTTGAGCCTCGCCGTCTGTCCCCTATCGCAGAACAACTTGACAAAATAAGTAACGGTTATATTAGTGCCTTACTGCGCCGCGGTGAACTTGAAGGCAAAGTGGGCCAAACCTTATTGCTGCATCACGTTCCTAACGTGCTGTCTGAACGAATCCTGTTGGTTGGATGCGGAAAAGAGCGTGAACTGGACGAGCGCCAGTATAAGCAGATTATCCAGAAAACGATCAGCACCCTTAATGAAACAGGGTCAATGGAAGCGGTCTGTTTCTTGACAGAATTACACGTCAAAGGGCGCAATAACTATTGGAAAGTACGTCAGGCTGTCGAAACAGCAAAAGAATCTCTGTATGTTTTCGATCAGCTTAAGAGCAGCAAAAATGAACTGCGTCGCCCCTTGCGTAAGATGGTTTTCAATGTGCCGACTCGCCGTGAATTGACCAGCGGTGAACGCGCTATTCAGCACGGTCTTGCCATTGCATCCGGTATTAAAGCGGCAAAAGATCTGGTCAATATGCCACCCAATATCTGTAATGCTGCGTACCTTGCATCACAGGCACGCCAGCTTGCTGACAGTGCTGATAATCTGATCACCAAAGTGATTGGTGAAGAACAGATGAAAGAGTTAGGCATGAATGCCTATCTGGCAGTGGGGCAAGGTTCCCAGAACGAATCTCTGATGTCAGTGATCGAATATAAAGGCAGCAAAGATCCCAATGCGAAACCTATCGTGTTAGTGGGTAAAGGGCTGACTTTCGATTCCGGCGGTATTTCTCTCAAGCCAGCCGAAGGCATGGAAGAGATGAAATTCGACATGGGGGGTGCCGCTTCTGTTTATGGTGCCATGCGCGTTGTCGCAGAGCTACAATTACCTATTAATATTATCGGGGTATTGGCAGGATGCGAAAACATGCCTGGTGGTCATGCTTATCGTCCCAGTGATATTTTGACCACCATGTCCGGTCAGACTGTTGAAGTGACGAATACGGATGCGGAAGGCCGTCTGGTATTATGTGATGCGCTGACATATGTTGAACGTTTCGAGCCAGAACTGGTTATTGATGTTGCCACTCTGACAGGCGCTTGCATGGTTGCGCTGGGAAGCCACTACACAGGCTTGATGTCCAACCATAACCCGCTTGCACATGAGCTATTGAACGCGTCAGAACAAGCGGGAGATCGTGCATGGCGTCTGCCACTGGGTGACGAATATTCCGAGCAGTTAGAATCCCATTTTGCTGATATGGTCAACTCGTGCGGACGTCTTGGTGGTGCCATCACTGCCGGTGCTTTCCTGTCCCGATTTACAGCTAAATACAACTGGGCACATCTGGATATCGCTGGTACAGCATGGCGTTCAGGCAAAACAAAAGGAGCAACGGGTCGTCCGGTTGCACTGTTGTCACAATTCCTGTTAAATCGTGCAGGTTTGAATGCCGATGATTAATACCCGGACTAGCCATTTTTTGCTTAAAGGCTAACGTAAAAGGTATTAAAAAAGTCAACGGGATTGAGGGTATTGCAATAGCAATACCCTTTTCCGTCACTTTGCCCATCATTTTTTCTATCACTCGCTTTCTGTAATCATGAGACATTGTCAGTAAAAGAATTTATGAAAAACGCTACTTTCTATTTATTGGAAAAGCTGTTGTTGGAAAAACCGTTACAGGAAGAATCATCGTCTTTTGATGAATTGCAGCCGCATGAATGGCTGGCATGTCAGTTGGCTGCTGATCAATGGCGTGCAGGGAAGCGGGTTCTGATTGCTTGTGAAAGCCAGCAACAGGCCGAAAAACTGGATGAAGCACTATGGCAGCGAAAGCCAGATCAATTTGTGCCACATAACCTTGCAGGAGAAGGCCCTCGTCATGGTGCCCCCGTGGAACTGTGCTGGCCGCAAAAAAGAGGCAACGCTCCCCGTGATATTCTGGTAACGCTGCTTCCTCATTTTGTAGACTTTGCCACGGCTTTCCATGAAGTGATAGACTTCGTCCCTATTGATGAAAATCTGAAACAGTTAGCGCGCGAACGATATAAATCCTATCGTAGCGTCGGCTTTAATTTGACCATGGCAACCCCGCCAACCTATTGAATATCAAGATACAATGGAAAAGACACCCGCTACTAAAACGCAATCTGAGCCATCTCTCGATAAAACATACAATCCGACAGAGATAGAGCAACCTCTTTATAACCACTGGGAAAAGAGTGGTTATTTCAAGCCGAATGGCGATACCAGCCGTGAAAGTTTCTGCATCGTCATTCCGCCACCAAATGTGACCGGAAGCCTGCATATGGGGCACGCATTCCAACAGACGATCATGGATACTATAGTGCGCTATCAACGCATGCAGGGCAAAAACACGCTATGGCAAGTCGGTACTGACCACGCAGGCATCGCAACGCAAATGGTTGTTGAGCGCAAAATCGCGGCAGAAGAAAACAAAACCCGCCACGATTACGGCCGCGATACCTTTATTGACAAGATTTGGCAATGGAAAGCGGAATCAGGCGGCACTATCACCAAACAGATGCGCCGCCTGGGTAACTCTGTGGATTGGGAGCGTGAACGCTTCACTATGGATGAGGGTTTGTCAAAAGCCGTTAAAGAAGCCTTTGTTCGCCTGTATCAAGAAGATCTGATTTACCGTGGCAAACGTCTGGTTAACTGGGATCCTAAACTGCGCACTGCAATTTCTGATCTGGAAGTCGAAAACCGCGAAGTGAAAGGCTCTATGTGGCATCTGCGTTATCCATTGGCTGACGGTGCCAAGACTGCCGAAGGCAAAGATTACCTGATTGTTGCTACTACCCGCCCGGAAACCATGCTAGGGGATACCGGCGTTGCCGTTAACCCGGAAGATCCGCGTTATAAGGATCTGATTGGCAAAGAGATCATTCTGCCACTGGTCAACCGTCGTATTCCTGTCGTGGGAGATGAGCATGCAGATATGGAAAAAGGCACCGGCTGTGTGAAAATCACTCCGGCTCACGATTTCAATGACTATGAAGTCGGTAAACGCCACAGTCTGCCAATGATCAACATCCTGACCTTCGATGGCGATATCCGCGAAGCCGCAGAAGTTTTCAACACTAATGGTGAAGTTTCTGACACTTACTCGACCGAAATTCCGGCTGAATACCGTGGCATGGAACGCTTTGCTGCCCGTAAGGCGATTGTCGCTGAATTTGAAAAACTGGGCCTGCTGGCAGAAATCAAACCTCATGAGCTGACCGTACCTTACGGTGACCGTGGCGGCGTGGTTATCGAGCCAATGCTGACTGACCAATGGTATGTCCGCACAGCGCCACTGGCAAAAATGGCGATTGAAGCGGTTGAAAACGGTGATATCCAGTTCGTACCAAAACAGTACGAAAACATGTACTACTCCTGGATGCGGGATATTCAGGATTGGTGTATTTCCCGTCAATTGTGGTGGGGCCACCGTATTCCGGCATGGTATGACGCACAAGGCAATGTTTATGTTGGACGCGATGAAGAAGAAGTTCGCCGCGAAAACAATCTGGGTGCAGATATTGTACTGACTCAGGACGAAGACGTACTGGATACCTGGTTCTCCTCTGGCCTGTGGACATTCTCTACCCTCGGCTGGCCTGAGCAAACTGAAGCCCTGAAAACCTTCCATCCAACGAATGTGCTGGTCAGTGGTTTTGACATCATCTTTTTCTGGATTGCCCGCATGATCATGATGACCATGCACTTCATCAAAGATGAAAACGGCAAACCACAAGTACCATTCAAAACTGTTTATATGACCGGTCTGATCCGCGATGAAGAAGGTCAGAAGATGTCAAAATCCAAAGGAAATGTTATCGACCCATTGGATATGATTGACGGTATCCCGCTGGAAACTCTGCTGGAAAAACGTACCGGCAATATGATGCAGCCACAAATGGCAGAGAAAATCCGCAAGCGTACCGAAAAACAGTTCCCGGAAGGCATTGAAGCCCACGGCACTGATGCCCTGCGTTTCACACTGGCAGCACTGGCTTCTACTGGCCGTGATATCAACTGGGATATGAAACGCCTGCAAGGTTATCGCAACTTCTGTAACAAGCTATGGAACGCCAGCCGTTTCGTGCTGATGAACACTGAAGGACAGGATTGTGGCCAAAACGGTGGTGAAATGTCACTGTCACTGGCAGATCGTTGGATTTTGGCTGAGTTCAACCAGACAGTAAAAGCCTATCGCGAAGCACTGGATACTTACCGTTTCGATATCGCCGCCAATATTCTTTACGAATTCACATGGAACCAATTCTGTGACTGGTATCTGGAACTGTCAAAACCAGCTATCAACAAAGGTGCTGAAGCAGAAGTCCGCGCAGCGCGTCATACTCTGATCGAAGTATTGGAAGGTTTGCTGCGTCTGGCTCATCCAGTCATTCCATTCATCACCGAGACTATCTGGCAACGTGTGAAAGTGGTTAAAGGTATTGATGCGGATACTATCATGCTGCAAGCTTTCCCTGAATTCGATCAGGCTAAAGTCGATGAACTGGCGCTGAACGATCTGGAGTGGATCAAGGAAGCGATCATTGCGGTACGTAACATTCGTGCAGAAATGAACATCGCACCAAGCAAGCCACTGGAAGTTCTGCTGCGTGATGCAAATGCTGATGCACAACGTCGTGTAGCTGAAAACCTTAACTTTATTCAGGCAATGGGCCGTCTCTCTTCTGTTACTGTATTGGCAGCCGGAGAAAAAGCGCCTGTTTCTGTGACCAAACTGATCAACGGTGCAGAAATACTGATCCCAATGGCGGGTTTGATAGATAAAGACGCAGAACTGGCTCGTCTGGATAAAGAAATCGAGAAGCTGGATAAAGAAATCAACAGCATCGAAACCAAACTGGCTAACGAAGGTTTTGTCAGCCGTGCACCAGAAGCCGTTGTTACCAAAGAACGTGAGCGTCTGGCAACAAACAATGCTGCTAAAGAAAAATTACTGGCGCAAAAAGAGACCATTGCTGCCTTGTAATATTTCTTAAATTGAATTAAGCCACTGCAAAAAAATGCAGTGGCTTTTTTTCCTCAAATTAATTGATGATTGTTCAATTTCACCGATTGATATACTAAATCATTATAATGATTTAAGACTTATTAAGATAATTATCAAAAAATAGATACCAATAGATTTCGGTTTGATTCTTACCGGCACAGAATCGTCTGAGGAATAGCAATTAAATGCCCCTAAAAAAAGCCTCCCGTAACAAAATCTGTAATAGCGGCAATTAACAGCAAATTGATAGACTGGGTGGCAGCAATATTCCCAAAGACAGGCTTAGTCACAGAAACAGCAATATTCAGAGATTACAAACAAATTTTCAGTATTATTCCCATCATCTGAAATTAAACTGTTTTGACCTTTACAGATTTCTATTGGTCATTAGCTTTTATTATAATGAAGCGATAAACGCCAATCTTTGTATGGTGTGGCACGTGAAATGAAAAACTCTCGACCGCATCTATTCTTAATAATTGAAAATAATCCTAACAAAAAGAGTTTACCATGAATAAGAACAGCAAAAATTATATAAAATGGTGGTTGGAGCAGGAAAAATTAAGAACAAATAATGGAACCCCTGTAAAAATCACACTGGCAGGAATTAAGTTATCTGTTATTCCTCAAGTATTCCTTCCATCCCCATTACAAACGCATTCTACACCATTACTTATAAAAAATATTAGACATCACAATTTTACGGAGAAAAAAGTTCTTGATATAGGAACTGGCAGTGGTGTTCTTGCCATTTATTCTGCTCTTAATGGCGCATCTTTGATAGTAGCAACAGATATCGATGACCATATATTATACCATGCTAAAAACAATGCTTATTTGAATAAGGTTACTGACATCCATTTTATGAATAGTAATCTCTTTGAGTCTGTCGAAGGTAAATATGATTACATATTCGCTAATGGGCCAATTTCTCCCGAATCTTGGTCAGAAAAAAGCCTTTCAGGACATACCATATCAAGTTACGGAGAAACTCTTTTTAGCCAGTATCGTAACTATCTGACAGATGAAGGGACAATGTTTATGACATTCGCAGAATTCGGCCCAACGGAGGCATTCTACAAAACACTTCAAAAGTATTCCGTTATGCACAAAGAAAAAAGAGAGAAAAAATTTGGGATATGGTGGAGTTTTCATGAAATAAAAAAATAAATTCGATAAACAGCAGAAAGGGTATCAGTCTATCCATTTGCAGTAAGATTCGTACTACCGCTCGTGGTAGAAGAAAAGACGGGACTGATCAATCACATTGGCTGAGTATGGCATTATTTTGAAAAAAGGGCTTCTGCACTACATTCTCTGTTGCCAACCTCACTGGAAGACCATCACTCTGCCATGATTCCAAAGTTAAAAATCTTGATGCAAGGTCAATATGCCCGTTTAGTATAGTTAAACTCTTTAATATAGAGCCAGTGTGTTTACTAATAAAATAAACAGTTATTGCAGTAAAAGTGAATACAGATGGGCAAATAATCCAGCATCCCTTTTCTGAATAATGAGTTTTGCATTGAGCACAAAATTTTAATATTAATAAATTCACACCCAAAATCACGATATAAAAACATTATATTAAAAAAATGATTATTCAATATTTTTAATACTATCTGTTTGCGATGGATGATTATTGACATTTTAATAAGGAAATTAAAATATACCTTATAATTTCATATTATATATAAACCAGCTGGACGTAAAAATGAATCATGTATTATATTTGATAATAAATCTCTTTATCAGGAAGGTAAAATGAAAATTGTAAGCAAGATATTATTAGCAAGTATTATCCAATTAGGTTTTACGCATTTGGCTTATACAAAATCTGTCCTTGATAATATTCAATCCACAGGTGTATTCAGAATTGCAACGGAAGGGGCTTATGCTCCGTTCAGTTATCATGATGCTTCTGGAAAACTAACCGGATTTGATGTGGAAATCGGTCGTGAAATTGCTCAGCGTATGAAAGTTAAACCTGAATTTATTGAAGGTAAATGGGACGGGCTAATCGCGGGCCTTGATGCCGGACGCTCAGATGCAGTTATGAACCAAATTGCGATTACACCTGAACGTAAGAAAAAATATATATTCTCTCTGCCTTACGTCATTTCTGAAGCCGTGCTAATTATCCGAACAGATAACAACACAATTAAAACATTCAGTGACTTGAAAGATCGGACTTCTGCCCATACCCTGACCAATAACTTCGCCCAGATTGCCCGTAAACATGGTGCCGAAATTATCGGTACAAATGGTTTCAATCAAGAGGTGGAACTTGTCAGTACAGGTCGTGCTGATGCCACCATTAATGACAAACTTTCCTATCTCGACTACAAAAAACATCGACCAGAAGCGCCAGTAAAAATAGTGGCAACTGATACCAACGCAGCGCAAACCGCCGTGCTCCTGCGCAAGAACGACACTGAATTAAAAGCCGCGGTTGATAAAGCCATTTCTGAGATCAATGCTGACGGCACTTATCAACGCATTTGGGATAAATATTTTGGCGAGGAAATAACAAAATAAATCAAACAGGGCCTGATGGAGCAGGCTCTTGATCTTTCCAAATCAAGTGACGCTATACTTCCCTTATATTCCTAACTTATCCATTAGTTCTAAGCTATAACTTTATTTTATATAACTATGATCTCTTATTGCCATATCATCAATAAAACAATCACATAAGAAATAAATACTTTTTGAAGTTAGGCTATATACCCAATGGATTGCAAGCTGCAACACGAAAGACGGGTATAAAATATAGGAACAATATATGACTCCATCCTGGCTCAGCTTAGCGCTCGATTCCCTTTGGCCCATGCTTTACGCAGGTCTGACATTCACTATTCCCCTTACCCTGATTACATTTGCTCTTGGGCTTACACTGGGGTTTATTGTTGCCCTGATCAGGCTTTACGGGCCTAAGCCGCTGGTTGCAGTCGTACGTTTTTATGTTTGGTTGATCCGTGGAACCCCCTTACTGGTACAACTATTCCTGATATTTTACGCCCTGCCCAGCATCGGCATTACATTGGAAGCATTCACCTCTGCCGTGATTGGCTTTACCCTGAATGTTGGTGCCTATACCTCGGAAGTGATCCGCGCAGCTCTGAATTCCGTTCCCAAAGGACAATGGGAGGCTTCCCATTCCATCGGCATGAGTTGGTGGCAATCCTTGCGTCGGATCGTGCTGCCACAAGCAGCAAGAGTTTCAATACCTCCACTGTCCAATACCTTTATTTCACTGGTAAAAGATACCTCTTTAGCTTCTGTCATTACCGTGCCAGAGATGTTCCTGGCTGCACAACGCATCGCTGCCGTGACATACCAACCAATGATCCTGTACACCGAAGCAGCTATCCTTTATCTGATCCTGAGTTCGTTGCTATCGGCACTGCAAGTTCGTCTGGAAAAGAAATTCTCCCGGCAATACTCTCAAAATAGCAATAATAAGGAAGTCAAAGATGATTCAGCTCTCTAACATTGAAAAAAGTTTCGACGGACAAAAGGTGCTGAAAAACATTAATCTGACTATTCAGGAGGGCAATCTGACAGCGCTTATCGGGCCTTCCGGCAGTGGAAAAAGTACTCTGTTGCGTTGCATTAATCTGCTAGAAATTCCGCAAGCGGGCCAACTAATGATCGGCAAGGAAAAAATCACATTTACAGGTAAAGAGCGACTGCCTCACAAAGAAATCCAGCGTTTTAGCCTGCAAACTGGCATGGTATTCCAGAATTTCCAGCTTTTTCCTCATCTCACTGTGATTGAAAACATCATGGAAGGACTGATTTGGGTACAAAAATGGCCGCGTGAACGCGCCAGAGAACGAGCACTTGAATTACTGGAAAAAGTGGATATGTCCCATAAGGCTGATGCCTGGCCAACCACATTATCAGGAGGCCAGCAGCAGCGTGTTGCCATTGCCAGAGCGATGGCCCCATCCCCCAAAGTATTATTGTGTGATGAACCCACTTCAGCCCTTGATCCTGAATTATCGAAAGAAGTCGTCTCAGTATTGAAACAGCTGGCGGACGAAGGAACGACCATGTTAATGGCAACACACGATCTGCGTCTGGCCGCTAATCTTGCCCATGATGTTATCTTTTTGGAATTCGGTGAAATTATTGAATCAGGAAGCGCAAAACACATGTTTACCCGCCCAAATCAACAGCGTACTGTCGAGTTTATTTCAACCCTGACAGAAACCTTACCGGATTGGGAAATATAGAGCACCGTGCCACCGTTATTCTGAAAAAAATTTAGTTTGAAAAAGTTGATTTGAAGAAAAATTACTTCGGAGAAAAACAATGAAAGTATTCTTGAAATTATTACTGGCTGGTGCCGCTGCCCTTGCTATTTCTGCTCCCAGCTATGCCGGTAAAGATTTTGATGCCATCAAATCTTCTGGCGTATTTAAGATTGGAACAGAAGGCACATATCCTCCTTTTACCTACCATGATACCACTAACAAACTCACTGGTTTTGACGTAGATATTGCCAAAGAAATTGCGCATCGCCTGAATGTCAAACCAGAGTTTATGGAAGTAAAATGGGATGGCCTGATTGCGGGGCTGGATGCCAAACGTTTTGATGCCGTTATCAATCAAGTGGGTGTCACCCCAGAGCGGGAAGCCAAATACAGTTTCTCAATCCCTTACTCAACATCTCAGGTTGCCTTGATCACCAGAGATAACAACAACAATATTAAATCATTCGCTGATCTCAAAGGAAAACACTCAGCTCAGTCTCTGACCAGTAACTACGGTCAGTTAGCAACATCTTATGGGGCTAATTTGGTCAGTACGGATGGCTTTAACCAATCCATTGATTTAGTTGTCACCGGACGGGCAGATGCAACCTTAAATGACCGTCTGTCATTTTTGGATTTCAAAAAACACCGCCCTAACGCACCAGTTAAAATTGTTGCCCAGCAGACTGATGCAAGTAAATCTGCCGTTTTGCTGCGCAAAGGTGATCCGGAATTGGTAGAAGCCATCAATAAAGCACTGCAAGACATAAAAGATGATGGAACCTATACCCGTATTTCTGAGAAATATTTCGGTACTGATATTTCGAAATAACTCATCACTCAATTCGTAAAACCACGGCATCGCTATGATGCCGTGTTGTTTATCATTTTCGTGAATCCTTTAATAATACCTCAACAATATTGATGATAATCTGAAACATGGTTCCAATATCCACGCTTCTTACATCGTACTTTCCGAAACACACCTACTGTCTCGGATTATCGTTAATCACAAAATAAAAATACAAAGAGGAAAAAATGGCCAACAGTACAACACACGGCTACATCATCCGTCCTATCACCCGACAGGACAATGCAGACATTGCTGCTGTTATCCGTGAGGTATCTGCCGAACACGGTTTAACCGCTGACAAAGGTTTCGCCGTCGCCGATCCTATTCTGGATACCCTGTATGAAGTTTACAGCCAGCCACGCAGCGCTTACTGGGTTGTTGAAATGGAGGGGAAAATTGTCGGAGGCGGAGGGATTGCGCCACTGGCAGGTGGTGACAATGATACCTGTGAACTACAAAAAATGTATCTTTCATCGGAGCTGCGGGGAAAAGGCGTTGCCAAACAAATCGTAAAACAATCTCTGGAGTTCGGCACAGAACAAGGCTTTACACGCTGTTATTTAGAAACCACAGCAGATCTGAAAGCAGCCATTGCACTATATGAAAAACTGGGCTTTCGCTATCTTGACGAACCACTGGGCAATACCGGGCACAGTGATTGTGAAATCAGAATGATCAAGGCACTATAACAAACTCTATATCTTTTGGATTTCAATAAATAAACCCCACTGTTTACGCGGGGCATATGTTATGAACCGATTCTTGAAAAGAAGTTAGTGCAGTCTGGGTTCATCTTCATCCGGGAAAAGAGCACCGTCGTCATCTTCATTATCCGGCGCATTCGGATCTTCAAAATATGTACCCCAACCATCGTAATTCACGCCGATCTTTTCAGCCAGATCCATCAGTTGCTCAACCTGTACGTTGATCAGTTCAGCATCCAGACGGCTTTCACCGATCACATCGCAACACATCAAAACAACGCGATCTTCTGTTTCCAACTCTTCCGCATCTGTCACTTCATAACCAAGTTTAAATGCTTCAACAGCTGCTTTTTCCAGAAGATCAAAATCCTCTGCCGAAAAATGATGTTCAATAATATAAAGCGCATCAGGATCACTGCCATCTTCCAATAATTCTTCGATGATCAAGCGAGTTTCTTCACGCTGTTCTTCTAATGCATGTGGGTCTGCCATGCCAATCCCCCTGTCAGTTGGCTATCCTGTTTCGCATTCTCCCATCTTTTCCCTGCAAAGGATATAGCTATCCAATTTTGTTAAACAGAAAATACTGGTCGTAAATGACTGAATTCCAATTATCATAATGATCCTCAAATTACCGATTCACATTATAGGGGTTGTAATTAGATTTTTTACCGATATATAGTGAATATTAATTCAATATATTGCTCATGGAGAAAATGCTGTATGAATCCATTTTTCCAACATCATTTCCTGAGATTACTTGATTATAAACCCTCAGAAATTGATACACTTTTAACACTGGCAGTTAAATTAAAAGCGAATAAAAAATCAGGTAAAGAATCTCCCTTACTGGCAGGAAAAAATATCGCCCTGATTTTTGAGAAAGATTCGACCCGTACACGCTGTGCGTTTGAAGTTGCAGCCCATGACCAGGGAGCACATGTCACCTGCTTAGGTCCCAGTGGCAGCCAGATCGGCCACAAAGAGTCTATCAAAGATACTGCAAGGGTACTTGGGCGTTTGTATGATGGCATTCAGTATCGTGGCTATGGACAGCATATTGTCGAAACATTAGCGGAGTATGCTGGTGTTCCTGTCTGGAATGGGCTGACAAATGAATTTCATCCGACTCAACTGCTGGCAGATCTCATGACCATGCAGGAACATAGCCAAAAACCACTCACAGAAATAAAACTGGCCTATCTGGGTGATGCGCGTAATAACATGGGCAATACAATGTTAGAAGCAGCCGCATTGACAGGTTTGGATCTGCGTTTAGTCGCTCCGAAAGCCTGCTGGCCAGAGCCTAAACTGGTGGCAGAATGCCAACAACAGGCCAAAAAAACGGCAGGTAAGATTACACTGACAGAAGATATTACAATGGGCGTTAAAGATGTGGATTTTCTCTATACCGATGTCTGGGTTTCAATGGGAGAGTCTAAAAACGTCTGGCAGGAGCGAATTAACTTATTAAAGCCTTATCAGGTCAATATGGATATCGTGAAATTGACAGAAAATCCGAATGTGAAATTCCTGCATTGCCTGCCGGCTTTCCACGATGAAGAAACAACACTTGGTAAACAATTAGCGGAAGAGTTCAAACTGTATGGTGGGTTAGAAGTCACTAATGAATTGTTTGAGTCAAAACACAGTATTGTGTTTGATCAGGCAGAAAACCGTATGCATACCATTAAAGCTGTCATGGTAGCAACGTTGGTACAAGAGCTGAATTTGTGATTTGATGTGCAACCATCAGCAATCCATCACTACTTAAATTACCATTTCATTGTTTTTGAACCACATTATCAGGCAGCCATGGGGATAACGCTTCCATAGTATCTTCCCCATGATTTTTGAATTCCAATTTACCGTGCAAGGCTGCCTCAATCCTCAAACATTATCAATGCCAGCCTATAATACCATTTAATTATAATTTCATTATATTACTTTTCAGTAGCAAAATAGTTTATTTTCTGTCTTCTGAAACCTCCTCTAATCAAAAAATCATCTAATCTTATACTTAAGTTACCAATTTCACAGAACGACAATCAATATATAAGATTAATTAAATAATGACAGGAGCTCGATATGACAGCATCATTACCAAATAACACTGGAAATGAATTACTGAAAATATGCCAGGAAGTGCTACTCGTAGAATCGATGAGTATTAAAGATGATTTTTTCAGTCTTGGAGCAGATTCCATTTCATTAGTTGAAATACAAATTTCTATTGAGGAAAATTTAGGAAAGAAAATAGATTGGAGTGACGTACTTAGATTCAGAAATGTTGAATCCCTCGCTGCTTTTATTGATTCCAGTTACCGCCTTCCACCTCAAGACAGAAGGGAAATTGAATGGCATGGAGTAAAATATGCCTTTCGTGTTATTGGTGATATAAATACCACGACAGGAGTCCCCAAATTAGTTATAGCTGGTGGTTTCCAGGATATGTACTCCTTACCTCATCTTGAATATCTTCTCAAAGATGACAGCCCTTTAATTATGGTTGATTTACCGGGTATAGGATCTGCGGACAATATTCCAGACAATAAAAGCTTTGAGTTTCTTGCCGAATGTACACGACATATTTTAGATGCCCTTTCCTTGCAGACAATAAACCTCATTGGTATTTCATACGGTGGGGCTATCGCCCTGGCGTTTGCGTATCAATGGCCTGACAGGATTAATAAAGCCGTATTAGTTGGCACAGCACTTACTCAGCCACTTCACATTCAAAACAGACTAAATGCAGCGTTACAATTACTAGTTGAGGGAAAATATGAGGAGTCTGTTGAGAAGATAATTTCAAGCCTTCTCTGTCTCGAACCAGACATTGATATATTAGGAAAAGAAACGACATATAAACTTTTGAAAAAAACACTATTAGAATCAACACAACATCAAGGAGAAAGATATAAGCATCTCCAAATGCATCTTTTGAACCAAAAGAAATACGAGAGAGCAGATAATTTTGATAAACCCATTTTATTTACAACCGGTGAATACGATATCATCACACCGCCTGAAAATGTTAAAATTTGCTCATCTCTTTTTCCAGACTCAATATTTGCCATCATAAAAAAATCAGATCATCTTGTAATGGTGGAACGCCCAGATGTACTGGCCAATCTCCTTATTCAATTTTTTAATGGGGAAGATTTAATCAAAAATAACTTAAACGACATTGAATTCATCAATTAATAATTACTAAAAATAAGGATACATCCTATATAGCTGTCATCTTTCAAGCTATAGCTTTGCTGATCGCATCCATTTACCCTGGACACAAAGTTAGCGCCGACTCAACGCCAAATTAAACGCGAAAAACAAAAACAATCCGCCAGTCGTGCGATTCATCCATTTAATAACGTTCCCACGGCGTAAGATGTGGGAAAGAGGCCGGGTAGCATAAATCAGGGCCAATGACCATAGCGTGCCGAGTATGATGTGAATTGCCACTAATCCAAATGTCCAGATAATTGGTGAATGTCCCTGGGGAATAAACTGTGGTAAGAAGGAGACGTAAAATACACCAACTTTTGGATTCAACACATTTCCCAACATTCCTTTGATAAACCAATTCGATGCTTTCACAGAAGAAGAGTTTTCCCCACCAAGATCTGAGTCAGGCCGCCAGATCATCTGGCTCCCCAACCAGCATAAATACAGTGCACCGCACCATTTCAGAATGTTAAATGCCAGTTCAGATACGGCAATTAGCGCCCCTAAACCTAATGCCACCATCGCTCCCCATATCAAACATCCGGTATCGATCCCAAGTGCAGCCTGAAAAGCTTTTTTCCCGCCTTCTGCCGCAGCTGTTCTTAAAATCAAAGCGGTATCCAAACCAGGGGTTAAAGTTAACAGTGTAGCCGCAACTGTAAAGGCAAGTAAGGAATCCAAAACTGTCATTTTTATCTCCGAAAATAAGAGCACGTAAGAATGCTTAATTATGATGTTATTTCATACTCATATATTCGACAGGAACAGTTTTTGTCAACTAAACTCCGTTGCGAACCACTTTTGACATCCGCTCCCCGTCCTGAAGCTGCCTCAATAACTAGGTGCCAGGGGTGAACGAACGCAGGCAACTTAAAAGACGAAGGACATATATAAATATTCTGCTTGAATATAGTAAGGGACAGAGAATATGTCAGAACATGTTTAATCTTACAGGCATATTAATTCCAAATATTACTGAAAGGCGTCTCCCTCTGCCGTTACAAGCTTTCAAACCCAACGCGGCACTCAATCAGAATTAATACCCGTGAATTAGGCAACCATAAACGCCAGCAGGGAGTCCATAATTATTATTTTTTATCCTTAAAGATAAGAGAGATAACAATGTTTACTAATGAAATTAAATCACTCTCATATATCGATTTGATCCATATTTCCCCCTCAGTAATCGGCATTCTTTTATTTATTTATTTTTTTGTTTTAGCATCATCTCATTACCCAACATTTCAAATAGTTATCAAGTAATTCCTGATTACGTTCACAGTTATCACTAAGCTCACAACGCGCCAATGTTTCATCAAGTTCAGATTCAATAAATGTGTGAATTTTCGGCTTACGCAAACCATATTTTGCCTCACTTGCAGATCGTTTAATTCGCAGCAGATCGGCAATTTCTGCTTTTAATTGAGGATCATGTACTGTTCCTTCCACCAGCGTTTCAAAATCTATCGGCGGTACACCCTTGCCCATTTCGATCCAGTGGACAGCCAATAACGGGCGCAATACATAGAAATATTTTTTTAACCGGATTTCTTCACTTTGCAGATAACCTCGGAAATTTTTCTTCGCCATTGAGAGATAGTGGTAACGCGCTTTAATGTCCGAAAAGAAATGTGGCACCAGCGTTTTCAATCCATTGGTTGCTGCCGCATTCGCCAGGTAGATGATGGGGGAATCCAACCATTCCATCAATGTTGGATTTGCCTGTTTCAGTAATTTTAAGGCCTTGCGTAACTCCCAACCACTGATATCCAACTCATCGGTAATCGACTGTTCAATAACATCCCGTCCTGCTTCCACTCTCAGATACCAATCCATAGGATGAACATAAATAAACCGCACATCGTAATCACTATCGGGTGAAGCAAAACCCCACCCACGGCTACCCGATTCACAGGCGTACAATATGTGCACGTCATATTTTTTCTCTATCTTATCCAGTTCCCTCTTGATACGCTTTCTCATCGCTAGACTGACTATTTCCCTTTCCATTTTTTCTTACCTATTTCTATTTATTATCCTTTTACACAAACGACCTGACGCAAAGTATGTATAACTTCCACCAGTGAAGACTGGGCTGCCATTACCGCATCAATATCTTTGTACGCCATCGGGATCTCATCAATCACATCGCTGTCTTTACGACACTCTACGTGGGCAGTAGCTCTTTTCTGATCGCTCACGGTAAAACGTTTTCTCATTTCCGGCGCATCATGCCATGATCCTTTATCTCGTCCTCCACGGTTTATATTACGTCCATGTGGCACAGCGGCTTCGACAGCATGACGAATATTCAACAAATTATCCGGTAAATCTGATGCCACCAGTGAAGTACGGACTGCAATCATTCCACAGCCGATATCTACCCCAACCGCCGTCGGGATCACACTACCGATGGCAGAACCTTTACCGACATGAACATCCGGCATTACTGCCAGATGCTTAAATACAAAAGGCATCTTGGCGGTATTCTGTAATTGAGTAATGGCTTTCGGATCAACAGGGACTCCATTCGTCCACATTCTTACCAGAGCACTATTCTTTTGCGTCAATAAGTTATAACCGTTGGTTTTTATTTCAGTTGTTTTCATTTTTTTCTCCTTTCATTGCTTAGAACTCCATGCGACTTCAGTGCGTTAACACTTATAGTTATTGCAATATTGAATATCGTTATTTATAAATTGAGATAATTCAATGATAGGGAAAGGGATGAAACGCAGAGTTACTATTAGAGTTTTGAGCATAATTTTGCGCACAACATTAGAAATATTAGACAGACGCAGACCAGATTGAACATGTCGCCCTGCGTTCTTCCGCACCGATTTTGTTAACAGAGCCAACGGGAACCAACTCGCAAGATAAAGCGTATAGGAGAAAATGACATGGAATTGAGATTTCTCGGTACCAGCGCAGGCATTCCCACTAAAGAGCGCAATGTCACCAGCCTTATTCTGGATTTACAGACGCTCCGCAGTGCACTGTGGATGTTTGACTGTGGAGAAGGAACACAGCATCAAGTCCTTAATTCTCCAATTAAGATCTCCAAACTGGAGAAGATTTTTATCACCCATTTACACGGCGATCATATCTTTGGTTTACCGGGCTTACTGTGCAGCCGATCCATGGGAGGCTTTACAGCTCCTTTAACACTATATGGCCCAAAAGGAATACGCCAGTTTGTAGAAACCGCATTACAGCTAAGTGGCTCCTTCCTGACCTATCCATTAGAAATTACCGAAGTGCAACCAGGATTACTGTTTGATGATGATACAATGAAAGTCACTGCTTATGCTCTGAATCATCGCGTGGAATGTTACGGCTATCGGATTGAAGAGCATGATAAACCCGGTGTACTTGATGCCCAAAAACTGGATCAGGATGGAGTTCCCCGTGGCCCGTGGATGCAAGCGTTAAAGCAAGGAAAATCGATAACATTGGAAGATGGAAGAACGATTTGTGGCAGAGACTATCTGGGAGAGCCGATACGTGGCAAATCACTGGCTATTTTCGGGGATACAGAACCCACAACGGAAGCCCTGAAACTGGCCACTAATGTTGATGTGATGGTACATGAAATCACACTGGAAGATGCCCTTGCAGAAAAAGCCAATGAACGCGGACACTCTACGACTAAGCAAGCGGCAACACTGGCACGTGATGCTAAGGTAAAACATTTTATCGCAACACATATCAGCGGACGTTATAGCAAAAAAGATTGTCCACAATTATTGGCAGAATGCCGGGAAATATTTCCCAATACTGATTTAGCTGAGGATTTTGCAGTATTTGTAGTTAAATAATCTAGAAAACTCCCCGGATAAATCGTGGTTAAGTATACTACGCCGATAATAATTCGCCCATAATGTTTCATCTGAAACCCAAGGTGGAAAAGTAGGTTCTTGATTCAACCAAAATTGTATTTTGCTAGCAACTTTTTTATTATTTCTGTGTCTGTAAATCCACCTCAATTCTTTTGCAGTTATAGAATCCCTTGTTTTATCTATCACTTCTTTTATATTTATTTCATCAAGGATGAAGTGTATATGCATATCCTCAGTAAGTTGGCAATTGCTCATAGTTACCCATGATAATCCCCCTTTACATTTCCTTCCTATAATTACATTATCCTTACTTATATTTTCATCAAGCACAGTATAATATTTATTATGTTTTCTAAGATGAGAATAGAAACTTTCTTTATATTCTCCATATTCCTCAAAAGCAACAACATTAAGATAACGTTTGTATTCATTTGCCCTATTAATAAGACATTGATTGGGAACTCTTTGCCTGTTTCCTATTGAACGCTTAAAATTATCTAAAAAAGATACCATTTCTCCCTCTTCAACCGGAATCAAATAATAATTAATCATTGCCGGTTTAGAGAATTCTTGTCCAGAAGTAGATTTAGTCAGTTTATGTTTAACAATTTTAAATTTATCAACACGACTGATATAACGTTCTCTCTCATCAGTTAAACCATATATCAGATCACCCTCAAAAAACTCATTTCTAAAAGGAGGAGAAAATGGCATATACCACCCTCTTACTTATTTGATGAAAAAATAAAAAGTAACATATTATAATCCTGATTATTAAAATAAATGTCATGTTTTATATAGTTATCAAAATCACTAAAATCGCAAATATATTTTATTCGCAGATTAAAGATGAAATTATTTTTATATAAAATATTCAATATATTTATATAATTGATAAGACTATAATACATTATCAATTATACTTATCATGATAAATCGGTGAACGTTATTTAACCAAACCAATAAACAAAATGGCAATCAGTTTGGGTGACAAAAGCGACTAATACCCTCCCTGGCTTCGTTCATGAGCCACTGATTGAAATAAAAATTCTTCCACAAACCTTGCGGTGAATACAATCGTGAGTATAATGCGCGACGATTTGCCGGGAGAAAACATGAAATACTGCATTGCATATAACATTGCAAAACACCAATCTAACGAAGCACTGCCAACTGGCAGCCTGGGTGTATTGTTTTTCCCATTGCCAAACCGATCATTTAAAAAGCCCCTCAGTTGAGGGGCTTTTTTTTGTCTGCCCAGTCAAAGGCTAAAAGTCATAAAAGAGGAATGTAAACATGGCTAACCCGTTATATCGCAAGCATATCATTTCAATTAATGATTTGAGCCGCACAGATCTTGAATTGGTATTGCAGACGGCAGCAGCACTGAAAGCCAATCCACAGACTGACTTACTGAAACATAAGGTTATCGCCAGCTGCTTTTTTGAAGCTTCTACGCGCACCCGTCTCTCTTTTGAAACAGCTATTCAGCGGCTTGGTGCGTCTGTGGTCGGCTTCGCGGACAGCAGCAATACGTCATTAGGCAAAAAAGGAGAAACACTGGCCGATACTATTTCTATTATCAGCCAGTATGTTGATGCGATTGTGATGCGTCACCCACAGGAAGGGGCCGCTCGCCTTGCTTCTGAATTTTCCGGTCATATACCGATCATTAACGCTGGCGATGGGGCGAATCAGCACCCAACCCAAACTTTGCTCGACCTGTTTACCATTCAGGAAACCCAAAACAAGCTGGATAACCTGAAAATCGCTATGGTAGGTGACCTGAAATATGGCCGTACTGTACATTCATTGACACAGGCACTGGCAAAATTTGAAGGTAACCATTTCTGCTTTATCGCACCGGATGCCCTTTCCATGCCGAATTACATCCTGCATATGCTGGATGAAAAACAGGTGAGTTACAGCATTCACAACAATTTTGAAGATGTGCTGCCTGAGCTGGATATTCTGTATATGACCCGTGTACAGAAAGAGCGTCTTGATCCTTCTGAATACGCCAATATCAAAGCCCAGTTTGTACTGCGCGCAGCGGATTTGGTCAATGTCAAAGATAACCTGAAAGTACTACATCCACTGCCACGTATCGATGAAATTACTGTTGATGTGGATAAAACACCTTATGCCTACTATTTCCAACAGGCAGGTAATGGTATTTACGCCCGTCAGGCACTGCTGTCACTGGTATTGAATGAGAATGCCGTTATCGCGTAATAATGCAATAGCTTATTAACAAAAATAAGCAGCCGTTAATATTATGACCAAGTGAGTTATATTTTGGTCATAATATTATTTTTTAAAAATTGATATAAAACCGTGCATTATTTGCAAGTTCCTCATATTCAGATTGATAGCGTATCTTACCCCTAAAATCTTCTTCTCATATTGTCAGGTAACGGTTTATTAGTTAATAGTACTTGATGAAAATGGTCATTTTTAGGTAATAAAAATTTTCCAGTTTCACAAAAGAAATCATTTAATTACTTAATGACTGGGAACGATAACGTTTTGCGATCTGTTTAGAAAAATTACTGCCTGCACTGTCAACCATTCCCGTAATCACATTAGCCGGTGATTTAATGATACCCGAACAGTTATGACATGCCGGGAAGTCTTTTCCAGCATTTGCTGTAGTTAACCGTTTGGTGAAAATTGATGATTGAAGCATTGCCTTGTCATAGCGTGCTGGGTTTAGAGGTTCATTCTGATCTGCTGTAATAAATATCTGGTTCAACGCTTGTACTTCGGCATGCAGGCCGGCAATACCTGCCATTGTTGGCAAGATATCCCCGTTATGTGCAATATGTTCTTCAACCAGACGTTGAGTCATCGGGTGCAGCGTTTGCCCATTTTTTTCATACATATCCTGTAATCCTTTAATAAAGGCAGGAGTATTTGTTACCCGATATTCATTTGCCATATTATTTCTAAATATATCTTCGATATCATAGGCAAGTTTATTTCTCCATGGCCCTATCGGTCTGTTTACCTCAATAGTTTTTTGAGGTATTAATTTCACACCGGGAAATAATTTTCCAGGGGCCAGGTTTCGATTATTATCCTTAAAGTTAACAAAACGATCTTTATACTCTTTACCGTCTTTATCACGCAAATAGCCAGCATGGGCAGCAAAGTTTTGTAATGCTTTTTTGCTCTTCTCTTTACGAAGCAAGCTCGTTGTATTCTGGAAATTATCCATGTAAGACGACAGCAAGTGCTGATAGGCAACAGAAACCCTTTCTGTATCTGGTTTATCGAGATGCAGACTTTCCAGAGCCGTACTTAATACCGGCTTTTTTTTATAAATCATTTTGTTGTCATAACTGTATGTCATTGTTGTTTCCTTTAATGCTTGATTAAGGTTTGTTGATATTTATAATTTAATCTAAAAAATAATATAATCGTTTCCAGATGTTACAGATGAATCTAATCTTTTCCGATGTAAAGCTATCCGGGCCGCCATAAATAAAATGTATTAAATATGGTTCTATAATTATTTGGAAGTATTTTTTATCTATCTTATAATTTTATTACATTAATCATCATATTGTTTTTTATAAATATCATAATAAGGGGACTTATGACTTTTGTAATCCATTTCGATATTCTTAAGTTGTTCATAAATTGATAAAACTTTATTGTATAAATGCTCTCCTTCCTCTGTTAAAGCCAGTCCCTGACCTTTTCTGACAAAGAGTTTTACACCTAATGAGAACTCCAGTTTTTTTAAACTTCGGCTAATTGGTGACTGCGTAATAAAAAGCTCCTTTGTTGCCTTATTTATTGATTTATTTTTGGCTACAACAATAAAGTTCGCTAATTCTTTTGAAAGAAACACCTTAACTCCTTTCTAAATGCAATAGGATTTATTCCTGGTGCTATAAAATTATTAATAAATTTGTTACATTTTTATTTTAACTATATGATTTGATGTAATAGCTCATCAGGCAGAAGTCATTGATTATGCAGTAATAATATATATACATTAGTATTTGTCAATAATTGGATATACAAATTATTGCATTCATGAATATGATTCCTAAATTAAAAATTCTTATTTAATAACAATAGAATGTTTAAAATATATAATAAATTTATATCGTTATTTATAAGCTTTATTTAAATATAGTTAGAATTAGGTTTGTTCGTGAGTGATCTTTTTATGCTAAAAGCAAAAAGTATTCCTGATTAACTCATTATCTTATATAGGGTTTTAAATTTTTCATCGGGATAGTTGTTAAAAATGATATTTCAGCATCATTCACTGGTCCGTGATTTAGGGCTATAATTGTTGCATCTTCCAGATTTTGCGTATCAAGAAGAATAGAAGGTTTCATATTTCCCGTTCTTCCATTCGGTAATGGAACCAATTTTCCTTTATCTACCCCGAACTCATAGAGTTCCATTGATATTTCATAAAGTGGTGCTCCTGAACTTTGTCCACCAGCCTCAGTATTGACTGCGGTAGAAACCCAAACCGTTGAGCGATCTTTGGTATATTTTATAAATGTGGAAAGATCACTCAACTTAGGTGTTCCCGCTTTCTTCCATTTATTAATTTCATCGATAATATGTTCAGGCAAACTTTCTGCATTGTCATTACCCAAGAATACGCTGGCAAATTTTCTCGCTTTTTCACTATCAAGATGTACCCAAGCCTTAAATCCCTCCGGGCTGTTTTTTTGTAACTCTTCAAAACCCCGGTTATCTGCGCGATACAATGTAAATGGTTTTTTTACACCGTTTGAGGCCATCGGGGTTGAAGTTGGTATCGCTTTTGGAGTTTGTGTATTACTGACAGATGCTTTGGTCGTCGTGCTGGCGGGGATGCTCACCTCAGAGGCGACAGGTGTTTTTGTAGTCTGTTGAAATGGGGCTGTTCTCAAAGGACGTGAGGCAATATGTGGACGCACAGTTTGCGCGTCAGTCTGCTGAAAGTTTTTCCTCAATTCCGCTATTCTTGATGTTATTACATGCTCATCATTGACAATATCTTGGGCAGGACGCGGGGATGGATTTTTCTTTTCTTCTTTCTGTTTTAAGCTATACATCATAATACTCCGATTTAAATAAACTGTTATTTAAGGATTTAGTAAAATAAAAATAAATTAAATTCCGAAATTTCATTAATCTCTGTCAGAGAGTTCTGTTGGATAATATCTGAGTTTGTGTCACTTGTTCCACTGTAGGAGAAATAGTGCTCACTGGAGTCACATTATCTTGCTCATCAGTAAGGCTAATGGGTATTGTCACTGAATAATTTAAGGAAAGCCGTGGACGATTCCCCAATGATTGCCAAAAATTGCCTAAACTATTTAAACTTTCTTTCGGTGGTACAACCTGAGTGTAAGCGCCGGGAATGCCTGCTAATTGGCGGTTATTAATTAAGGCATTCAAGACTTTTGACATGACTTGTATTGCCTGATTATCAGGTTGGCTATCCGGGCTGCCGGGATCTGTTGCGGGTTTATTCGATTCCCAATAGGTAATCAGATAATTACATTTAATATTGACCCAACCCGGCAATAACTTTCCTGAAGCGGCATTAAACACCCTGGATTCTGTTGAACGAAGCTGTAGATCTTCATAGATATCATAAAGAAAGACACTCACCATCGCATCAGATTGCACGGTATCCAGCTCAGGCAGATCAAAACGGATCGCAACTTTTTTATCCAGATATTTTTCCAGAATCGTCTTCATTGCCTTATTGACATCAATAACGGTTTGCGTTTTTGACATAAGAAAATCCTCTTAATTTATTATTGTGATAACTATTCAGTCATCAGTGTATTTAATTTTCAGATATTTTTATTTCTATGAATTTTGGAAATTCAGGCGCCCCACTTTGGCTAATTCGCGTGATAAAGCTATTTCAATATTTTTATTACTGACTTCGTTATGGTTATTATCTGCGGCAAAAAGTGAAGATAATAAAGCAATATTACGAATATTCGCACCTGTTACGCTTGTTTTTTGCGCCAATTTATCGAAATCCACATCTTGAGCGACTTTTATATTTTCAGGCCAGATTGCCTGCCACATTTTCTTACGGATGGTTTCATCCGGGTAAGTAAAGCGGGTAATAAAAGTAAAACGTCGATTAAAAGCATTATCCAAATGATTGCGATTATTCGTCGATAAAATGACTAAGCCCGGAAAATTCTCCATGCGTTGCAGTAAATAAGAAACTTCAATATTGGCATGTCGGTCTTGTGCATCTTTGGTTTCACTGCGCTTGCCAAACAGAGCATCTGCCTCATCAAAGAATAAAATACCGGCATCGTGTTCCGCCAAATCGAAAATACGTGATAAATTTTTCTCTGTTTCACCGATGTATTTATTTACGACGGTAGATAAATCCACTTTGATTAAGTCAACACCAATGTAATTGGCAATCACTTCTGCTGCCATGGTTTTTCCTGTACCGGAATCACCATAAAACAGAGCACTGATGCCGGTGCCATAACCCACTTTATCTTTAAAACCGCCTGCCAGAACTTTTTCCCGATGCTTAATTGCCGCAAGTATTTCTTGTATCTGTTGGGTAATTTCGTCAGAGACTAACAAGTCTTTTAATGAACGTTTAGGGATAATTCGCTGCGCTAATTGGCCGAAATTTTGCTGAGCGCGTAAATTGAGTGCTTTGCGAATATCGCATTGCTGCAAGATCCCTGAAGGATCTCGCTGTTGTTGGTAAAGTTGCGCCTCTTGTAAAATTAATGGCAGGGTTGCGGGATTAAATGTGTAACGTTGGCTTAAAGTTATTGCATCAATATCATTTGCACAGTGATTCGGTAAGTGAGCCGTCAATAATCTCGCTTTTTCCACCGAAGTGAAAACGGGCATTTCGATCAGTAATGTCGATATCTTTTTCAGCCATACTAACGGTGAATACGGTTCGACCAGACAGATAACCCTTAATTCAGGTTGGCTTAATAAGCCTGACAGGAAATCCAGCAGCTGTTTATTCTGTTCTGCGAATAAGCAAAAGTTTCGCAATAATAAACAGGCGCCGCGCATACGAATTTCTCGCAAAATGGCTTTTATATGGCAGGGCAAGGCGTTGTCATCGTTATCGGCCAGTCTGGCGATATCCACAAGCAGCGTTTGTCGCTGTTCCGATGCCATCATGTTGGCAACAGCATGGGATCTGGCGCTATCGGCCATGCCTCGCAATAAGATAACGGGCCGAATATCATCGTGTTCAGATAACAGGATGTTACCCAATGCTTGTTTTTAAGCCGGCGGGATAACTGCCAATTTTTGTGGGCGTTATCCACTCAACACAATGTTCCAGAGCAGGCGTAATATCGTGATGACCGAGTAAAAAATGATATACGCTGCTGTCAGTAATAAAAGGGGTCTGGAGCCAGGACAGCGTTTTTTGACGATTCTCTATCGATAATAGCTGGCAGCCAATCAGGGGAGCCTGGTGTAAAAAACTGGCCTGCTGCGCCTGTTTTTCCAGCACTGAGTGGCAAAATAGTTCCAAAGCCAACGCAAAAGAGGGCAGCCGGGATTGTTGTTCCCCCTGAACCAGCGCAAACAGGTGATAATAGCGGTTATCGAAATGGGGCAGTAAACCTAACAGCAAAACATCCCTTTCAAAATCAGTCAGTTCAAAACGTTCAACCAGATCAGTTAATCGTGAGGCTACAGGAGTGATGGTTTGTGGTATTGTCAGGCAATCATCATTAAGCCAATGGGGTTTACCCAGTGGATTATCCAGCCTGTTTATCACATCTTCTTCACTTAACAGGAACTCATCGAGGAGTTCACCTCGCTGACCTGATATGCAATGGAAATGATATTGAAGAATGAGATCGATACGTTCCAGTTGGCTATATAAAAACGCTAAATGTGGGTCATTGTTTTGCTGAAATAAATCAGGGAAAACAGGCGCTGTATTCATAAAATTTTACTCAGACTCATTGACTGTGTTTGATGGTTATAACCACGTGATGGTGATGGGTTGTTGCAGCCAGCTAAAACTCGCTATATTTATTGGCCATGGCCATTCGCTTATTAGTGCATCATAATCTTCGGGTTTAATATGGATATTTGTCATACTGTTTAATTCGCTTATTTCCCCGGAACGTTGCAGAAATAAGTGCCGTACATCGTTTATGCCCATCTTTTTCCAGGCCGGAAGTTGTTCGATGGTTTTTTCCAGCCATTGGTTAATTGCAATTTGCGTTGCTGGTGCCGGAGGATTGCATAGCGTGCTGTCATTGACAGGAAGGCCGCAAATTACTTTATTGAGTGTTAACCTCCATGCGGGTATTTCCTCTTTCGCCCAAATCAGCCAGTCAAGTAAACAGACGGCCTCTCTTTGCGCTTCAAGGCTGATAAATTGGTTCTTTTCCAGTAAATCAAAGATGCGGAAAAATGTTGGTAATAACGGCCATAAAATCATGCAGCCGGCGTTGCTGATGGGTAAAACAGATTGTGATGATGGAGATTGAATCCCATTACCCGATGGTATGGATGATATTTGCGTTGATGCTGCTAAAGCCGATTGCAATAATTCCTTGTGTTGCTTTCTGTTTTGTAAAGTTGCAGGGTTTTGTTTTATCGTCTCCTTTATCAAACCATAATGCTGATGTGTGGCCACTGATTGAGGGGGTGTTTGCTTATTTTGAGTTTGCAATCCAACTGCTTGTTGTGTGGCATGGGTATATTTGATCTGATGTTGCAGGTAATATTCAGCCGCTAAACTCAATTTTTCTGGTGTCACTTTTGTATCTGTGATTACCTTAGCTTGAAAATTAACAAATTCGGATATTGTTGTTTCAGTAAATAACTGGCAAAGCATACTAAGAACGTCTGGCTGGCAGATTTTAATTAAGCGACTTAGCCCCACAGGTTGTAAGCAGTGTTTAGCTAACATATGTAGCCATTGTTTTGGTTGAAGATTAATGTTTTCTATTATCCAATAGCTGAATTCAACATTTTTTATCTTCTGCCATAAAGTTGGTGATTTCCAGATACCATGTTTTAAATAATTATCAATATTCTTTAATGCAGATTGTTCCGAATATGGATTAGCATATGTAATGGAATTACGTTTGGATATTGATGGGAACTTACTTGTGGATTTAATTTTTCCTGAACTTGATAAGTTATTATCAATATTATTTTTTATGTTTAGAGTGAACTCATGAGTTTTGTTTTTTAACTCTTTTGTTAGTCGATAAATAAATTGTTGTTCAAAATTTTCTAGATTTATCTCTCCAAGAGCTAGAACTATTTTTTCCAATGTAGAATCATCATTCTGAATTGACCATTTTTCAACTTCCTCATTAATTAAATAGCATACTTTGGATTTAAACGTTTCAGAGCAATTTTTAATTATTTTCTTACTATAACATTTATCGACATCCAGTAAGATAAATAACCTATCAACCACTTTTTTAAAAGTCATTTCTTGATTTTTTTCACAACCATATTTATTTTATCATTTATGATTAAATTCAATGGGCGAAAATAGTAACGCCCATTGTTAAATAATTATAATTTCATAATAAAAGCAAGGGAATAATAAGGCGGTTCGAAAGTAACTTCACTAAGTTTACCAGCAAAACTTGCGTCATGATAATGCCCTTTCCCCCCTCCTGAATTGTCAATAGGAAACTCATTCCAATGATCAATAATTCCTACCCCTTGGTATTTTTCGCCATCATTGCCAGCCACACCTCCCCATATACTACTATCTATTTTGACGCTAGTTTTATGATTGTGAGCTGGAATCTGATCCAGTGTTAGTTCATGCAGTTTCACACTAACACTCCCTTGAGGGGTGAAATTTATCTTATTACTTCCTCCACTAGAGGATTTCACTCCGTCTGATGATGCCTTAATAAACCTTCCTCGCAGATCAGGTGTTCCATTTTCACCATTACACAATGCCCATCCTGTAGGAATATTACCACCAGAAAACATCATAATCATACCTCTTGGCAATACAGTCTCAGTATCGATAGCAACACTATCACCATCTATCTTAAGACCATAGCCAGGATTAATACCTATGTAATGTGACTCTTTATCCTCAGTATGATAAGTTATCAAACCAGCGTTTACACCTACAACCAATACATCCTTATGCAATTTTAAAGGGGTGTTATATCTATCGTCGTATTTCTCATTTAATTTTAACTGTACACCATCCGCATTAACTGTGATTCCGTTACCTGCTTTTACTGAAACACCATTATCATCAACAACAATACCATTGGCAGCCTTAACAGATACACCATCATCACTGACATTAAGGCCCACTTTACCCTTAATACCTATTTCGTGTGCCCTTGTATAAGTTGTCAAACCAGGGCCTACACCTACAACCAATACATCATCATGCAATTTTAAAGGGCTGTAATTTCCATTGTTATAATAATTCTCATTTAATTTTAACTGCAAAAGCCCATTTTTATCCAAATGCATTCCTTTTGCCGGGCCATTTTGATCGGGAGCTTGTCCCGTCGCTCTGCGACCAATATCGGCAATATCAATTAATTGATTGAAGTCGGTTTGCAGGGGAATGCTTCCCTCTTTAAACTTATCTTTTAATTTATCAGTCTCAGGCCCAACGCCTTTTGCGTCAGACAATGTTTGTTGTTTTTGTGTTTTTTCAGAATAACGAAGTTCTTTCATGGTTAACTCCATAAAATATTTTTAATTTAAAGTTTTTATTAGTGGATGATTGATTTTTTTATTCTTTCTCTTTCGGAACATAGAATAATTCGTTTTGTTTTATTCCATCGATATTCCATTGGTCGCCATTTTTACCGACAACTTCCTCTCTCTGATGCGATGTAGCAATGCGCATTGTTCCTATTCCTTTAAAAGCGGAAGGTAATTTACCTAGTGTCAAACTCTCCAGAATCGAATAGGCAGCATCCCCTAGTGGCGCACCATTATTTTGCCAGCGTTGATAAGTCGTACCGAAATTTGAAAATGCTTCCCGGTCCATCCAGTGAATAATCATGGAAATATGGGCCGGGAATTCGGTAAGAATCGTTTCCTTGACCCACTCTTCCAATTGATATGGATCAACTTTGTGTTCACGTGATTTAATTAAATCACTATTTACCACCACGCTAATCACAAATGAGAAACGATCTGTCTTTTCATATTCCTCACCGGAAAAATGCCAACTGTACCGCCAGGCTTCTTCCGGGGCAGGAAATGCCAACGTAGAATGTTGCTGACGCTCAATAATCAAGGTGCCCTTAATACGATCAAAGCTGACAACGTTGGCATACAGTTTTTCTGATTCATCAGAAGATCCTTGTGCCAAACCGATTTGTACCAAATCGACTCCCGACTGTTTAGTCAGGGTAATTTCATTACCTGCCGCAATCATGGCCGGGAAGGGAGTTTGTGCTGTGCGGGTCAGACGTCGTTGATTATCAGGCAATGGCTTGCCATTCAGGGATTGATCGCTATCGTAGGCCAGACGGTAGTTCATGTCTTCCATCCAGACCACGCTGTTTTGCCAAAACAGTTTTTTTGCTTTGGCGGCTGTCAGCACCCGTTCCAGGTTATATTCCAGTTGCGTACTGTTATCCACATCCAGCCAGAACTGATCCCCCTCGGCTTTGACTATCATTTGACCACGTACCGTAAATCGGTTTTCGTTATGTTCGCCCTCATAGACGATTAAATTGATCACTTGCCCTTGTGTCAGCTTGCCCTTAATGCCGGCTTGCTTAATCACCACATAATGTTGATCAGTCTGGCTGTCTTTTTCTTCTGTTACAGAGTCTGGCTTCTGCTCTTCATCAAACTGGCTGTTGGGTTTGATTGGCAGCAATGCCCGATGTTCCACCAGATAAAAAGGCAGTCTGCTCAGGTCAGGTTTCTGTTTAAACAGCTCACCACCTAACCCCATACGGGCAGCAATACGCTTTTGTAGTGACGAGACTTGGTCAATCCGAATATTGGCGCGATGATAAGTTAATGTCGGCTGTTGCTTCAGATAGCCCTGTTGCACGGAGCGAAAATCTTCGATAGGGGTGGTAAAGGTACGCGGTGCACGTTGGGTGCCAAAATAGCCGAGCAGATAATTGACGATATCCAATTCATGATCGCTATTGTGCGCAAACTGTTTTAGCAGTTCCTTTAATTCAGGCGAGTAACGCTGGTGGACGTCATCATTGACAGAACCCGGTTTAAACGGCCATTGATCGCCCCAGACTTCATATCCCTCACGCTTAAAAGCCAGTAATTTCGGTAGCATGGCAATTTGCTGACAGCCGCAAGCCAACAACTGTTCAAATGGCAGCATAAATTGATGAAGTGACAACAAACGTTGGGCATGTTCATTTTCAATTTCAGATAAGGGCTGCTGTAATTCGTAGCAAGCGGGCAATGTATCGCTGACGGGATAATAACGGCCCACATCGCGATGCCGTCCATAAGCCAATACCACAGGTGTATTCTGGATCAGGGAAGGATTAGGTAAGCTGCCCCGAATCTGTTGTTCACTCACCGTAACGCTGATCCCGCCTTTGGCGATCACTCTTAGTGGGCCATCATGTTGTGCCAATTGATGGATGGGATCTTTACCCCACAAGCGAGGGTAGTAGCCTTCTTTAATTGACCATGACCAGCTATCTCCGTTAATCGGCTCAATCAAGGTCTTGTCAAAATGATCATCCAGACGAAGACGATTAACATTCTGAATGCCCTCAATTTCAAGCAGCTTATTAACCAGCCGGCTAAGATTGAGCGTAAGCCGCCTGGTATAATCACGGGTTGCCGGCAATTCAGGGATCCAGCCATGTTCCAATTGTGGCCCTTCAAAGATTTCATCATTGCGCATTCCGGCATGTTGCAGCGTTTCCGTGTGGTAACGCTGTGCTTCAGGCATCAGATACTGTTCTGTTGTGCTATAGACGGCAGCAAAAATACCAGCAATATCTTGTACATCGGCACTCAGTTCAATATCCAGTAACAACGGAAAATCAACCGGTTCTGACCAAATAATCTGACTGACCGACTCACCAATATTGCGGTTCTTGGTCAAAAAGTCGGTTAATTGCTGTTTGGCGGCAGCTAAGTTTTCCTGAGTACGACGGGTCGGTTCCAGATAAAGCCAGTAATTTCCCCGCAGCGTAAACTCTTTTGCTCCTTTACGACTGACAAAACTATATTCTCTTTTGGTAGCATCATACCAATAGGTATAGCGTTGCGTTTCTGGTTCACGAACCAATTGCACGTTACGAAACAGAAAATCCCCTTTATCCTGTTCTGCTCTTGTCCTGCCACTGCTATGCAAATCCAGCAATGCTTTGCGATAATCATCAGTGGTGATTGGTCCACAAGTCAGCATATTATGGGGGCCAAATTCAGCGGGGAAAATACCATCCGGCTGTTTCTGCTCATTGGGGGCAGGGGTCAATAAGTCTGTTAAGGGAAGAGTATGACGGTAAGCCAAATCTGACACACCGTAGCTGAGTCCTTCCAAAAAAGTCATTCCGGGATCGTGTTCTGCCGTATCGCTCCACCGTTTTCCGGCCTGTTGCTCAACGACCTGATGAGCCTGTTCCAGCAAGGTATCAAAGTGAATATCGTCTTTCACGCTGTGAAACAGCGCATCTTGATTATTCATAGTTATTTCCTCAGCATTGCAGCTTATTGTCTGCTTCCCAGACTAAAATCAGCACTTCATTATCTTTGGCTTCCACTGATGCGGTGATATCACTGTCTTTAGCCGCCTCTGATCGACACAGCGTCAGACAAGTGACCCGCTCAACCAGCGGTTGTTGCTGGATGGTCGCCAGCAACTGGTAATAATTAATGCTGTTATTCAACATAACGGGACGTTGCTCATTAACGCTCCAGGGCATATATGTCTCACTGAGTTGCTGTCGTAGCTGGCGATAACCAAAATCTTCGTTGACATCCGGCTTAAAAATCACCGTGTAATTGATGTTCACATCGACGTATTGAGGATTGCTGATCTCAATTTCAGCCCAGGGAGAGCCTTTTTGTTGTAACCACTCTGCCATTCCTTGCAGACGCGCTGGATTTAGTACCGGACGCAAAGGATCATCGCTGTCGTTGTATCGATTGGCCGGAATGATGGTCAGTTGCTGTTTCTCCAGTGCGGGTACACGGGTGAGGTCATCATTACTGGGATACTTAACATCAAAAATACTGACATAACGCTCTTTCAGCAGTGTCGCCATATTGCCCCAGGTTAAGGCCCGGTTACGATGGGACAGATGTTGGGCTCCCCGTTCAAAAAAAGCGCTGTCGGTTTCCGGTACACGTCCATTCCATGATGCCCAAGGCTGGCTGATCGATGCCACTACCATGATGGGTTCAACCGGACGCTGAATTGTGCCTGCCGGTAATGGCGTTGAGAAATGGCTGTTGCTGATGTTATCGGCATTCACCAATGTTGCGGTGATGGCGTTATAGATCAGGCCGTACAACCAAGGGGTTTTCCCCCATGAGCCTTCATGTGCGGGAATGACCACGACTGCCTTTAACCAATAACGCCCCGTCGGCATTAGCGTGGCTTGAGCAGAAGCATCCGCAGGCAGTACAACCTGCCAGGTGCCATCCTGATACAGATGTTCGGTTGCATCATTGACCCACGCATCCAATGCAGCCCATTGATTCTTTTGGTTCAGGTAATACCAGGAAACGTTTTTCGGTTGCTGCGGCGATTTTAATTTCCAATAGAGCGATAGGGTTTGCCCCGGCTCAACGTCAGTGATACCAAGATATAAAGCAGGATTTTCTTCCAATGGCTCAATTTCAGGGCAATAACCAAAGGGGCTTAGATGATATGTCTCAAACGAGGTTTTAGTTACGACCTTTTCTTGCACTCTGAGCTCTGTCACCGCAGGCAAGGTTTGACTGTCTTTTCCCTGTAGCCTGAGTACTGGCTCACTGAAAACCAGATTATCCAGATCTTCTGGCGCACTGGTTGCCGGTTCTGTATCTGCCAGCGTCAGAATGACTTCTTTTTTATCTCCCTCAGCTTTATTTTTCTCAACCTGTAAAGTTAGCCATTGGTTTCCACTGCTGATTTGAGCCACCAGATTTTGGCTATCAATATTTTTCTCAAAGGTAACCGTTATCTTTCTTGTTCCTTCTTCCATCGCCAGTTGTGCAGAAGTCATTAATACGCCACCCAATACAGGCTTATCCTGATCAGTTTCACTGAATAACCGTATCCCACCAGATGGCAATGATAACTGTGCCTTTGAATCCCATGGTGTCGCGGTCATCCATTGCTGCTGTCCTTTGTTTCGGAGCCAACGCAAATCACTGATATAACCACGGTTCACCAGCAAACTGGCATCCAGCGCATATTGCAAGGCATTGCCTTGTTCATCTTGCCCTGCTTCAAATAAAGTGCCTTTAGTGAGTAGTTGTTCCGTTACTGTGGTATTCAGCTCCACCGATAAGGCGACCTGATCCGGTTGTGCCGGGCAGGGAGATAACCCCAGAAGTGCCCGGTAATAGAGGTTACGATGAGCCGCAGGTAAAGTATTAAATAAAGATATTGGTGTTTCCAATAATCGTAATACGGCTAACAGAAAAGCCTGATGAGGCAATAATTCTCCATTGGCTTCGATTTTCCCTTGATATAATTCGGCAAGTTTCTTCGGCGTATTATCCGCCATAAAGAAAAAATCATTCCAATGGTTATCACCATGATCGAATGGGATTATTTTTGTGTACTTCTCAATATATTGGAGTAATTGCAAACTGGTTCGATTATCTAATTTAAAATCGCTCATCGGCACCAGATTTGACAATTTTTTATTTAACTCGGTTAATTCCATAATATCACCTGTGTGACACAGAAATTCCTCTGTGAATAAATGGATTATTCACACCATTTAATTTCTATTTAATTCAACCAATGCTTTAATTCACGGTGGCAAAGTTTTGTTGCGTGATAAAACTGCCTTTACCCGATGAAGGAGCTGGAACATCCGGTTGCGGCGGGTTCACGTTATTATTTATGGCTGGTGATTGAGGCGTAAACATGGCGGTAAACTTTTGCCCTTTGATAATTAAGGCGGCACCACTGGTACAGTGCAGGGCTTGCTGGCTGGTATCTAACGCGGTGATAGTAATGGTGCCTGTTCCCGGTGTCATATGGGTTGTTGTGGTATAAGTTGCAGAAACACTAACCCGCTTCTCATCTCCCAAAATGCAAACTTTTTTACCGTTTACCTGTGCATGTCCTGTACCACTGATTCTGCCTGGGTTGGGAATTTTTACCTGTCGATTCCCAAAGTTGGGTTCAAACTGTAGTATGTCACCATCTGTCGCAATAGCGTCACTCATACCACCTCCATTCCCCGGCCTTCACTCAGTGCCAGTACCCCTTGAATTTGTTGGTTAATATCGCTTCCCCGCAGGTGATACATAACCTGCACTTGCAAGGTACTCTTACTATTTGGCGACTGTCGAACCTGGATATCTGTAATATCTGCCCGTGATTCATAACGTAATACGCTGTCATGGATATGGGATTCGATTTCAGCAAACAGTTCGTTACGGATATTTTCAAACATAAAATCATTTAATCCGCAGCCATAATTTTCACGCATCAAACGTTCTCCCGGCTCGGTGCTGAACAGAATGTGCAAACTTTGGCGCACATCTTCTGCTCCCTCCACCATTTCCACTCCCTTTTCAAGAGAAAAGGCGGGAGGAAAAGCCCAGCCACGACCGTAGAGTTGTGTCAGTATTTGGTTTTCCATTGTTCACCTTTCACTGGGTAAGATTAATTTTGCCACCCTTGATCTCAACACTGTTTTTGCCAGACAGATTGAGCGATTTATCCATTTGGGCATTCATGGTTTGTGCTTTCAGCGTTAATTCTTTTTTCGTTGACAGCGAAATGTCTTTATCCTGCTGGAGCGCGATTTGGTTTTCTCCCGCATTCATTTGGATTATTTTCTTTTTGCCATCAATCCTGATTTGTTGTTGAGACTCTCCTTTTTTCACCACCAGCACTTTTTCTTGATTATCCTGGGCAGGCTCTAAAGGCGCTTTATTTTTCGGGTTGTGCATTGCGCCCAGGATCACCGGATAACGTGGATCGTTTTCAAAAAAGCCGACAATCACTTCGTCACCGGGTTCTGGATAAAAGCAAAAACCGCTTTCGTGGCTGGCGTAAGGTTTCCCTAATCTGGCCCATAAGAATTCATTCGGACGATTCAGTACCGGCAGAATAATCGGAATGCGGTTCAGGGCTGCTTTGTCTTGCTGATACTTCGCTACTGTCGCAATATGTAGTTCACTAGCATCCGGCAACATCGGCAGATATTCCTGTTGTAAGCCAATGCTCAAAGTCGTTTCCCAATCAATGCGTCGATTAAAACGATGGCGAACCGCAGTAATGCTTGCAGTTCCATCCAATTGTGCACCAAATCCGGTCAATTGAATGTTGTCCCCTAACTGATAACGTCCATTACCTTTAAGCAAGAACTCGCCTGTCACACCAGAGATGCGCTGATTTAGTAATAGTCCCTGTGCCAGATAGCCACTCTCCTGAGTCGTTAACGGGCTGCTGTAGCGAATGTCCCAACTTGTTTTGTTTAAAGAAGCCAGCCTGTCAGGGGAGAGGGCTGCTTTACCCACGGCAATACTGCCGTGGCGACCGCCCGATAATTCCTGTTGTTTACTGATATCCCAACCGCTGACTTCCAGCGAAGCAGGGTTAAGATGGTTATCAAACTGCCAACTGGCATCTTTGACGATGATATCTTTTTTCTCATCCCCCCGGCTTTTCAGGGTATGGGTTGGGTTGGATTTCAGGGAACCCGGCTGGACAAGCTGAACGCCTTCTATCGTCGGTAGCAGCCACACACCGGTTGCCGATAACCGGCACAACAGAAAACGCCAGTCGGAACAACGAAATTGCACCATTTGTTCATGTTTTTGATCCAATGCGGCTATCCGTTCAAAATGCGCTTTGATACCCGCCTGATTCAGTAAGGTGTTCAGAATGGTTTTTTCGTTACTGGCCTTAAACAGTTGTGAGTGCTGAGTATCAACCATTAGCTGCAACCGATGCCTGACGACTAAAGTAAGCAATAATTGCTTATTTTTGATCTTCACCGTGTTACGAGTAATCAGGCCATTGAACAGTACCGATTTCCTGCCACTATCAATCAGTTCCAGACGCAGGGTTTTCCCTGCCTGACAATGAGCCAGTTCTGCTTGTATATCGGCCTGACTGAAAGCGGAGAGCGGTCTGTCCGGCAGGCTGAGTTTCAGCGTGGCACACGGGATGCTGTTAACACGGTAATAGGTATCTGCATCAACAACGGCCAACAGTGACAACATTTTGCCATCTGCAATGATTTTCAGTTGATGGCTCATCAGGCGTCTCCTCTGGTGGCCTGCAATATCTCACCCGGTACAAATCCGTTAAGATTATCCAGACCGTTTTGCCAGGCCAGTGTCAGGTAATCGACACCACCAGACAGCGTTGATGCGGTGCCGGCTGCCATCAGAGACAGCGAAACACCATCCTGTACCCGTAAGGCAATTTTCGCCGGTGATTTCAGGTTTTGCTCCGTCTCCTGTAAGACCAGACTTTCATCCGCCACCAGTGTCAGGATGACCCGCGCCCGCAAAGGAGTGGCATCACGATCAAATAAGGTGTAATTGACCGATAAGCCTTTCGCTCTGCCGGCAAAATAGCCGCGGTTTTCCCAACGCATTTTCCCCCATTTAATTTGCAGGAATCGCGTTTCATTACTGGTGGCATCCACGCTGCACAATTGCCTGAGCTGCATTAGCTGAGCTTCAACGGGGGTTTTGTTGCCCGGCATCGTGGCGTCAAAGATCAGCTCAAGGGATAATCCTGCGGGCCTGGATTGTACATAAATGCTGCTCTGTTTTTCGCTATTAATCGCCTGGGATTGTTGGTAATCCGTCTGGTAATCCAGTTGCAGGGAATCGGGGTTATATATGGCCTGAATGGTGCCTGCCCGTATTTTTCCTTCCCTGTCTTTATAAGCGTTAATGGTCAGCTTCGCTAAACCACGTTCTATCAAACTCATGGACGCCACCCTTCCTCATCGCGTATTGCTGCCAACACTTCGCGTTTAATTTTTTCAACCCAAATGGCTTCATCCAGACTTTCCTGAATCAAAGAATGACCTTGTTGAGCTGATTCAGTCGCTTGTGTTGGTAGTATTGGCGCTGATGAAACTACTTTTGCCTGAATAATTAATTCTCTGATTTCTACTGTCATACTTTGACTCCCAGCCAACACATATCCTGATAGCGAAGCTCAAGGGTATTCACCAAAATGGCGTTACTGTTCGCATCAAAATCGCTGGTTTGCCAGCGTACCGGTAAAGCGTTGCTCAACGTCCAACTGGACAAAGGAAGTGAATTTTCGTTTAACAGCATAATCACCACATCGGCATAAGCGATTTTTTCACCGCGCAATACCCGATCAAACATCCGGGTCAAAGGAGAAACCGTCATCACACCACGCTCGAGTGTTAATGTGCCGTGTTGGATCTTTTCCGCCAGATAGTTATTGCGGGCATTCTCACCGCCTTGACTGTGTTGAGTGACTTGAAGTTCACGACTCAGGCCGGAAATACGTTGAAAACGGATATCCAATGGATCAGGAATGCCATTAAAAATAAAACTCGCCATAAAACGGTGGGATACCACGGGTGTATAATAATCATTCATGGTGCTCTTTCCTTTTTAAGATAAAAGCGCGCCCGTTTGGGTATCAAACACCAAACTGATTTCGATAAATTCAGCAGGAGACAAGACGGCTAAGGCGACTTTCATGATCATTTTCCCGGCACGGATATCTTCTTCGGTCATCGTTTCATTCACCCCTAACAACACAGTAAATGCTTCATCTTCCCGTGAACCGTACAAGCCCCCCTGTAACCAAAGTTGCCGTAGCCAGTTGTAACTTTGTCCCTTGCATTTCATCCACGTCAGTTCATTATTGGGTTCAAAGATGTACATACGGGCCAATTGCGCCAAATGAACGGTGACATAAGAAACCAGACGGCGCGTTTGCAGGTAACGCCACGGTGTGTTGTCTGTGTTTTCCAGCGTGCGGCATCCCCATACGCGTATGCCTTTGCCGGGAAAACTGCGGATCACATTGAGTGAAGTACCATTGGTGTTAAACAGCACATTCCCTTGAAGATAAGACTTAACCGGCCGGATAACCTGAGACAGGGCAATATTGGCTGGTGCTTTCCATACTCCGACTTCACTATCTGTGTGCTGGATAACTGCCGCAATGGCTGCGGTGGGGGAGAGCACGATATTTTTGGGGCTGACCAGATCCTGATAAGTGGTTTCCAGACGAGGCCAATAAGCGGCTCCCCATTGGCGATATTTTGACGAGATGCCTTTCAGACATTGCTGAGACTGTTCAACCTCATCCGGCGCATCCAGCAGTACAAAGAGATTGGCACGGATCTGACTCAGTTGCAGCAATGTCATCCAACTTTCAGACCACAAATTAACTAAAGTGTGTTGATCATTGATGTCACTGTCATTCAGTCGGGCAATATCCGGTGCCAAAATCAGGCTAATCTGCGTTTCACCACTAATGGCTTCTGTCACCGCGTCAGAGCTTAATGCTGCTATCAGGGCTTCGGCTTCCGCTTGGGTCATGTTTGCCGAGGGTATATTGCCTTGCAGCGGTAAAACAAAAGCCTGTTGTCCGCCATTATCGAAATAATGTCTGATTGCCCACGCCATCAAATGATTGTCGCCAAAGAGCCGGATATATTCCGCCATATCGTCGATACGTACCGCGGTTTTTGCTGGTTGTGCATCGTGGGAGGTATAACCAATAAATACCGGCACTGCGCCAAGTATCTCTTGCTGACCTGCCGTGATGATACTTTCTGTTAAGGTTACACCCGGTTGAATTCTTTCCATCGTCATCTCCTTTAATTGGGTGAGATAGGCACTGCCAATACAGTGCCTGATGTTTAATCTCGGAGATTACTGAGCAACATCCTGCGTAAATTGCAGAACGATAAATTCAGCCGGTCGCACTGCGGCCAGACCTACTTTCATGATCATTTTGCCTTGTTTGATATCAGTATCAGACATGGTGATATCCTGACCAATATGGACAAAATAAGCCTCTTCTGGACGATCACCCATCAAGGCATTTTTTTGCCAGAGACTATAAAGATATTGGTCAACGGCAGCCCTGGCGCGCATCCAGGTCGGTTGATTATTGGGTTCAAATAATACAGCTCGCAGTGCCTGACGGATATCACGCTCAACGGAATTGAACAGACGGCGGACAGGAATGTAGCGCCAGTGAATATCGTTGGCCTGCGCACAAGTACGGGCTCCCCAAACCATCAGACCACGATCAGTAAATGAACGGATGACATTAATGCCCTTGTTATTCATGGCACCTTGTCGTTCATCATCAACTTTATCCGTCAGTCCTTTGATGCCTGTAAGTGCAACATTGGCTGGCGCTTTCCAGACACCACGCTGGTTATCGGTTTGGCAATAAATTCCTGCAATGGCGGTACTGGGTGGAAGAGTAAGTTGATTTTGTTGTCGCTGCTGCAATATGGCATCAATATTCTGCGCCAGTGTTTCGTCTTTTTTCTTAAGTTCATCCAGATTTTTCAGCTTATCCTTGCCTGATCCATCCTCATACCCACTGATAACAACGTCCTTATCGTCGGGTAAGGTAGATAATTTCAGATTTGTTTCCAACTGAGGATAATAAGCGGCAATCTTAGTGCTATTTCCCGTCCCGGATATCGATTCACCATAATGGCTATCTGCAATCAGAAAATAACCCACTTTGTCATCATTCAACAATGAACTGACTGCGTCATAGACTCTATTTTTATAATCCCAATCTGCTTCTGGACAAACCAGTAGAGTAATATCCCCTTTTTGTTCAATTAATTCTGGGATAGCTGCCAGAGCCAAATGGTCATTAATATTATTTAATGGGTAGATATAACAAGCCCCACCTCCATTTTGAAAATAGAGCTTCAGGGCCTCTACGGCCAGAGATAGATTGACTTTCTCAATATTGTGAATCCATTTTTTGGACTCTTCTTCGGCTGCCGAGAGCGCTTGAATTTTGGGAGTTTCTTGGGTTTCAGTTTCTTTATTTTCGACTTTTTCTTTTTTGGCCTCTTCTTTTTTTGTTGCTCCATCAGAAGAGGCTTCAAGACTAGAGCGGATAACAATTTCTGTCACTGGTGCCAAAGAAAAAGCGGAAGTAAATTCAAGCCAATTGCTGATACGAATACAGGCCTGGGTTAACACTGCATTTTTTGGGGTGAATTTACCGATAAAAACCGGCACGGCAGTGGCGCTGTTGCTGACAGACAATGCAAGGGAAGCATCCTCTTCAATATAAACGCCGGGTGTTTTTAGATTAGCGGGCATAATAATTCCTCATCAATCAATGTGATTAACGCTGTTCTACATCTTGCGTAAACTGGAGGATGATAAATTCCGCAGGCCGAACAGCAGCCAGACCGATTTTTACAATCATCTGCCCTTGGTTAATCTGTTCTGGCGTCATCGTTATCCCCTTACCAATCTGTACGAAATAAGCTTCTTCTTCCTTGCTGCCCGCCAATCCCCCTTGTTGCCACAGTCCATGAAGATAATTGCTGATCGCTGCCCTGACACGTTCCCAAGTTGGTTGGCTGTTAGGTTCAAACAGGGCGAAGCTCATGGCACGTTTGACATCGCGTTCGACGGTGTTAAACAAGCGACGCACAGGGACATAGCGCCAGTTGTCATTATCCTCCAGCGTTCTTGCTCCCCAAACGGTGGTGCCGGTATTGCTGAAATGTCGAATCATATTGATGGCGCGACCAGAGTTATATTTCCCTTGAACTTCATCCGTGACCAGAAATGCAGGTTCCAGTCCGCCTTTCAATGCGATATTGGCAGGCGCTTTCCAGACACCACGGGATAGATCGACGGCAGCATAAACGCCAGCTATAGCAGCACTCGGTGGAATGGTCGTCTTGGCCCAATCAGCTTTCAGCCACGGGTAGTAAACTGCGGCGAACGCGGTGGCGTCATACTTGTTCTTGACTGTTTCTACATTCGCGATAGTCAACGCTTCTTCAGGACCATCAAAAATGGCAAATAACCCTTTTCCTGGTTGGCATAAAGTGGCTGCTGCTGTTTTAATATCTTCACCCGCAGCAACCAGCAAAGTGACATCATCTAAGGTTGGAATGAGTTTTTCTAAATTTGCAGTTTTGATGAGGTAGCAATAACCTCCGCCATTAGTAAAATACGCCCGCAGAGAAACTGACAATTTATCTTCGTTGTCAAAGTTGCCCACCAGATTAAGATAATCCATCCAGGAATTAATTCGGAGTGCAGTATCTTCATGAAGATATTTCTTTTCTATATTCACTGCAAAAACAGGAACGGCGGTGGCACTGTTTGATACGGATAAAGCCAGGCTATTTAATTCTTCAATATAAACGCCAGGATAACTGGTAACGGTTGTCATAAGAATACCCTTATACGAAATGATTAACTATCAATGTTTCAAATAGCCTGCATAGTTACGCGATCGGCTGTCAGGGTAATTTCCTGAACAGCTATGTCATTGCTGGTCGCATCAAAGGAAGGAGAAGTCAGTGAGGTAGGGAAAGCATTAGCCACATTCCAGGTCATTAATAACTCAGTGCCTGCATCATTGGTTAAGCTGATGGTAATATCTTTTTTCTCGACCTGATTAAGCTGGATAGAATTAATCCAGTCAAATAATTCAGTTTTGCCCGGAAAAACACCTTTACGCAGAGTAATATTAATAGGTTGACGCTGACCCGGCATTTTGAACCAATTACCCACGCCATCACGGTACTCAATGGTTTCATAATTAATATCAAGTCCTGAAACACTATTAAATGGAATTTGTTCATCACCAACGGAAACAATGAAACGATAAGAGGGAATTGGATATTCAACTGCAATTTGAGATGTGTTTATAGACATAATAGCCTCTTTTAAAATAAAAATGGTCAATTTTATTGAAATAGGATGTAAAACTATATATTTGGGGAATGCTACCGCCACAAAATGACCGTGAATATCATTCTGAAATTTTTTGTAGCTATATCATGCTTACATCAATATTTATAATCGATATTTATATCAATGATTATCGTGCCGAAAAATCTATAATGAGTACATTGCCAATAATGCAATTTGCTTTTTATGCAATTTGATTCCTGTAATAAAAAATATTTTTGTTAAGTGAGAATATAGTTAAGTGAAAAGCAGCTATTAGAGTTATTAGGAAATAAGCTATATGAAATGGAAAATGCAGATGTGATTTCAACAACCAAACCTGAATCGATATCTGCTCAAAGAACTATTTTTTGAGTTAATAGTTCCTTGAACAGAGCTACATAAAATTATACAAGGCGCTGAGGTTCTGATTCATTCAGTTCAGTCAACGATAATTTCACTGGAACAGATTTAGAAGTTGGTGTACCAGTACCATTACCAATACTATCCATCGGCACTAACGGATTAGCTTCCGGGTAATAAGCCGCAAGGTTCCCGCGAGGAATAATATAAGGAACGAGTTTAAAGCCATGTACTTTACGCTCAATACCGTCATGCCATACTGTCTCGATATCAACCAGATCCCCTGCCTGATATCCCAATTGAGCAATATCTTCCGGGTTCATAAACAAGACTTCCCGTTGACCATAAACGCCACGATAACGGTCATCCAAGCCATAGATGGTGGTGTTGTATTGATCATGCGAACGTAATGTCTGCAAAGTAAAGGGAACTTCAGCTCCGTCGATTTGCGGGAACAGTGTTTTCGGTAGTGGTGCGTGGCTAAACTGGGCTTTTTTGCTCGGTGTAGGAAAGCGCAGTTCTGCCGCAGCATTGCCAAGATAGAAACCGCCCGGATGTTCACATTTTTTATTAAAGTCAGCAAATCCGGGTATGGTTGCCGCAATATGATCACGGATTTTGTTGTAATCTCCGGCTAATTCCAGCCAGTTAATTGTTGGGGTATTGCTCAAAACCGCATCGGCAATGCCTGCAATAATGGCAGTTTCAGAACGTTGGGTATCAAATAGCGGTTTATTCACCCCCTCGGAAGCATGCACCATGCTGAAAGAGTCTTCTACCGTCACAAACTGTGCACCACTGAGCTGGATATCCTGCTCAGTACGCCCCAATGCCGGCAGGATCAGAGCATCTTTTTTACCGGTAATAAGGTGGCTCCGGTTTAATTTTGTACTGATATGAACAGTTAAGTCGCAATGCCGAAGCGCTTCTTCTGTGCGTCGGCTATCAGGCGCAGCAGCGGAGAGGTTTCCGCCTAAAGCGATCAACACTTTCACTTCATCACGCAACATAGCATCCAGCGCTTCTACGACATTATGACCGTGCGTGCGAGGCGGTTCAAAACCAAAATGGTTTGCCAAACTATCAAGGAAATTTTGGGAAGGTTGTTCATTAATCCCCATTGTCCGGTTTCCCTGTACGTTACTGTGACCACGAACCGGGCATACGCCTGCACCGGGTTTACCCAATTGACCAAACAGTAATTGCAGGTTTGTAATTTCACGAACGGTTTCCAGAGAGTGTTTATGCTGTGTGATCCCCATCGCCCAGGTACAAATAACCCGTTCAGCGTTCTGATAAATATCAGCAGCCTCACGTAATTGTACCTGCGTTAAGCCTGATTGTTCCTCAATAAACGACCACTCAGTAGCAGCAACTTCCTGCAAATAAGCGTCCACACCTTCGGTGTAGGTCGAAATAAAATCTTGATCAAAAATACCTGCTTTTCCGGCACCCGTAAGTGCGTTATGGGTTTCCAAAAGTGCTTTAACCATACCCCGTACAGCCGCCATATCTCCACCCAGTTTAGGCTGATAGTAGCGATGGCTAATATTACCCGCCATTGACGTGACCACTTCGAGTGGTTTTTGTGGATCAGCAAAACGTTCTAAGCCACGTTCGCGTAATGTATTGAAGGTGACAATTCTGGCGCCGTGCTCAGCAGCATGCCGTAAACTATGCAGCATTCGTGGATGGTTTGTACCGGGGTTTTGACCAAATACAAAGATGGCATCAGCGTGATCAAAATCATTCAGACGAATGGTTCCCTTGCCAACACCCAAACTTTTCAGCAGCCCAAAACCGCTTGCTTCATGGCACATGTTCGAACAATCCGGGAAATTATTGGTTCCCAATACCCGGCCAAATAACTGATACAACCACGAAGCTTCATTACTGGCCCGACCAGAGGTATACAGTTCCAACTGATTGGGGTTATCCATTGCCTTAATGTGTTTGGCGATAAGAGAAAAAGCCTGCTCCCAACTAATTGGTTCGTAGTGATCCGTTTTACGGTTATAACGCATCGGTTCAACGACCCGTCCTTGATATTCCAGAAAATAATCACTTTGTTGATAGAGTTTACTGACGCTGTATTTGGCAAAAAATTCGTTGTCTACATGGCGACGGGTAGCCTCCCAGGTCATTGCTTTAGCTCCATTTTCGCAGAAACTGAAAAGGCTTTTATTATCATCTCCCCATGCACACCCTGGGCAATCAAAGCCTTTGGGTTTGTTCATGCGCATCAGGTTAACCATGTTTTTTAATGCTTGTTTACTATCAAAGACAAAGCGTGTTGTTGCCTCCAATGAGTCCCAACCTCCCGCAGCAGCACGATAAGGCTCTATTTTTGTTTTGAATTTCATAACAATCTCGATTTTTCAACATGGTGGTCAAAAAATTGGCCACGGATTGGCAGATGAATCAGAAACGACGAACTGATTTATTGTGATACTTATTCCGTTCTTATACAACGAGAAAACCGAATTGTCTCCCACTTGATAATACTGACTGAAATTTGATAAAGATCACAACTTCCAATAGAGCAGGCAAAGCAGATTGGTGAAAATAAATACAATAAATAATAAGACGTTATCAGAGCAAGGTATTGCTTATTTTTAATTCATAACTGAGCGTTTTTTATGCTTTGGGTGGAAGGTACAAGTGTAATTTTTCTGTACACCAGTGATCCTCTCATGGTGCAAGTGATTCTGAGCTTGTATTCAACAAACAGAAAAATTTACTAGAGTCCGACAAACTACACCTGGCCAATATTGTCCTGATAATCATATAAAACAATATTGCCCAGCGAAGATTACGGATCGGGAGTGTAATGATGTGTTACGTTGGCGAGTATAGAAAAGGCCGCATCCAGCGGCCTTATAATAATTAATTACCAGTTTCTGCAAGCGGGGAAGTTAACGTTTTCTCTCCGAACGATACATAAGTATCTACATCAAACAGAGAAAATGATTCTATTATTAGTGATAATGAAATGTGTCTCTTGTCGAAAGATGTATACTTAACAGTTTTAATATCCCTGAATATTTTCTCTGATGACAATCAAGTAAGCGGTTACACAACAACGGTAACAGCATCGGTCATTACTCATAATTTTTTTGGGAAAATGTTATCAACACAACATTCCTCCGGCTATGACATTTTCCCCACGACAAAATACACAAACGTGCCAACGTAATTACCAATCACATAACCCACTGTGCCAATGACCATAATCGGCCCGACCAGAGTATTCCAACCTCGGCTGATTGCCATTGCTGCTGCCGTGGTTGGCCCACCGATATTGGCGTTACAAGCAAGAATGTTCTCTTCCAGACTGAATTTAAACACTTTCCCCGCCGTGAAGGTGAGCAGCAAGTTAATCATGACAATGATGAAAACAAAGACAAACAATAACGGCGCGTTGCTGATAATGGCGTAAATTGATGCTGGTATACCGATAACGACAAAAAACATATAAATAGCGTAAGTACCGAGCTCCTGAGTGCCGTTTAGATTACTGAATGTTTTTTTGAAAACCGACACAAGGATAAATGTCACCGTGGTAAGGAGCAGATATTTATCAGATATCAGACTAAAAACCAGCTCTTGATAAATATTGTCAGGTTGCCCAAATAACGCCTTTAACCATGATGAGAGACGGAATGATAAAGCGGCGATAAAGATTGACCATGCCAGCGATAATGCAATGTCTTTCAGGGCGATATTTTTCGGTTTCCAATAAGCTGCGGCGAAGGTCTGGGAGTTATCCAGATTGGGACCATTATCTATCGCATCGGAGTAAGGGCTTCCCCAGAACTTCCTTGCCATTGTCCAGCCCGATATAGCGATCAGGATAATAAAATAACCTGCCATCATCACATGATCAGCCACAATGGTGGATGCAACCATACTCTGAGAAGGCTCTAATTTAGCTGCCATCGCTGCAAAGTTGACACCTCCCCCGGTATAAGATGCGGAAATCATGCCACTGATTTTATCCAGTTCTGGAATATATCTCCTGAGCAGATGGAAAGCGATGATTGTTCCAATCATCGTAGCAACAGAGGAAATTAAAAATAATATCAGTAACCGCCAACTGCCTCTAATGAGGCTTTGTAAATTAGTTTTGAATAACAACAGCGGAATAGCTAAAGGGACAATATATCCCCAGACAGCATCATAAACAGGAGCTTCAGTCGGGATAATATGTAAATTAGAGGCTAATATCGCTATTACCAGAGCAATAATCGCACCCGGTATTTTAGTTGCCCATTTATACTTCTGCTCCATCATAATTGCACAAGCTACTGCAACCATAATAAAAGCCCAAAGCATTAATGAATTATCAGCGCTAATTAAGGTACTTTTCATTATTTGCCCCTGTAATAACCTTTGTTTAGTTAAAGCCAATATACCCGCTGTCATTCAAGTTGTAGTTTTGTTTATATCTGCATCCACAGCACCATAAATGGCGTTACTGTTTTTATAAAAAGCCCACGAGGAATTACCATAATCATAGTGCCACCATTCAGTCGGTAAATTGGTAAAGCCAACCTGAATCATGGCGTGATACAGTATCCGGCGGTATAAAGTAGCAGGCATGTTGTTTTCCGGTGTATTTTCTAACGCAGCGGTATAAGACAGCTCTGCCACTTCATCGAACTCAGTCCCCATAAACAATGCTTTTCCAGATGTCATGTCAAACAGCGTCACATCCACTGAACCACCGGTCAGATGGGGGCTAATCGGATTTTGTGCCGTCGGAGCTGGTGCCACAAATTGTTCCAGTAATTTTTTTTGTTCTTCAATGGATAATTGGCTGTATTGCTCAGCTATTTTAGCCTGAGTTTTTTCCTGTAATGCCTGCTGGGTTTCCCGTGAACGCCATCCATCCAAAACCAAAATCCCTAAATGAGATGGTAACAATTGCGAGGCTTCCACTAACTTTTCAGCCACACTTTTTCTTACTGCACAATATTCAACAGAACCTTTTATATCAGCAAGAAAATAGACGGGTTGCGATTTTATTTTATCTGTCTCGGTAATTATCTCTAAAGATTCATGACATTCATTGATGGGTATTTTATTAATGCTGCTCCATTCAAAAGTTCTTTCCGTAACGATTTTTTCCACAGTCAAAGAGTGCAACATACTCACCTTTATATTACTCTTGTTTTTCAAAATATTACATTGAAATGGACTTTACTGGTTATTTAAAGAAATAAAAACTGGATCATTAATTTTGTTTCTTTAAAAGCAACAATACATTTACAGCCTAGCAACAAAAATACAGGCTATCAAATTTTATTTTCTTCCTGTCGGGAAAATTAAATAATTATTTGGAATTACACTGATGGAAATACAGTATATATTTCTCAATGATATTACAAAAATTTACCATCAGGCATTGAACCAAAATGATTTTGTTGAAATACCATAAGGAATGATTTCACAAGCAACTATGATATGTTCATTATGCAAGATGAAATGCCAAACCTTATATGACAAAATAGGTGCATGACCCTGATCCCCTGATATCTGGAGGAGAAATACCCTAAACGGTATTCACAGCACAACATGACCCAAGACCATTCACTGCAAGATCATCAATTACAAGTAGAAGCCATTAAATGTGGCACAGTTATCGACCACATTCCGGCCCATGTCGGTTTTAAGTTATTGTCACTATTCAAACTCACAGAAACCGACCAACGCATTACTATTGGTCTGAATTTACCCTCCAATCAATTAGGTAAGAAAGATCTGATTAAGATTGAAAATACGTTCCTGACAGAACAGCAGGCAAATCAACTCGCTATGTATGCGCCACATGCAACTGTGAATAATATTGAAAATTACGTTGTCGTGAAAAAGATGACAATCAACCTGCCAGAGCAGATTGACGGTATCCTTGTATGCCCGAACGGTAACTGTATCAGTCATAATGAACCAGTAGAAAGCAGTTTTTGCGTTATGAAAACCGCTAACGATGTCATCGTCTGTTGCAAATACTGTGAAAAAGAGTTTGATCGTCAGGCTGTCATCAGCAACGATTAAAATACCGCAGTTGATGCCAGACAGAGGGGCACTATAATGTTGACCTCGCAAAAATTTTCCACTCTGACGTTAAACAGGAGTCTCTAATGTCACATTCCATTCATACCGACAATGCACCAGCCGCAATCGGCCCTTATGTTCAGGGCGTTGATCTGGGCAGCATGGTTATCACTTCCGGTCAGATCCCTGTTGATCCTAAAACGGGTGACGTTTCTGAAGATATCACGGCACAAACCCGCCAATCACTGGAAAACGTTAAGGCTATTATTGAACAATCTGGTCTGAAAGTAGCGAATATCGTAAAAACTACAGTGTTTGTTAAAGATCTGAATGACTTTGCTACCGTGAATGCAGCCTATGAAGCATTTTTTACTGAACATAACGCGCCTTTTCCCGCTCGTTCATGTGTTGAAGTTGCTCGTCTGCCGAAAGATGTGAAAATTGAAATCGAAGCGATCGCAGTCCGCAGCTAATTCATAGCTCCATCAACCCTGATAACTCAATATCAGGGTTGGTATTCTCTCTTTTTGCCCCCCGCTTCTCCTCAGAATAATTTCCCTTTTCTTTGTCTTAGATCAACTTATTGAATGGTATATTGGCTAGAAAAACCTATATATCGTGCTTAAATATAAATAAATCACTATATATAGTGTTTATACACAAGATTATCCACACCAAATTGAAAACTGACCATCATGCAGTTTTAGTTTGTGGATAACATATTGAGGAACCCTATTATGAAAACAGTTGTAATACAGCACAGTGATCAGCCAGTTAATGTTGGGAAAAAGGCTCTCCACGAATGGCATGATCGACTAGATCAGGAAATTTGCGGCCTGATAGAACAGAGTGATCTGCCTTTACTCAATGAAAATGCTAATAAAGATGCCAAAGTGATCCCCACTCAGCGTGATTTACTGGCAGGGATAGTTGCCAGACAGTATGCCAAACAACATATGTTGCCGGGTGATGTTGTTCTGGCACATGAAAAGGGAGAAATTCACTACCATGATCTGGATTATGCCCCATTCTTCCCGATGTTTAACTGTATGTTAGTTGACTTACAGGGCATGCTGACCAAGGGGTTTAAGATGGGCAATGCCGAGATTGAACCGCCAAAATCGATCTCCACAGCTACTGCCATTACAGCCCAAATTATTGCACAGGTCGCCAGCCATATTTATGGCGGTACAACCATCGACCGTATTGATGAAGTACTCGCTCCATTTGTTAAAGCCAGCTATAACAAACACTTGACCATCGCAAAAGAGTGGAATATTGCAGATCACGCAGCCTATGCTGAAATCCGTACCGAAAAAGAGTGTTACGATGCTTTCCAGTCTTTGGAATATGAAGTGAACACGCTGCACACCGCCAACGGGCAAACACCGTTTGTGACACTCGGTTTTGGACTGGGAACATCAAACGAATCCCGTTTGATTCAAAAGGCTATTTTACGTAACCGCATTGCTGGTTTAGGCAAAAATCACAAAACCGCCGTATTCCCAAAACTGGTTTTTGCCATTCGTGACGGGCTGAATCATAAGCCTGGAGATCCCAACTACGACATCAAATTATTGGCTCTGGAATGTGCCAGCAAGCGCATGTATCCCGATATTCTTAATTATGATCAAGTGGTTAAAGTAACCGGATCGTTTAAAACTCCAATGGGTTGCCGTAGCTTTCTCGGTGTTTATGAAGAGAATGGTCAACAAATTCATGCAGGGCGCAATAATCTGGGGGTAATAAGCCTGAATCTTCCCCGCATCGCGATTGAAGCCAAAGGCAATGAAACGCGTTTTTGGCAGCTACTGGAGCAACGTCTGCTGGTTGCCAGAAAAGCATTAATGACCCGAATTGAACGCCTTGAAAACACCAAAGCACGGGTTGCCCCTATCCTTTATATGGAAGGCGCTTGCGGAGTAAGATTGAAAGAAGATGACAATGTTGCCGAAATTTTCAAACATGGGCGGGCTTCTATTTCATTAGGGTATATTGGTATCAATGAAACGATTAATGCGTTATACGGTGATCATATTCATCTATTTGACGATGAACAACGTCGCCAAAAAGCAATCTCTATCGTCAAGCGATTACGCAAAGCGGTTGATACCTGGAAACAGGAAACCGGATATGGATTCAGTTTATACAGTACACCCAGTGAAAGTTTATGTGACCGTTTCTGTCGCCTTGATGCCGCTGAATTTGGCGTGATCCAGGGAGTCACGGACAAAGGTTATTACACCAACAGTTTTCATCTGGATGTAGAGAAAAAAGTCAATCCCTACGATAAGCTGGACTTTGAAGCGCCTTATCCCCCATTAACGAATGGTGGTTTTATCTGCTACGGCGAATATCCCAATCTGCAACATAATTTGAAGGCATTGGAAGATGTATGGGACTACAGTTATTCCCTTATCCCTTACTATGGAACCAATACTCCAATTGATGAATGCTATCAATGCGGTTTTACCGGAGAATTTTCCTGTACCAGCAAAGGGTTCGCCTGTCCTCGTTGTGGTAATCATGATTCAGCGCATGTTTCTGTGATCCGACGGGTTTGTGGGTATCTTGGCAGCCCTGATGCCCGTCCGTTTAATGCAGGTAAACAGGAAGAGGTAAAACGTCGCATCAAACATTTCAACAATGGGCAAATTGGCTAATATCATGAATTACCATCAATATTATCCGGTTGATGTGGTTAATGGCCCCGGAACCCGCTGTACTCTGTTTGTGGCTGGCTGCTCCCATCAATGTCGTGGTTGTTATAACCAAAGTACATGGCGGGCTAACTCAGGTCGTCCCTTCACACAGGCTGTTGAAGATCAGATCATTGCTGATTTGAAAGATCTTCGTATCAAACGGCAAGGGATATCATTATCTGGCGGCGATCCTCTTCATCCCTCTAATACACCCGATATTCTCAAACTGATCAAACGGATAAAGAGAGAGTGCCCGGATAAAGATATCTGGCTATGGACAGGTTATCTACTCCACGAGTTAAGCGCTCTCCAACAAGAAATTGTCAGTCATATTAATGTGTTAGTTGACGGGAAATTCGAACAGGCTTCGTACGATCCGGCGTTAATCTGGCGAGGCAGTAGTAATCAGGTTATTCACTATTTACGATAATTAATTACGATAATTTTATGATACGAAATTTGCAGCACTGATACTAACGCCGCCAGTGTAATTTTTTGCCAAAGCCAAGAGTGTTATCCACCATTTTTATCTCATTCAGGTTCAATTGCCAAATAGGCGATTTTGCTGTTATCGCAATAGGAAAGCGGTGGCAGTAGCTTGCTCTGGCAACTGTTTCATCCTTACCTGTTAATGGAACGACTTCGCCACGAAACTGAATGCCTCTGATCTGGGAAACATTGTGAATTTGCCCGGCAATAGTACCTGCAACTACGGCGTTTTCCTGCATCATTTTACCGTGGCGGGTATCAGGTTCAGTCATAAACCAGAGTGCCATTTTATCGACATCAAAAGCATAGAAACAATTTGCGCACCATAAATCCTGATTTGAAGAAGTACAAATTGTGAAGACATGTTGCTCGGCAAGGTACTGGCAGATCGTTAAGATATTTTTATTCAATTCCATCTAATTCCATATTGTTATATTTGCTTATCTCAACCAGAACACATCTGGATATTGATCCAGCCATGTGTTCTGATATTTGTACAGTAGTATAAGATTTAATCTGATTTAACTATAAGTTATTTATAGATTTCTGCAACACCATGCAGTTTATTGTCGCCAGTAGCAGAAATAATGCGGAAATAAGATGCTCCAGCTTTGTCAGCTTTTTTGGATAACTCTTCTGTCAGGTTATCCAGTGTTTCTGCTCCCGTCACAGAAACAACTCCAATCTTCTCCCCTGTAGCATTTCTCACTTCAGTTGCCGCAAAAGAACCGAATGAAACAGCACATAGTGTTAAAACAGCGGCAATAAATTTTGCATTTCTCATTTTTAGATCCTTTGTCTACTTTTCAATATAAAGAGTGTCTCTCTGTGATTTGGATCAAGTTATACGCTTCTTCAAAAAATGATAATTAGCAATTATTGCTATAGTTTTTCAGTTATTTTGAATAAAAAATACTGCCACTTACTGTTAATAAATATGTAATTTAATATAATTCATCATGTTGCATTGTTCCAAAAACCACAATGCAGTCTATGGCCTCATAATGATTTAATCCCATACCGTATTTATACATTTGTAACTATTTAATATAAATAATGAATATTAACAAATCTGATTGGTATCTTTACTTGATAAAAACCCAGAATGGTTCTTTATATACCGGAATTACTACAGATATTTCCCGTCGTCTGATACAACACAGTAGCGGAAAAGGGGCGAAAGCTTTGAGGGGAAAAGGCTCATTGACTCTGGTCTATCACAGTTTGGTACGGGACAAGAGCACGGCATTAAAGCTGGAATACCGAGTAAAGCAGCTAAACAAACAGCAAAAAGAGAGGCTGGTTACAACCCAGCCTGTCTGTATAACAACCTATTTGTCAGAGACTTCATCAGAATAGACGTTGTTGCCAGAGTATCTCCGGCATTACTTCAGCGTGTATTTACTACTTCTGTATTTACATCTTGTAATTACATCTTATAGTTACACATAGTCAAAATGACTGGGATATGTGACTAAACCATGACAATCATCCAGCGAGACATCAGCCAGTGTGTAAATCTGAAAGAATTCCTCACGATCAGGCCATTGGCAATGTAATTGGTACTCTTTAGCAAGCCTGAAACCAAAACGGTGATAATATTCAGGTTTACCAAGCACGACTACTGCGCCATAACCGAACTCATTCAGGCTATCCAATCCTTCATACACTAACTTCTCACCAATGCCCTGACGACGATACGGTTCAGACACTACCAATGGCGCCAATCCAACCCAATTATGATCCTGACCATTGATGTCAACAGGTGTGAAACCAACATAGCCAATCACGTGACCTTCATCGTCAGTCGCAACAACACCCAGCGTCAACAAGCCATCTTCTCTTAATCGATGAACTAACTCAGCTTCTGACGATGTCTCAAAGGATTCTCGCAGCAAGCGATCAATACCCATGGCATCAACCGGAATTTCGACCCTGATTAACATGACGATAACGCGCGATCGTTCTGATCTGCGCCCTCTTTTTGTTCCGCTTTGATAAATTCAGCTAACGATAATAAACCAAAACGGAAAGTGGATTTTACCTAACACAAGTCAGATCCCTTTTCGTGAAAAGGAACATGTTATTTTGCCAAAATACTGTGATATTTCCTGATACTATCTCAAGCATTGATAATAAAATTCTATCACTGAGATCCAGTAAATCAGCACCAGTGACATTTGCACGGAACCCGTCCCAAATCAATATATTTTCATTATCAGTCTGACGATAATTCTTGATTATTGTTTATTCTTTCGCTGCCGTTTCATAAAAATCCTCAGTCCCCTCAGCTCACCATTACGCAACATCCCAACCAAAATCCCCAGGATCATGTACACGACACCAAGGAACAGGATCATTGCAATATCTCCCAACATACTTTGTAAGGGCATGTTCATTTGATTTATGCCTGCGATAATTTTGGTTGCCCATGTGGATGGCAAAGCGGATGAAATCGCTCTTACCCAACCGGGCATCGCCTGAACCGGCCAGATAGTCCCCGAAATATAGAAAACAGGAGTAGTGATAAACGCCAATGTCAGATAAATCATTTCCACACTGCGCAAACACTCCGTTACCAGTTTCCCTAACCCCAACACTGCCAGCAGGAACGGGAAAGTTATCAGCAATAATTGATAAATTGGTGCATCCTGCCGATATCCCAGTACCCATGGCCACAAAACAAAAAAGATCACAGACAGAAACAACCAAATAGGCAACAGCGCAGACAAAGCACCCAGATAGACAGGAAGTGGAGGCTTACCGTTAGGAGTGCCACGTATGGTGATACTCACACGTACACAAGCAATCAACAAAGAGTGCTGCAAAAGCATCACCAGTAGTCCGGGAAAAACAATTGCGGCATAACTGATCCCCGGATTGAATAATCCAATGGTTTCTCCTTTAATCGGTTGTAGCAGTACTTTCACCTGTTCCGTATTGAAACCCGATTTCAGCAGTAACTGTGTATTATATTCAGATAATAACTGTTGATACGCCAACGCCAAATCCTGCTGAATCTGCCCATTAGCAAGACGGTTGGTCGCGTCACCATAAACCGGTACTGTCACATTTTTTCCGCCTAAAAGACGTTTTTCAAAATCCGGCGGCACAATGATAATGGCGAAGATTTCCCGTCGTAACATGTCATTACGGGCGTTAGCAAGACTAACGTAGCTTTTGGTTTCAACTTTCGCCGTCGCATCAATGTGGCGGATCAGTGCACGGCTCATGTGACTGTTGTCCTGATCAATAATCGCAACGGGCAGATCCCATAATGTAGGGCGGACATAAACCAGACTCATCACACACAGAGAAACAATCAGCATTAACCACAAGGGTTTTTCCAGCATTCCCAACAATACATTGCGGAAAGTTTGCCAATATATCTTCCAGTTATTCATTTATCTGCTTCCTCTGCATCATTAACTTTTCCTGGCTGGTTAAGCCGTTTCCACAAGCGATTACGGATCAACAAGGCACAAACCAAAGGATAAATCATCAATAGCATGCAAATATGCAGGATGATTTTTAATGACACTTCCCGCAGAAAGATATCGAACATGGCATTTAAAGCGTGAGTCAATGGCTCCAGATTCGAAATAACTCTTGCCGGCCATACCATTGATAATTCAGGCACCACCATGCCAGAAAATGACATCGCAATACTGACCAGCATTCCGATTAGCGAATAAGCCGTCAATGCACTACTGGTGAAAGTAAACAGTAATAAACCGATACTTTGAGCCGCAATCACATAGAAAAATCCAACAATCGGCATATATATCGGGTTACCTGCAACTTTGGCATCAGAAAATGCAACCAATGCTGCAATTTCTATCATCAACAACAGGGTAAAAATCAAGGTGTAAGGCGCAAGTTTTCCTAATAAAGCCGGTACAAAAGATTTTGCGCTTAAGAGCTGCTTTCCTCTTGCCATCGTATAAATAGTACAGGTCACGACGAAAAGCTGTAATAAATGGATGGTTGCAGCAAATTGCTGGTAATAGATATAACTGCCACTGGTATTGAACAGGCTGTCATAAGACATCGCCGCTTTAGCAAGTGGTGGAAGCTGACGACCAATTTCAGACGCAATAATTTCACGATATTTGGCATTTGTTTCTGCCATCAATCCGCTGAAGTCCTGAACGGAATAACGCCCTGAACCATAAAACAAGGCATTATAATAGATGCTCACTGTTGGCTGTTTACCACTCAATGCATCTTTTTCTAGATCGTGGGGGATATAGAGTAAAGAGTAATCCTTTGCACTCCCCAATCTCTCTAATGATTCTGTCAGGCCATTATCATAAGTTTTGATATCAGCGTGAGGTGCCGCATTTAAGTTGCGGATTAATGTGCGTGATAAGGTACTGTGATCATTATCCACTACTGAAACAGGCAGGTTTAGCAGTGTTCCTTCCGAAAAATTGGCACTGATTAAGATAAACAGCAACAGAGGAAACAGCCAACTCAGCCAGTGAAAAATCGGGCTACGGACTGCAACCACCAGCTCGCGGGTAAACGCATGCTTAAAGCTGTGCCATCCAAAACCACGCCATTCAAGGACATGCCCCGCAGCTTTTCTGCTCATCAAGCTGCCACCTTATTTATCCCAGTGCCATAATGCACTCATTCCCGGACGCAGCCCATCAACAGGTTGTAGTGGGTATAAACGCACTTCAAATGTTCTCAGATCAAAGTCACCTGTCGCACGAGTTGCCCGTTTTGTTGCGTAATCGCCCATTGGAGCGATATAACGTACTTCTGCCTCAATATCTTTATTAGCCAAAGCCGGTACACGCAATGTCACTTTGTCACCTTTACGGACTTTAGCCAGAATATCTTCGCGCAAGTTATAGACAAAGTAAGCTTCAGGCATACGTACTAATGTTGCCAATGGGCTATTGGCATTGAAAAGTTGCCCGATCTCCGCCGGAAGTGGCCCAACTTCACCATCAACGGGAGCTTTTACCTGTAGATCATGACTCTGAATTTTTAACTCCTGTAATTTTTCTTCAGCTTCATTCAATGCCGCCTGATATTGTTGCCGTAATTCTATACGATCACCATTTTTCCCTGCATCCAGCTCCGCTTTTGCTGACAGCATTTTCTGGTAAGCAATATCACGTGCATTTCGTGCGTTATCCAATTCACTGGCAGATGAATAACCTTTGACTGAAATATTACTGAGTCGCTCAAATTCACGTTGAGCATTTTTATATCCAAATTCAGCCTGTAAGTAGGCTGCTTCCAGACTGCGAATATTTTCTTCTCGTGTTCCATGCAGAGATAAATTGAGTTTTGCTTTGGCCTGATCACGGGCGGCTTGGGCTGCGGCAACTTTTGCAATCAGTTCAGGGCCATCGAGGCTTACCAATAGTTGCCCGGCTTTTACGTCGTCTCCCCTCCTGACGTGAAGCGCAATCACTCTTCCAGAGGCTTTAGATGCAATGATGACCTCAGGCGCTTCAACCTCTCCCTGCAACAATAAGTCCTGATCATGTGAGCGAAAAAGCACAGCCATTGCGGTCAGAAAGATAATCAGCAATATTGTGAAAAGTGTTCTTTTCTTCATTATGTTTTGTAAGCTCCAGGCATACTACTCGATCAAAATTCGTCAGCGATTACCAAATTAGTTTAGCTGTACCGGCCTAGTGTGACACTATCTTCATAAACTCTTTTTAGAAATTCGTGCGCCTGATCATTGACAAAAATGAAATGCTTTATGTAGCCATTTATCACATTATATACCCAACCAATTTCAAGTGGCAGTAAGACGGGAAATTAACACATTCCCTCAATTCGACTTGCTATCTGATTATTTTTATTTCTTAAAATAAATTCATAAGTTAATATTTAATTATGAATTAGAAATAAAGTTCTTACTGAATCCACATTGCAGAATATTCTCCAATGAAAAATCAAAGAATAATAAAAATAAAAACTAATGATAATTATCAACGAATATTTAAATGTCAAAAAACCCCTTATATTTAAGGCTATTTTATCCCTTCCCCATATAATCCTTGTTCATATAATATATATAAATTTCAACATTATGCTTTAATTCAAATAAATATAAAAATCATGTTTTAATCTCATAAAAATACGTATAAATCGCCTGTTATTTTTTATTTTCAATGCCTGATATAGAAAGTAACATTGACCACTAAATAATTTTATGCTGGAATAAAAAACACATATATAAGATATGTCAGATCAATAATCCTTGCGTTAACAAGTTAACAATTTTTTTGTTAACCAATTTGTGATGTCTCAAATAAAGCAATACCGTTTTGTCCCTCTTTTATTTCGCCATCACCTGACGCTGTTACTATTACAGGTTTATTTTTATGCACAAAAAACTTGATAAATCCTGGGCACAAAATCAGCAATATTTGCTGAAACGAATAGCCTGGGTGAATATTATCGCCCAATTTGCGTTCCCACTTGCTGGCACATTTACTCCTATTATCGCCGTCGCCAGAACGCATACGATTTCTCAACATTCCCCTCAGGCAATACCAACTGAGCCTTATATTTTGAAGCCGGGAGAAACGATCCATACAATAGCTCAACGTTACAGTTTCACCATTAATCAACTTAAAGAAATAAATAAATTCCGGACTTTCAGCAAACCGTTTCCAGTACTTGGGGTTGGTGATGAAATTGATGTCCCCAAATCTCGCCCTAATAAATATTTACCATTCAATTACTTTTCATCAGAGTCATTTGCCGGAACCGATGATACAGAACGCAAGCTGGCTAATGCGGCTACCCGCGTCGGTGAGATACTGAACAGCAATAAAGCAAGCGACAGCGCAATAAACCAGATAAGCAATTTAGCGGTGGGAGAAGCCAGTCAACAACTCCAGAGCTGGCTGAGATCTTACGGTACAGCGCGTGTACAAGCTAATATTGACAAAAGAGGTCGTCTGGATGGCAGTCAACTTGATATGTTGCTACCTCTGTATGACAGCAAAAGTAAAATGGACTTCACTCAATTTGGCCTGCGCCGCATTGATAAACGCAATACCATTAATATCGGTATCGGGCAACGTCAGTTTTTTGATAGCTGGATGCTAGGATACAATGCTTTTCTGGATCACGATCTTACCGGAGATAATACCCGGCTTGGCCTCGGTGCAGAGTACTCCCGCGATTATCTGAGACTAGGCATGAACGGCTATTTTCGCTTAAGTAACTGGAAAGAATCGCATTTACTGAAAGATTACGATGAACGCCCTGCCAATGGGTTCGATCTGAAAGTACAAGGGTATCTCCCCGCTTTGCCACAACTTGGCGGTAAGTTGGTATATGAACAATATTTTGGCGATGAAGTTGGGTTAATCAATAAAGATCACCGCCAAAAGAATCCCTCAGCCTTTACTGCCGGAATTAATTATACGCCTGTCCCATTGCTGACTTTCGATATTGACCGCAAACAAGAGATGTCCGGCAATGGAAATACTCAATTCAATATAGAGCTGAACTATGACATCGGTACACCATGGTCAACACAGATTGATCCCGATGCCGTGATATTCAAACATACGCTACAAGGCGGTCGTTATGATCTCGTTGAGCGTAATAATCAAATTGTTTTGGAATTTCGTAAACGTGAAGTCATTAGTCTGACATTAGATAGATTGATTTCCGGTCATGCCGGTGAAATCAAACCTATTCATCTTAGAGTAAACAGTAAATATGGCCTGAAAACGATCCAATGGGAGGTTGAAAGCTTGCTTGCCAACGGAGGCAAGATCAAACGACAAAACAGTAATACCTACCTGCTGACCCTGCCGAAATATCATCGTCAAGGCAACAACACTTACATCATAGGTGCTATTGCCTACGATGAGCATGGCAATGCTTCCAGACGAGCAGAAACTCAGGTTCAGGTATTACAAGCACAGGCAAGTGCTGACAAATCTAGGTTCACCGCAAAAGACAGTGATCTGTCAGCAGATGGTCACTCCACCACTATCCTGAAATTGACACTGAAAGATGAGAACGGTAATCCAATGCCTGATGCTGCTAAGGATATCAAACTCATGAGTAGTAAATTAAGTGGGACCGGTAAAGATCCTCAGATTGGGCAAATAAAAGAAACTCAACCAGGGATCTATGAAGCATTACTCACCGCTGGTGAAAAAATTGGGGTGTTGACCATTACACCTGAAGTGAAAAGCTTTGATATTAAACCAATAGAGATCACCTTTTTTCGCCCTGACCAACCCATTATTAAAGATCTCAGCATGTCAGGCAGATTAGAAATGGGGAATATCCTCAGTGCAACCTATACCTTCCATGCTAATAACGGAAAAAACGTAGACAAATCACGCTATGTGTGGGGAGATAAAGGGAACATTGATATTACCAAAGGCAGTACTATCGTCGAATCGGGTAAGATCCCCGGTTATACATTGACCCTGTCAGATGCAGGTAAAGTAAAAGCACTTATTGTTCAGGCACAGAATGGCCTCCGCATTACCGGGAATACCAAAACGATTGATACCACCGTGGATCAAGAGAAAGGTAACCATACCTATGGTGGCACTGAAGGCGGAAAAGTTAAAGGGATTGCTGATAATCTGGAAGTCACTATCAATACAGGAAAAGTTAAAAAAGGCGAAACAGTCATTCTGAATATTAAGGCATTCAATCACGGGCAACCTGTAAAAAATGTCCCTATAGAAATGAAAGCAACCAGAGCACTAAACCGTCAGGAAGTTCCTCAAACAGTTACTGCGCTGATAAACAGTGAGTCAGGGCACTACCAAGGAATAACGGGAGATCAGGGTAGTTTATCGCTCCCCATCATCGATCCAAATGGACTCGGCGTAAAAACGACCTTGCAAATAAAAGCTTATGGTGTCTCAAATCCGAAAACTGAAGATGTTATTTTTACTGTCGTGACCAGCCCTGATTCTAAATACGCAAATTTTTGGGGACATATGGCTGAAACGGTGACAAATACAAACGGAACCATTTTTGACCGACCTCTGTTACAAGCCGAGTTAGCAGTTATGGGCATGAAAGGAATAACTACTTATACTGAAAACGGTGAAATTTGGCCGCGCCGAGTTTATAAAGGCGCTGTATGGTATTGTAAAAAAATGCATAAAAAATTACCGACAGCAGAAGACTTAGCCAGCCTGTACCAGGCACATCAACAAAATGCGATGCATGAACTGTACGGCTGGCCACAATTCCGTTCTTATCGTTCTTCAGCACCCGGAATAGATGAACACGGGAAAAATGCTCATTTCGCCGTGAATATAGATGATGGTACAGTTCATGTTATTAACGATATAGTCACCGATTACGTTATCTGCACTGAATAACCCTATTCCTATTTATTTCGTCAAAAAATCCTCAATAAATCCGCCCTTGCCTAAGAGGGCGGATATACCCCATGAATACGAATACCCATTGACGGCGTTAAATTCAAGCTTCGATAATGACCGTATAAATTTATTCATCGTTATCAAACATGCCGTGAAAAAATATGTATGAATTTAACCTCGTTTTACTACTGCTCCAGCAGATGTGTATTTATCTGGTGATTGCCTGGCTACTGAGTAAAACACCTCTGTTCATTCCTTTACTGCAAGTGAGTATTCGCTTACCTCATAAGCTCATGTGTTATGCCATTTTCTCCATCTTCTGCATCATGGGAACATATTTCGGTCTGCATGTTAATGATTCTATTGCTAATACCCGTGCTATTGGTGCTGTATTAGGTGGTTTCCTCGGCGGGCCAGCAGTCGGAGCGATGGTAGGATTCACAGGAGGATTGCATCGCTATTCCCTTGGTGGGATGACCGCATTCAGTTGTATGGTATCCACCATTATAGAAGGCATTATTGGCGGTCTTGTACACAGTTATTTAATCAAGCAGGGCAAGATCAATAAGTTACTTAATCTATGGACTGCGGCGATTGTGACATTCTTTGCCGAATGTGCTCAGATGGGAATTATTCTGCTGTTTACTAACCCTTTCAATGAAGCATTTAATTTAGTGAAAAATATCGCCGCTCCTATGATCATCGCTAACAGTATCGGGGCAGCTATGTTTATCCGCATCTTGCTGGACAGACGCGCCATATTCGAAAAATATACCAGTGCTTTTTCTGCCCAGGCCCTGAAAATTGCGGTATGTACCGAAGGGATATTACTTAAGGGATTTAATGAAGCTAACAGCATGCGTGTAGCAAAAGTTATCTATCAGGAACTGGAAATCGGAGCTGTCGCAATTACTGATCGGGAAAAACTACTGGCATTTATCGGTATTGGTTCTGACCATCACTTGCCGGGTACGCCCATTGCTTCCGAGCAATCACATCGTGCGATAGCAAATAACGAAGTCGTCTACGCTGATGGTAACGAAACCCCCTATTGCTGTTCTCTTAGTCCCATTTGCAAATTGGGTTCAGCACTGGTTATTCCTCTGCGGGGAGAAAATCAGCAAGTGATCGGTACGATAAAATTGTATGAAGCCAAAAACCGTTTATTCAGTTCGATCAACCGGACATTAGGCGAAGGAATTGCCAGCTTGCTTTCTGCCCAAATCCTTGCGGGACAATATGAACGGAATAAGCAGTCTCTGTTACAATCAGAAGTGAAACTACTTCACGCACAAGTGAATCCTCACTTTTTATTTAATGCCCTGAATACATTACAGGCGGTGATCCGACGCGATAGCCAGCAAGCGGGTCAGCTTGTGCAGTACCTTTCGACATTCTTTCGTAAAAATCTGAAGCGACCAGAAGAAATCGCCACACTACAAAATGAAATAGAGCATGTAAATGCTTACTTACAAATTGAAAAAGCGCGATTCTGTGAACGTCTCCAGATAACCATAGATATACCGGAGTCTCTGCGTTATGCCAAATTGCCGGCATTTTCCCTGCAACCTATGGTCGAGAATGCAATTAAACATGGCACGTCACAGTTACTGGATACCGGAAGAATTACGATTAGAGCCTACCAGCAAACCAATCTGCTATTGGTAGAAATTGAAGATAATGCGGGGCTTTATTGCCCGAAAAAAATGGGGGATGGACTTGGAATGAGCCTGGTAGATAAGCGCCTGCGGCTTCGCTATGGTGAACATTATGGTGTGCATGTTGATTGCCAACCAGAAGAATTTACCCGTGTCATTTTATGTTTACCATTGGAAAAAGAGGCTGATAAGGCAGCGTAAGTATGAATGTATTAATTGTTGATGATGAGCCACTGGCTCGTGAGAATTTACGTTGCCTGTTGGAAGAGGAAACAGATATTCAAATCATCGGTGAATGTGCCAATGCAGTAGAAGCAATTGGCACCATTCATCGTCTGAAACCGGATGTGGTTTTCCTTGATATTCAAATGCCCCGCATCACCGGACTTGAAATGGCAGGTATGCTCGATCCTGAACATCGCCCTTATATCGTTTTTCTTACCGCTTTTGATGAATATGCAATACAGGCGTTTGAAGAGCATGCGTTTGATTATCTGCTAAAACCGCTGGAAAAGGAGCGACTGAGCAAGACATTACAACGACTGCGTTCAGGTTATCAAAAACAGAGTCTGACAGACTTACAACCCGAAAATGAGCAACTGAAATATATTCCCTGCACAGGGCACAGCCGGATATGGCTGATGCAACTGGATGATGTGCTGTATATCACCTCACGTTTGAGTGGTGTATATGTGATGAGTGCCAACGGACAGGAAGGTTTTACTGAATTGACCTTACGCACTCTGGAAATCCGTACTCCCCTGACTCGCTGCCATCGTCAGTATCTGGTCAATATGACCCATTTACGGGAGATTATTTTTGGGGAAAACGGTCAGGCGGAATTGGTATTGCGCAATGATGAACGAATTCCTGTCAGCCGACGTTACTTAAAGCCTCTTAAAGAAGAACTGGGATTAACTTAATCATTTTTGCAGGGATAATGTCTGTACCCTCTACCATTATCCAAAATAAAATAAGGAAATGTATGGCCGATCTCTATCTAAAAATCAAAACCAACCAGATGCTCCTGAAAAATCTCAACAATCAAAAAGAACTGAGTATTACAGGAAATTTCAGTACTTCTCGCTTACTGGTTGGTGATTTTTATAATGCAAAACAACAGTTGCATCTGCTGCTTAAGCAACATGGAATTATGCGATTCGTTGACAGATTCTTCGGACGCAGTCATCGGATACTTATCCATCCATTAGAGCAATCCGAAGGCGGGCTTTGTTCCGTAGAAGAGCGTGTACTATTAGAAGTGGCCTATGGTAGCTCTCAGCCCAGAATGAGAAAAATTGTTATTCATCAAGGTGAACGCTTACTTTCAGATACAGAAGTTAAAGATAAACTACGATCTAATCCAAAGCCAGCAATCTGATACCGGCAAAAAAGTTGAGGCATATTTTGCCAGGAAACACGAAGATCTACGTCGCCGTTTAGGAACTAAATAATACAGCTATTATCGCACATCCTAATTCTACCCAGCTTGGCAGGTACGGCCAGAAAATGGCTACGAAAATGAAAACACTGGAAACATAAAAAACCCTTTCTCTTTATAGGAGAAAGGGCTTATTTCAATTCGATATTTCAGCGTGTTATTGCTAACACGAAGCAACAATCAACGGCGTATTACACGTTACCGTTGCTTTGTTGCTGACGACGACGTTGTCCACCACCGTTGAAATCGTCATTATTGCGACCACGGAAAGAACCACGTTCACCGCCACCACGGCGCTCATTATTAAAACGACGACCACCACCGTTACCAAAACCGTCACGATCACGACGTGAGCCATTGCCACCATTACCGTTTCCGTTGCGGCCACCACCACGGCGCTCACGGCGTTCAAATGGCTGTGCATCTCCCACCAACTGCATGTTCATTGGTTTGTTCAGAATACGGGTACGGGTAAAGTGAGACAATACCTCTCCCGGCATCCCTTTTGGCAGCTCAATTGTGGAGTGCGTTGCGAACAGTTTGATGTTGCCGATGTAGCGGCTGCTGATATCACCTTCGTTAGCAATAGCACCAACAATGTGGCGTACTTCAACACCATCGTCACGACCCACTTCAATGCGGTACAGTTCCATATCGCCAACATCACGGCGCTCACGACGAGGACGATCGCCTCTATCTCCTCTGTCACGCTCACCAAAGCCATTACCATTACGGCGACGGTCGTCACGATCATTGAATTCACGACGAGGACGACGAACCGGATCTGGTGGCAGGATCAGTGAGCGTTCACCCTGTGCCATTTTCAGCAATGCCGCAGCCAATGTTTCCATATCCAACTCGTCACTGGTGCCCAATTTAGACAACAGAGCACGATATTGATCCAAGTCGCTGCTTTCCAACTGCTGTTGAACGTTAGCAGCAAATTTCTCCAAACGACGCTGGCTCAGAAGTTCAGCATTCGGCAGCTCTACTTCCGGGATGGTCAGCTTCATAGTGCGTTCAATATTACGCAGCAGGCGGCGTTCACGGTTTTCAACAAACAGCAGCGCACGACCGGCACGACCGGCACGACCTGTACGGCCGATACGGTGTACATATGACTCAGCATCCATCGGAATGTCATAGTTAACAACCAGACTGATACGGTCAACATCCAAACCACGGGCGGCAACATCTGTTGCGATCAGAATGTCCAAACGGCCATTTTTTAAACGCTCCAGAGTCTGTTCACGCAGAGCCTGATTCATATCACCATTCAGTGCCGCAGAGTTATAACCATTACGCTCAAGCGTTTCTGCCACTTCCAGAGTCGCATTCTTGGTACGGACAAAAATAATCGCCGCATCAAAATCTTCTGCTTCAAGGAAACGTACCAGTGCTTCATTTTTACGCATACCGTAAACAGACCAGTAACTCTGGCTGATATCCGGACGGTTGGTTACGCTGGTCTGAATGCGAACTTCTTGTGGCTCGTTCATGAAACGACGAGTGATACGACGAATCGCTTCAGGCATAGTCGCTGAGAACAATGCCGTCTGATGTTCTGCCGGGATCTGGCTCATGATGTTTTCAACATCTTCAATAAAGCCCATACGCAGCATTTCGTCAGCTTCGTCCAGTACCAGACCTTTCAGGTTAGACAGATCCAACGTACCACGCTTCAGGTGATCCAACAGACGACCCGGTGTTCCCACTACAACTTGTGGCCCCTGGCGCAAAGCACGCAATTGAACGTCATAACGCTGTCCACCATAGAGCGCGACAACATTCACACTACGCATATGTTTGGAAAAATCTGAACATGCTTCAGCAACCTGTACCGCCAGTTCACGGGTCGGTGCTAACACAAGGATCTGTGGAGCTCTAAGCTCAGCATCAATATTATGCAGTAAAGGCAAGCTGAAAGCTGCGGTTTTACCGCTACCAGTCTGCGCCATACCTAGCACGTCACGACCATTTAACAGGTGAGGAATACATTGCTGTTGAATTGGTGAGGGCTTCTCGTAGCCCATGTCTTGCAGTGCGGAAAGAATAGGTGCTGATAACCCTAAATCAGCAAAAGAGATTTCAGTCTCAGTGGTCATGTAATGGTGCCTCATTGATCGTGGCGGCCAGTCTACATAACACAGTGAAAAGAATTTCTATCATTTTCATTTAAAATGTGAACTGGCTCAAATTATGTTATAAAACGAACAAACAAGTCCCCACCTCTTAAGATGTGGACTTAAAAATCTGTCGTGAAAATGTTCGTCAGCTATTGTTGGTTCGATTCTGATAGGTCATCTTGTCTTTGGCCTAGCAGCGCCAATTCCAACAATGCATAGCGATGCTCAACAAAGTTATGGACATTGTTAGCTACCGTTAGCTTGAATAACGCAACTGCGCTATCCTCATCCCCCAGACTTAGGTAATGCTTACCTAAATAGAAGTCAGTTTCACTGAGATGCTCAGCGAGCGAAGTGTTATCTGTCGAACCCTGTTTCAGGCGTTCCATCAGTGTCTTCTCACTGATCTTACCCAAATAGAATTCAACAATATTCCAGCCCCATAGCCCCCGGTTCGTTTTGTCAAAGCGGTGCGACAAATTAGTCATTGCAACCTTAGGATCGATTTTCTCTTCCACAAGGTACAACCACAACGAACGGAAGGGATCATTTGGATCGTCTTGATAAAACGCCTGCAGATCATCCTGCGCTAAACGATAACGGCCACCGTAATACAGTGCAATTCCGCGATTCATTCGCGCGTAGTTGTAAGTTGGATCAAGCTCTAAAACAGAATCAAACGCTTCATAGGCAGCATCAAAATTGCCTGCCTGCGTAAAATAAATCCCCAAATAATTAAAAATCTCGGGGATATCAGGGCGGATAGACAAAGCCACTGAAAAATCATTTTGTGCCAATGCCCTCAGCCCGAGGCTATCATACAGCACACCTCTTTCATATAAAAGCTGTGCATACTCATCTTCCTTAAGAGAGCGGCTCGCAAGTATTTGTTCCATGCGCGCCAGAATAACCTCTTGTTGCAATGTTGGTTGAAGTGGAATAGCAAAAACTTCATTTTTACGCCACTCAGTGCTGCCACATCCTATAAGGAGAAAAATAGCTGCAACGTAATACCAGCGCAGAAAAGAATTCATTTCCCACTCCCGAAGTCAGACATTAATCAGAATGCCCTGTTACTCCACCCACGGTTGTTCCACCCACATTGTGTATTTCAGGCATCCTGCCCGAAATGGCTGCCCCCTTTATCTTTCAAATTGCCCTTTGTTGGCGACAATTCGAAATTTATTGGGGATAAACGGCGCCCTTTTTACAGGACACCGTTCTTTACGTCAAATTTATTCTACTGATGATTCCGGTGATTGTGATACTTCATCGGTAATATTCAGCATAGTATTAACTACTGCTTCTTTCATGCTCAGGCGAATACGACCCTGACGGTCAATTTCCAGCACCTTGACAGGAACTTCCTGACCAATCTGTAAATAATCAGTTACTTTCTCTACACGCTTGTCTGCGATCTGAGAAATATGCACCAATCCCTCTTTACCACCGCCAATTGCAACAAATGCACCAAAGTCAACAATACGGGTGACTTTACCAGTATAAATACGGCCAACTTCGACTTCAGCAGTAATCTCTTCAATACGCCTGATAGCATGACTCGCTTTTTCACCATCAGTCGCTGCGATCTTCACAGTACCGTCATCTTCGATTTCGATAGTTGTGCCTGTTTCTTCAGTCAGAGCACGGATCACGGAACCACCTTTACCGATCACATCTTTGATCTTATCTGGATTTATCTTGATGGTGTGAATACGTGGCGCAAATTCAGAAATATCATTACGTGGACTCTGGATTGCCTGCTCCATTACGTTCAGTATGTGTAAACGAGCACCTTTGGCCTGATTCAAAGCAATCTGCATGATTTCACGGGTGATACCTTCAATTTTGATGTCCATCTGCAATGCGCTGACACCATCACGGCTACCCGCAACTTTAAAGTCCATATCACCCAGATGATCTTCATCACCCAGAATGTCAGAAAGAACCACAAAGTTATCGCCTTCTTTCACCAGCCCCATGGCGATACCTGCAACTGCTGCCTTAATCGGCACACCTGCATCCATCAGTGCCAGTGAAGCACCACAGACGGAAGCCATAGAAGAGGAACCATTGGATTCAGTAATTTCAGAAACCACACGAACGGTATACGGAAACTCGTTGATGCCAGGCATTACCGCCAGAACACCACGCTTCGCCAAACGACCGTGACCAATTTCACGACGTTTTGGCGAACCAACCATACCCGTTTCACCAACAGAGTATGGAGGGAAGTTGTAATGGAACAGGAAGCGATCTGTGTACTCTCCCATCAGTTCGTCGATCACCTGTGCATCACGTTCAGTACCCAGTGTTGCTGTAACCAGTGCCTGAGTTTCACCACGGGTAAACAGAGATGAACCGTGAGTACGTGGCAATACGCCAGTACGAACGTCCAGTGCACGAACCATATCTTTTTCACGACCATCAATACGAGGCTCACCACGCAGAACACGCCCACGAACGACGTTTTTCTCCAGAACAGACAATACTTCAAGCACTTCTGTCTCTTCCAGTTCAACGCTATTTTCTGCTGCTTCTGCCAGAATAATTGCAGAAACTTCTTCTTTGATAGTATCAACCTGAGCGTAACGCTCTTGTTTTTCAGTAATGCGATAAGCATCACCCAGACGGCTTTCTGCCAACTCCGCAACACGATTATGCAGAGATTGGTTGACAGGCTCTGGTGCCCAATCCCACTTCTCTTTACCCGCTTCAGCAGCCAGTGCATTGATGTTATCAATCACAATCTGCTGTTGTTCATGGCCGAACACCACCGCACCCAGCATCTGTTCTTCTGTCAGCAGATCCGCTTCGGATTCAACCATCAGTACAGCGCTTTCAGTACCTGCAACAACCAAATCCAAACGGCTGTTTTTCAGCTCATCGCTGGTTGGGTTCAATACATACTGATCATTGATATAACCAACACGTGCTGCACCAATTGGGCCATTGAATGGAATGCCAGACAATGCCAACGCCGCAGAAGAACCAATCATAGCAACGATGTCCGGATGAACCTGTGGGTTTACGGAAACAACGGTTGCAATGATTTGAACTTCGTTCAGGAAACCTTCCGGAAACAGCGGGCGCAGTGGACGGTCGATAAGACGGGCAACAAGGGTTTCACCTTCACCCGGACGGCCTTCACGACGGAAAAAACTGCCAGGAATACGGCCAGCAGCATATGTACGTTCTTGATAATTAACAGTCAGTGGGAAGAAATCCTGACCTGGTTTCACTTTTTTCTGACCAACAACGGTAACAAATACCGCAGTGTCATCCATATTTACCATAACAGCCGCTGTCGCCTGACGAGCCATCATGCCTGTTTCGATGGTCACAGTGTGCTGACCATACTGGAATTTACGAACAATCGGATTCAGCAAAATAATATTCCTTCGTTAGTGTTGCTGCCTTTTAAATATCAGCAACAATGGATATTCTCTTCATTGCTACACCCTCACGACTAATGACAGCGCTTAATCCCCTTTGTCTTTCAAGTGCAGCTTTGTCAGCCGCGCTATAACTTGGCATCTACCGGGTATATCCTTTTAAGTACTCTCATTAGCCGCGCGAGTCACTGTAGCTGAAGAGGTTCAAATATTTCAGAAACGGAATTTAAGTTTCTTAAATTCTACTTTCTAGAAGAAAAGGGGCCCCGATAGGCCCCTTTCCACTGAAACTCATCAATTAGCGACGCAGTCCCAGACGCTCAATCAGTGCGGTGTAACGTGCCAGATCTTTACGCTTCAGGTAGTTCAGCTGGTTACGACGCTGTGCAACCATACGCAGCAGACCACGACGGCTGTGGTGATCTTTTTTGTGCTCTGCAAAGTGGCCTTGCAGATGGTTGATTTGTGCAGTCAGCAGGGCAATCTGAACTTCGCTAGAACCACTGTCGTTAGCGCCACGGCCAAACTCAGCAATAATCTGCGCTTTTGCTTCAGTACTTAGAGACATAGTATAACTCCAAATAAATAATAGATTACGAATGAAGAGTGCCGATCTCTAATTCAGCCACTCATATACAGGCGCATTATTCTACGCTGCAAATAGGTGAAGCGCAAGATAGCCCCAAAAATGCTTACTTTTGATATGATATTCAGTTTTAACTCTCATAAGTTTCAACTACCAAGCGGCGCGGAGCCACTAGATCATCATCATCAATCACAGCAATACCGATGAATTTGTTTTCATCTCCTTCGGTAACGCGTACCCACTCACCAGATGGTAAACGGTGCTGGCTACGAACAGGCTGTCCCTGTTTAAAATAAACAGCAACAACAGATGTCAGATGAATTACAGGGAAATGCACAACTGCCGTATCCATCGGTAACAGCAATGGATCGAGCAATTCTCCTGCTTCAATCTGTTGTCTTTCCGCCTGTTCTTTTAACTCATACAGCTGTTCCAATGTCACCATTCTATGATTAGGATAATTGGCAACCTGCAAACGACGCAGATAAATCACATGGGCACCACAACCCAACAACTCTCCTAAATCGTCAATGATCGTGCGGACATAAGTCCCTTTAGAACAGTGGATTTCCAGCTCCAGTTCATCACCTTCCCAGCGAATGAACTGTAATTCATAAACAGTAATCGGACGTGCTTCCCGCTCAACTTCAATACCTTGACGAGCATATTCATACAGCGGTTTTCCCTGATGTTTTAATGCAGAGTACATGGAAGGAACCTGCATGGTATCACCACGGAATGTCTCCAATGCCGCATCAAGCTGAGCCGGAGTCACCTGAACTTCACGTTCACAAATGATTTTTCCATGTGAATCGGAAGTATCAGTGCGCTGTCCTAAACGGGCAATGACTCTATAGCGCTTGTCAGAATCCAGCAAAAACTGAGAAAACTTGGTCGCTTCACCCAGACAAATCGGCAACATTCCGGTTGCCAGCGGATCTAACGCACCTGTATGACCTGCTTTGCTGGCATTAAAGACCCGCCTTACTTTCTGTAAGGCGTCATTGGAGGAAATATCCTGCGGCTTGTCCAGCAACAGTACGCCGTGTATCGCACGACCCCGACGACGCCCCATTACTTGTCCTCATTATGATCCGCAGAAGCACGACGCTGCTCGTCATTTTTTACGACATTAGTCACCAGATTTGACATGCGCATCCCTTCTATCAAAGTACTGTCGTAAGAAAACGTCAGTTCAGGAATAATACGCAGACGCATCGCTTTACCCAGCAAAGAACGAATAAACCCAGAGGCTTCATTCAATGCCTTAATACCCTCTTGAACCTTATCTGAATCATGTTCTTCCACTAACACATTCAGAAAAGTCACAAATACTTTGGCATAAGCCAGATCGCGGGAAACCTCAACACCGGAAACTGTTGCCATGCCGATACGGGGATCTTTAACTTCACGCTGTAAAATGATGGCAATCTCTTTTTGCATTTCTTGTGCAACGCGCTGAGTACGACTGAATTCTCTTGCCATTGTTTTATCTCCTGACATTTTGGGGGGCATTAAGCCCCCCAAGAATGGATGAATCTATACCCGTCTTTCAAGCTGCTACCTGAAATCTATTGGGCAATTGTGGTTTTTTAATCGATGGAGCGTTTAATTTCAACAACTTCGAAGACTTCTATCATATCGCCAACACGAACATCATTGTAGTTCTTCACACCAATACCACATTCCATGCCATTACGAACTTCGTTAACGTCATCCTTAAAGCGACGCAGGGATTCCAGTTCACCTTCGTAGATAACCACGTTATCACGCAGGACACGGATTGGATTATTACGTTTAATGGTGCCTTCTGTCACCATACAGCCAGCAATTGCACCAAATTTCGGTGATTTAAAGACATCACGGACTTCTGCCAGCCCCATGATTTGCTGTTTGTATTCTGGAGCCAACATACCGCTCATTGCCTGTTTGATTTCATCAATCAAGCTATAGATAACGGAGTAATAACGCAGATCAACACTTTCGTTTTCAATGATCCGACGTGCAGAAGCATCAGCACGGACATTGAAGCCCAGAATGATTGCGTTGGATGCTGCCGCAAGCGTTGCGTCAGTTTCAGTGATACCACCCACGCCGGAGCCGATAATTTTCACTTTCACTTCGTCGGTAGACAACTTCATCAGTGAATCACAAATCGCTTCGCACGTACCCTGAACGTCGGTTTTCAGAACGATATTCAGTTCAGATACTTTACCTTCTTCCATGTTAGCAAACATGTTTTCCAGTTTAGATTTCTGCTGGCGAGCCAGTTTCACTTCACGGAATTTGCCCTGACGGTACAGTGCCACTTCACGGGCTTTCTTCTCGTCACGTACAACAGTTGCTTCATCACCCGCAGATGGCACGTTGGACAGACCAAGGATTTCCACTGGCATAGATGGGCCGGCAGACATGACTTCCTGACCAAGTTCGTTACGCATCGCACGGATACGTCCATATTCGAAACCGCACAGAACGATATCACCTTTGTTCAGAGTACCAGACTGTACCAGAATGGTAGCAACAGGACCGCGGCCTTTATCCAGGAAGGATTCAATGACCACACCATTTGCCATACCAGTACGAACTGCATTCAGCTCCAGAACTTCAGCTTGCAGCAGGATAGCTTCCAGCAATTCATCAATACCAATACCAGCTTTAGCAGATACATTGATGAACTGGTTTTCACCACCCCAGTCTTCCGGAATAATGCCGTACTGTGACAGTTCATTCTTCACGCGATCCGGATCAGCTTCTGGTTTATCAATTTTGTTAACCGCAACAACAACCGGCACACTAGCTGCTTTGGCATGCTGGATAGCTTCGATAGTCTGGGGCATCACGCCATCATCCGCAGCGACAACCAGAACAACAATGTCGGTTGCCTTAGCACCACGAGCACGCATGGAGGTAAACGCAGCGTGGCCTGGAGTATCCAGGAAGGTGATCATGCCTTTTTCAGTTTTCACATGATATGCACCAATATGCTGGGTAATACCACCCGCTTCACCGGAGGCTACTTTGGTTGAACGGATGTAATCCAACAAAGAGGTTTTACCATGGTCAACGTGACCCATGATGGTAACCACAGGCGCACGAGGCTCTGCCTGAGTTTCACCGGTGTCACGATCGCTCATCAGCGCTTCTTCCAGTTCGTTTTCACGACGCAGGATAACTTTGTGCCCCATTTCTTCAGCAACCAATTGAGCTGTTTCCTGATCGATAACCTGATTAATGGTCGCCATTGCCCCCATTTTCATCATGGTTTTGATGACCTGAGAACCTTTAACAGCCATCTTGTTAGCCAGTTCGGCAACGGTAATGGTTTCACCAATCACTACATCACGGTTAACAGCTACTACAGGTTTGGTAAAGCTCTGCTGCAAAGCGGAAGTTTTGCGCTGTTTGCCTTTAGTACGACCGACTGCACGTGCTTCTTCACGATCAGCTTTCGATTCAGAATGTTTGTTATTTTTCTTCTGGCGGGAGGACTTGCCGCCACGGGTGCGGGTGCGGCGATCGCCTTCAACTTTAGCGTCATTCTCATCTTCCGCATCACGGGCATGACGGGAAGTGGTTACATGATAGTCATTGCTGTCATTAAAATCAGAGTCGTCAGACCATTTATCCTGATTTTCCTCTGCCATGCGGCGGGCTTCTTCTGCTACACGTCTTGCTTCTGCTTCAACTTTACGACGCATCTCTTCTTCAGCTTTGCGTTTTAAATTTGCTGCTTCAGCTTCACGACGCGCTTTTTCAGTTTGCGCTGCTGGCTCAGTTTGCACTGGTTTTGATTTCTTTTCGGTATGTTGCTTAGTCACTTTTTCTTTTTCCGCTGCCTCACGCTGAGCCTTTTCAGGCTCTTCACATTTGGCTTTTTCTTCTGCTTCACGTTGAGCTTGCTTTTCTGCTTCGCGTTTTGCCTGTTCTTCCGCGTTACGTTTCGCTTGCTCTTCCGCGAGTTTCTTCGCTTCAGCTTCAAGCCGCGCCTTTTCTTCTGCCTCGCGCCGAGCCTGCTCTTCCGCTTCACGCTTCGCCTGTTCTTCCGCTTTAGCTTGTTCAATCGCGTCACGGTTCACATATGTGCGTTTTTTACGGACTTCAATCGCTACCGATTTACTTTTGCCACCGGTGCCAGGAACGTTCAGTGTACTGCGCGTTTTACGCTGTAGTGTTAATTTATCTGGCTGGCCGCCAGTACCGCCTTGTTCGCGGTTCAGATAGGCCAGCAAAGCTTCTTTTTCTTTCTGGGAAACAGAGTCAGTTGCGGTTTTCTGGATGCCAGCATCAGCGAATTGCTGGATCAGGCGTTCAACCGATGTCTGGATCTCTTCTGCCAGTAATTTTACGGTTACCTCTGTCATTCTGTTCCTTCCTGCTACAGTTTATTTATGCATCATCGCCAAACCAACAGATATTACGGGCTGCCATAATGAGTTCTCCTGCTTTCTCATCATTCAGTCCTTCGATATCAGATAAGTCGTCGATACCCTGCTCGGCAAGATCTTCCAGAGTACAGATGCCACGGGCAGCCAGGTTAAACGCCAAAGTACGTTCCATGCCAGGCAGATCCAGTAAATCTTTGGCAGGTTGCTGATCACCAAGGCTCTCTTTCTGAGCCAGTTCCAGCGTCGTCAAGGCCGCTTTTGCTCGTTCACGGAGAACTTCAACGGTTTCCTCATCAAGGCCTTCCACTGCCAGAAGTTCATTGATTGGCACATAAACCAACTCTTCCAGTGTGGAGAAACCTTCTTCGACCAATACAGTGGCGAAATCTTCATCAATGTCGAGATGCTTAGTAAATGTATCAATAGAAGCATGAGCTTCTGCCTGATGTTTCGCTTGCAGCTCTTCCGCAGTCATGACATTCAGTTCCCAATTGTCATCACCACGATGTTTTTTCAGCAATTGTGCCGCCAGACGGACGTTTTGGCCATTACGACCAATCGCCTGGGCAAGATTGCTGTTTTCCACGGCAACATCCATCGTACAGTTATCTTCATCAACAACAATAGATGCAACATCCGCCGGAGCCATTGCATTAATAACAAATTGCGCAGGATTGTCATCCCACAATACGATATCAATTCGTTCACCGCCCAACTCACTGGAAACGGCCTGTACCCTTGCACCACGCATACCTACGCAAGCACCGACCGGATCGATACGCTTGTCATTAGTTTTCACCGCGATTTTGGCGCGGGAGCCCGGATCACGGGCAGCAGCTTTGATCTCAATGATCTCTTCGCCAATTTCCGGTACTTCAATGCGGAACAATTCAACCAGCATCTCTGGACGAGAACGGCTAATGAAAAGCTGTGCGCCACGTGCCTCTGGACGCACATCATACAAGACACCACGCACGCGGTCACCAGGGCGGAAGTTTTCACGTGGCAGCATGTCTTCACGCAAAATAACCGCTTCAGCATTATTACCCAAATCAAGGGTAATATTGTCACGATTTACTTTTTTGACCTGACCAGTCACGATCTCACCCTGCTGTTCGCGGAACTGATCGACGACCATTGCACGTTCAGCTTCACGTACTTTCTGCACGATAACCTGTTTTGCAGTCTGGGTTGTAATACGGTCAAAAGTTACTGATTCAATTTGATCTTCAATATAACCACCCAGTTCAATTTCTGGGTCTTCAAATTTTGCAGCTTCCAATGTGATTTCACGAGTCGGCAGAGTGACCTCTTCAACAACTAACCAACGGCGGAAAGTATCAAAATCACCGGATTTACGATCGATGCAAACACGGACATCGATTTCCTGCTCATATTTTTTCTTGGTGGCTGTCGCCAGTGCAATCTCTAATGCTTCGAAGATTTTTTCACGAGGGAGAGATTTCTCATTAGAAACCGCTTCCACAACAGCCAGAATTTCTTTATTCATCCTAGTTGCCTCATCCGAACTTTAAAAGTGGGGTACCAGGTTCGCTTTCTGGATGTTGCTCAGTGCGAACACTTCGTCTTTTCCATCCACCGTAACCGTAATCATTTCACCATCAACAGCTTTGATAATTCCTCGCCATTTACGACGGTTTTGCATTGCCATGCGTAACATCAAGATGACTTCTTCACCCATGAAACGCTGGTAGTGTTCAGTCTTAAACAGTGGACGATCAAGCCCCGGTGAAGATATTTCCAGGTTATAAAGCCCTGAGATCGGATCTTCTACATCGAGTACTGCACTGACCTGATGGCTAACATCAGCACAATCATCAACAGTGATACCCTCCTCACTATCGATATAGACCCGCAGTGTCGATACACGTGCGCGAATAAACTCCAGGCCCACTAATTCAAAACCTAAAGCTTCAACTGGTGCTGAAATCATCGCTGTTAATTTTTGCTCTAATGTGGACAAGCCCACCCCCAAGACATAAAAAAAGGGCTATATTAGCCCAGTAGTTCTGCTGTCAAATAACAAAAAACCCCGAAACCCGGGGCTTTATGCAACTGGACCCTATTTACTGCCAGTGGTCTCAACCAACTTCTTTTATATCTCTCAAAGCTATACCTCTGGAAGCAACCTGTCAAATCAGGATTGATATCCTAGGCTGCTAAATCATAACTATTTGAAAGAGTATATGTTGTTAAGAAGTGGTTGCGGGAGCCGGATTTGAACCGACGACCTTCGGGTTATGAGCCCGACGAGCTACCATGCTGCTCCATCCCGCGTTCGAAAACGTGGCAAATCTTACGCTGATAACACTAAAAACGCAAGTTTCTAGACTAATGGTGCCGAGGACGGGACTTGAACCCGTACGCCCGTTGTTTAGGCACTACCACCTCAAGGTAGCGTGTATACCAATTTCACCACCTCGGCACTGATTGTAGAACTGTTATCTTAACCTGTTAAGATACTAACCGCTTAAATCAACAACCCTACTTTAATTCTTTTACTGACTATTCTTTTTACCGAAAGCTTTCTAGCGAAAGTTACTGCGGGATATCACTATTCGGTTTAGTTGGCTTCGCTGGCACTACGGGAACTTCTATTTGTTTCTCAACTTGTGCAGGTTCAGCAATATTTTCCCACTTACCGCTTGAACCAGTTCTGTTACTGGTCATATTACCCAGCACCAAACTGATAACAAAAAACAGTGTTGCAAAAACCGCTGTCATACGGGTCATAAAATTCGCAGAACCCGATGAACCAAATATTGTTGCAGACGCACCCGCACCAAACGAAGCACCCATATCAGCACCTTTCCCCTGCTGTAGCAGAACCAGAGCAATTAGCCCGATACCGACCAGCAAGAATATACCTAAAAGAGCTTCATACATATGTTGTACCCGTTTCCTCGTGGGATTTGCCATAACTTTGGTAACGTCATAACTATGGTAACGTTATACTGCATCACCCGCCCAAAATTAAAAAAATTAACTGATTGAGCGGGTGTGAATACTAACCAAAGCGTTTCAGACAAGCAAGGTTAATTTCAAATACTGATGCCGATCGAAGAAAAAATCAGCAAATCAGACTATTTTTTCACAGCATCTGCGATACGATGCGCCAGTGCCGTAACCTGTTCCTCATCTTCACCTTCTACCATCACACGGATCAGTGGCTCAGTGCCCGATTTGCGTAACAGTACTCGACCACGACCATCTAACGCAGCTTCAACTTCTTTAACAACTTCGAGTACTCGTTCTGATTGCAAAGGATCGTTATCACCACTAAAACGAACATTGACCAACACTTGTGGTAACAATTTCATGCCACTGCACAGATCATGCAGACTCATATTGTTGCGTACCATAGCACTTAATACCTGCAAACCAGCAACAATACCATCACCTGTTGTGGTTTTATCCAGTAATATGATATGGCCTGAATTTTCTGCGCCTAAACGCCAGCCTTTTTCCTGCAATTTCTCCAGTACATAACGGTCACCAACTTTGGCACGTTCAAATGGAATACCAAGCTGTTTCAACGCCAACTCCAATCCCATATTGCTCATCAAAGTTCCCACTGCACCACCGCGCAGTTGTCCTTGCCGCAATGCTTCACGTGCGATGATGTAAAGTATCTGGTCTCCATCCACTTTCTGACCCAAATGATCAACCATGATTATCCGATCACCATCACCATCAAATGCCAAACCGACATTTGCCTGCTCTTCCAAAACCCATTTCTGCAATAGCCGGACATCTGTCGCACCGCATTCTTCATTGATATTGATACCATTTGGCTCACAACCAATGGTTATCACATCAGCACCCAACTCTCTGAGAACATTCGGTGCGATATGGTAGGTAGCACCATTAGCACAATCCAATACAATTTTTAATCCATTTAGACTTTGTTCACTAGGGAATGTGCCTTTACAGAATTCGATATAACGGCCTGCCGCATCAACGATACGATTAGCACGCCCTAATTCGGCAGATTCTACACAGGTCAGCGGTTTTTCCATTTCGGCTTCAATTGCTTCTTCCACATCATCAGGAAGTTTGGTGCCATCAATGGAGAAGAATTTAATACCATTATCATAATAAGGATTATGAGAAGCTGAAATAACAATTCCCGCTTCAGCGCGGAAAGTGCGCGTCAGGTATGCTACGGCTGGTGTCGGCATCGGGCCAGTAAACGATGCTGATAGCCCAGCGGCTGCCAGCCCTGCCTCCAAAGCAGATTCCAGCATGTAGCCAGAAATACGGGTATCTTTACCAATAATAATTTTGCGAGAACCATGACGCGCCAGTACTTTACCCGCGGCCCAACCAAGTTTTAAAACAAAATCAGGGGTAATCGGACTGTTACCGACTTTGCCACGGATACCATCAGTACCAAAATATTTACGGTTACTCATAAATTTCTTTCTTCCTTTGCTGAACGTATTCTTTGTTCACAATCTGCGTATTGCTGATTATTTTTCCGGCGGGATTCACTACTGACGAAAAATCGTCTTCTCTGACAAGGTTGCCTGAACAATCTGCATTGCCTGCACCGTTTCTTTTACATCATGCACACGAATAATCTGAGCTCCCTGCATAGCCGCAATGACAGAGCAAGCAACACTTCCCGTTACTCTCTCCTGTGGAGGGACATGGAGTAACTGACCAATCATGGACTTGCGTGACATACCAGCCAGAATCGGCAGACCAAGATGATGGAGCTCTTTCAAATGAGCCAATAATTGATAATTATGTGATAAATTCTTACCAAAACCGAATCCCGGATCTATCATCAGCTTGTTTCTTTTAATGCCTGCCGCAACACAGCGTTCAATCTGCGCTTCTAGATATGTTTTGACTTCTACCACAACATTCTCGTAGTGAGGTTCTACCTGCATTGTTCGGGGTTGCCCCTGCATGTGCATTAAACAAACTGGCAACTCTGTTTTTACCGCTGTCTCTAGTGCACCCGGCTCCTGCAATGAACGGATGTCATTAATGATATGCGCCCCTGCTTTGGCAGCTTCCTGCATGACGATAGCTTTTGACGTATCAACAGAGATCCACACCTTAAAACGCTGCGCCAAAGATTCTATTACAGGTACAACACGATCTAGTTCTTCCTGCTCACTGACATCATCAGCACCGGGACGCGTTGATTCGCCACCAACATCAATAATAGTGGCTCCTTCTTCAATCATTCTGGCGGCATGTTGTAGTGCCGCATCAAGGGTACTGTGAGTACCACCATCTGAAAAGGAATCAGGGGTAACATTCAGAATTCCCATGACTTGCGGATGGGAAAGGTCAAGAATACTGCCTCTGGCTGTCAGTTTCATCGCTGGGGGGCCTTAATGTTAAAAACCCCAGGACAAACCTGGGGTTTAGTAAGTACGGTCTGTCAAAACCAGAGGCAACCTTCTATCAATGATTGCCCTTGGTTTGAATAGATTATGCAGTTGGATTACCATCCACAGGTTTCGTAGCCTGCTGCTGAGAAGGTGTATTCTGACGATTATTACTGCTATTACCGCCATTATCGTTATCACCTTCCCAACCTGCCGGTGGACGGACTGTAGTGCGGTTCATCAGGTCATCAATCTGAGGCGCATCAATGGTTTCGTACTTCATCAAAGCATCTTTCATTGAATGCAAGATATCCAGATTATCCATCAGAATCTGACGTGCACGCTGGTAGTTGCGATCAATGATAACTTTCACTTCTTGATCAATTAAACGTGCGGTATCTTCCGACATGTGTTTTGCCTTAGCCACAGAACGACCAAGGAAAACTTCGCCTTCTTCTTCCGCATACAACAGTGGACCCAGTTTTTCCGAGAAGCCCCATTGTGTCACCATGTTACGGGCAATGGATGTCGCCACTTTAATATCATTGGAAGCACCCGTAGAAACATTATCTGGGCCGTAGATGATCTCTTCTGCGAGACGACCACCATATAAAGTAGAAATCTGACTTTCTAATTTCTGACGGCTGGCACTGATTTGATCACCTTCTGGCAAGAAGAAAGTTACACCCAACGCGCGGCCACGGGGAATGATTGTCACTTTATGGACAGGATCATGCTCAGGAACCAGACGGCCAATGATGGCATGTCCTGCTTCGTGGTAAGCGGTAGATTCTTTCTGCTCTTCTGTCATGACCATTGAACGGCGCTCTGCACCCATCATGATCTTATCTTTTGCCTTCTCAAATTCCACCATAGATACGACACGTCTGTTGCCACGAGCGGCAAACAAAGCTGCTTCGTTAACCAAGTTTGCTAAATCCGCACCAGAGAAACCGGGTGTACCACGGGCAATAATGGAAGCATCAATGTCAATATCCAATGGAATACGGCGCATATGAACTTTTAGAATCTGTTCACGACCGCGGACATCTGGCAGACCAACGACAACCTGACGGTCGAAACGGCCCGGACGCAACAGAGCAGGATCCAGAACATCAGGACGGTTAGTTGCAGCGATAACGATAATGCCTTCGTTACCTTCAAAGCCATCCATTTCAACCAGCATCTGGTTCAACGTTTGTTCACGTTCATCGTGTCCACCACCCAAACCAGCACCACGTTGGCGCCCTACGGCATCAATTTCGTCGATAAAGATAATACAAGGAGCGGCTTTCTTCGCTTGTTCAAACATGTCACGAACACGAGAAGCACCAACACCAACAAACATTTCAACAAAATCAGAACCAGAAATGGTGAAGAATGGTACTTTAGCCTCACCTGCGATTGCTTTCGCCAGCAAGGTCTTACCTGTACCCGGAGGCCCTACCATCAGGATACCTTTCGGGATCTTACCACCTAGTTTCTGGAAACGGCCGGGTTCACGTAGGTATTCCACCAATTCACCCACTTCTTCTTTTGCTTCATCACAACCAGCAACATCAGCAAACGTGGTTTTGATCTGATCTTCCGTTAACATACGGGCTTTGCTTTTACCGAAAGACATCGCTCCTTTACCGCCACCACCTTGCATTTGGCGCATAAAGAAGATCCAAACGCCAATCAGCAGTAGCATTGGGAACCATGAAATAAAGAGAGTCGCTAACAGGCCTTGTTGCTCTGGTGGTTCACCAACAACTTTTACCTGTTTGTTGAGCAGCGTATCCAGCAGCTTCTCATCCTGAACTGGCATATACGTGCTATATTTTCCACCGTTGTCTTTCTTAGTGAAATCAATGTCACGACCCGAAATACGTACTTCACTGATTTGATTATGTGATAACTCACTGATGAAGTTCGAGTAATCCACCCTACGACCACTGGAATCGCCGGGACCAAAACTCTGGAACAATAACATCAAGACAACTGCGATGACTAACCAGAGAATCAGGTTTTTCGCCATGTCACTCAAGGGATTAACCTCATATTACAACTGTGTTAACAAATAGCAGCAGGGTACTACACTTTCCGCCCTGTCGCTACAATGTATACTTCACGTGATCGTGCCCGCGAAGCGTCTGGTTTACGAATTTTGACTTTCGTAAAAAGGGAGCGTATTTCCCTCAGGTACTCATCAAAGCCCTCTCCCTGAAACACTTTGACGATAAAACTACCCCCAGGGGCCAGCACATCACGACACATATCCAACGCTAACTCAACCAGATACATGGATCGAGGAATATCGACCGCGGGGGTTCCACTCATATTGGGAGCCATATCCGACATGACGACCTGGACTTTATTATCACCAACTCTCTCAAACAATGTTTTCAATACAAATTCATCACGGAAGTCCCCCTGTAGGAAATCAACTCCGACAATGGGATCCATCGGCAAAAGATCACAGGCAATTACCCGACCACGATCACCAATCTGACTGACTACGTACTGAGACCACCCACCTGGGGCAGCGCCTAAATCAACAACGGTCATGCCCAGTTTAAAGATTTTGTCGCTTTGCTGTATCTCATCAAGTTTAAACCAAGCGCGGGAGCGAAGCCCTTTTTTCTGCGCCTGAAGAACATATTTATCACTAAAATGTTCCTGTAACCAGCGACTTGAGCTTGCTGAGCGTTTTTTATTGGCCATTGTTCTTTCCAACTATACTAATAGAGAGCCCTATTTTTGCATTCTCTTATCAAACCACACCACACACTTATGGTGATAGTTAGGAGATGGCGGTAGAATATGTCGTTTTCAATCCCAACTAAGCAAAAAAACGATGACTCTTAACAAGAAACAAGTGCAATACCTGAAAAGTCTCGCTCATTCATTAAAGCCTGTCGTTATGATCGGTAACAACGGACTGACTGAAGGCGTATTGGCCGAAATCGAACAAACCCTTTCGCATCACGAGCTTATCAAAGTCAAGGTTGCAGGCGAAGACCGTGAAATCAAAACTTTGATCGCAGAAGCTATTGTTCGTGAAACTGGCGCATATAATGTGCAAATTATTGGAAAAATGCTAGTTCTCTACCGCCCATCGGAAGAGCGCAAGATTAGTTTACCGAAATAATCTCAACATACTTATACAAAAGTGCCATTCTACCATGATAAAAAAGGCCAAATCAGGCCTTTTTATTTCCATCATCAACATATAATAGCTGTTTTCTATGCCCCTTCCCGCCCTATGAGCGGGAAGGTTGACTCGACCTTTAAATTGAATATCAAATATACTCAACGTTCAGAACTTCATATTCCACTTTTCCGCCCGGAGTATCAATCACAGCAACGTCATCCACTTCTTTGCCAATTAAACCACGGGCAATAGGCGAGTTAACCGACAGCAGGTTTTCTTTGATATTCGCTTCATCATCCCCCACAATGCGGTAAGTTTGTTCTTCATCAGAATCAACGTTTAACACCGTTACCGTTGCACCAAAAATCACACGGCCATTGTTGGTCATCTTAGTGATATCGATCACTTGTGCATTAGAAAGTTTAGCTTCAATTTCTTGAATACGGCCTTCACAGAATCCCTGTTGCTCACGAGCAGCGTGATATTCAGCATTTTCTTTCAAGTCACCGTGCTCACGCGCCTCAGCGATTGCAGTAATAATTTGAGGGCGACGTACATTTTTCAGATATTCTAATTCTTCGCGCAATTTATCTGCGCCACGTACCGTCATCGGAATTTGTTTCATTTATCAAACCTCTAAATCAATCCTAAGCCCAGACAACATCTTCCTGATTTTTGCAATAGCATCAATTCTCTTGCAATAACAGTATCTTGCAATAGACCACAACACAATGAGCACACCCTATCAGGCGGGCTTTCAGACAATAAAAAGAGTATAAACTACAGAATACTCTGATAGTTCACATACATATTTAAACTGCTAATCTATCATTTTAACGTAGAGTTGATGATGGATCATCGTTTACTTTTTCCTGAATTGCATCTTAGTATTATTGATACAAATATTATCGGAATACATTCACATTTATATGCGAGATCTATGGCTCTTTTAAAAATTACCAGCAGAATAGCTTGTATGCTCAGTTTGAGCCTGAGTATTTTCAGTGCAAATGCCTCTTCAATTGAAGAAAATATCCAATATTTGCCAGCAGGAACTAATTTTTCATTTATCGCCCAGAAAGTCGGCGAAAAAACACCTATCGTTGATTATCACGGACAGCAATTGGCATTACCTGCCAGTACTCAGAAAATTGTGACAGCATTAGCTGCCTTATTACAGCTTGGCAAAGATTTCCGTTTTGTCACTACATTAGAAAGCGACGCTAATGTTGAAGAGGGCAGATTAAAGGGCAATCTTATCGCCCGTTTCGTTGGTGATCCATCGTTAACACGCACACAACTGCGCAATATGGTAGAAAAGTTAAAACAGTCTGGTGTACAGCAGATTGATGGTGATCTCATCATGGATATTTCCATTTTTTCCAGCCACGATAAAGCACCCGGCTGGGTATGGAATGATATGACGCAATGTTTTAGTGCCCCTCCTGCTGCTGCTATTGTGGATAAAAATTGTTTTTCAGTCTTACTCTACAGTGCTGAACAATCTGATGCATTAGCCACCGTCCATGTTCCTTCGTATTATCCTGTCAACGTATTCAGTGAAGTAAAAACACTTGCGAAAGGTGCTCCAGAAGCAAAGTATTGTGAACTTGATGTGACTGCGGGAGAATTGAACCGATATACGCTGACTGGCTGCCTGACACAACGTAGTGAACCCTTGCCACTGGCATTTGCTATCCAGAATGGAGCAAGCTATGTGGGTGCTATTCTGAAAAATGAACTACATCTTGCTGGAATTGAGTTAAAAGGCCATCTACGACGCCAATCGCTTCCTGAACAGCCAGAAAAGATCCTCGCATTGAATCAATCAACACCTTTACATGACCTGCTCAGAATCATGCTGAAAAAGTCAGATAATATGATAGCTGATACCATTTTTCGCACCCTGGGACATTATTATTTTAACGTTCCCGGCACCTGGCGTTCCGGCTCTGATGCTGTTCGTCAGATCTTAAAACAAAAAGCAGGTATTGATCTTGGTAATACTGTCTTAGTTGATGGTTCCGGCCTCTCACGCCATGATCTTATCACTCCTTCCACTATGATGGAGATTTTACAATTCATTGCCCAGCACAATAACGAATTGGATTTTATCTCCATGCTGCCACAAGCAGGTTATGATGGCACATTAGCCTATCGTCCCGGTCTGCATGAAGCTGGAGTTAATGGTAAAGTTTTTGCGAAAACAGGATCATTGCAAGGTGTATATAATCTTGCTGGCTTTCTGAAAACTGCCAGCGGACAACAGATCGCTTTTGTTCAATTTATTTCGTCTTACTCCGTCTCTTCTGAAGATCAGCGTCAGCGCCGTGTTCCTCTGACCCGTTTTGAAAGCCATTTATATAAGTCGCTATACAAAAACAATTGACGAAAATGCTTTCAAAGAGAATAAGAAAAAAGGGCGCTTCAAATACGCCCTTTTCCATCATTTGTATATCTGGTGTGAGAATTTAGCGTTTGTAAATAAATTCAACGCCTTCTTCATCTTCTTCGTCCCAGTCATCATCCCAATCATCAGTATCAGATGCTTGCTGCAACTGTTCCTTATGGTAGTCATCCCACATGAACTCAACTTTCTCCGGCTGAGATCCTTCCTCAGCATCTACTTGACGAGGCTGAGTCTTGATGAATTCCATGATATCCCAGCAGAGCTCTTTCACTCCCTGACGATTCACAGCTGAAATCATGTAATAGTCATCTTCCCAACCCAGTACATCAGCGATCGCTTTCGCCTTCAATTTAGCGTCTTCCGGATCGGTCAGATCAACCTTATTGAATACCAACCAGCGTGGTTTTTCAGCCAGTTTTTCACTGTATTTATGCAGTTCATTGATGATAATACGGGCATTCTCTACTGGATCAGATTCATCAATCGGGCAGAGATCAATTAAGTGCAACAGTACACGGCAACGCTCCAAATGTTTCAGGAAACGAATACCCAAACCAGCACCTTCTGATGCACCTTCAATCAAACCTGGGATATCTGCTACTACAAAGCTTTGCTCATTATCCATACGTACGACACCAAGGCTTGGTACTAACGTCGTAAATGGATAATCAGCGACTTTAGGTTTTGCTGCTGAAACAGCGCGAATGAAGGTAGATTTACCCGCATTCGGCATTCCCAACATCCCTACGTCAGCCAGCAACATCAGCTCCAACAGTAGCTCACGACTTTCTCCCGGTGTTCCCATAGTTCTCTGGCGAGGAGCGCGGTTAACAGAGGATTTAAAGCGGGTGTTACCCAACCCATGAAAACCACCTTTCGCAACCATCAAGCGCTGCTCGTGACGTACCATATCTCCCAGAATTTCCCCTGTAGCGATATCACGGATACGAGTCCCTACCGGTACTTTAATGGTAATATCCTGACCACGCTTGCCGGTACAATCGCGACTTTGCCCATTTTGCCCACGTTCAGCGCGGAAGGACTTCTCAAAACGGTAGTCGATTAGCGTATTAAGGTTTTCATCTGCCAGTAGATAAACGTCTCCACCATCACCGCCGTCACCACCGTCCGGCCCACCTTTTGGAATATATTTTTCACGACGGAAGCTGACACAGCCATTGCCACCATCTCCCGCTACAACCAGTATCCTGGCTTCATCTACAAATTTCATCACTTTTCTCCGTAGGATAGCCACTATAAAGCTGGATGGCAGATCGTACCCAGAGATGGCATAATCCAAAATATAAAAAGCCCCGCAACACATATTGCAGGGCTTCCGATTCGATCGAAGTTCAAAAAACTTATTCAGCTACAATGCTGATAAATTTACGGTTTTTTGGACCTTTGACTTCGAATTTAACTTTTCCGTCAGCTAATGCGAACAAGGTGTGGTCACGGCCACAACCTACATTGTTGCCTGCGTGGAATTTAGTACCACGTTGACGAACGATGATGCTACCTGCCAAAACAGATTCACCACCAAAACGTTTTACACCCAGACGTTTGCTTTCAGAATCGCGACCGTTACGAGTCGAGCCGCCAGCCTTTTTGTGTGCCATTAATCTGCTCTCCTAATATCTTAAGCGATGCCAGTGATTTTAACATCAGTGAACCACTGACGGTGGCCCTGCTGCTTACGGCTGTGTTTACGACGACGAAACTTAACGATTTTAACTTTCTCGCCACGACCGTGCGCAACAACTTCAGCTTTAACTTTAACGCCTTCAACGATTGGAGCGCCGATTTTGATGTCTTCACCATTAGCGACCATCAGAACCTGGTCAAACTCAACAGTTTCACCTGTTGCGATGTCCAGCTTTTCCAAGCGAATAGTTTGACCTTCGCTTACTCGGTGTTGTTTACCACCACTTTGGAAAACCGCGTACATATAAACTCCGCTTTCCGCGCACTCCCTAAAATTCTTTCCAGAGCGCGCTATAAAATATTCACAATAGGGCGCGAATTCTACGCAAAAACCTCTTGGAAGACAAGAGCAGAATTAGAACAGAGGAGAAAAAAGCCGAGTTTTTCGATTGTCATTTATTTGAACGGTTTTTCAAGTACAATCAACATATCGCGATATCTATTGATACACTAATTAATGAGCATAGCTCTCAATCAGAGTCCGAAGCCAAAACATGAACTTAGAATCGATAATTAAACTTACAGCTGATGATATGGCAGCGGTTAATGAAACAATTCTTAACCAATTAAATTCTGATGTAGTGCTAATCAACCAGCTTGGCTATTACATTATCAGCGGCGGTGGTAAACGTATTCGCCCAATGATCGCAGTGTTGGCTGGTAAAGCACTGCATTATGAGGGAAAGAAACATATCAAAATTGCTGCCCTGATCGAATTTATTCACACAGCGACCCTACTCCATGATGACGTCGTAGATGAGTCCGATATGCGCCGTGGTAAAGCAACTGCCAATGCTATGTATGGCAATGCAGCCAGCGTTCTGGTTGGCGATTTTATCTATACTCGCTCGTTTCAGATGATGACAGACCTCAATTCTATGCGAGTGCTGAAATTGATGTCTGACGCCACGAATGTTATCGCTGAAGGTGAAGTGATGCAGTTGATGAACTGTAATGATCCGAACATTTCAGAAGATGACTATATGTGCGTAATTTACAGTAAAACGGCACGTCTGTTTGAAGTAGCAGCGCATTCTGCCGCTATTTTGTCTGGTGCAACTCCGGAGCAAGAAGAAGCACTACGTGATTATGGTCGCTATCTTGGTACTGCATTTCAATTGATTGATGACCTGTTAGACTACGATTCCGATGATAATACACTTGGAAAAAACACCGGAGATGATTTAAACGAAGGTAAACCTACTCTCCCACTATTACATGCTATGAATCACGGAACGCCTGAACAGTCAGCACTGATCCGCGAAGCTATTGAAAAAGGTAATGGCCGCCATTTGCTGGACACTGTGCTTACAACGATGAAACAGTGTGGTTCACTTGATTACACCCGCCAACGGGCGGAGGAAGAAGCAGATAAAGCAATCTCAGCGTTACAAGTACTTGATGAATCTCCATACAAAGCGGCCCTTGTGGGATTAGCCCACATCGCTGTACAGCGACTTTCCTGAGCCAGGCCCAGTATAGTATATCCTGGGTGTAAGTATCCCAGACTATTCAGTCTGGGATACTCCCTTTGTTTTCAACCTCTTGAATTCCTACATACTGCACAATGCTGGCAAGTCCTTTACGTAAAATGAACTTAACCATTCGCTCCCTTTCTGGCTTGGTCAATTGATAATAAGCTTCCACCCAAATCATAAACGGATCCTGCCGTTTGTTCCGGTAATACTCAACCGAGTTCTCACTGACAGTCAGTACATTCAAAACATCTTCGGGCAGGCTATTGATATGATATTCGAGTGCTTTTCCCTGCACTCCACGCTTACGGCGTTGTTCCCAGCCTTCACGTCTTGCCATCAGGTTTACTCCCTGGGGAGACGATGGCAGACCAGCGAGGCCAATGAGTTCCTTTGCAGAATACCATTCTTTTTTCATCTCTCTCTCCTCGCTTTGTACCGGAGCAGTAAAGAGGAAGCCAAATTTTAAACATTTAGCCTTTCAAAAGCTGCCTCAGGTAGCTACGATTTTTTCCAAAAAACTTCTTATTCCATCTCGTAGTATCACTTCTGTAATTACCTCCTTTTCTTCATCCGTGAGTAGATTAAACGCACTTACCCAGATAGATAGAGGGTCTTGTTTCTGAACCTGATATTCAGGTGATATTTCATTAAGTTCCAGAGCTGCCAATGTTGATTCAGGAAGACATGAATAGTGATATTCAATTGCCCTTCCCTGAACACCTGTTCGTTTCTGTCTCAACCACTCTTCACGTTTGGCTCTGGCATTCACTCCTTGTGGTGATCTAGGTAACTCACCTACACCGGTCAACTCCATTGCCGTATACCACTCTTTTTTCATAATGTTTCTCTATTTTTGTAACCAAGTTCAAAAAAGAAGTTATTAAGAAAAAATTAAAAACATTTTTAGAAAAAATAATGTTATTTTATTTTCTTAATAACAGATCCATGTTCGTTATTAATTTCACTCTAACGCTTTAGTTATACCACTAATGTGGCTCTAAATTTAATAGGAAAGGATTAAAAAAATGATTTCTATGAAATCGGATTGGCATCCTGCTGATATTATTGCTGCTTTACGTAAACGTGGAACAACTCTGGCCGCTGTTTCTCGTGAATCAGGACTAAGCTCATCAACTTTGGCGAATACTCTTTCTCGCTCGTGGCCTAAGGGAGAATGGATAATAGCAAACTACTTAGGTATTCATCCGTCTGAAATATGGCCAAGCCGTTATTTCAATCCTCATACTGGAGAGTTATTAGAAAGGAAAATAAGAGAGAAAAAAGAATAATTAGCTACCAATATAATTATTGAAAGAAAAACCGCTAGCTTTTTTAAACTAGCGGTTTTTGTTATCTAATATATTTAAGTTAATTCGTATATTAATAAATTAAGAATTAATTGAATTAACCATTAATAAATCTTTCGCCCAATTCAATATCTTTTTTCAGAACATCCAACATATTATCTAATGCTTTCTGTTCAAACTCACTCAATTGACCAATATCTAAACGTTCTTCAATACCATTTTTGCCCAAACGAACAGGTTGTGCAAAGAAACGAGCATATTTGCCGTCACCTTCTACGTAGCTGCACTCGATAACATGACTTTCACCCTGCAAACCACGGATCAAAGAAAGACCCAGACGTGCTGCTGCTTGACCCATAGACAAAGTTGCGGATCCACCACCTGCTTTTGCTTCAACAACTTCAGTACCAGCATTCTGAATACGTTTCGTCAACGCTTCTACTTCTTCATCAGTGAAGCTGACACCGGGTATCTGAGACAATAATGGCAGAATAGTGACACCAGAATGACCGCCGATAACAGGAACTTCCAGCTCTTCTGGTTTCTTACCTTTCAGTTCTGCCACAAACGTATTAGAGCGGATAATATCCAGAGTAGTTACACCAAACAGACGATTTTTGTCGTAAACCCCTTCTTTTTTCAGAACTTCGGCAGCGATTGCCACAGTAGTGTTCACAGGGTTAGTAATAATTCCGATTAATGCTTTTGGACATGTTTTAGCAACCTGTTGAACCAGATTACGGATAATTCCTGCATTAATATTAAACAGATCTGAACGATCCATACCAGGTTTACGTGCTACACCTGCAGAAATCAATACAACATCCGCTCCTACTAATGCAGGAGTTGCATCTTCACCAGCAAAACCAGTGACCTTCACCGCTGTTGGGATATGACTCAGATCGGCAGCCACACCTGGGGTCACCGGAGCAATGTCATACAAGGAAAGTTCTGAACCTGAAGGAAGCTGGGTCTTGAGTAGAAGGGCAAGTGCCTGACCAATACCACCGGCTGCACCGAGAACTGCAACTTTCATCCTGATACTCCTTTAAATAAGTGCTGTAAAAAACTTAAACCTGTCTGGTTAAGAGACTCAATATTTCCCATACGTATAAGTATAGGATAAGCTCTCAGCCTTACTCATCACTACGTATTAAAAACAATCTGTTAACAGACAGATTATCTACCTAATAGCCCAATGATGGAACACTAAAGTTTTTTATTTTAGACAAAATGCTTATCTGTTAATGAGATAATGGGCACTTTTTTAGGAATTATTCCTGATATCTTATTAATTGCTCTGTTGATTAACTTATCCTCCTCCTTTCCCCTGAATAATGCAATTTTATTAACAATACATTTACCGGACTCAATAATATAATTATGCTCTCCATTAGGTTTTTCTTCTCTTCCTTGCATAAAAATTCACTTTTTTGCACAATATCGGCTTCATAGTGGATTCAACGATGGTGAAATATGCGAATTCCTTCGAAACAGGAAGATTTGGTCAAGGCTTTCAAAGCATTATTAAAGGAAGAAAAATTCAGTTCTCAAGGCGAGATAGTTTCAGCACTCCAAGAAGAAGGTTTTGAAAACATTAATCAATCTAAAGTTTCCAGAATGCTGACAAAATTTGGCGCTGTCAGAACCCGTAATGCAAAAATGGAAATGGTCTACTGTCTGCCAGCAGAATTAGGTGTTCCCACTGCCACCAGCCCATTGAAAAATCTGGTATTAGATATTGATTATAACCATTCCGTAGTGATCATTCGTACCAGTCCTGGCGCAGCACAGTTGATCGCGCGTTTGTTGGATTCATTAGGAAAAGCAGAAGGGATCCTTGGCAGTATTGCAGGAGATGACACTGTTTTTTCTACACCGACACAAGCCCTTACAACCAAACAGCTCTATGAAGCTATCCTCAACCTATTTGAGCAAGAACTGTAAATCAATCGTCCATCAAAACCATGTAAAAACACGGCTCACTGCAAACCATTCTACCAGAGAAAATTTTGCCAGAGATTCTGTGCAAGAGGATCGTTTAATCACTGCGATCCTCCAATTTAACGCTTGTGATCAATTAAGCAGCATGTGCTTTATTATTCAACGCCGACAATAATTTCTCATGAATACCACCAAAACCACCATTACTCATGATCAGTATGTGGTCACCCGGCTGTGCTGCCTCCACAATCATACGTACCAACGTGTCAATATCCATACTCCAGCGAGCAGGTTGAACACATTGTTCCGCAATTTCAGCAACCTGCCACTGGATATTACCAGGTTGAAACAGAAAAACTTCATCCGCTCGGCCCAGAGAAGGAGCAATATCATTCTTGCTCATACCCAGTTTCATGGTATTTGAACGGGGTTCCAGTACTGCAAGAATGCGTGCCATACTGCCCGCTTTGCTTCTCAGAGCTTCCAGTGTCGCCAAAATTGCCGTTGGATGATGGGCAAAATCATCATAAACCGAGATACCATTCACTTTGCCGAGTAATTCCAATCGGCGACGAGCATTGATAAAGTCACCTAATACCTGACAGGCATTCTCTGGCTGAATTCCCACATGGTGAGCTGCTGCAATAGCCATTAAGCCATTATGCATATTATGTTCCCCCACCAATGACCAGTTAACTTCACCAACTAATTCACCATGATAGTATACTTGATAGGCACTGCTGTCCTGAGTGGTTTTTTGGACCTGCCAAGCCCCTGTTTCCCCAAGGTGTTCCAATTCACTCCAGCATCCCATTCCAAGCACTTGTTTCAGATTTATGTCATTATCGGGCACAAGGATCTTCCCTATACCCGGTACGATTCTGACAAGATGGTGAAATTGCTTTTGGATGGCAGCCAGATTTTCGAAAATATCAGCATGATCGAATTCAAGATTATTCATGATAAGCGTACGAGGGCTATAATGAACAAATTTCGAACGTTTATCAAAGAAAGCACTATCGTACTCATCCGCTTCAATCACGAAAAACGGGCTTTCACCAATCTGTGCTGAAACATCAAAATTGCCCGGCACACCACCGATAAGAAATCCCGGTTTATAGCCACAGGCTTCAAGTATCCACGCCAGCATACCCGCAGTTGTTGTTTTACCATGTGTTCCTGCAACAGCCAAAACCCAACGCTCTGGTAAAACATAATCATGTAACCACTGAGGACCGGATGTATAAGGAATACCGCGATCCAGCACCGCCTCAACACAGGGATTACCACGTGTCATAGCGTTACCGATGATCACCATATCTGGCACAGGATCGAGTTGTGAAGGATCGTATCCTTGGATCAGTTCAATACCCTGATTTTTCAGCAGAGTACTCATAGGAGGATACACATTGGCGTCGGAGCCGGTAACTTCGTGACCTAATGAACGAGCGAGTATCGCCAGCCCTCCCATGAAAGTACCGCAGATGCCAAGAATATGAATACGCATTTATTTCTATCCGATATCATGAAGTGTATCACTATTCTAACCATCAAATCACAGATTAGAAATGCAATGGCCTATCAATCATTTTATTCTTTAGCTAAACTGCCCGCACTTAAGTGCTACCCCAACGTGTGGCACGATTTTAAAACCATAACCAAATCAGGGCCTTCGTCATGAAAACATTAGGCGAATTCATCGTCGAGAAACAACACGACTTTCCTCATGCTACGGGTGAACTGACCGCACTACTTTCTGCCATTAAACTGGGTGCCAAAATCATTCATCGGGACATTAATAAAGCTGGTCTGGTAGATATTTTAGGCACCAGCGGTGTTTCGAATGTTCAAGGTGAAGTCCAGATGAAACTGGACTTGTATGCTAATGAAAAACTCAAGGCAGCATTGAAAGCACGCGGTGAAGTAGCTGGTATTGCTTCCGAAGAAGAAGACGAGATCGTCATCTTTGATGGTGACCGGGCAGAAAATGCGAAGTATGTTGTTTTGATGGATCCACTGGATGGTTCTTCAAATATTGATGTAAACGTTTCCGTTGGGACTATTTTCTCCATTTACCATCGAATTACACCAGTTGGGCAACCCGTTACCGAAGAAGATTTCCTGCAACCGGGTCATCGTCAGGTTGCAGCGGGTTATGTGGTTTACGGTTCGTCCACCATGTTGGTTTACACCACTGGCTGTGGTGTTCATACTTTCACTTACGACCCTTCCCTGGGTGTATTCTGTCTGACCCATGAGAAAGTCCAATTCCCGGAAAAAGGTAATATGTACTCGATTAACGAAGGGAACTACATCAAATTCCCTCTGGGCGTGAAAAAGTACATTAAGTATTGCCAGGAACAAGACGAAGCAACTCAACGCCCTTACACTACCCGTTATATTGGCTCACTGGTTGCCGATTTCCACCGCAACCTGTTGAAAGGTGGTATCTACATCTACCCAAGCACAGCAAGTCACCCGACTGGCAAACTCCGTCTACTGTATGAGTGCAACCCGATGGCTTTCCTGGCTGAACAAGCCGGCGGCAAAGCCAGTGATGGCGTTAACCGGATTTTAGATATCATACCAAGCAAGCTGCATCAACGAGTGCCTTTTTTCGTCGGAACTAAATCTATGGTAGAAAAAGCCGAAAGTTTTATGGCTGAGTTTCCGGATGAGTAATATAAATCAACTGGTTGATTAATGGTTAAGAAGAGGCGAAGTTTCGCCTCTTTCTATTATTACTCCAACACGATGACTCCAATACAAACAACTACCCAGTTGTCTCTGTAATATTTATCAGTATTTTTTGACTTGCCCCACCCTAGTTTTGTTCATAAAATTATTTTGTTCATGATTCATGAACAAAGAAAAGGAGTGAACAAAATGCCTGAAGAAAAGTTCTTATCAGAAATTACAGCAAATCTTCCCGCTGGCTTCCAACTGCAATATGAATTGGAACCCCAGTACAATATTGGATCATGGCAACCAGATGGTTATGCCAAACTGTTATCTCCCGATGGAAATACTTTTTCTTTTGTTTTGGCAGTGAAAAAAATTCATCGTAAAGAAACACTAATAACAGCCAATGAGCAAGCCACACGTTATTTTTCTGATACTCCAAGTCTGTTACTGTGTAATTACCTTACTCCTGCACTCACTAAATATTGCGCTTCCCACAACTTGAATTTCATTGATACAGCAGGAAACGCCAGGATTTCAGTGCCAGGACTATATCTAAGCATTGAGGGTAAAAAGAGCAAAAATAATATCCAAATCAAAAGCAAGGTTTCTATAGGCACTCTCAAATTGCTTTTCATATTACTGTCTGCCCCTGAAACATTGAATGAAACGTACCGTTCACTCTCTGAATTAGCGGGAATATCCCTGGGAATGGTCAGTAAATCTTTTGAATTTCTTGAAAATCGACGCTACTATCGCAGAACAAAAAATGGTCGCCGTTTAATGAGAATTGAAGAGTTGCAAATGCTCTGGTTACGAGAGTATGCAACGATTCTTCGCCCTAAATTGAGCTATATCCCATTAAAGAGCATCCACTCATGGGAAGATATTTCATTAAAATCAATGGAGTATTGGGGTGGGGAAGTCGCGGCTGCCATATTGAGTAATGGCTATTTTATCCCGGAAAACTGGCAACTTTTTACACCATATCCATTACAGCAACGTCGTATGGAACTAAACCTACATCCAAATCGAGATGGAAAACTACGATTGACGTCAGCTTTCTGGGGCAATGCTTTTCAGCTCAACCATACAGCACAGACCATGCTGTGTGTTGCGGAACTATTAGCAAGTTTAGACGAACGCAATCTGGAAATGGCGAGGTTCATTAATGGAAAATATCTTCACCTTAACGAATCCACTCTCTTCAGTTATTGAAATCTTTTTAACGCGAATTAACTCTGTCTGTATCGAACAAAACATCCCTTTTTTCATTGCTGGTGCAACAGCTCGTGAAATATTGATACACCACGTCCATGACAAAAGCATAGGGCGCAGAACCCGTGATATTGACATCGCAATATTTGTTGATGAATGGAAAACGTTTGATGCACTCAAACTAGCATTTCTGACAAAGGGAGCTACGGAAGTAGCCAATAATATTCATCGCATGATATGGGACGAGATTGAGCTGGATATTATTCCCTTCGGTGGAGTTGCGGAACACAATCAAATTGTTTGGCCACCTGACAGAAATGTCATCATGGCCGTTGACGGTTTTTCTAATGCTTTTGCACACACAGTGAAAGTCCAATTGGATAACGGAGAAACCATTCCATTTTGTTCATTACCAGGGCTGGCACTACTCAAATTATTTGCCTGGCGTGATCGTGGGCATGCAAACGCCAAGGATGCAACGGACTTATTTAAAATCATTAGGGAATATGGTGCCATTGAAGATAACCGGATATATGAACCACCACTTGATGGCAGCAAACTAGACTGGGATCCAACCAGAATGGGGGCTATTTTGTTAGGACATGACATTGCCTTTATCAGCCAAACAGATTTAAAAACCATAATAAATACATTGGATAAAGAAAGACTGATCGACGATGTAGTAAGGCAATGGCCAGCAGAGCAATCAGAAACCATAGCACAAATCATGAATGATTTTTGGACAGGGATCCTCTACCACCATTAACCCATAGGAGTACAGGCATAATACAGAAAAATGGAATTACTTTAAGTCTGTTTTGGCTATAATATCCCGCACTCCATTTTGGTTTGAAATTGAAGGAAACCTTTTATGAGCCTGAACAATGTACCGGCGGGTCAAAAACTGCCAGAAGACATCTACGTTATTATTGAGATCCCTGCAAACGCCGACCCAATCAAATATGAAGTGGACAAAGAGTCCGGCGCTCTGTTTGTAGACCGTTTCATGGCGACCTCCATGTTCTATCCATGCAACTACGGTTATATCAACAATACCCTGTCTCTTGATGGCGACCCTGTTGACGTACTGGTTCCAACTCCATACCCATTGCAGCCAGGCTCCGTTATTCGCTGCCGTCCAGTTGGTGTTCTGAAAATGACCGACGAATCCGGTGAAGACGCTAAACTGGTTGCTGTTCCTCATTCTAAGCTGACTAAAGAATACGACCACATTAAAGATGTAAACGATCTGCCAGAGCTGCTGCGTGCCCAAATTACACATTTCTTTGAACACTACAAAGATCTGGAAAAAGGTAAGTGGGTAAAAGTTGATGGTTGGGAGAATGCCGAAGCCGCTAAAGCGGAAATCCAATCTTCTTTCGAACGCGCTGCGAAAAAATAATCCTGAGAGATAACAGCAAGTTTTGATTATAAAAAACCTCTGTACTTTTATTTATTGGCACAGAGGTTTTTTATTTGGTTATATTGGTTAATCTGTCAAAAATGATATAAAAACAGTAACACCGTTGATTTTTATCTCTCTTCGTGACGCTTCAGCCAGTCACCGCTTTCTATTCGAGGCACTCCCTCAACAGATAACATGTATAAATAGATCCATGCACTGCCATAAGGGGTTTTGACCAATTCCCTTTGATATTCCTGAGTATTCTTTTTCAAATCATCCAGTTCAGTCAAAATGGATGACGTAATGCGATAAACCTCACATTCAATTGTTCCTTCGCCACGGATCACCGCTGGATAATGCCCCAGATCATAAATTTCATAACCTTCCAACCTATGCTCCCCCAAAAGTTGAGCATAGGTCATCCAGTGGTGATTACCTTGTTTGCGCCTCAGGCTGCCATAAACAATAACTCGCATCTTTAAAACTCAAACTCATAGAGCAGATCTAAAGCCTGATCAATACCAGATACCGCTTCCAGATACAATCTCGGCATCACACGATAACGTAACGTCAGGGTTGCCAGAGAGTCAAAAATGCCAACACCATATTTTACCTGTAAGTTGTTGGTAATCTTGCCACTCACAACAACCTGCGATTTGTTACCAATTCCCTGTGTATCCAGAGCCAGATCAGAGACACCAAAGGTTTCACCAATTTTCCCCACCAATCGACCGCTCTGCGCAATGCCCAAACCAATCAACATAGAAGTCATCTGGGAGCTATCAGCCCCTCCCTTCTCTAAGCCTTCACCGCGCAACAGGTAAGACAACGCTTCCTCTTGCGATTTAACTGGCTCAGAGAAAATTTCAATCTTAGGTTTATCTGCCAGCCCCATCACTTTCACACCAGCAATAACATCATTCGCTGTCGATTCAGGATTACGGATTGCTTCAATATTCAACATAGGTTGATCCGGTGGACCAGAAAACAGAATAATTCCCTTACGTACCTGTAAATCCTGCCCATAAGCGCGAAAACGACCATCCGGAATATCAATTTGACCGTTCAGCCCGAATCCCTGCTGATCTTGAATGACTTTCAGGTCTCCTTTCAACTGGGCGTTCAAACCAAATGCACTTAAGCGGACATCATCACCTACGTGAATATTTAAATTACTTTGGATCAAGATGGAAGATTTTTTCTTTTCTACCGGCTGTAGATTTTTATCCAGCATCACTTCGTCAGGAGAAACATCCACCGCAGATTCCGGTAATTCCTGTACCGTAATGCGTGCCCACGGAATATCCACATTGCCATTGAGTTTTAATAATTGAGGCGTCGCTTCAAAAACCAGATCAGGACGCACATCAATTTTTACCATTGGTGGTACTGTCACACGCAGTTTTTCACCATACGCTGTCACTCTGGCATACCATGCGTCCAGATTGCGCCAGTCTGCATTACCATGAAGATTAAGTTGCCCTTGCGGAGTTTTGATCACACCTTCCAGATCGGAACGGACACCATCAAAATGAACCGCTACCTGACTTTGGTTGATATCAAATGGCAACCAGTGGCTACTGACCTGAAAAACATCTGCTTTCAACATGCCAAATAACAACGGATTCTTAGCATTACCACCAAGGCGCAAGTTCGCATTTAAATTCCCTTCAGCTTTTTCACCTTTATTCAGAATCGGTTTCATCAACTTCAGAGAAAGAGACTGGATATCTACACTACCTGCTAATTTACGACGGCCTTCTAAATCATCAACTTGAACATGACCATTTAGTTGTCCATTATCTGCCAGCTTAAATAACCACGATAAATCCGCCTTACCATTTGTCAAACCAGCATTCAACGTCAATGTCTCAAAATCAACAGGTAACGTGGTGCCCTCCACAACCTGCCGAATTTGGACGCCGTTTCCTTGCAGAATTACGTTCGCTTGTGGTAGTTGATGCCCTGCTGTCCATTTGACATTGGCACTCCCACTAAATACGCCTTTAAGTTGGGTTGTTTTATCCAGGAATGGCTGGATCATGGCAAGATCAAAACGCTCAAACACTATATCAGCCTGCCCACTGGTGCCAGCTTCAATCGGTCTCGGAATACAAAGTTGAGCATTCGGATTCAACCAACAATGAGTACCAACGATCACTTTTTGCTGTAAGTTCTGATAATCAATAGCGATCGCCTTACTTAAGTGCCACTCACCAACCGGAGTCTCAAAGTAGGTATTGTTGATATTGCCTTTCCAGCGTTCTTGTTTACGGTCAAAACTACCATTGAGCGCCAGCTTACCTGATACGGGATTCCCATCCACCTGCAATTGTAAGTCATGCTGTTTTTCTGTTCCTTTGGCATTGAGCATCAAGTTACTGATGATCAGATCCGACTGCTTCAATTGACGAATAACAACCGATAATTGCCCTCCAATCTGGTCGGCAGAACGCACATTTCCTTTAATAACCGCACTATCCACCTTCAGCATATTCTGCCAGCCCACACCATGTGCATTTAAATCTGCCACAACTTGCGGTGCTTTCATGTTGCCACGCAGCTTCACATCACCGACAACCACTCCGGACAATCCCGGCAGCAAACCATTTAATCGTGGAGCATTGATATCACCATCCAAATTCCATTTTTCATCGGTAAGATACCCTTTAATATCGAGCGTGTTACGTCCAAAAATGAAATTAAATTGGGGAATATCCCATTGTCCGGCCGCATTACCGGAAACTTTGCCATGTGCTTTGATGGTATTCTGTTTTATATAACCATCAAGGGATATTTCAGGAAGTTGGAGCTGCCAACTGCCACCATATAAACTGCCACGTACTGCCACCTTGCCATCTATTTTGGCAGGCCATTCCGGCCACTGTTTAGCAGTATCAATATCATTAAGCGTCAACAGCGCATTCCAGCTGATAGCTTTGCTCCAGTCAACTACACCAGTGAGAGCCGCATGCCCCTGCAATGCAGATAGACGTAATCGAGTTAATCTGAGTAGTTCTTCATTTCCCTTTGCATCCAGTACCAATAATGCCGGTGGAAGTTCTTCACCCTTAATATCAGAACGCAGGGAAAGATCATAACCACTGGCCTTACCATTCAGACGTAATTTGACATTATTTAGCTGATATTCAGATTTACCCGTCAATGGCCATTGTAACCGTTTACCTGCCAATGTCAGTCGTACAGGCAGGCCCGCTTTAGCTAGTTCGACCTGAGCATCCAAATTCGCATTCACTGGCCCTGAAAGATTCAATGCCAGATTAAGCTGCTGTAATAAAGATCCGTTCAGTTTTGCCTCAACCTGTTGCCCGTTCAGTTCATCCAGCTTGGTATTACCCTTAACTGACAAATTGACTGGCCACTGTTCGGACAGTTTTGCCGTTCCCTGTATCGCAAGAGAGCCTTCCGGTGTACTGACGCTAAAGGTTTTGATATCTACCTGCTGCCCCTGATTACTGGCTTGCAGTTTCAAATCATTGAGAGTGATAGCGGTATCTCCCGTCAAACGAAGCTGGCGGCCGTGAATATTTTCTACCGTAATATCAAGGGGAACAGGAACATTAGGCAATTCAGCCAATAGTGGTTTAGAAAACAGTGCTTTTAAAACCTCTCCCAATGATTTTTCTGGGTCAGCTTTCTGCTGAGTTTTCTGTGTAATATGTTCAGGAGGTGTTTTCGGCAATGCAACCAATAGCTTATTGACTTGTATGGGTTTTAGCGTCAGATGTTTTTCCTGCCACTGAGCACCCGCTTTGAACTCGTCTAAATCTATGACTGTATCATCTACTTTGATATAGGTATTCTTTAAAGAAAGCAGATCCAACGAAATAGGATACGGTGTTTGCAGTTCAGTTAATGGCTTTGATTCTGACGGGCTTTCTGATGGCGGAAGTTCTGTCGTATTGACCAAAACAGAGATCCCCTCCGTCGTCAGAGCACTGACACAAACATGACTGTGTTTCAAACAAGAGAGTCGCAACGAAAGATGTATTTTGTCAGCATTAACATCCACACCCGGCATCTTATATTTGATACCTTGTAATGTTAAATTGCGCCAACCGCCACTGATATCTGCTATCTCCAGCCCTGGAACTAAGCGTGTTGCACTGTTAATCATAAAATGCAGGCCGGTTCGTGTACCAACTAAGCCCGTAATCGTTATCAACAACAGGCCAACAATCAACAGGAAAGCAATGCTAAGCCTTTTTGCCCACCTCATAGTTCAGCCCCTAAACCGATATAAAATTGAATGCCATGATTATCTTTATCTCTCACAGGGGTTGCCAGGTCGAATTTAATCGGCCCAACGGGGGAAGCCCAACGTATGCCTAAGCCTGCGCCTGTTTTAAAATTACTCTTCTTGATATCATTCACTGCTTCGCCAGTATCCACAAACAATGCACTCCACCAATTACCATAGATATTGTATTGATACTCCAGCGAACCAATAACCAACTTTGACGCCCCTGTTAATTTACCATTACTGTCCTTAGGGGAAATTTTCTGGTACTTATAACCACGAATACTTCTATCCCCCCCAGCGAAGAAACGCAAATCAGGCGGCACTTTCTCGAATTGATTGGTTTCTATCCAACCAAGATCTCCGCGTAAAACAAAACGGTGTTTATCACGGAACGTTCTGATCCAAACGTGGTGAGCCTGTAAGACCAGAAAATCCACATTTGATTGCCAGGTCGTATCGGAAACATCAATTGAATAACGCTGACTGTCCCCCCAATAAGGCATAGTACCGCCACGCTGACGAATTCGGCTGATATTCGCGCCCGGATAAAGCAACGCCGTTGTATTCGTGACATTAGCCTGAGTAAAGTGGCTGAGGCTCCAGCGCAGATTGATACTATATCGCCACCCTGTGGAGAGATCCCAGTTGCGGGAAAGGTTTAAAGTTGCGGTATCCGAGATGGTATCGTTGATATTTTTACGCTTATAACCCGTTTGTAACTCATAATATTGTTCAAGTGGATTAACCTTAAGTGGCATTTTATAAGACGCATCAATCAATTGATCACGTCCGGAAATATTGATGCTGGTACTCAAACTGTGCCCACGAGAGTTGATCCACGGCTTTTTCCATTTTGCCTGAATACGAGGACCAACATCTGTTGCATATCCTCCTCCCAACTCAACATAATTGGCAGAACGGGGAACCAAAGAAGCATCCAGCGGCAATATCTTATCTTTACTATCGCGCCCCACCGTAAAATCAGGCACGACAACCGCTGAGTTGAACCATCCGGTATCTGCCAGACGACGGTTAAATTCTGCCAGTTCTTCCGAAGAGTAATAATCCCCTTCTTTAAACGGCACAAGATTATTCAGGTAACCTTCTCGGATTTGTGAGCCTTGAAACTTAACAGGGCCAAAGCGATAGCGTTCTCCACTATCAAAATCAAAATCCCAGAAGGATTCATGCCGTTCCTGGGATACTCCCAGTTCACTTTTTTTTATCTCGGCATCAAAATATCCCTTCCTGAGCGCCAGATTATTTAACCCATTCTTAAAATTCTCATATTCACTATGACTTAGAATCGTCCCTTTCTTCGGCGTATTTTTTTTTGATAAGTGCGGTATAATCCTGATCGGTTTTAGCTCCCCCTTCTAAATCAACCTTAACCTCAGCGACCCGCACGGGTTCACCTGGTGTGACTTTTGCTGTCAAAACAGGACGGAAAGGCGGAGTATTTTCCTGATAAGTGAATTCAATGGTGGGATCATAATACCCCAATGGCCTTAACCCTTTTCGTATGGCTTTTTCGACACGGGCACGAAAACGTCCATCGGGAGAAACTTCATCAGTACTAATGCTTGAGAGCTGCACTCTGGCATTTTTATCCAGCTCGCCAGAAAGTCCTTCCACTTTCAATCGTAAATTTGCACTATAAGCCGATGGAGCTGCGATAGACACACAAAAAACAAACATGAAAGGGTATCGTGACACGCGAACTCCTAATATTTATTTAGGGGTAAGATTCAGCAGCATAAAAGAATACTGCCATGGATCAATTCTGGTAAAGTTTGAAAGATATACAAGCAACTCATAACCATAAAATAGATGACAAACGGGAGAGAATCTTGCCAAATTCAGCCAACGAAAGCCAACATGTTTCTGAACAGAATGCATTACCAGGCCGAGAAATACCATTAACTGTATCACCCTATCATTACGTTACACAGCATGCGATAAATAACATACCTGATAATCTGGAAATTGCTTATGTAGGCATGGGATGCTTCTGGGGTGTCGAACGTCTTTTCTGGCAGCAGGAAGGCGTGTATACCACATCTGTTGGTTACAGTGGAGGCACCACTCCAAATCCGACCTATGAGGAAGTCTGTTCAGGGTTAACCGGACATACCGAAATCGTCAGAATTGTATTTGACCCGACCAAAATCACCTATGAGCAATTATTAACGTTGTTCTGGGAAAACCACGATCCTGCACAAGGCATGCGTCAACAAGGTGATATCGGTACACAATATCGCTCAGCCCTTTACACGGTTTCTCCTGAACAACATGCGCAGGCACTCTCCAGTCGCGAGCAATACCAGCAAGCAATGGATGATAATAACGATCAGCGTACAATTACCACAGAGATCCGTGAAGCCGGGCCATTCTATTTTGCAGAAGATTATCACCAGCAATATCTGATGAAAAATCCCGAAGGATATTGTGGATTAGGTGGCACAGGCATCTGTTTTCCACCTACGCCCAGAAACTAGCCGATTTAATAAACTCAAGTTATAATTATCGGGCTAAATTCATTTGTCTTACGGCAATGTGCCGTAAGACATTATTTGTGTAATTTTTCATATCTTCCTCCAGTGTTATTCAAATAAAAAACCTACCCTGCCATTGGAGATAAGACACGGATACTTTATGTTAAACAGTTTATTAGTCATACTTTTGCTTTGTGCGATTAGCGCATTTTTTTCGTTATCTGAAATTTCTCTCGCCGCTTCAAGAAGAATCAAATTAAAACTGATGGCTAACGAGGGAAATATCAATGCAGCTCATGTTCTCAAATTACAAGAGACGCCGGGCATGTTTTTTACTGTCGTACAGATTGGCCTGAATGCAGTAGCCATCCTCGCAGGTGTTGTCGGTGAATCCGCCTTTTCTCCTGCCATTAAATCATTACTGCTCAAATTTATGCCTTATGAATGGGCAGAACAACTTGGTTTTATTTGTTCTTTCACTATCGTAACCAGTTTCTTTATTTTACTTGCTGATTTGACCCCTAAACGTCTTGGAATGATTAAACCCGAAGCTGTTGCAATCAGGATTGTTAATCCAATGCGTTTTTGTTTAGCAGTATGTCGTCCATTAGTCTGGTTGTTCAACGGGCTCGCTGACTGCATATTCAAAATCTTCAAAATCCCGATGGCACGCAATGAAGATATCACCTCTGATGATATTTATGCTGTGGTTGAAGCGGGGGCCGTCGCTGGAGTATTACGTAAACAAGAACATGAGTTGATCGAAAATGTTTTCGAACTGGAGTCCCGTACTGTTCCTTCTGCCATGACGTCCCGTGAAAGCGTGGTTTATTTTGACAAAAATGAAGACGAAAACAGTATCAAAGAAAAGATCTCTACCCATCCACACTCAAAGTTCCTCGTCTGCGACGGTGATATTGATCATGTTCTTGGTTATGTAGACTCCAAAGATTTACTCAACCGCGTTCTGAGTGGGCAGAGCCTCAGCTTAAAAAATGGTGTTCAAATCCGTAATGCTCTGATGATCCCTGACACTCTCTCGCTGTCTGACACTCTGGAAAGTTTCAAAGCTGCCGGCGAGGATTTTGCCATCATTCTCAATGAGTACGCACTGGTGATGGGTGTGATAACTTTGAATGACGTCATGACGACTTTAATGGGAGATCTGATTAGTCAGGGGCAGGAAGAACAGATTGTTGTCCGCGATGAAAATTCATGGTTAGTAGAAGGTGGCACGCCTATTGAGGATGTACTGCGGGTTCTGGATATCGATGATTTCCCGGATTCCAGCAATTATGAAACGATTGCCGGGTTTATGATGTTCCGTTTGCGGAAGATCCCAAAACGCACAGATTATGTGAAATTTGCAGGTTACAAATTTGAAGTAGTAGATATTGATAACTACAAAATTGATCAATTACTGGTAACCAAAATTGTGGATACGCCATCGCCTTCCAGTTCAGGCCCTGCTGAGCAGGCAGTATCTGAGTAATAAACTCAAAGAAAAACTGTCATTAGAAAAACTATCCCTACAAAAAACGGCCGAAAGGCCGTTTATTATACTAATTATGTTGCGTCAATCATGATATATAAGCATATATAATCAATAAGTTAGCTGTACAGAAAGCTATCCCATTTCAGCCTGTAGAAGCAACACGTGCTGGTTAACTTCACTCATTACATGGAAATGACGTTTATCTTTTATCCTTGGAGGTAAAATTTTCCCATAATTAAATTCAAAAGCACCCATATCCTTAATATACAACCGCCCACGGAATAGGGTTTTTACGTAGAGAGCAATTTTTAGTGGATTATAGTGGCGAAAGATTTTCATCTCTTTTTATTCCTCCGTGCTTCTTACGATACTATTTTACTGCATTATTGTTTACTGCATTGTGTGATTCAGAGACATCACTGCTGTGTACGATGTATAGGACTCTATATCCGGCAATTTGTTCCCCAACATTGAAGATTCAATCACTATTTTTACGTAACATGATGAAAAAATGGAACATTATGTTATATTAGCTGAAGATTACCCTATATTTTATTTTGAATGTTAACAAATTGTTGTGTTTTGTAAGGACAGACCCGTCAACAAGCGCTATGCTGAATATGATGCACCCTGAAAACAGCCATATCATGCCAAATAAGGAATAAATATGCTAAAAAACATAATGTTACCTTTAATATTGGGCTTAGCTTCAATATCTGCGTTTGCCCACAATATTACTGTCGAAAAACCCGTCCCTACTGTCATCGTAACAGATAAAGGTGAACTACTTCTCAATGACAATAAGTTTAGCTATCAGAAATGGAGCAGTGCAGAACTTCCAGGGAAAGTAAGAACTATCCAGCATATTGCCGGGCGCAGCTCAGCCAAAAAGATGAATGATCCCCTCATTCAGGCCTTGAAAGCGGCTGACCTCCCGAAGGATCAATATCAAACCACCAGTATTGTCAATACCGATGATGCTATTTTTGGCACCAGTGCTTTCGTCCGCAGCAGCCTTGAAGATAGTAAAAAAGAGTTTCCATGGTCACAATTTATTGTTGATAGTAATGGTGTTGTCAAAAAAGCATGGGGGCTGGAACCCAAAAGTTCAGCAATCATTGTGCTGGATAAGAATGGTAATGTGAAATTTGTCAAAGATGGCAAATTAAGTCATGAAGAGATCGTATACGTTCTTTCTTTAATCAAAGAAGAACTGAAAAATTAATTATCTTCATATTTCTCTATCATATTGAGCCGGTGATAATGGTTTCGTGACAGGAACCATTATCACTTTAGCTATTATAATAAAAACGATTGGTGTTAAAACGGTGGTGTTAAAATTGAGCTACGATCCGTATCACTCATTAAAAAATCGTCACTCTGAACCCCGGATTCAAAAAAGATTCACGCGGTACATAACTTAGTGTTTTACCTGCCCAATCTGTTACATGTGCACCCGCGGCGATTGCAACAGCATGACCAGCAGCAGTATCCCAAATATTCGTTGGCCCGAAGCGAGGATAAAGCTGTGCTTTTCCTTCAGCAACCATACAAAATTTAAGTGAAGATCCGACTGACAATGTCCGATGCGTACCTAATTGAGTAAGATAATCGTTCAGTTCATCATCCATATGCGAACGACTAACTACAACGGTGGGTGGCATTGCAGCAGCAACTTTAATGGGAAATTTCTGCCCATTCGTTTCTTTCCACGCCTGACGTTCCTGCCCTGAATAAAGAACATCACGTGCGGGAACATAAACCACCCCCATTACAGGTACACCATCTTCAATCAATGCAATATTAACGGTAAATTCACCATTTCGGTTAATAAACTCTTTCGTTCCATCCAGCGGATCCACCAGCCAATAACGCTGCCAGTTTTTCCGTTCATCCCATGTTGGTGGCTCTTCTTCTGACAGCAACGGAATATCAGGCGAAATACGCATCAAACCCGCTTTAATGATCTTGTGGGCGGCAAAATCCGCCGCGGTAACAGGTGAATCATCCGTTTTATGTTTTACTTGTAACGGTTGCTCATCATGATAAACCGCCATGATTGCTTTTCCTGCTTCCCGTGCCAATTGGCAGATCTGTTGTAACATCATACACCTCTGCATTTTCTAAAATAAAATAGCCGGCTAACCAGCTATTTTATTAATTAGAATTACAGAATCTCAAGTAGTTCGACTTCAAATATCAATGTACTGTAAGGAGGAATGGAAGCACCGGCACCACGTTCACCATAAGCCAGATTATGCGGAATATAGAGCTCCCACTTGGAACCAACAGGCATCAGAGTCAGCGCTTCAATCCAACCTGGGATCACACCGCTGACAGGGAATTCTGCTGGTGTTCCACGCTGTACAGAGCTATCAAACACAGTGCCATCAATCAGGCGACCGGTATAGTGAACACGGACACGATCACTGCGGGCAGGGATTGTGCCATCACCCTGAGTCAGAACAGAGAATTGCAAACCAGATTCTGTGCTATTTATACCTTCACGCTGTGCATTTTCTGCCAGGAACTTTTTGCCTTCTTCTGCCATCGACTGCTGGCGTTCACGACGAACGCTATCAGCACGTTCATGTACTTCACGCAGAGCACGATGCAGTTCTTCCACAGGAAGAACCGGAGTACGGTCTTCCAATGCATCACACAAACCTGCCAGCAGAGCTTCTGGCTCTAATCCCTGCAAACCAGATTCCTGCAATTGTTGTCCAACCTGCAAACCAATACCGTAGCTTGCCCGCGCCTCAATAGATTCAAAAGAAGGTTTTGTCATGAAATTACCTGTTATTAAATGAGTAAAGGTTCAAGCATAACAGCCCTGTCTGGATGGGTAAACGCGTGAAGGGATTTAAAAAGAAGTTTTACTTTTGTAAAACATAAATAAGAGGGGAGCCAGAGATGACTACTTTTGTCATTCGCCAATCTGGCGGAGTGACTGAACTGATCAAAGTCATCATTTCATAGATATATTTTGGTTTAACCAACAAAAAACGCCGGCATTGCCAGCGTTTTTTGTGTTCACATGTTCTGTCGCTAATCAGAGATTAAGCTTCTGGAACGATGTTAACGTTCAACTGTGCGAATACATCGCTGTGTACCTGGAAGTGAACTTCGTGCTCACCAACAGTACGCAGAACGCCGTTAGGCAGGCGAACTTCGCTCTTAGATACAGCAACACCAGCCGCAGTAACTGCGTCAGCGATGTCACGAGTACCGATAGAACCGAACAATTTACCTTCGTCACCCGCTTTAGAAGCGATAGTGACAGAACCCAGTGCGTTGATTTGCTCTGCACGAGCTTGTGCTGCTGCCAAAATGTCAGCCAGTTTAGCTTCCAGTTCAGCACGGCGAGCTTCGAAGAACTCGATGTTTTTCTTAGTTGCAGGAACAGCTTTGCCCTGTGGAACTAAAAAGTTACGGGCATAACCCGCTTTAACGCTAACTTGGTCACCCAGGCTACCCAGGTTTGCTACTTTATCAAGCAGAATAACTTGCATTACCTTATCCTCTCAAAGTCGTGAATGGACTATGCCTATTACTGATGACGATCAGTGTAAGGCAACAAAGACAGGTAGCGCGCACGCTTGATAGCACGAGCGAGCTGGCGCTGATATTTTGCACGAGTGCCGGTGATGCGGCTAGGTACAATTTTACCACTTTCGGTAATGTAGTTTTTCAGCGTAGCGATGTCTTTATAATCAATCTCTTGTACGCCTTCCGCTGTGAAACGGCAGAACTTGCGACGACGGAAATAACGTGCCATTTGGCTAGTCTCCAGAATCTATCAATTCAATCTGCTCGGCATGAAGAACCAGTTTGTTAAGACCATTGCGCCCATGGTGGGAGTTAATGAATCCTGAAACGGTTATTCGGCTACCGACCGTTATACTGTGAGTATATTCCTGTAACAACTGTCCACTGGCAATAACGGGCATTCTGCACCATGATTGCCTGTTTAATCCGGCTTCCTGTTGCTGTGAACGGTGTTCAAGCACAAACTGGCAATGCGGAATACCGGATGGACTGACTTTTCGTATCGGTGCTTTGCACACTGTGCCGGAAAGCACCAAACGATTGGTTGTCACGGTGATTACTCTTCAGAATCCCCAGCTTCATCAACATCATCAACCAGGTCTTCTTCCAAGACCAGGTCACGGCTGCGACGTTCGTCTTTAGCCTTAACCATTGGTGATGGTTCAGTTATTGCGTGCTTAACACGCATAACCATGCTGCGGATAACGGCATCGTTGAAGCGGAAGTTAGTTTCCAGCTCATCAATCGCTTCTTGTGGCGCTTCAACGTTCATCAGAACGTAGTGAGCCTTGTGCAGTTTGTTGATTGGATAAGCCAGTTGACGACGGCCCCAGTCTTCCAGACGGTGAATCTGACCTTGCGCGTTAGTGATAGTCGCACTGTAACGCTCGATCATGCCCGGAACCTGTTCGCTTTGGTCAGGATGGACCATAAAAACGATTTCGTAATGACGCATTATAATTGCTCCTTACGGATTATTAGCCTCCTGTCAGGGTCAGCCGTGGCCCATGGAGGCAAGGAACGTGTTGAGTACGGCTGAAAAATCGACGCGTCACTATACCCACACAATAAAAAAAACTCAAGCAACTATTGGGCGCTTCTTTGGCGCACAATTTCAAACAGGCAGATTCCTGTTGCCACCGATACATTCAGGGAAGAGACAGAACCCGCCATCGGAATGCTAATCAGTTCATCGCAATGTTCACGGGTCAATCGACGCATACCTTCACCCTCAGCCCCCATAACCAGAGCCATCGGGCCTGTCAGTTTGCTTTGATACAAAGAATGCGTAGCTTCCCCCGCAGTTCCTACAATCCAAACATTATTTTCTTGTAGTAAACGCAGAGTACGGGCAAGGTTCGTGACACAGATCAGCGGAATGCTTTCTGCCGCACCACAGGCAACTTTTTTCGCGGTTGCATTCAACTGCGCGGAACGATCACGAGGGACAATGACTGCATCGACTCCTGCCGCATCGGCAGTCCGCAGGCAAGCTCCCAAATTATGCGGATCGGTGACACCATCCAGCACCAACAAGAAAGGACGCTCCCATTGAGCTAACAGATCAGGTAAGTCATTTTCCTGATATTGTCGTCCAGGCTTAACCTTAGCAATAATACCCTGGTGTACCGCGTTTTCTGTCTGTGCATCCAACCATTGACGGTTAGCCAGTTGAACTGAAATACCGATATTTTCCAATTCCTGTAACAGCGGAGTTAAGCGGCGATCTTCGCGCCCTTTCAATACATAAACTTCCATAAAACGCTGTGGATCACGTTCCAATAAGGCTTTAACGGCATGAATACCGTAGATAATTTCACTCATGACGGGATGATACCTAAAAAATAGAAGGCGGCAGAAACCGCCCCTGATTATCTGTAGTTGTTAGCTATTTTCTCGCGTTTTTTTCGCGCGTTTTGCTTTCAATTTTGCCGTTATCTTTTTAGTTTTGTCTGAAACTTTTTTCTTCTTGCCTGATTTATTGTTTGATTTGTCTTGTTCTGTTTTTTTCTTCTTACGGAACTCACTGTCTTGACGGACAACGCGATCTGATTCGAAATTGGCTAATTTTTTATAATCCCGCCCTTTTTTAGCATTTTTACGTTCAGAAGCCCCTTTTTTCGTCTTATCTCTTGCAGTTTTACCTTTATTACGGGCTTTGCGGGTGGTAGAAAGCAGGGTAAAGTCAATCTTGCGCTCATCCATGTGAACCGCTTCTACACGAATTTCCACTTCATCACCGAGCCGGTAAGTCTGCCCGGAAGATTCACCTATCAGACGCTGGCCGACATTATCATATCGGTAATAGTCATTATCCAATGTTGAAACATGTACCAAACCATCAATGAAAAGATCATGCAGTCTGACAAAGAAACCAAAGCCAGTCACACTGGTAATCAGACCGGTGAAAACATGACCTACCTGATCTTGCATGAAATCACATTTCAGCCAATCTGCCACATCTCTTGTCGCTTCATCAGCACGACGTTCAGTCATTGAACAGTGGTCACCCAATTGCAGCATCTGCTCCATATCGTTGTGCCAGCCACCCGTTGGTGTCCAATGCTGCTCAACAGTGCCATTCTCCTGTGCCAGCAGGTACTTAATCGCACGATGCAATGCCAAATCAGGATAACGGCGGATTGGCGATGTAAAATGCGCGTAAGAACGCAGAGCAAGACCAAAATGCCCACGATTTTCCGGATCGTAGATGGCCTGTTTCATAGAGCGCAACAACATCGTCTGCAATAGTTCATGATCAGGTCGTTCAGCAACTATTTTCATCAATTGAGCATAATCTTTTGGCTCTGGTGTCATGCCTCCCAATAGACTCAGTCCCAACTCATTAAAGACTGAGCGTAAATTCAGAATACTTTCTTCTTTCGGTCGGTCATGAATACGATACAAAACGGGTTCACGATGCTTTTCAACAAAACGAGCTGCCGCAATATTCGCCAGGATCATGCACTCTTCAATGAGTTTGTGAGCATCGTTACGTACTACCGGTTCAATACGCTCAATACGACGTTCTGCATTGAAGATAAACTTTGCTTCTTCAGATTCAAACGAAATAGCGCCACGCTCGTCACGCGACTTATCCAATGCCTGATAAAGTTCATGTAAGTGCTCAATATGCTTTACCAATGGTTTGTAATGCTCACGCAGCTCTTGATCGCCCTGCAAGATTTTCCATACTTTGGTGTAAGTTAAACGAGCATGAGAATTCATTACAGCTTCATAAAACTTGTATGAAGAGAGCCTTCCTTGGGCGGAAACCGTCATTTCGCATACCATACACAGGCGATCAACTTCCGGGTTAAGTGAACACAATCCATTCGACAGAACTTCCGGCAGCATTGGCACAACTTGCGATGGAAAATAAACTGAGTTACCACGGCTGCGCGCTTCGGTATCCAAAGAGGTTTGTGGGCGCACATAATAACTGACATCTGCAATCGCTACCCATAACCGCCAGCCACCGCCCCGTTTTCTTTCGCAATAAACCGCATCATCGAAATCACGGGCATCTTCACCATCAATAGTAACTAATGGTAATTCTCGTAAATCAACTCGCCCTTGTTTAGCCGATTCCGGTACATCTTCATCCAGATCAGCGACCTGTTTTTCCACCATTGGCGGCCAGTTATAGGGGATTTCATGGGTCCGGAGAGCAATATCAACCGCCATGCTCGTTCCCATCGTTTCACCGAGTACCTCAACAATTTTGCCAATCGCTTTAGTACGGCGAGTCGGGCGATTCGTCAATTCCACAACGACGACATTACCCATTCTTGCCCCACAGATTTCCTCTTTAGGGATCAATATATCGAAACACAGACGGCTATCATCAGGAACAACAAACCCCATGCCGGCATCAATAAAATACCGTCCAACGATTTGGCTGTTCTTTGGCTCCAACACTCTTACGATACGAACTTCAACCCGACCTTTACGATCCGGGCGCAAAGGTTGCGCCAGTACAACATCGCCATGGATCGCCATCTTCATCTGCTCTGCCGACAGATAAAAATCTTCTTTGTGACCTTCCACTCGCAGAAAACCGTAGCCATCACGATGACCAATCACTGTACCCTTCAATAAGTCCAATCTTTCTGGCAACGCATAACACTGGCGGCGAGTGAAAACTAATTGTCCATCACGCTCCATTGCCCGCAAACGGCGGCGCAATGCTTCCTGCGCATCTGAGCTGGTTAACTGAAGCTCTTGTGCTAATTCTTGACGACTTACCGGAGTGGTGTGTTTAGAAAGGATATCCAAGATATATTCCCGACTTGGGATAGGAGATTCGTATTTTTCAGCCTCTCGTTCCTGAAAAGGATCTTTTGACATCGCAATTCCTCTGTTGTCATCAGTAAGCTGTTTATCCCCATATTTCATTTCTTGCTTCATTTTGTCAGCAACAATTTATAAAGGGGACGATTGTCTTCGACCATATCGGCCAAAGTATATTGATTCAATTCTGCCAAAAATTTTTCTACTGCCTGATTCAATATTAATTTTAAACGACAAGCAGGTGTAATATGGCAACTACTACAGTTAACTAATCCAAGTGGTTCTAATGCACGAACCACATCACCGATTTTAATCTCGCTGGCGGCCTTACCCAGACTAATACCGCCATTTTTCCCCCTAACGGCATTAACTAGCCCCAAGTTACTCAGTTGATTAATTATTTTTACCATATGATTACGTGAGACACCGTAAGCTTCTGTTACTTCAGTAATGTTTGTTATCTGGCCTTCTGGTAAAGAAGCCATATAAATCAGGGCACGCAAGCCATAATCGGTAAAACTGGTTAACTGCACACTTACCTCTGGGTGGCTGAATATAACGGGGGATTATTGATAACCAAACAAACAGATATTATTGGTTTATCATTAGCTGGTCACATTATGTGGGTATTTTAAAAATTAAGCAAAACGAGCTGCTCTCTTTCTATCTCCTTAAAACACAAAATCAGACAGTAAACATAACTTTTTGTGGCGAGTGATAAAGTGGCGAGTGATAAATTCGAAGCTATACGACTTTGTAAGAGAAAAAATCAAGGACAATCGTTACAAGAAGCTGATGAGCATTTTAGCTCACCAGCAGTTTATCTAAATATCAATTTATTTCACTTTATCAAACAACTTCGGCCTGTCTTCCGAAAAATCAATCCAGGGATTAGTCCCAAGCAATTCTGAATGAGATACGCTGGGATCAGCATAGCGCATTACAAAGAGTTCCGGGCCATGTGCATACGCCACAAGCAAACCTTGCTCCGCATTCATGAAACCACCATGGATACTTAATCCGGGATAACTGAGACGCACAGCCAAATCATCCAGGCCAACATAATCAACAGTCAGACGCACAACCACACCATCAGGCAATACGAAGAACCAAGTTAGCGGGCCACCCGAAACTACGGTCATGACCTCATCAATGCCCGCACCGCTGTCCGCAGAGTTTACATGCAGCCGGCCAAATTTATTCAATACAGCTCTTTGAGTTTCAGGCGTCATTGCCCTCATATCATACACTTTGGGATAAGGAGCCACACCTGCTTCCGAAATTGATAAATAGCCCCCACGGTGAATTTCAGGTGTACGTCCTGCCAGACGGATTTGCTCCAGTAAATCCGCACGGTTTAAGTTGAAAATAGAAATCAACTTGTGCTGTTCCTCTTCGGTGATTGCACGAGTCTGAGAAGACTTAATTATTGGCTTAACTTCTTCGGGAATAGGCAATGTGCTGATTCGCACGCCGATACTCCGCAAAATAGCATTGACATTTTCAACACCTGTTACTTCACTTCGACCATTGCTGAATTGAAGTTTTACGATACCCATTTTTTACCCTCCTAATCTGGATTGAACTTAGAAAAATTGAACTCAGAAAATAAGCGCGGAAAAAAGAGCAAAAATCGCAGTTATGCTGCATACATGGCTCCTTTGCAAAAACGCACTAATGACGATATCTGAATCATCGTTCATCTGGTAAATTGATGGAAATCACTTATATACATATTAATTATTCGCCGTATGGATGAACTTCGCAGAATCGACCTTAACCTGCTACTGACATTGCATGCTTTACTAACAGAGAAACATGTCACCCGAGCCTCTTTACGATTGCATAAGAGCCAACCAGCTATCAGCCACGCACTCGCACAGCTTCGAACACACTTCAATGACCCTTTATTGATACGACGTAATGGTCGAATGACCTTGACAACACGCTCCCAGGCGCTGATACAACCACTCAATGACGCCCTGGGCAGCCTAAACAGCTTGCTGTGCACATCTGAATTCGATCCATCGCAAGCCCATAGGTGTTTCCGGCTTTCCTTATCAGATTATGCGGCACGGCTCATACTCCCCCCGCTAGTACGGTATGTTCGCAAATGGGCACCAGGGATTGATCTTGCAATTAGCCAGGCAAGCAGGGAAACGATGCTCGCACAACTTGCAGATGGTGAACTTGATCTTGCTTTAGGGATCTTTCCTGACGCACCAGAATATATTCAGGTTCAGGAACTTTTTCCTGAAGAATTCGTCAGCCTGGCAGATAAAGCGGTGCTACCAACCAAAGGAGAATTGTCACTAGAGGAATGGCTACAACGTCCTCACGTGATGCTGGCCTTACGACCCGATGCGAATGATGAAATCGAAAAAACCTTAACATCATTAGGGCTAAAGCGTCATATCGCCTTAGCTTTACCTCACTGGAGTGTGGCGGTGGAGTTATTGCCTGGCACTGACCTCATTTTGACCGTTGCCAGCCGAATCTTAGAACCAATGTGTCGGTACAAGACACTACGACAATTCAAGCCGCCTTTTGTTCTTCCCGAATTTACATATCAGCAAGCCTGGCACATTAGGCGAGAAAGAGATGCAGCACATCGCTGGCTACGTCAAGCTATATTGACATGTAGCCAATCCACTAAAACTATTAAATGATCGCTGCAATGTATGTAAATTGGAACTAGTCAAAACCAAATCATATAAACTCGCATATATTTTCGCGAAGCTATAGCTGAACACAAAATTGTTGCTGGAAAAGAGGTCATTAACTTGGGAAGAGCAAGGCGACGGGGATGAGTAGGCACGTATTGCTGACTTGCCAGTAAATTAAACCGGGCATAAGGCCCGGTTACAGATACTTTAAAGATTTAAAATCATCAACTAAGCATCAAATGGATCACGCAGGATCATGGTTTCAGAACGATCTGGGCCAGTAGAAATAATATCAACAGGAACGCCGGTCAGCTCTTCAACCCGTTTGATATAATTCAATGCTGCTGCTGGCAACTGGCTGTGCTCTTTAACACCGAAAGTGCTTTCATCCCAACCTGGCAGAGTTTCATATACCGCTTCCAGACCTTCCCAGTTCTCTGCGGCCAATGGCGTAGTCTCAATGACAGTGCCATCAGGTTGACGATAACCAACGCAGATTTTCACTTCTTTCAAGCCATCCAGTACATCCAGTTTAGTCATACAAAAACCGGACAGGGAATTGATTTGGATAGCGCGACGAATAGCAATGATATCCAACCAACCAGTACGACGGCTACGCCCTGTGGTTGCACCGAATTCCTGACCTTTCTGGCGCAGATATTCACCGGTTTCATCAAACAGTTCAGTTGGGAATGGGCCTGCACCAACACGGGTGGAATAAGCTTTGATGATACCCAATACGTAATCAACGTAACGCGGACCCAGACCTGAACCAGTTGCAACACCACCAGCAGTGGTATTGGAAGAGGTTACATAAGGATAAGTACCGTGGTCGATATCCAGCAATGTACCCTGCGCACCTTCGAACATTACCAGTTCACCTTTCTGAGTTGCTTTGTAGAGCAGGTCAGAAACGTCAACTACCATGCCAGTCAGAATATCCGCAACTGCCAGAATATCATCCAGCGTTTTCTGATAATCAACAGCAGGTTCGTTGTAATAGTTAACCAATTGGAAGTTATGGTAATCGATGATTTCTTTCAGCTTAACTGCGAAAGTTTCTTTATCGAACAGATCGCCCACACGCAGGCCACGACGAGCCACTTTATCTTCGTATGCAGGCCCGATACCACGGCCAGTTGTACCGATTGCCTTAGCACCGCGCGCCTTTTCGCGGGCATTATCCAATGCAACATGATAAGGCAGGATCAACGGACAAGCTTCGGAAATAAGCAAGCGCTCACGTACAGGAACCCCACGTGATTCAAGCTCTTTCATCTCTTTCATCAAAGCATCTGGTGCTAAAACGACCCCATTTGCGATAATGCTAATGACATTTTCACGTAAGATCCCAGATGGGATTAAGTGGAGAACGGTTTTTTCACCGTTGATGACTAGTGTATGGCCTGCATTATGGCCGCCCTGATAACGAACCACATATTTAGCCCGTTCAGTCAGCAAGTCGACGATTTTACCCTTGCCCTCGTCACCCCATTGGGTGCCCAATACGACAACGTTCTTACCCATTTCAAAAGTTCACTCGGTTGCTTAAAAATGGATTCTAACATCTCATTTAGCACCTTTCAGTATTTTTTCTCACTTCTGTTATTTCGTTTCGTCATATTAATGGGCTGCTAAGTAAACATTGGTAATGATGGCAGACAAAAAACTAGTATGAAAAAGCCACTGTAAGTTTTCTTACAGTGGCTCAGATGAGATTTCTTTTTTCAATTCAGGCGAATATAAAACAGTTCACCTATCAGAACTCATTAGTTATCAGCACGGTTAACATGGCCACGCTGTTTCGTCGGCTCTTTCATATAACGGAAGAAATCAGTATCCGGGCTGAGAACCATGATATTCCCCTCATTCTTGAAGCTTTTCTCATAAGCACGCAAGCTACGGATGAAAGCGTAGAAATCAGGATCTTTACTGAAAGCATCAGCAAACAGTTTAGTGGCTTCTGCATCGCCTTCACCACGTAAAACCAGTGCCTGACTATATGCCGCTGCTTTAACCTCAGTAGCCGACTTGTCAGCCGCAGCACGAACCTTCTCAGCTTCTTCCATACCCTGTGAACGATGGCGACGTGCTACCGCTTCACGTTCTGCACGCATACGCTGGTAGATTGCACCAGAAACTTCATCAGGCAAGTTGATTTGCTTGATACGGACATCCACAACTTCAATCCCTAACGCAGCCATGCTGTTCGGGTTAAAAGCGGGTTGTTCACTTTTAGTTTCTTTCTTCACACGGGCAGCGGCAGAGACGATTGCGCTGTCTGCGGAAGAATTATCATCACCTGTACCCAGGTTCAGGGCATTACGCACATCCGTCGTCAAACGACCACGGGAGTCTGTCACAATGCCACGAACATCCAGACGACCAATTTCAGAACGCAGGCGGTCACTGAACTTACGTTTTAACAGCACTTCAGCTTGAGAAATTGAACCATTCCCCGTTGCCAGATAATAGCTACTGAAATCTTTAATCCGCCATTTCAGATAAGAGTCAACAATCAGGTCTTTATTTTCACTTGTCAGAAAGCGGTCAGCCTTGATATCCATAGTCTGGATACGGGCATCAAGTGTTTTGACAGTTTCAATAAATGGAATTTTAAAATGCAGGCCGGGCTGATAAACCATTGCCTTATTTTCAGCATCACGCACCACTTTGCCAAAGCGCAACACAATACCACGCTGACCTTCATATACGATAAATATTGATGAATACAGCACAACCAATACGGCGGCAATAGCAAAGACGAACGACTTACGCATAATTATGGTCTCCCTTGTCTTGTCGTATCACCACGCAGGTTGTTTGAATCATCATAGCCAGAACTGCCATAACCAGATGGCCCGTGTGTTGGTGCAGTATGTGTCGTACTGCGCTGCCCTGATGTTACCTTCACTTCTGATGGCTTAACCTTTGCTGCTTCAGCCTGACTACGCAGAACCTGATCCAGTGGCAATACCAGCATATTGTTGCTCTTTTCATTTGCAATCACTTTACGGGTATTACTCAGAACACGCTCCATTGTCTCAATATAAAGGCGCTCACGGGTAATTTCCGGTGCAGCTTTATATTCTGGCAGAATTTTAGCGAAACTTGCTACTTCACCCTGTGCATTCAATACCACGCTGACTTTATAGGCTTTAGCTTCTTCGATAATACGTTGAGCATCACCCTTAGCAATCGGCAAGACAGAGTTTTTATAAGCCTCTGCTTCACGAATCGTTTTCTGCTCTTCTTCGCGGGCTGCGATAACGTCATCAAACGCCGCTTTCACTTCTTCAGGTGGACGTGCAGTCTGGAAGTTAACATCCAACAAAGTGATCCCCATATCGTACGGACGGATGGTTTCTTCCAGTACCTTTTGGGTATCGTTACGCACAATAGTACGATCCGCAGTCAGGATTTTTTCCATTGTGTATTTGCCAACAACCCCGCGCACAGCACTGTCGGTTGCTTGACGCAGACTGTTATCAGGATTAGTGACATTGAAAAGATAGGCGGCAGGGTTAGTAACACGATACTGAACGTTCATTTCAGCACGTACTACGTTTTCATCCGATGTCAACATGACACCCGATGTTGCCAATTCACGAACAGATTCAACGTTAACTGCACGAACCCGGTCGATAAATGTCATCTTCCAGTTCAAGCCGGGCTGCACGATATGGCTAAATTTACCAAATCGGGTAACAACGCCACGTTCTGTTTCTTTAATTGTATAGAAACCACTTACAACCCAAACAGCAACTGCAGCAGCAACGGCAAGACTAATAAGACGCCCACCAAATTTAAAGTTCTGTCCAGAACCATTTCCACTTTTGTTTCCACCGAGACCACCGAGTTTTTCACTCAGTTTACGGAACAGATCGTCGAGATCAGTTGCCCCACGGTTTCGACCACCTTTATTGTTGCCGCCGGAGTTGCCGCCATTATTATTGCTGCTTCCCCACGGGTCGCGGTCCTGTCCGTTATTACCGGGCTGATTCCACGCCATGTTTTAGCTCCACTTTTAGTTTTTCACTAGTTTTTCAGAGGTGACTGCTCTCCACCCAGACGGGTGAGGCTTCCCACTTCACAGGCCGTTGCCTGTCCCTGACAGGTCTGACAGCGGCCTCCATGGGCAGAAACGATAACTTTCATCGTTTCGTAAGCAACCAATATTTTTGGGTGATACATTTGACAGTGCTGATTCTGTCACTGCAATTCTGGCACAGTCATTTCATCACCACCATTCCATCACCGCTACTCCATGACTTTAAGCACCTTGAAATGGCAGACAAAATAATACCTTGTTTGTCGTCCTGCGCCAATCAATCAGACAACATAGTCTGGTAAATTTGGCTCTTGTTTGCACAGACGACGCCAGTCAACCATCGGCATCCTGACTTCAAGCCCTAACTGGCCATCTTCTTCCATCCACTCACGCTCAATCGCCTGAAGCTGGTAAAAACGACTACGCAGACGCCCTGCTTCTGGTGGAAGATGCAATTCATAATGTGCAATTTCCCCTGAAAGACGCTCAGTCAGCGCCTGTAATAACAGAGGGATGCCTTCTCCAGTCTGAGCAGAAAGCCAGACTCTCACCGGACGATTTTCCTCATCACGGTCAATACGGGGAACAAAATCAGCTAACATATCGATTTTGTTCATCACCAATAGAGAAGGGATCTCATGCGCCTCAATCTCTTCCAGGACACTATCAACAGCAAGGATATTTTCATCCAAACGATTATCTGACGCATCAACAACATGAAGCAGCAATCTTGCCTGCCGGGTTTCTTGCAAAGTAGCCTTAAACGCTGCAACCAAATCATGAGGCAAATGACGAATGAAACCAACGGTATCAGCCAAGACAACCGGACCAACATCATTCACATTGATCCGGCGCAATGTAGGGTCGAGAGTAGCAAAAAGCTGATCAGCAGCATATACCTCAGCCGAGGTTATTCTATTGAATAAACTTGATTTTCCTGCGTTGGTGTAACCGACGAGGGAAACAGTAGGAATATCTGCTTTATTACGTGCCTGACGCCCCTGTTCGCGTTGCTTTTCTACTTTATTGAGACGCCCCAGAATCTGCTTGATTTTGTCACGCAGCATACGGCGGTCTGATTCCAGCTGAGTTTCTCCCGGACCACGTAAACCAATCCCCCCTTTCTGGCGTTCAAGGTGAGTCCAACCCCGAACTAAACGGGTGGATAAGTGACGCAATTGTGCAAGTTCTACCTGCAACTTACCTTCATGCGTTCTTGCCCGCTGGGCAAAGATATCCAGGATCACGCCAGTGCGATCAACAACACGACATTGACACAGGCGTTCAAGATTACGTTCCTGAGCAGGACTGAGTGCGTGATTAAACAGCACCACATCTGCGTCGCTGTTTTTGACTGCTTCAGCAATTTCTTCTGCTTTGCCTTCCCCGACAAAATATTTCGGATGCGGAGCTTTACGGCTTCCTGTCACTATCTGCACAGGAGAAACACCTGCGGAAGTCACCAATGATTCAAATTCACTGAGATTTTCCGTATCTTTTTCCTGTGAGAAAAAAACATGCACCAGAACGGCTAGTTCTCCGCCTTCATAACGATCAAACAACGTCGCAACCCCTCAGGCTAAGTAGAATCCATAGGAAAAACATAGGTAAAGTCTCCCTACCTATGTTTTTATTTACGTCAGGCACTATCACTGATTTATTCAGCGATATCATTTTCCTGCTGTACCGCCGAGCTAGTATTAGCCTGATAATTTCCTACACTGGATCCCATATTTGCATTGCTACCATGATGAGACACTGGGCGGGAAGGCACAACAGTAGAGATGGCGTGTTTATAAACCATCTGACTGACTGTGTTTTTCAGCAAAATGACAAATTGGTCAAAAGATTCAATTTGACCCTGCAATTTGATGCCGTTGACTAAATAAATAGAAACCGGGACCCTTTCACGTCGTAATGCGTTCAGGAATGGATCTTGCAAAGATTGCCCCTTAGCCATTCTATATTTTCCTTATTTTGTTGTTTTTAACTAAGAACCCGTTGGTTCGAAAAATTAACTACTCAAAAATGACACTTTTTACTGATCAACTTGGTACTGATCAATTGTACACAATCAATAAATTTATGTACTAATAACCTGCATGACTGTATTTAGTGCTTGTTCAGGTTGATCACTGTCCAACCAAGTCACATTGTCCCAACTCCTGAGCCATGTGATCTGACGTTTCGCTAGCTGGCGAGTCGCACAGATACCACGATAAACCATCTCATCATGAGAGATTTCGCCTGCGAGATAAGACCACATCTGACGATAACCAACACAACGAATGGAAGGTAAATCTGTATGCAAATCGTTACGAGCATAAAGCGCTTTAACTTCATCTTCAAACCCTGTTTTGATCATTTGTTCAAAACGGGCAGCGATGCGCTGATGCAGAACTTCACGGCTTGCAGGCGCAATCGCAAACTGATGAACATGATAAGGCAATACATTTCCAGACGTTTCAGTCAATGTAGTTAGAGTTTTACCCGAAATCCGAAAAACTTCCAGTGCACGAGTAAGACGTTGTGGATCATTTGGGTGAATTCTTGCAGCAGCAACCGGATCAATCTCCTGCAACTGCCGGTGCAATGCATCCCACCCCTCTTCCTCTGCCTGCTGCTCAATCTGTGCCCGCACTTCAGGACTTGCAGAAGGCAATGGCGATAATCCTTCTAGTAATGCTTTGAAATATAGCATGGTTCCACCAACCAAGAGTGGAATTCTCCCGGCAGCCGTAATTTCCGCCATGTGTTTCAACGCATCACGACGAAAATCAGCAGCAGAATAAACTTCGGCAGGATCCAAAACATCAATCAAACGATGAGGTGCCTGTACCTGTTCTTCTGCGGAAGGTTTCGCTGTACCAATATCCATGCCACGATAAATCAATGCAGAATCAACGCTAATCAGTTCAACCGGAAGATGCTGACGTAAAGCGATTGATAATGCCGTTTTTCCTGAGGCAGTCGGCCCCATGATAAAAATGGCTGTGGGCAATTGTTGAGTTTTTAAATCACTCATGATTAAAAAGTGCCACCACTGCTTGTAAATCAATTAATTGTAATAATCCCTCAGGCGGAGATTCCACCAGCTGAGGGCAAAGGCGCTCGACATCAGCTAAAAGCTGAACAGCCTGCGCAACGTTCCACGTTTCGTGTTCGCTCCCCAAGTGACGGGAAAGCCAGATTGCCACCTGTTCTACAGAAGCCGGTGGCTGCTCTATCAGATAACCCAACAAGGCCGGAAACAGTTTTGGCAGGTTCTGTTGGCGAAGAGGCAACGATACCGCATGAATGGTTACTTTTCCATGCGCGACAGTAGATTCAATGCCAAAAGTCTTTAATAGCTCACTATTCTGCTTTAAGACACTAATTTCTGCCTGATCGAGAGACAGTTTCAATGGGATAAGCAGTGGTTGTGATTTTAGCCCTTGTTCTCCCGGAGTTAACTGTGCCTGCCTCAGCCAACGCTCCGCAACAGGTAAAGACAACAACCCAATGCCTGATGCCGACTCAAACAAGGCGTAATGGGAGGCATAGATACTTAATACCTTGCCGAAACTATAACTACTACTTTTCCCTTGTACGACAGTTGAACGAGTTGGTGTTAATGTCGTTTTTTCCGCGTCAGGAGTTGGTTTTCCAGAATCTCGTTTCTCAGGCGTTGCCTTTTCAGGAAATAATGGTTGTTTTTCCTCTGACTCAAACTGCATCAGTTTCTGATACAACTCCCCCTGTTTTTTCTGATAATTTTCCCCATGATAAGGCTGCCGGGTAGAGCCATGCTCTGGACGCTGGCCTGAAGATGGATTGTTGAGTGGTTCCTGCCTTTGCTTATCATGCTGCCCGGACGAAGATGAAGATACAGAGCGAGAAGATGATGATGTATTTGAAGGCGGCTCTCCCGATAACGCCTTTGTTTGTCGGAGAAAATGGTTTTCTCCCGCAGAAGGCCGATTTTCCGGTATCCAATTGGCGGTATTCTCCTGACAATCAAGTGCCAGTTCAGCGCCATTGCCCCGCTGTTTCAATACTGCTGCTACGCCCTGATAAATAAAATCGTGCACCAAACGCGCCTGATGAAAACGCACTTCATGTTTGGCCGGATGCACATTGACATCAACCTGATGCGGATCGATCTCCAGGTACAGAACATAAGCAGGTTGCTGCTCTCCTTGCAGCAGATCTTGGTAGGCCTGACGAATAGCATGATTAATCAGCCGATCCCGCATCATACGTCCATTAACATAGCAATACTGAGTATCACCTGCCACAGCGGTATTCATCGGATCAACCACCCAACCCTTGATAGATAAAGAATCGTGCTGCCATGATAGTGCAAGTGCCTGCTGCACAAATGCCGCACCACAAATTGCTGCTAATCGACGTTCATGCTGAGATTCTTCTTTGGCCGGACGATACTGACGAACCAATTTTCCGTTGTGATTCAGATTGATCGCCACGTCCAGCCGGGCAAGTGCGATTCTGCGCACGACTTCATCAACATGGCTGAACTCCGTTTTTTCCGTTCTCAGAAATTTTCGACGAGCAGGCGTGTTATAAAACAGGTCTAAAACCTCAACCGTCGTTCCAACAGGGTGAGCAGCTGGTTTTACCGTTACTTGCATATCACGGCCTTCAGCATAAGACTGCCATGCTTCGGTCTGATTTTCAGGACGAGATGTCAGCGTCAACCGTGAAACGGAACTGATACTGGCCAGTGCCTCCCCTCGGAATCCCATACTAACAATGGCTTCCAGATCATCCAGAGAAGCTATTTTACTGGTAGCATGCCGAGCCAATGCCAACGTGAGGTCTTGCCTGCTAATACCACAGCCATTATCACGAATACGGATCAATTTTATACCACCACGCTCAATATCAATGTCAATGCGGGTAGCGCCAGCATCAAGGCTATTTTCCACCAACTCTTTCACTACCGATGCAGGGCGTTCAACCACTTCACCAGCAGCAATCTGATTTGCCAATTGTGGGGGTAATATCCTGATAGCCATCATTCGACCTTATTCACTGTTTCTTAGGTGTTAATTCTTACATGTTAATGCTTACGTATAGTTTCTTGCTCACGGTTTAAAATTACTTTGGTGCTGTTTGCAGCGGATTAGTCTGAAAATAGTGCCGTAACCCCAAATGGATGGCTTGCGCTAATTTTTCTTGATACTGATCGGAACTCAACAACCCTTCTTCTGACGAGTTACTGATAAAACCCGTTTCTACCAAGATGGAAGGAATGTCCGGTGAACGCAGAACCCCCAAACTGGCATGTTCTGGTGTACGTTTATGCAAAGAACCAACCTGAGTTAACTGATGCAAAACCTGAACAGCAGCGTCGTAGCCTACCCGCTGTGAATGCCCGAATTGCAGATCCAGCACAGCCTGACTCAAAAAAGGATCAGTGCCATTGGCAAGAGCATCTCCCGCACCACCTAACAACTCAGACTGTTTCTCATGCTGTTCCAGCCAATTCCCCAGTTCACTGTTCGCACGACGATTGGACAGTACCCAGACAGAAGCTCCTCTGGCACGACGATTAGGTGCAGCATCCGCATGAATGGAAACCAGCATATTGGCTTTGTGCTTACGGGCGACCTCAGATCGTCCTGCTACCGAAATAAAATAATCACCATTCCGTGTCAGAACAGGTTTGAACATGGGGTCATTGCGCAGAAGTACTTCCAGTTTACGCGCTACACTGATGGTAACATTTTTTTCCCGCAATCCCCGCTGCCCGATTGCCCCCGGATCCTGTCCCCCATGCCCGGCATCAATGGCAATAACAATTGGATATTTTCCTTTAGCTGCCTTGGTTAGCTGTTTTTTCACTACTTGTTCACCATGAGCAAATTGTTCACCATGAGCAGACGTAATTTTAGCATCCTGTTTTGTCGGCATTGTACCAGAAGTTGGCTTATTTGTTAGTAATTGCTTACCTTCATTTGATACTGGATTTTCTCTGAATGCAGGTTTTTCTTTCAATGTCGATGAACGACTCACAGTACCATCTACTTTCAGAGTAAAGATAATCTGGTATTGATGGCCTGATCGCTTCACAACGGAAGTTGCTGTTGCCTTCTGCGCCAACTCCAGCACAATTCGCTTATGAAGTAAATCAGGTGGCTGACTGGTTCGGACGACTTTTACCAAATTCTGTTTTGCCTGACCCTGGCCTGATAAATGCATTGGCAGCCCTGTGAAATTAGCGGATTGACGAATATCCACCACCAGTCTTTCAGGGTTATGCAGAGGGAAAAAACGATACTCAGGATGCCCGTCGGTAAATCCCAACGTCACAGTCGCTTCAGATGGACGATTGCTCACATGCACATTTGACAACGTAGACGCCACCGCTGTTGTCATAACCAGTTGGCTTAACATCACAAGCAGCACACAAACCATCAGCCAATGGGTTTGCCATTTTTGTATCGTCTTCACGAAGAAGGCATTCATCATGGTCAGAGATTCCTTCATAAGGATTTCAGATTATCCAGTAAATTTTCACCATATTCAGATAACGCCACAAAACGCGCTTGTCGACCTTCGCTTTTGTCGGCCAAATGGTTATAGGTCAAATGCAACTCAATATCAGCTTCAGGCAAAAAACCTGCCCCCTGCTGCGGCCATTCCACCAAACAAATGGCATCCTGATGAAAATAATCCCGGATCCCCATAAATTCCAATTCTTCCGGATCAGCCAGACGGTACAAATCAAAATGATAAACAGAGCGTGGTTGCAGGGTATAAGGTTCAACCAACGTATAAGTAGGGCTTTTTACATGTCCCTGATGACCGAGAGCTTGCAGGAAACCACGACTGAATGTCGTTTTTCCTGCGCCAAGATCACCGTATAAATAAATAACATAGCCGCGTTCGCAAGCTGCCGCCACTGCATTGCCCAGTGCAACCGTAGCATTTTCATCTGGGAGTGATAAAACGAGTTCTTTCATCGAAAATTATCTATTGTATTTATTGAATTGGAGAATGTTGAAATATACACATCCTCTTTCAAGTCGTGACCTGAAATCCATAAGGTATATAAAAGGCATATCAGCCAAATAGTAATAGCTTAACCAATAACCATAACATAACTCAGCTATTATCATTTAGCATCTTCTGTGCTGACATCAAGCCAGATACCACATTTTTTGTATTCAATCTATCCTGTGTTACTCTACGCCCCTATTACAGCAGTAACTTAATATTTAATGACAACTCCTCTCGATCTGAATCTTCTGGCAACAAATATCAAGCAATGGGGGCTTTCCCTCGGTTTCCAGCAAGTTGGCATCTGTGATACTGATTTATCCACAGAAGAGCCGAGATTACAGGAATGGCTCGATAAACAATACCATGGTGAAATGGACTGGATGGCACGTCACGGCATGATGCGAGCGCGGCCCCATGAATTACTGTCCGGCACGTTGCGGGTTATTAGTGTACGCATGAATTACCTGCCCACCAAAGCTGCTTTTGCCAGTACATTGAATAACCCTGAACTGGGCTATGTTAGCCGTTATTCACTGGGCAGAGATTACCATAAACTGCTACGCCAACGGCTTAAAAAGCTAGGTGAACAAATACAGGACTATTGCAGCACCCATGAATACCAAGGGACTCTGAATTTTCGTCCCTTCGTCGATTCTGTTCCCATTATGGAACGCCCGTTGGCAGCAAAAGCCGGACTTGGTTGGGTTGGTAAACACTCACTTATATTAAACAGGGAATCAGGTTCTTGGTTCTTTCTGGGAGAATTACTGATTAACCTTCCCTTACCTATCGATACTCCTCAAGAAGAACAATGCGGACGTTGTGTCGCCTGTATGACCACCTGCCCGACAGGAGCAATTATAGAACCTTATACGATTGATGCCCGCCGCTGTATTTCTTATCTGACGATTGAACTCGACGGAGCTATCCCAGAAGAATTTCGTCCATTGATGGGAAACCGGATTTATGGTTGTGACGATTGCCAACTGATTTGCCCCTGGAATCGTTTCTCACAATTAACGGATGAAGATGATTTTAGCCCTCGTGCGGCACTACATACGCCTGAATTACTTGATCTGTTCAGCTGGAGCGAAGAAAAGTTCCTGCGCATAACGGAAGGCTCAGCTATACGACGTATCGGTTATCTACGTTGGCTGCGCAATATTTCAGTTGCGTTAGGTAACGCACCTTACCGGGATGAAATTGTACTAACTCTGGAAAAAAGAATCGGTTTGAGTGATGTATTAGATGAACATATCCACTGGGCCATTGCTCAACAGATATCTCGTCGGAGTGCTAATGCAATTGAAATTCAAACGTCACAACAGAAACGGTTAATACGGGCAATTACCAAAGGATTAGCCAGAGATGCTTAATATACAATCAGCTTAATTTCTTATTAAAAAAACCGTCTGTTTCCTTGTGAATAAAATAAAAACGCTTTGCTGATCAAGAAGCGAAGAAAGGGTAAATATTAATTCAATAATTTTGAATTATAGACAATTATTCTAATTTATCAATTAGTTAATTAATGGATATTATTTTAAATAATGGGTTACAAAGCTTAAATGTAATCGTATTGCCTGTGGATAACTCTGTGTAACAATCAAAGCAATACCGAGCAACTCAATATGGTAGTTACGTTAAATACTGTGGATAAAAAATAGAGATTGCACTTCGTTGGAAAAGTATTAGGCATTGGCAATAAAAAAGGAATCCACTCCCCCATTTTAGATGCTATTGGAGAAATTTTCCTCTGCCTACCCAAAAATGAGGCGGCATTATGGACTTGTTGAAGCAGGATGGCAAGCGCTTTCAATAAATTATTTTTGGCCGGACTCTGACAAGTTATACTGATACGGAATAAGAAGTGCCAACACTCAATGCTGACACTTTTTTCTTACCGACTGTTTCATTACCAACTATTGCTATTCATTATTATCCGGCAAATTTAACGTGACAACAGGACGAACATAGCAGCAGGGTAAAAATTAATTTAAAGCGTTTTTATCCTTTCAACCAGTTCTCTTGATGACTCCCAGTCGTATTGACCGTAAAGACGCCCCAACGTTTGATAAGGAGCTCCGGCATAAAACACTTCATACTGATGGTGTCTTGAAGCACACTCTGAACCTACCGCATCCCACACCAACTTCATCAATCTGACCCTTTCGACAGGTGAAGCAATGGATGAATACTGTGTTTTCTCAATAACACTTAAAATTTCATCATCCTCTAAATCAGCCGCACTTGACGGCAACATCAAAACGCCTCCCCCTGCCAGTTTTCTGATTGTCTCCAATACATTCGGATACATTGACTGCGAGATCACCCGATACGTATAAAGCATGGTCTTATCAGGCAAGCAGAATCCATTATGAACTTTTGGGCAATGGAGCACACTCTTAAACAGCCCTTCAATATTCATGGCATAGCAGGCGAGCTGTGCGAGTGATTCCTTCACGGCAGGATACTCACAGACACCATTGGTTTCAGCCATTGCCTGCGCTAATCCTGCTAAAAAGTGCAATTTTACTGCATAACGGGCCAGACTTTGGATATCCATCAAGATTTCCGTAGCCGTTGACTCCATCTGCTTAGTGCACATATCGATATCTTCAAAGATAAACACCCTTTCCCAAGGCACCAGAACATCATCGAAATAGAGCATTGAATCATTTTCATCAAACCGGGATGACAATGGATAATCTGCGGGATGAGCACCAAACTCGTAGGAACGTCTGGATATAATTTTTATGCCTTTCGTATTGAGTGGCATAGCAAAAGAGAGCGCATAGCGTTCATCAAGATCTTTTTTCAGCGGCTTAGTCGTACCGACCAATACTTCATCAGCCAATACTGCGCCTGTAGCGAACATTTTAGTACCTCGGACAATAATGCCCTCGGCATTCTTTTCCACTACACCAAGGGCATGATAGATATTCTTATCATGTCCACCGGGTGTTTTTGAACGGTCGCCCTGCGGATTAATCAGGGCATAAGCCAGATAAAGATCATTCTTACTCGCATAGGCAAAATAATTTCGCAAAGCATCAGCGCGTTCTTGAGAGTAAGATTCGAATAACTCAATATGTGTCAGCATTCCTGCTAGTGCCGATGATGTGTAATCAGGGCTTCTGCCAAGCCAGCCTACTGTCTGCCTGGCCCATTCATAGGCTGCATAACCACGTGCAATTAGCTGTTCATGGGTAGAAGGCAACTGCCAGTACAGACTCATCTGCTCGCCAGCTTCTGTTGTGAAAGTCATTTTATCCGCATGCTGAATTTTATAGTCATACAAATTCGCTACAGATCTAATCGCATTCCTGAATGCCGGATGATCCACGTGATCTGTGATCTTTTCACCATTGATAAAAATAGTGCGTCCATCACGTAAATCCTCCATATATTGTTTTCCGGTTCTTATCATCTTTTCTATGCTCCTATCGATTACGACGATTTCTAAAGGTCAAGAAAAGAAATCTTTTTAATCAGCACTGGAGATCCAATATACAAAGATAATTGTCCTCAATTGAGAATAATATGACTACGATACATTTCATTAAAATATCGCAGAAAACAGCAGCCTATTAGCTGCACCGACACCGGTCGTGATTACTCTTTCCAGCACAAAAAAGAATATACTTTTCAAGGCAATGAGATATATTCATGCGGATTAACCAGAAAAGCGATATCAAATTACGATGTCATCATAATAATGAATAATAATAGAATTAGCTTAATCAGTGGATATTATAGTTTTATAACACTGTTTCATCTATTATATGAATTTACCCTCCATTATATTTATTACTCAAGAATATAAAATATTACCCCGACTCACCACGAATTTCTTATTGTGAGATAACTCATTAATTTTCATTTGCCTTTACTGTATATTTATATCGTTTAGCTATAAGCTAATACAAAAATAACATATTGGATAATCAATTATAAATGAGGTTGTTATCTATGATTGTTAATGATAAATCAAACGTACCGCATATTGTAAACAAAAGTGATGACTTATTGTTTATATACGAATGTTATCATTGCATGTTGGGAATGAAAAGGAACGAAGAACTTGCAAATATAAATTGGTTCCATTCAAGTAACCTCTCTCTTTCAATATTACAGATACATATGACTGACTTGCTTATTTCAATGGAAAAAAGCAAATATGAGCAAGCTAAATCACTTCTTGATACACTAATAATGATAAGTGAAAAAGAATCAGATAAACGTGCTGAACTCATCAACTCAGGAATAATTTCTTTAATTAATAATAATTATTATCAGGCCAGAAATTATTTTTATAAATGCTTATTAAAAAATCCTAAAGACATATTCAGTTTTTACATATGTCATATGATTGAGTTCAATAATGGCATGACCGAAACCATGCTTGAAACGCTCAATCTGGTTAATAAACACTGGGATATTAACGATGAATTTTATAGCTATTTTCAAGGTATTAAAGCATTCATTCTGAACGAAAATAAATACTATGATGAATCTTATGAAAGTGCATCCAGCTCATTGAAAATAAACAACCTTGATATTTATGCGATTCATGCCATTTGCCATTATTTTTATGACAAAAAACGCTTTAATGAAGGGAAATACTGGATGGATACCCTGAAAGACATATGGCAAGATAATTATGGTATGAGAATTCATCTATTCTGGCATTACGCTATGTTTCTTATGGAGATGAATGAAATCGATCAGGTAGTTAATATATACCATCAGATTCGCCATAAAAATGATAGCAATGGGCTTGAAGATTTAGATGCTACTTCTTTATTATTCAAGTTGAAATTCATATATGGAAAAAATGATCAGCATATACAAAGACACTCAGATTTACTTTTTGAATCATGGAACAATAAGGAAGAACTTGGTTTTTATTTTTTCAATGATTTCCACGCAGCTTTAGCGTTCGGCATCAATAAAAAATTCGATATGATAGATTATCTCATCGAAAAAACGGAAAATAGTAACCCTATCGGTTATTACAATACTAAAAGAAACCTGCTTGAGGTCATAAAAAATTACAGTCAAGAAAATTATGATAAAGTCGTTTTAATTTTAAATGGGCCAATTAACTATCAATTTATGGGCGGAAGCCGTATTCAACGAAGTATTATAAATGAAATATTATCTGATTCTAAATCTAAGCCAGGACTAGCTGAGAGTAATGAAAACAAAATACCAAATAATCTGATAATGCCAGAAACATATACCGAATAGATTTCGAATCACTTCACAGTAAGGATTTTCTTTATCTCAGTCAAATAGTTAACTATGTGACTGAGATAAGTAATTACATCAATTTAAAATTAATAGCAAAAGCCGTTTCGCATTAAATTTACAGCTACCTAAAACAATTTATGAGAACAATACGACTTTCTTGCTTTGTATTTTATGATGGCATTGCTAGTATAAAGAGGGCTGAAATCACAACTCAGATGCCATGGTATAGTTAATAAAAAAATAGTACTAACAAATCGTTATTACCATTTCCTTATTAAAATGTTGGAGCTGGAAAATATTTCAAGGCGATAATAAAAATGAACACAAAATCAAACGATTACTCAAGCTACATTAAGCTCATTATTGTTTCAGCTATATGGGGTGGAACATTTATCGCTGGAAGGTTTATTTCATCTGATATCAGTTCTTTATTATTAGCTACTGTTAGATTTATTCTTGCAGCATTTGTGTTGATAATAATTATTGCTTTTTCTAAAAAAGGGTTTGTCAAAGTCGATAAAGCACAAATGGCAAATATAGTGACGTTGGGCTTCTTTGGCATTTTTGTTTATAACATCTGTTTTTTTTATGGATTGAAGTATATTGATGCATCAAGAGCCTCTCTTATTGTTGCAATAAATCCGGCAGTGATAGCAACCGTCTCTTATTTCCTATTTAAGGAGAAAATGTCTGCCATAAAAATCATCGGCATTTCATGTTGTTTATTTGGTGCAGGTATTGTTATTGTTGGAAATAATTTATCAACTTTATTGAATACAAAAGGAAATCTAATTGGCGATATTTCTATATTAGGATGTGTAATTAGTTGGGTAGTTTACAGTATTTTTGGTAAGAAAACAGTCAATGAAATTGGAGCATTACATACTGTCGCTTACTCAGTCATTGCCGGAACCGCGATGTTAACAATAACGGCTCTGGTTACAAATGATATGACGCCATCAGCCTTCATTTCTTTATCAATGAATGACTTAATCAGCCTGATTTATTTGGGAGTCATAGGCTCAGCTATCGCTTATGTTTTATATTATGATGGTATTGGTAAAATTGGTGCCACAAGAGCGGGGGTATTTATAGCATTAAACCCCTTAACTGCGATATTAGGTGGCGTATTATTTTTACAGGAGAAGTTCACTATATCTATATGTATTGGTGGTATTTTTATTATCACAGGTATTGTAATGACCAATAAAGAGATAAAAACATAATATTAAAAATCCTGGCAAGTACAAGCCTTCTATTGGGGTTAATTTATATCGGTGCATCCTTACAACCATTAACACTAAGATCTGAGAAAAATTCGATTATTATCAATAGACTATCCAGATTATTATTAATGCCATTAATTGCCGGGATAATGGAGACAGCCAATTGATGTCAGCGATCATCACGTTACAAACAATTATTGCTGTTATTACTTTGCCTATTATATTAAGTTTAGGATTAAACTAAGTGAATACTACTAAAGAAAGGATATATGATTTGGAGCGGGAAACGAGACTCGAACTCGCGACCCCAACCTTGGCAAGGTTGTGCTCTACCAACTGAGCTATTCCCGCACCCCAATGAACGGACGCCATTATGAACGCCTTCAACAAAGATGGCAAGCCATTTACTCGCACACCAAGACTGAACGCTTAAAAGACATCCAACAGAGCATATATACTAAGCAAATATGATGCTATAAGACTTCATAACTGTTTATTATAAAAGCATTATTACAATATATTTCAAAAACTTAGCCAACAAAGCTGCAATTTGATAAGTGAAGGGGTATTTAAAATTTAACATTATATATACAACTATCCCCCTAATAAGATTTGTACTTGTCGGAATAATTTACTGGAAATAGATTAGAACCATTTTTTAGTCGTATCTTACACGGTGATTGCCCTTCAGTAAGGCTCGAACATATGACTCAATATTATCCACCTAAATTTGTTACTGGCACCGATGCTCTTATCGAACTTCTTCTGGCTCAGGCTGAGCTGGATAGAAGTCGTAATCTTAATACAGCAGGATTTGTTTCAGGATATCGGGGCTCACCATTAGCCCGTTTAGATCAGACATTATGGCAGAACAATAAAAAGCTGGCTCAGGCCAATATTCATTTTCAGCCCGCAATCAATGAAGATCTTGCGGCTACTGCGATTTATGGTACTCAAAAAGTTGAATCTGACCCTGATCGCAATGTTACTGGCGTTTTTGGCATGTGGTACGGTAAAGGGCCGGGAGTAGACCGCTCCGGAGATGCGCTCAGGCATGGTAATGCCTATGGCTCTTCTCCCAATGGCGGTGTGCTGGTTATCCTTGGTGACGATCATGGCTGTGTGTCTTCTTCCATGTCTCATCAATCTGATCTCGCTTTGATGGCGTGGAGTATGCCAATCTTACATCCAGCCTCCGTTTCTGATTATCTTGATGTGGGATTATGGGGTTGGGCTGCATCCCGGGTAAGTGGGGCTTGGATTGGCTTTAAAGCAATCAGTGAAGTCGTGGAAAGTAGTGCTATCAGGGAGCGTAAGCCTTTTCCTCAATATGAAATACCTCAAGTTGATCCCGGCCCAGGTGGGCTTCATTGGCGTTGGCCTGATCTCCCCGGCCCTCAAATAGAACAGCGTTTATCTTATAAACTTAAAGCTGTTCAAGACTTCGCCAGACTTAACCCAATTGATCAACTCATTGCTCCATGTTCACATCCACGAGCTTTATTAGTTACCGTCGGCAAAGCCCATCGGGATGTTTTAGAAGCCCTGCGTGCCGGAGGCTTACCTCCTTCTGAATTAGCAAAACACGGTATTGCTCTTGTCCATGTACGTCTGGTTTATCCTTTATCCCCGCTTCTCAGCGAGATCGCATCACAGGTTACTGATATTTTTGTCATTGAAGAAAAAAACTCTGTAGTCGAAATGCTACTCGCACGGCATCTCATTAATTTCCCACAACATATCAACCTGATAGGTAAGCATAATCATCTTGGCCAAAAACTTGTGCCCACAGACACAGAGTTACGCCCTTCACGACTTGCTCCTCTGCTTGCAGGATGGCTGAAGAAATTCAATTTATTTCTCTCTGTTCCTTTGGAATGGTCAACCCAAACTGCATTGCACGATATTACGCTTCCCAAACGTACTCCCTATTTCTGTGCGGGATGTCCTCACAGTACTTCGACCCGTTTACCAGAGGGCAGTCAGGCTCAGGTCGGCATTGGGTGTCATATCATGGCCGCATGGATGGATCGCAATACAGGTTACGGCCTAACACCAATGGGAGCCGAAGGTGCCGATTGGGTAGGTCATTCCCTCTTTATTAATCGTTCTCATGTCTTTCAAAATCTGGGGGATGGCACTTACTTCCATTCTGGACATTTAGCTATTCGTCAGGCAGTCGCTGCGGGAAGCCACATTACTTATAAGCTGCTATTTAATGAGGCAGTAGCAATGACAGGTGGACAACCGCTGGACGGGAATATTACCATAACGCAGATTGCGTCTTTAATGCTGGCTGAAGGCGTGAAATATGTCGCAATTGTGACCGATGAGCCTGATAAATATAAAGGTAAAAACAGCCTTCCTGCCAGAGTGAATGCTTATCAACGGGATTTTCTTGAAGATATACAGAAACGCTTTCGAGACACTGATGGCGTGACTGTCATCATTTATGATCAAGCCTGCGCAACAGAACTACGACGTAAAAGAAAAAGAGGATTAGTACCGAAAACAACAAGACGAGCAGTGATTAACGAGTTCGTCTGTGAAGGATGTGGTGATTGCCAGATACAATCCAATTGCTTTGCAGTGATCCCAACCGAGACATCCCTGGGCACTAAGCGCGCGATAGATCAGCATGTTTGTAATTCAGATCTATCCTGCCTGAAAGGTTTTTGTCCGAGCTTTATCACTATAGAAAACACGGAACTACGCCAAGACACCAGCAAGACATTGCCACAAGAAGAGCTTGATAAGCTACTGAATAAACTTCCCCAACCAGCCTTAAATTCCACAGACATTCCTTATGAAATCTTATTCGTTGGTGTAGGTGGTACTGGTATTATCACCGCTGGCCACCTGCTTGGTATCGCTGCCGAAATAGAAAACTGCGCCGTCAGCTTGCTTGATTTTACTGGTTTTGCCCAAAAAGGCGGAGAAGCAATAACCCATATTCGATTCAGCCGGGATGTCAATAAACTGCATCAGGTCAGAATTGACCGGGGACGCGCCAATCTCGTCCTTGCAGCTGATTTAGTTGCTGCAACGGGGCAAAACTCACTGGAAGTGATGTCGAAAACAGGAACCAACTGCGTGCTTAATACCCACAAGACGCAAATCGGCACTATGTTGAGAGATCCCATGCTGAAATTGGATCATACCAAAATGCTGGATACTCTTCACCAACATTGCCGGACACTGCGATCTGTTGACACAGAGCAAATTGCCGCAGATTTGGTCGGTGACAGAAATCAGACTAATATCGTCTTAATTGGTTATGCCTGGCAACTTGGTCAGATCCCAATCAAACTATCCTCTATAGAGCGCGCCATTCAGACAATGTCCCATCCAATAGATAACATTGCAAATAATGCACAACGCGCCTTCCATCTCGGCCGCATTGCTGCTGAACAGCCCGAACTTCTGGATAATTTTCTGCATGTTAAACCGAAACAGACTATCGAGACGTTGGATGATCTTATTTTGCATAGATATAGACTTCTGATTGATTACCAGAATGAAAAATATGCACTCCGCTATTTGAGCCGTGTTGCACAAGTCCAACAAACTGCTCAACAAATTGATGCAGAAGACCTGACCAAGTCTATTGCTGAAAATTTGTTCAAACTAATGGCGTATAAAGATGAATATGAAGTTGCCCGTCTCTACGTCAAAACAGGGTTCTTTGATAAACTTCGTTCACAATTTGATAACGCAGGTAAGATCCGCTTTCATCTGAGCCTTCCTTTTTTCAATCGCAAAGATCCCCGAACAGGTGAGCGAGGAAAACAGGAATATGGTGCGTGGATCATTCCGGTTTTTCGTTTTCTTGCAGCATGTAAACTATTTCGCGGTACAATTTTTGATATTTTCGGCTATCAGGAAGAGCGTAAACAGGAAAGAAGTTTACTACTCGAATATGAGCGATTGATTGATTTTCTGATAGAAAAATTGAATCGCAATAATCTGGCAATTTGTCAACAAATTGCAACTCTGCCTGATCAGGTACGAGGTTTCGGGCATGTAAAACAAAAAACGATAAAAAATATGCAGGAACGCAAGGCAGCTTTGCTAAAAGAGCTGGAAAAAACTGTATGATGATACACATGAACATCACGAATAACCGTGATATCCAACAGTTTTATCCTATTCAATAAATTTATTATTTCCAACAATTGTAGTCAGCACGTAATCGCTTTGTTATCTGCTTTATTTGTTTCCAAAAGTGATTATACCAATTTGAATTTAATTTAGCAGAGGGATCGAGTATCGACCAACATCGAACCTTATGGATTGGTCAGGATGGAATTGCAAAAAAGCGCCGAAAGGCGCTTTTTTGTGACTTGCAGACTATTATAAATCTACTGTCCTGAATTTGGAGCGGGAAACGAGACTCGAACTCGCGACCCCAACCTTGGCAAGGTTGTGCTCTACCAACTGAGCTATTCCCGCTTAATTTTGATGTACTGTTCTTTCGAAATTCCTCACCAGTACAGAAAGCGCATTATACGAAGAATTCTTCTTCTGACTTGCAGACTATTATAAGCCTACCATCCTGAATTTGGAGCGGGAAACGAGACTCGAACTCGCGACCCCAACCTTGGCAAGGTTGTGCTCTACCAACTGAGCTATTCCCGCTTAATCTTTAAGCGCTGTACTGTCGAAATTCCTCACCAGTACGGGGAGCGTATTATACGAAGAATTCTTCTTCTGGCAAGCTCCAAAACATAAAAATTTGCATTTCCCCTCTGATTGAGGATTAATTCGACGCATTATCTGCTTAATCATCAATACAATGATTAGCCTATGTACAAATCTTAACGATATTTCCAAATGCCATCATTCAGGATGAGAAGAATAAGGAACTGGTAAAAGACACTAGTGACCAGCTTCGATTCGGGCTAACAGGAACTTACTCCGACCTATTTTGAAGTACGCAAATCCTGGTAACGACGATAAACTTTGATTCAAGTGGGATAAAATCCCACTTAATCAACTGACACTCAGTGAAATACTGCTCCCTATTTCTGGATATGGATAAAATGCTTGCGGTAATAAACCAGTTCAGCAATTGATTCCCGGATATCATCCAATGCCTGATGGGAATTCTTCTTACTTAATCCGGCCAGCAATTCAGGTTTCCAACGACGTGCCAACTCCTTAAGCGTACTCACATCCAAATAACGATAGTGAAAATATTTTTCCAGTTCAGGCATGTAACGGAACAAGAAACGGCGATCCTGGCCTATGCTGTTACCACAGATAGGTGACTTTCCTGCCGGCACCCACTGCTCCAGAAAAGCAACAGTCACTTTTTCAGCTTCAGCCTCATCAAATGAACTGCGCTTTACACGTTCCACCAACCCGCTGGCGGTATGTGTCCGAACGTTCCAGTCATCCATCAGTGCCAGTTGTTCATCTGACTGATGTACCGCGATAACTGGCCCCTCCGCGAGGATATTCAGTTCTGAATCGGTAACGATCGTCGCAATTTCAATTATGCGATCACGCTCTGGATCCAAGCCCGTCATCTCTAAATCTATCCAGATAAGATTGTTCTCACTTTTTGACATGATATATCCTAGGTTCCTTCAAAACAGGTAATCTGTATCAGAGGTGTATCATAACGTTTTTGATCACCCACAGCGATAATCAGCAAGATAGATGAAATAAGTGAGGTTCGGTGGCTAAAAGTAAACTCTCCAAAGGACAGCAACGCCGTGTGCAGGCCAATCATCAGCGCAGGCTGAAACAGCCGCTCAACAGGGCTGCTGCCCAAAAACCAGAACTGGATGACAGCCAGCTTGGTGAGCCACAAGAAGGGCTGGTTATCAGTCGATTCGGCCAACATACAGACATTGAAGCCGCAGACGGCTCCATACAACGCTGTAATATCCGCAGGACCATCCGTTCACTGGTAACCGGTGACCGTGTCGTATGGCGGCCCCCGTTACAGCTCCAGTCTGATGTGAAGATCAATGGGATTGTCGAAGCGGTACATGAACGCTCTTCCGTTCTCACCCGCCCCGATTATTACGATGGCATTAAACCCATTGCAGCCAATATCAACCAAATTGTGATTGTTTCTGCCATATTGCCTGAACTCTCACTGAATATTATCGATCGCTATCTGGTTGCGTGTGAAACACTCAATATTGAACCTTTGATTGTGCTCAATAAAATTGATCTACTGGATGACGAAAGCCGTGAATGGGTCAACAGTGTCATGGATATTTACCGTCATATCAGCTATCGGGTGCTGGAAGTTTCCAGCTATACAGGAGAAGGTATACCAGAACTGATCAACTTGCTGACTGATAAAATCAGTATCTTCGCTGGTCAATCCGGGGTCGGGAAATCCAGCCTGCTTAACACCCTGCTCCCGGACAACGAAAAAGAAATTCTGGTCAATGAAGTCTCGGACAATTCCGGCCTTGGTCAGCATACAACAACAACAGCACGCCTCTATCATTTCCCACAGGGAGGAGATGTCATCGACTCCCCCGGTGTGAGGGAATTCGGGTTATGGCACCTGACCCCAGAACAGGTAGCACAAGGTTTCATTGAATTCCGTGATTATCTTGGTGGATGTAAATTCCGTGATTGTAAGCATCTGGATGATCCCGGCTGTGCTTTACGGGAAGCTCTGGAACTAGGATCTATCGCGGAAGAGCGTTTTGAAAATTACCACCGCATACTGGAAAGCATGGCTCAGGTAAAGCCACGCAAAAATTTCACTGAAGGTCAAAAATGAGACACAATAATTAGCAATACGTTGCCCTGACATTCAGCATAAGGGCAGGTACAATAGCTGACTTTTGCCCAATTTACCTATATACCCTATGGATTTCAGACTGCGAACCTGAAAGAAGGGTATAAAAAATCCAAGAGGTTAATGTGCCAGACAATATTAAAATCAGACTACAATATTTACTGCCAAAGCAATGTATTACTCACTTAGCAGGTTGGTTTGCTAATAAAAAGGCGGGTTGGTTGACACAACTAGCCATTCAGGCTTTTGCCAAAATTTATAAAGTTGATATGAATGAGGCCCAAGAGCCTTCTTTTAAAGCTTATTCAACATTCAATGAATTTTTTGTCCGCCCATTAAAAGAGGGTATCCGCCCTATTGTCAATGAAACTCACCAACTGGCTCTTCCCGCAGACGGTGCTATCAGCCAGTTAGGAGCCATCCGGGAAGAACAAATTATTCAGGCTAAAGGCCACTACTACACTGTAGAAGCATTGCTGGCCGGTCAATACCAACTTGCCGAACAATTCCGCAATGGCCAGTTTGTCACGACTTACTTATCACCAAAAGATTATCACCGTGTCCATATGCCATGTGATGGCGTACTGAAAGAGATGATTTATGTTCCGGGAGATCTGTTTTCCGTCAATCCATTGACGGCTACAAATGTCCCTAATCTGTTTGCACGCAATGAACGCGTTATCTGCCTGTTTGATACCGCCTTCGGCCCAATGGCACAAATTTTGGTCGGTGCAACTATTGTAGGTAGCATAGAAACCGTCTGGAGTGGCTGTGTGACGCCTCCACGTGAAGGCATTATCAAACGCTGGATTTATCCGGCAGAAGGTGAAGAAGGTGCCGTTTCCCTCAAGAAAGGAGAAGAGATGGGTCGTTTCAAACTTGGTTCAACCGTGATCAACCTGTTTGCTCCTAATCAGATTCAGTTTGCTAATAATTTATACAGTGGTTCACAAACCCAGATGGGTGACTTACTGGCACAAACTATCACCCAAACTATCACCAAAGAGAGAGAACAAACTGAGCACGCTGATGTTTCCATGAACCAAAATAACGCCAGTTAATTTATTACCAAGGAGCCCCTTATTGTGCGCCTGATTATCAGTTTACTTCTTAGCCTGTTAATTGCGAATCTGGCTTTTGCTTCCACAATACAGCTGGATGAAAATCAACTGAAACAAAATCTAAAACAGGTTGAAGGCAGTAAAAATCCACAGGATGCGGAAGTTGCGCAAGCATTTCAAGGGGCTATCAACTGGGTTAATGATACCAAGTCCTCTAAAGAAAGAATTGAGAAATATCAACAAGCCATCGATGATTTCCCTAAAATCATTAAAGAGTTGCGCCAGAAAATTCTGGCTGCAAGTGAGCCTCCTCCTGCAATTCCGGCTAATCAGCCAATCAGCAGCTTAGAGCAGCAAATTACCCAGCTCAGCAGCCAGTTGCTGGAGCAAGAGCGGCAATTACAACAAGAACAGGATAAAATCCGCGAAATCAATGACTCAGTCAATCTCTTACCTCAACAACAAGCTGAAGCAAGGCGCCTGCTAACCGAGGCAACTTCCCGGCTTCAATCATTGAGTCCTACTCCCACGCTGTTGGGTGAAGCCCAATTAACCCTTGCACAAGCGGAAGTTAATGCCCGCAAAGCGGTGACTAATGAATTGGAGATGGCACAACTTTCTGCCAATAACCGACAGGAAATTGCCCGGTTACGGGCAGAATTATTCAAAAAACGCTATCAACGGCTGGATCTCCAACTCCAGCAATTACGCAGCCAATTAAACGCTCAGCGGCAACAAAAAGCAGAGTCAGCCCTTGAACATACTGAAATGCTGGCGGGACAGAATGGAGGGAAACTGCCGCAATTTTTATTAGATGAACTTCAGCAGAACCGCCATTTGTCACAAATGCTTAACCAGCAAACCCAACGTATGGATTCCATTGGCTCACAGCAACGCAAAGCAGCCGATGATATTCTGCGGGTACGCCAGACACTCAATACCATTCGTGAACAGGCGCAATGGCTAGGTGATTCAACAGCACTGGGCGCAGCTTTAAGGACACAGTTAACCCACATCCCGGATGTTCCGAAATCCCAACAACTTGACCGAAGCATAGTGGAGTTACGGGTCGAAAGGCTGAAATATGAAGAAATGCAGGAAAACTCTCAACGGGAAAGCGGGCAAACTCCCGTTGCATATAATAATCTGACCCCGGCACAAAAACAGGTTTATGATTCCCTTATCCGTACCAGAAAAGAGTTACTGAATTCTCTGCTTTCAGGCTATGACAGCGAAATATTGGAGCTGACAAAACTCAAAGTATCCACCAGCCAGTTAAATGATGCTTTGAAAGAAGTTAAAGATGCAACTCACCGTTATCTGTTTTGGGTTGCGGATGTCGACCCTATTTCACTGGATTACCCGCTGCGGGTAGTAAAGGATCTAACCCGTCTGATCTCTCTGGACACATTCTCCCAATTGGGCATCGCCATTCATGTTATGCTGACTACGCAGGATACGCTGCTTTATTTGCTTGGGACATTATTGCTGGTGATTTTCAGCATCAGTTCACATCGCCAGTACCATGCTTTCCTTGAACGTTCCAGTAACCGTATTGGCAAAGTGACCCAAGATCACTTCACCCTTACTCTGCGTACAGTATTCTGGTCGATTGTCGCCGCTCTCCCTCTGCCGATGCTTTGGTCAGCCATTGGCTACGGCCTGAAAAATGCGTGGCAGTACCCAATGGCGACAGCAATTGGCAACGGTGTCAGTGAAACAACGCCTGTCCTGTGGATTTTCATGCTCAGTGCAGCATTTGCCCATCCTAATGGCCTGTTTATTGCCCATTTCCGTTGGCCAGAAGAACGGGTAAAACGGGCAATGCGGTTTTATCGTTTATCGATATTCCTGATTGTGCCCCTTATGATGGCACTTATCACATTCAACAATTACAGTGAGCGTGAATTTGCCGCAACACTCGGCAGATTATGCTTCCTGATGCTCTGTGTTTTCCTGAGCTTGGTTACCATTACGCTAAAACGTGCAGGTATTCCACTGTACATGAATAAACATGGTTCGGGTGAAAACATCATAAACTCTGTGTTGTGGTGGATATTACTCTCTGCACCTATTCTGGCGGCACTGGCATCCGTGCTCGGCTACCTGCAAACGTCACAAGCATTGCTGGCCCGGCTAGAAACTTCGGTTGCCATCTGGTTCTCCCTGCTGGTCATCTACCACATTATTCGTCGATGGATGTTAATCCAACGTCGTAAAATTGCTTTCGAAAGGGCGAAGCAGCGTCGTGCCGATATCCTTGCCCAACGTGCCAAAAGTGAGGAAGATTCTTCCAATATTAACAGCAGCGTTGAAGGCTCTATTGAAGTCGAAGAACCCGTTATCGATTTAGATGCAATCAGCGCCCAGTCTCTGGGATTGATGCGTTCTATCCTGACCATGATTGCGCTGGTTTCATTGATCCTGTTGTGGTCAGAATTACATTCTGCTTTCTCTTTCCTTGAAAATATCCGGCTATGGGATGTCACCACAACCATCAACGGTGTTGATACCGTCCAGCCAATAACAATGGGTTCCGTTCTGATCGCGATCCTGGTTATTGTTATCACTGCACAGCTTATCCGCAACCTCCCCGCGCTACTTGAGCTGGCACTGTTACAGCATTTGGTACTGACACCGGGCACAGGTTATGCCATCACAACATTAACCAAATACAGTATTACCCTGATCGGTGGGATTGTCGGTTTCTCATTAGTGGGCATTGAATGGTCGAAACTGCAATGGCTGATTGCAGCAATGGGGGTTGGGCTTGGTTTTGGATTACAGGAAATTTTTGGCAATATTATTTCTGGCCTGATGATCTTGTTCGAAAAGCCAATCCGCATTGGCGATACTGTGACTATTCGTGGCTTGACTGGTAGTATTACGAAAATCAACACACGGGCAACCACTCTCTCCGATTGGGACAGAAAAGAGATTATCGTTCCTAATAAGGCATTTATTACTGAGCAATTTATCAACTGGTCATTGTCAGATACAATTACCCGTATTGTCCTGACTATTCCTGTCCCCGTGGAAACAGAGTCCGCGAAAGCAACCGATATATTAATAACTGCCGCCAGACGGTGCCCGTTAATTCTCGATAACCCGATGCCTGAAGCCTATCTGGTTGACCTGCAACAAGGGATTCAGATCTATGAACTGCGTGCTTATGCCGCAGAAATGGGGCACCGTATGCCTGCCCGCCATGAAGTGCATCAGTATATTTTGCAGGAATTCCGCAAACATGATATTACCCTGCCGTTCCCGCCATTTCAGGCACGTGTTGATATTTTTGGACAGGAAATTCGCAGTGCGACTACCAATACATCAGGCCGTAATCCTCCCCGTAAACCAGGAGATCTGTAAGGTGAGGGCTTAATTAAACTAGGGAAGGAAATTAAGGAAAGAAGAAACTCAAATATGGTAAGACGTATCCCTTTTCAAATAAGTGGCTTACTGGCATTAAATGGTGTTTCTATTCTGGGAAATACCATTACAGAAATTGCCATTCCGTGGTTGATTCTGGAAATATCAGGCAGCCCATTGCTGGTTGCTGTCGTCATGTCAGCCAAGATAGTGCCATTGATACTTTCTATTTTATTTAGCGCGCAGTTGGTGGATAAATATGGTGCGTTTCGCATCTCAATGCTATCTGATTTAGTTAATTTCCTGAGTGTATTATTAATTCCTGTGTTTTATACAATGGATATCCTGCATTTTTATCTATTGGCTATCCTGCTAATATTTTCAACCATTCTGGATTCTCCAGGACGTCTGGCAAAAGATGTCATGCTGGCAAAAGAGATAAAACAGCATAAAAGAGAGAATGAGTTAATTAACGGAATAAACAGCACTATTGAAAATATCTGTGATCTTATTGGCCCTGTTTTTGGTTCACTGATCATCGCAATGCTCGGTACAATAAACGCCTTATATTTTGATGCAGTCAGTTTTTTAGTGGTTGCACTGGGGATCATCATTCTGAAAAAACACTTTATCGCCGATATAGAACAAATGACTGAATCACCTTCTCTGCCGCATCGTTATTTCCTTGAAGCATTCAGCTATATCAGGTCAGAAAAGGAGCTGTTTTCTGTTCTGATCCTCAGCGCAATAATCAATTTTGTTATCACTCCATTCTTGATCATTTATCTGCCTTACATAAATAAAACCGAATTTAATTCCGTTGTCAGTCTTGGCATTTCGATGACATGTTTTGGTATAGGCACAACGCTTTCCTCTCTGCTTTACAGTATCTGTGGCAAACATTTTTCCAGTTACCGAATTATTTTGGCCGGTTACAGCCTGCTCGGATTAAGCTTCATATCTTTGTCTCTATTCAGTGAGCAGTATGTACTATTTATCCAACTTTTTGCCATCGGCTGTGGTATTGGTTTTGCAGCACCGGTAGAAGTCACTTTAATTCAGCGCCGAGTACCAGAAAATTTATTTGGCCGGATAATGACCCTATTTACCTCCACACGTTTTCTTAGTGTTCCTCTTGGATATGTCTGTTTCGGCGCTGTACTGGAATCCAGAATCGCCCGGCAGACACCGATAATTATGGCAGTAATGGTTCTGGGGGGTTTATTGAGCTATTTACTTCTTCGCGGGAGAAATCAATGAAAACAATGCGTTCTTCGATTAATCAATTACAAGGGACAAGATTAGTTTTTTGATTCATGACAATGGTAATTTTGCCAAAAGAGAGGCAACCCATTGATATTAAGAATAAATTCGGTGTTTATTTATAAAAAACGCCGCTATAAAATAATAGACGACGTTTTTGAGACGATGGCAAACTAAATAAAATCAAAGAAATTTTAAAGTATTAACGCATGGCTTTCGGATCAGTACCATAGTCATTACTGCCTTCAGTGCCTTCTAAAAGAGTGAATATAAATACTACAATGCCTCCAATTGGAACAAAAACCAGTAAGAACCACCAGCCAGAACGATTAGTATCGTGGAGACGACGTACTGTCACTGCAAGAAATGGGATAAAAGCAACTAGTGCATAAATAAGCATCACTATAGAGCCAATGGTATTACCGATTATCGCACCTAATATACAGATTGCGAAAAAAATAATTATATTGAACAGATAGAACATCCAATATTCTTTACGACTCGCACGCCCTGAAAAATCAGCATAATTTTTAAAAACTTGAAAATACCAATTCATGATATTTTCTCTTTAAGGTCAAATTATATAAAAAAGGAGACAAACTATAAAGGATACCGAATTTTATACTCACTCATCTCTTGAAGTCTACGCTCTATTCTTAAAGAAAGAATATGAAATTAACAATGTAATTATTAGATAATGGATTAAGAAAATCTTCCAAAGATAAAATTTAAAGTGGGTTAAATATATATTCATCTATTTCATACCAAAGTTATCTATAAATCTATCAGGAAAAAAAAGCCATTTAATTCATTATTAACCACCAATAAAAACAACTTTCATTTAGCAACCTTATAATTAAATTAAGTTATTTAAAAATAGATTAACCCTCTTAAAAATATATCAATTAGCTATTTCAGAGCACAAATACTCAAAAAGTGCGATCGAGATAATATGAAATTTTTATCCGGCAGGCCATGGTTACTGATAACCTTTTTTCTGATATCAAATCTTTTTCCTTCAATTGTCGTCTCTATTGGGATGCATCTTATTCCGTAGTATATCAGCAATACGGCATCATCTTATGGCTGTGGTGCAATCCAGGTTGGTTTTAGTTAGTGCTTAGGAGATATTTTGACCAGCCTGAACCCAATAAAAAGGAATGTTAGTGGCAGTTACTCCAAACTGCCTACTGACTAATTTAATGTAAGAAATTGTTCTAAAAGATCAAATCTAATAACAAAGTTTATTATGAAAGAAGAAAAAATCAATAATTCTGAATGTAGTGGAAAATTATTGATAAGAATCGATCACTATCCACTGTCTTCAATATTGTGATAGGTTTTTTTTTTCTTATTTGAGATAATTGTATCCCAATATGATGATCCTGGCTCATAAATGAACGTCATTCCACGATCTTTCCCTTCTAAAACAACGTCCACATAATTTTGTGTGCTAGTAACTACTGTTCTATCAATAAGCCATGCAACTGTTAAAGCATCATGGATCCAGCAACCTTTTAATCCCCTTGTTTCTATTGCATAGTCCATCCAAGGGCGAATCGTTTCAACTAAAAATTCACAAAGAGGATTATCAAATGTGGATAAATAATCCAAATCAGAATGTAGCATCTGAGTTTGTGTCGTGACATCCATAGGTACCAAAGTAATATTTGCACCACTTGTTAATACGATATGTGCTGCTTCTGGATCAATTCCAAAATTGGTATCCTTTTGATAACCAGAGACATCAAACACTCCCCCCATTATGACTATTTCAGCTACCGATTCCGGAAAATCAGGATATAACTGCATAGCATGGGCAATGTTAGTCAAAGGTCCAATCGCTACAACTGTCACTTCCCCAGGATTGTGACATACAAGTTCTCCTATACTTTGAGCCGCTGATGATGCCACTAAAGGAAATGATTTAGGAGGAACAACATCTTTCCATAGATAACGTAGTCCGTTCCGATCAACACCATGATCAAGCTTGTCACGCCAAACATCCATAGGTTCTAATAGTCCTTGGGAGGCCCCACATGTCACCGGAATATCTTTACCTAGTCTCTGCAAAAGAGATTTGGCTACAGAATAACCAACTTCACTGGGGGTATTACCTGTTACTGTAGAAATTAATTCAAGAGAAATTTGCGGTGCTGCTATGGCAAGTGCTAATGCAAGACCATCATCAACATTAGCTCCAGCTATACCATTCCCTGGATCACAATCAATAATTAAACGCATATTTATTCTTTTACGATAGATGTACAACCACAAGACTCACCGATCTGTAAATCAAACTCAAATTCACACTCACGAGCTTCTCCATTCCATGTTTTCAACATTTCGATAGCTGTTTTTGCCATTCTATCAATCGGCTGACGAACTGCTGTCAAAGACGGTACGTTAAACTGCGATTGTTGTGTAGCATTGAAACAAACTAGCGCCATATCATCCGGTACTTTTATTCCTTGCTCAGATAGTGCTCGAAGACATCCGAACGCTTGTAGCTCATTTGTTGCAAACAAAGCACGCGGCCGCTTTCCTTTCAACATCTTCAATGTCATTTCATAACCTCCCATGCGAGTGTAATCCGTAGAAAAAATCCACTCTTCATGTACAGCCAAGTTGGCGTGTTGTAATGCATCCCGCCAACCAGCAATACGGTCCTGTGTATTCAACATATCACATGGTCCACAAATAATGGCTATATCACGATAACCATGTTGAGCCAGATGTTGAGTAATTTTAAACGCGGCAAGACGCTCATTCACAATAATCGCGCTAACATTTAGATTCGTATCAACGCGATCTAACATGACATATGGTGTTCCACTTTCTTGGATAAGCTCAATACAAGGATGGCGATCAACACTGACATATATCAACCCATCAACCTGACGTTGCAACAAATTATTGATCAACTCTTTTTCACGTTTTCTATCGTCTCCTGAATCTCCCAATAGCAATACCTGACCATGCTTAAAAGCCTCTTGTTGCAAGGCATGAGCTATAGACGAAATAAAAGGATTAGATATATTTGGTACAACAAGCCCATAAGCTTGTGTAGTTCCAGAGACAAGAGCTTTCGCAATACCGTTTGGACGATAACCTGTTTTTTTTATAGCCTCTAACACACGCTTCCGAGTTGCTTCCGCAACGGGTCTTGGACCATTATTAACAACATAGCTAACTACAGCTACTGATGTCCCTGCTTCTTTAGCAACATCAGTACGAGTCACTCTTTTAACATGTAACTTCATGATATTTAATTTACGTATAGGAGAAAGTAATAATTTAAATAATTTAGGAGTTAAATACCATGATTTGAAATGTAATAAACACTTGGCACGAATCAAATAATGTTAATTCATGCCAAAGTTATTAACGATGGGATAGGTTACTAAAGCATTAAATAGCATCTTCAGGCAAATTTAAATCTCTACCACGAGTTTCTGGCGCAAAGAACGTTGTTATAAATCCAATTCCTGCCATAAATACAAAATAAATTGCGATAGACCACCAATGCCCAGTAAAAGATAACAAAGCAGATGCAACTAATGGTGCAGAGCCACCAGATAAAATGGATCCAATTTCCTTTGCAAAAGCCATCTTAGTGTAACGATTCGTCATACCAAACAGTTCAACTCCCCAAGCGGCTTGAACACTAAAAATGCCGAGGGAAGCTAACCCCATGCCCACTATAATAGTCAAAATAACAGCAATAGGTTCTCGGCTTTCCAACAAGATAAAAGCAGGTACCGCGTACAAAATTATTAATAAGCAAAACCAACGATAAACGATTCGACGCCCAAAACGATCAGATAAATATCCCGACAATGGAATGATCAAAAAGCCTAAGATTGAAGCAATAAACACTGCAATTGTAGGTATGGATTTATCTATCATCAGTGCGTTAGTAACATAACCAATGATAAAACCTTGAACTAAATAGGATGGGCCATTCTCACCAATACGCAGACCAACCATGATCCAAAATGCCTTTGTCCGTCTCCAAAAATTTCGATGACTGTATTCAGTTTTGTAGCTAAATTCCTCTGAAAATACTTTTAACTGTACACTTCGAGTGCCGGACTCCATCTTATGACGTTGAAATACTGGCGACTCATTTAAGTACTTACGGATATACAGTGCAATCATCACAAGTAAGAAGCTAGATAAGAATGGAATTCTCCACCCCCATTCTAAGAGGTCCTTTTGATCCATAGTTAGTATCAGCAACCAAACTAGTGATGCTACTAACACTCCACTATTTGAACCAATAGCTATAACAGAAGACACTAAGCCACGCTTTTTCGACGGTGCATATTCTCCTAGCATCACAGTTCCACCAGAAAGTTCAGCTCCCGCACCCAACCCTTGGGTCAAGCGCAAAATAACTAGGCAAATTGGAGCCCAAATACCAATTTGAGCGTAGCTCGGGATCACACCAACAAGTGTTGTTGAACCTCCCATAAGCGCTATTGTCGCAACCATAACGACTTTTCGCCCTTTACGATCTCCCAACCATCCAAACAATAAGGCCCCAATTGGTCTTGCAATAAACCCAACAGAATACGTTGCAAAACTAGAAAGCAATGCTACTGCTGGTGTCATATTAGGAAAAAATACATCACTAAAGATCATCCCCGCAGCTAACCCATAAAGTGCAAAATCAGCATATTCTACTGCTGTACCTAACCAACAAGAAAAAACTGCTCGACAAAAATCTTTTCGCCCTTTTTGAGTCAACAAACACACTTCGGATGCATGTCGTTTTCCCATAAAGGGCGAAACTACATTTTCAAACTGCATAAATGTTCCCTGAATGTTGGAACAGTAATTTATCAATGCCGATGTTATAAATCGGAAAATTATTTTTTCATAGTTATATTTTTATATCGAGCTTCATTTTATCTACTCGAGTAGATTTATTATGGAAATTAAAAATTATAATTATTTTTATAATCCAGAATACTAAGATAAAAATTATTTTTTGCAAGATACAAAAAATAGACATCTTATATTAAAATTTATTTAATGATAATGAAAAAACATAAAAAAAAGATATTTATAAAAATATAATAACTCCCATTTACCAATAGAAAACATTCTAAAAAAATCAGAATAAAACATTAAAACCTAACTAATCAAAAATTAGATTATTTTAATAAACCCATCCTCCAACACACTCATTTGAGCAATTTTTAACCAAAAAAAACATATGACATTATCTTTATGCGTATAAATAAGTTTTCATAATAGTGATACACCCATTTTTCTCATTCCCGGTTGTTGCCCTGATGAAAATGCGTTAATAAACGCTTCAACGCATTTCAAGAGTTGCCACATATACTGACAACAATGATTCCGTGTGACGGTTTCATGCAATGATTGCCATAGGCGTTCAATCTTATTTATCCATGGCGAATAGACCGGTAAAAACAACAAATTAAATTTAGGATTTTGTTTTAGCCATGCCCTGACTTTCCGGCTTTTATGAATGCCATAGTTATCTAAAATCAACGTGATGTTTTTTGCATGGCGATATTGGCCATTCAGTTCCTTTAACATGTTGATAAATAAATCAGAATTTTTCTTTATACCGCTGACATAAGTCACTTGGCCTGTTTGGGCGTCAAGGCAGCCCGCGAGGTAGTGTTTTTGATTTTTTCCCGGCGTCATGACCCGTTTTTGTTGCCCTTTCAGACACCAGTCCGCCCCGATTTTTGGGTTAAGGTCAATATCGACTTCATCTTCGTAAAAAACAGGATGTGGTTCTGACACGTTGGATAAAGCTTCAGTGATTTTTGCCATTTTTTCGTCATACTCAGGATCAGGCTTTTTTACGGTAGGTGCTGCCCTTCGCCAGACAATACCGACCTGACAGAAATAACGATAGAACGTACTTTGCGAAAGCGACAAACAGAATAATTCATTGATTATTCGAGTAATCAGCTCAATGCTCCAACGTGAACGCAGACAGCCAAAATCCTGTGGGGAGTGCTGTAATAAGAACGACAGCAAACTAAAAAGTGGTGCTAAATTCCAGATAGCAGGTCTTCCTGACGGTAAACTTTTTAATCCTTCCAGCCCATATAATGTAAACCAATTTATCCAACGATTAACCGAAGAACGTGAACAATGAAGGGTTCTGGAGATGGCAGAAACGGTCTTGCCTTCATGTAACATTAAGAGTGCCATGAGTCGGCGTGCATAATCTTTATCCCGGGTTTTATGAATAAATTTTTTCATCTGACGTCGTTCACTTCGGGGTATGGGTGCTATGATTGGCATTACTCAGTCCATTTTGGGATTTTTTTGATTTGGCGATTAATCAGATCGCAAAAACCGGGCTGAGTTCCCTTCAAGTGATCTACTATTTTGAAAGCTTATTTATACATATTTTAGAATTCTCTTCTAATAAAGATACCAAAGCCAAATTAAAAACTATATTTAGGAAAAAAATATGTTTAAAAATAAGAAATTTTTCCTAAAATTAAATAAATTAACAACACTATTATTTGTAGAGCATAGATAAAATGTTAAAATCAGTGGGTATTCTTATATCAAAACAAAAAATTATCGTTACTAGGGCGTGTTGACGTTTTGTATTCATCATTTACTCGACCCACATGGGTAGCCATATCATGACAAATGCCAGTGCCAATGTGCTGGCGTAATTTCGCGCCAATTTATCGTATCTTGTTGCGATTGCACGAAAATGTTTGATTCTGGCAAACGCATTTTCGACTAAATGACGATAACGATATAAACCCTTATCAATCTTTTTATCCGATTTTCGATTATTTTTTCGGTAGGGAATAACCGCTGTTGCCCCTTGTTGTTCGATATCATTTCTGAATGCCTGACTATCGTACCCCTTGTCAGCTATCACAAAGTCCGAAGGCGGTGACTGCACCACCAAATTTTCCGCATGAACAATATCGTGAGCTTGCCCCCCGGACAATTCAAAATCAACCGGCAGTCCATAACTGTCTACGGCCAAATGGATTTGAGTTGAGCGTCCTCCCCGGCTTTTCCCAATCGCTTCATCTTTCTTTGATGCTGCGCCTGAACTGTGTTGATGAGCGCGGACAATACTGCTGTCAATGAACAGCCATTCCGTATCAGAGTCTTTAGAGAATTCTTTGAATAATAAATCAAAAATACCTTTCCTTGACCATTCATTAAAACGCTTAAAGACCGTATTCCATTTCCCGTACTCAGAAGGCAGTTCGCGCCAAGGGATCCCGGTTCTCATTCGAAAAAGGATACCTTCAAGAGCCAGGCGATGTTCTGGTTTATGATAGACGAGCCTGCTTTGTAGCATGAATAGGGATAGCTTATCCCACACAGGATCTGATAACATTCGTCGTAGCATGATAGTTCTGGTTAAGGGTTTTTTAGCGCAAACAAGGATACCAAATTATCATGCCGTTCAAATTCCCTTCATCAAATGTCAACACGCCCTAATATGAATGCAAAAAAACAGCACCCATCAGGGTGCTGTTTTCAATTGATTACTTAAATGAATATCAAACCCGATACATTTTCTGCAAATAACACGAAACCGCATCATCGGCATTAGAGCCTATCACTTCCATGTCCGGCAAAATGTCTTTCAGGCGCTGATGGGCACCCTGCATAATGCAACCTTTACCCGCGACGCTCAGCATTTCCAGATCATTCATTCCATCACCAAAAGCAATACAGTCACTTAATTGATACCCGATGGATTGGCAGACCTGCGCCAATGCTTCCCCTTTGGATACGCCTCCTGACATTACTTCCAGACAATTTCTTAGAGAGAAACTCACGTTTACTTTATCTCCCCAGCGCGCTTCAATTCTCTCTTCCAGCTGAATCAAATAATCATGATCTTCACTGGTATAATAGACCTTACACACACCATCAACAGGAAAATTCTCATGTTGGAAAAGCTGATAATGGAAATCAGACACCTTAAAAAATTCAGTTTGTTCCGAGCTTTCACGGTTAACCCACCACTCATCATTATTATAGTAGTTGGTCAAAACGTTTGGGTTATCAAACTCCAGCAAACATAAATCACGGGCAATTTCCGGTGCCAGATTATGGCTGAACACCAATTCTCCCTGCGTATTATGCACTCTCGCCCCATTCGATGTGATCATGTAAGCATTAATGCCCAATCCATCGCGGATCTGCCCTACATCAATGTGATGACGCCCTGTCGCAAAAATAAAATGAATCCCTTTATCTGTCAGAAGATTCAAAATTTTCTTAGTATACGGCGTTAATACGTGATCGGGAGATAACAGTGTGCCATCTAAGTCTGAAGCAACAACATAGTACATGGTTCAAATTCCTAAGCGATACCCGCATCTTTCTTGAAATCTATTGGGTATAAATCAGTGTTGATCAAAAAAATCACAAATCGCATTAAGGGCCTGCGCCCGTAATACATCTTTTTCGAACAGGATTTCATGGTGTGCCCCTTGGATAACCAGAGGATTATGTTCTTCTTTTCCCGCTCCGGCTTTTTGACGCGCTTCGCAAAAAGCCAATAACTCCCGATTACTAATTACCTTATCTTCACTAGCTTCTAAAACAATAAGTGGTGTCTGAATTTTTCCTGCATTTTCAATTAAGTTATCTCCCGTTCGCATGCTTTCACGCATCCAACGGTAAGTCGGCCCTCCAAGGCGTAACTTAGGATAATCAACATAATAGCGTAGATACCGCTGATAACGTGCATAGCTATGAGTTAACAGGTTGATAAAATAGGGCAATGGTCGCCAATGCCCTGTTGATATCGCATATCTGTTACGTCTTTTAGGGTAAGGTTCTGCCTGGTTGACCAGAAAATTTGCCAACCAGCGAGGCATTGGTAAGTTAATACCAAACATGGGTGCACACAGTGCCGCAGCACAAAATATTGATTCTTGGCGTAATAGAAGAGAACTCAGTATGGCCCCGCCCATTGAGTGAGCGAGGGCATAACAGCGATGCGATTGAAGTGGAACGATTTCTAATTCGATGAATTTTGCTAAGTCATCCACATAGTGTTCAAATGCTTCAACATGTCCTTTTTGAGGATCTGTCAGCATTCTGCCTGAAAGCCCCTGACCGCGATGATCAATAATAAGGATGTTGTAGCCCAGATGGTAAAAATCGTAAGCCACTTCCGGGTATTTCATATAGCTTTCACTACGACCCGGAGATATCACCAATGTCTTATCATGATGGGGCGAACAGAAAGAGACATAACGGATAGGAATATTATCAACGCCTATAAATTCCCGTTCGTCTCTGGTATTCCAAAAATCCAGTAATAATCCATTCGTAAACGCAGAGAACTGAGGTTCGCGGTTTAACCAGCTTGCTTTCAATATCTCAGGCGGCATTTATCATCCTCTATATCCGTCGTCTTTCCAGTTATTTTTTATTTGTTGACTACGGTTGACTGCGGTTATTCAAATCCTTCGAAATGATCACGGATCAGTGCCATAAAGGCATCACCAAAACGTTCCAGTTTACGCTGCCCGACCCCGTTAATAAGCAGAAGTTCATTGGGTGTTATTGGACACTGTTCTGCCATTTCAATCAGCGTTACGTCATTGAAAACGACAAAAGGCGGAATATTGTTCTCATCAGCAATGGATTTTCGCAATTTCCGCAGCTTAGCGAATAACTTACGATCATAGTTTCCACTGTATGATTTGTTTTGTTGATTTCTGCTTTTTGGACTTTGAATTCGAGGCACAGCAAGCTGCAAAGACACCTCGCCACGCAGAACAGGCCGTGCCGCTTCCATCAGTTGTAATGCAGAATAATTGGCAATATTTTGGTTGATTAACCCCAGATGGATAAGCTGACGCAGGATGCTCATCCAGTGTTCCTGACTATGTTCTTTGCCAATACCGTAAACGGGCAATTTATCATGCCCGAACTCCCTGATACGTTGATTATTAGCACCGCGCAACACTTCTACAATATAGCCGATACCAAATCGTTGTCCAACGCGGTAGATACAGGACAAGGCTTTCTGCGCATCGACTAAACCATCATAACGTTTCGGTGGATCAAGGCAGATATCACAGTTGCCACAGGCGGTTTGCTGGCTTTCGCCAAAATAGTTGAGCAATACCAGGCGTCGGCAGGTTTGCGCTTCAGCAAACGCCCCCATGGCATTAAGTTTATGGCGCTCAATATCCTGCTGTTCGCCAGCGGGTTTTTCTTCCAGACAACGGCGTAGCCACGCCATATCTGCCGGGTCGTAGAACAGTACTGCTTCAGCTGGCAGACCATCCCGCCCTGCACGCCCCGTTTCCTGATAGTAAGATTCAATATTACGGGGAATATCAAAATGCACGACAAAACGTACGTTGGGTTTGTTGATCCCCATACCAAACGCAACTGTCGCAACAACTACCTGCAAATCATCCCGCTGGAAAGCATCCTGCACCCAGGCACGCTGATTGTTCTCCAGCCCCGCATGGTAAGGAGCGACACTCAATCCCCGTTTTTGTAGTCGTTCTGCGGTCTCTTCCACTTTGTTCCTGCTGTTGCAGTAAATAATCCCGCTTTTTCCTTGCTGGCTACGAACAAATGACCAGAGTTGATCAAGAGGTTTATATTTTTCAACCAATGTATAGCGAATGTTAGGGCGATCAAAGCTGCTGATATGAATGATGGGATCACGCAACTCCAACAAGCGAACAATATCCTGTCGGGTGGTCTTATCTGCTGTGGCTGTCAGTGCGATAACAGGAAGATCAGGCAAGCGTCTGCGCAGTTGTCCAAGCGCACGATATTCCGGCCGAAAATCATGTCCCCACTGAGAAATACAGTGCGCTTCATCAACTGCCAGCAAAGCCGGATGCCAGTCATGTAAATGATCGAGAAAGTTATCAGTTACCATCCGTTCCGGTGCAATATAAAGCAGTTTGATATTTCCCTGACGGCAACGCCGGATAATATCGAATTGTTGCTCACGACTTTGAGTTGAGTTTAAGCACTCCGCTTCTATGCCATTTGTTCTCAATTGATCAACCTGATCTTTCATCAATGAGATCAATGGAGAAACGACCAGCGTCAACCCATTTTTGACCAAAGCAGGGATCTGATAACACAACGACTTACCGCCACCTGTCGGCATAATAACCAGACAATCACGGTCATCAAGAACGGCGTCTATTACCTGCTGCTGTCCGGGACGAAATTGCTGATATCCGAATGTTTTTCGTAATATTTGTTCAGCCAGCGATGCCGTGCTGATGACTTCTGCGGTAGACACGCCTTTCCTCAATTATTGAAATTATTTATTCAAAGCTATTTATTTAAACGATTTACATATAGAAGCTATTACAGTATATCATTCAGCATGGCATTGATGCCAAATTGGGTCTGCTTGAAGTTGTCATCAATTATCGGCTCACCATGCCCACTAAATACTTGTGTATAAAAGCGAACATGTTTCGACAATAGGTAATCCAACCCCGCTCTCCACCACCATTAACCACTGCTTGTTTATTGCTGAGACATTCTAAACACGAAATGAGCATTTTTTATAGCAACTTTTTCTTCAGAAAATTGTTTTTTCGAAGCGCTTCTCAGACTGGCAAGCTGGAAAATAAAAGCATAAACTTAACAAGTTATTAACCAAAAATAACTATCTAATATCAGTAAATTTATTTTTTAATTTTCAGGAAATCCAATATGGAAACGATACAGCAACCAACCCAACCTTTAACACAAGAAGAGGCGCGTAAATTTATAGGTGAGGTGTTTGTTTATCATATGCCATTCAACCAACTCTTGGGGCTTGAATTGGTTCGTTTTGAAGAAGACTACGCAGAGCTTCAGTTTTTCAATCAAGATAAGCTGATGGGTAATATAATCCAGAAGATCCTGCATGGTGGCGTTATAGCTTCAATACTTGATGTTGCTGGAGGCTTGGTCTGTACTGGCTGTGCATTGTCCACGATGAAAGTCATTACGATGGAAGAGCTACAAAAGCGCCTGCCTACAATAGGTACTATAGATCTGCGTGTTGATTACCTGCGTCCCGGACGTGGTGAAGTATTTACTGCCAGCAGTAATATCATTCGTGCCGGAAATAAAGTATCTGTCGCCAGAATAGAATTGCACAATGAAAAACAGGTACATATCGCCAGTGCAACAGGGACTTATCTGATTGGGTGATATTCAATATTCTTAAATATAATGTTCTGAATTCTGAAATAGGGGGATGTGATAAAAAACACATTCCTTTTTTGCAAGATAAACCCGCCAATTATTAAATTATGATTGAACCTGAAATATTAATTCCCACTAATTTCTTGTCAATTTATCACTTTATTTAGAAATACTCGTGTCATTTTTCAGTTATTTTATAATTCCATCATGTTGAATAAATAACACATTCCTATCTCACTACCCGCAGACAAGCACTTTGATTTTCAACACCATATTTTGTTTTTAATTATTTGATTTATATAAATTATTGAGTGATTGCAATCACATTGCAGTGACTATTTTTCATACTAAATAAACACCTGCTATATCTTGTAGATTATTATCTGAGCGACAAAAGTTTAAACAATACAGTTCCTGATCGCCCTCAATATTCCCACATTAAATATTCCCGGCGAATCGTTGGTTAAAAGAGAAATTAAGGATAACAGCTACCCAAATATCGCACCAATAGCGACATTAAATAAGGACGAAAAATTATGTCACTGAAAAAGAGCATTATTTCTCAGAAGAGCCGGCAAACTGGCGGTAATTCATCCGGCGGACTTCTGTTCACTCTGACCGCAGGCAGCCTGCCACCCCAAACTTTTGTGGTCACTGATTTCGCGCTGACAGAGGTTTTTTCACAACCTTTTCAACTGAATATTGGTCTGGCAAGTGCTGATCCGGCTATCGATTTTTCTACTGTGCTCGATCACACGGCCACCCTCACGATTTTGCAGGGAGAAACCGAACAGCGCAACATCAGTGGCATGGTATCCAGCTTTGAACAGGGAAGTACCGGATTACATCAGACCACCTATCAGATGACTATCCGTCCGGATTTATGGCGTACAACACTGCGCCAAAATTCACGTATCTTCCAACAGCGGGATATCGTGACCATTATCACCACCATTTTAAAGGAACACGGCATTCGTGATGTGGTATTTAGTTTGCGCCAGCCACATCCAGAGCGTGAATTTTGTGTGCAATATCAGGAAAGCGATTTCACTTTCATTCAGCGTTTAACGGCAGAAGAGGGCATTTTCTACTTTTTTGAGTGTGGCAACGGGCGTAATACGCTGGTCTTTGCCGATGATGCTGGCTCAGTACCGTTGGGTATCGAACTTCCCTACCAACCCAGTGAACAAAGCTCTACCGGTGATGTTTCTGTCAGTAGTATCACCAACCGCGCGCAGGTCCGGCCGGCACAGGTACAACTTAAGGATTACACCTTTAAGAATCCGGCCTGGGCAGCAGAATTCAGCCAGCAAATGAAAGAGGACAATCTCCAGAAGCTCTATTACGAGCATTACGATTATCCCGGACGCTTCAAAGATGAACAGCATGGTGCGGCTTTTACCCGCTACCGGCTCGAAGCACTGCGCAACGATGCGATGACAGGACATGGCAACGGCTATGCCATCGCCATCCAACCGGGGCGGCTCTTCACCCTGACCAACCATCCGCGTGAAGAATGGAATCAACCGTGGCAGGTGATTTCCGCCAGCCATACTGGTTATCAACCACAAGCGTTAGAACAGGAAATCAGTGGCAGCGGTACGACACTGAACAGCCAGTTTAGTTTTATCCGCCAGACCCAGACCTGGCGCCCTTCTCCACTGCCAAAACCCATCGTCGATGGGCCGCAAATCGCCAAAGTCGTCGGCCCTGCCGGAGAGGAAATTTTCTGTGACCAATATGGCCGTGTCCGCCTCCAGTTTCCGTGGGATCGTTATGGCCGCAGTGATGATCAAAGTTCTTGCTGGATACGTGTTACCCACCCGTGGGCAGGACAGGGTTGGGGGATGCTCGCCATTCCCCGTGTCGGTCAGGAGGTGGTGGTTGATTTCTTACATGGGGATCCAGACCAGCCTATCGTTATCGGCAGAACCTATCACGCCAGCAATATCCCTCCCGGCGGCTTACCCGGCAGCAAAACCCAGATGTCATTTCGCTCCAAAACCCATAAGGGAGAGGGCTATAACGAGATGCTGTTTGAGGATGCGAAAGGCAGTGAACGACTTGCCCTGCATGCGCAGAAGGATATGAATACTACCGTTTTGAACAATATGTGCACCACTGTCCTCAACGACTGTACCATGCAGGTGAAACACGATCACACCGAAAGCATCGGCAACAATCAGGTGATATCGGTGCGTAAAGATCGCATCAAGGAAGTGACCGGCGAAGAAACCAGCACCATTCACGGCAAGCGGCAAGTTACGGTGGAGAAAAGCAGCCAGTTAAGCGCCAAAGAAGACATTTCTATCCAGTCTGTCAACGGTGGCATCCAAGTCAGCGCAGGCGGTGCCAGTATCACGCTGGATAAAGAGGGCAACATTCATATCACCGGCAAAAACATCATTATCAACGGTAAGGATCAGATTCAGCTGAACTAAACCATGACGATAAAAACAGAGTGATAAAGGAAGCACCCATGAGTAAACAAATCTACCAGATGAATGAAGGAACCTTAGCTATACCCGCTGGCTGGCGTGATGAGTCAATGCAGGTATTTGTTCTGCCGGATGACAGTGGCGTCAATTTAGTGATTAACCGCACACCCGTGCCGATGGGCTCTGACCACACCGCCTACTACGCCCAGACATTGACTCAGTTTGAAACCCATCTCCCCGGCTATAAAGAGCACCAAAGGCTGGAGATAGAACTCAGCGGTGCACCCGCCTGGCGGCTGGACTACCAATGGCAAAGCCCGGAAGGTGAGATGCACCAGACTGTAGTACTGCAAATACGGGGCAATTTGCTGCTGGCTTTTAACCTGACTTCTCCACAGCCGTTTGAAGAAGGGCAGCGTAACGCTCTGCTGGCAATAGTCAGTAGTTTTCAGGCGACCTGACAGGGGGTCAGTTATGGGACTGATGGATGAAATTGTCACTCGCACTGCGCGGGTGGGTGCAACCCATGCTGGCAAGCAACTGCAACCAGCGGCACGAGAATTAGGCCCTGCGGCTGCACGTATGGGAGATCCTATTCAACACAAAAGTTTTTTAGGAGCACTTGTGGGTGTCATTGTGGGAGCGTTGATCGGTGCCGCGATTTTTGGTGCGGCGGCATTTTTGATCGGCGCAACAGGCGGCTTGGCTGTGATAGCTGTTGGCACTCTGGCCACATTTGCTTTTGGTGATCTCATCAGTAAAGCCAGCTCGGCAGTCACAGATGCTATCGAGAGTTGTAACCCGCCAGCCGGGGTGATTGCCACGGGTTCACCTAATGTCTTTATTGAAGGCAAACCCGCGGCACGGGTGGAGTCAGACACAGCAGCTTGCAAAAATCATCCAGCACCCCGCATCGCTCAGGGCAGTGAAAGTGTATTTATCAACGAAAAGCCCGCCGCGCGGATCAAAGATAAACTGGAGTGTGGCTCAACTATCAAAGGTGGTGCAAGTAAAGTCTTTATCGGCTCAGGCCAAGGCACCTATCTTGAAATACAGGAAGAGTTTCCAGCCTGGCAGCGGGCTTTGCTCGTTGCGGTGGAGTTTATTATCCCACCATCACGAGGCGCCATAAAAGGCTTTGCAAAACTATTGACTAAAACGGGCCGGAAAGCTGTTATTGACGGTGCCAAAGCAGGTGCTGAAAAAGCGGCCCAAAAAATCAAAAATCTCCCCGGAAAAATCACTAACAACATCAGTTGTGCCAAAAACGCTTTCAAGCAGAATAAAGGCCTGAAGCGTTATACGGAAAGCGTCAAGAAATTCTTTACAGGTGATCCGATAGACGTGACCACCGGCACTCTGTTTGACCAACGTATTGATATCGAGTTAGGGCAGACAATACCGCTGCAATTTATCCGCAGCTGGTCTCCCGGCCATCGCGGATTGCTGGGGGAAAACTGGCTGGATAACTTCTCGGAATGTGTGCTTATCACAGGCGATCGGATAGAAATTCTGACGACAGAAGGCGCCTCACTCCTCTTTGCCCTGCCAGCCAGTTACGACCACAGCATTAACCCTGAACACCCCAATTTCAAACTGAGCCGATATAAGCAAGGGCTTATCCTGAGTGATCGCGACCGCTTAATCAGTAAGTATTTTACTTTCCCCGCTACTGTCTTCCCTGCAACCACGGAAAGTGATCCAGACAAAGAGAGTACCCAACGTTTGTGGCTGAGCGAATATCGCGACCATAACGATAACACCATCCAGTTCCATTACAGTGAACGGAATCAACTGATAAAAGTTACCCATAGCGATGGCCCTGAATTAGCGTTGTTGTATCGCGAAGATGGATTACTGGAAGAGATCCGTCGTACCGATAATGGCCTGAATGAAATGCTGGCGCGTTACGGCTATCACGATAACGGCTGGCTGGCCGATGCAGACAGTACACAGACCTATCACCTGTTTTATGAATACAACGAGCAAGGACTAATCAGCCGCTGGTCTGATCATGATCAAACGGCGGTGGATTACGTCTACGATCAACAGGGGCGCTGCATCTATAGCGTGGGTTCTGGAGGGTTCTATCCGGTTCATCTCTCCTATGAACCGGGCATCACCCATTCAACCACGCCACAAGGTCACACGACAACCTGGCATTACAATGATGAGCAACAAGTAACACAGGTGGAAACACCGTGCGGCAGCATCACTCGCTATGAATACGATGAATGGGGAAATTTGCGCCGCCAGATTTTACCGAAAGGTGAAATTCTTACCTTCGACTATCTTGCTGATACCGGATTAGTGACTGCCTTTACTAATGCCCTCGGCGCAACATGGCGTTATCACTATGATGATGCCGATCGCCTTATCAGCATGACGGACCCACTCGGACAAGTCTGGTGGCAGCAATATGATGATAAAGGCAACCCTGAATGTTTTATCGCACCGGATGGACACAAAACCACTCTGACGCGGAACGAATTTGGTCTGGTCACTGCCATAGAAGACAGTGACGGCAACAAGCGCAGTTGGGAATATGACCGTCATCAACGCCTGACTAAACTGTTTGATGAAGAGAACCGCAGCCTGCAACTGGGCTATGACAGTCAGGATCGCCTGCGACGCATGACCACGGGTGGCGGCGCACTCTGGCGCTGGGATTACGATCGCCATCACCGCATTTCTTTAAGTGACCGTCCCAATAACAGTATCGAACGTTTCCGCCATGATCGCCACGGTAATCTGACCGAATGGACGGACGCTCATGGAGTAAAATGGCAGATTGAATACGGGCCATTTGATTTACCTCTCGCACGTGTGGATGGAGAAGGAAACCGCTGGCAGTACCGTTATGACCCCGACAGTCTGCAATTGCTGGAAGTTATCACACCACAAGGCGAAAGCTACCGCTATACGCTGGATGCAGACGGGCGGGTGATTACCGAAACCGACTATGCGGATACCCAATGGCACTACGCTTATGACCTCAACGATAACTGCACTGAAAAACGCGATGCGCTGGGCAATATCACTCGCTATGAATACGATGCCGCACAACGGCTGACAGCCGTACATACGCCGGAAGGAACTACCCGTTACCGCTATGACATTATTGGCCGTCTGCTGGAAGTCACTGCACCTGACATCCTTCCTTTAATATTCGAATACGATGAACAAGGCCGCCTTATCCGGGAAACCCAGCCACACGGGGAAATTCGCCGCGAGTATCCCGACAACACTACAACAGAAAGGCAGCTCCACACACCCGATGGCCGGCTCTGGCAGGCAAAAACCGCGGTTAATAAAGTTGGGGAACTCAGCTTACTGGCAATCAACGGAGACCATTCTCTGACCGTTGAGCGGGATAAGGATGGAAACGAATGGCATCGCCAGTCCGATAAGGGTTTTATCCTGCGACAGGAACACTCGTTAATGGGGCTGCTCACTTCCCAACGTGCCGGACGTAACACCGAGTTTTTTGCTGCTCATGAAGTGGCCGATATCCCGCAACCCACATTGGCGGGGTTAGATCGCGAATATCGTTACGATGATGCACTTAATCTGGTGGCAGCGAATGATGAACGGCAGTGGCTGCGTTATATGGTTAATGGTAATGGACAAGTGACCTCAGTCAGTGACGGTGATCGATTACGGGAACATTATCAATATGACACCTGCGGTTATCCAGCCCGACGTTTCGATGGCGTCAACGAGGTGGACGGGGAGCGGCTGTACCAGAAAGGGCACCGGCTGCGCCAGCTCGGGCAACACCTGTTTGAGTATGACGACGCCGGCCGGATGACCGCCATGCAGCTGTGGCAGGACGGCCACCGGCCGCAACTGACCAAGTTCCGCTGGAACAGCCAGAACCAGCTGATTGGGGTGATGGCCCCGGGCGGCCAGCACTGGACCTACCGCTATGATGCCTTCGGGCGGCGCACCGAGAAAGTGAATGAACAGGGCAATATGCGCACCACCTATCTGTGGGACGGCGATGTGCCGGCGGAAATCCGCGAATACCGGCACAACCGGCTGTACAGCATACGGCATTTAGTTTTTGATGGCTGGCAGTTGCTGGCGCAGCAGGTGCAGTTTTTTAGCCTGAACCCGGAAAACCGCCACGAGCTGGTCGCCGGAGACATCCAGACCCAGTACGCGGTCTGTGCCCCGACCGGCGAGCCGCTGGCATTGTTTGATACCGCCGGGCACCGGGTCTGGCGCCAGCCGCCGCAGAGCCTGTACGGGCTGCGTCTGGGGGTGTTGGGGGAAAATGCGGAACTGAATCCGGGGAACCAGTTCGCCGGGCAGTGGCGGGATGAAGAAAGTGGGCTGGTCTACAATCGGTTCAGGTATTACTCGCCGGTTGCAGGATGTTACCTGACGCCAGATCCAATCAAATTAATGGGTGGAGTTAATCTCTACCAATATGTACCTAATCCGCTAATTTGGATTGATTCCCTAGGATTAAGTGGTGTTTATATCTTTATAACGAAACTGGGAAATCGGTATATTGGCATGGGAGATCGTCGTCGTTATATGAAGTCTACACGGTGTCGTACAAAACAGGATGGTAGCTACAGTGCAACACAGACTAATTTAGGTAATGGTAAAACACAACAGTCTTATTATGATGCAGCTATTGACAAAGGAATGCACAAAGATTTAAGGAGCATAGCCTCTCAACATGGAGTCAGAGCGAAAGATTTTGCAGAAATGGTTGAATATCGTCTGATGGAGTTACATGGTTTCCGTTTTCATAATAATTTTAATCTATTGAATGAAAAAAACTCACCTGGTGCAACTAAATTTAAAATTTCTAGTCCAACAGTACAGCATGCAGTTAACACAGAAGCTTGTGATATTTTATATAACTTTCTTGGGCTTAATTCAGGTATTGGGAGGTAGGATATCTATTATGAGCGAATTATTACTCTCTGGTCTGATTGATAACAATCATCATAAATTCCCTTATCAAGGCTTTTATAATATAATGAGGATACCTGAATATTATGGTAAAATACAATTTACCTGTGCTGCTGGTATTTTCCATGATTATGCTCATCTAATAGCTGACTATAATTGTGACATTGTTAATATTGTAGGTCTGGACTCAGAAAACTTTAGATTTATATATGAAAAAATACCTCAAATAGAGAAAATATATAATATCAGTATATCATCTGAGAATAATGACTCTATAGATAAAGGCTGGAATCTTTTTGATTTAGAAAATTTTATAAATCTAAAATCTTTGTCAATATTTTCATTTGATTCTTTTCCTAGCATAGATCTCTCATCTCTCAGAAACTTAGATAGGTTTATTTGTCAATACAAGATAAATGGCCTTGACTTAAATGATATGTATAGCTTATCACGCCTAAAATTGTTTGATTTTAAAGAGTCTAATTTTGAAAAAATTAGTAAAATTCACTCACTAAAAAAATTAGCTATAATAAACACTTCCATAAAAAACTTTGACGGAATAGAATCTTTAGAAAACCTTGAAATGCTATACATAGATAAAGCCCGCTCTTTGAGCGATCTCAAAGGAGTTATTAAAATTAAAAATATAAAGCATCTTTGGTTTGGCTCTCATATTAAAAATTCTGATTGGGGGTTCATAAAAGAAATGCAACAATTAAAATCTCTTCATGTCGAGAAAGCAGAAAATATTTACTTTTTAAATGAACTACCTAATCTTGAATTTTTTAGTGTTACTAAAATAATCAATGGAGATCATAACTCTATAATAGAACATAAAAAAATAAGAGATAATATAGGAAAATATTATGGCATGAAATTTCCTTTTATTATTTAACCTGAATTCTGGATAAGGAATTCGGGTTATTTAATAAATTACTATTTAAAATATCGCTTAATGATTATGAGTAAAAAACCAGAAAAACCCGATCCACGTGATATTCTGGCCTTTTAATTATACTCCAATCACCTCCCGCATCCTAAGTTTAATTTCACTGAGCTGGTCTTTTTGGCGCTGTACTGCTGCTGGATAGCCGCGTATGTCGTCGCTGTCAGGAATCAGTACCAGACAGTCGTCCATAATTTTAACGATGAGTGTGCCGCCAATATCAAACCCTGCCTGTTTAGCCACTACCTCTTAAGGTGTTCGCAGGCGGCGGGTTGGTTTGGCCTGCCGTTTTGCGGCACGTATTCCAACCACAAATAACCCAAATCACCTATTAACACCCTTTCACTCTGGGTATATGATACCCCTACTTATAACAAACCGTGCTGCATCAGCCGTTACACAGCACTCATTTCAATAACCACAATTCCGGCAATACAAAAAACCACAACAACTTGTTTTATAAAGTCATTTATTGAAACACCAACCAGAGAACTAGCCATGATCCCAAGAACCAAAGCAGAACAAGAAATCCTCGCAGGGAAACCCGTCTCTGCCGTTGTCTATATCTGGTATCCCTGCCACAGATTTGTTGTAGGACACGCCTCTATTTATATCGGTGGAGTCCCAAAATGCCCCTGGCCAATTGGGGTTACAGAAGATTCAACGCCGTCAAATTCCACTCCAGCAAGCCCCATACCACCAAATGAAAGAAGACGTTCAGCTTCTTCCATTTTTTCAAGACATGAAAGAAGCCCTTCAGGGGGTTCTATCTTCTCACGGGGTGCCGGCTCTCCTGTTCCTTACAACGTTACCGAAAGAGATTGGCCTTCAACATCTGCACTGCGCCCAACAGATAATAATTATGTCAGTTTCTATTCTGACCCCAACAGGCCTCGGGGAGGTTTATCATTTGCAGGAACCTTCGTTAATATTCAGAAAGATTTTATAATACAACCCCATCTGGAATATTTGCTTATCAACTTAGATGTTGAAAAAATGCAGGAAAAAAAGAATGAAATCTATATTGGGAAAACATATGGCAATTACCATGTGAGCCATAGTTATAGTACTTTCAGTAAAAATTGCGCAACAATCGTTGCCAGAATATTAAAAGCGGGTGGTGTGGAAAGTTTATTAAACCCAATTCAGAGAATAGGATATGGAAAAAACATCTACTGGACTCCAAAAGACATTGCACAACTATGTAATGAATTGAGAAATAACGATCTTGCGGTCAAAATACGAGGACTGGATTGCCCTGATAAATCTGAATTACCAATTAGAACGATAATGGGATTCAGGTAATTTGATGATGTAAATGTGTAAACTTCACTTACCAAGTTAGAACATTTTTATATCCTATCTGATATTCAAATTACTTATGTAAAAAATACATTATTCAGTCTAATTTAGAGTATTGTTTCAAAAATAAATATTAAATCAGCATAAAAACCTGATAATATGGATGGAAAAATTTTATTGATTATTTACATCATTAACTTCTTGTAAATTGCTTAACCCAATGACACATTGTACGGCTCTATGGGCTAACATCTAACAAGCTCTTCTCGTTTTCTGAACACTCTCTGAACATTCAAGGATATTATGAACAAACCACAGACAGCCAAAGGTATCCTGTATGCCTTAGGTGCCTACCTGATTTGGGGGTTAGCTCCCATCTACTTCAAGAGCATACAATATGTTCCTCCCGATGAAATCGTATCGCACCGTGTTATATGGTCTGTATTTTTTATGGTGCTGATGCTGACAGTAACTCGTCACTGGCGTCAGGTCCGGGTAGTTATCCGTCAACCAAAGCTCTTGCTATTGTTAGGTTTTACTGCCTTCACGATTACTAGTAACTGGCTAACTTATATTTGGGCAGTCAATAATAACCATCTCATTGAAGCAAGTCTGGGGTATTTTATTAACCCTTTGGTGAGTGTGTTACTTGGTATGATGTTTCTTGGTGAGCGGTTCCGGCGTATGCAGTGGATTGCCGTGGCTTTAGCCTTTACAGGAGTACTCATCCAAGTCGTGCAATTTGGCTCTGTACCTGTGGTTGGTCTGTATTTAGCGACAACATTTGCCGTCTACGGTTTGATCCGCAAAAAGCTGGGGGTGGATGCACAAACGGGCATGTTAATTGAGACAGTCTGGGTATTCCCTGTCGCTCTGAGTTACCTGCTGTTCTTCACTGACAGCCCAACCAGTAATATGTTGGATAATACCTATTCCTTGAACCTGATGCTGATTGCTGCCGGTATTATTACGACTGTGCCACTGTTGTTCTTTACCGCAGCAGCTGCACATCTGCGTTTATCCACGCTAGGTTTCTTCCAGTATCTTGGCCCAACCATAATGTTCTTGTTAGCGACCCTAGTTTATGGTGAGAAGATTGGGCCAGATCGTTTGATCACTTTTGGTTTTATCTGGGCTGCCCTGATTCTGTTTACGCTGGATGCGCTTTATACACAGCGTCGTTTGCGGAAATAAATCGTATTATTACTGAACTGACCCGAAACTGTCTTGGTATAGGGTCAGTTCTTGTTGAAAAAGAAGAATAGATTCAAAATAGGCGAAGTTCGCCATCTTCTGAGCTTATTTTCAATGAAGTACCACACGCCTTAGCATAGCGTTCAAGTCGGGATAAGTTCGCGTTGATTGCGTTGTTTTCCAATTTGCTGACTGCTGGTTGACTAATTCCCATCCTTTCAGCAAGTTGGCTACTATTTAAACCTGCTTTCTTCCTCATATTAATGAGAAACTCTCTCATCTCTTCTTTTTTCTTCTCAGCCAAATACGCTGATAAAACATCAGGATCTTGAAGCAGTGTAGCTTTAACGTCAGAGTATGGAATACCTTTAACTTTCATCAAGTAACTCCTTCAGTCGTTTTAATGCCAGTTCAATTTCTGAGGTTGGTGTTTTTTCACTTTTCTTGATAAAGGTACGAAGAATATAGATTTTTCTGTCTTTCTTAAATGCAAAAAAGTCCTCGATACATCTTTCCCGTTTGTCCTTAATTCAAGAAGCTGTCCTTGGATAGGTTTCGTATCTGGGTAACGCAATTCATAACCTCGCATTTCCAGCTTATCCAGTGCATTCAAAACTTTAGCTTTTATTATTTTATTTAACCGGGAAATTTCATTCAGCACTTCAAGGTGAAACTCTAGTTGGAACATATTCCCCCTCAATTAAGCATAAGCGCTCTGCCAAATTTGATAGTTCCCACAACAACTATCTGTATTAAGTGAAATTACTGAATACAGATACCACTCTAATAGATTTCAAATCGCAGTATAACGAGAGACAGCCCCCAGAAACATAGCTGACTATGTAACTGGGGGACAGTTGAAGTAGCCAGCAAAGCTGCTACTTAAAAGAAAGAATGAGGATCGGAATGATTACAGCCAGTTTTTCCGCTTAAAGTAGAGGTAAGGCGCCAGTCCCGCTGCAATCATCAGACCGATGGCTCCAGGATAGCCGAATGTCCAGTGCAACTCCGGCATAAATTCGAAGTTCATACCGTAGCTTGAAGCTACCAGCGTTGGTGGCAGGAAGACCACGGAAACAACAGAGAAGATTTTGATAATCCGGCTCTGTTCGATGTTGATAAAGCCCATTGCCGCCTGCATCAGGAAGTTAACTTTCTGGAACAGGGATTCGTTATGTGGCAGCAGGGATTCAATATCCCGCAGGATCTCACGCGCCTGTTCTAACTGGTTGGCAGGCAAACGGGCCCGGCGCACAAGAAAGTTCAGGGCGCGCTGGCTATCCATCAGACAGAGGCGCACTTTCCAGCCAATATCTTCCTGTTCAGCAAGGTTAGACAAAGCGGAATCAAATTCATCCCCTTGTTTACCGTTCATAATCACCCGGCTCAGGGATTCCAGTACGCTGTAGATATTTTCAATCACATCAGCCAACTGTTCGATCTTGGTTTCGAACAAATCCATCAACAATTCATAAGCATTCCCGTCAACCATAGTCTGGTTACGGGCGCGCATTCGGTACAATCGGAATGCAGGGAGTTCACGCTCTCGCAGTGTGTAGAGACGACCGTCACGAATGGTAAATGCGACTGTCGAGTTGCCAGCATGGTCTTCAGCGTCTTCAAAATAGAAGAATGAGTGGACGTGCATACCATCTTCATCTTCAAAAAAACGAGCCGAAGCCTCGATATCATCCAGTTCAGTGCGGGTCGCCAGGGCTTGTCCTAATTCGTTCTGGACCCGGAGCCGATCATTATCTCCCAGTCCAACCAAATCCACCCACATGGAGTCGGATAACTTATCACCTTCTTCAAGTTCGAGACGGAGCAGGCGATTATTCTCTAATTTAAATGCGTTCAGCATGTACCATAAGTCTCCTTATACTCCCTACGTTTATCGTAAGGCGCGAATGTTACGCTCATACCCGTTGTATTTCAAACTACCTCTCACAGGAGGCCAGCGTTTGGCTGGGCAAATTCGTTCCCGACGAATTTGTCATTCCCTTGCCACCGCGACGCAACTTGAAATCCATTGGGTATAGAAGAAAAAACCTGTCAACATTCGACCGGATTATTATTGGCCGGTTTCAAGTCTGGCATAAGCAGCCACCAGCCACTTGATGCCTTCACCCTGAAACGCGATTTGCAAACGGCAATGCTCCCCACTGCCTTCAATATTGATAATCGTCCCTTCACCAAATTTAGGATGGCGGACGCGTTGCCCCAGGGCATAACCGCTGTCATTAGTGCTGATCGGTGTTCCCAGCCGTTTATGATTCACCGGACGGGACACTGTTGCCCGCAGGCGAACTTCAGTGACACATTCTGCCGGTAGCTCCCCGATAAAACGGGATGGGCGGTGATACACTTCTTTTCCGTACAGGCGACGACTTTCGGCATAGGTCAGGGTCAGTTTTTCCATCGCCCTTGTCACACCCACGTAAGCCAGACGGCGCTCTTCTTCCAAACGCCCCCCTTCTTCAATGGACATTTGGCTTGGAAACATACCCTCTTCCATACCGACAATAAAAACTTGCGGGAATTCCAATCCCTTCGCCGAGTGCAGAGTCATCAACTGGGCAGAATCCTGATAGGCATCTGCCTGCCCTTCACCTGCTTCAAGCGCAGCATGGGACAAGAAAGCCTGCAATGGCATCAAATCTTCGTCTTCATCCTGATAGCTGAACTGGCGGGTCGCCGTGACTAATTCCTCAAGGTTTTCGATACGTGCTTGCGCTTTTTCGCCTTTTTCCTGCTGATACATCACCCATAAGCCAGAATCACGGATAATCCGGTCAGTCTGTATATGTAATGGCATCTCTTGTGTTTCAGTTTCCAGCGCATCAATTAACTCAATAAAACGCTGTAAGGCAGATGCGGCCCGCCCTGCCAGCACTTTTTCCTGGATCAGCATCAGACTGCTTTCCCACAGTGTTTTCTGCTGATCCCGCGCCATCTGACGCACAACATCCAGTGTTCTGTCTCCAATCCCACGCGCAGGTGTATTAACCACACGTTCAAAGGCGGAATCATCATTACGGTTTGCCACCAGACGCAGGTAAGACAAAGCGTCTTTGATTTCCTGACGTTCGAAGAAACGTTGACCGCCATAAATACGGTAAGGTATAGAAGCCTGCAATAAAGCTTCTTCTAATACGCGGGACTGGGCATTACTGCGGTACAAGATCGCACACTCTTTCAAGGCTCCGCCGTTGTCCAGCCAATGCTTGATGCGGCTGACAACATAACGTGCCTCATCCAATTCATTAAAAGCAGAGTAAAGTGAGATCGGTTCTCCTTCTCTGCCTTCTGTCCATAAGTTTTTACCCAGTCGATCATTGTTATGAGCAATCAGGGCATTAGCTGCCTTGAGTATATTGCTGGTGGAACGGTAATTTTGTTCCAAACGGATGGTTTCCGCAGCCGGGAAATCTTTGAGGAAACGCTGAATGTTTTCTACTTGCGCTCCCCGCCAGCCGTAAATAGATTGATCATCGTCCCCGACAATCATCACTTTACCGGAATCGCCAGCCAACAAACGGATCCAGGCATATTGAATGCTGTTGGTATCCTGAAATTCATCTACCAGAATATTAGTGAAACGATCACGATAATGTTGCAATATTTGTGGTTTATTCAACCACAGCTCATGGGCACGCAACAATAACTCAGCAAAATCCACCAATCCGGCACGATCACAAGCTTCCTGATAGGCCTGATAAATTTTCAGCCATGTTGCTTCCACCGGATTGCCGTAGCTTTCAATGTGCTGAGGGCGCAATCCCTCATCTTTTTTGCCGTTGATGTACCACATACCCTGACGTGCAGGCCACTGTTTGTCATCCAGATTCATCGCCTTGATGATACGTTTAATCAGACGGTGCTGATCCTCACTGTCCAGGATCTGAAAATCCTGCGGTAAGTTAGCATCCAGATGATGGGCGCGCAGTAAACGGTGAGCCAGACTATGAAACGTTCCAATCCACATGCCTCCCTGACTGGTGCCAATCAGATTTTCAATGCGGTGGCGCATCTCTGCCGCTGCTTTATTGGTAAATGTTACTGCCATCACGGAGAAAGATGAGGCATGTTCAACTGACAGTAACCAGGCGATACGGTGCACCAATACGCGAGTCTTACCGCTGCCAGCACCTGCCAGTACCAGCATATTGGTACGAGGTACAGCAACGGCTTCACGTTGTTTATCATTCAGGCTTTCGAGTAGATAAGAGACGTCCATAATTACCATCAGTTGTTAACAATGACTTTTGTCACTGTTTTTTTATACAGAATTACAGTCTGAAATTATATCAGTGCGATCAAAGAATCCAAGTCAGAAATCTCAACATGTGGAACCAGCCGACCTTCTGGTTCTTGTAACAGGTTTTTATTTTCAACATTAATCCAGCAAGCCTGCATACCACTGCAAAGCGCCCCTTCGACATCTGTCTTCAGATTATCACCAACATGCAGAATTTGATTTGTTGGCAGCTCCAATCGTTCAGCCGCCAGATAATACATGTCCGGACAAGGCTTGGAACGTCCGTCCACGCCTGCTTTCAGAACAAATTTAAAATAACGGGCAAGACCACATTCAGCAGGTTCAACATTCCCATTGGTGATCGCCACCAGCGGCATTTTTTCTGCCAGTACTGATAAGATGTTATGGGTCGATTCTGGTATGGTGATCTGATTACGCCAATAGGTGAAACATGACATAATTTCATCCGCGCCACGTATGGCTGCTTCACGGTCAAAACCGTGGTAGCTGAACATCAGTTCTGCGGACTGTCGTCGCCATGCTGTCAGATCATGGTAAATTTCTGGTTCCATCTCAAGAACAGCCTGACGGTATACATACAGATCTTCGCTGTCAAAATGGCTGAATTTGGCATCGTACTGCCTGATAAAACACAATACTTCTTTTTCGGTTTTATCGATGACTGGATGGTTATCGTAAAGTGTATCATCCAGATCGAATGTCATCGCAACAAATGGCGCGAGAGGCCGATAAAAACGCATTATGATTTCCCTCTTTTTGCTCTAGGGTGAGCCACATCATAGACTTTGGATAAGTGTTGAAAATCCAGATGGGTGTAGATCTGGGTAGACGATAAGCTTGCATGACCCAACAATTCTTGTACAGCCCGGAGATCACCACTGGATTCCAGAATATGTGTCGCAAACGAATGGCGCAGTTTATGGGGATGAATATGATTGTTTATCCCCTGACGAATTCCCCACTGTTCAAATCGTTTCTGTACATTGCGGGCTGAGATCCGTTTCCCACTTTGAGTGGAAATGAAAACGGCATTCTCTTCCGGTTCAAACAGCTCCCGCATTTCCAGCCAACGTTGCAGCCATTCCAATGCAATCCTCCCGACCGGGACTTTACGCTCTTTACTGCCTTTACCCCGCACCCAGATCTCACCATTTTCCAAATCCAGATGCTGACAATCCAGGCCAACCAGTTCAGATAGGCGTAAGCCCGCACCATACATGACTTCCATCATTGTTCTGTCACGCACAGACAAAGGATCATTCAGGTTGATATTGAGTAGTTGGTTGACTCCGTCCACATCTATGTTTTTGGGTAAGTGGTGCTTTTTGCGTGGAGTACTGACGACTTTAGCAGGATTAGCCTCTATTTTTTCCTGTGTCACCATCCAGTCACAAAAGCTGCGCAGGGAAGAAAGACGCAGTGCAAGGCTGGCAGACTGCAACCCAGCACGACGTCCACGGGTAGCGAACATTCTGACCTTAGTCGCATCAAGCGACTGCCACTCTGTTACTCCCATTTCCAGTGACATTTCTGCCAATACCGTGAGATGACGACGATAATTGATTATTGTCACCGGACTTAGACGACGCTCAACCCGCAGATGGTGCAAAAAAGCTTCTACTGGCTCAAGGAGTAAATCGATTGGCTGGCTCATACTCGTTCAATCCAACGGGACAGTAACCCCGGCAGCAATTTCACTAACTGATCCAACAGGTCAGTTCCCATTCCTTCGTGATAATGTTGTTTATCATGGCTATTGAAGATCACCATGCCCAACTCTCCCTGTTCTCCTAAAAGAGACACAGCAACTGAACCGACATGACGAGCCTGAGGCATCAACAATAAAATTTCCGGGCCGTGTAACATACCAAAATAATGGTTATTGTCTCTGAATCGTTGGATCCGGACTGGCTCAAAAGCATTGCGGGATATCGCTAAATCCGGCGTATTCAATGGGGCACCAAGAAACCACTTGTCAGAAAATAACCGGATATAGCAGTTGCTCAGACCCAGTGTTTTTGACCATAAGCTTAAACGGGAAAGAAAATCCTGCAAACTGTCGGCAGCAGAAAGTTCAGCAAGCAATTGCAACAGACGGTTAAACAATATTTCATTTTGTTTTGCTTGTTCCACCAGATGTATCAGATCTTCTTCCAGATAGCGGATTCGTTTTCTCTGACGGTTCATATGCCATTCCATCAGAGAAACACACTCACGTACTGGATGAGGAACCTCTATCCTATCGACCGCATTAGCATTGCGGATAAAAAAATTGGGGTTATTCAGCAGATAATCCACCACTATCTGATCATCCAATTCGTTTTCGGTGTGCAATGGTTTGTTTTCTTTACCCATTTTCCAATGCCCCATATTTCAAAAATAACTCCAGCCACACTGAATCAATTACACATGAATTGTGCCGTCATAAACGTGAGTTGCAGGCCCGGTCATATAAAGTGGCTGCCCTGGCCCATCCCAGCGAATATTCAGGGAACCGCCTGGCAAATCAACACGAACCTGCTTATCTGACAGATCTTGCTGGATGCCAACAGCAACAGCAGCACAAGCACCACTACCACATGCCTGCGTTTCTCCAACACCTCGCTCAAAGACACGCAATCGGATATGGTTACGATTCACGACCTGCATAAAACCAATATTCGCTCTCTCAGGAAAACGTTCATGACGCTCTAAAATGGGGCCAAGCACCTCAACATCTGCGGTATCCACATTCTCAACCTGAATAACACAGTGAGGATTCCCCATTGATACAACACCACAGAGCACCGTACGATCCATGACCCTGATAATATAGGTTTTTTCTGCTTTGTTAGCGCGGAAAGGAACGGACTGCGGTTCAAAGACTGGCTCGCCCATATTGACACAGACCTGATCATCGTGCGTCACGCTCAGCGTCATATGACCAGACCGCGTACTAACTTTAATGTCACGTTTATTCGTCAACCCTCTTAAACGGACAAAACGAGCAAAACAACGAGCCCCATTACCACATTGAGAAACTTCACTGCCATCCGCATTAAAAATACGATAGTGGAAGTCTAGGTCAGGATCATAGGGCGCTTCAACAACCAGCAGTTGATCAAACCCCACACCAGTATGTCTATTCGATAACCGGCAGATTAATTCCGGTGAAAAATAAACATTCTGGGTCACTGCATCAACGACCATAAAATCATTGCCAAGACCTTGCATTTTGGAGAATTGCATATACTACTCCAAGTGAAATTCCATCATCTGCTTACGCTTATTAAGCATTCGCTGAGGTATTGTTTTTAATAATATCGTTTTTAGAGATGTGATTTTGAGAAATATTGCCCGTCGGTTGCGCCTTATTCAATGAAGTTTGGGGTACAACGGATTCTGCTGGCGGGAAATAAAGAGGGCCTTTCAAGCCACATCCCGCAATAGAGAGTAATGTTATGATAGCAAGTGACCAACGGAATTGTTTGTTCATCATAATTAATGCCTGTGATTCATACGCCAATACTCTCTATAATCGCAGTTAGGCCCTGAAAAGCAAATAGGAAATGAATATGAACGATAGCGAATTTCATCAATTAGCAGATCAATTGATGCTTCATCTTGAAGAACAACTGGATAATTATGCGGGTGATGCAGATATTGACTGTGAAACCAATGGTGGTGTAATGACACTAAGCTTTGAGAATGGCAGTAAGATCATTATCAATCGCCAGGAACCTTTTCACCAAATCTGGCTGGCAACTAAAAATGGCGGTTATCACTTCGATTACCGGGATAACAAGTGGGTTTGCGACCGTAGCGGTAATGATTTTCTTTCCATGCTGGCACAAGCAATCACAGAACAGAGTGGCGAGCCATTTCAGTTTTAGTGAAGTTTTTATCCCCTTACTGAAATAATCGACATCTTGTGCCGTATCCAAAATACGGCACTTTTACTTACTACAACGATGACCCCTCAATAGTGGTACAAAGAATGAAACGGATCATTATTTGCCCTGAATACTTCATCCAGCTCCAAATCAATAATACTTCTTGTCTCATTATCCAACGGTGACTTACCATCCATAAATGGCGCTACATGGGTACGTTCGCCTTTCTTAACGATTTGATAGAACTGTGGCAAATTAAAATTGATAAAACTGGAGCCATAGGTAAAACGGTCATGCGATGAAGAATAAAAACGGCTGACATCACGCACCAATTCTTCTTTACTTCCTTCACAATGGAAATAAATTTCTACCCGGTTTGATTCATCCAGAATATAAATATTGAACCCTTGATCACCGTCAATATCTTCAAAGAAAAACTGAACGATCCCTTCACAGGCAAATCCATCAATGACAGAGGGCAGATGTTTTTCTTTAGCATCAATTTTAACTGGCAGACCATGTAGCTTAGTATTTGAAATTGCACCATAGAATTCCACCGCATTTTCCAGTTTTTGCACTGAAACGTTGAGCCGTTCAAAAAACAGCCCCCAGGTTTGACCAGAAATGCGCAGTGCCTTGAAGCGGTTAGGATCCTGCCGGTTACTGGAGAGACGCAACCCGATACACTCTGAAACCAACTGCTGGATGCGGGTACGAATCAATCCACACAAATGCTCGCTATAACAAAAAACTTCAACACTGGCTGGCGGTGCTGCATCCCTGTGCATTTTTCCCAGTATCGTTTTCAACGCTTCCAGCATGGATTGCTCGCCACTGAAATGCAGTGTTCTCACTTCATTCCATGAATTACGGTAAAGCAGATCGATACTATCCACCAGACATTGCTGTAACTCACCGAAGCTGAACACGTCTAATTTTCTGAAATCAAAATGTACAATCTGATCGGAAAAATTTATGGTTGGATCAGTTTCCAGATTCACAATAATTGCCAGGTGGCGGATTTCACAAGGGCTGTATAATGCCTTTGGTGTCGGGGCTGGCAAGCGGATGGGGAAATGAGTAGAAATATCACTCACCAAATTGCGCAGCTTCTTCTTGTCAGTCTGAGACTCACCATGATGAATATGAATACGGGTTTTTTCCGCCAGCAATCCGTTGAAATATGTCCATGCCACCAATTTGTTCAAATAACGATTATATTCCAGCGGTTGATGGCCAATGATGGATTCTATTGCAGGCGCTCGATTATAAAGATACCAGCCACTACGATTTGCCCGCCCTGGTGGGACATAAATAAATGTCAAATCTTGTTCTGACAAATCCAACGAAATTTGCGGGTTTACCAACGTGATTTTACCGGGCAGAGCCTCAAACGCAGCATACAATTTACGGGTCAATACGCCAATGTCTTGTGGACTAGCACTCACACTTAAATTGTTACGCCGGGCAAAACGGATAAGATTGCGATAACTCTGCATCATGGTATCCAGCAGTTCATTGTGAGCTGCGCGTACCTGCTCGATTTTCCATGAATTACGGTTATCCAACATTGCCAGTTTATCGCTATTCCAGCCCCATTCCTGCGCTAACTGAGAGATAATCTGCTGTCGCCATCCTGAATACCCTTTATCGTCACCGCCTTCCTGAATTTTTTCACAAACCTTCAGGTAAAAACAGCGGCGCGCCAAATCCAAACGCGTCATGTCATTAGTATCAGTAAGGTATCGGGTAACACGATCAAGCATCATGCTGTAAGCATCAAGGCCAAAAGAAACAATCGAGCCATCATGGAAATGCTGTTTCATCTCCATCGCCAGCAACTTGCCATTCGGGTATTCCCACGAATAGGCTTCCAGCAACAGGCTTTTCAATACCGACTTATAAGGAGAATCTACACTTTTATAAAGCTGCCACAGGCTGGCACCAAAATATTCTTCTGCTGACAACTCACCTAAGCCGCCCAGATCCAACCACTCATTCGGGGTTAAAACACCCTGTGCATATAAAGAAAGCACGTATTCATCGTAATTTCCTTCCTCTTCCACAGGAACCATCGCCCACAACAGGCGTTTACCTGCCATGCAGACCGCAGTGCGATAAAATTCATCCAGCAGAAGGATATGCTGAGTTGAGCCACAATCTTCACCATTCAGGCTGCCGCAGGTATTATGGCGAAAGCGATTCTCATCAATCAAAAAGAAGGTTACTTCAATACCCAGTGAAGCAGCCCACTGTTCTATTAAAATACATTTCTGTTCCAGTAACGCTTTTTCACCACTATCCAGCCAGGATTGATGACAAACCCAAATATCTAAATCAGAAAAACAACTCTGCCCGATAGAAGAAGTACTGCCCATTGAGTAAATACCCGTAATTGGCAGTTCACCATTAAAGGAGGGTGAGAAAACACCAGTAAACTGGTATTCCAGATCATTAATCCAAAATTGTTGGGTTTCATCAGGCACAAAAAAACAGACACCATGAGGAACGTCATCTTTGATATAACCCGGCATCATTGGATGATGGTAGTGTAATAATACTGGAATTAAATTATAAACCTGCTTAAATGCGGCGCTCATTGAGTTAGTCGCACGCTCTAACCTAAGCTGATTAATTGCATCCAGTCGCTGCTTCAGCGTTTCAATATAAAGATACAAGAGTTTCGCCTGCTTCAGTTTCAGTGCTTACAATCGCCAGTTTCCGCTAATGCTCAGCCACCGTTAACGTCTGATACTCGTTAACAGGTCGTGTTACAAGACTATTTTTTAGAATTTTTTTACAAACTTATTATTGGAAACGTGATCAATTTAACACCTTGCAGTCAAGGCGTAAAGTCCGCAATATCATCTTTTCACCTTCCATACAACACCTAAAATACAATTAACCCATTGTAAAGTATTAAGTTAATCACAAATTTGATACTAAAATATGTTTTTTTGAAACAGGTATTATAACTGACCATTTTCTGTATCATTGCTGTAAGGTATTGTAAATGCCGAATTTTGCATAACTGTTTCATTAATATTACTTTTAATTGATAAATATCTTTCTCTTTTTTCGAAAAAGATAAATTTCAAATAGCAATTTGATTTTAATTCAATCTTTTTGTTTATTTACTCCATTTAATTAAAACATTATTTTAATGTTTAAAATTATTTTTATCTTTTCGGGCTGTATATTTATATACTATTCTGGCTTTTTCTTAACTGGAAAAAAAATTATTGAAGTGTTAAAACTGAGCCATTTTTACTGTTCTATTTTTTCACTCTTTGGAGATAAAAATCTCCAATTGCCGTTAATTAATACAATTATCCAAGATAATTACCCATGACAATGAAAACCATTCGCATTGCAACTCGCCAAAGCCCTTTAGCTATGTGGCAAGCTCGATACGTTCAAAAGCAACTAGAACATTTCCATCCTGAATTAAAAGTTGTATTAGTTCCAATGATCACTCGCGGAGATGTCATCCTTGATACGCCACTCGCAAAGGTTGGCGGTAAAGGGTTATTTGTGAAAGAGCTGGAATTAGCAATGCTTGAAAACCGGGCAGATATTGCTGTTCACTCCATGAAAGATGTCCCTATCGAATTTCCTGAGGGTTTGGGATTGGTCACAATCTGTGAAAGGGATGATCCACGAGATGCTTTTGTTTCAGTAGAATACGCCTCGCTTGATGAACTGCCCGCAGGCAGTATTATTGGAACATCCAGCTTACGCCGCCAGTGCCAGCTTCGCCAGTTGCGTCCTGATCTTGTGATCCGCGACTTACGTGGCAATGTCGGCACCCGTTTGAGCAAACTCGATAATGGTGATTATGACGCCATTATCCTTGCAGCTGCGGGCCTTAAGAGACTAGGGTTGGAAGAGCGTATCCGAATGTCATTGGCACCGGAATTACTGCTTCCTGCTGTGGGGCAAGGTGCTGTTGGTATTGAATGTCGCCTGAATGATACACAGACTCGTGAGCTGCTTGCTCCTTTAAATCATCAAAGAACAGAAATTTGTGTCCTCGCTGAACGTGCCATGAATACCCGCCTTGAAGGAGGGTGCCAGGTTCCCATTGGCAGTTATGCCATCTGGCAGGACAGTAATATCTGGTTGCGTGCCCTTGTTGGTGCACCTGATGGCAGTGCCATTATTCGTGGCGAAAGAATTATTCGTAGTGAAGAAGCCCGCCAGGCGGGTGTGTCATTGGCAGAAGAGTTATTAGAGAAAGGTGCACGCCAGATCCTGGCTGACGTATATCAAAGGAACCCACCTGCATGAGCATCTTAGTCACCCGTCCTGCCCACGCAGGAGAAGCATTGGTCAATCAGTTAAGGGCCATCGGTAAAACAGCATTCAGTGCGCCACTTATTGCAATTTACCCTGGTGCTGAATTGCCCTTGCTGGCACAAAAACTGCAACAGCTATCGGCGGGTGATTTCGTTTTTCTGCTATCCAAAAATGCCGTGCATTATGCCAACGAACAACTTGTACAAGAAGGCCTCTCATGGCCTGACAAACTATCCTATTATGGTATCGGCAAATCGACGTCCTTGCTCTTTCATCAACAAACGGGAAAAGACATTCTCTGGTCAGAGCAAGGAGAAACAAGTGAAGATCTCCTGCAACTCCCTACTTTACAAAAAATGGAGAATAAAAAGATTTTATTACTTCGCGGCAATGGTGGTCGGGAGGTGATTGCTTCAACCTTAAGGATGCGCGGAGGAGCAATCGATTATTGTGAATGTTATTCACGTCAGCCAGTCAAGTATCGTACAACTGAGTTCAATCATCATTGGCAACAATGTGGTATAAGAACCATCGTTGTTACAAGTGGCGAAATGTTGCAACTGTTATATAACTTAGTTACTGAAGGTGATAACAGTGAAGATGGTAGCACTGAGAGTAGCGGTAATGGCAAAGCGTGGTTATTAGGTTGCCGACTGATTGTGGTCAGCGAACGCCTCGCCAATATTGCCCGAACACTGGGCTGGCAAGAAATAAAAGTCGCTAAGAGTGCAGATAATGACGCCTTAATGCAGGCGCTGGAATAAACCAATATGGGATGTCCATTATGACGGAACAAAAGAAATCCACTGATGCGGTTGAGACAACACTCCCTCAGAAGCCTGAAAAGGCTCCTCGTAAATCCAGAAGTTACGGATGGGTGGGCAGTACACTCTCAATTGCTATCACGCTGGCAATCGGTGCGGGTGGAATTTGTCTTTTTTATCATGGTAAACAACAGAATGCAGCATTAGCAGCCGAAAACCTCACGCTGCAACAGCAAGTTGCTGCTCTTGTGCAACAACAGTCTGCGGATAAACAAGATGCGGATGACAAAATTGAAGCAATAAAAAATGCCCTGGAGCAGGCCAATACGCAAAGACAACAATTAGACAACCGCATGGCAGAACTTCAGGATCGAATATCCGCAATGACAAATTCTGACATCGAAAACTGGCGGTTGGCACAGGCAAATTTTCTCGTAAAAATGGCAAGCCGCAAGATCTGGAGTGATCAGGACATTGCTACCGCTATCGCTCTGCTGAAAGACGCAGACAGCAGCCTTACAGAAATGAATGATCCTAGCTTACTGTATGCTCGCTCAACGATTATGCAAGATATCGACATGCTATCCAAAATCAATCAGGTAGATATAGATGGCATCATTCTAACCTTGAATCAGCTATCAAATCAGGTAGATAACTTACCGCTGGTTGATAGTGTGGAACAAGGGAAGCCGATGGATGGTGACGATAAAGGGATCAGTGCTTCACTCTCTGACTGGCGCGAAAATCTGAGCAAAAGCTGGCACAGCTTTATGGATAATTTCATTACCATCAAACCTCGTGATGGCTCTAAAGAACCTCTGTTGGCACCAAAACAAGAAATCTATCTACGGGAAAATATCCGCTCCAAACTGTTGATAGCAGCCCAGGCAGCTCCTCGCCGACAAATTGATACTTATAAGGAATCACTAAAATCTGTTTCAACCTGGGTAAGGGCTTATTTTGATACATCGATGCCAGATACGGCAACTTTTCTGAATGAGGTAGATAAACTGGAAAAACGGCCACTTTCCATTGACATACCAGAACAGTTAAGTAGCCAGACCGTACTAGCAGATTTAATGCGCAAACGTATTTATAACTTGCCACACCAGCCGCTTTATCAGTCCCAAGTTCAACCAGAAATTCAGCCTCAGCCGCAATCTGAAGAAGGCTCTAATCAGACTGAAACACCCGCTAAGGAGGGCTGAACATGCTAAAAATATTATTGCTGTTCATCATCCTTATCATAGGTGTTGTGCTTGGCCCTTTGTTATCCGGGCATCAGGGATATGTTCTTATCCAGACAGACAATTACGATATCACTACCAGCGTTACCGGTTTGGTGATTATGTTCCTCTTGCTGCAATTCCTGCTGATTTTCATCGGTTGGTGTTACCGCAGATTAAAACGTACCGGTACTTTTACCCATAGCTGGATCTTTGGTGGATATAAGCGCAACCGGGCTCGGTTACAGACCAAGCAGGCATTGCTCAAGCTTGCTGAAGGGGATTTTAAGCAGGTTGAACACTTAATGACCCGCAATGTTGATCATGCGGAAAACCCTGTCGTTAACTATCTGCTTGCTGCTGAAGCTGCCCAACAACGTGGTGATTATTTTCGCACCAATCAATATATTGAGCGTGCCGCAGAAGTAGCCGATAAAGATCAACTACCTGTCGATATTACCCGTGTGCGCATCCAATTAGCACAGGGAGAAGTTCATGCAGCCCGTAACGGTGTGGATAAGTTACTCAATCAAGCGCCACGACATACAGAAGTATTGCGGCTGGCTGAGCAGGCATATACACGTTCAGGTGCCTACCAATCCCTGATTGATATTTTACCTTCAATAACAAAAATTGATCTGCATGATGAAGAACATGTGGCTCAATTGCGTCAGCAAGCTTATATCGGCTTGATGAATCAAATCATGGCAGAAAAAGGCAGTGCTGGACTGAAAGAATGGTGGAAAGATCAAAGCCGCAAAGTTCGTAATGACATTGCATTACAGGTTGCCATGGCTGAACATCTGATTGAATGTAACGATCATGAAACTGCACAGCAAATTATTCTCAATGGGCTAAAACAGCAATACGATGAACGACTGTTACTGTTACTCCCTCACTTAAAGGCGGATAATGCTGAGGCTGTGCAAAAATCGCTTTCACATTTGTTGAAACAACACGGTGCAACACCTTTACTTAACAGTACATTGGGGCAAGTGGCATTGCGCCATGGCGAATGGGCAAAAGCAGAAAGCGCCTTTAAAGCAGCTCTCGCACAACGTCCTGATGCTCACGATTACGCCTGGCTTGCCGATGCACTGGACAGACTGCACAAACGCGAAGAAGCCGCTCAAATACGCACTAAAGGCTTTATGCTGACACTGAAACGTGAGAGTGGCACAGAAGCATAAATATTTTCCTTTAAATTAAAATTAGCCATGGTTAACAATAATTCTTAATCCGAATTGTTAATCATGGTAAAAATTTCGATACATACAAAGACAAAAGAGATATTAAGGAAGTAAATGAAGGGACTGAGTAAGAAAACGCTAAACAAGAGATAAAAAAAACACCTGTCAAATAAGACAGGTGTATAAATACAATCAGGTCTACAGACGGTATAGTGCCTCACTCAACGTCGTGTCCGGTTTGTGATGAAAAGACCATACGCTTACTCATCTATAACGTGGACCATAGGCACTGGCAATTAGCTCTACATCATCCTGAGGTTTATGAAGCTATGCTGTCATAAGGAGTAGGATGAGTATCTACAAATTTAATAATGCACTTTTCATGCCAATTTTCTTATATCACTAACTTCCTAACCTAATATCAAGTTACAGCAACAATCATAAGAGAATGTCTCCCAGACTATATGGCCGAAGTATGGCTGATATGCCACCTTTTCATAAAGCACGCTAAATACCGTCTCTTATTTGAGACACCCATTCCACATGTTAGACATAGATAAGTTTAATCAATTAGTTAAATGTCTCTTATTGGAGACACATGAGGGTATGGATTGTCGTTGAAATACAACACTGAAAATTAAATAACCTTAAAAACAAAAAGTTAATATAATTTTAACCATATAGAAACAATTAATTTCAAAATAATTAATTACAAGAAAGGAAAGAAATGGCAAGAAATGGCAAGAAAAAGAGAAGATTTTCTGTTGGGTACAACGAGAAAAGCCCTGTTTTCGGCAGGGCTGTTTCTTCATAATCTGGTCGGCGAGAGAGGATTCGAACCTCCGACCCACTGGTCCCAAACCAGTTGCGCTACCAAGCTGCGCTACTCGCCGAATATATTTTTAATACATCTATCTCTTTTTTATGGTGCGAAGGGGGGGACTTGAACCCCCACGTCCGTAAGGACACTAACACCTGAAGCTAGCGCGTCTACCAATTCCGCCACCCTCGCATATCATAAAAAAGATGGGGTGGCTAACGAGACTCGAACTCGCGACGACTGGAATCACAATCCAGGGCTCTACCAACTGAGCTATAGCCACCATAACAACTATCTTTTCTTACTAACGACAATGCCGCTGACCACGATAACTCAGCGTCACTGCTCTTGCACGCTTTAAATGGCGCGCCCGACAGGATTCGAACCTGAGACCTCTGCCTCCGGAGGGCAGCGCTCTATCCAGCTGAGCTACGGGCGCTTAACGCCGTTGCGGTGGAGGATAGTACGGATTTAATCTCCAACTGTCCAGTGCTTTTTTTAAAGAAATGATGCGTTTGATTATGCTTTATTCACTTAGTTGATAAAGCCAGCGTTTTTCCACCGCAAATTGTTTCATTGATGAAAAATCAAACTACATTTTCTATCTGTTTTCTTCCCCGGATAAACTTTGCCCCCCAATAAATGAGTGACACGATCAGCAAAAAGACCCCACCAACGATCAATGAAAAACGGGTATCCGGATTAATCGCCATGCCAATCAATACACAAGACAGGAAAACCAATGTCAGGTAATTAACGTAAGGGAAAAGTATCGACTTAAACCGATGCTGTTTCAGCGCTTCCTGGTGGTGTTGGCGGAAACGCAACTGGCTCACCAGAATAACAAACCACGGCACCATTCCCGGCAGTACACTGGCACTATAAACATAAACAAAAACAGCCTGTGGTTCCGGGATCAAATAATTCAAACTGGAGCCTGCAATCAGGCAACCAATAGTGATCACGATACATTTTACAGGTACACCGTTTTTCGAAAGCTTAAGCAATGAAGCCGGCAATTGACGGTTTGCAGCCAAGGCATACAGCATTCTGCCCCCACTGTACATTCCGCTGTTGCATCCCGAAAGCGCCGCAGTCAATACAACAAAGTTGATTACTGCTGCCGCAGAAGTAATACCAACTTTAGCAAAAGTCATCACAAACGGGCTGCCATGCGTTCCCACTTCTGTCCACGGGAACAAGGTTACAACAATGAAAATCGCTCCGACATAAAAGATCAAAATCCGCCACAGAATATTGTTGATCGCTTTTTTCAGCGTAATTTGTGGGTTCTTGGCTTCACCTGCGGTAATACCAACCAACTCTACCCCTTGATATGAAGCAACCACAATACAAAGGGCAAACAGGAAACCTTGCCAGCCACCAGAGAAGAAACCACCGTGAGAAGTCAGGTTATCTAAACCAATAGCTTGCCAATTATTACCTAACCCAAAGAATATCAGCCCGATACCGACCAGGATCATCACAATAATCGTGGTGACTTTGATCATAGCAAACCAGAATTCCAACTCCCCATACAATCGCACGGCAGCCAGGTTAGCCAACGCTACCAGACCAACAGCAATCAGTGCAGAAACCCATTGGGGCAAATCAGGGAACCAGAGTTCAGCATAAACCCCCACCGCGGTAATTTCTGAAATTCCTACTGAAACCCACATAAACCAGTAGCCCCAGGCTGTCAAGCATCCCCAGTAAGGGCTAAGATATTTATGTCCAAAAGCAGCGAATGAGCCGGTGACAGGTTCAAGGAACAACATTTCTCCCATTGACCGCATAATAAAAAAGACAAAAAGACCAGCAATAATATAAGCCAGTAATACCGATGGGCCAGCCCATTTCAGTGTGCTGGCGGACCCCATGAACAGCCCAACACCGATTGTGCCGCCTAGTGCAATCAACTCAATATGGCGCGCCTCAAGTCCCCTTTGCAGACTCTGTTTTGAATCACTCATAAAACTCCCTATCCATTTTTATGATGTCTATATTTGCAAATAGAAAAAATACAGGAATTGATAATCAATGGTTGTGAAGATCAGTCGTAAAAAGGCAGGGATCAAAACACGTTTTGCCCATCAGTGAAATAGAAAATTGTAAATTAGAGTCAATGGAGATGGTCAAATTACGCAGCCAGGATAAGACAATCCACTGTATCAGGCAGCAATATTAAGCCGGACACAGTGGGTTATAGCGATCAAATCGTAACTTACAGTTTACCGCTGTAATAATACCCCAAAAATTTCAATAACTTGATTTGCCTGCGGATACGACTGGGCTGTGATAGCAAACGATAGAGCCATTCCAAACCTAAATTCTGCCAGATTTTCGGCGCACGTTTAACATGTCCGGTGAACACATCATACGTTCCTCCAACCCCCATATACAGTGAACCAGGATACACTTTTCGACAATCACGCATGAAAATCTCCTGTCTTGGTGATCCCATCGCTACCGTGACTATCTGCGCACCACTGGCATGGATTCGTGCAAATACCGCATCTCGTTCTTCAGCAGTAAAATAACCATCCTGACTGCCAACAATGTTAACGCCCCACTGCTTGCGAAGTTTATTTGCTGTCTGGATAAGAATTTCAGATTTTCCACCCACCAGAAATACTGGTGTACCTTCGCGCCCGGCGCGTTCCATCAAAGATTCCCATAAATCAGCTCCTGCAATACGGGACACCTGTGCATCAGGATACTTACGCCGGATAGCACGTACGATACTGATACCATCCGCATAAAGATATTCCGCTTCATCCAGCAACACGCTTAGCGCATTGTCTTTCTCCGCAGTGAGCACTTTTTCCGCATTGATTGCCACCAATATTCCTGTTTTTACCTGCCCATCCTGAAAAAGGTGATCAAGAAAATGTGGCATTCCACGAAATCCCCACAGGCTGAGCCCGCGGATACGATATTTAGGAATGTTATTCATCGCCATTTTTTCTCCTTACATCCACCATAACAGGCATTTTTTGTGATACAGACAAATTATTGCTGACAAACTTTCGGACAACGCCTGCACTGTCGAACAACCAATACAGCAATTTCGCAGCTATCAGGCTCAGACCAAAGACGATACCAAAAAACACAACACGGGAGACAAAAGAATCCACACCTTCACGGGCAAGAACTATCATGTTGAAGATAGCCCCAAAGCAGAATGCCTGTAAAATGGCTGCTTTATAACGGCTTGTTTCCTGTTTTCCTGCTTCATAGATCCAGTCAAACCACTTGATAATCATACCAACGGCAACTGCACCAAGCGGTATAAAGAACACCCCGCCCATGACAACCAATGAACCGATCAAAGTCGGAGAAATCGCCAGACCAGAGTGATTATCCAGTACGTCCCACGTAAAGTAGTTGGCTGTGTTCCAGACCAGATTAGGTCTGTCCGGCCAAACCCAGCCTGGAATAAAGACATAGAAGTCACGGATTATCGGAGCCAAGCCCTGAAAATCAATTTTACGGTAGTTATCCAATAACAGAGCAAGATTCTCCCACGGAGAAAAGGTATCTCTGGTCAGATACAGGAAGGTATAAAAGGCTTCCTCACCGCTCACATCAAGGCCATAACGCTTCAATGCCAGCCAGAACATACCAATGATCCCCATGACTCCTGCCACAAGCAACATCCATAGGGTGATCCAGCCCCGAACAATTCCAATAAACAGGAATAATGCAAACGCAATAATAATATTGGCCCGCGTTCCTCCGACGATGACATAAGTCAGAATACCAAACCCAACCGTTCCCACTAAAAAGCATAGCCAGCGGATCTTAGTCGGCTTCAGAAAAAACACCACCAGCATGGCGGGGATGAAGAAATAGAAAAAGCGCTTAAGTGCCACCCCGGAAACTTGACTGGAAAATATCTGGCTATAGGACTGTAGCTTGAACAGCAGAAAACCGTTTTGCAGAAAGAAAGCGCCAACAGTGAAGAGCGCAATACCTGCCAACAGCAGCCAGGTCAGATTGGTTTCTACCCGATTCATGGTAAACAAAGGCTTACGAGATACAACATTACCGGATGCTGTATCATTGTCAGGAATTCGATACCTGAGCCGTATTTTATAACTGACATAATAAATGGCATAAAAACAGCCCGACGCCAGCATCGCATGTAGCAATGAATCTACCGGCACTACCTGTACATCAAACTGAAAGATCAATATGCTCGTCAGTGGAAAACCAAAATAAAATGTCAGTAAATAAAGTAATGAGAAAAAGATATTGAAGTTAAACCGAACACGCCGAAACTCCCGATACATCAATGTAAGAATGAAGATCAGCGAGATGGTGTAAACAACAAATAACCCACCGAATTGCGCCAAGGTCATTGAAACTCTCCAGATGCTTCCAACAGGGCAATTTTCCACCCTTCTACAAAATTAGGATCAAAAAAGGCTATCGCCTTTTTATCAAGAGACAGCATCTGACGCTGTGCTTCCTGCACCCAGTGCTTATTCAGCTCGTCACCATCAAACAGAACGGGGATTTGCTGCTCGGTTAAGTCTTGCCAGAATGGATTCTGACGACTCAAAACAAATGGAATACCTGACTGGATCAACTGGCAAAGAGTTCCTATCCCCTGCTGGCGCTTAAAAATGAAATAGCCCAAATCGCATTGATGCAGCAATGACAAGTAATCGTCAAAAGCCAGTTTTGCTTTCAATATCCGGATATTCTCAGCCCGGAACAACGACAATGCAGTTTGTTCTACATGTTGGATATAGGCTTGATTATTATCAGGGTAACCCATTGGCAAAATGAGACGGGCTTCTGTGCCAAATTGACGATGAATTTTGTGCAATGCTTCAATATGACGGTTGGATTTATCTCCTGAATTTCCCAACAGAATAGTGATCCCTTCAGATGAAAAGGATTTTTCCTTCACCACCAGTGAAGGTGCCATACGCGTTGGGAAATACAGCAGTGAAGCCGGTATATTAGGGTTGAACGCTGCGAAATGATTGAGATCACCATGGGTAGCAAACACCTTTCCTGCCCGTTTCTGCGCTAAACGACGTAACAGATAGAAAAGACGAAATTTAAGCTGACGGGAATCCTCGTACAGATCGGCTCCCCATACATGCCACCAGAATTGATGACTTTTGATTTTTCCAATCAATAAAGCCATCCACAATCCTGTATTGAATTGTCCATGAAAAAAGAAACGTCTGGCTCTGTCTTCTTGTGCCTGCGCTATTACAGCCTTCGACAGTGCCGTTTTACTCTCATAAACAGAGATGGTTAAAGCAGGATAATTCGCTGTTATCCATGAGTGCTCTTTCGCCACCACCATAAAACACGGTTTGGCTGGAGAATTTATTTCCTGTGCCAAGACGTCATTAAAAAAACGCAGTAGCGTTTGATTGTGATGTGGGATATCCGATCCCAAAACGTGGATTAAGGTTGTCATGCTCGTCCGCGATAAATAATAAATACGCTACAACAAAGAATAAAATAAACAATATAAGTAGCCATATATGACTGAGCTGCTCCCAGCGCCCCATTAACAGGGATCAGCCAATGAGAAAAACTGGTCAACAACAGAAATTGACTGACTTCAGTCAATACATAAAAACGCAGTGCTGCTTTCGCTATCACCAGATAACCAAAAACATAAGCACCAACTTTCAGAACATCACCTGCCAACTGCCATGCAAAGAGATCCCGCATTGCGGTAAATTTATCAGAAAACAGTAACCAAATAATAAAATCACGCAATAACCAGACTGAAAAGCTGGCAACAGCCACGGCCGGTAAGACAAATTTCAACGCCTTCACTATCTCACTGGCAATCTCGTTTTTATTTTCCAATCGGGAAAGGGTCGGCAGTAGATAAACCGTGAAAGAAGCCGTGATAAATTGTAAATAAGCATCTGAAATACTACTCACTCCCTGCCAGATACCAACCTCTTCCCAACTATAACGTTCTGCCATCAGGTTTCGCATCATGATGTAGGCAACTGGCAGAGTGATGGAAGTCAATAACGCCATCAGAGTGAACTTCCCCAAATGGCTGGCAATGGCACGATCCCAGATGGGTTTCAATGCCGAAAACGCAATAACTTTACGACGCAAAAGGATAACCACTGCCGGCAATACGACCAAAGCAGGTACTAAAGCCAATCCTATCAGAGCGCCTTCATAACCCCCTAACCAATAGCAAAGGCTATAGGCAATTACACCGACCAGACTACCCAGTATTATTGCCAGTGCGTTTCCCTGAGCATCGCGAAATCCCTTCAAAATAGCCAGAAAATAGTTGGCATAAGCGATTCCCATTTGAATAAATGCGAGCGCCTGCACAACCATTTTGTAATGGTTGTGACCAAACAAACTGATACTGATGGTGTCGCTGAATAAGAGAAAAATTACCGCCAGCAGGGTAGAAAACCCTAAAATAATTGAGGATGATGTTCCCAATACTGCTCTGAGCTTTTCCGGTTGCTGATGGTGTTCTACAACATGGTGTTCTACAACATAGTGTTCCGCAACATATTTGGTAACCCCATTAAAGATCCCCGCACCAGACAGTACACCCAGAACAGTAATGAGTTGACGAAAATTGCCCGCCTGCCCCACTCCTGTCGGACCAAAGGAGACGGCCAGAAGTTTTACGACCAGCAACCCGACGCCAATCTTGATTAGTGTAGAGCCAGCCGTCCAGACTGAGGCTTTGGCAAGTGACATCAGGCAAAAAATTCCTTAATGCGGCTGATGACCATCTGCTGCTCTTCATCAGTAATATTGTAAAACATCGGCAAACGCACCAGACGTTCACTTTCGCTGGTGGTAAAACGGTCTTCACCGTGAAAACGACCACATTTCTCACCGGCAGGGCTGGTGTGCAACGCTACGTAATGGAACACTGTCAGAATATCAGCCGCTTTCATATGACTATTAAACTCGCTACGCTCTTCCACATCTTTCAGTTTGATATAGAACATATGCGCATTGTGCTCTACATTTTCTGGCACAATCGGCAGAGTTAAAAGCCCCTTCTCAGCCAATGGCTTCAAGGCCTGATAGTAGTTATCCCATAAAGTCAGGCGGCGCTGATTAATTTCCTCAGCAACTTCCAACTGTGCCCACAGGAAAGCAGCCTGTAAGTCGGACAGCAGATAGCTGGAGCCAATGTCACGCCATGTGTATTTGTCCACTTGTCCACGGAAGAACTGCGTACGGTTAGTCCCTTTTTCACGAATAATTTCTGCGCGGGAGAACATGGAATTATCGTTGATCAGTATTGCCCCGCCTTCACCTCCGGAAGAGTAATTTTTAGTTTCATGAAAGCTGAAACAACCAATATGACCAATGGTTCCCAACGCGCGGCCTTTGTAAGTGGACATTACACCCTGTGCCGCATCTTCCACGACATACAGATTGTATTTTTCCGCCAGCGCTATGATGGTATCCATTTCACACGCTACCCCTGCATAATGCACTGGCACGATAGCACGGGTTTTATCCGTGATAGCTGCTTCAATCTTGGTTTCGTCAATATTCATCGTATCCGGACGGATATCCACGAAAACAATTGTCGCTCCACGCAGCACAAACGCATTGGAAGTCGAAACGAACGTGTAACTGGGCATGATAACTTCATCACCCGGCTGGATATTCAGCAGTATTGCTGCCATTTCCAATGCAGCGGTACAAGAAGGTGTCAGCAGCACTTTTGAACTATGAAGAGCGTTTGAACAATTAAAACGCTTTTCTATCCACTCTTCACAACGTTTGGTAAAACTGCCATCACCACACAATTTTCCACTGGCCATCGCCTGTTGCATATATTCCAGTTCAGTGCCAACTACCGGTGGTTTGTTAAATGGAATCATTTCGTCCTCTGTATAACCAATATGCGGTGCTTTCGATTATCGCACCACTACGTGTATAAAGGCGCAAAGCCGTGATATTACTGATTTGTGTTGCAATTCTCAGCCGTTGTATCCTATGGTTCTGACACCACTGCTGCGCCGCCGACATCAATTTCTTTCCAATTCCCTGGTGATATTTTCCCGGTAATGCCGCCAGTAAACCTATTCGTGCTTCATGGCAACCGATGTTTCTCATAGTGACAAAGCCGGCAAGACCGCCATATTCATCATTGACGAGCAAACATTCGTGATCAAAGGTTCCCAGAACCGCGTTTTCAACCCAAGTCGCGTAAAAACGGCCACTGTCATCCGGTTGATACCAGGGGGCACGAAAGCGGCTGGCTGCAAACACACGGGTCGCTGCCGCTTTCAATAACGGAATATCCGATGGCGTTGCGGTTATCAATGCCTGGTATTTATCACATCCTTCTGAACCGGCAGGTAACGAACTGACAGATGATGAATTAACAGACAGCAGTAAATCCGCTTCGCCTTCCACCAGAGAAAAACCCAGAGCAGATAACTGATCAGCCAAATGGAGTTGTTGCGCAGGAATTTTCGCCTGCACCAAAGCATATTCATCCAACTGAGCTGCTGTTATCCGCCCCTTAGCAGACGAAAACTCCGATACAAAATTCAGACGGGCAGTAGATAAGCCAAAAAACTGGCTATCCCATGCCAAAGGCTCAATATCAGCGTAAACAGGTTCAACGTGAATAGACATGGAGTAAATCCAGCAAATATTGACCGTAACCTGTTTTTGCCAGCTCTGTCGCAGAGGCTCTTACCTGTTCCTCATCCATCCATCCATTGCGCCATGCTATCTCTTCCAGACAAGCAATTTTGAAACCTTGCCGTTTTTCGACAGTCTGAACAAACATACTGGCCTCAATCAGGCTGTCGTGCGTGCCAGTATCCAACCAGGCAAACCCGCGTCCCAGTAGTTCAACATTCAGTTCTCCGCACTCCAGATACATCTGATTAATGCTGGTAATTTCCAGTTCACCACGGGCGGAAGGTTTCACCTGTTTAGCAAAATCCACAACTTTATTGTCATAAAAATAGAGTCCGGTTACTGCCCAATTTGATTTTGGCTGCGCTGGCTTTTCTTCAATGGAAAGTACACGGTACTGCTCATCAAATTCCACAACCCCAAACCGTTCAGGATCCATAACCTGATAGCCGAATACTGTTGCTCCGTGCCCGCGAGCCACAACACCTTGCAGTTTCGGACTGAATGCCTGACCAAAGTAGATATTGTCACCAAGTACCAGACAGCAGGTATCATCGCCAATAAATTCCTCACCGATCAGAAATGCCTGTGCCAAACCATCCGGCGAAGGTTGTACTGCATAGCTCAGATGAATACCAAAACGATCACCATTACCCAATAACCGTTTGAAAGCAGGCAGATCTTCCGCAGTAGAAATAATCAGTATGTCGCGTATTCCTGCCAGCATTAAGACTGACAACGGATAGTAGATCATTGGCTTATCATAAATAGGCAATAACTGCTTTGATACGCCACGTGTTATTGGATAGAGACGAGTACCAGAGCCACCTGCCAGTATAATTCCTTTCATGCTATCCCCCAGACGGGTTTATTCATTCCCGCAGTGATCAACCAAACCAAGACGCTCTCCTGCATAAGAACCGTCCTGAACACTACGCCACCAACTCTTATTCTCCAGATACCACTGCACAGTTTTACGAATACCTGACTCAAAAGTCTCCTGTGGTGTCCACCCCAATTCGCGCTCAATTTTGGTTGCATCAATGGCATAACGCATATCGTGTCCGGGACGGTCAGTGACATATGTGATAAGCTCACGATAAAAAGCAACACCTGTTGGCTTTTCGGGACACAACTCTTCCAGTAATTCGCAGATAGTTTCCACAACATCAATATTCCGGCGCTCATTGTGGCCGCCAATATTATAGGTTTCACCAGGTCTTGCCCTGGTAACCACCAGATGTAATGCTCGTGCATGATCTTCTACATACAGCCAATCACGGATCTGCTCTCCTTTACCGTAAACGGGCAAAGGTTTGCTTGCCAGTGCATTCAGAATCATCAAAGGGATCAGTTTTTCCGGGAAATGGTAAGGCCCGTAGTTATTTGAACAATTAGTGATCACTGTCGGTAAACCATAGGTGCGACGCCACGCTCTGACCAGATGATCACTGGATGCTTTCGATGCAGAATAAGGACTGCTCGGTGCATAAGGTGTCGTTTCTGTGAAAAAGCCCTCATCACCATGCAAATCACCATATACCTCATCGGTTGAAATATGGTGGAAACGGAATGCAGCCTGCTTATCCTGATCCAATTGCTGCCAGAACATTCGGGCAGCTTCTAATAAGGTATAAGTTCCAATGATATTGGTTTCAATAAAAGCCGCAGGCCCATCAATGGAACGGTCAACATGACTTTCTGCCGCCAGATGCATCACTGCATCAGGTTGATATTGCTGAAAGATACGATCTAAAGCATCACGATGACGGATATCCACCCGCTCAAACGCATAACGAGGATGCCCGGTAACCGAGGCCAGTGACTCAAGATTGCCAGCATAAGTTAGGCTATCGACAACAACGACGCTGTCTTCGGTGTAATTAATAATATGACGAACCACCGCTGAGCCTATAAAGCCTGCACCACCAGTAATCAGAATACGTTTCAACGCCAAACTCCTTTGGTATCAACAACCCATTTTTGTTTTATTTGATTGCCATTAATGGCCTTAAACTGGCTGTGATCCACCAGCATTAACACAACGTCGGCCTCTTTCAGTGCCTGTTGCAAATCTGCCAGTTCCACTATCCCCTTTAGTGAATGAGGAAGTTTATGGATATTCGGCTCAACTGCGAGAGTAGTGCCAGCATGCCACTGTGCGACCATTTTGGTGATATGAACTGCCGGACTTTCCCGTAAATCATCAATATTTGATTTAAATGCCAGACCAAAACAGGCGATTTTTATTTCACTTGCCCGTTTGCCACTTTCAACTAAACAGTCTGCCACCGCAGCTTTTACTTGATCAACAACCCAAAGTGGCTTGCCATCATTCACAAGGCGGGCAGTATGAATCAAACGGGATTGTGCAGGATTCTGTGACACAATAAACCATGGATCTACGGCGATGCAGTGACCACCAACCCCTGGACCTGGTTGCAGGATATTAACGCGAGGATGCCGATTTGCCAGACTGATTAATTCCCAGACATTAATCTCCTGTTCGGCACAGATAAGCGAGAGTTCATTAGCAAATGCGATGTTGACATCCCGAAAGCTGTTCTCTGTCAGCTTACACATTTCCGCAGTTCTGGCATTGGTGATAACACATTCGCCTTCAAGGAAAATTTTATACAGTTCGCTTGCTCTGGAAGACGATTTTGGTGTCATGCCGCCCACAACGCGATCATTTTTTATCAGTTCCACCATGACCTGCCCCGGTAGTACCCGCTCAGGGCAATATGCGATATCAATATCTGAATTTTCCCCTGCCTGCTGTGGAAACAAAAGATCAGGACGAACTTCTGCCAGCCATTCCGCCATCTGTTCAGTCGCACCAACAGGTGATGTTGATTCCAGAATAATCAAATCCCCTTTTTTCAAAACCGGAGCAATAGATTCTGCCGCCGCACGAACATAAGCCATATCAGGCTCGTGAGCTTCCTTAAAGGGCGTAGGAACCGCGATTAAAAATGCATCGGCGGGTTGAGGAGAAGATACTGCTTTCAGATAGCCATTTTCAACAGCGGTTTTGACTACTTTATCCAAATCAGGTTCAACAATATGGATCTCTCCACGATTAATCGTCTCTACTGCATGTTGATTAACATCAACCCCAATAACCGTTTTCTGGCGAGACGCAAATGCTGCCGCAGTAGGTAAGCCAATATAACCAAGACCGATAACAGAAATTGTTTCAAAGCTCATAATGTCACCTGATTTTTCTTCAATACTTCCAGAATTCGCTGACAAGCCTTACCATCACCGTAAGGATTATGGGCTCGGCTCATCTGTTGATAGGCAGAGTCATCCGTCAATAAACGTGTGACTTCATCAACGATAGTTTGGGTTTTTGTTCCTACCAATCGCACTGTACCAGCATCAATTGCTTCCGGTCGTTCTGTGGTATTGCGCATGACCAGTACGGGTTTTCCAAGAGAGGGAGCTTCTTCCTGAATCCCGCCTGAGTCGGTGAGTATCAGATAAGCATGATCCATCAAATAAACAAATGGCAGATAATCTTGTGGATTGATAAGAATAACATTATCAATATCATGCAGAATGCGTTTTACTGGTTCTCCTACATTAGGATTCAGGTGAACAGGATAAACGACCTGCACATCAGGGTGCATTCTGGCAATTTGCGCCAGCGCTTCACAAATCCGCTCAAACCCACCACCAAAATTCTCACGGCGATGGCCTGTCACCAGGATCATTTTCTTATTGGGATCAATAAAGGGATAAAGCTCAGCAAATTGCTCACTCAACACTGCATCATTCATAATGCGGTCCCGTACCCAAAGCAAAGCATCAATGACCGTATTTCCCGTGACAAAAATAGTGTTATCTGCAATTGATTCTTGCAAGAGATTGTTGCGAGAGTTTTCCGTCGGCGCGAAATGGTACGTCGCCAGATGACCAGCAATTTTACGATTGGCCTCTTCCGGCCACGGAGAGTACAAATCGCCGGTTCTTAATCCGGCTTCAACATGACCTACCGGAATACGTTGGTAAAAAGCGGCCAGACTGGTTGCCATTGTCGTTGTCGTATCACCATGCACCAGCACCACATCTGGCTTGAACTCACTTAATACAGGCTTCATGGATTCAAGTATCCGACAGGTAATATCGGTGAGATCCTGCCCTTGTTTCATAATATTGAGATCAAAATCCGGCTTGACCCCGAATAAGTGCAGTACTTGATCCAACATTTCCCTATGCTGTGCAGTGACACAAACTTTTGCCTCAAAAGCATTATCCCTGGCCAAAGCATGTACCAATGGTGCCATTTTGATGGCTTCCGGGCGAGTACCAAACACAGTCAACACTTTCACAGTGGCTCTCTTATTTTGTCAATCATCGCTGGTCATTCCACAAAGGGATATTTGTTGCGGTTACTTTCATCCCTGCTTCCAATATATATGTATACAAAATACAGACCATCTGAAACAGTCATTCATTTTTTCTTGCGATAAATGAAATTCACATAGTTATCATATACATAAAATTATGTGCGCGAACGTCTCGCTAACGCGGCTCCAGCACCCACCAACATACCGATAGCTCCCCACAGAATCATCATAAATGCACGGCGAGGACTGTCCCTGTTGACAGGTTCTTCAGGTGTTCTGAGATAACGGTAGGTCTGAAAAATATTCTGCAAAGTAGGGCCAACATTTAATGTCGCTAACATTGCTATATTTTGATCATAATCGATGCTGTAATTGGGGCCTGTAGCTTGCAAAGTTTCAATCTGGGCTTGCAGCAATGGTACTCCCAACATGAACATTTTGGATTCAGGCAGTTCATCAAGAGGAATGTTCGTCTGATTACGCTGAATGCCCTGTTTTTCAGCAACCTTCAATGATTGCTGCAAGACATTCAACTCACGGTTATACATTGCTTTGGCCACCATTTCTTGTCGTTTGACCAATGCTTTCATTGATTGAGTACGTGTAGCCCATGCACCTTTAATTTCATTGTTCAGGTGGGTGCTTGCGCGGTGATTAGCAAAAGCAATATATTCCCGCAGCAGTCGGTTGGCTTCTATTGCTGTTTCTGCCGTTAATTTAATGTGTTCATTCTGCACATTTTTCTCATTACGGCGTGTCACCTGAATATTGTTAATCAATTCTTCCAGTAACACGGCATCCGCTCTACTATTGCCATCTCGGCGCTGTTTATAATAATTGGAATGAAGCCAGAATTCACGACGGGTATCATATGCCTCAACTTGCGTCATGAACTCTTTATATGCACCGTCGGGAATAGTCGGTAACTGAGCTTCCGGCGAAGCATTGATGTGAGTATCTAAATTGCGCAGAAATTGCTGTTGTGAATAATAGCTCCCCAAATTATTCGTCGTCGGTAAATCTACAATAGCGGTTGCACTCCATTTTTGCTGCATCAGATACGATGCAGCCAGAGCGACAGCAGCGAAAATAATTGCCAGTGCGATAATCCATATCTTTCCACGCCACAGAGCATAACATAGTGCACGAATATCCAGTTCATGCTCTATAGCCGCCTGATCCTGATTAGATTTCGTTTCTGAGTTTTTCACTGCGCCAAACCTCTTTGATAAGCCGATTATTTTTTAATGATGGCTTGCAACCCGACGCATCCGACGTTTGCACCGTTTGATAAAACGAGCGACCCGCCATGCTCTTTTGATGCAACAACCATACAATATGAATGCAAGCAAAAATAATGCCAACATTACCCATTCAGGCACAAAACTTAACCTTTCACCTATAATGCCCACTCCAGCCAGCAAAGCTGCCGCCACGGTAATTAAGACGAATGCCTGACGGGAAGTAAAACCTGAGCGCATGATCAAGTGATGAATATGCTGACGATCCGGTGAAAATGGACTCATGCCCTTGCGCAGTCGGCGGTACATAATCGCAACCATATCCATCAATGGGATAGCAATGATCCATAATGCTGTCACCGGGTTAATAGAACGATTTTCCCCTTGAGACACCTCAGTCAACAGCCAGATGATGGTGAAACCAATCAGTGTACTTCCGGCGTCCCCCATAAAGACTTTGAAGCGTTTACCAAGCAGGCCCAGATTAAGAAAAATATAAGGCAATATCCCAGCTATAAACGCAAAGCACCAAAATGCCAAAGCAGTATTGCCACTTTCATAAAGCAAAATACCTAATGCACCGAAAGAGACGCAGGACAATCCTCCCAATAAACCATCAATACCATCCATCATGTTAAAAGCGTTAATGGCAGCCCAAACCGCAAACAGTGTAACCACATAGCTAAATGGCCCTAACACCATCTCCCATGGTCCAAACGCATCCCCCAAACTTTCTAACTTAAGCCCAGAGAAATACATCATACTAATGCCTACTAAAGCTTGGATTGTTGCCCGGATTTTTACACTAAGATCAAAGCGATCATCCAATGCACCAACAAAAACTAATGCCCCCGCACAAGATAAGTACACCCATTTATGAGGGATAAATTCTTTTGTTATGGCAAAACCAAAACAAACCCCAAAAAAGATAGATATTCCCCCTACCAGAGGTATTACTCCATGATGACATTTACGATAATTAGGCTTATCAACAAGTCCGATCTGCTGTGCTAACTTACGCGCCACAAACAAAAATATAAATGAAAATATAAATACGCATAAGATTTCGGCAGCTATGCTGGGAATATTCACAATAATAACTCTCTGCAAAAATAACAATAGGTCATCTAGTATTCATTGACCTCTTATATTTCCTTTAACATCAAACTCACTCAATAAGTATCTAGTCAACAAAAAGATGCCTACAATGTAGGAAATTTACACATTGGTAAAGCCAGTCATAGATCGTGATCAATCATTATTTGCGGAATATCTATGAAGCACCGTCAGGGAACACGTACCTAAAAATAGAAAAGCAAAATACATGCCATCTTTGCGATTAAATTAAACTATTAATAAAAAACGCCACAAAAAGTGGCGTTTTGGAGAAGTGATCGCTTAACTATTTTTTATTTATGGAGTGCGAATTTTTGTTTACAGACTACGAACGTTTCATAAAGTCGAAGAATTCTTCGTTTGTTTTTGTCATAGCCAGCTTGTTGATAAGGAATTCCATTGCATCAATTTCACCCATCGGATGAATAATTTTGCGCAATATCCACATTTTCTGTAATTCGTCTTGCGCAGTGAGCAACTCTTCTTTACGTGTACCGGAGCGATTGTAGTCGATAGCAGGGAAAACACGTTTTTCCGCAATCTTACGGGACAGGTGTAACTCCATGTTACCTGTACCTTTAAATTCTTCGTAAATAACCTCATCCATCTTAGAACCGGTATCAACCAGCGCTGTCGCGATGATGGTCAAGCTACCACCTTCTTCAACATTACGTGCCGCACCGAAGAAGCGTTTTGGACGATGCAGCGCGTTTGCATCCACACCACCGGTTAATACCTTACCGGAAGCAGGAACAACGGTGTTATAGGCACGAGCCAGGCGGGTTATGGAATCTAACAGGATAATAACGTCTTTTTTGTGTTCAACCAGACGTTTTGCTTTTTCGATCACCATTTCAGCCACTTGAACGTGGCGGGAAGCAGGCTCATCAAAAGTAGAAGCGATAACTTCACCTTTTACCAGACGCTGCATCTCGGTGACTTCTTCCGGACGTTCATCGATCAGCAACACCATCAACACACAATCTGGATGATTGTGGGCAATATTAGCAGCGATGTTTTGCAGCAACATGGTCTTGCCTGCTTTTGGTGGAGCAACAATCAGACCACGCTGCCCACGACCAATAGGTGCCGCCAAATCCAGAACTCGGGCAGTCAAATCTTCAGTAGAACCATTACCACGTTCCATACGTAACCGACTGTTAGCATGGAGAGGAGTCAAGTTCTCAAACAGGATCTTACTACGGGCATTCTCAGGTTTATCGAAGTTAACTTCATTAACTTTCAGCAGAGCAAAATAACGTTCACCTTCTTTTGGTGGGCGGATTTTACCTGAAATGGTGTCACCGGTACGGAGATTAAAACGGCGAATTTGACTAGGAGAAACGTAGATATCATCGGGACCTGCAAGGTAGGAGCTGTCTGCTGAACGGAGGAAGCCGAATCCATCCTGCAATATCTCCAGCACACCATCGCCGAAAATATCTTCTCCACTCTTCGCATGCTGTTTGAGGATAGAGAAGATAATGTCTTGTTTGCGCATACGAGCCAGGTTTTCCAGCCCCATATTTTCGCCGAGAGTGATCAACTCTGATACCGGCGTATTCTTTAATTCGGTAAGATTCATAATGGTGGGTTCTTTAACTCGGGGTATATCTCGAACTATGAACGTGAATGGTATGGCAGCGTTATCGGTGCCTGTTTATTTGTACCCAAAACAAATACAACCTTTTAACATATTAATTTATATTACAAGGCAATAGTCTAAAGTACACTAATTGATTTCAAAATAAGGCTAACAAACTGTTAAAATACAACCGAGATGACAATAACGAAATGTGATTAATCTCAATACAAAAGCTATCTCAGTGTAAATACTGTTTCAGCAAATACTGTTTAACAATATTGTCTTAGTAAACACTATCTCAGCAAAAAAATTCAGTAAAAGAAGACCTCGACATAAAACGCCCAGTACGAAAACATCATCGGGATGTACAGCATAAAGACGTCTTCAGCACCAAGCTATATACTGAATGGCTCACTATATATGCTTTCAGATACTCTACTAAATACGATATGCTATCAGATATTTCAAGGTGATCCAGAGATAACAGATTTATCAGACACTATAGATTGTTTAGTATGTAACATGCCTGGTGTCAATTCTTCATATAAATTATGAAAATCTTTCTAATGCATGTTTCATATAAGCACGTGGCAGCTAACTTACCATGCTTCGTTGCGGACGTCTAGCTGTCAATAAGATAAATCGCTTTATCTGCTAAACGCCCATAATTACTGTGAGCTAACTCTAAATTAGAAGTGTGGTTCCAAAAATTCTTTCAGTTGAGTTTTTGACAAAGCTCCCACTTTCACCGCAACTTTTTCGCCGTCTTTGAACAAAATCATCGTCGGAATACCACGAATACCGAATTTCGGTGCAGTTTCGGTATGATCATCAACATTCAATTTAGCAACGGTCAGTTTACCTGTGTACTCAACAGCGATTTCATCCAGAATAGGCGCAACCATTTTACAAGGGCCACACCATTCAGCCCAGAAATCAACCAAGACGACACCTTCTAATTTTAGTTTATCTCCATTAAAGTCACTGTCAGCCAGATGAATAACACCAGCATTCACAATCTTTTCACTCATTATTTGGACTCCAAAGTAAAATCTTTTACGTTATCAGTGTACATTAACCAATATAAGGTGTCTTTATTTCAGCGGATACACTTTCTTAAAGCAACAGTTAGCTGATATTCTACCACACTATGAGCAAAACACATTTGACAGAAAAGAAGTTTTCCGACTTCGCATTGCACCCCAAGGTCATTGAAGCCCTTAATAAAAAGGGGTTTTCCAACTGTACACCGATACAGGCGCTAACATTGCCTTTTACTGTCGAAGGCCAAGATGTTGCGGGGCAAGCACAAACCGGAACGGGCAAGACGCTCGCATTTCTGGCGTCTACTTTTCATTATTTACTGACTCATCCCGCCAAGGCGGAGCATAAAACCAATCAACCAAGAGCGTTGATTATGGCTCCGACCCGTGAGCTGGCCGTTCAGATCTATTCTGACGCAGGAGAACTAGCTGAAGTCACAGGGTTAAAAATGGGTCTGGCCTACGGTGGAGATGGCTATGATAAACAGCTAAAGGTGCTGGAATCTGGCGTTGATATTGTCATTGGCACAACAGGTCGTCTTATTGATTACGCCAAGCAGGGGTATATCAATCTCGGTGCTGTTCAAGTTGTTGTACTGGATGAAGCCGATCGTATGTACGATCTTGGTTTTATAAAGGACATCCGTTGGTTATTCCGTCGGATGCCTACTGCAACTGAACGTATGAATCTGCTGTTCTCCGCCACCTTATCTTATCGGGTGCGTGAACTGGCCTTCGAACAGATGAATAATCCTGAATATGTGGAAGTGGAACCATTGCAGAAAACAGGGCACCGCATCCGGGAAGAGCTTTTTTATCCTTCTAATGAAGAAAAAATGCGTCTGTTACAGACTTTATTGGAAGAAGAGTGGCCCGACCGCTGCATTATTTTCGCGAATACCAAACACCGTTGCGAAGATGTCTGGGCTCATCTGGCTGCCGATGGACATCGTGTCGGTCTGCTGACCGGTGATGTAGCACAGAAAAAACGCCTGCGCATATTGGAAGAATTCAGTCTGGGCAATCTGGATATTTTGGTCGCTACCGATGTTGCTGCACGTGGGCTGCATATTCCTTCCGTAACACACGTGTTTAACTATGATTTACCGGATGACTGTGAAGATTACGTCCATCGTATTGGCCGAACTGGCCGTGCCGGCGAAAGCGGCCATTCAATCAGTCTGGCCTGTGAAGAATATGCGCTGAATCTGCCAGCCATTGAAGAATATATCCAGCATCAGATCCCTGTGAGCAAATATAACAGCGATGCATTACTGAAAGATTTACCAGTGCCCAAACGCCACAATCGCGCACGCTCAGGAGGGCATCCGCGCCGTACCAATATGACGCGCCGTGGTAATACTGTTCGTAATCGTAAACGCAATTCGTAACCGTAATGTTCAGGCTGATTAATATAATTCTGGAATAACAAAATGCTGAGTTCTTCTTCGCTCTATGCCGCTATCGATTTAGGCTCAAACAGTTTTCATATGCTGGTTGTCCGCAGAGTATCCGATAGTATTCAAGTGGTCGCCCGCATTAAACGTAAAGTCAGGCTGGCCGCTGGGTTGGATAAAAATAACCATTTATCACAGCAGGCAATGGAGCGGGGATGGCAATGTCTTCGCCTTTTTGCAGAATATTTGCAGGATATCCCTGCTCCACAGATCCGCATTGTCGCTACAGCAACATTGCGACTTGCCGAAAATTCCGATGAATTTATTGGCAAAGCCTCTAAAATATTAGGTACTCCGGTTAAAGTCATCAAAGGTGAAGAAGAAGCTCGGCTGATTTATCAAGGGGTTGCCCATACTACAGGCGGGCCGGAAAAACGTCTCGTGGTGGATATTGGCGGCGGCAGTACAGAACTCGTCACGGGTACTGGTGCAAAGGCTACACAGTTATTCAGCCTTGAAATGGGCTGTGTTACCTGGCTCGAACGCTATTTCAATGATCGCAGTCTGACAGAAGAGAACTTTGCTAAAGCAGAAACGGCCGCTCACCATATCCTTGCTCCTGTTATCACAACACTTCTGGAACAAGGCTGGCAGATTTGTGTCGGAGCATCGGGTACAGTGCAAGCTCTTCAGGAGATCATGATTGCCCAAGGTATGGATGAGCTTATCACCCTGTCCAAATTGCAACAGCTTAAATCTAAGGCGATTGAATGCGGAAAACTGGAAGAGCTGGAGATAGATGGCCTGACACTAGAGCGAGCATTGGTTTTTCCAAGCGGTTTGGCAATCCTGATTGCTATCTTTCAGGCCTTGGGTATCAAAAGTATGACTCTGGCAGGAGGTGCGCTGCGTGAGGGGCTGGTTTATGGCATGCTGGAACTACCTGTCGAGCGAGATATCCGTGCCAGAACCTTGCAAGATATTCAACAACGTTTTCAGGTCGATACTGAACAAGCACAGCGAGTCAGACAACTGGCAGAGTATCTTTTTCAACAAATCGCTAAAACGTGGGAGTTGGATGAGCGATGTCGGGAACTGTTAGTCAGCGCTTGTTTGCTCCATAAAATCGGCTTGTGTATCGATTTTCGCCAAGGGCCAGCCCATTCTGCTTATCTGATCAGCCATTTAGACCTACCCGGCTATACTCCTGCTCAAAAACGCTTACTAGCGACATTGTTGAAAAATCAAAGTGGATCCATCAATCTGGCATCATTAAGTCAACAAAATGCGTTACCAGCATTACTGGCACTGCGGTTATGCCGTTTACTGCGCCTTGCCATTATCTTTGCCAGCCATCGACGGGATGATTCTTTAGCACCTCTGCGTTTGCGGGCAGAAAATGACATACTTACTATTACTCTCCCTCATCAATGGCAAACACAACACCCACTCAGTGCCGAAACATTACATCAAGAAGTCAAGTGGCAAAGTTATATTCAACGGCCACTAATTATTGAAGAGAAAGCTATTGAATAATTACAAGTTAGGATAATTATTCATTCTAATAATTCTTAAATTATAAGAAAAAACGAAGGAAAGGCTCCCCAGCTACATCACTGGTGATGAAACTGGGGTAAAGATATTAACCTGCTTAGTTACTACCATTTTTTTGCCCAAGGCCAAAACGGGATTTGATATCGGCAAGACGTGATTGCCCCCGTTTCATACGTTCTTCTGCACTGACGACTCTCTTACTTTGCGGCCAATCCAGATCATCTTGTGGCAACTCTAACAAAAATCGGCTCGGTTCAGGGCGGATAAGTTCCCCATACTGGCGACGCTCTTTACTAAGGGTAAAAAAGAGTTCCCGTTGAGCACGAGTAATACCGACATAAGCCAAACGCCGTTCTTCTTCGATATTATCTTCATCAATACTGCTTTGATGTGGTAATAACCCTTCTTCCATTCCTACCAGAAAAACATAAGGGAATTCCAAGCCTTTGGAAGCATGCAACGTCATAAGCTGAACCTGATCCAATTCCTCATCTTCTTCGCCACGCTCCAGCATATCCCGTAAAGTAAAGCGAGCCACAACCTGAGAGAGTGTCATGGGTTCATTCAGATCATCGCCTTCAAGCATTTCACTCATCCAGGTGAAAAGCTGATTGACATTTTTCATCCTCATTTCAGCAGCTTTGGGACTGGGGGAGTTCTCATACAGCCAACTTTCATAATCCATACCGTGCAATAAATCCCTTACAGCCAGTAATGGTTCACTCTCTGCTTGACGGGAAATTTCATCCATCCAATGGGTAAAACGCTGTAGAGCAGCCAATCCGCGACCGGACAAATTCTGTTCCAAACCAAGGTCGAAGCTGGCATGATACAAGCTTTTGTTACGCTGCCTTGCCCATTCTCCCAATTTCTGAATCGTCACTGACCCTATTTCCCGGCGTGGTGTATTGACGATCCGTAAAAATGCACTGTCATCATCAGGATTCGTCATTACTCGCAGATAAGAGAGCAAATCCTTAATTTCCGGCCGGGAAAAAAAACGACGTTCCACCAGAAATACGGTAAGGAATACGGTTTTGCATCAACATCTTTTCAAAGATACGGGATTGATGATTACCACGGTATAAAATAGCGTAATCTTTATACTCGGTTTTATTGATAAAGTGGTGGGCGATCAGTTCCCCTACGACGCGCTCAGCTTCATGATCTTCATTATTTGCTTCGATCACACGTAGAGGATCGCCATAACCGAGTTCAGAAAAAAGTTTCTTCTCAAATACATGGTGATTATTCTCAATCAGGATATTTGCCGATTTCAGTATTCTCCCTGATGAGCGATAATTCTGCTCCAGCTTGATCACATTGAGCTGTGGAAAATCTTCCTTTAACAGGATCAAGTTTTGCGGGCGAGCACCGCGCCATGAATAAATTGACTGGTCATCATCACCGACAACGGTAAAACGCGCCCGGTTGCCTACCAGTAACTTCACCAGTTGATACTGACTGGTATTGGTATCCTGATATTCATCCACCAACAAGTAACGAATTCTGTTTTGCCAACGCTCCCTGACCTCTTCGTCCCACATTAACAACAAGGTTGGTTTGGTAATCAGATCATCAAAATCAAGAACATTACAACTGTTCAGATGTAAGTCGTAACGGCGATAGCACTCCGCAAACTGATGTTCCTGCGCTGAACGAGCTTGTCTTATCACCTGTTCCGGTGATATCAGGTCATTCTTCCAGTTGGAGATATTTGAGATCAGTTTTTGCAGCAGATCCTTATCTTCTTCTAATAAATCCGCTGTCAGATCTTTCAACAATGCCATTTGATCCTGATCATCGAACAGAGAAAAGTTACTCTTCATTCCAAGTGCTTTGTATTCACGCTTGACGATCTCCAGCCCTAACGTATGGAATGTTGAGATCATTAATCCCTTAGTTTCCTTACGACCCAATGTTTGTGCTACACGCTCTTTCATTTCGCGTGCCGCCTTATTGGTGAAAGTCACAGCCGCAATATGACGGGCTTGATAACCACAAGTGCGGATCAGGTAGGCTATTTTATTGGTGATAACTCTGGTCTTACCGGAGCCTGCACCCGCCAGAACCAAACAAGGCCCTGTTACAAACTCAACCGCTTGTTGTTGGCTAGGATTTAATCGCATACTGTTTTGAAGATTATGTCAGGATGAAAGATCGAGGGATGAAATTGTAGCAGAAAGCAACACCGGGAGGAGATTTTCTTTACAGGGTCATAAATCCTATCCAATTAATTATCCTGGTATTTCTCAATTGCTCATTAATCATGATATCTATCAATCAAAAATAATTATTTTAGTAGCTATTAAATTCACAGTTCTACCATAGATTTATTATTTTTCTATATGTAATAGTAGCTATCAATGCATTGTAAAAATAACACTTGTTTTATCTGTTTGATTGGTATAGCAATAATAAATTTTTTATTTTCATATTAGTCAGCTAAAGAGGATACAATATGTTACGCAAAACAGGTTTTTTCTTTGATGAAAGCTGTTTCTGGCACACGACCGGATTACAACATGTCGTAACGCTTCCAGTTGGCGGATGGGTACAACCACCATCCGGAGCGGGTCATGCCGAGTCACCAGAAACTAAGCGCAGAATGAAAAATTTAATGGATGTTTCTGGTTTAAGCCGCTCATTACAACTGTTAGGGGCTGATCCTATTGATGAAAAAACCTTAAGACTTATCCATCCAGAAGCGTATTTACAGAATTTTAAATCGCTGAGCGATGGTGGTACAGGTATGCTTGGCTCTGAAGCCTCTGTAGGACCAGGCAGTTATGAAATCGCCAAATTATCTGCCGGATTAGCCTGTGCGGCAGTGGAAGCCGTTCTGCATGGCAAACTGGACAACGCTTATAGCCTGTCCCGTCCGCCCGGACACCACTGTCTACCAGATAAAGCCATGGGATTTTGTTACCTTGCCAATATCTCCCTTGCCATTGAGCGGGCCAAAAAGCAGTTTGGGCTTGGCCGGGTCGCAGTCGTTGACTGGGATGTCCATCACGGTAACGGAACACAACATATCTTTTGGGAACGTGATGATGTTTTGACAATTTCATTGCATCAGGATGGTTGTTACCCCGAAGGGTACAGTGGTGAAGATGATATCGGTGCAGGTAAAGGAGAAGGCTTCAATATCAACATTCCACTCATGGCAGGAACCGGGCACAATAGTTACATGTATGCTATGGATCAAATCGTTCTTCCCGCATTACAGCGTTATCAACCCGAATTGATTATTGTCGCCTGTGGATATGATGCCAACTCCTTCGATCCACTTGCCAGAATGCAGCTCCATAGTGAGAGTTTCCGGGAAATGACGCGTAAAATACAGCAAGCAGCAGATGAATTATGCGATGGCAAGCTGGTTGTCGTACATGAAGGTGGTTATTCCGAACTCTATGTGCCGTTCTGTGGCTTGGCCGTGCTGGAAGAATTGAGCGGCATCCGCACTAAAGTTCAGGATCCTTTACTGAACATGGTTAAGGCCCAACAACCGAGAGAACGTTTTGATGCGTTCCAGCGCCAGGAAATTGATGAGCTGAAGCAAAGATTTAACCTGTAACTGAGATTAAAATTATGCCCGATACACAATATCGGGCATACAATAGATTGGCATTGTCAGTAGGTATTATCCGCCGACAGCAATACGTTTCATATCTGTCATATAACCACGTAAAGTCCGGCCTACAACCTCAATTGAATGGTTACGGATAGCGTCATTAACATCGCGTAATTGAGCATTATCGATACCTTTATCAACAACGGCCTTACCTAAATCCCCGGTCTGTAGGGTTGGCATGAATTTTTCTTGCAATAATGGCACCGCAACATAAGAGAACAGGTAGTTACCATATTCTGCCGTATCAGAAATCACCACGTTCATTTCATAGAGACGCTTACGAGCAATGGTATTCGCAATTAATGGCAGCTCATGTAGTGATTCATAATAAGCGGATTCTTCAATAATGCCTGAATCTACCATTGTATCAAATGCCAGCTCTACCCCGGCTTTAACCATAGCAACCATCAGTACGCCATGATCAAAATATTCTTGCTCACTGATGTGACCGTTATAATCAGGATAGTTTTCGAATGGCGTTTGACCTGTTTCTGCACGCCAGGTCAGCAGATCTTTGTCATCATTCGCCCAGTCAGCCATCATAGTGGAAGAGAATTTACCAGAAATAATGTCATCCATATGTTTTTGGAATAGTGGAGTTAAAATGGTTTTCAACTGTTCAGAAAGAGCATAAGCACGCAGTTTTGCTGGATTAGAAAGCCTGTCCATCATCAATGTAATGCCACCCTGTTTCAGGGCTTCTGTGATGGTTTCCCAACCAAACTGGATCAATTTACCCGCATAACCCGGCTCTGCGCCATCAGCCACCAGCTTGTCATAACACAACAGAGAACCCGCCTGTAACATCCCACACAGAATAGTTTGCTCACCCATTAAGTCAGATTTCACTTCTGCCACAAAAGAGGATTCCAGAACCCCTGCACGATGGCCTCCGGTTGCGGCTGCCCATGCTTTTGCAATTGCCATGCCCTCGCCTTTTGCATCGTTTTCTGGATGTACGGCAATCAGTGTCGGAACACCAAATCCGCGCTTATATTCTTCACGCACTTCGGTTCCCGGGCACTTCGGAGCAACCATCACAACCGTAATGTCTTTACGGATCTGCTCACCCACTTCGACAATATTAAAACCATGGGAATATCCCAAAGCCGCACCTGATTTCATTAACGGTTGAACAGCCTGTACAACCGCAGAGTGCTGTTTGTCCGGAGTCAGGTTAATGACCAAATCAGCTTGTGGGATCAATTCTTCATATGTGCCGACGTTGAAACCATTCTCAGCTGCCTTACGCCATGATGCACGTTTCTCTGCAATGGCTTCTTTACGCAGAGCATAAGCAATATCCAGGCCAGAATCACGCATATTCAGCCCCTGATTTAATCCTTGCGCACCACAGCCGACAATCACCACTTTCTTGCCTTTTAAATACCCTGCCTCGTCAGCAAATTCTTCCCGCGTCATAAAACGACATTTGCCTAACTGCGCCAATTTCTGGCGTAAGTTCAATGTATCAAAATAATTAGCCATGGTGACTCCGATATAATTAGGTGTGATGTTGTTTACATAAAGCCAATATATGACATGAAATCCATTGCTTAAATTGATATATTGACAAGACTATATTGCAATTTATGCAACATGTCTTTTTTGTGACAATCTCCCACCATACGGCGGATATATAGCAAAAAAACCTAGTAAAAGGCAAAAGAACGATGGACTTACGTGATCTAAAATTATTTTTACATCTTACAGAAAGTTGTCATTTTGGTCGCACAGCCAAAGCTATGCATGTCAGTCCATCCACGCTTTCACGCCAAATTCAACGTATTGAAGAACAATTGGGGCATTCACTATTTCTGCGAGACAATCGGACAGTGAAACTGACCTCCGCAGGGGAGCAATTAAAGCAATTTGCCCAACAAACTTTGCTGCAATATCAGCAATTGCTCCATTCATTGAATCACCAAAGCCCATCTTTAACGGGAGAATTACGCCTTTTTTGTTCGGTTACTGCCGCTTATAGCCATCTTCCGCAGGTTCTGGATAAATTTCGGGCTGAACATCCTTTGGTGGAAATTAAACTGACAACGGGGGATGCCGCAGACGCTGTTTATAAGGTGCAATCTGAAGAAGCAGATTTAGGCATTGCAGGTAAACCAGAAAAGCTGCCTGATAATGTCCGCTTTACCAAGATTGGTGAAATTCCGCTAGTACTGATCGCTCCTTCTTTGCCTTGTGCAGTACGATCGTTTGCTACACAAGAGCAACCAGACTGGAACGCAATCCCATTCATTTTGCCGGAACACGGGCCTTCCCGTAAGCGTATTGAACTTTGGTTCCGCCGGCACAAAATTAACCATCCACAGATTTATGCTACAGTTTCTGGTCATGAAGCGATTGTTTCCATGGTCGCTTTAGGTTGTGGTATTGCGTTAATCCCTGCGGTTGTCGTTGAAAATAGCCCAGAGCCGGTACGCAACCGTATATTATTGCTGGAAAATATTTCGTTGGTTGAACCGTTTGAATTAGGGGTTTGTGCTCTTGGCAAGCGGCTGCATGAACCACTGATAAAAGCATTCTGGGGATTATTATCCTATGAAATAACCTGATCCCATGAAAAAAATAGCACTCCAAAAGGTGCTATTTCTCATAATATTAACTGTCTCTATTTCAACAACAGATTAAATGAGGGATTATCAGTTTCATCATGGTATTCATAACCCAATTCATTTAGATGCCGATCAAAACAGACTTCCGACCCTGACAATTCAAAAGCGGCCAGTACACGCCCATAATCTGTGCCATGACTACGATAATGAAACAGTGTGATATTCCAGTGTGCTCCTAATGTTTGCAAAAATTTCAGCAATGCTCCCGGTGATTCGGGAAAAGCAAAACTAAATAACCGCTCCTGCAATAGTCTGGGTGGTCTTCCACCGATCATATAACGAACATGCAGTTTCGCCATTTCATCATCAGTAAAATCAGATACCTGATAGCCAGCAGTTTTTAGTTCTTCAATGATTTCAATGCGTTCAGCATTTCCACGCCCCAATCGTATCCCGACAAAAATACAGGCTTTATCTGGAGCGGCAGCATCTGAATAACGGTAGCTGAATTCTGTCACAAAGCGGGCACCCAGTATCTGGCAGAAATTCAGGAAACTGCCTTTTTGTTCAGGAATAGTTACCGCTAGCAAAGCTTCACGCTGCTCCCCCAGTTCACAACGTTCAGAGACATAACGTAAACCATGAAAATTCACATTAGCGCCAGAAAGAATATGTGCGAGTCTCTCTCCCCTAATCTGGTGCTGCTGGACATATTTCTTCAATCCCGCCAGCGCCAAAGCCCCGGAAGGCTCTGCGATCGCTCTGACATCTTCGAAAATATCTTTCATGGCTGCACAAATGGCATCGCTATCTACCGTAATCACATCATCAACATATTGCTGACATAAACGGAATGTTTCATTACCAATACGTTTAACGGCAACACCTTCCGCAAATAACCCGACTCTGGGTAAGTCAACGGGATACCCGGCTTTCAGCGCAGCTTTCAAACAGGCAGAATCCTCAGCTTCCACACCAATGACTTTCATTTCTGGTACGAGTTGTTTGATGAGAACTGCAACACCAGCAATCAATCCACCTCCACCAACAGGAACAAAAATGCGATCAAGATGAACATCTTGCTGTAAAAGCTCCATCGCCAAAGTTGCCTGACCAGCAATCACAGCAGGGTGATCAAATGGTGGTACGAAGGTGTAACTATGTTCTTTTGACATCTCAATCGCTTTTGCTTTCGCTTCATCGAAATTTGCGCCATGTAATAGCACTTCACCACCAAAACTGCGTACTGCATCAACTTTAATATCTGCTGTAGCTATCGGCATCACTATAGTGGCTTTAACACCAACCTTACTGGCCGATAATGCAACACCTTGTGCATGATTGCCCGCAGACGCGGTGATCACGCCTTTAGCTCTTTGCTCTTCCGTTAAGCTGGCAATCATCGCGTAAGCACCACGCAATTTGAAGCTGTGTACCAACTGACGATCTTCTCGTTTAACCAAGATAGTGTTATCTAAACGAGCAGAGATTTTTTTCATTTCCTGTAATGGGGTGACTTGAGCAACATCATAAACCGGTGCACTCAGTGCGGCTTTGAGATATTCCGCTCCCTTGGGTTCAGTATTAAGAGGATAAACCGCCACAATCAACTCCCCAGCTTAGTCTTATCACGTACAGCACCTTTGTCAGCGCTGGTCGCTAATGAAGCATAAGCCCGCAATGCAAAAGAAACCTGACGCTTTCGGGATTTAGGTGTCCACATATTATCGCCACGAGATAATTCAGCTTGTTTCCGTTCAGTCAGCTCTTTTTCGCTGACATTCAACTGGATTTTACGGTTTGGAATATCAATATTGATGATATCGCCGTCATGCACCAATCCAATCAAGCCACCATTAGCTGCTTCAGGAGAAACATGGCCAATCGATAACCCAGATGTACCTCCTGAAAAACGCCCATCAGTGATCAAAGCACAGCTTTTTCCCAATCCCATTGATTTTAGGTAAGTGGTTGGATAGAGCATTTCCTGCATACCAGGACCACCTTTCGGGCCTTCATAACGAATAACCACAACATCCCCCGCAACAACTTTTCCACCCAGAATCGCGTCTACTGCATCTTCCTGACTTTCATAAACTTTAGCAGGGCCACGGAAAGTGAGAATACTCTCATCCACTCCCGCTGTTTTCACGATACAACCATCCGCGGCAACGTTACCATACAAAACAGCCAGTCCCCCATCTTGGCTGTAAGCATGAGCACGTTCACGAATACACCCTTCTTTCCGGTCTGTGTCCAAAGACGGCCAACGACAATCCTGCGAGAACGCTTGGGTAGTACGAATTCCTGCTGGCCCCGCCGCGTACATGCTCTTAACATCGTCATCCTCTGTCAGCATGATGTCGTACTGAGTCAACGTTTGTGACAAGTCCAAGCCCAGAATGTTTTTCACATTTCGATGCAACAATCCAGCACGATCCAGCTCACCAAGAATACCAATCACTCCACCCGCTCGATGTACATCTTCCATATGGTATTTTTGAGTACTTGGCGCCACCTTGCATAAATGGGGCACCTGGCGAGACAGACGATCAATATCTGCCATAGTGAAATCAACTTCACCTTCCTGCGCTGCTGCCAATAAGTGCAGAACAGTGTTTGTCGACCCTCCCATCGCAATATCCAGTGTCATGGCATTCTCAAATGCAGCTTTGGTCGCAATATTACGTGGCAAAGCGCTGCCATCATTTTGTTCATAATAACGTTTGGTTAATTCAACAATACGCTTACCCGCATTGATAAATAGGGTCTTACGATCTGCATGTGTAGCAAGTAGCGATCCATTACCCGGTTGCGAAAGCCCCAGTGCTTCTGTCAAACAGTTCATTGAATTCGCAGTAAACATACCGGAACAGGAACCACAGGTCGGGCAAGCAGAACGTTCGATTTGCTCACTCTGTTCATCGCTAATATTCGGATTGGCTCCCTGGATCATCGCATCAACCAGATCCAATTTGATGATCTGATCGGATAAACGCGTTTTACCCGCTTCCATCGGGCCTCCGGAGACAAAAATAACCGGAATATTCAAACGCAGTGATGCCATCAACATGCCCGGTGTGATCTTGTCACAGTTGGAAATACATACCATTGCATCCGCACAATGTGCATTCACCATATATTCGACCGAATCGGCAATCAGCTCACGGGAAGGCAGAGAATAAAGCATTCCTCCATGCCCCATTGCAATGCCATCATCAACTGCGATGGTGTTAAATTCTTTTGCGACTCCACCGGATGCCTCAATCTGTTCAGCCACCAGTTTGCCCAAATCCCGCAAATGAACATGCCCGGGCACAAATTGAGTAAATGAGTTCACAACGGCGATGATGGGCTTACCAAAGTCCGCATCAGTCATCCCCGTGGCACGCCATAAAGCACGTGCCCCAGCCATATTGCGGCCATGAGTTGTCGTGGCAGAACGGTATTTCGGCATTACTTTTCACTCCCGTGTCTATCTAATCAGCATCAGAAAACAAGCGGGGAACGAGCCGCCTGTTAAATTTTGTCTTAGTTATAAAGGAATCAGGTTATTAAGGATTGACTGGATCTAACCAGCCCCGTTTATCTTCTGTCGAACCATCAAATAGACCGAAGAATGCACTCTGAATTTTTTTGGTGACAGGCCCACATCTACCAATTCCAACCTGAATACCATCTACACTACGGACTGGCGTAATTTCTGCTGCTGTTCCGGTCATAAAGACTTCATCAGCCAGATAGAGTGATTCGCGGGAAAGGGTCTGCTCACGAACTTCCAGACCGAGATCCTGTGCCAGTTTGGTGATGGCATCTCGTGTGATCCCCGGTAACGCAGCGGAAGTGAATGGCGGGGTGAACAAAACACCATTTTTGACTTCAAATAGGTTTTCACCCGCACCTTCTGAAATATAGCCATGAACATCCAAAGCGATCCCTTCCTGATAACCATGGCGCCGGGCTTCACTACCCACCAGCAAAGAAGATAAGTAATTACCACCCGCTTTTGCCGCTGTTGGAATTGTATTTGCCGCAGCACGGTTCCATGAAGAAACCATCGCATCAATGCCTTGTTCCAGTGCTGCTTCTCCGAGATACGCTCCCCACGGAAAAGCGGCAATAATGACATCTGTTTTATAACCCGCAGGAGGATTTACCCCCATGCCCACATCACCAATAAAAACCAGTGGACGAATGTAAGCGCTGACTAATTTATTTTTACGGAGTGTTTCACGACAAGCTTCCATTAATTCATCGACACTCTGGCTCACGGGCATACGGTAAATCTTGGCTGAATCATGTAAGCGCTGCATATGTTCACGATGACGAAAAACAACAGGCCCTTTGTGCGAGTTGTAACAACGGACACCTTCAAATACGGACGTTCCGTAATGCAGAGCGTGGGACATAACGTGTATTTTTGCATCAGCCCAGGGAACCATTTCCCCATTGAACCAAATATAATCAGCTTGCTTTGTCATTCTTCTGTTTCCTTCAAATGCGCACTATGCGCTTATCAATTGTGATTTTTTGTGTTGTATCTCAACATCAGCAACATCAACCAGCTTCATCAACTGGGAAAAAAGCAAATTTACAGGACGCTGACTAGCGACAGTGAGTTCAATACTTACATTATCACTATCTATTGTATGATCCATATTCAATGCGCATATCTGAAAACCGCGATGGCGGGTAACTCTCAGAATTCTTTCAAGAATTTCAGGACAGAATCGTGCCTGAATAGCAAGTTGATGCTGCATCATAATGATCTCTCCAACATATTTGCGTTACTTGCGCCAGGTGGAACCAATGGCCAAACATTTTCTAATTCATTAATGGATACATGTAGTAAATAGGGACCTTCACTGTTGAAAAGGGCGTCTAACGCCGTATTGATTTGCGACTTGTCTGTGATGTGTTGGCCTGGAATATCAAAGGATTTTGCTAAGGTAATAAAATCAGGGTTATCAGTTAGGATCGTTTCGCTATAGCGTTTATCAAAAAATAATTCCTGCCATTGCTTAACCATCCCCAGACGTTGGTTATCCAGCAAGACCATCTTGATAGGTAATTTTTTGCGTTTAATAGTGCCTAATTCCTGAACATTCATCATGAAAGAACCATCACCGGATATACAAATGACCATATCCTCCGGGCGAACCATTTGTGCACCAATCGCCGCCGGGATGCCAAATCCCATCGTGCCCAACCCACTGGAAGTAATGAAATTCTCAGGCCCATCAAATGTCATATGTTGGGCAGTCCACATCTGATGCTGTCCCACATCGGTGGTAATAACAGTATTTGATGGCTTGCGCTCAGATATCTGTTTTAACAGTGCGGGAGCATAAATACTGTCCCCCTGATAGTCATAGCACCATGCATGTTCGTTTTTTAACTGTTTAACTTCTTGTTGCCATGCCTTGATCGACAAAGGCTGCTGTAAATGAGGCAACAACGTTTTTAAATTCCCCAATAATGAAACATGTGCCTGACGCAACTTATTTAATTCGACAGGGTCGATATCCAAATGGATGACTTTGGCGTGCGGAGCAAAGGTATTCAGTCTCCCGGTTACGCGGTCATCAAAACGAGCTCCGGCAGCAATAAGCAAATCACAGGACTGAACCGCGAAATTGGCAGCCTTTGTGCCATGCATTCCCAGCATTCCCAAATAACATTCATGCTCAGCATCCGCAGCCCCCAATCCTTTGAGTGTAGAGACAACAGGCAGCCCCGTCTCTGCCACTAAACGGCGTAATTCAGGCACCGCATCTGACATTCCAACGCCTCCCCCGATATACAAAATAGGTTTTTTAGAACAAGCCATCATATGGCGAGCTTGTTCCAGTTCACGCTCAGGCAGAGAAGACAGGGCAACGACAGGCATTAAGTAAGGTGCGAATTCACCTTGTTTTAACTGAATATCTTTCGGTAAATCCACCAAAACGGGACCAGGACGGCCTTCCATGGCAATGGCAAAGGCTTCAGCCATAACTTGAGGCAATTTTTCCAGCGATTCCACCAGAAAACTATGTTTGGTACAGGCAAGAGAAAGTCCCAACATATCGATTTCTTGAAAAGCATCTGTGCCGATAGCTTCAGAACTTACTTGACCAGTAATAGCAACGACGGGAACAGAATCCAACAAAGCATCAGCCAATCCGGTAATCAAATTTGTTGCGCCAGGTCCTGATGTCGCGATACAAACTCCAGGCTTACCACTTGCCCTCGCATAGCCAATGGCAGCCATAACCGCTCCTTGTTCATGTCGGCACAACAAATGTTCAATACCGCCATCATACAAAGCATCATACACAGGCATGATAGCTCCGCCTGGATAACCGAAAACTTTTTCAACTCCCTGCTTTCGTAATGCTTGTACAACCCATTGAGCACCGTTCATACCATCCTCCTATTGCGTTTACTCTGTCAGTGGCCTGTTTTGGTGTTGTTTTATGTTCGTTTTTTGATATGTGTAAAAAAAAGCCCCCGCTCCTTTTCGGTGCGGGGGCTTCTTCGTGAAATCTGGCTATCTTTCTGTCTACGCCTTCCTTCGTTCAAGTGCAGCCCCGCACGGTAGAATAATCACTACCACGCTAATAATTAGGCTAATCACTAGAACAAATTTACTCATAATTCTTTTCGTTCTCATTCACATGTTCGACGTATATTTTACAAGTATCACTTTCTATAATTGTTGACAATGATTATTTTGATTTTTTATTTGAAAAATAATTTTATTTATATTTTTCATCCAGATAACCAAAAAACTAGCAAAGTTAACAGCACTCATTCCTTTAATGAGGATAAACAATTACTATCTATATGTTTTATAAAATAATTAATAAGATAAATTACATAAATACAATTTAATAACCTAATTGCAAGATATAAATGCTAAAAGAGGCATTTTATGCGGCAGTATCATTATAAACAAAAAATAAAAACAGCTAATTAGTTCATCTAAACAATAAAATAATCAACTCAATAATAATACCGTATAATTTTATTTCACATATACCACAGAGATTATCACCAAACAAAAAAACAAGAAATAACAATACATTGTCAATGAATAAGTTTAAGAAACAATTAAAAATAAATATATTTTCGAGTGTCTTCGCAAAATAACAAAAGGAGACTTTTTATTATTTTTTATCAATTCATGATAATTGCTTTCTTGCTAAGGAGAGCACATGACACTCGCCATCATCTATACACGGGCAACAATAGGTATTGATTCTCCCATCGTCACAATAGAAGCACACATCAGTAATGGTTTACCTGGTTTAACACTGGTTGGTTTGCCGGAAACAACAGTTAAAGAAGCCAGAGATCGTGTCAGAAGTGCTTTGATCAATAGTGGTTTTACCTATCCACCCAAAAGAATCACAGTTAACCTGGCTCCGGCAGACCTTCCCAAAGAAGGAGGAAGATATGATTTACCTATCGCTATTGCAATTTTGGCCGCTTCAGAGCAAATTCCGCCAAATGAATTGCATAATTATGAGTTTTTGGGAGAGTTAGCACTTTCAGGTGAGATACGTAAGATTATGGGTGCCATTCCCGCAGCACTAAGTGCCAAAAATGCAGGTAGGCAATTGATTTTATCCACAGAAAATCAAACTGAATTAGCTATCTTATCCCAAAGTGAAACGTTATTAGCTAATCACTTACTACAAGTTTGCCATTTTTTGCATGGCGAAAAAACAATATTATCCTCTCCTTCCCCAGTTGCTCCACAAAATGAGCCACCACTGTTAGATCTACGAGACATTATTGGACAAGAGCAAGCCAAGCGTGCTCTGGAGATCACTGCCGCAGGTGGCCACAATCTTCTGCTACTTGGGCCTCCCGGTACAGGTAAAACAATGCTAGCCAGTCGGTTATGCGACCTATTACCGCCTCTAACGCATCAGGAAGCGCTGGAAGTCGCGGCCATCAATAGTCTGGCTGGTCAGTCAATTAATCCCAAAAAATGGCATATACGACCGTTTAGGGCGCCTCATCACAGTTCATCAATGGCCGCTCTCGTTGGTGGAGGCTCAATCCCTAAACCTGGAGAAATTTCACTTGCACACAATGGCGTTTTATTCTTGGATGAATTGCCCGAGTTTAATCGAAGTGTGCTTGATGCATTACGTGAACCACTAGAATCTGGCGAAATTATCATATCTCGTGCAAGGGCAAAAGTTTGTTTTCCTGCCCAAGTCCAATTGATTGCGGCCATGAATCCAAGCCCGACAGGATATCATCAGGGATTACACAATCGCAGTAGTCCGCAACAAATATTGCGCTATCTTTCCAAACTTTCAGGTCCTTTTTTAGATCGTTTTGACCTCTCCATTGAAGTTCCTCTACTCCCTCCGGGTATCTTGAGTCAATCATCAACAAAACATGGTGAAAGTAGCCATGAAGTCAAAAAGAGAGTACAAAATGCCAGAAACATACAAATAGAGCGGTGTGAGCATGTAAATGCTCATCTTAATCGCCAACAAACTGAATGTGTTTGTAAACTAAAAATGGAAGATGCCGTTTTTCTGGAAAACACTTTATTAAAATTAGGGCTGTCTGTACGTGCCTGGCACCGGATATTAAAGGTTTCACGTACGATTGCAGATTTGAAAGAGCAAAAGAGAATAGAAAGACCGGATATTATGGAAGCTCTTAGTTACCGGAGCATGGATAGGTTACTTATTCAGCTACAAAAACAGGTTGGATGACGTAGAAAAGGGGCTCATTCGCCCCTCTTAATGGATCTGTCATCCCAATGATGATATTAATCATCAGAATCAGTATAGTCCTCAGAAGAATCTAACTGTGGTTTTCCGCCGGAAAGAGTATGGAAACGTTTTGGACGGCTAATTTTCGCCAAATACTTAGCCCATACTTTTTCCTCTGTTGTTACAGGGACACGTTCACCACGGCAAACGGCGACAAACAATTTTTCTTCGTCCGTTTGTGGTTCACGTTTACCAAGATCCAATTCATTGAACGCATGACCATGACGTTCTAACAATTGGGCCTCTTTGATGGTGAAATCCCCGTGACGAGAAAACCCGCGTGGATAATTTTTATTATCAAAAAAACGATTAGTCGTGATGAAGCTTTCAGCCATCTGACACACTCCTAACTCTACAGTCATACTAATTATGGCGCGGAGTATTAGGGAGGCTTGACATTCTGTAAAACAAAATATTTAAATCTTAACGATAAAAACTATTGGAGATGCATGTGGACACCGAATTACTGAAAACCTTTTTGGAAGTCAGTAAGACTCGTCACTTTGGTCGGGCAGCTGAATCACTCTATCTAACACAATCCGCAGTTAGCTTTCGGATACGACAACTAGAAAATCAGTTAGGTGCTAATTTATTCACCCGACATCGCAATAATATTCGCCTAACTGCGGCTGGCGAGCGCCTTGTCCCTTATGCAGAATCGTTAATGAATACTTGGCAGTTAGCGAAGAAAGAGATCAACTATGTCTCACAACATACAGAGCTCTCTATCGGTGCTACAGCATCCCTATGGGAAGCCTACCTAACTCCTTGGTTAAATATGTTTTATCGGGATAACCAAGGAATGAGAATTGAATCAAGAGTCTCTACACGTCAGTCTCTGGTCAAACAACTGCACTCGCGTGAATTAGATCTTTTAATCACAACAGAACCCCCAAAAATGGATGAATTCCAAAGTCAGGTGATCGGTAGTATCCAACTTGTTTTATTAACAACCCAACATAATCTCGAACAAGGTATAGAAAATTACATCAAACTCGAGTGGGGAGCTGATTTTCACCACCAAGAACAACAGATTTTGAAAAATGATCACCCACCGATCATTACAACCACTTCGGCTCATATCGCCAGAGAATTGTTAGATAGTGTAAATGCTGCGACATTTCTGCCTACACACTGGCTTGATGATTACCCTAACCTTATCACGGCTCCCAATAATGAGCCAATCAAACGGCCTCTATATGCCGTCTGGCTGCAAAATAGTGACCAGCATGCATTCATCCAACAGTTATTAAAAATACCTGTTGAAAAAGCACCTGCAACAAGCTGATTGCGTTCTATAAAGAGCTTTAAGGAAATGCGTACCGGAGATCTAAGCGGAGAAATATAGCGATTTTATAATGCCACGAATAAAAAAGAAAAACCCAGCTAAAATTAGCTGGGCTATTAATCTGAAAACTATTCAATTATTACTTAGTTATTAACTGGCAGGGGCGGAGAGACTCGAACTCCCAACACCCGGTTTTGGAGACCGGTGCTCTACCAATTGAACTACGCCCCTAAATACGGTGGCGGTGCGGACGGGACTCGAACCCGCGACCCCCGGCGTGACAGGCCGGTATTCTAACCAACTGAACTACCGCACCACCGAATTGCTTTTCTATGCTGCTTTTTGTACCAGCAACATCTTTAAATGAATGTCTGGCAGTGCCCTACTCTCACATGGGGAGACCCCACACTACCATCGGCGCGCCGGCGTTTCACTGCTGAGTTCGGCATGGGGTCAGGTGGGACCACCGCGCTATTGCCGCCAGACAAATCCTGTCTTCAATCCCGAACAAGCTGATGACGCTATGTGTCTTTCTCTGAAACTGTTTTCGTCTCTCGGCCCCAAAACACCTTCGGTGTTGTCAGGTTAAGCCTCTCGGAGCATTAGTACCGGTTAGCTCAACGTATCGCTACGCTTACACACCCGGCCTATCCACGTCCTCGTCTCGAACGTTCCTTATGTGTCCTCTCAGGGACAAGGGAAGACTCATCTTAAGGCAAGTTTCCCGCTTAGATGCTTTCAGCGGTTATCTCTGCCGCACGTAGCTACCGGGCAATGCCATTGGCATGACAACCCGAACACCAGCGGTGCGTCCACTCCGGTCCTCTCGTACTAGGAGCAGCCCCTTTCAATCTTCCAGCGCCCACGGCAGATAGGGACCGAACTGTCTCACGACGTTCTAAACCCAGCTCGCGTACCACTTTAAACGGCGAACAGCCGTACCCTTGGGACCTACTTCAGCCCCAGGATGTGATGAGCCGACATCGAGGTGCCAAACACCGCCGTCGATATGAACTCTTGGGCGGTATCAGCCTGTTATCCCCGGAGTACCTTTTATCCGTTGAGCGATGGCCCTTCCATACAGAACCACCGGATCACTAAGACCTACTTTCGTACCTGCTCGCGCCGTCACGCTCGCAGTCAAGCTGGCTTATGCCTTTGCACTAACCTCACGATGTCCGACCGTGATTAGCCAACCTTCGTGCTCCTCCGTTACGCTTTGGGAGGAGACCGCCCCAGTCAAACTACCCACCAGACACTGTCCGCAACCCGGATAACGGGTCCACGTTAGAACATCAAACATTCAAGGGTGGTATTTCAAGGATGGCTCCATGCAGACTGGCGTCCACACTTCAAAGCCTCCCACCTATCCTACACATCAAGGCTCCATGTTCAGTGTCAAGCTATAGTAAAGGTTCACGGGGTCTTTCCGTCTTGCCGCGGGTACACTGCATCTTCACAGCGAGTTCAATTTCACTGAGTCTCGGGTGGAGACAGCCTGGCCATCATTACGCCATTCGTGCAGGTCGGAACTTACCCGACAAGGAATTTCGCTACCTTAGGACCGTTATAGTTACGGCCGCCGTTTACTGGGGCTTCGATCAGGAGCGTCGCGTTGCCGCTAACCCCATCAATTAACCTTCCAGCACCGGGCAGGCGTCACACCGTATACGTCCACTTTCGTGTTGGCACAGTGCTGTGTTTTTATTAAACAGTTGCAGCCAGCTGGTCTCTGCGACTGGCTTCAGCTCCGGGCGCACGGCCCTTCACCTCATGCCAGCGTGCCTTCTCCCGAAGTTACGGCACCATTTTGCCTAGTTCCTTCACCCGAGTTCTCTCAAGCGCCTGAGTATTCTCTACCTGACCACCTGTGTCGGTTTGGGGTACGATTCAATGTTACCTGATGCTTAGAGGCTTTTCCTGGAAGCAGGGCATCAACCACTTCACCACCGTAGTGGCTCGTTATCACGCCTCAGTGTTATGGATGACCGGATTTGCCAGGTCACCCCACCTACACGCTTCAACCGGGACAAACCGTCGCCCGGCCGGCCTAGCCTTCTCCGTCCCCCCTTCGCAGTAACACCGAGTACAGGACTATTAACCTGTTTCCCATCGACTACGCCTTTCGGCCTCGCCTTAGGGGTCGACTCACCCTGCCCCGATTAACGTTGGACAGGAACCCTTGGTCTTCCGGCGAGCGGGTTTTTCACCCGCTTTATCGTTACTTATGTCAGCATTCGCACTTCTGATACCTCCAGCAGGCCTCACGACCCACCTTCACCGGCTTACAGAACGCTCCCCTACCCAACAATATATTCATATCGCTGCCGCAGCTTCGGTGCATGGTTTAGCCCCGTTACATCTTCCGCGCAGGCCGACTCGACCAGTGAGCTATTACGCTTTCTTTAAATGATGGCTGCTTCTAAGCCAACATCCTGGCTGTCTGAGCCTTCCCACTTCGTTTCCCACTTAACCATGACTTGGGGACCTTAGCTGGCGGTCTGGGTTGTTTCCCTCTCCACGACGGACGTTAGCACCCGCCGTGTGTCTCCCGTGATAACATTCTCCGGTATTCGCAGTTTGCATCGGGTTGGTAAGTCGGGATGACCCCCTAGCCGAAACAGTGCTCTACCCCCGGAGATGAATTCACGAGGCGCTACCTAAATAGCTTTCGGGGAGAACCAGCTATCTCCCGGTTTGATTGGCCTTTCACCCCCAGCCACAAGTCATCCGCTAATTTTTCAACATTAGTCGGTTCGGTCCTCCAGTTAGTGTTACCCAACCTTCAACCTGCCCATGGCTAGCTCACCGGGTTTCGGGTCTATACCCTGCAACTGAGCGCCCTGTTAAGACTCGGTTTCCCTGCGGCTCCCCTAAACGGTTAACCTTGCTACAGAATATAAGTCGCTGACCCATTATACAAAAGGTACGCAGTCACACCCCAAAGGGTGCTCCCACTGCTTGTACGTACACGGTTTCAGGTTCTCTTTCACTCCCCTCGCCGGGGTTCTTTTCGCCTTTCCCTCACGGTACTGGTTCACTATCGGTCAGTCAGGAGTATTTAGCCTTGGAGGATGGTCCCCCCACATTCAGACAGGATACCACGTGTCCCGCCCTACTCTTCGAGCTCCCAACACCGGCGCCTTCGGATACGGGGCTGTCACCCTTTACTGCCGGCCTTTCCAGACCGTTCTCCTGGCACTGATATTGTTGATGGCTCTGGGCTGCTCCCCGTTCGCTCGCCGCTACTGGGGGAATCTCGGTTGATTTCTTTTCCTCGGGGTACTGAGATGTTTCAGTTCCCCCGGTTCGCCTCATTCACCTATGGATTCAGTGAATGATAGTGCAACGGATTGCACTGGGTTTCCCCATTCGGACATCGCCGGCTGATAGGGCTTCATATCAGCTCACCGGCGCTTTTCGCAGATTAGCACGTCCTTCATCGCCTCTGACTGCCTAGGCATCCACCGTGTACGCTTAGTCGCTTAACCTCACAACCCGAAGGTGTCTTCGAATTGGAGTATGTTGAGAGACGCATCAATATCGTCAAGGACCCTATTGATGGTTTCAAATTTTCAGCTTGTTCCAGATTGTTAAAGAGCAAATATTGCTAAACTGACTCGCAAGTCACGCTTAACAATATCGGTTGGCGCCGGCTTTCACCCGGGGCCTGAGCAAAGTGGCGTCCCCTAGGGGATTCGAACCCCTGTTACCGCCGTGAAAGGGCGATGTCCTAGGCCTCTAGACGAAGGGGACAGTCAGTCTCTTCGCAGACGCTTGCTCGTCTTACAGTCATCAGACAATCTGTGTGAACACTCACAAGTTACCATCATTTGGTTAAGGAGGTGATCCAACCGCAGGTTCCCCTACGGTTACCTTGTTACGACTTCACCCCAGTCATGAGTCACAAAGTGGTCAGCGCCCCCCCGCAGGTTAAGCTACCGACTTCTTTTGCCACCCACTCCCATGGTGTGACGGGCGGTGTGTACAAGGCCCGGGAACGTATTCACCGTAGCATGCTGATCTACGATTACTAGCGATTCCGACTTCATGGAGTCGAGTTGCAGACTCCAATCCGGACTACGACAGACTTTATGAGTTCCGCTTGCTCTCGCGAGGTCGCTTCTCTTTGTATCCGCCATTGTAGCACGTGTGTAGCCCTACTCGTCTGGGCCATGATGACTTGACGTCATCCCCACCTTCCTCCGGTTTATCACCGGCAGTCTCCCTTGAGTTCCCACCATCACGTGCTGGCAACAAAGGATAAGGGTTGCGCTCGTTGCGGGACTTAACCCAACATTTCACAACACGAGCTGACGACAGCCATGCAGCACCTGTCTCACGGTTCCCGAAGGCACTTCAGCATCTCTGCCAAATTCCGTGGATGTCAAGAGTAGGTAAGGTTCTTCGCGTTGCATCGAATTAAACCACATGCTCCACCGCTTGTGCGGGCCCCCGTCAATTCATTTGAGTTTTAATCTTGCGACCGTACTCCCCAGGCGGTCGATTTAACGCGTTAGCTCCGGAAGCCACACCTCAAGGGCACAACCTCCAAATCGACATCGTTTACGGCGTGGACTACCAGGGTATCTAATCCTGTTTGCTCCCCACGCTTTCGCACCTGAGCGTCAGTCTTCGTCCAGGGGGCCGCCTTCGCCACCGGTATTCCTCCACATCTCTACGCATTTCACCGCTACACGTGGAATTCTACCCCCCTCTACGAGACTCCAGCCAACCAGTCTTAGATGCCGTTCCCGGGTTAAGCCCGGGGATTTCACATCTAACTTAATTGGCCGCCTGCGTGCGCTTTACGCCCAGTAATTCCGATTAACGCTTGCACCCTCCGTATTACCGCGGCTGCTGGCACGGAGTTAGCCGGTGCTTCTTCTGCGGGTAACGTCAATCGTGAGCCCTGTTCAGACTCACGCCTTCCTCCCCGCTGAAAGTACTTTACAACCCGAAGGCCTTCTTCATACACGCGGCATGGCTGCATCAGGCTTGCGCCCATTGTGCAATATTCCCCACTGCTGCCTCCCGTAGGAGTCTGGGCCGTGTCTCAGTCCCAGTGTGGCTGGTCATCCTCTCAGACCAGCTAGGGATCGTCGCCTAGGTGAGCCCTTACCCCACCTACTAGCTAATCCCATCTGGGTTCATCCGATAGCGTGAGGCCCGAAGGTCCCCCACTTTGCTCCAAAGAGGTTATGCGGTATTAGCCACCGTTTCCAGTGGTTATCCCCCTCTACCGGGCAGATCCCCAGACATTACTCACCCGTCCGCCGCTCGTCAGCAAAAGTGCAAAAGCCCTTTCCTGTTACCGCCCGACTTGCATGTGTTAGGCCTGCCGCCAGCGTTCAATCTGAGCCATGATCAAACTCTTCAATTAAAAGTGTTTGATGCTCAAAGAATTCCACTGTTCAGTATCGCAATGAATTAACTGCTTCAGTCACTCTTCAAGACTTGAATCTTTTTCGCCTTGCGGCGTTTGATCGTGTCCTGCGAGTGCCCACACAGATTGTCTGATTAATTTGTTAAAGAGCATAGGCAACCGAACTTCTGTTCCGGGTTGCGAGGCGGCGTATCTTACGCTTTTTGCCTCCGGAGTCAAGCGTTTATTTTCGCTTTTCTCGGACTTTCCTCAGCGGCTTGTCTCAGCGCTGCGTCGGTCAGTGGTGGCGCATTATAGGGTGTTTTTCGGCGCTGACAATAGTTTTTTTGCAATTTTATTATCAAGTGCACAGTTTTTAAACCAATCAGTATAAAAACCACCTAACCAGTATAAAATTAACGCTAATCTTCCATTGCATGGTGATCTTTTCCTCAATAACATCTCATATAATTGTTACCCTCTTTTACTACCATTGAGATTTTTTATGTCTACTGTTTTACGTCAATACTTAAAATTACGGCCTCAAGTTGGTCAAAGAGTCATGTTAGACTCTACATCTATCGTGATTGGAGATGTCAAACTAGCGGATGATGTAAGTATCTGGCCACTGGTGGTCATCCGTGGTGATGTAAATTATGTTTCTATTGGTACACGTACAAATATCCAAGACGGCTCTGTTTTACATGTTACCCATAAATCATCTAATAATCCCAATGGCTTCCCTCTAATCATAGGTGAAGAAGTCACTATCGGTCATAAGGCAATCTTACACGGTTGTACGATCGGAAACCGAGTGTTAGTTGGAATGGGTGCAATTATATTGGATGGGGCGGTCATTGAAGACAATGTCATTATTGGAGCGGCTAGCCTTGTTCCACCAGGAAAAACATTAGAGAGTGGATATCTGTATATAGGTAGCCCCGCCAAACAAGTAAGAAAACTTAAACCTGAAGAACTGGAAGGGCTTCTTTATTCTGCTAATAACTATGTCCGTTGGAAAGATGATTACTTAGCAGATACATCAGACGGTAAAGAATAACACCCAAATTGATCATCCATTCCACTCAGGATGACTTTTTCAAATTCTTCCTCCAGATCCCAACGATGTTGGCGAAATAAATCGAGTGGATGAAGCTCTTTACCGTACCGATGAATTAACTCATCGGTGCTAATCATACACTGTACCAATAAACCATCAACCATAGCAGGGAAGATAACTTTGTTTTCCTGCTCATTCCATTCTTCGCGATCAGGAAATTGAATAGCTTGATTCATGTGTGTAACTCTTTCCTTAAAGTAGTTAAAATAGGTTCTACTTTTGGTAATACACCGTGCCAAAGCTCAAAAGCATGTGCCGCCTGTCCCACCAGCATTCCTAACCCATCAGCCAAACGTGATACATTATTTCTCTTAGCAAAATCAAGGAAAGGAGTGAATCCCTGTTGATAGTACATATCGTAGCAAGCACTATTATTATAGAAAATCGATGGTGATATTCCGGGAATGCTCCCACTAAGACCAGAAGCTGTTGCATTAATGATAAGATCAAAATCCGGAGACAGGAGGGACTTTATATCAACGGCTTGGATATGACCTAATACAAAAAATTTATCTGCTATTGCTTGCGCACGTGCAAACGTACGATTAGTGATAGTAATCTTACAGCCTGACTCTAATAAAAGAGAAATTACCCCTTTTGCTGCACCACCAGCCCCTATAATCAGTATATGCTGCCCTTGGCTAATAAAATTAAGTCGTTGCAAGTCCGCCAATAATCCGACACCATCAGTGTTATCACCAAGAATCTGGTTATCTTCAACCATTTTTAAGGTATTAACTGCACCACTGAGTTTTGCGCGTTTAGTCAATTTATGTGCATATTCATAAGCACGTTCTTTAAAAGGAACGGTAATGTTCGCTCCTAAACCGCCCCGCACAAAAAATTGCTCCAACAATTTTTCAAAATGTTCTATTGGAGCAAGTATCCGCCCATATTGATGCTCAATACCTGTTTGCTCAGCAAACAATCGATGAATATAAGGGGATTTACTGTGAGCAACCGGATTACCAAAAACCGCAAAATTATCCATTATTCTCTAGCCTTGCCGATATAGTTTACCTGTTAAAGCATCCCTGATTTCTGATGGATTTTTACGTCCGCCAACTTCCCCTGCTAAGACAGGAAAATCGTTTCCAAATTGTCGACGAACTTCTTCTGCACTCCGACACGGTTCCAATCCACTTAAATTTGCACTGGTTGATACAAGAGGTTTCTCATAAAGGGAACATAATTGTTTAACTAAAGGATGATCTATAACTCGAACAGCTAATGTTGAAAATTTCCCCGTCAACCATTTTGGTGTTGTCACTTTGGCTGGAATAACCCATGTCACCGGCCCCGGCCAAAAAGAAAAAACTATCTTTTTTTGTTCATCATCTAACTGTTCATCATTAATATAAGGACATAGCCGCTCATAGCTATCAGAAATAAGGATCAGCCCTTTTTCCCAAGGCCTATTTTTCAGCAATAATAGTTTGTTAACCGCTGTTTCACTGTCAGGATCACAACCCAACCCAAACACAGCTTCTGTCGGATAAGCAATCACTTTTTCTTCTTTTAAAGCAGTAATAATTACATCAAATTCAGGTGAGACTTCATTACTCATTGTATTTCTCGGTTCTAATGAATTGCTGCTTGCTACACAATTTACTGGCACAAAACAATTTAATGCCTTGAGCTGTTTTCTTCTCTATCAACAAGGGATAATGACAAAACTCACACTCCGCAGATATTGGTTTATTGTTCAGTGTAAACTGACATTCGGGATATCGATTACAAGCATGAAATGTTTTACCAAATCGTGACTTACGTTGAAGTAATTTGCCTTGCTTACATTGAGGGCAATTAATTGAAATATCATCAGGTTTATCGATAATTTCCGTATGATCACATTCAGGATAATTGCTACAGCCAATAAACATGCCGTACCTCCCTTGCCGTAAGACCAAGGTAGAACCACATTTCGAACAAGTTTGTCCTTCTAATTCCTTGACAATATGTCCATCTGAAGATGCTTTTAGCGACCGAACATAACAGCATGACGGATAATTAGAACAAGCATAAAATGGGCCATGAACTCCGTTGCGGATTACTAATTCAGCACCACAATCAAAGCAATGTTCTATTTCTTTTATCGCAAAAGGCATCTTTTTAGACATATCCTACTCGCTGAATATTAGCCGCCATAACTGGAAAACTATATTTATTAGAAAAATACAAATATCGGAAAACCATGACTTTCAGTAAAAGGGAAAACTCAATCCCTCAATTCACTCGAACATAGCCACCAGCAACGACAGCGACTTTTCCCATCAGCTCAAGCTCCAATAACTGGGTCATAACTTCTGTAATAGGAAGAGAAGAACGTTGGGCAATTATATCAACTGGTGTGACTTCATCACTTACATTAACCAGCACATCAGCAAATGGCAACTCAGTTTGTTCAAATTGTTTATTATCTTCTTTTTCCAGATTAACCCATTGAAAGTTAGTCTGGATATGTTCCATAACATCCATCACATTGGTTGCTAAATAAGCTCCCTGTTTGATCAGCCAGTGATTACCCTCATTTGAATTCATTCCCAATGGACCGGGTAATGCAAAAATGTCTCTTCCTTGTTCAAGTGCACAGCGTGCCGTAATCAGTGAACCACTATTCTGATGAGCTTCAACGATAATAAGCGCTAAACTCAATCCGCTAATAATCCGGTTTCGTCTTGGAAAATTTTTGGCTTTAGGTGGTGTATCGGGAAAAAATTCAGAAACCAGAACACCGTTTTCTTTAATACGGTGAGCTAATGTTTGATGACGACTAGGGTAGATATTCTTAAGCCCACTACCCAATACAGCAACGGTTTTTCCACCTGCATCAACAGCCGCCTGATGACAGATACCATCAATCCCAATCGCCAATCCACTGGTTATCACCACTCCATTTTCAGCCAATCCACCCGCAAATATCTTTCCCCATTTTTCACCATAGAAACTTGCTGACCTGCTACCTACCATCGCAACTTGTTTCTCAGATAAAGTGGTCAAATCACCCGAGACAAAAAGTACAAGTGGAGGAGAATAAATTTGCTTCAATAAGGCAGGATACTCCGGATGAGAAAAAGTCAATAAGTGATTTCCTTGTTGTTCCAACCAATTGAGACTCGAAACCAACACAGAAGGGTTGGCCTTTAGAAACTGTGTACACTGTGAAGGTGATAAACCACAATCTTTGATAACAGCATAATTAACATTTTTTGTTCGTAGAAGTCGCTCGATAATGAGCACTGCTTTTACTGCTGACAGATGAGAGACCATTCTCATTCGCAACCATATTTCCATCACTTCCATATTGTCATCCTGACTCAATAAGCTGTCACACTTACATGACTAATTTGTAGTCAATACTGTCAATCTAATCAGGAAATGTCTAGAATAGGCTTCAATTATCACTCACTTTTTGGATGCAGTTCTAAACACATATGTCAGTTTTACAAGTATTACATTACCCAGACGAGCGGCTTCGCACAATTGCAAAGCCAGTTGAAAAAGTTGATGCAGAAATCCAGCGTATCATCAATGATATGTTTGAAACTATGTATGCAGAGGAAGGCATCGGCCTAGCAGCAACCCAAGTTAATATTCATCAACGCATTATTGTCATTGATGTTTCAGAGAGCCGTGACCAGAGACTTGTACTTATCAACCCAGAATTAATTAATGAATCTGGAGAAACAGGAATTGAAGAAGGCTGTTTATCTGTTCCTGAACAACGTGCGTTTGTACCACGTTTCGAGCAAGTCAAAATTAAATCCCTAGATTATCATGGCCAACCATTTGAATTGGAAACTGATGGTCTGTTAGCAATCTGTATTCAACACGAAATGGATCACTTGGTCGGTAAACTATTTGTTGATTACCTGTCACCACTGAAACGCCAACGTATTCGTCAGAAAGTCGAAAAAATTGACCGACTGAAAGCCAAGGCTAAGTAAACTTTAATCATTGCAGGAAATAACAGTGTCTGATTCTTTACGCATTATTTTTGCCGGAACACCTGATTTCGCGGCTAACCATTTGGCTGCTTTATTAAAATCGCAACTCCAAGTTGTTGGAGTACTCACTCGTCCTGATAAACCGGCAGGAAGAGGTAAAAAATTAACACCAAGTCCTGTAAAGGTATTGGCAGAAAAACACGATATTCCAGTTTTCCAACCCAAAACGCTACGTACAGAAGAAAGTCAACAGTGGGTCATAGATCAACAGGCTGATATCATGATCGTCGTTGCATATGGTTTGATCCTCCCTCAAGCAGTATTAGATATACCACGCCTGGGATGCCTTAATGTTCATGGTTCTTTGTTACCTCACTGGCGCGGAGCAGCACCTATCCAACGTGCCATTTGGGCTGGTGATAAAGAGACAGGTGTAACGATCATGCAAATGGATGCAGGCCTTGATACTGGTGATATGTTGTTAAAAGCAACGTGTCCAATTACTAGTGAAGATACTAGCGCAAGTCTGTATGAAAAACTTGCTAATATCGGCCCAGATGCATTACTCAATACATTAAGCCTCATCACATCGGGAAAGAGCCAGCCTGAAATTCAGGATAATACTCTAGCAACATACGCTGAAAAGCTCAGCAAAGATGAAGCAAAAATAGATTGGAATTTGTCGGCAGTCCAACTTGAACGCTGCATTCGTGCCTTCAATCCTTGGCCAATGAGTTACTTTTTTATTGATGAACAACCTATTAAAGTTTGGCAAGCCAATGTCATTGAAGAACAAACTAACCAAGCTCCAGGAACAATTGTTCACGCGGATAAGAAAGGTATTCAAGTTGCTACTACTGATGGGATATTGAATATTACTCAGCTGCAACCCTCTGGTAAGAAAGCAATGTCAGTCGCCGATTTATTAAACTCTAAAAGCGAATGGTTCACTCCAGGTAACAAAATCAACTGATATTCATTTGCCTGTATGCTGGCACCATACAGGCATCTTCCTTCTTTACTATTATGCTGATGATATTCAGCTTCTTAACCATACTTTTGACCATATTCATATCATGGAAAATATATATAACCTGCGAAGCATCGCTGCAAAAGCGATTAGCCAAGTGCTGGAGCAAGGGCAGTCTCTCAGCTCTGTCATACCTGAACTCCAACAAAAAGTGTCTGACAAAGATAAAGCTCTTCTCCAAGAACTCTGTTTTGGCGTAATGAGAGTATTACCTCAACTGGAGTGGTTTATCACCCAATTGATGGCAAAGCCATTGAAAGGTAAACAACGCATTTTTCACTACTTGATTATGATTGGAATGTACCAACTTACGTATACACGCATACCTGCACATGCCGCACTTGCTGAAACTGTTAATGGTGCAATCAGCTTAAAACGCCCACAATTAAAAGGATTGATTAATGGTGTTCTCCGACAATTTCAGCGCCAACAACAAGAGTTAGTCGAACAAGCCAATAATAATGTCAGTAACCATTTACATCCCAAATGGCTGTTGGCTCGCATCCAAAAAGCTTATCCACAAGATTGGAAAAATATTGTAGATGCAAATAATCAAAAACCACCTATGTGGCTACGTGTTAATCAGCTCCATCACTCTGCAAATCAATACATTGTCTTATTACGAGAAGCTAATATAGCAGCAGAGCTGGATGAAAATTATCCCAATGCAATTCGCCTGCTAACCCCTTGCCCTGTGAACATCCTACCTGGATTTGATAAAGGTTGGGTCACCATTCAAGATCGTTCTGCTCAAGGATGTGCTGAATTATTAATGCCACGTGATGAAGAAAAGATCCTCGATCTTTGCGCTGCTCCTGGCGGAAAAACAACCCATGTACTTGAGATAGCGCCAAACTCCAAAGTACTTGCTATCGATATTGATGAGCAAAGAATTAAGCGTGTAAAAGAAAATTTACAACGTCTTAGTTTACATGCTGTCGTCAAAACAGGCGATGGACGTCTTCCGCATGAATGGGCTGACGGAGAGCAATTCGATCGTATTCTGCTTGATGCACCATGTTCGGCTACAGGTGTAATCCGTCGCCATCCTGATATAAAGTGGCTGAGAAGAAATGAAGATATTGATCAATTAGTCACACTACAATCTGAAATTCTTGACGCTATTTGGCCATATTTAAAAAAGAATGGCACGCTGATCTATGCAACATGTTCCATTTTACCAAACGAAAATAGTGAGCAAATCAAAGCATTCTTAGAACGACACGCAGATGCTCAACTCTATGGAACAGGCACATTGGAAACACCAGGAATACAAATTACTCCAGAAACAATTGGTGGTGATGGTTTCTTTTATGCCCGATTGACTAAGCAATAATAATTCTCTCTCGTCCCTACCGGACGAGAGAGAATATGATGGCTTTGCTAAAATAACAAAAATAAAATGTGGCTTCTAACACACAAAGAGAATAGCTATGAAAATAATTATCCTGGGTGCTGGCCAAGTTGGTGGAACATTAGCTGAAAACTTAGTTGATGAGAACAATGACATTACTGTCGTTGATACCGATACAAATCGTTTACGCCAGTTACAGGACAAATTCGATCTACGAGTTGTGAATGGTCACGGATCTCACCCTAGAGTTCTGAGGGAAGCCGGAGCAGAAGATGCTGATATGTTGGTTGCTGTCACCAACTCGGATGAAACCAACATGATTGCCTGCCAAATTGCCTATTCTCTATTTAACACACCTAATAAAGTCGCCCGTATCCGTTCATCTGAATATATCCGTGAATCAGAAAAATTATTTCAACCTGATGATATCCCTATCGATTATCTGATATCCCCAGAACAGTTAGTCATTGATTATATCTATAAATTGATTCAATATCCTGGAGCCTTACAAGTTGTTAATTTTTCGGAAGGACGGGTCAGTATTGTCGCAGTAAAGGCTTATTATGGTGGCTCACTGGTAGGTAATGCCTTATCTTCCCTCCGCGAACATATGCCACATATCGATAGTAAAGTTGCTGCGATATTTCGACAAGATCGCCCAATCAGGCCACAAGGTTCTACCGTTATAGAAGCTGGAGATGAAGTGTTTTTTGTTGCCGCATCACAGCATATCAGAGCTGTAATGAGTGAATTACAGCGCCTTGAAAAACCCTATAAGCGAATCATGATTGTCGGAGGCGGCAACGTTGGAGCAGGCTTAGCGTTACGTCTTGAAAAAGATTATAGCGTCAAACTTATCGAACATAATCAAGAAAGGGCTACTGAGCTTGCAGAACTATTGCACGATACTATCGTGTTCTATGGTGATGCTTCAGATCAAGAGTTACTAGCAGAAGAACATATTGAACAAGTTGATGTTTTTATTGCATTAACTAATGATGATGAAGCCAATATCATGTCAGCTATGCTCGCAAAACGAATGGGAGCCAAAAAAGCCATGGTACTTATTCAACGCAGCGCATATGTTGATTTAGTACAAGGTGGAGTTATTGATATTGCTATATCCCCACAACAAGCTACTGTATCTGCGCTGCTTGGTCATGTCCGTAAAGCAGATATCGTCAGCGTATTTTCATTAAGAAGAGGAGTCGCCGAAGCTATTGAGGCCATTGCTCATGGTGACGAACATACTTCCAAAGTAGTTGGACGTAAAATAGGAGACATAAAACTCCCTACAGGAACAACAATTGGCGCTATTGTCCGTGGAGAAGAAGTCATAATTGCCAATGATTACAGTGTCATTCAACAAGGCGACCATGTGATCATGTTTATTACTGATAAGAAATTCGTTCCCGAAGTAGAAAAGTTATTCCAGCCAAGCCCGTTCTTCCTATAAACGGTTTCCATTTCTACAGACTCAAAAAAATATTTTTGCTCAAAAAGTTAGAAGGCCAATGATAACAACTTGAAAAAATTATTATCATTGGCCTTCCAACCACTATTTTTATCATGTTTTTCTTTACGACGATAACTTCCTTTACCCTTTTTATTTTTTTCTACCCGTTGTCTAAACAGAGGATCATGGAGAAGAGCTTCTATAGCATTATCTTTGATAACACCCTTTTTATGGCGATATGTCGTCATACTGACCTCAAAATGTAGTTTTTCAATTAAATTCCAAGACAAAAATTGTACTCCAATTACTCAGAATAATAAATAAAATTTACCTACCTGTTGCTCCCTCTTCTAAAATTTCCAATATAGAACAATATGTACTAGTGTGTGCGCTACCACAACAAGCATCACTCAACATTTTTAGAGAATCGCGCATTCTCTGCATTTCCAGTATTTTTTCTTCTATTTCTTGTAATCTGGAATCAACAATTTGCTTAGATTCTTGACAAGTATGATGCTCAGGATCAACTCGAATAGATAATAATTCTACAATTGCCTCTAATGTAAAGCCTAACTGTTTTGCATAACGAATAAACCGTAACCGCTGCAAATCTTGCTTTGTATAAAGCCGATATCCCCCCTCTGTTCTTTCCTCATGCTCCATCAATCCCTGTTTCTCATAAAAACGAACAGTATCAGGTGTAACATTTGCTAATCTAGCTAATTGCCCAATACGATACATAGCAACCTCTAATCAAACAGGAAATAAAATCAATACTACCAGAATAGATCAATAAATCACCATGCCAGATGGTGTTTACTATTCGCTAAAGGATAACCAAAAGAAATTAGAAGGAAAAAACATTAGACTGGATAGAAAAAGTAAAGATCGATAAAAAACCGGGATAATACCCGGTTTTTTACGCTTCTACAGATTATTCTGCAGATGCTGCTTCTGTCTTAGACTCAGCGGCACGGTCAACAAGCTCAATGTATGCCATTGGTGCATTGTCTCCAGCACGGAAGCCACACTTCAGAATACGAGTGTAACCGCCTGCGCGGCTCGCAAAACGTGGGCCCAGTTCATTAAACAGTTTTGCCACGATCTCGTTATCACGAGTACGGGCGAATGCCAGACGACGATTAGCTACGCTGTCGGTCTTGGCAAGAGTAATCAGCGGCTCAACGACGCGACGCAGTTCTTTCGCTTTAGGCAGAGTCGTCTTGATGATTTCATGACGAACCAAAGAACCTGCCATGTTGCGGAACATAGCTTGGCGATGGCTGCTGTTGCGGTTCAATTGACGACCACTCTTACGATGGCGCATGACCTTATCCTTCTCAGTAAAACCTTAACCTGTGATCTAGTTATTCATCAGCAATACTTGCTGGTGGCCAGTTTTCCAGACGCATGCCCAGAGAAAGACCACGTGAAGCCAGTACGTCTTTAATCTCAGTAAGAGATTTTTTACCCAGATTAGGTGTCTTAAGTAACTCAACCTCAGTACGCTGTACCAGATCACCGATGTAGTGGATAGCTTCTGCCTTAAGGCAGTTAGCAGAGCGGACAGTCAATTCCAGATCGTCAACAGGGCGCAGCAGTATCGGATCAAACTCTGGCTTCTCTTCTTTAACTTCTGGTTGACGTACATCACGCAAGTCAACGAAAGCTTCCAGTTGTTCAGCCAGAATAGTAGCTGCACGGCGAATCGCCTCTTCAGGGTCGATTGTGCCGTTAGTCTCCATCTCGATAACCAGCTTATCCAGGTCAGTACGCTGTTCTACACGAGCTGCTTCAACATTGTAGGCGATACGCTCTACTGGGCTATAGCAAGCATCTACTAACAAACGACCGATAGGGCGCTCATCTTCTTCCGAATGAATTCGGGCAGAAGCCGGCACATAACCACGACCGCGCTGAACTTTAATACGCATGCTAATGGAAGCACTTTCGTCAGTCAGATGGCAGATTACGTGCTGCGGCTTGACGATTTCAACATCACCATCATGGATGATGTCGGCTGCAGTCACAGGGCCAATGCCAGATTTATTCAAGGTAAGGATGACTTCATCTTTACCCTGAACTTTCACCGCCAGCCCTTTCAGATTGAGGAGAATCTCCAGGATATCTTCCTGTACACCTTCTTTGGTGCTGTACTCATGCAGTACACCATCAATCTCAACCTCAGTCACCGCACAACCCGGCATAGACGAAAGCAGAATACGGCGCAGTGCGTTGCCAAGAGTATGGCCAAAGCCACGCTCTAATGGCTCAAGGGTCACCTTGGCGTGCGTCGAACTGACTTGCTCGATATCTACCAGGCGCGGTTTTAGAAACTCTGTCACAGAACCCTGCATTGTGTCCTCTCTTTGGTGCTAAGCTTTACTTAGAGTAAAGCTCGACGATCAGGTGTTCGTTAATGTCAGCGGATAGATCAGTACGTTCAGGAATACGTTTGAACACACCTTCCATCTTCGCAGCATCAACTTCCAACCAAGTTGGTTTCTCACGCTGCTCAGCCAGCTCTAAAGCTGCTTTTATACGAGCCTGCTTTTTCGCTTTTTCACGAACGCTGACTACGTCATTCGGGGATACCTGATAAGAAGCGATGTTAACAACGCGACCATTTACCATGATAGCCTTATGGCTTACCATCTGACGTGATTCAGCACGAGTCGCGCCAAAACCCATACGATAAACGACGTTATCCAAGCGACTTTCCAGCAAAGTCAGCAGGTTTTCACCTGTGTTGCCTTTCAGACGAGTAGCTTCTTTGTAGTAGTTACGGAATTGACGCTCCAGAACACCGTAAATACGACGAACTTTTTGTTTTTCACGTAACTGAACACCATAGTCAGACAGACGCGGTTTACGAGCGCCGTGCTGGCCTGGTGCTTGTTCTAATTTACACTTGGTGTCAATCGCGCGAACACCAGACTTCAGGAAAAGGTCTGTACCTTCGCGACGGCTCAGCTTGAGCTTAGGACCCAAATATCTTGCCATTTTCTTTCTCCAACAATCCTAAAAACGAACCGTATTAAACGCGACGTTTCTTCGGTGGACGACAACCGTTATGAGGGATCGGAGTCACATCAGTAATGTTAGTGATGCGGAAACCAGCCGCGTTCAGTGCGCGGATAGTTGACTCACGGCCAGGACCAGGTCCTTTAACCATAACTTCCAGGTTCTTAATTCCGTATTCTTTTACGGCTTCAGCACAGCGTTCTGCTGCAACCTGAGCTGCAAACGGAGTAGATTTACGAGAACCACGGAAACCGGAACCACCGGCAGTTGCCCAACCCAAAGCGTTACCCTGACGATCAGTAATAGTAACGATAGTGTTGTTGAAAGAAGCATGGATATGAGCCACACCGTCAGAGACTTGTTTTCTTACACGCTTACGTGCACGAATAGGTGCTTTTGCCATTATTCAATACCCCGATTATTTCTTGATCGGCTTACGCGGACCCTTACGGGTACGTGCATTGGTCTTAGTACGCTGACCGCGAACAGGCAGACCACGACGATGACGCAAACCACGATAGCAACCAAGATCCATCAGACGTTTGATACTCAGGGTCACTTCACGACGCAAATCACCTTCTACAACGTATTTAGCAACTTCGTCACGCAGCTTGTCAATTTGCTCTTCAGACAGCTCACTGATCTTAACATTTTCAGCAATGCCCGCTGCTACACAGATAGCCTGTGAGCGGGTTTTACCGATACCGTAGATCGAAGTTAATGCGATCACAGTATGTTTCTGATCAGGAATGTTAATGCCTGCTATACGGGCCACTATGCACTCCTACAATATTTATTCACTGCAACACCATTCTGAAAAGCCCGTTTTCAGGATACTCAAATAATGTTGCTGTCAGATAAAAAGATTGGCTGGCTAATTTAGCCAGCTCAACCCAACTTTGCAAGAAAAATATGCGATTAATTAGCCTTGGCGTTGTTTATGCTTAGGCTCTGCACTGCAAATTACACGAACGATACCGTTACGTTTAACAATTTTGCAGTTGCGGCATAATTTCTTGACGGAAGCACGAACTTTCATTTTTACTCTCCGTAACTTCTCAAGCAAACCAATTAGCGGTTATATCCTTTCAGGTTTGCCTTCTTCAATGCAGACTCATATTGACTCGACATCATCAGAGTTTGCACTTGAGCCATAAAGTCCATGATGACGACGACTACAATCAGTAGGGAAGTACCACCAAAATAGAATGGAACTTTCATTGCATCACGCATGAACTCCGGGATTAAGCAGATAAAAGTAATATATAACGCACCAACTAAGGTTAGACGAGTCATTACTTTATCGATGTACTTAGCCGTTTGCTCTCCCGGACGAATTCCTGGTACAAATGCACCGGACTTCTTCAGGTTATCTGCCGTTTCTCTTGGATTGAATACCAACGCCGTGTAGAAGAAACAGAAGAAGATGATTGCAGATACGTATAATAACACATAAAGCGGTTGACCTGGCTGCAAATACATAGAAATAGTTGTCAACCAGTTCCAGTTTGCTCCGCTACCAAACCAAGAGGCTATAGTACCAGGGAACAAAATAATACTGGAAGCAAAAATTGCAGGGATAACCCCGGCCATATTCACTTTCAACGGTAAATGTGTACTTTGCGCTGCATAAACTCTACGACCTTGTTGACGTTTGGCATAGTTAACAACGATACGACGTTGACCACGCTCCATGAAAACAACGAAGAAAGTTACCGCAAACACTAAAACTGCAACCAACAGCAACAGGAGGAAGTGCAGATCGCCTTGCCGAGCTTGCTCGATAGTGTGACCAATCGCAGGCGGAAGGCCCGCAACGATACCAGCAAAGATTATGATTGAAATACCGTTACCAATACCTCGTTCAGTAATCTGCTCACCTAGCCACATCAAGAACATAGTTCCCGTGACCAAACTTACAACAGCCGTGAAATAAAATGCAAGACCCGGATTAATAACTAACCCTTGCATTCCAGGCATATTCGGCAACCCAGTAGCAATACCGATTGACTGGAATATTGCCAGCACTAATGTGCCATAACGGGTGTATTGACTGATCTTACGACGACCAGATTCCCCTTCCTTCTTAATCTCTGCCAAACGGGGGTTAACCACTGTCAGCAACTGGATAATAATAGATGCAGAAATATACGGCATTATACCCAGTGCAAAGATAGAAGCACGGCTTAAAGCACCACCAGAGAACATATTAAACATTTCAATGATGGTGCCTCTTTGCTGTTCGAGCAATTTGGCAAGCACAGTGGCATCAATACCAGGGATTGGAATAAAAGAGCCAATACGGAAAACAATCAGAGCTCCAATAACAAACAAAAGTCTGCGCTTTAACTCACCTAATCCGCCTTTAGCACTTTGAAAATCTAATCCCGGTTGTTTAGCCATCTGTTACTTATTCCTCAATTTTACCGCCAGCAGCTTCAATTGCAGCACGGGCGCCTTTAGTAACACGCAAGCCACGCACAGTTACTGCACGATTAACTTCGCCAGAAAGCATAACTTTCGCGAACTCAATTTGAGGGCCAACAATGTTAGCAGCTTTCAGTGCATTCAGATCGATAACATCGCCTTCTACGCGAGCAAAGTCAGACAAACGGATTTCCGCTGTAACCATTGCTTTACGTGAAGTAAAACCAAATTTTGGCAAACGACGGTACAAAGGCATCTGGCCACCTTCAAAACCGCGACGTACGCCACCGCCAGAACGAGATTTCTGACCTTTGTGACCACGGCCGCCAGTTTTACCCAGACCAGAACCGATACCACGACCTACACGTTTAGGTGCGTGCTTGGCACCTTCAGCCGGAGACAGAGTATTTAAGCGCATCTGTTACTCCTCAACTTTAACCATATAGGAAACCAAGTTGACCATACCGCGAACCGCTGGTGTATCTTCACGCTCAACAGTATGACCAATGCGACGCAGACCTAAACCAGTCAGAGTTGCCTTGTGTTTAGGCAAACGACCAATTGAGCTGCGAACCTGAGTAATTTTAATAGTCTTAGCCATGGTCATTACCCCAGAATTTCTTCAACGGATTTGCCACGCTTAGCTGCAACCATTTCTGGAGACTTCATGCTATCTAAAGCGTCCAGAGTTGCACGAACCACGTTAATTGGGTTAGTGGAACCGTAGGTTTTAGCCAGCACGTTACGAACCCCAGCAACTCCCAGAACAGCACGCATCGCACCACCTGCGATAATACCTGTACCTTCGTGAGCAGGCTGCATGAACACGCGGGAACCGGTGTGTGTGCCTTTCACTGGGTGGTACAAAGTGCCGCTGTTAAGTGCGACGGTTTTCATATTGCGACGTGCTTTTTCCATCGCTTTCTGGATCGCTGCCGGAACTTCGCGTGCTTTGCCGTAGCCAAAACCAACGCGACCATTGCCATCACCAACTACAGTCAGTGCTGTAAAGCTGAAAATACGGCCACCTTTAACGGTTTTAGATACGCGATTTACCGCGATCAGCTTTTCCTGCAGTTCGCCAGCTTGTTTTTCGATGTGAGCCATCTTACACCTCTACCTTAGAACTGAAGGCCAGCTTCACGGGCAGCATCTGCCAGTGCCTGGACTCTACCATGATATTGGAAACCAGAACGGTCAAAGGATACGTTTTTGATGCCTTTTTCCAGAGCACGTTCAGCAATGATTTTACCAACAACTGCTGCGGCTTCTTTGTTTCCAGTGAATTTCAATTGTTCACTGATAGCTTTTTCTGTTGTAGAAGCTGCCACCAGAGTTTCAGAACCATTTGGTGCGATAACCTGCGCATAAATATGGCGAGGGGTACGGTGTACCACCAGGCGAGTTGCACCCAGTTCCTGGAGCTTGCGGCGTGCGCGGGTCGCACGACGGATACGAGCTGCTTTCTTATCCATAGTGTTACCTTACTTCTTCTTAGCCTCTTTGGTACGCACGACTTCATCGGCGTAACGAACACCCTTGCCTTTGTATGGCTCAGGACGACGATAGGCACGCAGATCTGCCGCAACCTGACCAATCACCTGCTTATCAGCACCTTTCAGTACGATTTCAGTTTGTGATGGGCATTCCGCAGTAATGCCTGCTGGCAGTTGATGCTCAACCGGATGCGAGAAACCTAAAGACAAACTAACAGTGTCGCCTTTAACTGCTGCACGGTAACCAACACCCACCAGTTGAAGCTTCTTAGTGAAGCCTTCGTTAACACCAATAACCATTGCATTCAGCAGAGAACGAGTTGTACCTGCCTGTGCCCAAGCATCTACAAAACCTTCCCGTGGAGCGAAAGTCAGTTGGTTATCTGCATGTGTAACTTCAACTGCGCTGTGAATTTCACGACTCAATTCGCCGTTTTTACCCTTAATCGAAATAACCTGACCGTTGAGTTTAACCTCTACGCCGGCAGGAATGACGACGGGTGCTTTTGCAACACGAGACATTCTTTCCTCCCGATTAAGCTACGTAGCAGAGAATCTCGCCACCCAGACCAGCCTGGCGAGCTGCACGATCAGTCATTACACCTTTAGAGGTAGAAACAACAGCAATACCCAAGCCAGCCATAACTTGTGGCAGCTCATCTTTTTTCTTATAGATGCGCAGACTTGGACGGCTTACACGCTGGATGCTTTCTACAACAGCCTTACCTTGGAAGTATTTCAGAGTAACTTCCAGCTCTGGCTTGGTGTCGCCTTCAATTTTAAAATCTTCAATGTAACCTTCTTCCTTCAGCACCTTGGCAATTGCCACTTTCAGCTTGGAGGAAGGCATGGTGACCGCAACTTTATTTGCGGCCTGACCGTTACGGATACGGGTCAGCATATCCGCGATCGGATCTTGCATGCTCATCTGTCTTTACTCCCGTGATTCAATTGGTGACAATTACCAGCTAGCCTTTTTAAGGCCCGGGATTTCACCGCGCATAGCGGCTTCACGGACTTTAATACGGCTCAACCCAAACTTCCGCAAAAATGCATGCGGACGCCCAGTTTGACGGCAGCGATTACGCTGACGACAAGGGCTGGAATCACGTGGCAGTGTTTGCAGCTTGAGAACAGCATTCCAACGGTCTTCATCAGATGCGTTAACATCAGAGATGATCGCTTTCAGTTCAACGCGTTTTGCGAAGAATTTCTCAGCTAATTTCGCACGTTTTACATCACGTGCTTTCATTGATTGCTTAGCCATGAATACCCTGCCTTACTTGCGGAACGGGAAGTTAAACGCAGCCAACAGTGCGCGGCCTTCATCATCAGATTTCGCAGTAGTGGTAATGGTAATATCCAAACCACGTACACGATCCACTTTATCGTAATCGATTTCAGGGAAGATGATTTGCTCACGAACACCCATGCTGTAGTTACCACGACCATCGAATGATTTAGCAGACAAACCACGGAAGTCACGGATACGTGGTACAGCAATAGAAATCAGGCGCTCAAAGAACTCCCACATGCGTTCGCCACGCAGGGTTACTTTACAGCCGATTGGATAGCCCTGACGGATTTTGAAGCCTGCAACTGACTTGCGTGCTTTGGTGATCAGTGGTTTTTGACCAGATATAGCTGCCAGATCAGCTGCTGCATTATCCAGCAGTTTTTTGTCAGCGATTGCTTCACCAACACCCATGTTCAGGGTGATCTTCTCGACCCGAGGGACTTGCATGACAGAATGGTAACCAAACTGAGCCATCAGTTTTTTGACTACCTCGTCTTTGTAGTAATCATGCAGTTTCGCCATCGTATACTCCAAATTACTTGATAGTTTCGTTGTTAGATTTGAAGAAACGTACTTTTTTACCGTCTTCGAATCTAAAACCTACACGGTCAGCCTTGCCGGTTGCTGTATTAAAGATTGCAACGTTAGAAACATTGATAGCTGCTTCTTTTTCAACGATGCCACCTGGTTGGTTCAGAGCCGGAACTGGCTTCTGATGTTTTTTAACCAGATTGATACCTTCAACAATGACTTTACCAGAAGAAAGAACCTGTTTTACTTTACCGCGCTTACCTTTGTCTTTACCAGTCAGCACAATAATTTCGTCATCACGACGGATTTTCGCTGCCATTGCCTGCTCCTTAGAGTACTTCAGGTGCCAGAGAGATAATTTTCATGAACTTTTCATTACGAAGTTCACGAGTTACCGGCCCAAAAATACGCGTACCGATAACTTGCTCACTATTGTTGTTCAACAATACACAAGCATTGCTATCGAAGCGAATGACAGAACCGTCCGGGCGACGAACACCCTTCTTGGTGCGCACCACTACCGCTTTCAGGACATCACCTTTTTTCACTTTACCGCGAGGAATTGCTTCCTTGATAGTGATCTTGATGATATCACCGACGTCTGCGTAGCGACGGTGCGAGCCACCTAGAACCTTGATACACATTACGCGACGTGCACCGGAGTTGTCGGCCACGTTCAGCATAGTCTGTTCTTGGATCATGTTAGTGCTCCGCTAAATGTCAACTACTACTGAGCCACTTTATTTCTAAAGAGGCCGTTTCAATATCCCATACTACGAGGGCGCGGCATTATAACACCACATCTTCGTGATGGACAGAAAAATAAACGGCCCGTTATGTTTTGAGCCGTTTATTTCTTACGAGATAACGTTCTATTATAGAACCGCTTTCTCTACAACGCGAACTAAGGTCCAAGATTTAGTCTTAGACAATGGACGGGTTTCGCGGATTTCCACTACGTCACCAATTCCACATTCATTGTTCTCGTCATGTACATGCAACTTAGTCGTACGTTTGATGAATTTACCATACAGAGGGTGTTTCACCTTACGCTCAATAGCAACAACAATAGATTTTTCCATTTTGTCGCTAACAACACGACCTTGCAGAGTACGGATTTTATCGGTCATTACGCACCCGCCTTCTCAGTCAGTAAAGTCTTAACGCGTGCAATATTACGACGCACTTGTTTCAACAGATGAGACTGTTGCAGCTGGCCACTTGCCGCCTGCATACGCAGATTAAATTGTTCACGTAACAGGTTCAGCAGCTCAGTGTTCAGCTCTTCAACGCTTTTTTCGCGCAGCTCTTGTGCTTTCATTACATCACCGTCTTAGTTACAAAGGTGGTTTTGATAGGCAGTTTCGCTGCCGCCAGCTTGAATGCTTCACGAGCCAGCTCTTCAGGCACACCGTCCATTTCATACAGGACTTTACCAGGCTGGATCAAGGCAACCCAATACTCTACGTTACCTTTACCTTTACCCATACGCACTTCGAGTGGCTTTTCGGTGATTGGTTTGTCTGGGAACACACGGATCCAGATTTTACCTTGACGCTTAATTGCACGGGTCATAGCACGACGTGCCGCTTCGATCTGACGAGCAGTCAGACGACCACGGCCCACAGCTTTCAGACCGAAAGTGCCGAAGCTGACATCCGCACCTGCAGCCAGACCGCGGTTACGGCCTTTGTGCACTTTACGGAATTTCGTACGCTTTGGTTGTAACATCAGCGACTCTCCTTACTTGCGGCCTTTACGCTGCTGCTTTTTAGGTTGTGCAGCCGGTTTTTCCGCCTGTTCAACTGCAGCCATACCACCCAGGATCTCACCTTTGAAGATCCATACCTTAACGCCGATTACACCATAAGTGGTGTGCGCTTCTGAAGTGTTGTAGTCGATGTCTGCACGCAGAGTGTGCAGAGGTACACGACCTTCACGATACCATTCAGTACGTGCAATTTCAGCACCACCCAGACGGCCACTTACTTCCACTTTGATGCCTTTAGCGCCCAGACGCATTGCATTCTGTACAGCACGTTTCATAGCACGGCGGAACATAACACGGCGTTCCAGCTGTGCACTGATGCTGTCAGCAACCAGTTTTGCGTCCAGTTCAGGTTTACGCACTTCGGCAATATTAATCTGCGCAGGAACACCAGCGATATCCGCTACAGCTTTGCGCAGTTTTTCGACGTCTTCACCTTTTTTACCGATTACAATGCCTGGACGAGCAGTGTGGATAGTCACACGGATGCTTTTCGCAGGACGTTCGATAACGATACGTGAAATAGATGCTTTAGCCAGTTCTTTATTCAAGTACTGGCGAACTTTAAAATCGCTGTCCAGGTTGTCAGCGAATTCTTTGGTATTCGCATACCAGGTAGAGTTCCAAGGTTTGACAATCCCCAGACGAATACCATTAGGATGTACTTTCTGACCCATTGCTAGTCTCCAGAGTCTCAGCGATCGGACACAACCACAATAATGTGGCTGGTGCGCTTCAGGATACGATCTGCACGGCCTTTGGCACGAGGCATAATACGCTTCATGGTTGGACCTTCATCTACGAAAATTTTCGCAACTTTCAGATCATCGATGTCAGCGCCATCGTTGTGTTCTGCGTTAGCAATAGCAGACTCAAGTACTTTCTTCACTAAACCAGCAGCTTTTTTGTTGGTAAAGGTCAGAATTTCCAGAGCTTGCGACACTTTCTTACCGCGGATCAGGTCAGCCACAAGGCGAACCTTCTGAGCAGAAGAACGAGCGTGGCGATGTTTAGCGATAGTTTCCATCTCTTCCTCCTACCTTAGCGCTTTTTAGCCTTTTTATCGGCCGCATGGCCGCGATAAGTACGGGTCGGCGCGAATTCACCCAGCTTGTGACCAACCATTTCGTCGGAAACAAAAACTGGAACATGCTGACGACCATTATGGACAGCGATGGTCAAACCGATCATGTTAGGAAAGATCGTTGAACGACGGGACCAAGTCTTAATAGGCTTTTTGTCTCCGCTTTCCACCGCTTTCTCTACCTTCTTCAGCAAGTGCAGGTCAATAAATGGACCTTTCTTGAGAGAACGTGGCATGGTTTATCCTCTAATTATTTTTTAGAACGGCGACGTACGATATATTGATCAGTACGTTTGTTACTACGGGTCTTCTTACCTTTGGTCTGAATACCCCATGGAGTTACAGGGTGTTTACCAAAGTTACGACCTTCACCACCACCATGTGGATGGTCTACTGGGTTCATCGCCGTACCACGAACGGTAGGACGGATACCACGCCAGCGATTTGCACCAGCTTTACCCAGAACTCGTAGCATGTGTTCTGCGTTACCAACTTCACCTAAAGTAGCACGACAGTCAGATAGTACTTTACGCATTTCACCAGAACGCAGACGCAGGGTTACATAAGAACCGTCACGTGCAACGATCTGAGCATAAGCACCTGCTGAACGAGCCAACTGGCCACCTTTACCTGGTTTCATTTCTATGTTGTGTACAGTAGAACCAACTGGGATATTACGCATTGGCAGAGCGTTACCGGTCTTGATTGCTGAATCAGCACCAGACTGGATTTGATCACCAGCTTTCAGGCCTTTAGGCGCAAGGATGTAACGACGCTCACCGTCTTTGTACAGAACCAGCGCGATATTTGCTGAGCGGTTTGGATCATATTCCAGACGCTCAACAACAGCAGGGATACCGTCTTTATTACGTTTGAAGTCAATCAGACGATAATGCTGTTTATGGCCACCACCAATGTGACGAGTGGTAATACGACCATTGTTGTTACGACCACCAGTTTTGCTGTTTTTTTCCAACAGCGGAGCATAAGGTTTACCCTTATGCAGCTCAGGGTTAACCACTTTAACAACGTGGCGACGGCCCGGAGACGTAGGTTTACATTTAACAATTGCCATTGTTCTTTACTCCTCCGACTTACTCAGCGCCGCCAACGAAGTCCAAGTTCTGGCCTTCTTTCAGGGTGACGTAAGCTTTTTTCCAGTCGCTACGACGACCAATACGCTGACCGTGACGTTTTACTTTACCTTTAACCAGCAAAGTGTTTACGCCCTCAACTTCGACTTCAAACAGTTTCTGTACAGCAGCTTTGATTTCTGCTTTAGTCGCGTCTTTCGCAACTTTGAGAACGATGGTATTGCTTTTTTCCATCGCTGTGGAAGCTTTTTCAGATACGTGCGGCGCGCGCAGTACTTTCAGCAGACGTTCTTCACGGATCATGCCAGCATCTCCTCAACTTGCTTCACAGCTTCAGCAGTCATAACCACTTTGTCGAAAGCAATCAGGCTTACTGGGTCGATACCTGCAGCATCACGAACGTCAACTTTATACAAGTTACGAGCTGCTAAGAACAGGTTCTCATCAACTTCACTAGTGACGATCAGCACGTCTTCCAGAGCCATTTCTTTCAGTTTCTGTACCAGCAGCTTAGTTTTAGGTGCTTCAACAGAAAACTTCTCGACAACGATCAGACGATCTTGACGTACCAATTCAGACAGGATGCTTTTCAGAGCACCACGGTACATCTTTTTATTAACTTTTTGACTGTGGTCCTGTGGTTTCGCTGCAAAAGTTACACCACCAGAGCGCCAAATTGGGCTCTTAATAGAACCAGAACGCGCACGACCAGTGCCTTTCTGACGCCATGGTTTTTTACCTGAACCAGAAACTTCAGCACGAGTTTTCTGAGCACGAGTACCTTGACGAGCACCAGCTGCATATGCAACAACTACTTGATGCACAAGCGCTTCATTGAAATCACGCCCGAAGGTAGTTTCGGAAACAGTCAGCGCGCTTTGCGCGTCTTTCATTACCAATTCCATTCCTATCTCCTCGACGTTACGCCTTGACAGCCGGTTTTACGATCAGGTTGCTGTTAGTTGCACCTGGAACAGCACCTTTGACCAGCAGCAGGTTGCGCTCAGCGTCAACGCGTACTACATCCAGACTCTGAACGGTTACACGCTCATTACCCAGTTGGCCTGCCATTTTCTTGCCTTTAAACACTTTGCCCGGAGTCTGGTTCTGACCGATAGAACCCGGAACGCGGTGAGACAAGGAGTTACCATGGGTAGCATCCTGAGTGCGGAAGTTCCAGCGTTTAACAGTACCCGCGAAACCTTTACCTTTAGATGTACCAGTAACGTCGACTTTTTTAACGTCAGCGAAAATTTCAACACTAATGCTTTGACCTACAGTGTATTCTGCATCATTTTCAGACAGGCGGAATTCACGCAGGATGCGGCCAGCTTCAACACCGGCTTTAGCAAAATGACCTGCTTCAGGCTTGTTAACGCGGTTTGCTTTTTTGCTACCAGTCGTTACCTGAATTGCACGATAACCGTCAGTCTCGTTGTTTTTAACTTGAGTTACACGGTTATCTTCGATTTCGATAACAGTTACAGGGATTGAAACACCATCTTCAGTGAAGATGCGAGTCATGCCCACTTTTTTACCGACTAAACCAATCATTGTTTCAACCTCTCAATCGTTCAATGACCTGATTAACCCAGGCTGATCTGCACGTCTACACCGGCAGCCAGATCCAGACGCATCAGTGCATCAACGGTTTTCTCGGTTGGCTCAACGATGTCAACCAGACGTTTGTGAGTGCGAATTTCATACTGATCACGCGCATCTTTGTTAACATGCGGAGAAATCAGAACAGTAAAACGCTCTTTACGAGTCGGCAGCGGGATCGGACCACGAACCTGCGCACCAGTGCGCTTAGCGGTCTCTACGATTTCCGCGGTTGATTGATCGATCAAACGATGATCAAATGCTTTCAGGCGGATACGGATTCTTTGGTTCTGCATGAGACCAGAGCTCCAACTATTTTTATAAACGTAAATAATTACTCCTCGCACCCATTTCGATTGATAGGGGAGTGTAATCGTTCTGTGTATAACCCCCATATCGGGAGTATTTTAATATGGCAGTAATTGACCGCTCATACTGATAAAAATCAGCCTACTAAGTAGGCTCGCGCATTATACGTGAATCTATTGACAATGCAAGATTAAGGATGAAATTTATTCAGAGAAATAATAAAGGTGAACAAAAAAACCGAGAGAGAATGAACGCCCCATAATAAATTTACAGGGCGTTAGTATGATTCTACTCTTCTACTACCTGAGCCTGAATGTAGTTTTGTATTCCCATTCGTTTAATTAGATCGAGTTGTGTTTCCAGCCAGTCTATATGATTTTCTTCATCTGCAAGAACCTCAATCATCAGGTCCCGGCTCACATAGTCATGAATTGAATCAGCATATGCTATTGCTTCCTTGATATCCTGCGCTCCACGTAACTCTAGTGCCAAATCGGATTGCAGTATTTCTTCAACATTCTCACCGATATTAAGTTTACCCAGATCCTGCAAATTAGGGATGCCTTCCAGAAATAAAATACGCTCAATATATTTATCAGCGTGTTTCATTTCCTCAATAGATTCACGATATTCAACGTCATTCAAGCGCATTAATCCCCAGTTTTTAAACATCCTAGCATGTAAAAAATACTGGTTGATAGCAACAAGCTCATTACCAAGAAGTCTATTAAAATTGGCAATTATTTTTTTATCACCTTTCATAACTAATTCCTCCGCTTCCAGTACCTACATTGTAGTACTAATTAAGCAGAGTAATTGCAAGAAAATTGTGCTTATTTTAGGCAACATTAATCATAGGGGGTAGTAAAGAAATCTCCTCGTTAATTATCTCACGGGCTTGGCGCACGCATTTTCCACAATCATTCCCTACAGGCACAAGGCTTTTCAGCTCTCTGATAGAACGGACATGCTGCTGTCGAACAGCATTACGTATGGTTTTATCATTTATCGCGTTGCAGAGACAGATATACATGGAGCACTCTTTTAACTATTAATAATGGTTATAACTACTTGTATTCTTATTAATTACCCAAATTAGATACACAATAGAGATGGCTAAAAGAACAGTTATAGCTATAAAATAAAGGATACCGACAAATAGTAAATAGAAATAACTCTCATTTCAATTATTGTTTCTGTTTTGTTTATAAGCAAAATAAAGCCACCATTTTCGGTGGCATAAAAAAAGAGGAGCCTCGCTTGGCTCCTCTTTTTCATAATATTTTTCTAATCAAAGACTAAGCAATAACTTTAGCAACAACACCAGCACCTACAGTACGGCCACCTTCACGGATTGCGAAACGCAGACCTTCGTCCATTGCGATTGGGGCAATCAGGGTCACTTTCATGTTGATGTTGTCACCTGGCATGACCATCTCTACGCCTTCTGGCAGTTCGATAGTACCGGTTACGTCAGTTGTACGGAAGTAGAACTGTGGACGGTAACCTTTGAAGAATGGAGTATGACGGCCACCTTCATCTTTGCTCAGGATGTACACTTCCGATTCGAACTGAGTGTGTGGGTGGATAGAACCTGGCTTCGCCAAAACCTGACCACGCTCAACGTCATCACGCTTAGTTCCACGCAGCAGAACACCTACGTTCTCACCCGCACGGCCTTCGTCCAGCAGTTTGCGGAACATTTCAACGCCAGTACAAGTTGTTTTGGTGGTTTCTTTGATACCAACGATTTCAACTTCGTCACCCACTTTAACGATACCACGCTCAACACGACCAGTAACGACAGTACCACGGCCGGAGATGGAGAATACGTCTTCGATTGGCAGCAGGAATGGCTTGTCAATGTCACGCTCGGGTTCTGGGATGTAAGAATCCAGTGCTTCAGCCAGCTCGATGATTTTCGCTTCCCACTCTGCGTCGCCTTCCAGCGCTTTCAGAGCAGAACCACGGATGATTGGCGTGTCATCGCCTGGGAAATCGTACTGAGACAGCAGCTCACGGACTTCCATTTCTACCAGTTCCAGCAGCTCTTCGTCATCAACCATGTCACACTTGTTCAGGAACACGATGATGTATGGTACACCTACCTGACGGCCCAGCAGGATGTGCTCACGAGTCTGTGGCATTGGGCCATCAGTGGCAGCAACAACCAGGATCGCGCCATCCATCTGAGCCGCACCGGTGATCATGTTTTTCACGTAGTCGGCGTGGCCTGGGCAGTCAACGTGTGCATAGTGACGAGATGGAGTATCGTATTCTACGTGCGAAGTAGAGATGGTGATACCACGTGCTTTTTCTTCTGGTGCATTATCGATCTGGTCGAATGCACGAGCGTTACCGCCGTAAGTTTTCGCCAAAACGGTAGTGATGGCAGCAGTCAGGGTAGTTTTACCGTGGTCAACGTGGCCGATAGTACCAACGTTAACGTGCGGTTTTGAACGTTCAAACTTTTCTTTAGACATCAGGTTGTCCCTCTAAGACACGGAATCGGTGGTTTCACCACATCAACCAAGCAATTGTGCTTGTTTAGATATCAGCAGGAAGAAAACCAGGAGGCAAGAACTAAGGAAGTGGTGCTGATAGGCAGATTCGAACTGCCGACCTCACCCTTACCAAGGGTGTGCTCTACCAACTGAGCTATATCAGCACATCTTGGAGCGGGCAGCGGGAATCGAACCCGCATCATCAGCTTGGAAGGCTGAGGTAATAGCCATTATACGATGCCCGCGTGAACTCGGCTACCTGACTTTAATCAACTGTATTATATCTTAAGTATTTTTTCTGAAGTAGTAACTCGAGCAGAATACTCAAGATGAAAACTGGTCCATGGTGGTGGGGGAAGGATTCGAACCTTCGAAGTCTGTGACGGCAGATTTACAGTCTGCTCCCTTTGGCCGCTCGGGAACCCCACCTTTCCAAATTGTTATTGGTGCCGGCACCAAGAATCGAACTCGGGACCTACTGATTACAAGTCAGTTGCTCTACCATCTGAGCTATGCCGGCATCAAGTGCTGCGCATTCTAGGTAGTATTCGCCTATGATGCAACAAAAAAATTATCTTTTTTTGTTTTTTCGCTCACATTACATTCAATCAAGGTTGTTTTGGTGATTTTTTCAAAAGATACAGTACAAATGGCAAACAAAAATTCGCAAAATGAAAACTTCAATAAACAATCTAATAGATTATTTTGAAAAATTACTTATCACATCAGAGCCATTTTCTTAAAAAAAGCCTTAAATACTTATCAGAGGCAAACAAAAAACTACTCATTTTTTCGCAATTTTGTATTTTCCATCAAAAAAATTACTAAAATAATAAAAAATTCTACGCCTAAGATAGTTCAGCCGATATGATGAGATTTATTTTTTGTCGGATACGGGTGTGCACAACAACCCGTCCAACCTGCATAGACAGGCAGATGTTGGCTTATGAATAAGAAAGAATCTTTTTTAACGACTCCCTATTTACAATTTGATCGTGAACATTGGGCAACTTTGCGTGACTCAGTGCCTTTAACATTAACAGCAGAGGAGGTTGCTGCTTTAAAAGGAATTAATGAAGAAATTTCAATAGATGAAGTAGTTGAGATCTATTTGCCATTATCACGCCTACTTAATTTTTATATTAGTTCTAATCTACGGCGCCAAGCTGTTCTTGAACAATTTTTAGGAACTGGTGGACAAAAAATACCTTACATCATTGGTATTGCTGGTAGCGTTGCGGTTGGAAAAAGTACAACGGCACGTTTATTACAAGCATTATTGAGCCGCTGGCCTGAACATCGTCGCGTGAAACTGGTGACAACAGACGGCTTTTTACACTCTAATAATGTGCTAAATGAGCGCGGTTTAATGAAGAAAAAAGGATTTCCTGAATCCTATGATATGCGCGGTTTAGTCAAATTTGTCTCTGATATAAAATCAGGTGTCGAAAAGGTTACAGCGCCAGTATATTCTCACCTTAGCTATGATATTGTACCTGACGAACAGCTTGTTATAGAACGACCAGATATTCTGATACTAGAAGGTCTAAATGTGCTGCAAAGTGGCATGGATTATCCCCATGAACCACACCATGTCTTTGTTTCTGATTTTGTTGACTTTTCTATTTATGTTGACGCATCAGAACAATTACTCGAACAATGGTATATCAGCCGTTTTCTTAAATTCCGCCAAGGCGCTTTTGCTGACCCAGACTCTTATTTCCACGGTTATTCTAAATTAACAACTGAAGAAGCAATAAAAGTCGCATCAGGCATTTGGCAAGAAATTAATGGATTAAATCTACGGCAGAACATCTTACCAACCAGAGAACGAGCCAGCTTAATTATGACTAAAGGTGCTAACCACGCTATTGAAAGCGTCAGATTAAGAAAATAATGTAAGAGCCGGAAATCTCCGGCTTTATACTCAGCATCCTCTCAGAGAAATTTCACCGCCAATATAAGGCGTAATGACACCATCAATGTCAAGCAATAGAGCACCTTGTTGGTCAATTCCACGGGAGATCCCATAAATTTCCTGATCACCAATAATCAATTTCACCGGACGATTCATAAAATTATCTAATTTAAACCATCTGGAAATAAATGGTAATAATCCTTCCTTTTCAAACTGGATCAACGCCTTCTTAAGTTCAACAACGATTTCAGCAACTAACTTATTCCGTTCAATAGTTACTCCTGCCTGCTGTAGATTAGTCGATCTTTGGTTTATTAATTTTTGCTGCTCACTGCTCATTGAAATATTCATACCAATTCCGATGACAATCTGAGCTGCATCTCCTGTCTTCCCCATTAATTCAACTAATATACCGGCCAGTTTCTTATCATCCATATACAAATCGTTAGGCCATTTTACTTTTACCCTTTCTGCCCCCTGGCGATTCAAAACTTCCGCAATTACAATACCGACTACCAGGCTTAATCCAATTGCAGCAGCAGGCCCTTGTTCTAAACGCCAGAACATAGATAAATATAAATTCCGGCCAAAAGCAGACACCCATTGTCTTCCACGACGGCCTCTCCCTGCATATTGGTATTCTGCGACGCAAGAATCCCCCGAAGTAAGTTCCTCTAATTTATCTAACAAATACTGATTTGTGGAATCAATAACAGGAATAACCTCAATGCCATTATTTGGCAGGTAGCTTTCAATCATTCTTTTACTAAGAAGATTCATTGGGGCAGGAAAGCGGTAACCTTTACCGGGGATCGTCAAAATCTCCACTCCCCACTCACGAATAGTCTGGATATGTTTATTTATTCCTGCCCGACTCATTCCTAATTCCTGACCTAACTGCTGTCCTGAATGAGTTTCACCATCTGATAGCACATTAATTAATTTTAATGGAATACTAATATCTTTCATGAAATACATTCCACTGCGTCTATTTCACCTTTACTACCAATGAAACGGACTTCAGGTTCTAAAGAAATATTGAATTTTTTAGCTACTTGCTTACGTACATAAGCAGCCAAAGCAATAACATCCTGCGCTGTGGCATTCCCTTGATTGATTAACACCAATGCTTGTTTCATGTGAACAGCAGCATCACCGACACGATACCCTTTTAAATGACATTGATCTATCAACCAGCCCGCAGCTATTTTTACACTATGCTCATTATGATGATATTGAGGACATTCAGGGTATTTCGATTTAATTTTTTGCGCCAATTCAATCGGTATAACAGGGTTCTTAAAGAAACTCCCTGCATTGCCTATAACAGCAGGATCTGGCAACTTACTCTGGCGCATTTCACAGACTGCATGAAATATTTGTTCTGGTGTAACATCACCACCCAAGAACTGATTTAAACCACCATAGGTTAATATAGGCTGCCACGTTTTATTTAGCCTCAAACCGACAGAAATAATTGCATATCCTTCTCTATATTGATGTTTGAAGATACTATCCCTATAAGAAAATTGACACTCTCTTTCCATCAAACGAATTTGTTTACCTGTTTTCAGCTCAACTAAGTCGACATATTCACAGACTTGTTTAAACTCAATTCCATAGGCTCCAATATTTTGAATAGGAGCAGAGCCAACATTCCCAGGAATCAATGCCAAATTCTCCAGACCAAAAATTTGCCGATTTAGTAAATATTTAATTAACTCATGCCAATTTTCGCCTGCACCGACATGAATATGCCATGCAATATCAGATCCTTGTATCTCGATACCAAGAATGCGATTTAAAATTACTGTTCCCTTAAAGTTTTCAGTAAATAAAACATTGCTACCTCCTCCCAGTATAAGGACAGGATGACCATTCTTCTCAGCTTCTTGCCATAAGGATAAAAGTGATTCAGTTGAGGTTGCCGTACAAATACGTTCAGCATTGGTTGAAATGCCAAACGTGTTGAACACCTTTAGTTGAGTTGGTTGACAGACAGACATTCATTTCGAACTCGATAAATAATTTGCCTGTAGTCTAGCAGACTCTACCTTTGAAAGATAAACCAGTAGTGTCTGGCCTACTATAGAAGACATAGAAAAAAGAAAATAACCAGAAATGCAAAAGGCCACTCATCTGAGTGGCCTTTTGACTGGATATTAAAGCTTGGCAGTTCCCTACTCTCACATGGGGATACCCCACACTACCATCGGCGCTACGGCGTTTCACTACTGAGTTCGGCATGGGGTCAGGTGGGACCGCCGTGCTATTGCCGCCAAGCAAATTCTGTTTTATTTGCCGAACATATTATTCATGGTGCTGATACCCAGATTCGAACTGGGGACCTCACCCTTACCAAGGGTGTGCTCTACCAACTGAGCCATATCAGCAGATGCCTAGAATAAAAAGTATTGCCATTTTGGAAATACTTATAAATTGATGTCTGGCAGTGCCCTACTCTCACATGGGGAGACCCCACACTACCATCGGCGCGCCGGCGTTTCACTGCTGAGTTCGGCATGGGGTCAGGTGGGACCACCGCGCTATTGCCGCCAGACAAATCCTGTCTTCAATCCCGAACAAGCTGATGACGCTATGTGTCTTTCTCTGAAACTGTTTTCGTCTCTCAACCCCAAAACACCTTCGGTGTTGTCAGGTTAAGCCTCTCGGAGCATTAGTACCGGTTAGCTCAACGTATCGCTACGCTTACACACCCGGCCTATCCACGTCCTCGTCTCGAACGTTCCTTATGTGTCCTCTCTGGGACAAGGGAAGACTCATCTTAAGGCAAGTTTCCCGCTTAGATGCTTTCAGCGGTTATCTCTGCCGCACGTAGCTACCGGGCAATGCCATTGGCATGACAACCCGAACACCAGTGGTGCGTCCACTCCGGTCCTCTCGTACTAGGAGCAGCCCCTTTCAATCTTCCAGCGCCCACGGCAGATAGGGACCGAACTGTCTCACGACGTTCTAAACCCAGCTCGCGTACCACTTTAAACGGCGAACAGCCGTACCCTTGGGACCTACTTCAGCCCCAGGATGTGATGAGCCGACATCGAGGTGCCAAACACCGCCGTCGATATGAACTCTTGGGCGGTATCAGCCTGTTATCCCCGGAGTACCTTTTATCCGTTGAGCGATGGCCCTTCCATACAGAACCACCGGATCACTAAGACCTACTTTCGTACCTGCTCGCGCCGTCACGCTCGCAGTCAAGCTGGCTTATGCCTTTGCACTAACCTCACGATGTCCGACCGTGATTAGCCAACCTTCGTGCTCCTCCGTTACGCTTTGGGAGGAGACCGCCCCAGTCAAACTACCCACCAGACACTGTCCGCAACCCGGATAACGGGTCCACGTTAGAACATCAAACATTCAAGGGTGGTATTTCAAGGATGGCTCCATGCAGACTGGCGTCCACACTTCAAAGCCTCCCACCTATCCTACACATCAAGGCTCCATGTTCAGTGTCAAGCTATAGTAAAGGTTCACGGGGTCTTTCCGTCTTGCCGCGGGTACACTGCATCTTCACAGCGAGTTCAATTTCACTGAGTCTCGGGTGGAGACAGCCTGGCCATCATTACGCCATTCGTGCAGGTCGGAACTTACCCGACAAGGAATTTCGCTACCTTAGGACCGTTATAGTTACGGCCGCCGTTTACTGGGGCTTCGATCAGGAGCGTCGCGTTGCCGCTAACCCCATCAATTAACCTTCCAGCACCGGGCAGGCGTCACACCGTATACGTCCACTTTCGTGTTGGCACAGTGCTGTGTTTTTATTAAACAGTTGCAGCCAGCTGGTCTCTGCGACTGGCTTCAGCTCCGGGCGCACGGCCCTTCACTTAATGCCAGCGTGCCTTCTCCCGAAGTTACGGCACCATTTTGCCTAGTTCCTTCACCCGAGTTCTCTCAAGCGCCTGAGTATTCTCTACCTGACCACCTGTGTCGGTTTGGGGTACGATTCAATGTTACCTGATGCTTAGAGGCTTTTCCTGGAAGCAGGGCATCAACCACTTCACCACCGTAGTGGCTCGTTATCACGCCTCAGTGTTATGGATGACCGGATTTGCCAGGTCACCCCACCTACACGCTTCAACCGGGACAAACCGTCGCCCGGCCGGCCTAGCCTTCTCCGTCCCCCCTTCGCAGTAACACCGAGTACAGGACTATTAACCTGTTTCCCATCGACTACGCCTTTCGGCCTCGCCTTAGGGGTCGACTCACCCTGCCCCGATTAACGTTGGACAGGAACCCTTGGTCTTCCGGCGAGCGGGTTTTTCACCCGCTTTATCGTTACTTATGTCAGCATTCGCACTTCTGATACCTCCAGCAGGCCTCACGACCCACCTTCACCGGCTTACAGAACGCTCCCCTACCCAACAATATATTTATATCGCTGCCGCAGCTTCGGTGCATGGTTTAGCCCCGTTACATCTTCCGCGCAGGCCGACTCGACCAGTGAGCTATTACGCTTTCTTTAAATGATGGCTGCTTCTAAGCCAACATCCTGGCTGTCTGAGCCTTCCCACTTCGTTTCCCACTTAACCATGACTTGGGGACCTTAGCTGGCGGTCTGGGTTGTTTCCCTCTCCACGACGGACGTTAGCACCCGCCGTGTGTCTCCCGTGATAACATTCTCCGGTATTCGCAGTTTGCATCGGGTTGGTAAGTCGGGATGACCCCCTAGCCGAAACAGTGCTCTACCCCCGGAGATGAATTCACGAGGCGCTACCTAAATAGCTTTCGGGGAGAACCAGCTATCTCCCGGTTTGATTGGCCTTTCACCCCCAGCCACAAGTCATCCGCTAATTTTTCAACATTAGTCGGTTCGGTCCTCCAGTTAGTGTTACCCAACCTTCAACCTGCCCATGGCTAGCTCACCGGGTTTCGGGTCTATACCCTGCAACTTAACGCCCAGTTAAGACTCGGTTTCCCTGCGGCTCCCCTAAACGGTTAACCTTGCTACAGAATATAAGTCGCTGACCCATTATACAAAAGGTACGCAGTCACCCCACCACTAAGCCCCCTTTGCCTGATTTTGTCGGTTGGGCGGCGCGTCGCTTCGCCAACCGGCATCAAACAAAAGATGCGCTGCGGAGTTCACCACTGGCTTAGTGGTGGGGCTCCCACTGCTTGTACGTACACGGTTTCAGGTTCTCTTTCACTCCCCTCGCCGGGGTTCTTTTCGCCTTTCCCTCACGGTACTGGTTCACTATCGGTCAGTCAGGAGTATTTAGCCTTGGAGGATGGTCCCCCCATGTTCAGACAGGATACCACGTGTCCCGCCCTACTCTTCGAGCTCGCAATACCGGCGCCTTCGGATACGGGGCTGTCACCCTTTACTGCCGGCCTTTCCAGACCGTTCTCCTGGCGCTGATATTGTTGATGGCTCTGGGCTGCTCCCCGTTCGCTCGCCGCTACTGGGGGAATCTCGGTTGATTTCTTTTCCTCGGGGTACTGAGATGTTTCAGTTCCCCCGGTTCGCCTCATTCACCTATGGATTCAGTGAATGATAGTGCAACGGATTGCACTGGGTTTCCCCATTCGGATATCGCCGGCTAATAGGGCTTCATATCAGCTCACCGGCGCTTTTCGCAGATTAGCACGTCCTTCATCGCCTCTGACTGCCTAGGCATCCACCGTGTACGCTTAGTCGCTTAACCTCACAACCCGAAGGTGTCTTCGAATTGGAGTATGTTGAGAGACGCATCAATATCGTCAAGGACCCTATTGATGGTTTCAAATTTTCAGCTTGTTCCAGATTGTTAAAGAGCAAATATTGCTAAACTGACTCGCAAGTCACGCTTAACAATATCGGTTGGCGCCGGCTTTCACCCGGGGCCTGAGCAAAGTGGCGTCCCCTAGGGGATTCGAACCCCTGTTACCGCCGTGAAAGGGCGGTGTCCTAGGCCTCTAGACGAAGGGGACAGTCAGTCTCTTCGCAGACGCTTGCTCGTCTTACAGTCATCAGACAATCTGTGTGAACACTCACAAGCTACCATCATTCGGTTAAGGAGGTGATCCAACCGCAGGTTCCCCTACGGTTACCTTGTTACGACTTCACCCCAGTCATGAGTCACAAAGTGGTCAGCGCCCTCCCGCAGGTTAAGCTACCGACTTCTTTTGCCACCCACTCCCATGGTGTGACGGGCGGTGTGTACAAGGCCCGGGAACGTATTCACCGTAGCATGCTGATCTACGATTACTAGCGATTCCGACTTCATGGAGTCGAGTTGCAGACTCCAATCCGGACTACGACAGACTTTATGAGTTCCGCTTGCTCTCGCGAGGTCGCTTCTCTTTGTATCCGCCATTGTAGCACGTGTGTAGCCCTACTCGTCAGGGCCATGATGACTTGACGTCATCCCCACCTTCCTCCGGTTTATCACCGGCAGTCTCCCTTGAGTTCCCACCATCACGTGCTGGCAACAAAGGATAAGGGTTGCGCTCGTTGCGGGACTTAACCCAACATTTCACAACACGAGCTGACGACAGCCATGCAGCACCTGTCTCACGGTTCCCGAAGGCACTTCAGCATCTCTGCCAAATTCCGTGGATGTCAAGAGTAGGTAAGGTTCTTCGCGTTGCATCGAATTAAACCACATGCTCCACCGCTTGTGCGGGCCCCCGTCAATTCATTTGAGTTTTAATCTTGCGACCGTACTCCCCAGGCGGTCGATTTAACGCGTTAGCTCCGGAAGCCACACCTCAAGGGCACAACCTCCAAATCGACATCGTTTACGGCGTGGACTACCAGGGTATCTAATCCTGTTTGCTCCCCACGCTTTCGCACCTGAGCGTCAGTCTTCGTCCAGGGGGCCGCCTTCGCCACCGGTATTCCTCCACATCTCTACGCATTTCACCGCTACACGTGGAATTCTACCCCCCTCTACGAGACTCCAGCCAACCAGTCTTAGATGCCGTTCCCGGGTTAAGCCCGGGGATTTCACATCTAACTTAATTGGCCGCCTGCGTGCGCTTTACGCCCAGTAATTCCGATTAACGCTTGCACCCTCCGTATTACCGCGGCTGCTGGCACGGAGTTAGCCGGTGCTTCTTCTGCGGGTAACGTCAATCGTGAGCCCTGTTCAGACTCACGCCTTCCTCCCCGCTGAAAGTACTTTACAACCCGAAGGCCTTCTTCATACACGCGGCATGGCTGCATCAGGCTTGCGCCCATTGTGCAATATTCCCCACTGCTGCCTCCCGTAGGAGTCTGGGCCGTGTCTCAGTCCCAGTGTGGCTGGTCATCCTCTCAGACCAGCTAGGGATCGTCGCCTAGGTGAGCCCTTACCCCACCTACTAGCTAATCCCATCTGGGTTCATCCGATAGCGTGAGGCCCGAAGGTCCCCCACTTTGCTCCAAAGAGGTTATGCGGTATTAGCCACCGTTTCCAGTGGTTATCCCCCTCTACCGGGCAGATCCCCAGACATTACTCACCCGTCCGCCGCTCGTCAGCAAAAGTGCAAAAGCCCTTTCCTGTTACCGCCCGACTTGCATGTGTTAGGCCTGCCGCCAGCGTTCAATCTGAGCCATGATCAAACTCTTCAATTAAAAGTGTTTGATGCTCAAAGAATTTCACTGTTCAGTATCGCAATGAATTAACTGTTTCAGTCACTCTTCAAGACTTGAATCTTTTTCGCCTTGCGGCGTTGATCGTGTCCTGCGAGTGCCCACACAGATTGTCTGATTAATTTGTTAAAGAGCATGGGCAACCGAACTTTCGCTCCGGGTTGCGAGGCGGCGTATCTTACGCTTTTTGCCTCTGGAGTCAAGCGTTTATTTTCGCTTTTCTCGGACTTTCCTCAGCGGCTTGTCTCAGCGCTGCGTCGGTCAGTGGTGGCGCATTATAGGGCGTTTTCCGGCGCTGACAATAGTTTTTTTGAAAAATTTTATCAACTGCTGGTTATTGCACCAAATTTGACTTAAGTTGGTAGTTTTTCCAGCGTTAGGAAGCCATAACCATGTAAAACCGGTCGCAAAGATTCGCTATTAGGATCTATTTTGGTGCAATAAGCCAAGCTACTTTCTGTTGTTGAAGGTAAATTTTCTCGATTTTTAATCAGCCATGCTGTTCTACGCGCAATCGCCGCACCTGAATCAATCAGTCGTGTTCCATCGGGCAGGATTTGTGACAGCTCTTTTGCAAGTAAAGGAAAGTGAGTACACCCTAAAATGACGGTATCTGGTGGTGCTTTCATTCTCAGCCACGGCTTTAATACTTTTTCTACTTCCCTCAATGGAATAGTTTCGCCATGGAGCTTTCTTTCTGCTAATTCCACCAGTTCAGCAGAACCTATAGCATGAACCTGACAGTCCTTGGCAAATTGTGTAATAAGTTCTTTTGTATAACCACGATTAACAGTAGCCCGCGTTGCCAATAATCCTACTACATGATTACAAGTTAGTTTTGCCGCAGGCTTGATCGCTGGTACAACGCCTACAACGGGAAAGGAGAAACGTCCACGTAGTATCGGCAAGCTGACCGTACTGGCTGTATTACAGGCAATCACGACAACAGCCAAAGAATGCCTTTTCTGGATTTCATCGACAACTTTGACAACTCGCTCAATGATCACTTCCGCAGTTTTCTCTCCATAAGGAAAAGCCTCATTATCGAAAGCATATATATAGTGGAGATCCGGCAGCAATTGTCGAATCTCTTGATATACAGATAACCCACCCACCCCGGAATCAAAAATCAGAATGGTTGGGCGGTCAGTTGTATTCAAATTAGAAGTTGTAGCTGCCGATGAGGGAGTATTCTCGTCCTGGGGTGCGATAGCCATAAGCTGTCTCATAATTTTTATCAAACAGGTTAGCTATTCTAGCACGTATTGTCAGGCGGTTAGTGATTGGATAAGACATGTTGATGTCCCATAAACTAACACCGCCTAATTTCAATCTTTTCGGAGGAAACATATTAAAGTCTTGATCATAACGCGACCCAATATATTGATAAGTGACTCCCCAATCGATATCGAAGGCTTCCCAATCTAATTGATATTTCACTTGCTGTTTAGCTCTGCGGGTTAATTGCTGGTTATTGCCATCACGTGGATTAACATACTGTAATGTCAGTTGGTGCTGGAAAATGCCGGTATCTATAGTTCCTGTCCATTCGACACCTTTGATTTTTGCCTGTCCTATGTTCAAGTAACGGTTATTGGAGAAATCTATCAATTGTTCAATGTTATTTTTATAAATAGATAAACGCCAATTAAGCGCTCCTGTTACTCCCTCAACACCCACTTCTCGCTGTTTACTTTTCTCTGGATTCAAATTTGGGTTTGCTCCCCAACCATATAATTGCCCAAGCGTCGGTGCTTTAAACGCGGTTCCATAGGAAGCGATAAAACGATAACCATCAATGAACTCCCAACCCGCTCCGGTTTGCCAAGTTGTGTTCCAATCATATTCAGAATGGCGATCTGAGCGTACAGCTCCTTCCAAAATGAAGTCATGAATTTTTTGCTGAGCAGTTAAATATGCTCCGGTATTATCAACATCTTTTTGTACCGGGATATTGTTAGAGCCAGCCGCGACAGATTCTCTTTTCCAGTCGACACCACCACTAATTGCGCCATGACCAATCTGCCATACATTTCCCCATTGGACATTGTATTGCTCGGAATCGCTTAACGTAGTGTTTCCCTGATAAATCTTATGCTTAAAATTGTAATCTCTAACGTGACTATAACTGGCTATGAATTGAGACGAGTAAACGCCCTGATTGAACTGAACTCCAGTTTCATAACTTCGACTGAATAATTTTCGGGTATCAGTAAAGGCTCCATCATAATTTGTTCTATTGTTGTAGCCATATGTACGTATAAACCCGTTGAACTGGTCATTGAACTTATGATCAAGCGCTAGCCACAACATTTTGCTCATGAACCCATCGCGATCCGGCTCATTAGTTCCATTACCCGCTACAACATCAAATCCTCTGGTATAGGTATATCCTGCTGCGGCATTCAGGAAAGTATTTTTACCAATTTTTTGTTGTGTTGAACCATTGTAATTTTGGTATCCATATGAACCGATCCCTGCATTCAATGTCGTCCCCTGTTGTTCCCGGCTGGTGATAATATTGATAACGCCACCGATAGCATCAGAGCCATATACCGCAGAACGCGCACCACGGATATATTCGATTCTTTGCACCATTGAAATTGGGATCTGACTAAAATCCGCAGCTCCCGTGATACCTGCCTGATTTAATCGGATCCCATCCACCAGCACTAAAGTATGGCGAGATTCTGTGCCACGAACAAACAAAGAAGCATTCTGTCCGAGCCCACCATTTTGTGCAATATCAACACTCGGCAAACGGCGTAGTACATCAACCAAACTATTAGATTGCCATTGTTCAATTTCTTCACGTGTAACTACGGTCATCGGTGCTAAAACAGAAGAAATAGGTTGTTTAAAACGATTTGCCGTTACCACCAACGGATCTTGATTATTAGCAACGGAGAAATCACTCCAACAAAAAAGCATCATTACCGAAACAGTTGGTAAAAAAATACGTTTTTTATTTATCATGAGAGAATGGGATTTCGTCGTGAGTCTAACTATTAAGAGTCATGCTACGATGAAGGCAATAGCATGTCCAGAATGCCTCTCCATCAAAAAAGAGAATTGATGAACCAGAAAACTGGACATCCTTTGTACTTTCCCTACAATGCCTTGCCGAAAATAAACGCCGCCCGGAAATTTTTCTTAACGTGATTATACGAGAACCAGATAATGCAGAATGTCTTGCCAACGGAAGATTATGAAAATCAATTAATGGAGAAGGTCTGTCGCCTGAAAGGGATGATAACCCCCTTTAGCGCACCTGAGCCTGAAGTTTTCCGTTCCCCCGCATCTCACTACAGGATGCGAGCAGAATTCCGTATCTGGCATGAGGAAGACGACCTCTATCACGTTATGTTTGATCAACAGACGAAACAGCGTATCCGTGTTGACCAATTTCCAGTTGCCAACCAACTGATTAATAGCATGATGCAGGCAATCATTGCTGGTGTAAAAAACAACCCGATATTGCGTCATAAACTGTTTCAGGTGGATTATCTTTCTACTCGTAGCAACAAAATCATTGTTTCTCTGCTTTACCACAAAAAACTGGGGGATGAATGGCGCGAGCATGCAATCTCTTTACGCAATCAGTTAAAAACAGAGGGCTTTGATGTCCAACTTATTGGTCGAGCATCAAAAACCAAAATTACACTCGATCATGATTATATAGATGAAGAGTTACCCGTTGCAGGTAAGACAATAATTTATCGTCAGGTTGAAAATAGTTTCACTCAGCCAAATGCCAGTATCAATATTCATATGCTGGAATGGGCGATAAATATTACCAAAGATGCCAAAGGCGATCTGCTTGAACTATATTGCGGTAACGGCAACTTTTCTCTGGCATTAGCTCAAAATTTTGAGCGCGTGCTGGCAACAGAAATTGCCAAACCTTCCGTTGCTGCTGCGCAATTTAATATCGAAGCAAATCAAATTAATAATGTGCAGATTATCCGTATGTCAGCGGAAGAATTTACTCAGGCAATGAATGGAGAACGGGAATTCAACCGTCTTCAGGGAATTAACCTGAAGAGCTACCAATGTGAAACTATTTTTGTGGATCCGCCTCGCAGCGGCTTGGATGAAGAAACTGTCAAAATGGTACAGGGGTATCCACGTATTCTGTATATTTCCTGTAACCCAGAAACTCTCTGCCAGAATTTAGAAACGTTGACGCAAACTCATAAAGTCAGCAAGCTGGCGCTTTTTGATCAATTTCCATATACCCACCATATGGAATGTGGTGTATTACTGGAAAGACGCGATTAATCAGTTCGTTTATAACACGCCTTTCACGTTACTGAATCTTTCCAGACCAGAAAGCAGAAAACGCCATAATCAATCCTTAATGGCGTTTTCATGAAATCATTATCAAAAAGTCATTAGTTTTGCTTTTCTGAAAGCATAGCCTGCTGTCTGCGCACTTTCACCTTTCTGTAAATCCAAAATACCAATGCAGTTCCAATCACAACAGATAAGAAATTAGAGCCAATTTCCGGGTGCTTAACCCGAATGATGGCGTTATAAGCAAGAATCCCCAGGAAGAAACAGCCGATAGCCAGTTTTGGTAATCCCTCTGCCATTGGATAGGTCAAATAACGTTGATGGAGACAATACAGAGATAAGGCTAATGAGATAATCGGGAAGATTGAAAAAGGCACCAGTGAATTAAAAAATGCCGAGAAAGTTCCGTGTGTTGCCAGTCCAACGATAAGAGCCAGCAACATTGTGCTTTTATCTTGGCGGTATTGTTCCATCGTATTCTTCTCCTTTCAGACTATTTAAGAGGTTTTAGGGGCTGTTGTTGTTTTAGAGACAGTTGTTTTAGAGACAGCGGTTTTTAGGGCAGTACTTTTTGAATTAGCCGTTTTTTCTTGTTCTCGCCGATACCAATAAAAAGCGCCTTTGGAAATCATACGGAGTTGTAATACCAAACGTTCTTCGAGACGACGTCTTTTCTTTTCATCAATATCCAGCGCTTCTGCACCAGCACTGAACACAATTGTTACCATCGCTTCTGCTTGTATTTCGGTAAAATGACGCGGCATATGACTGGCCTGTTCAAGATAGTCTGCCAGCTCTGCAATAAAATGTTGGATTTCCCGTGCGACAGCAGCACGAAACTCAGCTGATGTTCCGGAACGTTCACGCAGTAATAACCGGAATGCGTTAGGATTATTACCAATGAACTCCATAAAGGTTGAAACAGAGGTGCGGATGACACTACCACCCTTTTCGATACGCTGACGTGCCTGACGCATTAGCTGACGCAGCATTAACCCGCTTTCATCCACCATGGTCAGCCCCAATTCATCTACATCACGGAAATGACGGTAAAATGAAGTCGGTGCAATCCCCGCCTCTCGCGCCACTTCCCGCAAACTCAGACTGGTGAAACTACGCTCAGCACTTAGTTGGCTAAATGCAGCCTCAATCAGGGAACGACGGGTTTTCTCTTTCTGTTTCGCTCTGACGCCAGTTACATTATTCACAACAATCCTGATATATCTGCTCGACTATATTATGGAGCAAATATATCAGATTCTGCTGTATTTGCTGTGATTGTTCTCTTAAAGATATTAACCCATATTTCCCTGTTTTATTCCTTATTCAGAAAATAAAAGCCATATGCTCATTAGGTTATTATGCCAAGTAATGTTAATATAGAGTTGTTATTTTGTGTAAAAATAGGTCTTTCCTCTATGCAATATACTCATTTTGATGCCATTGTAATTGGCTCCGGACCCGGTGGAGAAGGAGCAACAATGGGATTGGCAAAACAAGGAAAAAACGTTGCAGTTATAGAACGTTATAATAATATCGGCGGTGGCTGTACCCATTGGGGCACTATCCCATCAAAAGCCTTACGTCATGCTGTCAGTCGTATTATCGAATTTAATCAAAATCCCCTCTATAGTGATAATTCCCGCATTCTCCGCTCCTCATTTTCAGAAATTTTACGTCATGCAGAAGTTGTCATTAATCAGCAGACTAAAATGCGGCAGGGGTTTTATGAACGTAATCGGTGCCGGATGTTTGCAGGTGAAGCAACTTTCATTGATGAACACCATGTCAGTGTACGTTATGCCGATGATAGTGTTGACATATTAAGCGCAGACAAAATAGTTATTGCCACAGGCTCCCGACCTTACTGTCCACCCGATGTCGATTTTACTCACTCTCGTATTTATAACAGCGATACTATTCTGCAACTGGAGCATGAACCACGTCACGTTATTATTTATGGTGCAGGCGTGATTGGCTGTGAATATGCTTCTATCTTCCGTGGATTAGGCGTTAAGGTAGATTTGATCAACACCCGTGATTATCTGCTGTCATTTCTCGATCAAGAGATGTCTGACGCTTTGTCTTACCATTTCTGGAATAGCGGTGTTGTCATTCGTCATAATGAAGAATATGAAAAGATCGAAGGTCTTGATGATGGCGTGATTATCCATCTGAAATCAGGGAAAAAAGTTAAAGCAGACTGTTTACTGTATGCCAATGGCCGAACAGGTAATACAGACAAACTCGGATTGGAAAATATCGGGCTGGAAACAGATAACCGTGGTTTATTGAAAGTGAATCGGGTCTACCAAACCAGCAATGAGAATATTTATGCGGTTGGTGACGTGATTGGTTATCCAAGTCTCGCTTCCGCTGCCTACGATCAAGGGCGTATTGCAGCAAAAGCCATCATGACCGGAGATGCTGAAATGCATCTGGTGGAAGATATCCCAACAGGCATCTACACCATACCGGAAATTAGTTCGGTGGGTAAAACTGAGCAGCAATTGACGGCGATGAAAATCCCGTATGAAGTCGGACGAGCCCAATTCAAACATCTGGCCAGAGCACAAATTGCAGGAATGAATGTAGGTAGTATCAAGATACTATTCCACCGCGAGACAAAACAGATACTGGGTATTCACTGTTTTGGCGAACGAGCCGCAGAGATTATCCATATTGGCCAAGCAATTATGGAGCAAAAAGGTGAAGGCAATAATATCGAATATTTCGTTAATACTACCTTCAACTATCCCACTATGGCTGAAGCATACCGTGTTGCAGCTCTCAATGGGCTAAACCGATTATTTTGATGCTGTTCCGTTGACTTCAAAATAATTTCCCATTCTGACCCGAATCGCCTCTGCCAATTGCTCATAGCGACCACGCAGAGGTGAGCCAGGACGATAAACCAAAATGATAGAACGCTCAGGTACGGGTTTGTGGCACTCCAGATAACAAACACCATCCCGTTTTCTCTCTTTAGGAACAGACAGAGCGGGTAATAAAGTGATGCCACTTCCCGCCGCAACCATATTACGCAAGGTTTCCAAACTGGTTGCCCTGAAATGAGTATCTTCTTTGGCTCCAGCCTGAAAGCAAAACCCCATTGCTTGATCACGCAGGCAGTGACCATCTTCCAGCATCAATAATTTTTCCCCTGCAAGATCTCCCATTTTGACCTCAGTCCGGTTAGCCCATTTATGCTCTTCATAGACTGCAAGTTTCATTGATTCCTCAAAGAGTGGCAATTCGATGAATGATTCTGTTTCTCTCAACGAAGCCAAAATAGCACAGTCAAGTTTTCCACTATCAAGTTGCGCCAACAAATTCTGAGTTTGAGCTTCATGTAGATACATTTCCAGTTTGGGAAATAATTTATGCAACTCAGGAATAATCAGTGGCAGGAGATAAGGGCCGATTGTAGGAATAAGACCAATATGCAGTGGCCCAGACATGCTTTCACCTTGCAGGGCAGCCATTTCCTGTAAGACCTTTACTTCCCGTAATACCGTCTTGGCTTGCTCCACCAGCAACATACCTTGTTGTGTAAACAGAACTTTACGGCTTGTGCGTTCCAACAGCATCACACCCAATTCATCTTCAAGTTTACGTATCTGCCCACTGAGTGTTGGTTGACTAACATGGCAAGAATCAGCGGCTCGCCGGAAATGCCGACACTCAGCAAGAGCCACAAGATATTCCAGATCGCGGATATTCATTCCCAACCTCATTGTCTTATATCAATGATAGAATTGTTTAGTAAGACATTATATGCACGAGGTAATAGAACTATCAAATGCTTGTGAACTCTGGTGTTTTTTATTGAAAAATAAAAAAACAAAAGTTATTACAACGGAGCAGCAAACCAGCCTGTCATAATAAACAGGCTGCCCAGTCAGAGAAAATTAATTGATATGCAACCTCTGCTTCGCCTCAGCAATAGCTAATTTCACCTGTTTCTGTGCTACGCCACCTTTTGCCAAACGTTTATCCAGACAAGACTGTAACGATAAAATGTCATATACATCTATCGAAATAGTTTCACTGAATTGTTGCAGTTCAGATAATGACAGTTCTTCCAACGCCTTACCTTTCTTTATTGCAGCAATCACTGCCTCACCAACAATGTGATGGGCTTCACGGAATGGAACATCTTTTGCCACCAGATAATCTGCCAGTTCAGTAGCATTGGCATAGCCCTGTTGTGCAGCTTCCTTGCAACGATCACGCTTTATCTGGATGCCATCTAATACCAACACTGCCATATGCAGGCAATCCCGCCATGTATCTAATGCATCAAACAGGCCCTCTTTGTCTTCCTGCATGTCTTTGTTATAAGCAAGGGGAAGACCTTTCAGCGTCATCATCATACTTGTTAATGCACCTTGTACCCGACCACATTTACCACGGATCAATTCCAGTGCATCAGGATTCTTCTTTTGGGGCATCAGGGATGAGCCGGAAGTTACCCGATCCGACAATTCTATAAAGCCTGCTTCTCCACTGTTGAAGAAAATCAGGTCTTCAGCAAAACGTGAAAGATGGATCATGCTGATACTGGCATCGGATAGCAGTTCCAGAACATGGTCACGATCTGAAACACTATCCAAACTATTGCGGGTTGCTGAAGCAAAACCAAGCCATGACGCCAATTGCTCCCGATCAATATCGTACGCCGTTCCTGCCAGCGCACCGCATCCCAATGGGCTGACATCCAACCGTTTAAGAGTATCTTGCAAACGAGTTTCATCACGACTAAGCATTTCTGCATAAGCAAGACACCAATGGGCGAAAGTAACTGGTTGCGCCCGTTGCAAATGGGTATAACCCGGCATTACTGCATCCTGATTACTTTCAGCGGTAATCACCAGCGCTTGTTGTAACTTTATAAGCGCTTGCTGAATATCCGCTATCTGACTTTTACACCATAATTTCAGATCTGTAGCAACCTGATCGTTACGGCTGCGTCCTGTGTGCAGTTTTTTGCCCAGATCCCCCACTTTTGCAATTAGTTGCCCTTCCACCCAGCTATGAATATCCTCCGCATCACTTTGCAAAATAGCCTTGGGGTTGGCCCGTACTTCATCCAGTAACTCATTCAGCGCCAAATCCAGCTTTTGTTGTTCTTCTGGCGTCAAAACACCGACTGTAACCAACGCCTTTGACCACGCAACGGAGCCGATAATATCCTGCTCCGCCAAGCGATAGTCAAAACGCAGAGAATCATTAAATTGCTTGAACCGCTGATCGGCTTCCTGACTGAAACGTCCACCCCAAAGTGCCATAATTGCGTACCTCTTTTCTCTGATTGCCCGGAAATTATTTTTTGCTGTTCAACGCACGGATACGGGAAGAAAGCGAATGGAGGCGAATAAACCCTTCCGCATGCCTATGATCATAAACTTCATCTTCTCCGAAGGTGGCGAACTCTTCAGAATAGAGGCTATGAGGCGATTGTTTCTGTATTGCTGTTACCTGCCCTTTATACAGCGTCAAGATCACTTCACCACTGACATTCTCAGCAAGTGTTTCCGCCGCAGCCTGAATGGACTGGCGCAATGGTACAAACCAACGACCATCATAGACAACATAGGACATCTCAAGCCCCAATTGCTGACGCCATTTGAAACTATCGCGATCCAACACTAGCTGTTCAATACCACGCAGTGCAGCCATCATGATGGTTCCTCCCGGAGTTTCGTAGCAACCACGGGATTTCATTCCCACCAAACGGTTTTCCACAATATCGATCCGGCCGATACCGTGTTTAGCCCCCAGTGTATTCAACTCATTAAGGCATTGATATGGCGACAATACCTTACCATTCACTCCAACCACTTCCCCTTTTTCAACCGTGACAGAGACATATTCCGGTTCATCAGGTGCATCTTCTGGCTCCACAGTCCATACCCAACAATCTTTATTGGCCGCATTCCACGTGTCTTCCAATACTCCGCCTTCGGTCGAGATGTGCCATGCGTTTTCATCACGACTGTAGATTTTTTCCAGTGTTGCGGTTGTGGGAATATCACGAACTTTCAGATAATCCAGTAAAGCTTCACGGGAACGCAAATCCCATTCCCGCCACGGAGCAACTACTTTCAGGTGTGGAGCCAACGCGGTATAAGTACTCTCAAAACGAACCTGATCATTACCTTTGCCTGTTGCACCATGAGCAACAGCATCAGCTCCCACTTTCAGTGCTAATTCAACCTGTGCTTTGGCGATAATGGGACGTGCCATTGAAGTGCCGAGCAAATAACTGCCTTCGTACAATGCCCCCGTTTTCAGCACCGGATAAACATACTCTTTGATGAATTCTTCACGTAGATCGACGATATGACATTCCGAAGCGCCAGAACGTAACGCTTTTTGTTCTATACCATCCAAGTCTTCACGACTCTGGCCAACATCCGCAACAAATGCGATAACTTCACAATTGCCATAGTTTTCTTTTAACCACGGAATGATGGCAGAGGTATCCAAACCACCAGAATATGCCAGAACAATTTTTTTAATACTGTCTTTCTTTGAGGTAACAGTCGTTGAGGTAATTGTCATAGATATAGCCTTTTACTTTTTTATTTATCTCAGTTGAACGCTAAACCAAATCTGTTCTATCTTGTTATGCCAGAATGCGAGTGCCAACGGGTATACCATTAAATAGTGCGATCAGTTGGTCAGCATAACGCCAACTTGCAATATCTACCGGATGCCCTAATGTTTTTGCGGCTTCCAATGCTGCATGAACTTTCACAATCATGCCGTTGGTAATGACTCCTTGCTCAATAAGCTGCTTTATTTTTTCTTCCGTAACTTCAGCAATTCTTTGTCCCTTTCCATCCAGAATGCCACTGACATCCGACAACAAAACCAGATCCGCATGCAATACCTGCGCAATAGCTGTAGCAGCCTGATCTGCATTGACATTCATTAACTCGCCCTTTTCAGTAATACCAATGGAACTGATAATAGGGATGTAGCCGAGATCCAGTAAAATTTTCAGTAAATCCGGATTACCGGGATAAGCTCTGCCAGTGTGACCAAGCTCCTCATCAAGCTGAGAAACTTTCACAACACCGCCATCCCCTAAACACAAGCCAACAGCAGGCAAACGGTACTTTGTCGCCCAGGCGAGCAAAGTTTTATTGGCTGTACCTGCCAGTGTCCCGGTAATAATGTCGATCTGATCAGCTGGCGTTACACGCAGACCTTGTTTCTTCATAATCGGTAACTGTAATTTCTGCATCAGGTCATCAACCAAGCAACCCCCTCCGTGTACAATTACCAGTGGGCGCTTATGCGTTTTTCGATATGACTGTAATGTAGAAAATAACCGCACCAGCGCTTCGTGACTATCTAATAACACACCACCCAACTTGATAACTAACGGCTCCATCAGATTTATCCTCTGTCGGTATTAAATGATTGTTGAATTAAAGCAATGCCTGAGTTTCTTCGAATCCGAACCGGATATTCATACACTGAACAGCCTGTGATGCTGCACCTTTCAGCAAATTGTCCTCAGCCCCAACAATAATCAGGTGCTGCCCTTGTACAGCAAAACCAATATCACAGAATGGCAATCCCACAACTGCTTTCAACGCAGGGAAGCCTTTTTCATATAACCGGATCAGTGGCTTATTGTGATAAGCCTGCCGATATACCTGCCTGATTTGTTCCTCTGTCACGCCTGATTTCAGCTTACAGGTAATTGTGGCAAGGATCCCCCGCGCAAAATTGCCTAAATGAGGTGTGAAGATTACCTCTGTACCTAAATGTGTCGCGATTTCAGGTTGATGACGGTGATTAAAAACCCCATAAGTCTGTAAACTGACTTCACAGAAACTATTATTCAATGAAGCTTTACGCCCAGCACCACTTACGCCACTGACAGCATTAATCACAGGCCACTGTTCTGTATCCAGCAAACCTTCTTCCAACAAAGGCTTCAGAGAAAGCTGTGAAACCGTGGGATAACAGCCGGGAACCGCGATAAGCCGGGCAGCCTTGATTTCTTCCGCCTGCCATTCCACCAATCCATATACTGCCTGCTCAAGCCAGTTGGTATTTTTATGCTCAAATCCATAGTATTTTGAATAAAACTGTGTATTTTGTACGCGATAAGCACCAGATAAATCAAATACGATACAACCCGCTTGCAAAAATATCGGTGCAATGTCATGGCTGACTTCGTGAGCCGTAGCAAGAAAAACGGCATCAATACCATCCGCAGCTTCAGCAACATCCATCAGTGGCTGTAAGGGTAAATCCACGATCCCTTTATATTGTGGATAAAGCTCTGAAAAACATTTCTCTGCATCAGCACTTTGAGAAGAAACCATCAGACCGGAAAGATGGACATGAGGATGACGTTGCAGATATGCTGCTAACTCTGCTCCGGTATAGCCACTGGCACCAACTATCAACGTATTAAGCATGGGATTTATTCACCTTGTATTAACCCGATGTATGTATTAACCCAATGTAGTAACCCAAATATACAATTGAATTTATATTCAAAAATATTGCATTAATATTGATACTATCTTGAATAAGGGCTGTCAACAGTGAATATTAAATTACCAACATTTATTGAGTTATATCACCAGCTTATTGCTGCGCCTTCTATCAGTGCAGTGGATGAAGAATTGGATCAAAGCAATGAAGTGGTTATCAATCTACTGGCTGATTGGCTGAAAGAGATTGGTTTTGAAATTGAGATCCAGCCTGTTCCGGAAACCCGCCGCAAATTCAATATGCTGGCAACATTGGGAAGCGGTACTGGAGGTTTACTATTATGTGGTCACACAGATACCGTGCCATTTGACGACGGGCGCTGGACCCAGGATCCATTCACACTGAGCGAACGCGACGGCAAATTATATGGACTGGGCACTGCTGATATGAAAGGCTTCTTTGCCTTTATTATTGATGCATTGCGGAATATCGACACCAGCAAACTATCTCATCCTCTTTATATTCTGGCTACCGCAGATGAAGAAACATCAATGGCGGGAGCACGCTATTTTGCGGCCAATTCTACTATCCGGCCTGATTTTGCCATCATTGGCGAACCTACGTCATTACAACCTATCCGTGCCCACAAAGGGCATGTTGCCCACGCTATCCGCATTGAAGGTAAATCCGGACACTCAAGCGATCCTGCCCGAGGCGTCAATGCCATTGACTTGATGCACGAATCCATCACTCAGTTGATGAAGCTACGCAATACCTTGCAGGAGCGTTACCACAATCCGGCTTTCGCTATTCCCTATCCCACAATGAATTTTGGCTATATCCACGGTGGAGATGCGGTAAACCGTATCTGTGCCTGTTGCGAACTGCATATGGAAATCCGCCCGCTCCCCGGACTCACTTTGCAGGATTTGAATGAAGCACTGAATGAGGCACTGGAGCCTGTAAAACAGCGCTGGCCGGGACGCCTGAATGTTACAGCGCCTCATTCTCCCATTCCGGGTTATGAGTGTCCGACTAATCACAAGCTGGTGGGTGTCATCGAAAAACTGCTGGGAACAAAAGCAGAAACCGTCAATTACTGTACCGAAGCCCCTTTTATTCAGGAGCTATGCCCAACATTGGTTTTGGGACCGGGTTCAATTGAACAGGCTCATCAGCCTGATGAGTATTTAGAAGTGTCGATGATTGAACCAACGAAGAAATTGATTTCTCAGATTGTGGAACATTTTTGTTTGAGTGAGATTTAAAACCTATTCTCTGAGTGGGACCACGGTCCCACTTATTTTAAATAGAAAAATTCATTGAATTACCATTGGGTAATTTAACACCAAGGGTCATTTCTCCCCCCATAGACTCAATGTATTTTTTAAGTGTGGAAATTTTTAATTCATTTCCCCGTTGCTCGATCGCAGCAACTGATGATTGTGCAATACCTAAATTTTTTGCGACCTGAGTTTGTGAAAGCTCTAACGCTTCACGAATTTGGTAAAGTTGTGTTTCAAGCAGCAATTCTGCTGCTTTTTCTTTAATTCTCTCTTGGCTTTCGGGGCTGCGCTTTTCCATCAGTTCTTTTAATGTAGCCATATCATCTCTCCAGATCCTCTAGATGAATTCTGAATTGTTCATCAGCAATCTCAATCATCTCTTTATAGAACAATCGTTGATTTTTCCCTGCTTTATTACCTGCACAAAGAATAATTGCCTGACGTTTTGGATCAAATGCGAAAAAAGCACGAATTGGCATTCCATTATGTTGGATTCGTAGCTCTTTCATATTCGGATACCGGGAACCATTCAGTGTATCAACCAATGGTCGGCCCAGTATCGGTCCTTTTAGTTCTAACACATGCATTACTGCCAAAACACTTTCCTGCAATTCATCAGGTTGTTCATCAAACCACTGGTCAAACAATTCTGTTGTTATTAGCTCCCACACATTCTGCTCTCCCTATACAGTTATAATTTCCAAGGTTAACCATAGACTGTAGCCTACAAAAATATCATAGACTATAGTCTATAAAACTCAACCATTTTGTACAAAAAACAATCCATGTTCGTTAATAGGGGCAACGCATTTTTCATAAACTCGTTCTTCCAACATGAATTTCTTTCCTGATCACTTTGAATATTCCTCATCGGAAATAAGCCATTTCCCAATTGACTAAAAATCCTGCTTCGCTCATTCTATTTGGACATCTAAATGGATAGACATATAAACACTTAAACATCTAAACGTAGACGGATATAGGTTCCGTTTGTTCAGGAGGGCGCAGGATATGAGTTTTTTTCATGCAAATCATCAAGAGGCACTAAATCAGAATCTGGCTGAACTTGAAGGCCAGATCCGTGTTTCCTTTGAATTCTTTCCCCCCAGAACCACTGAAATGGAACAAACTCTATGGAAATCCATTGACCGACTAAGCAAACTGAAACCTAATTTTGTTTCCGTGACTTACGGTGCCAATTCCGGCGAACGTAACCGCACCCATAGCATTATTAAAGGAATCAAGGACAAAACTGGTCTTGATGCAGCTCCGCATTTAACTTGCATTGATGCCAGCCGTGAAGAATTACGTGATATCGCTCGCGATTACTGGAAAAACGGTATTCGTCATATTGTGGCCCTGCGTGGTGATTTACCCGATGGTAGCTGTAAACCGGAAATGTATGGCACTGATTTAGTAGAACTTTTAAAGAGTGAGGCAGATTTTGATATTTCGGTCGCGGCTTATCCGGAAGTGCATCCAGAGGCAAAAAGTGCACAGTCTGACCTCATTAACCTGAAAAGAAAAATTGATGCTGGAGCAAATCGCGCTATCACCCAGTTCTTTTTTGATGTGGAAAGTTATCTGCGTTTTCGTGATCGCTGTGTATCGACAGGAATTGATGTGGAAATTGTACCTGGGATTTTGCCTGTCTCGAATTTCCGTCAGTTACAGCGATTTGCTGCTATCACTAATGTTCGCATTCCAAGCTGGATGACCAGAATGTTTGAGGGTTTGGATGATGATCCTGAAAGCCGCAATTTAGTTGGCGCGTCTATTGCGATGGATATGGTGAAAATTCTGAGTCGTGAAGGAGTGAAGGATTTTCATTTTTATACACTGAATCGCGCGGAATTGAGTTACGCCATTTGCCATACGTTAGGTGTTCGTCCTTGTTGATTCTTTCTCCCAAAAGAAAAGCCGGACTAGATGGTAGTTCGGCATGATTGTATTCAATTCATTATCGTTACTCAACTCATCATCTTAAGAGAAAAAAATTGTATGTTTTTACCTCGTTTTCTTTTTACCAATAAATAAAAAACCGAACAGTTTCCCATTCGGCCTTCATTATTCAGTAAGAGAAAAGCTAACCTGTATTACGCATTCCTGCGGCAACGCCTGCGATTGTTACCATCAGCGCCTGTTCCACACGAGGGTCGGGTTGTTCCTGCTGACGGGAGCGTTGTAATAATTCTGCCTGTAGGACGTTCAATGGGTCGGTATATACATTACGCAATGCGATAGATTCGGCTATCCACGGCAAATCTGCCATCAACTGCTCATCTTGTGAGATCATCAGAACCGTTTCTATATCCGCTACAAGTTGATTGCGAAGTTTATTCCCCAGTGGCCACAGTTTTTTATCAACCAAACGTTGATCATAATATTCCGCCAGCCATAAATCCGCTTTGGCAAAAACCATTTCCAACATCGCAATACGAGTAGTGAAGAAAGGCCAATCACGGGACATTTCTGACAAAATATCCTGTTTTCCCGCATCTATTACGTGTTGCAGTGCTGCCCCCGCCCCCAACCATGCCGGAAGCATCAGACGGTTTTGTGTCCACGCGAAGATCCACGGGATTGCCCGCAGGCTTTCAACACCGCCTGTAGGACGACGTTTAGCCGGGCGCGAGCCTAATGGTAATTTCGCCAGTTCCGGCTCAGGTGTCGCCGAACGGAAATAAGGCACAAACTCCGGCTGTTCACGAACGTAATCACGATACATGTCACAGGAAACATCAGAGAGTGTGTTCATGACTTGTTTCCATTCAGCTTTTGGTTCCGGTGGCGGCAGTAAATTGGCTTCCAGAATGGCACTGGCGTACATCGCCAGACTGCTGATCGTCACTTGCGGCAAACCAAATTTAAAGCGGATCATCTCACCCTGCTCCGTGACACGCAATCCCCCTTTCAGGCTTCCCGGCGGTTGAGAAAGTAATGCCGAATACGCCGGAGCACCACCACGACCGATTGTACCTCCCCGTCCGTGAAACAGCGTCAGCTTCACACCCTCTTTTTCACACAATCTGATAAGCGCATCCTGAGCCCGGTATTGAGCCCAGGATGCAGCCATTACTCCCGCATCTTTTGCTGAGTCAGAATAACCAATCATAACCATTTGCTTATCCTGAATCAGTTCACGATACCATTCGATACGGAGCAATTGCTGGATCACACGTTCTGCATTATTCAGGTCATCAAGGGTTTCGAATAATGGTGCAACAGGCAATGATAACGGACAGCCCGCAGCTTTCAGCAATAACTTCACTGCCAGCACGTCTGAAGGCATTTTTGCCATGGAAATGACATATGCCGCAATCGCATCTTGTGGTGTTTCTGCAATCACTTTACAGGTTTCTAAAACTTCCTGAGTCTCGGCACTTGGTTGCCAGTCATGGGGGATCAACGGACGTTTGGAGTTCAGTTCACGCAGTAAAAATACCTGTTTTTCTGTTTCTGACCAACTCGCATAATTCCCCATTTCCAGATATTGGGTCAGTTCTGCGATAGCATCAGTATGACGGGTACTTTCCTGACGAATATCAATACGCACCAATGACAGGCCGAAACAACGAATACGGCGCAAAGTATCCAGTAATTGGCCGTTAGCGATAATTTCCATACCGCAGGCTTTCAGCGATTGATAACAAGCATAGAGTGGCTGCCACAATTGTTCGTTATGCAGCAATAAATCCGCAGGGGGGATAACTTGCTCACCTTTCAGACGTTTTTCCAGATATGCCAGTGTACTATTTAATTGTGTCCGCAACTGCTTAGCAATTTCACGGTAAGGCTCTATAACCTCATCACCTCCTGCCATCTGACGCAGTTCTGGCGTACATTCCGACATGGAAAGCTCTGATACCAAAATCTGAATATCTTTCAGGAACAGATCCGCCGCTTTCCAGCGACTGAGTAACAACACATGGCGGGTGATTTCTGCTGTAACATTAGGATTTCCATCCCGATCTCCCCCCATCCAGGAAGTAAAACGGATAGGAACAGCTTCTGCTGGCAGACTGTAACCAATAGATTCTTCTACTTGCTCATTAAATTCACGCAAAAATGCCGGAACGCCTTCCCACAAGCTATTCTCCACCACTGCAAAACCCCATTTAGCTTCATCAATCGGTGTGGGTCGAATTTTGCGGATTTCATCGGTATGCCATGACTGGGCAATAAGCTGACGTAAACGACGCGTAATATTATTACGCTCATAATCTGCTAAATCATCATGATCGAGCTGCGCCAGACACGCATTCACTTCAACCAGTTTATGGATCAGAGTACGGCGGGCAATTTCTGTTGGATGTGCTGTCAGCACCAGCTCAATGGAAAGTTCATTAACTGCCTTAACCAGATCATCATTATTAAAACTTTTACTTTTCAGTCGATCAAATAATGCAGCCAATGCCACAGGATTGCTGGCAGCTTCACCATGCGGTGAAATACTGTGATATTGTTCAGCAACGTTGGCCAGATTGAGGAACTGGTTAAACGCTCTGGCAACTGGCAGCAATTCATCATTAGATAAATTCTGTAGTGTTGATAAAAGTTGCTGGCGATTAGCTTCGTTTCCGGCACGAGATGATTTAGATAACTTCCTTATTGTTTCAACTTTATCAAGAATATCTTTTCCCTGAGCCTCTTTGATCGTGTCTCCCAGTATCTTACCAAGCATACTGACATTACTGCGCATTGCGGAATATTGCTGATTCATGTGATTCCTGACCTTGTGTTGCTGTATGCATGTTTTGTTTGTTTCTAACACATTATTTCTAAACACACTATTCATACCAGAAAACAAGCAATTTGGTCATATCAGAAACAAACAAATTGGGAGGTTTAGTCGGGACAGAAAGCGAAATATCCCGACCGAAAGCGTCGTATTTTATAAGAGTTGTGATAAGCGGTTCAGATCTGATTGGATTGCTCCGGCAGTTACATCTCGCCCGGCTCCAGGGCCACGGATAACCAATGGATTATCACGATACCAACGGCTTTCTATGGCGAAGACATTATCTCCCGGTAATAACGAAGCTAAAGGATGTTCTAAACGCACAGCTTCCACCCCGACTTTCGCCTTACCTTTAGCATCAAAACGCGCAACATAACGCAATACCATTCCCATTTCACGCGCAGCTTTCAACCGTTTTAGCATCTGCTCATTAATAGCAGAACTGTTTTCGAAGAACTCTTCAATAGAACCAACACTGGCTTCTGTCGGCACAAGTGATTCTACCCTTACCTGATCCAGCTCTATCTCATAACCTGCTTCACGAGCCAGGATAACCAATTTGCGCATCACATCCTGACCGGAAAGATCAATACGAGGATCAGGCTCCGTCAACCCTTGTTGCCATGCTTGTTCTACCAGATCACTGAAAGGAACTGTGCCATCAAATTGCAGGAATAACCACGATAAAGTACCGGAGAAAATGCCACTGATAGACAGGATAGTATCCCCGCTTTCCCGCAAGTCCCTGACGGAATAGTTAATTGGTAACCCGGCACCAACGGTCGCATTGTATAACCAATGACGGCCTGTTTTTGCAAAAGCATCCCGGATCATGCGGTAAGTGTTACTGTCAGATGAGCCAGCGGCTTTGTTGGCGCTGATCACATGAAAACCATAGCTGGCAAAATCTATATAGTTACTCGCCAATTCTTCACTTGCCGTTATATCCAGCACCACTAAATCATCATAAGGGTGTGCCCGCATCCATAAAAACAGTTCATCACCTTCACGTATGGTGGCTTCATCATTAAAGAATGCCAGTGCCCGACTTGCGTCAATGCCCTGATAGTTCAGCAGACTCCGGCGGCTATCGACAATTCCCGCCAAAATAAATTCAAAATCACTGCGTGCAGAGATATTTTTCTGTTCACGAGCAAACAATTCCAGCCAACGTGACCCGATATTTCCTTTTCCAAACAGAACCAATCCAATACGTTTTTCTGCCCGGAACAGGCTCTGATGCAATCCTTGAATCAAGTGCGATGTCTGGCTCAGACGCAATACAGCAACCAGACTGATGTCATCTTCTGCATGCCAGATAAATTCAACTGGTTGGTCTTTCAATTGTTGATAAAAACGGTGGCTATGTAGCGGATTTTTGCCTACGCCTGCTCCCACCAAAGCCACCAATGATAATCCTTCACGCAAGGAAAGTTTTCCTGGCAAAGATGCATCCTGCAAAACATCAAGGGCACTATTAACAACTTCAGAGGTATAACAAAGCTGGATCAGATTGCAGTCAGCATGCAACCCCGTCGCCAAAGGACGGATTTGAGCACGCTTTAACAACGAGTCGATATCTTTATAAGTTTGTTTAAAGTTATGGGCAGAAGAAAAGTGCAACTCAATCAGGCAAACATCATCGTGGCTGGTAACGATTTTAGCACCTGTTCCTGTCGCCAAAACTCGTTCAATGCGAGTAGAGCCTTGCTCAGGCTGATAACTACAACGTAATTGCAAATCGATATCACTGACGGAAACGGGCTGTAATGTACGGGTATGAAGTACAGGAGCTGCCAGACGAGCCAGTTCGCTGGCCTCATCCAGACGCAATAATGGCAGGAGACACGCATCCTTAACTTTGCGCGGATCTGCACTGTAAACCCCGGCCACATCACTCCAGATTGTCACTTTTCTGGCACCAGCTAATGCACCAACCTGTGTTGCAGAATAATCACTGCCATTGCGCCCCAATAGCACGGTTTCACCCTTCTTATTACTGGAAATAAAACCTGTCACTACTAAGCGCTTATTGGAATTCTGGACTAATAACTGACTCAGCAAAGGCTGGGAAAGATTGACATCAACCTGTGGCTGGGCTGCCCGTTCTGCTCGCAGAAATTGGCGCGCATCCAGCCAGGTGCTAGGAATACCTTGTGATTCAAGTACTGCGGCCATCAGGCGAGCGGACCATATTTCGCCATGACCAACAACTTCAGCATAGGTAATGTCACTAATTGGTTTATCCAACAGCGCACTCAACCTTTCCAAATCAGCAATAAAATGTGCGATCAGAGTTTCAGCAACGGTTTCTGGCAATAATCCGCGGATCAACTCTTGCTGGTAGCGCCGTAAGGATTGCTGAACTTGATGAGCTGAAATACGGTCACTCTGACTCAATTTCAGCCAATCAATCAGTTGATTAGTCGTACTGCCTGCTGCTGATACCACCATCAAGTCACCCGGCTGGCTATAATTCGCCATAATATCCGCAACCCGCTTATAACATTTCACATCTGCAAGGCTGCTGCCGCCAAATTTATGTAACTGGCGGCCAGATTCCGCCCCTGCTGTTGCCAGTTCAATCATGATTACCTCGTTGCCGCTGCCTGAAATGCATTATCCAAATCAGCAATTAAATCCTGACTATCTTCTATTCCCACAGAGACACGAAGAAGTGAGTCCGTAATCCCTGCCTGTTTCCTTGCTTCTGCCGACATACCAGCATGTGTCATCGTAGCTGTATGAGAAATCAATGACTCCACACCACCCAACGATTCTGCCAGAGTAAATAATTTTAACGCAGATAAAAAGCGACGCATTGTTTGTTCATCACCATCAAGTTCAAAACTCAACATCGCGCCAAAGCCTGTTTGCTGTTGAAGAGCTATTTCATGCCCTGGATGATCTTTCAGCGCTGGGTAGTAAAGTTTTTTCACTTGTGGCTGTTGCTGTAAATATTCCACAATGGCAGCCGTGTTGCTTTGCTGTAGAAGTACCCGCGCAGACAAAGTACGAATGCCTCGCAACAACAAGTAACTGTCGAAAGCTCCCCCGGTCACACCGATATTATTCGCCCACCATGCCAAATCTTCAGCCAGAGTGGGATCTTTGGCAATAATTGCACCGGCAATCAAATCAGAATGCCCATTCAGGTATTTTGTGCAGGAATGGACAACTAAATCTGCTCCCAAATCCAATGGTTTTTGCAGCACAGGGCTTAAAAACGTGTTATCAACTACCGTCAATGCACCTGCTTCACGAGCCAGACCACAGATGTACCCAATATCCACAATACGCAGCAATGGATTACTTGGTGTTTCAATCAAGATCAATTTAGGCTTTTGAGCAATTGCCTGCTTCAGTGCCGAATCATCCGCCTGATCAACGAAAATAACATCATAAGCGCCACGGCGGCTTAAGCTATCAAACAGGCGGTAACTCCCACCATAACAATCATGGGGTGCTACCAATAAATCTCCCGGTTGCAAGAAAACGGTGCACAACAGGTGAATGGCTGACATACCACTGCTGGTCATAACAGCACCTGCTCCGCCCTCCAGTTCAGCCAAAACCTGCTGGACAACATCACGACCGGGATTACCACGCCGTGAGTAATCATGCGCTCTCGGTTCCTTAAACCCTGTGAAACTGTACGTGCTGGAAAGATAGATAGGCGGGACAACACAACCATATTGTTCATCAATATTTGTACCGCTTTGTACTGCGACCGTAGCTTGTTTACACCCCATAATCTTTACCCGTTATCTTGTTTTCGGAGTCACAAAAGAATACCCTCCAGAAAGATAGACGTCAATACATCTAGACATCCAAAATAATTTACGGTTTAATAACATAATCCAATCATTCCCCCCGCTTTTTATGCCAGATTAGGGCATATTTTGTGAATTGATTAACCATAGCGATATAGTCGATAGGGGAAATATGCTAAAATGCCGAATTATCGACACGAACATAGCTCAGAAATAATTCCTTTTGTTTCTGATTTCAGTTGCTTGATTTAAAAATATTTAAGGTATCTCATGGCTGAGTGGAATGGTGAGTATGTCAGCCCTTATGCTGAACATGGCAAAAAAAGTGAACAGGTCAAAAAAATTACGGTTTCAATTCCATTAAAGGTATTGAAAATACTGACAGATGAGCGTACTCGTCGTCAGGTAAACAATCTGCGTCATGCAACAAATAGCGAATTGCTGTGTGAAGCATTTCTCCATGCGTTCACTGGACAACCCTTGCCCAACGATAATGATTTACGTAAAGAACGTCATGATGAAATCCCTGAAGCTGCAAAAGCCATAATGCGTGAGCATGGGATCGATCCTGAGACTTGGGAATATTGAACAGAAATGTTAGCCAGAAAGGCAGGTGTAACATACCATTCAGGCTAGCATTTTCATGTGAGTACATAGCCCAAAATCATACAAGGTATTTGTTGTAAAATTTTCTTATTTTAGGCGCTACGTGAGATGAGATATTAAATCCTTTCAGTATTCTGTCAAATACATCGTCATAGCAGGGTTCTGATACTCTAATATCTCCAGCAATAATTTGACTTGTTACTGTACCGACTCCCAATAATTCAGCTTTTTTATAAAAAATATAACTTTTGTGCTTAACAAAGGGGTGATCACCAATATTTAAAATACAGGTATCATCATACTGAATATCCGGATAAATAGTCGTTAGATTAACAGCGAGAAAGCATTATTTCATTAACGAGGGATAAAATATAGGATCGCTACAGATAAAAAATAGGTGTCTTTCGCGCCTGTAAGTATCATAATGGTTCCCTTTTTAACAGGCGCAAAGTTAACTGTCATACTAACCTGCTAACGATCTGATATAACTGGTTCTGTTCACGCATTCTATCAGCAAGCATTATCGCAACTTCGGCTGATTTGCCAAGCGCAAGGAAAATACTCTTTGGATCAATCGGATACGAACTGCCGTGAGGGTCAACCCATTCAGGACAGTGCGTGTGAGTGTAATCTCTTATCTGCCACTTTGTCATATGACCAAATTCTGAAAAAACACTATTCAAAACCTCTATTTCAGCATCTGTTAATTCGTCATATTCATCACGGTCAGCTAAAAGAAGTTTTGTAACCAGCTCGTTATTATCAGCAGCAATAATCCATTTTTCCCAGCCAGCATCCGAACCTTGCACAGTGCCATTCATGAAATCGAGTGAATTTGAAAGTACTGGTCCATGAGGCATAGAGACCATACGGTCACCACTAATTGATTCACCGTATCTCCTCATATACTCCCTATCAGACAGATACATAAGTTTCATTAGTTTCAGATATGCCATGCGCCCGCCCTCTTGTGACAGCAGGTATGCAGCCATTTGGGCTACTTTTATTTCACAAAACATAGCAATCGCCTATGGCTCCATTGTTATCAAATTGATAACGCATTATGAGGAAGTATACCTCAGAGCTTAATGATTCTCGATTGTTTCTGAGACTAAAATGCAACCAATATTAATAGCAAAAAAACGCCCGTAGCTTATACGCCGGGCGTTTTCGCTTTTACCAGATTACCTTTTTTCCTTAACATCTCCCGACCTAAAGGACAGAAGCTTGTGGCATTCCGGATAACAGGCAGGAAGTTTTATTACTTCTTGAAACCTGGAACGGTGAAACGTTTGTTAAAGCGATCAACACGACCACCAGTCGCAACGTCACGCTGCTTACCGGTGTAGAACGGGTGGCATTCACCACAAACGTCCAGGTTCAGATCGTGACCTACGGTAGATTTGATTTTGATAACATTACCACAAGAGCAAGATGCAGTAATTTCTTCGTATTTAGGATGAATACCTTGTTTCATGGGGAAAACCTCTGTTAAGGTCGCGTCGCTATCCAGCCCTATCGCCGCCAGACACCACACGTCGTGTTGATTAAAATAAGTTCGGTAATTTTTATACCAAAGGCGGCGGATCATACAGAATATCGTTTTATTGCGCAATGAAATCCGCGGATTTGCTATGATACTCTTTGTCATTATATGTTGCTTTAGTCTTGCCATTAATATTCATTCGGAAATCGCCTTATGACAGTTGTTCAGGTTGCTTTACCTGTCCCTTTAGCTCGTTCTTTTGATTATCTGTTACCTGAAGGACTGCCGATCCCCGCCCTTGGGATCCGGGTACGTGTGCCATTTGGCAAACGCAATGCAATAGGTATAGTTACAGGGATTACAGACAACAGTGATTTCCCCCTTGAACAACTCAAACCAATTACCGAACTGCTTGATGAATCCCCGCTTTTTTCTGAGGATCTTTGGCAGTTGCTCCAGTGGTCTGCCTGCTATTATCACTATCCACTTGGCGAAGTCCTTTTTCATGCCATACCTGTTTTGCTGCGACAAGGCAAACCCGCAGAATTCTCACCTCTCTGGCAATGGCAAGTGACAGAGACAGGCAGTACATTGCCTCTGGAACAACTTAAACGCTCTGCCAAACAGCAACAGGCTTTAGCCAAACTGCGCCAAACATCCATTTATCGCCATCAAGTCTCTGAATTGGAATTGAGTGAAAGCGCGCTGCAATCACTGAAAAAAAAGGGATTAATTGATTTACATCCGGTACAACCGAAAACTGAAAATTGGCATGAACATTTTCGGATCATCGGGGAACGACTAAAACTTAATACAGAGCAAGCCGCCGCAGTTGGAGCCGTTCGCGCAGAAGATCAGACTTTTTCTCCCTGGTTACTTGCCGGCATCACTGGCTCAGGTAAAACCGAAGTATACCTGAGTATCCTGGAAAACATTTTGACACAGGGAAAACAAGCACTGATCTTAGTTCCCGAAATTGGTCTGACCCCCCAGACTATCCGCAGATTCAGAGAACGCTTCAATGCGCCCGTTGATGTTCTGCATTCAGCCTTAAATAACAGTGAACGATTATCAGTATGGTTAAGAGCAAAACAAGGGGAAAACGCCATTGTCATCGGTACTCGTTCAGCACTGTTCACTCCCTTCGCTCACTTAGGTGTCATCATCATTGATGAGGAACATGATAATTCTTATAAACAACAAGATGGCTGGCGCTATCACGCTCGTGATCTGGCGGTCTTCCGCGCCAAAAAAGAGAAAATTCCTATCATTCTGGGAACAGCAACACCGGCACTGGAAACACTATTCAATGTAACACATGGAAAATACAGACAACTGACTTTGACGAAACGAGCCGGTCATGCCCTGCCAGCAACCCAACACCTGCTGGATATGAAAGGATTGCCGCTGACCGTCGGTTTATCTCAACCTCTCATTAACCGCATTGGCGAACATTTGAAAGCAGATAATCAGGTCATCCTATTTCTGAACCGCCGTGGTTATTCTCCTGCTCTGCTTTGCCATGAATGTGGCTGGATAGCAGAATGCCAGCGTTGTGATCACTACTATACCCTGCATCAGAATCATCGCTATCTGCGCTGCCATCACTGTGATAGCCAGCGCCCCATTCCTCGTCAATGCCCTCAATGTGGAACAACACATCTAATCCCTGTGGGGCTAGGTACTGAGCAACTTGAAGATGGCATCACTCAACTGTTTCCCAACGTCCCGGTTACCCGTATCGACAGAGACACCACCAGTCGCAAAGGAGCACTGGAACAACAACTCACCGACATTCATCAGGGGGGGGCCCGTATTTTGATTGGCACTCAAATGTTGGCAAAAGGCCACCATTTTCCTGATGTCACACTAGTCGCTTTATTGGATGTCGATGGTGCCCTGTTTTCTGCCGATTTCCGGGCGGCTGAACGGTTCGCGCAATTGTATACTCAAGTCTCCGGTCGAGCTGGACGAGCCGGCAAACGTGGAGAAGTTGTCCTTCAGACCCACCATCCAGAACATCCACTTTTACAGGTGTTGTTGGAGAAAGGCTATGACGCATTTGCTCAGCAGGCTATGGAAGAACGTCAGCAAGTACTTCTGCCCCCTTTTGTCAGCCATATCATGCTACGGTCGGAAGATCACGATAATCAGCAGGCTCCTGCTTTTTTACAACAAATGCGCCAACTGTTTGAACATTATCCACAACATGATGAACATGTATGGATTATGGGACCGGTGCCCGCATTACAGGCCAAACGGGGTGGCCGATATCGCTGGCAATTACTGGTGCAACACTCTTCGCGCATTTTTCTACAGAAAATGATGGCAGAGCTCTATCCATACATCACAGCGTTGCCACAAGCACGTAAAGTAAAATGGAATATTGATGTTGATCCCACAGAAGGTTGATAAAAAACAGTCAATTGTTTATTGCAGTAAAAACTCCAAATTGAGCAGAAGCCGATGAAAAAACAGTGACAATTATTTCCTTAATTTGCGAAGTAGCTCTAAGAAATGATGCATATCACATTTTTTATGTAAACAAAGTAACGGGTTGAACTGTTAATCGGTTTAAAATGAATTTATTAATATGACTGTAGAAAACGAGCCGCCAGTGCTTCCCCACAGGAATGACTGGCGTTTTTTTACTTTCAGTTTTTTTACTTTCATTTCGGATAGCAATCGTTTCGCTACCTGTAGAACATGAGGAGTGAACTATGGAAAAAAAGAATTGCGCATTAGCGACAATGAAAGATGTCGCAAAAGTAGCTGGTGTTTCTACCGCAACTGTATCAAGAACACTTATGAATCCTGATAAAGTTTCTGCGCACACCCGCCAGAAAGTCGAAAATGCCGTACTGGAAGTAGGTTACTATCCGCATAATCTCGCCAAAAATTTGAGGCGAAATGAGTCCAGAGCCATCCTGGTTATCGTTCCGAATATCAGCGATCCTTTCTTCAATGAAAGTATCCGCGGCATTGAAGAAACTGCGGCAAAACATGGTTATTTGGTTCTGATTGGTGACTGTAAACATCAACAACAGCAAGAACATGCTTTTATCAATCTGCTCATTACCAAACGCATTGATGGCATGATATTACTTGGCTCAAATGTTCCTTTCGATGTCTCTAAAGAAGAGCAGAAAAATATGCCTCCCATGGTGATGGCTAATGAATTTGCACCTGAACTAGGGCTTCCTACTGTCCATATCGATAATCTGACCTCCGCTTTCAATGCCACCTATCACCTGCAAAAAATCGGGCACAAACGCATCGCCTGTATCACCGGGCCAGATACAATGCCACTGTGCCAATATCGGCTTCAGGGTTATATTCAGGCATTACGTCGTACCAGCGTTCCTATCCGTGATGAATATATAGTCAGAGGTGACTTCACCCATGAAAGTGGCGCTGAATCAGCAAAAATCCTGCTTACCCTGCCGGAACCTCCCAGCGCTATTTTTTGCCATAGTGATGTCATGGCAATTGGTGCAATGTGGCAAGCTAAAAAAATGGGATTAAAATTACCAGAAGACCTGTCCATTGTTGGTTTTGATAACATCAACATGGCGCAATACAGCGAACCGCCGCTGACAACTGTGGCACAGCCATGTTATGAAATTGGACATAACTCAATGCTTTTGTTGCTGGAACAGCTCCAGGGCCGTATGGTTTCGAAAGGTTCACAATTATTAGATGCAGAATTGCTTATTCGTGAGAGTACTTGTTCGCCTAAAAGCTAGGCAAATAACTACATGTTCAGTAACATTAGGTATCTGCTCCTTAATTTTTTAAATAACTCAGCGAATTAAACACAGTGGCACAACGAGATTATGTGAGTCGCGGGCATTCCAATCCCCGTCGGAAAGGTACTGGTAAGAAAAAAAATCAGGCTCAAGGGCTACCTAAGACGACATTAGCTATCGCCGTCACTTTGGTGGTCACATTCATTGGTGGACTTTATTTCATCGTACATACTAAAAATGAAAGTGTACAAAATACACCACCAATCACTCACCAGCTTAAAGGCCATGGTCTGCCACCAATACCAGAAGAACGCTGGAGTTATATCAAAGAGCTGGAAAACCGACCTGTTGGCCTGCCATCAATGCAGGACCCCTCTTCAACGCCCAACCAACAGAACAACAGGCCAACGGAACTGACGCCAGAACAGCGCCAGTTACTTGAACAAATGCAGGCAGATATGCGCCAGCCTCCAACACAATTAGCTGAAGTACCATATAACAGTGAGCCAGTTCCTCGCTCACACGTCCTTGTGAATCCACCGGTACAAAAACCATCTCCAGAATATACTCCACAGCAAAATCCGGTACTTCAACAGGAGAATAAACCATCGGTGCAATTTCAATCACCTCAGGCTCAAATACCTCGGTCTCAAACATCCAATGAGACCAGTAAGCCAAAGACAGCGCTAAATGAATCCAGATTAATGCTACAATGTGGCTCATTCCGTACTATAGAGCAGGCAGAATCCGTCCGTGCCAGCCTCGCGTTAGTCGGTATTGAGAGTAAGATTACAACAAAAGACAGTTGGAACCGGGTTGTAGTGGGACCGTATAAGAGCAAAGATGGTGCAGAAAAAATGCGCAATCGCATTGCCAATACCGGGATTTCCAACTGTATTCTCCGCCCTGCTGGGGGTTGAAAAATCAAAAACTTCCCCCATCTTGATCTCTAATAACAAACATACGGTGCTTTTGATAAATAATCGTGGCATTGTCCAGCCAAAGTACCGTGTGTGCCATCTTCTATTTTGTAACCAGGGGCTAACTCGTGACTACAATCGTAAGTGTTCGCCGTAATGGCCAAGTCATCATCGGTGGTGATGGACAAGCAACAATGGGTCATACCGTTATGAAAGGCAATGTCCGTAAGGTACGCCGCCTTTACAATGACAAAGTCATCGCGGGTTTTGCTGGCGGTACTGCAGATGCCTTCACCCTGTTTGAGCTGTTTGAACGTAAGCTCGAAATGCATCAAGGGCATTTGACTAAAGCAGCAGTTGAACTAGCCAAAGATTGGCGGACAGACAGAATGCTCCGCAAGCTGGAAGCTTTGCTTGCCGTTGCAGATGAAAATACATCTCTGATTATTACAGGTAACGGTGATGTGATTCAGCCGGAAAATGATCTTATCGCTATTGGCTCCGGTGGCTCATATGCACAAGCAGCTGCTCGCGCAATGCTGGAAACCACCGAACTCAGCGCCCGGGAAATCGCAGAACGCGCCCTGACTATCGCTGGCGATATCTGTATCTACACCAACCAAAATCATAACTTCGAAGAATTGTCCTCAAAAGCGTAAGGATAGATAGTATGTCTGAAATGACTCCTCGCGAAATTGTCAGCGAACTTGACAATCATATCATCGGTCAGGATAAAGCAAAGCGTGCTGTTGCCATTGCGCTGCGTAACCGCTGGCGTCGTATGCAGTTGGATGAATCACTGCGTTATGAAGTAACTCCGAAAAATATTCTGATGATTGGCCCAACCGGTGTTGGTAAAACCGAAATCGCCCGTCGTCTGGCAAAACTGGCCAATGCACCTTTTATCAAAGTTGAAGCAACAAAATTCACTGAAGTCGGTTATGTCGGTAAAGAAGTCGATTCCATTATTCGTGATCTGACTGACGCTGCCGTGAAAATGGTTCGCCTGCAATCTATTGAGAAAAACCGCCATCGTGCCGAAGAACTGGCTGAAGAGCGTATTCTGGACGTTCTGTTGCCACCAGCAAAAAATAACTGGGGCCAACCTGAAACTCAACCAGAGCAGTCCTCAACCCGCCAGACATTCCGCAAGAAACTGCGTGAAGGCCAGCTGGATGACAAAGAAATCGAGATCGAAGTTGCGGCAGCTCCTGTTGGTGTTGAAATCATGGCACCTCCGGGTATGGAAGAAATGACCAATCAATTACAGTCTATGTTCCAGAACCTGGCTGGTCAGCGTCAAAAAAGTCGTAAGCTGAAGATCAAAGATGCGTTCAAACTGCTGGTAGAAGAAGAAGCTGCGAAACTGGTTAACCCTGAAGAGTTGAAACAGCAAGCAATTGATGCAGTTGAACAGCATGGTATCGTCTTTATCGATGAAATTGATAAAATTTGTAAACGTGGCCAAAGCTCCGGCCCGGATGTTTCCCGCGAAGGCGTCCAGCGTGACCTTCTGCCATTGGTTGAAGGTTGTACTGTCTCCACCAAACACGGTATGGTAAAAACCGACCACATTCTGTTCATCGCTTCAGGCGCATTCCAGGTTGCCAGCCCTTCCGATTTGATCCCAGAGTTGCAAGGACGTCTGCCTATCCGTGTTGAATTGCAGGCACTGACAACTGAAGACTTTGAGCGCATCCTGACTGAACCGAATGCTTCACTGACAGAACAGTACAAAGCGTTGATGGCCACTGAAGGCATGAATATTGAGTTCACCGCTGACGGTATTCGCAGAATCGCAGAAGCTGCATGGCAGGTTAATGAGACAACCGAAAATATTGGTGCCCGCCGTTTGCATACTGTGCTTGAACGCATGATGGAAGATATCTCTTTCGAAGCCAGCGAATGTCAGGGGCAGTCTGTTGAAATCAATGCTGACTATGTCAAAACACACTTAGATGAGCTGGTAGCTGATGAAGATCTGAGCCGTTTTATCTTATAACCGGTTTAGAGCCTGACTCAACAGCAGTGAAAAATGGAATGGGAGGCTTACCTCCCATTTCTCTTTTTCTTAAATCAAAATCTATTACACTGAAATATTTGATAGCAATATGAGTTCAATAACAATGGGCAATCAAATACAGGCATGGCTGGAAAGCTTACGCCTCAAAACCCTTCCACTTGCCGTAGCAGCCATTATGACCGGATCTGCTCTTGCATCATGGGCGGGTCATTTCAAATGGCCGGTGGCGTTGCTGGCCTTATTAACTGCTTCTCTGCTACAAATTCTGTCCAATCTTGCCAATGATTATGGTGATGTCACTAAAGGTAGTGATACCGAAAAACGCATTGGCCCAATGCGCGGCATGCAAAAGGGCTTGATCACAGCACAACAAATGAAAGCCGCATTGAAAATTACCGTGTTGCTCTCTTGTCTGTCAGGAATTTCTCTCATCACCGTTGCTTGTCATAGCCCAAACGATATTATCGGCTTTCTGGGCCTGGGATTACTGGCGATCATCGCTGCGATTACTTATACGGTGGGCGCTAAGCCGTATGGTTATATGGGGTTGGGTGACCTTTCCGTCCTTATTTTCTTTGGTTGGCTCAGTGTCCTTGGTACTTACTATCTGCAAACCAAGACTTTTTCTCTGGATACCGTTCTGCCCGCAACGGCCTGTGGCTTACTCTCCGTGGCGGTGTTGAATATTAATAACTTACGTGATATCGAAATAGATCGCCAAAACGGTAAAAATACACTGGCGGTCAGACTAGGTGGAAAAAAAGCCCGTTACTATCATGCGGCACTGCTTACAGGTGCCATGCTCTGCTTTGTCATCTTTACTCTTTTTTATCTAAATAACTGGTATAACTGGTTATTTTTACTGTCTTTCCCCTTGTTATTTCAGCATATGTTACAGGTACTGCGCGATCCAACTGCCGAAGGTATGCGCCCCAAGCTGGTACAAATGGTCAAGGCTGCGTTATTGACTAATATCCTGTTTTCCATTGGATTGATACTTAATTAGGCGATTACATATCAATTTTATACACACGTTTTAAGATTGATGATTTTGCCAACACTGGCCTTAAAAGGATATACTGTTCATTCCTTGCATAAACCAGACGTAAATCCCATGAAATATGATACTTCCGAACTTTGTGATATCTATCAAGAAGATGTAAACGTGGTAGAGCCATTATTCTCCAACTTTGGTGGGCGTACTTCATTTGGTGGTCAAATCATCACAGTGAAATGCTTTGAAGACAATGGATTGCTTTATGATTTACTGGAAGAACCCGGACGTGGACGCATTTTACTCGCCGATGGTGGTGGATCGGTACGCAAGGCTCTTGTCGATGCCGAGCTGGCTCAACTTGCTGTCAATAACGAATGGGAAGGTATCGTCGTCTACGGCGCCGTGCGTCAGGTAGACCACCTTGCTGAACTCGATATTGGCATTCAGGCAATGGCTGCTATTCCTGCTGGCTCTAACAGCGAAGGCATCGGAGAAAGTGATATCAGGGTGAATTTCGGTGGAGTTACTTTCTTTTCCGGCGATTATCTTTATGCAGATAATACAGGGATGATCCTATCAGAAGTTCCGCTGGAGATGGATGACGATAGCGACGATGATGAAGTGTAATATCCGCATAAACCTATAGCCCTATCATCAATCTCCACGATACATAAAAAAGGGCGCAGTTATCGCCCTTTTTCCGCAAAACAATCGGATACTTTACTGCACATCTTCCATCTTACCCAACAAGGTACGTAAGCGATCTTGCCATGCTGATTGTTCTTGTTTGAGCTGTTCATTTTCACGTACCAGCGAATCACGGCTATCTGTCACATTTTGGACATCCTGAGATAACGCTGCGTTCTTTTCTTTTAATTCTTCAATTTCCATTTGCAGCAAAGTGATGGTATCAATTGCCTGCTGAACTTTAGATTCTAGCTTTTCAAAAACTTCAAATGACATTCTCGAGCCCCTCTTATAAGCAATGCCTTGATTGTATTTAGCCTGTTAACGACTGTCTAGTTTCATACTTCCAATATGTGGCATAGCGAAAAATATAGTGACTAATCCTAAATAGAGATAAGATCACATTTCAACGATCAATGAAACCACAATTAAATGCGAATTCGCTCATTTTGTTGACGCAACACGCAGATTTCAATTTCGCTATTTCTCGTTTCCGCTCATTAACGATAAATTCACATCGCCTTTCTCTGCGTAGTCAGAACGCAGCAAGAAAGGACTAATAATTAATCTCCTCTCTGTACTTTTTATAGGATATAGAAATGAGTCGGACCACCACTCCAACATTATCAGGTCAATGTATTTCAGAATTTCTGGGTACTGCATTGCTTGTTTTCTTCGGTTTAGGCTGTGTTGCTGCTGCCCGTCTTGCAGGAGCGCAACTGGGTCTATGGGAAATCAGCATCATCTGGGGCTTTGGTGTTGCCCTAGCTGTTTACCTTACAGCCGGAATTTCTGGTGCACACCTGAATCCAGCAGTAACCATTGCTCTATGCCTATTTGCCAGTTTTGACAGAAAAAAAGTACTTCCTTACATCATTGCCCAAATGTTAGGTGGTTTTGTCGCCGCAGCTATCGTCTATATGATGTATTACAACCTTTTCCTTGATTATGAGCAAGTTCACAACATTGTTCGTGGATCACAAGAAAGTCTTTTCACGGCTGGAGTATTTTCCACTTACCCTGCATCACAAATTTCCGTATTCCATGCATTTATCGTTGAAGTTGTCATCGCGGCTGTTTTGCTTTGCCTGATTCTGGCACTAACAGACGATGGAAATGGCATTCCGCGTGGCCCTTTGGCGCCACTGATTATCGGTATTTTGATTGCTGTTATCGGTGGCTCTTTTGGCCCCCTGACCGGATTTGCCCTGAATCCTGCGCGTGATTTCGGCCCTAAATTAGTTGCTTATTTAGCCGGATGGGGAAATATTGCCCTGACTGGTGGTCGGGATATCCCTTATTTCCTTGTTCCGTTGATAGCCCCCATTGTTGGTGCAATTCTGGGCGCATTTGGTTACCGCAAACTGATTACCTGCCATTTACCCCGTGGAGCTTAGTTTTGCTACCCTTGGCAGATGATAACAGATAAAAAATTATTGAATAAGACCAGGTTCTAGTTATGACAACAGAAAATATGACTGATAAAAAATATATCGTTGCTTTGGATCAGGGGACAACCAGTTCACGGGCAGTAGTACTTGATCACGACGCTAATATTGTTTGTATTTCACAACGTGAATTTCCACAAATATACCCTAAGCCAGGTTGGGTAGAGCACGATCCAATGGAGATCTGGGCCAGCCAAAGCTCAACATTGGTCGAAGTGCTGGCAAAAGCAGATATCCACACAGATCAGATTGCCGGTATTGGCATCACTAATCAACGAGAAACAACTATTATCTGGGAAAAAGAGACAGGTAAACCTGTTTACAATGCCATTGTATGGCAATGTCGCCGGACAGCAGATATTTGTACCAGACTGAAGAAAAAAGAAGGTCTGGAAGAATATATCCGTCATAACACTGGCCTGGTGATCGATCCCTATTTTTCCGGTACAAAAATAAAATGGATCCTGGACAATATTGAAGGTGTCCGCCTGCGTGCTGAAAATGGCGAACTGTTATTCGGCACAGTTGATACCTGGCTGGTCTGGAAAATGACACAAGGTCGCGTGCATGTCACCGATTACACCAACGCTTCCCGTACTATGCTATTTAACATCCATAATCTCGACTGGGATCAGAAAATCCTTGATGAGTTGGGTATTCCTCGCGTTATGTTGCCAAAAGTTGCAACATCTTCTGAAATTTATGGTCAGACCAACATCGGTGGTAAAGGCGGTACTCGTATTCCTATCGCAGGAATCGCAGGAGATCAACAAGCTGCGCTCTATGGACAGTTATGTGTCCATCCTGGCATGGCAAAAAACACTTATGGCACAGGCTGCTTCCTGCTGATGAATACAGGAACCGATGCCGTACGCTCCAATCATGGTCTGCTGACTACCATCGCTTGTGGGCCACGAGGTGAAGTCAACTATGCACTGGAAGGTGCCGTATTTGTAGGTGGTGCATCTATTCAGTGGCTGCGTGATGAACTGAAACTTATTGCAGATGCAGCAGACTCCGAATACTTCGCTAAAAAAGTAAAAGACAGTAATGGCGTTTATGTTGTTCCGGCCTTTACCGGTCTTGGAGCCCCTTATTGGGATCCTTACGCCCGAGGTGCCATTTTCGGCCTGACCCGTGGAGCAAACAGCAACCATATTATTCGTGCCACACTCGAATCCATCGCTTACCAAACCCGTGATGTATTGGATGCAATGCAGGCCGATTCTGGTACACGTCTGCAAGCACTGCGCGTAGATGGTGGTGCGGTTACCAATAACTTCTTGATGCAATTCCAGGCTGACATCCTCGGCACCCGTGTCGAACGCCCTGAAATACGCGAAAGTACAGCCTTAGGAGCCGCCTTCCTTGCTGGTTTAGCCGTTGGTTTCTGGAAAGATCTTGACGAAGTGAAGAGTAAGGCAACCATCGAAAAAGAATTCCGTCCAAGTATTGAAACTACAGAACGTAATCACAAATACAACGGTTGGAAAAAAGCGGTTGCCCGCGCTCAAGAATGGGAAGACCGCGCTTAAAAAAACAAGCCATTCCATTAAGGTGAAATAAATCCCGCACTGAAACATGAAGCTCTGACATTACAATACTTCTGACGTGGCAGTACTGCTCTGTCAGAGCTTTTTAACCTCGATATTTGCCTACCGATGTTGCCCGGCTTTATCCGACTGTATGTTCCTGATGCTGGATCCGCTGAGAAATTGGCAACCAGCACAATAGAATAAGCAGAGCCAAAAAGAACATCAGCATACCAACGCTAAACTGGCTGTTTTGTGGCAACATCGCCGATAACCATGTAGCCACGCCAGAACCCACATTCTGTAATCCTCCCACCAGCGCCCCCGCTGCACCAGCCAGATAAGGAAATGGCTCCATAGCCCCCGTCGTTGCCAGCGGGAACAGCATACCAGCGCCAAAAAAGAACAATGCAGCCGGGATCAACAGCGTCCAGATATTGATAATCCCCAACCATCCTGGCAACCACATCAACGCTCCTGCTAACAAACAACAGATGACGGAATTCCACATTAATTGATAAAACGTTTTGTTTTCACGCCCTGCATACCATGAGCCCAGAAATGCAGCAGGGATCGGCAGAATAAACAGAATACTGACAGTTAAACTGTCCAACCCTAAAACAGCGCCCATCAAAACCCCGCTGCTAGCCTCAAAAACAGCCACACCCGCCAGACTACCAACCAACATAATCAGGTAAGAAACAAACACTCCATTGGATAACAATTGGTGGAAAGAGACCAGCATCGTGCTCTGTTTTGTTTGCTCCGGGCGGGTTTCCGGCAAATGCCGGAATAAAAACAAAGTTACAGTTGCCCCTAACAGCAATAAAAACAAATAGCAAGCACGCCAACCAAAATAATGGCCTACGATACCGCCTACCATCGGCGCTAATAAAGGACTGACCAATATCGCCATATTCAGCAGACTATTGGCATAACGCAACTCTGCTCCCGTGTATAAATCTCTTGGCATAGTGCGCACCATTACCCCTCCGACCCCCGTGCCCAGGCCTTGAAATACACTGGCTATTACCAGCACTGATAAACTGGAGGAAAACAGTGCACAAGCTGTGGCAACCAGAAAAATTGATATTCCTGTCAAAATAACGGGACGACGGCCAATTTTATCCGATAATGGCCCATAAAAGAGCTGTGAGAACCCATAAGAGAATAAGTACGCCGCCATGACACGCTGTACTTCGCCCGCCGGTTTCCCGAAGTAATTCGCCATATCTGCAATAACTGGAACATAAATTGTCTGGGTCATCTGCCCGACAGCGGCCAACACAATTAACATCAGCAATAAATTAAAATGTAATATTTTTCTCATCGCATTCACATACAATGTTATTTAAACAAAATACTCGTGTATCCTGTTTCATTTAAGGAATAACAGCAATAACAAAGCCCCCAGGTTGTTAATAAACAAACCTGACGTACTGACTTCATTAGATTGAATTTTCCCGGTCAATTTATATTTTTTCTTAGCAGTATACAATTTTATAATATGAAAAAATGACAGTCATATTCTCCATAAATGTCAATAAAAGTGTACATATAAACCCGATAATACAGCAAAAATATAGTCAATTGGACTGTGACACGTAATCGATAAGGCTATTTCTCTCAATCACGTAAAATCTCGCCAAAGGAGCGCCAATTCACTCCGTCTTGTTATTCACTCCGTATCGTGTAGAGAGGCTAAATGCAATGGCAAACTGGGTTACAGGAAAAGTCACAGATATAATCAATTGGACAGACTCGTTATTCAGTATCAAGCTACGCGCACCAATAGAAAAATTCACTGCTGGCCAATTTGCAAAACTTGCTCTTGAAGTTGAGGGGGAGCGCATCCAGAGGGCTTATTCTTACGTCAATTCTCCCAATAACGATAATCTTGAGTTTTATTTAGTCACAGTGCCGGAAGGAAAACTCAGTCCGCGACTTGCTGCCTTGCAGAAAGGTGATGAATTGCTGGTCACAGAACAAGCGGCAGGTTTTTTTATCCTTGATGAAATACCTGACTGCCGAAACCTGTGGATGCTCTCGACCGGGACAGCCATCGGGCCTTATCTTTCCATTCTTCAGCAAGGGAATGATTTGGAACGATTTGAAAATATCGTTCTGGTGCATGCCGTCAGGCTGGAGCAGGATTTAAGTTATTTACCACTCATGCAGCAATTAGAAGAATCTTTTCAGGGAAAACTGCGGATTCAAACTATCGTCAGTCGGGAAAAATGCCAGAATTCATTGATGGGGCGGATCCCGGCACTCATTGAAAATGGTGAAATGGAAGCAGCCGTCGGTTTATCAATGCAGGCAGAAAACAGCCACGTGATGCTGTGTGGAAACCCTCAGATGGTCAGAGATACCCGGCAACTTCTGAAAGAACAACGCGGTATGGAAAAACACTTGCGCCGTAAACCGGGCCATGTTACCAGCGAACAATACTGGTAACGACCAACCATGGCTTTTACTTCTAATAATCTCTTCAATGATCTTCATCTTTCAAGACACCGCTTCATTAGCGGTATCTTGAAATCTGTTGGGTATATAAATCTATTAGATATAAACAGTTAATTAACGTTTTTGTACCGGATTGTCAGCAGAAATGTGATCAACCCTTTCTGCCGATTCGCCAAAACGGTTTGGCCCTTCTGTTCCACGGAATACACCGCAATCCAGTATAATCATGACAAAAATCAGCGTCGGAATAAAACGGCCAATCCCCCATTGCCATATCGGTGCCATTGCGCCCCAATCAAGGGAAAGTAACACCCAGGCCAATGCCAGCAGTAACGTCCATCCACCACGTTTATTGCGGTCATGCAGGCGTTTCGAAAAAATTGCTGTTGTCGGATACAATATCAAGGCCGTGGTTACCGCTGCATAATTCATGGGGAGAACATTCATTCCATGCAAAGTCAGGAGCATAAAAATCAGAGCGAAACAGATACCGATTCCGATCCAAAATTCCCGTCGCCCAATACGACCTTTGAATGAGAATCCCCATTGTTGTAATGTCATATACTCTTTTCCAATTGTGGATGCTGTTTTTCTGCTATTTACACTTTATTTCCGCGCTTGACACTCGGCGAGTAACAACATGAAAACAGACATAAATAAACTTCTGGTGACAATATTAATCGCTTTTAGCATCGGTTTACCATTCTCAACCACTGCGGGTGAGCCTTCTGTCACATCAGATGTGCACCCGCAACTAATGTATCTCTTGCCAGATTCCCCGGCTTTTGAAGATACCATCCCGACATTCCGGGAAAAATACAACAAAAAACACCCTGAAACTCTTCTGCATGAATATAAAGTCATTGCGGGCAAAGATATCTCACTGCCTTTTATCCGCGCAGCCAGTAAGATCAATGAAAAAATCTACTCTTCAGCCGTATTGGAGAGAGGCAGTGAAAAAATCAAAAGCCTGCAAATTACTTTACTGCCATCCCAAAATGAGCAGGAAAAAGAACGGAACCTTTTGTTGACCAAACAGTATATCGTTGCCTTGATCGGCCAATTTGAACCAACACTTTCTCCAGAACAAATTAAAGAACAAACAGAGAAACTCCTTAAGACGGCAGAAAAACAGTCATTTTACAGCCGGAAAATGGGAGCAATACGCTATATCATCGTAAAAAGCAGCGAAAATATAATGACCTTCGCTATTGAACCGATTAAGCTATCGCTATCTGACGTGCCAGTAAATGAAAATTAGTGACATAGCGCAGAGCTATTCTGGCCGATGATCTTTATACTGTCGGCCTTCCACTTAAATGGCATGAAGCCATTCATTGAAGAATATTAATTCAGTTCGCAATTTGATTATTTTCTGGTTGGAGGGAAAAATATGCGACATCCATTAGTTATGGGTAACTGGAAGCTCAATGGCAGTACCCACATGGTTAACGACCTGATTGCAGGCCTGCGTAAAGAACTGAGCAACGTTGACGGCTGTGACGTCGCTATCGCACCACCAACTGCGTATGTTTCTCTGGCAAAAAGTGCACTGGCCGGCAGCCGTATCGCTCTGGGTGCACAAGATGTTAGCGTTAACCTTTCTGGTGCATTCACAGGCGAAACATCCGCAGAAATGCTGAAAGACGTGGGCGCAAAATATATTATCATCGGCCACTCTGAACGCCGCACTTACCACAAAGAAAGAGATGAGTTCATTGCAAAAAAATTTGCTGTCCTGAAAGAACAAGGTCTTATCCCGGTTCTGTGTATTGGTGAAACCGAACAGGAAAACGAAGCGGGCCAGACTGAAGCAGTATGTGCACGCCAAATTGATGCTGTTCTTAACACATTGGGAGCAGAAGCTTTCAAAAGTGCCGTCATTGCTTACGAGCCAGTTTGGGCAATCGGAACCGGCAGATCAGCAACACCTGCGCAAGCCCAGGCTGTCCATAAATTCATTCGTGATCACATCGCAAAACAAGATGCAGCCATTGCTGAGCAAGTTATCATCCAATACGGCGGCTCTGTTAACGCTGGCAACGCGGCTGAATTATTTACCCAACCAGACATCGACGGTGCTCTGGTTGGTGGTGCATCACTGAAAGCTGATGCTTTTGCTGTTATCGTGAAAGCGGCTGCGGAAGCGAAAAAAGCTTAAAACGCCTCAAACAGTGACAAAATAACCGCCACCGAGTTATCTGGTCGCGGTTATTCTTTTAATTCTTATTTCTTCCAGCCATTATTAGCGCCGGATAATCTCATCAAATATGCCACCAGTAACAAAGTGCTCCTTCTGTGCTTTTTTCCAGCCACCAAATACCTCATCAATTGTGAATAATTCCAACTCAGGGAAAACAGCACGGTACTTTTCTGCAATGGCTTTATCTCGGGGACGATAATAATTTTTTGCGGCAATTTCCTGTCCAATCGGTGAATAAAGGTATTTCAGATATTCAGTTGCCAATTCGCGTGTACCTCGTTTATCAACGACTTTATCGACAACAGCCACCGTTGGCTCTGCCAGAATAGAAGTGCCTGGAGTGATAATTTCGAATTTTCCTTCACCTTCCTTATCTAAAGCATTAATCGCCAGCAATGCTTCATTTTCCCATGCAATCAGTACATCACCGATCCCACGTTCGACAAAAGTATTGGTTGCTCCACGAGCGCCAGAATCCAATACTTCGACATTTTTATACAGCGCTTTCACAAACGCTTTTGCCTTAGCTTGATCCTGATTATTGTGCACCAAACTATATCCCCAGGCAGCCAGATAGTTCCAACGTGCACCACCGGACGTTTTGGGATTCGGTGTTACAACAGAAACATCAGGACGGATCAAATCTGACCAATCTTTAATCTGTTTGGGATTCCCCTTTCTCACCAGAAAAACAATCGTTGATGTGTAAGGCGCGGAATTATCCGGTAAACGCTGGAGCCAGTTTTTGGCAATACTGCCACGCTCTGCAATCGCATCCACATCATATGCCAACGCCAATGTCACGACGTCTGCCTTAAGGCCATTAATAACCGAAGTTGCCTGTTTGCCTGAACCACCATGTGATTGTCGGATCGTTACCTGTTCCCCGGTTTTCTGCTGCCAGTATTGACTGAATGCCTGATTATATTGCTGATACAACTCACGCGTCGGATCATAAGAAACATTCAGGAGTTGCACATCTTTCGCCCACGACTTTCCTCCTGTCAGCATGACCAGCAATAACATTATCAGAGCAAAATACCTTTTCGTGCTCCAGTTCATTATCTTCCATTTCATAATCTCCCATTGCGTAATCATCGTAAAATGCTCTCCTAAATTATTTATGATTTTCTCCATAAAAACTGACAGAAAGCGTTCTGACGCAGAAATAATTTAAAATTTCCACTTATTCACAACAGGAATATGACGAACAAACAAAAAGAACAGCCATATAGACATCATATGGCTGTATCTGAAAAATGAACTTACTAGTAAGGAAGAAGAGTAGCCGGAATCAGTAGAGTTTTTTTGCTGTTTCCAGCCAATCCTTCTTAAATAGACGCTGCATATTTTGCACCGCATCAATAATATCATGATGGACAAGTTTCTCATTCTGGATACCAACACAGCGACCACCATAACCTTCCAGTAACAACTGGACAGAATAAGCCCCCATACGTGATGCCAGAATGCGGTCATAAGCCACTGGCGCACCACCACGCTGAATATGCCCTAATACCGTTGCACGAGTTTCATGGCGTGTTTCTGTTTCAATATATTTTGCCAGCTCATCTACATCACAAACATGTTCAGTAATAGCGACAATGGCATGACGCTTGCCTTTCTGGATACCAGCTTTAATTTCTGCTAACAATTCTTCACGATCAAAAGGAATTTCACGTTCAGGCAGGACAATAAACTCACATCCACCGGCAATCGCTGCGGATAGTGTCAGATCACCGCAATAACGTCCCATTACCTCAACAATAGAGATACGTTTGTGGGAAGTTGAGGTATCGCGCAGACGGTCAATCGCTTCAACAATCGTCTCCAGTGCCGTAAAATAACCGATAGTATAATCTGTTCCCGCCACATCATTGTCGATCGTACCGGGCAGACCGATACATGGGAAACCTGCCTCAGTCAGCTTTTTCGCTCCCAGATAAGAGCCATCACCACCAATCACCACCAGCGCATCAATTTCACCTTTGCGCATGTTTTCAATAGCAATTTCCCGCACCTTATCATCTCTGAACTCAGGAAAACGCGCTGATCCTAAAAACGTTCCACCACGATTAATCATATCGGAAACGCTAAAGCGATCGAGCTTCTTCATCCTGTTTTCATACAACCCCAGATAGCCATCATAAATACCATAAACTTCTAACCCTTCGGTTAAAGCGGCACGAACAACTCCACGAATAGCGGCGTTCATACCCGGCGCATCTCCGCCACTCGTTAAGACTCCGATTCTTTTAATCTTGTTGATCATGATGACCTCTGATTTTATAGGTGTAATATTTGCCAATCTGCTGACTGCCTTCCCTGACGGGAAGATTTACGGTGGTTTTACCAAACCTGATTGTCACTTCATTAGCTGAATTGATTCAACAGCGCCCATGATACGGAAAAATACTCAGTCTGCATTAATATTTTGTCTGCTTTTTGACGATTTTTTGATTATGAATAAATTCTCCCATCAATCCCAACAATTTTTACGTGCCACCGGCACAATAGGCAAGGATTCTGGTGAATAAATAATATCGGCCCTGAAACACTTATCCCGCAAAAATTTTTTCAATCAACAACACAGTCCAGTACTGTCACAGCCAATGCAGCAGTACTGAACCATCAATCATAATTTATGCTTATCTGCGACAGTTCTTAGGATCATTCAGAATGGTCTATTTCAGGTATAAAAATAGCGCGTTAGATGGAAAAAGATAGGAGCAGAGAAACAAAGAGAATCGATTCTATCCAGCATGCCGCCGTGACCTTCAATTATTTCACCGAAGTCTTTCACTCCGCTGTCACGCTTGATTGCAGACATACATAACCCGCCGATAAACCCCATCAGTGTAATAGCCAATGACATCAGCCCGGCTTCCCACGGAGAAAATGGCGTCACCCAATACAGTGACATCCCCAGCAATACCGAAACCAAAATACCGCCAATAAACCCTTCAACCGTTTTTTTGGGGCTTAATTTCGGCACAATTGGCCGCTTACCAAATAATTTCCCGAACACGTACTGCCAAACATCAGACATCTGCACCACGATCATCAGGAACAACAATAACTCAATATTTTGACCGTGATACTCAGGAATATCCAACATCAACAAAGCGGGTGCATGACTAATGGCAAATACAGTTACCAACATACCCCACTGAATTTTTGCGGTGCGCTCCAAAAAACGAGTGGTATCACCGACCACAGCAATGCGGGCAGGTAAAAACAGAAACACGTAAACAGGAATAAATACTGAAAACAGCTCATACCACTGCATGCCCACCAAAACATACTGCACAGGTATAAAGCAGAAGAAGCACCAGAATAAAGCCTCATGGTCACCACGGCGAGTCGGAGTTAAAGTGATAAATTCGCGCAAGGCAAAAAAAGACATAACAGCAAATAATATAACTGACCCGACAGGCCCAACAACCACAGCCAGTACACAAACGATACACAACATCCACCAGCCACGAATGCGGGCAATCAGGTTATCGATAGTCGCATTACGCTTTTCTCCCGCATAACGGAATGACAAAATCCCACCAATCACGCTGGCAATAATTAATGCACCAAATATACCGCCAAACAACAGCATCAAATTATAGCCTACCCCCATCATAACATTAACTCCTCCAAAGCAGCCTGGGCACGTTGCAAGAATGCGGCTTTACTTTCATTCTCAGCCAATTTATCCAATGGCTGACCGAATCTGGCCGAACAAATAATTGGCACCAGCAATATCTTTCCTTTTGGTAAAACGCGATTTAAATTTTCCAGATAAACCGGAACGAGTTCAGCATCAGGATACTTACGGGCCAAATAATACAAACCGCTCTTGAATGGATTGATTTGTTCACCATCTCCGCGAGTCCCTTCTGGAAAGAAAATTAAAGATTCTTTTCGCTCCAGAATCCCCTCCAACGGTGCAAGAACTTCTTCTTTGTGAGTATTCTCACCTTGGCGCTCGATTAAAACCGAACAAAATATCTTATGCATCAGATAACGACGTAGACGGGTTTTATCCCAATAATCACGGGCGGCAACCGGATGAACCAGATGACGCAACGCAGAAGGAAGCCCGGACCAAATTACTAATCCGTCAAGGTGGCTGGTGTGATTAGCATAATAAATACGACTTTTGGTCGAAGGCTGACAGCCTATCCATCGCACCCGCACACCAGTCAAGATACGACACAGACCCGATAACATTGCTCCCATGCATTTTGACATGAAGCTAATTTTATGAGTTTTTTTCATACAGGGTATCCCTATCCCTATTTATTTTTATGTAGAGTAACAGTGATAAGATTTGTTTAATTAAAGGCTTGCAAGAAAGTAAGATAATCAAGATTGTTTGAGATAACAACAGGCCTATAGCTTATTCAGGTATGACAAGGCTCCAGATAGCCTGTACATGATGTGTAAACAGCTAATAAATTCAATTAAATCCAGTAAATCCGCAAGCAATTTCTCATAAATTGTCAGTAGGAAAACAACTTATGATATACCTTCCTGAGAAACTCCATCTTCTGCGAAGTTGACGAAATGAGGTCTTTTGTTGGAAATAAAAAGTAACAACGTTGGTTATGGTATGTTTGGGAAAAACTTTTACGCAGGGTATCGAACGTGAAAATCTGACCCTACGTGATCGAATTAAGCGATTGAACCGGAAAACACTCGGTTATTCAACATCGCCGGAAATGTACAACAAAAAAATAGCCATGTACCACTAATTAGGTTTCGATTTCGCTAGTGATACACGCTAATCATGCGCTACTGTGATTAGCTCTGCAATGTTCTGATAGTAAAAAAGCCAGATATAACAATGTATATCTGGCTTTATGATTTTCTCTGAAATGCTGAGAAACGTTACTCAATATTTTGAATCTGTTCCCGCATCTGCTCAATCAATACCTTCAGTTCAATCGCAGAATTTGTCACATCTGCATTAATTGATTTTGACGCCAATGTATTCGATTCGCGGTTAAATTCCTGCATCATAAAATCCAGCCGGCGGCCGACAGCTTCTTTCTTTTTCAGAATATTGCGTGTTTCTTTGACATGGGCAGCCAGACGATCCAGCTCTTCTGCTACATCAATACGTTGAGCCAACAAGATCAATTCTTGCTCAAGACGGTTATTTTCCAACTGAATCTGGGCTTCTTCCAGCTTGGTTTGTAACCGTTCGCGTTGCCATTGCAGGATGGCTGGCATCTGTACACGGACTTTGCTGACCTCCTCAGTTACAGCATCCAAACGTTTATCAATCAGTGCCTTAAGCTCCTGCCCTTCAGTTTCTCGGCTTTGGATAAAGGCGTCCAGTGCCAGATCGAGCTCCGCAAGCAGTTGTGCGCTGATGGCATCTAAATCTTGCTCTTCGGCAGCCATTACACCCGGCCAGCGCAGAATATCTACGGGGTTGATTTCCCCTTCATTGCTCTGTTGCTTAATCCAGCCTGCTGCTTCAACAAGTTGTTTGGCCAGATTTTCATTAAGAATCAGTGTGCCCTGAGTGCGGGTATCCAGTTCAAAACGCAGGTTACATTCCACTTTACCGCGAGTCAGGCGGGAACGGATACGCTCACGGATGACTGGCTCCAGACTTCTGAATTGCTCCGGCAGACGTATATAAGTTTCCAGGTAACGTTGATTGACAGAGCGCAGTTCCCAGGCTGCATTTCCCCAATCTGCCTTGATATCTCGCCGCGCAAAAGCGGTCATGCTACGGATCATAACTCATTCCCAATTTATAAAATGATGAACGATTATAACGCTCCATGCAGATGCAGGATAGGCATTCGCCGCGTTAGGCCGTATAATGCGCCCCCAATAAAGTATTAACAGCGGAGAGAACACTATGAGCCTGGTAGGAATGCGTCCGGCAGGAAGAGCGGCAGGGCAGGTTCGTCCTATTAAAATAACCCGTCATTACACTAAACACGCGGAAGGTTCGGTGCTGGTTGAGTTCGGGGATACCAAAGTGTTATGTAATGCCTCCGTTGAAGAAGGAATTCCACGTTTCCTGAAAGGCCAGGGGCAGGGCTGGATCACGGCAGAATATGGTATGCTGCCACGAGCGACAAATACCCGTAACGCCCGTGAAGCCGCTAAAGGCAAGCAAACTGGCCGTACCATGGAAATTCAGCGTCTGATTGCCCGCTCACTGCGCGCAGCAGTAGATTTGAAAAAACTGGGTGAATATACCATCACGTTAGATTGTGATGTTATTCAGGCAGATGGAGGTACACGTACTGCCGCTATTTCCGGCGCATGTGTAGCTCTGGTAGATGCGCTGGATAAGCTGGTTGCCGATGGAAAACTGAAAAAAAGCCCTTTTAAATCAATGGTAGCCGCAGTTTCTGTTGGTATCGTTAATGGTGAAGGTCGTTGTGATTTAGAGTATGTAGAAGACTCTGCGGCTGAGACTGATATGAATGTCGTCATGATGGATGATGGCCGAATGATTGAAGTTCAGGGCACGGCAGAAGGTGAACCGTTCAGCCATGATGAATTGCTTTCATTACTTTCCCTTGCGAAAGAAGGATTGACAACTATTTTTGCCGCGCAGCAAGATGCGCTGAAGCAAGATTCTTCAAAAGAAGATTCTCTAAAACAAGATGAATTAAAAAAATAAATGGATCAGGCGGCTAAAGAGTCGCCTTTTTTATATCTGCGATAATGGCGATAAGAATCATAATGATGTACAAGAGGAGAACCCCATGAAAGCCTATCAGCGCGAATTTATTGAACTGGCACTGGAAAAACAGGTGCTGAAATTTGGCGAATTTACGCTGAAATCCGGTCGCCAGAGTCCGTATTTTTTCAACGCAGGGTTATTTAACACCGGACGTGATTTAGCGTTGATTGGTCGTTTTTATGCTGCGGCATTGCAGGATAGTAGTATTCCATGTGATTTGCTGTTTGGGCCAGCTTATAAAGGTATTCCAATCGCAACTACAACCGCAGTGGCGCTGGCGGAACATCACAATATTGATATGCCTTATTGCTTTAACCGTAAGGAAGCAAAAGATCATGGGGAAGGAGGAACACTGGTCGGCAGCCCATTACAAGGAAGAGTTGTAGTAGTTGATGATGTGATCACAGCAGGAACCGCTATTCGTGAATCAATGGAAATTATCAAACAACATGGTGCAACGTTGTCTGGAGTTATTTTGTGTTTGGATCGTCAGGAGCGTGGACGGGAAACACTTTCGGCAATCCAGGAAGTTGAGCGTGATTATCACTGTAAGGTCTTCTCTATCATTACCTTGAATGATTTGATTACCTATCTGCGTGAAAACCCAGAAATGCAGTCTCATTTAGAGGCTGTGGAAGCTTATCGCAGAGAATACGGTATTTGATAATTCGTTCTGGTTGATTGTTCTGTAGAAATTACAGACTAAAAAAACCCTCGCCCAATGGTGGGCGGGGTGAGTAGTAGAAATGACATCCCACAGATAATATGGAAGGAATGTCATTACTGAGCGATTGGGTAGTCAACTCAGCTAGCCGAAGCATGTTAACACAAATTTATACAAAAAACGTTAGTGAAAAACGCATGTTGTTATTTCCATATCCTGTAATGAAAAGATCCCCAGAATAAAAAATGTTCATAACAGGTTTGGGAAATTTATTGTAGTTGGGTCAATATCAAGGGCCAGCGTACTTCAAATTCTTTCGTTGGTCGATAGCGGAATTCAGAGCGAACAAAACGAGAGAGCATTCCTTCACAAAAAGCCAGTAATTGTGATGCTAGTATAGTTTCGTCATAACTGAACCCTTGTCCATCCCGTATTTTTTTCTCTTTTAAGATTTGGCGAAGCTGTACCTCAATACGCTCAAACAGTTGGTTGATACGGTTTTGCAATCTGTCCTGTTCAAACATCAGGGCATGGCCTGTCATGATACGGGTTAAACCTGGATTTTTTTCTGCAAAACCCAAAATGAGGATCAGAATTAACCGAATTCGAGGGATGGTCTCTTTTTCATCTTGCAAAATCAGGTTGATGCGAGAAATTAAAGAGTCTTCAATAAACTCAATCAGGCTATCAAACATCCGGGTTTTGCTTGGAAAATGACGATAAAGAGCAGCTTCAGAAACCCCAACGTTGGCGGCAAGCTTTGCAGTTGTAATACGCTGGCTGCCATCGCTGGATTCAAGCATATGTGCCAGTGCCTGCAAGATTTCTTCACGTCTGTTTTTCTTTTTTGTACGTTCTTTTTCTGCCATGTGTGGTAATACCCCTGCTAAGACAGCAAAACAAATCCAGCCATACCCTTTATCTTCCAAGTCTTGACTCAGAATTTATGGGCATACATTTTGCCCATGCTGATGATGGGCAAAAATATAAAAGTTGGTTGACGGTATCAGGCTTTATGGAAAATTATTGACGACCGGAATGACCAAAACCACCTGCTCCGCGTTTTGTGCTCTCGAAATCTTCAACCAAATTAAATTCAGCTTGTACAACGGGCACAAAAACCATTTGGGCAATACGTTCGCCCGGTTCAATGGTGAATGTCTTATCACCACGGTTCCAAACAGAAATCATCAGTTGCCCCTGATAATCAGAGTCGATGAGTCCTACCAGATTACCCAGCACCACACCATGTTTATGGCCCAGACCAGAGCGGGGAAGAATGACCGCAGCCAATTGTTCATCCGCGATATGGATAGCAATCCCTGTTGGCAGAAGTTCGGTCTGACCAGGTGCCAGTTCCACTGCGTTATCCAGACAAGCACGTAAATCTAAGCCCGCAGAACCAGGAGTAGCATAGGTCGGTAAAGGAAATTCTTGCCCGATGCGGGGGTCAAGGATTTTAACGTCGATTTTTTTCATCATAGCGTTTGAATATCTCGTCTAATAAGCGGTGGCTGAGTTGTAATTTACCACTGTGCGGTAAATTAATGCTGCCATCATGCCAGAACAGATGTAATGCATTAGTATCACTGTTGAAGCCATGTTCAGCCAGAGATACATCATTCGCGCAAATCAAGTCCAGATTCTTCTGCTTGAGTTTTCCGCGGGCGTATTCTTCCACATTCTGGGTTTCGGCTGCAAATCCAACGACAAAGGGACGATGTTTTTCCATTGCCGCAACATTCGCTACGATGTCAGGATTTTTGACTAATGTATAGGTGATTTCATCACCCTGTTTTTTGATTTTTTCAACTGATATCTGTTTGAATCGATAATCAGAGACGGCAGCACAGCTGATAAAAATATGTTGTGAAGCTGCGATTGCCTGCACTTGCTCGTGCATTTCTAATGCGCTGGTTACGTCAATACGTTTAACATTTTGAGGAGTAGTCAGATTGACAGGGCCTGCAATCAGTGTGACTTCAGCTCCACGTTCTGCGGCTGCCTGTGCGATGGAGAATCCCATTTTACCGGAGCTATGGTTGGTAATAAAACGGACAGGATCTAAGGCTTCACGAGTTGGCCCGGCGGTAATTGTTATTTGCAGGCCCATTAAATCTCGAACAGGGTTTAAATGTTGCGTTGCCAGTTCAACAATCGCCATGGGTTCAATCATTCTTCCCGGCCCTATATCGCCACAGGCCTGGCTTCCCTCATCCGGTCCCCAAATCAACACATTACGTTCTCTCAGTATATTGAGGTTATGTTGGGTAGCTTGTGCACGGTACATTTGCTGGTTCATTGCAGGAACGACCGCCAGGGGGGCTGCTGAAGCTAAACAGATAGTTGTGACTAAATCGTTTGCCATACCACTACTTAACCGAGCTAACAGATCTGCCGTCGCAGGAGCGAGAATAATCAAGTCAGCCCATTTTGCCAGCTCAATATGCCCCATCGCTGCTTCCGCTGCCGGATCTAAAAGATTATCAGAAACCGGATAACCTGATACAGCCTGTAATGTCAATGGGGTAATAAAAGCCTCTGCTGCCGGGGTCATCACGACGCGTACCTGGGCACCATGATCACGTAAACGCCGTACTAACTCTGCTGTTTTATAAGCGGCGATACCTCCACTGATGCCGAGCACGATATGCTTACCAGAAAGCCGTTTACCGGAAAGTTCTGCCATTCTGATTGTCCACCTGTAAGTTACAATTACTCAAGATTCTATCATAAGAAAATATGGTGTTGAGAATATGGCGTTGAGAGCTCTCGTTCCGTCACTGAGAAATACCAAGTTTGCGAAGCGCTACGCAAACCATACGCACAAGACTGGCGGTGATTTTTCCATCATGGGATATTAATGATGTGGATATCGGAACTATGGGGTGTCATCTTCTATGGCTGTTAGCCAGCCAGCAAAAGATATTTAAGGGAGGGAGTAGAATGGATATCACAATAGTGGAAAAAGACGATGAATTGCATTCAGATCTTGCTCCCCGAGAGAAATTGCTGGCGTATGGTGCGGTTGCTCTGACGGATGCGGAGTTGTTGGCCATATTTTTACGCACAGGAGCCAGAGGTGTGCCTGTTGTGAAAATGGCGGAACATCTGCTGCAATCATTTGGCTCATTGTACCATTTGCTTTCTGCCGATTATGCTGATTTTTGTGCACATAAAGGAATGGGAGTGTGCAAATATGTTCAGTTACAGGCAGTTTCTGAATTGGCAAAGCGTTTTTTCTCCGGCCAATTTATCCATGAAGATGTTATGAGTAGCCCTGCCGCGACTCAAAGTTATTTGCAGGATTTATTGTCCTGGCAGGATCGGGAAGTTTTTGTCGTGCTGTTTTTGACAAATCAGAATAAAGTGATTTGTCACGATGAAATGTTCAAGGGAACGATAAACAAAGTTGAAGTTCATCCGCGTGAAATTGTAAGACAGGCGGTTAAAGTTAATGCAGCATCTATTATTCTTGCCCATAATCACCCTTCCGGTAACCCAGAACCTAGTCTGGCAGATAAACTGGTGACAGAAAAAATCATTGATGCGTGTAATTTAGTCGGTGTTAAGGTTTTGGATCATATTGTCATAGGCAAACAATATTGCGTCTCTTTTATGGAAAGAGGTTGGATTTAATACGGTTTTTTCACGAACCAGTCAGATCTTAGTTGTTCGGGACTTGAGCATCAGCGAATGAGGGCGTATACTACGCCACCTTTGAGGATCTTGGGCTTGGCGAGAAGAGCCTATCTCAGTGAGTTTTTTGTTGAGAAAATGTGATTCTTTTCAGTAGCGTTCTTTATCAGTAAAGAAAATTTGCTGAGATGGGCTCCTAAGCCTGACGAGGCGGCCATACCCAATACAAAGCTCGAGCTGATTTGATTTTTGGAGAATAGACATGTCCCGAGTCTGCCAAGTTACTGGCAAGCGTCCTGTGAGTGGTAACAACCGCTCTCACGCATTAAATGCGACCAAGCGTCGTTTTCTGCCTAACCTGCACTCTCACCGTTTCTGGGTTGAGTCTGAGAAGCGTTTTGTAACTCTGCGTGTATCTGCTAAAGGTATGCGTGTGATTGACAAAAAGGGTATCGACACAGTTCTTGCTGAACTGCGTGCCCGCGGTGAGAAATACTAAGGAGCTGAAAAATGGCTAAAGGTATTCGCGATAAAATTAAACTGGTTTCTTCTGCTGGTACTGGTCACTTCTATACCACTACGAAGAACAAGCGTACTATGCCTGAAAAGCTGGAAATGAAAAAATTTGATCCAGTTGTTCGTCAGCATGTAATGTACAAAGAAGCTAAAATCAAATAATTTTAGTGGATTAAAAAACCCAGTGAAAGCTGGGTTTTTTTATGCCTGAAATACACCAATCTCTCCTTATCTTAAACCTGGTTATCAGTTACCCGTGAACGTAATATGACGTTCAGTTATACTAACGCTTTTTGATATATGAACCGTCAGGCGTGGCTCAGAAAATGACTAGAAAGACCTTGAACATCTTACATACGGAATCGTCGCGTGGTTGGGGAGGGCAAGAGATCCGTATTCTGACGGAATCTCAGGGGATGATGCGTCGTGGGCATCATGTTGTTATCGTTTGTTGCCCAACTTCGACACTTTATCGTGAAGCTCACCATTATGGTGTTCCTGTCGTTGCGTTGCCAATTGAAAAAAAGCGCCTTCCATGCTTTACAGCAATGCGCCGTTGGTTGAAGGCTGAAGGCCATCGGTTTGACATCATTAATACCCACAGTTCTACTGATTCTTGGCTGGTGGCTGCGGCATGTTCCACATTAAGAGGAATGCCACCAATAGTCCGAACCCGCCATGTTTCCACTAATGTTTCAACCTCCATAGCGACCCGTTGGCTCTATTTGAAATCCTGCCAGCATATTGTCACAACAGGGGAAAAGTTACGCCAATATCTACATACGAATAATGGCTATCCATTATCTCATATGACATCTGTACCGACAGGTATCGACTTGACACGTTTTCAGCCTGAAAACAAACAACAGTGCCGCCAGCGTATTGGAATTGCAGATAAACCGACGCTAGGTATTGTGGCAACAATGAGAACCTGGAAAGGACATCGTTATTTGTTGGATAGCTGGAAAATACTTCATCAACGCTATCCTGATTGGCAATTACTGTTTGTTGGGGATGGCCCACAACGAAAAAATCTTGAACCCAGGGTTAAACAAGAAGGGCTGGCGGATAGTGTCATTTTTCTTGGTAATCGTCAGGATGTTCCGGACTGTTTAAATGCGATGGATATTTTTGCACTGCCTTCGTTTGGAAATGAGGGGGTTCCACAAGGTATCATGCAGGCAATGGCGTGCGGATTACCAGTGGTTTCTACATCAGTGGGCGCTATCTCTGAAGCTGTGATTGACGGTGAGACAGGCTATATTATTGAACCTAAATGTGTTGAACAGCTAACTGAGAAATTAGATCTGTTAATGAGAAATGCAGATGTACGTTTGCAGATGGGAAATGCTTCACTTAACCGAGCCATACGTTTATTCGGTATGGATAATATGTTAGATAAAATGGAGTCTATTTTTGTTGTCAGTGACAGTTGTTAGTGACAGATCATATTATTTTGCCCCCATATTATCGCTTTATCTAATATGGGACTAATATACTATAAGTGAAATAAAACTTTTGCTTGGCTTCTGCATGGAACAATCTGTATCAAGATATCTTAAGTAACTTTGATGTATGTTCTCGTGAGCCAGTCTCTGAGTGGATAATTTTATAATTCATTATTATGCAACCTAAAAATATTTTGATTATCAATATTGCGCGTTTTGGCGATACTTTACTTGTAACACCAGTGATTCGGGCTTTAAAGTTAAACTGGCCAGAAGCCAATATTGATGTATTGGCGCATAAAAGAACAAAAGAGATCCTTGAGAATATTAGTGAAATCAATTCAATAAGCGCTTTTTCAAAAGGAAAAGCGAAATGGGCTGGTTGGTTTTCTCGTCGTAGTTATGATTTGGCATTAGTATATAGTCATGATAAACCTTTCCTACAATATGCCAGACGAAAAGCAAATAGGGTTGTTTGCTTTTCTGATACATCCCGCAAAACCCCAAATGAATTGTTTGTAGAAAAACCCCAAAAACTTATGCAGGCTCAGCAGGAAAGGGCGTTGTTAGCCAATGCGTTAGAGATTGAAATTCATGACTGGCGGTTGCAGTATTGTGTGAGCCAAAATGAAGCAGAATATGCGAGTTCTTTTCTCCGGCATCATGGGTTGGAAGATAAACTAAGGATTGGCTTTCAATTACAGAGTTTTCCTGCGAAAGCTTACCGTGATTGGCCAGTAGAATCTTTTTATGAATTAGCCCGGCGTATTTATGCTCACTATCCTGCTGCCCACATTTTACTGTTGGGTAGCCAGGATGGGGCAGTAGCTGCGGAAAGATTATCTGAAATGTTGGGAGTACAGAGATGTACATCTCTGGCGGGTAAAACGACGATGCGCCAAAATGCGGCGATTATGAGCCAACTTAATTTGTACGTCGGTGTTGATACCGGGACGACACATTTGGCAGGAGCATTGGGGATCCCAATGGTTGCCATGTACCATAGTTTTCATCCTGGTCGTTTTCTTGCTCCACAACAACATGAGAAATTGGCTGTGATTGAACATCCAATAGATTATCAACAGGCAACCCGTCAAGATAACATGTCAGATATATCAGTGGAACAAGTCTGGTATTCAGTGAAAAATATACTAGAAGCTCAATAAAAGGATAATGAAAACGATGAAAATAGGGTTTATTGATGTCACCGTTACCATGTCCTATGGTGGTATTCAAACGGCGGTCTGGGAGCTGGCTAAAGCTTTGACAGATGCAGGACATGAGATCCATATTTTCGGCGGAACAGGTGATATCAGACCTGAGTTGGGAGATCGGGATATTCGTGTTCATACTTTCCCATTTATCCCCAGAGAACGAGTAATCAATATTGGTCGCCGTTTTCAACGTATTGTTGAACGCTACTCATTTGCCCGTCATGCCCGTGAAACAGTTATTGCTGAAAATTTTGATTGGGTGATATTGACTAAGCCTTTTGATTTTTTCTGGCCCAGAACGATGCCAGCCAACTCCCATACTAAGTTTTGCTATATGAGTGGGGGGACCAGCTTTTTTAAAGGTGACAGAATATTAGGGAAAAAAATATCGGCATGGGTTGCTTGCAGCCATTTTAATGCCTGGCAGATCCAGCATCATTTCAAACAATTTCCAGGTGTTATCTATAATGGTGTAGATATTGATAAGTTCAAACCTGCCAATTCTGATGTCCGGAACAGGCTGAGGATTCATGAAAATACGTTTTTACTGACTTTTGCTGGTAGGCTAGTCGGATGGAAAGGCATGAAAATTGCTGTTGATGCGATGGCCTTGTTACGTGATAAGGATGTAAAACTGTTAATTATTGGCGCAGGTGAAGAACTAAAGCGGCTTGAAAAAAAAGCTGCGGAATTGAAGTTAGGCCAATCAATTATTTTTCATCCTCCTGTTGGTCATGATCAGTTACCTGAGTTTTATGCTGCCGGGGATGCCGGGATCTTCCCAAGCATTGGTGATGAGGCATTTGGTATTACCATTGCGGAAGCAATGGCATGTGAGCGACCTGTCATTGCCAGTTATATTGGTGGTATACCAGAAGTGGTAGGGAATGAGAATCAGTCCGGCATTCTGGTGACGCCCGGTAATGCAGCGGCTATTGCCGGAGCTGTTAATCATCTCTTGTCTTTACCAGACAGAGGAAAAGAAATGGGTAAACATGCTCGCCAGAGAATTGAAACTATGTATACCTGGAAGCATTCGGCAGGCCGTTTATTGGATACTATAAAAAAGTCATGAAGATTGCTTATATTGATCCTTATCCTGTACCTGACTTTCGTGTTGCTTCACTGCAAATTTTGCAGAACGTGGATGCTTTTGCCCGTCAGGGTCACCAAGTCTGTCTGATAACACCTGCGGGTCAAAATGGTGTTGAGGAAATCCTTGGTAGAAAGTTACCACCATCTGTTGAATTGATCGCTTTACGTGATATGCGCCGTAAATGGTATTTTCCCATCAATACACAAAAATTATTTTATTTTCAGGTTTCCCGTTGGTTGCAGGAACACCAGGTCGATGCCATTTTTACTCGTAATATTAAAATAGCAAATTATCTCTTGCATAAGCATCCTGATATTCCGCACTTTTTTGAAAGTCATGAAATTTTTTCTCAATCTTTTAAAGAGTCCCATGACTTGAATAAACGAGCTAATAAGCGCAAATATTCCAGGCTCAGAAAAATTGAACAACAGGTTTATCATCGTGCCCGGACTGTTTTTGTTCTGACTTCATTACTACGTGACGATATTTGTACTGAATATAGGGTTAAAACACCGATTATCGTTGCACCTGACGGTGTTGATTTATTAGCAGTTGAAGCAACAAAGATGGCATCTTCAGGCAAGCAATACCAGAAAGGAGAAACAACACAGGTATTGTATCTAGGCAGTTTGCATCGCTGGAAAGGCGTACCTACTGCTATGAAGTCTATGTGTCACCTTAATAATGTTGTATTGAACATTGCAGGTGGAAATAGTACGCAGATTGAACAACTCAAATCTGTAGCTCAACAAATTGGCGTAAGCGATCGGGTTAATTTTCTGGGGTTTGTCCATCCTAAAAACCGTTTCCAAGTTATTGCCGATAATGATATCTGCATCCTGCCATTGACAAAAACCAGTATTGGCAGCCGTTATACTTCCCCTCTTAAACTTTTTGAATATATGGCGATGGGAAAACCGGTTGTTATTTCTGATCTTCCTTCTATTCGTGATGCGGTTGATGAAAACGCAGTCAGCTTTGCAGACAGTGAAAATGCGACAAGTTTCGCACAACAGATTCAGTTACTGATTGATAATCCGGCTGAAATAATGGCTAAAGCAGAACACTCTCAGCGGTTAGTCGCGGAACATTTTAATTGGGATCAACGGGCAAAGTTGATTATGCAAGTGATAGAAAAAATATGTTTTGATAAATGAAAGCAAATAATGGGACACCAGCCTGTCTCATTTATTGGATATAGGCTGGTGTATCTGAAATTAGTAGTTTTTCTGTTCTATTCTGGTTTCTTTTTGGGCACTGTATAGAGCGATCATTAATCCCAATAAGATACCTATTTCATTAACATAAGCATTTTCAAACATTCCCCTGACGACGAAAATACCAATAAATGCGGTAAGAATAATGATACCTGCTTGTCGGATTATGCCACTATTTTGACGTATGATTTGGCTTCCGGTAAATATTGCTGAGAATGTCATTAATAGTGTGGTTATCAGGCCCAGGATGCCACCAGCAAACCAAAGCGATAAAAATACATTATGTGGTCCAATGGAAGTTCTGTATGTCCAGTCAGGATAATCGGCAACACGACTATTATAGACTTGGTGATATACCTTATTACCGAAACCATAACCTTTGACAGGGTTTTCCATAATCAACTGCCACGCAGAGCCTTGCACTCCATTACTATAACGGTGACTGCTATCAGTTTGGGTGAGTTTATAAAAAAGTAGTTTTGTGGCAGGATTCGATGCCGCCGACCAATGAGTGATCCCGGCCAATAATCCCAGACATATTGCAGCAGCAATGGTGATTTTCCACTCTCTATTAATTGCAATAATAAATACTGTAGCTGCTACGATGGCAACCCAGGCTCCACGAGAAAGTGTTCCAAGTAGTAAGAATAGGCTGATGGCTGAAGCGATAATCAACAATAACCAGCTCAGTAAAGAATGTTTTTTCCATAATGCCCAAGTACATAACAATACCGGGAAATAGAAAATAAATCCGTATGAAAACTCCCGGTGATTAAAATTACTAAATGGCATTTCACCGGTTGAATAGTAATCAATAATGTATTTCGCAATATCTGTCAGTGAAATAGCTAACATACCAATAATAAATGCAATCAGGATCATTTTTGCAATGTGCTGTTTACTTTCCTGATAAAGCACAATCGGAAGTGTGAAACTGAACAGCAGCAGGCCATTTAAAATAGGCTTGTTCATCTCTTTGAAACTCAATGCAGGATCAATGGAAATTCCAATAGAGTAGAACATTGCTAATATAAACAGCAAAATGGATAAGCAAAGCGAATTTCGTAGTGAGTTTACTACCTGGCGAAAATCCTTTACCAGATAACACAGTGCTGTTATGCAGATGAGGATCATGACAAGATTTTTATATCTTGTTATATCTGGCAGATAAACAAGAATAATATATAGTCCAATAATAGATAAGTTCCACAGGGACTTTTTATTTTCGATTATGTTTAGCCTATTTCTGATATCAAGAAGCATGATGGCTGGCCTACTCTTTCAATGATTTTGACTGGATTTGACTGTAAATAATACATGAAAACGGTATCGTAATCTGCTGAAATAGGATGCTGTAGATAGTTTATTCAAGGAGTCAATATGCCGGAATTACCAGAGGTCGAAACCAGTCGCAGGGGAATTGAGCCACATTTGGCTGGTAATGTGATTCAATATGTTGAAGTGAGAAATTCACGTTTGCGCTGGCCTGTTTCTGAACAGATCATGAAATTATCCGATCAGCCAGTGCTCAGTGTACAGCGTCGGGCAAAGTACTTGTTGCTCGAATTGGCTGATGGATGGATCATTGTTCATCTTGGGATGTCCGGTAGCTTACGTGTCTTACTGCATGAAACTCCTCCTGCAAAACACGATCATATCGACCTGGTGATGACAGACGGTAAAATTCTCCGCTACACAGATCCACGGCGTTTCGGAGCCTGGCTATGGAGCGATGCTCTTGAGAAATGTTCTGTACTGGCTCATTTGGGCCCTGAGCCCCTGTCTGATGTATTTGATGGCTCATACCTTTACACTCTTTCGCGTAATAAGAAAACGGCTATTAAACCTTGGTTGATGGATAACAAAGTGGTTGTTGGTGTTGGCAATATTTATGCCAATGAAGCTTTGTATGTTTCTCATATTTTGCCTGAACGCCCTGCGCATTCCCTGACACAGGAAGAGGCTTATCTATTAGCAGATACGATAAAGCAGATTTTACGTCGTTCTATTGAACAGGGGGGAACTACGCTGAAAGACTTTCTGCAATCCGATGGAAAACCAGGGTATTTCGCGCAGGAATTATTTGTTTATGGCAAGAAAGGCGAGCTTTGTCCAATGTGTGGAGAAAAAATAGAGAGTATAAAATTAGGGCAGCGCAGTACATTTTTTTGCCGGCAGTGCCAGAATTAACTTACCAACTTGTCTTTGTCTCTTTGGGGGCTTAATTGCCCCCCGAAGAGTATTATTTACCTAATTTCTTTAACATTGCCAGAGCAACAGGCTCTGGCAGGAATGATGAAACATTACCGTCATGGCGAGCAACATCTTTGATTAAGGATGATGAAACAAAGGACAGACTTTGAGAAGGCAACAGGAAGACGCTTTCCAGCTCAGACATAAAATGTCGATTCATATTGGCGAGTTGCCACTCATATTCAAAATCAGAAACTGAACGTACCCCACGAATTAAGATCGTCGCCTGTTGTTTTTTAGCAAAATTAGCCATCAACTCACTGAATCCTGCAACCTCAACATTATCCAAATGAGCAGTGACTTCTTTTGCTAATGCGACACGTTCTTCAAGGTTGAACATAGGGTTTTTTCTGTCACTACTGGCGATGGCAAGTAAAACATGATCAAACATATTTGCGGCACGGGTCACTATATCGAGATGACCATAGGTAATAGGATCAAAAGTACCGGGGTAAATTGCTTTTTTTTTCATTGTCTTTGACTCTCTGCTTGGGTCAGCTCCCAGAGTGCTGCATATTTATTGAATGTGTATTGAGCATTGACAATCGCTAACATTAACCCCTGTTTACCATCAAGGAAACCCGCTCTTAACAGCCACGTTTTGAAAAATGCTCCCAATGTATGGCTGATAATGGAAGAATAACGGGTTGTTTTACCCTGCCCGTAGCGATGTTTGGCCCAATCTTTCGCATAATTCAATTGCTTCTGCTGGAATTCCATCAGATTGCGGCAAGTTAAATGACGTAAATCACCTTTCAATGTCATGATACGCCCGCCTCGGGTATCCAGTGATTCATGAACCTGATTATCGTTATATTGATAACGTTCACGGCAATAGAGACGAATAACTTTATCAGGATACCAGCCACTGTGTTTCATAAACCGGCTCATGAATAGATTAAGACGCGCGCAGGCATAGACTTTATTATCGTCGGGATTTTCCAGAACTTGTTCGATTGAAGCCCTTAACTCAGGAGTGACTCGTTCATCTGTATCAATCATGAAAATGTAATCACCACTGGCATAAGACTGTGCGAGTTGCCGCTGAGGGCCAAAACCAGGCCATTGAGTATTAGTGTAAACTTTGGCTCCCATTTCTTTGGCTATTTGACAAGTTGCATCAGTACTACCAGAGTCCAGAACGATAATTTCATCTGCCCAGCCGACAGATAACAGGCAATCACCAATCAAGTCGGCGGCATTTTTGGCAATCATGACGACGGACAGACGTTTTCTCGTGCTCATCAATGGCTCCGTGGTGGAAGATAGGGCTCCAGTAATTTTAACAATCGTTGTAGTGCACCCTGATTCTCGTGTAAGACTTCCGCGGCATGACGACCGTAATAAAGACGGTAGTCTTCATCCGTCAGCAGGCTATTAACAGCGGTACTCAAAGATTGGCTATCTGTCACAGTAATAAGCCCATCAGCTTTATCCAGCTTGGCACAGATATCCTTAAAATTGAAAGTATGTGGCCCCATAATAACAGGGATTGCATGAGCCGCAGCTTCCAGTGGATTATGACCACCACGTTCGATTAAGCTGCCTCCGACAAAGGCTAAATCCGCAATACCGTACAGCAGCATCAGTTCACCCATAGTATCACCAATAACAACCTGAACATTGGCATCGGGTATGGTAGCAGAACTCCTTAATACCGAGCTTAATCCTATTTTTTGGGTTAATTCTTCCGCTTTAGCAAAACGTTCAGGATGGCGGGGAACCAAAATCAGCAGCAAATCGGGATGTTGTTTCAATAAATTTTTATGTGCATCCAGTATGATGGTTTCTTCACCATCATGGGTGCTGGTTGCAATCCATACGGGCCGATGAGCAGCCCATTGACGACGCAGAGTCACCGCTTTAGCGGCCAATTCAGGTGTAACAGAAATATCGAATTTGAGACTGCCTGTGACAGCCAGTTGGCTACGTTTCAGCCCTAATTCAATAAAACGTTCGCCATCTTCCTGATTTTGTGCAGCGATCAACGTTATTTTGTTTAAAATGGCTTTAATAAAACTGTTAATTTTCTGATAACCAGCGGCGGAACGGGCTGAAAGCCTTGCATTGGCAATAACCAGCGGTATACCACGTTGGTGTAATTGGGCTATCAAATTAGGCCATAACTCGGTTTCCATAATAATCATTAACTTGGGATTAACGTTATCAAGGAAACGACTCATAGAACCAGGCAAATCATACGGCAGGTAAACGTGGTTAACATCATCCCCTAGTGCGGAAAGTACCCTTTCGGAGCCAGTTGGTGTCATGGTTGTTACAGTAATTGGCAGAAAAGGATAGTGATGCCGTAAGATCCTGACGAGAGGAATAGCAGCTAATGTTTCTCCAACTGAAACCGAATGGAGTAATATTCCTCCGGGAGTAACTTTTTGGGCACAAAAACCATAGCGTTCACTCCAGCGTTTACGGTACGCCGGAGATTTACGGCTGCGCAGTAATAAGCGCAACCAGATAATAGGCTGGATAAGGTAGAGAAGTACCTGATATAAGCGAAGCAACATTCTATCAAATTCACTGAAATAGATTGCGGCTATAGTATCACATCGGCTTGAAGAAAGTGTGCAAAATGCGGATAGGTTGTTCGTATTCCCTTAAAAAGAACCTGTCTGACGGATTTAGTATCTATTAAGGATGATGCTTTGCATGGCAGGGCAATGGGGAAGTGATCTGGGCAGGAAATTACGGTAAATTACCGGACCCTGATGAAATTGATACTAAAACAGATAATCGCTATTTAAGTTTGATCGCGACAAATGTTGTGATTGAAATTGCTCGGAGATATTTATCATGAAACCTGTTCGTCTTGCCATTGTCCGGCAAAAATATCGCCCTGATGGTGGTGCTGAACGTTTCATTTCCAGAGCTTTAGAAGCATTGGGTAATGAAAATCTACAATTAAATGTTATTACCCGCTCCTGGCAGGGAAGTATAAATCCAAACTGGCATGTGCACTTGGCCAATCCGTTGAAATGGGGACGCATTAGCCGTGAGAAAGGGTTTGCCGAAGCATCCAGAGCTCTTTGGCAAAAGGAACAATTCGATATCGTCCAAAGCCATGAACGAATAGCGGGATGTGATATTTACCGGGCTGGCGATGGTGTACATCAGCGGTGGTTGCAACAAAGATCGAGAATTCTGCCAGCCTGGAAAAGTAAACTGCTTTTTGTCAGCCGATACCACCGTTATGTCATGGATGCAGAAAAAAGAATGTATTTGTCTCCAGAGTTGAAGAAAGTTATCTGTAACTCTGAGATGGTCAAACAGGAAGTTATGGAAGATTTTGATCTACCAGAAGAGAAAATTTCTGTGATTTATAATGCTATTGATCGATCACAGTTTTTTCCTGCCGGAGAAGAGGAACGAGTTATCTTGCGACAGCAATATGCCATCCCAGCACGGGCTAAATGTCTCGTATATGTTGGGTCGGGTTTTGAAAGAAAAGGGCTGAAAGCTGCAATTGAAGCAATTAGCAAGACAGAAGCCTATCTATTGGTGATCGGGCAGGACAAGGAAGAAAATAAATATAAACAACTAGCTCATTCTCTTGGCTGCTATACTCGCATTAGGTTTTTAGGCGTACAAAAAAAGACACTGCCATTTTATCAAATGGCTGATGGTCTATTACTACCGACGTTATATGATCCTTTCCCGAATGTCATACTGGAAGCAATGGCATGTGGCTTACCGGTTATAACCAGTAAAACCTGTGGCGGAGCTGAGTTCATTGACTCGGAAGTAAATGGCTTTGTATGTGATGCTTTAGATATAAAGGGATTATCTGAGAGGATTTCCTTTATACCTTCAGATCATTTGACCAGTAAAATCGCTATGTCAGCAAAAGAAAAGATAACGGGTTATACTCCGGCTTATTTATCTCAGCAGCTTACTGAGCTGTATAGCAGGGTGCTTTCTTTATGAAAGGGCATATCCTGTTTATCATTGATGGATTGCCGGGTGGTGGTGCTGAAAATGTCGTAGTACGCCTGTGCCGTGGATTGCAACAGAAAGGTTTTGATATCACATTACTATCATTGTCTGATAAATGCGAATATTCGATTCCTGAACATGTTGACTTGGTTATTGATGCTGATAAATATGCAGGTCCTTTTAGAAGACAGACTGAAATTTTTCGTAGAGCGAAATCAATGGATAAGGTTTTGGAAAAAATCTTGCGGCAAAAAGGAATTCCTGCGCTGGTAATATCCAATTTACACAAAACCGATCGTATAGTTGCAAAATCTAAGGTATTAGAAAATTTGAATGTATGGTTTTGTATTCATGGTGTATTTTCTAAATCTTACCTCGAAAATAAAACAGGTCTGGCACGTTGGCTTAAGAAACATAAAATTCAGCGTGTTTATCAGGATCGTAATTTAATTTGTGTTTCTGATGCAGTTGGCTTGGATTTACAGAAAAATCTATCTGTTACTGCCAGAAGAATGGTCACTATTTACAACCCATTCAACATAACTGAAATTAAACTGAATTCATTGGAAAACAATCCATATTCAGGTCAAGATTATATTCTCCATCTTGGACGATTTCACGAGGTGAAACGCCATGATCGTTTGTTAGAAGCATTTGCCATGGCTGCTATTCCTTGCAACTTATTAATTGCAGGTCATGGCGATAAAAAAATGACTGATAAAATTAAACAGAAAATTGTGGAACTTGGTTTACAATCCAGAGTTAAACTAATTGGGTTTTTAACAAATCCTCTGCCCGTGATACGTGAAGCTAAAGCTGTTGTTTTGAGTTCAGATAGCGAAGGTTTAGGCAATGTATTAATTGAGGCTTTGATCTGCCAGACTCCAGTTGTCAGCACAAATTGCCCTGGTGGGATCAGTGAGATTATGGTGGGAGAATTAGAACAATATAAATCAGAACTTACTTCAGAATCATTAGCAGAAAAAAATGCGTTTGGTTTATCAGAATCCTCCTTTCATTACGGAAAATATGTATAAGAAATTTGATTTGGATGTTGTACTTGGTGAATATTTTTCCTTGATAAAGCAGTAAAATTTTTGATGTTATTATTTGAGATATTCCAATGACTGAAAAAAAATTTAAAAAATTACGTGAATTAAATAGAAGAAAAAATTATTTTTTCAAAAAAAATAAGATTTAATATGAGTAAAATTTTTATTGATAAATGGGATAAAAGAGAATTTTCTCTTACAGGTGTCAAAAAGGTTCTTTTTTTACGAGATGATAATAAAATTGGTGATATGATTGTATCCACACCGGTTTTAAAAGCATTGTCTCAGCAAGGATATGAATTACATGTATTATCAGGTCGAACTAATTATTGTGTGATAGAAAATAATCCACATATAGATAAGGTATATTTCTATCCTGATAAAAATACAGATATACTTAAGTTAGGATTGAAATTGAAACAGGAAAAGTATGATCTCATTATTGATATGGGTGATCAAATTCCTGTTATTTATCTTTTGTTTATAAGACTGATTAATTCTAATCATGTAATTGGGTTTAATAAAGATAAAATAAATATTTATAACAAAAACATAACCTACTTAGGTTATAATTTACATATTACAGAAAGATATAAATCTTTAATGAATCATATGGAGATTTATAATTATAATATGCAGTATGACATCTGTGTTCCTGATGGTATCAAGGATAAAGTGCGTGACTTTTACTCTCATTTGCCAGGAAAGGTAACTGTTGTTATTAATCCCTTTGCTGCTGATGAAAAGAGAGATCTTTCTAAAGAACAATTGATTGGAATAACATCTCATATTGGTTATTCATATCAGTCAGTCAATATTGTATTGATTGGTAGCCCCGAAAAAATAAGTATGATTTCGTATTTGGATAACTGTATTTTCAACCCATTTTGCAATTTTCTCGGTGCTGTAGAAATAATAAAACATGCTGATTTGATTATTTCACCAGATACCTCAATTGTGCATGTTGCGGCGGCGTATGAGAAAAATACAATCGCACTATATGGTAATGATAAACATGGCAATTTTATCAACAATGATGTGTGGGGGCCGGGAAATAAAAATGCTGTCCAATTAGTACAGGAAAATATCAATAGTAAAATCAGTGAAATACCGCTGGAGGTTATCTTAGAAAAGATAGATGTCTTTTTATCCTTGTATACTTTCACTGAGTAATAATGTTTCATGTTTCTGTAATAAGGTATCTTTTTCATGACCAAACCAGCATTCATCATCACAATTGATACTGAAGGTGATAACCTTTGGCAAAATAGCGATAAAATTTCTACCGAAAATACGCAATATCTGCCCAGGTTTCAAAGCCTATGTGAGCGTTTTGGATTCAAACCCGTCTGGCTAACAAACTATGAAATGGCGATGGATGATAGTTATATCGAATTTGCCAAGGATGTAATTGCCAGAAACACAGGTGAAATCGGTATGCATTTGCATGCCTGGAACAATCCACCTATTGTTCCTCTGACTGACGATGATATGCACTATAAGCCTTATCTGATTGAATATCCTAAAAATCAGATAAAAGCAAAAATTGATTTGATAACAAATCTTCTTGAAGAAAAACTTCAGACCAAAATGCTGAGTCACCGGGCTGGTCGCTGGGCATTTAACGAATATTATGCTCAATTATTGGCCGAATATGGTTATCAGGTAGATTGCTCTGTTACTCCGAAGGTTAACTGGCGTTTTACCAAGGGAGATCCGAATGGAAATGGCGGAACAGATTATAGCCGTTTTCCATCTCATGCTTATTTTATGGATTTGCAGGATATTGCTAAAGAAGGCGACTCTTCATTATTACAAGTACCAATGAGTATTCAGTATAAGCATTCTCCGATCATGAATTTTATTAAACAAAAATATGATCATGTGCGAGGGAAAAAGCGCTCTCCATCAGTTAATTGGTTGCGCCCAAAAGGGGGTAATCTGGAACAGATGAAAGCTGTCGTCCGGCAAACTTTGGCATCTGGTAATGACTATGTTGAATTCATGTTGCATTCATCAGAGTTTATGCCGGGAGGAAGTCCGACTTTTCAGACGGAAGAAAAAAATTGATTTGCTTTACCAAGATTTAGAAGGATTGTTTGGATTCTTGAAACCACTGGTCCATGGTATGACATTGTCGGAATTTTATAACTATAAAAGTAATGCATTTTTATAATTAACAGTCCAAACTATTATTGGAAATAAAAAACATTTTTTATAAAGTAGTAAAAAAATTAACTTAACATTAAAAAGCCATTTTACGGAATAGGATATGGGAAAAATCAAATCATTTTTTTGGGGATGGAAAAAATGTAATTTCGAACAATATAAAGAAGTTCACGCTCTTTTTGGCGGTTGTGTATTAACACATCCCAACATCGTCTCTTTTTTAACTAGGCATATTGAAGGCAACCCGCTCTCCTTCTATTTTAAAGAAAAAGGAACTGTCGTTAAGGGAGCTTGCTTCTTTGTTAAAAACCAAAAATTAGTAGAAAAAATCCAGGGTACATATCCACTCCCTTATGATGAAGTGATTTTCCCTGTCGCAGCCGATGCGAAGTTATTTTTACCTATAAAATCAAAAAGATTAACTCCTATTCATAAAAATAATTTTATAAATGCCAGCTATAATGCTCCTTTTAGTAAGCGTCAAATCTGCCTGATTAAAGAAAATTTCTCCTACAAAACCCGCCGGAACCGCAAAAATGAGATAAACAAATTCACGCGCGCAGGCGGAGAAATTCGTCCTTCAAGTGAATTCAGTGCTGAAAGTTTGGTCGATATCTACACCAATTTATATCAAAAGCGTTGGGATTATAATCATTCGCCAGAAGAACGTCAGCGTTTGCTTGAAATATACACAGAGCTTCGAGAGCATATATTTGGTTACGTGTTACTTATTAATGGTTCACCTTGTGCGTACGATTTTGTATTACGGGCCGATAGTCCTGAATGGATTTCATTTGATGCTATTAATGGAGGATATGATCCTGAGTATGCACATCTCAGTGTTGGTAGCATTTTGATGTGGGTTAATATCCAGGAAGCAAAAGCATTATGTCAGGCAACAGATAAGACTATGCGTTACTCATTGGGTAATCCTACTCTTGAATATAAAAGCCGTTGGTGTGAGACATTCCCACTAGGCAAGGTTCTTATTTAATATATTTTGCAAGAACAGCATGACTTCTGCCGGAGTAATACTCTGCATCGTATTATCCACTGATTTCAAGGTATGCTGTTCTTTTCCATACCCACCAATCAAACCAGGGTCTGTCGGGCCAAACAGAGTAATATTTGGACGATCCAGGGCGGCAGTGAGGTGACTTAACCCTGTATCAACAGATACCACAGCTTTTGTGCCAGCAAGAGCCTGTGCGACTTCTGCTAATGTTAATTTTGGTAACACGTCAACATGAGAAAAACCGTCTGCCAGCCGTAATGCTCTCTGGTATTCATGTTCTGCTCCCCAAGGTAGCTTGATGCGCATACCCATTGGTTGAATCTCTGCGATCAGTTGCCGCCAGTGGTTTTCTGGCCAATGTTTCTCATCACGAGTGGTGGCATGCAGGAATACCAGATAATCATTTCCACGTTCTGACTGCTGGTTCAGAAAGTGACGGGCGATAGAATAATCACCTGATTCTACCGGTTTTTGATAACCGAGACTCTCTGCAAACAATGCACGAATTCGTTCTACAGCATGTTGCTGTTTGCTCACAGAATGGCGTTGATCGTAGAAAAAGCTGGCCAGTGGCTCACGGATACTTTTTTTGTCATAGCCATGTTTTGGGCCATGGGCTAAACGTGTCACCAAAAAGGCACTTTTTAATAGCCCCTGAGCATCAATAATTGCATCATATTTTCGTTGCTGTAATTGTTCCCTGAAACGTGCGCGTTCTTCACGGATATCTTTCCTGAACCAATTTTTTCTCCAGCGACGAATGGCAACAGGAATAACATTTTCAACCACACTATGCCATGCGGGTATTTGGGCGAATCCCTCTTCAACGACCCAATCAAATTGAATCCCCGGGATGTATCGCATGGCATCTGTCAGTGCAGGCAGGGTATGTAACACATCGCCCATTGAAGACGTCTTTACCAGTAAAACACGCATTAACTCTGGTTCTCCGCCTGTAAAAGTTTTTCCAATGAGGCTAAAACCTGCTCTGGTTGAATATCAATAAGACTCTGATGATAACCACCCGCACTGTCACCTTTTCTGATCTTATGGTAACCCGTAATCAGACGGATCACTTCGGCTTTGTCTGACAGTGGTGGAGTGAAATCGGGGCTACTCGGCCCATATAATGCTACCAGAGGGCGGTTCAGGGCTGATGCGACATGCATCAAACCTGAGTCATTTGTAACAATGGCATCACACGCTGCGATAATATTGACCGCTTGTTCAAGAGAGGTTTGGCCTGCAAGATTAAGGCAGTTTTCCCGTGCCTCTCCACTCAGAAGTGCCCGGATATCTTCACCAGTTTCATTATCCTTAGCTGAACCAAATAACAGGATTTGATAACCTTTTTGAGTAATTAACTGTTCAGCCAGTTTTGCGTAATGATAATGTGGCCAGCGTTTAGCCGGGCCAAACTCTGCACCGGGGCAAAAACCGATAATAGGACGATGATCGGCGATGTTAAAAGCTGTTGTGGATTCTGCAATATCTTCATCACTGACAGCCAATTGAGGCCATAGCAATGGTTGGGGAAGATCTTCAGCACTGCGTACAGTTTTCCCATCATAAGCGAGAGCAACATAACGCTGAACCATGAGTGGAAAAGCACTTTTATTCAGGACGCGGATATCATTCAGCAAACCATAGCGCATTTCACCACGCCAGCCTGTACGCAGAGGGATATTGGCGAAGAAAGGCACCAAAGCAGATTTGAAGGAGTTAGGGAGTACATAAGCGCGATCATATTCACTTTCACGCAGTGCTATCCCAAGACGGCGACGTTCACTAAGCGCAAATGTCCCGTGTCCCAGCGGCATTGCCAGCGCCTGATTAACTTCCGGCATTTTTGCCAGTAATGGTCGGCACCATGCTGGTGCCATCACATCAATTTCTGCATCTGGGTACAAAGCTTTCAAGGTGCGGTAGAGGCTTTGAGACATCATCATGTCACCCACCCACGATGGGCCGATCACCAATATCTTCATAAAGGTCAATTAATTATCCTGATTGAGCCATTGCATATATTCGGTAACACCTTCAGCAACGGTTTTGAATGAGTTGTCATAACCTGCTGCGCGAAGTTTTGTCAGATCAGCCTGAGTAAAGCTCTGATAGCGACCTTTTAGCTTTTCTGGAAATTCAATGTATTCTACGGCAGGGGATTTTTCCTTATGGAATTCAATAACGGCGTCAGCAACGGCCTGGAAAGACTCAGCCCGGCCTGTACCGCAGTTAAAAATGCCGGAAACACTATTTTTCCAGAACCACAGGTTTACCGCTGCAACGTCACCAACATAAATAAAATCGCGTTGGAAATGTTCGCTGCCTGCAAATAATTTCGGGTTCTGGCCTTGGTTAATTTGGGTGTTCAAATGGTAGGCGACACTGGCCATACTGCCTTTATGTCCTTCACGTGGCCCGTATACATTGAAATAACGGAAGCCACAAATTTGAGAATCTGCGTGTGGCAAAATATCGCGAACATACTGATCAAAAAGAAATTTTGAATAGCCATAAACATTGAGAGGTTTCTCATACTGGCGTTCTTCAATAAAATTATCACTGCGGCCACCATAAGTTGCGGCAGAAGAGGCGTACAGGAATGGGATCTGACGATCAAGGCAGTAATGCAATACATCTTTAGAGTACTGATAGTTATTGTCCATCATATACTTTCCATCCCATTCAGTTGTGGATGAACAAGCACCTTCATGGAAAATAGCATCAATATCGCCCAAATCATCACCTGCAACGATACTGGCAATGAAATCTTCCTTGTCCATATAATCGCTGATATCCAAATCAACCAGATTTACGAACTTTGTACCGTCTTTCAGATTATCAACAACCAGAATATCCTTATAGCCTTCGTCATTCAGTGCCTTGACAATATTGCTGCCAATAAACCCTGCGCCGCCAGTGACAATAATCATTTGGCCCACCTCTAAATAGTCAGTTCACTTTATTTTAATGCGTATCATATCACTTAACCCCACTGACGACAGCAGGTGAAATAGGGGAATATCCTGAAATCCTGCTGCATCATAGTCTCAAAGCCGTGATCAGCTTTACAAAGTTGATATTATCTTTGTGACTGTGTCGTCACTGGCAGGATCTATAAGTAAGATACACCATGCCTTTCACTTACTTCAGGTACTCAGGAGAGAAAAATGACAGCGTTGTTTTATCAGAAAATTAGTGATCAGTTGGAACAAACCCGTGCGGAAGGGCTATTCAAAAGTGAACGTATCATTACTTCTGCGCAAAATGCCGATATTGCCGTTGCTGATGGCAACAACGTCATTAATTTCTGTGCTAATAACTACTTAGGGTTGGCTAATCACCCTGACCTGATCACTGCGGCAAAAGCAGGAATGGATAGCCACGGCTTTGGTATGGCATCCGTGCGTTTTATTTGTGGTACGCAAGACTCCCATAAAGAATTAGAAAACAAAATAGCTGAATTTTTAGGCCTGGAAGATGCCATTCTATACTCCTCATGTTTTGATGCTAATGGTGGTCTGTTTGAAACATTATTCGGTCCAGAAGACGCCATTATTTCAGATGCACTGAACCACGCTTCTATCATTGATGGTATTCGCCTATGTAAAGCGAAACGTTATCGCTATGCCAATAATGACATGCAGGAATTAAGAGCACAGTTGGAGAAGGCAAAAGCAGAAGGTGCTCAGAATATCCTGATCGCGACTGATGGTGTGTTCTCAATGGATGGTGTCATTGCGGATCTGAAATCTATCTGTGATCTGGCGGATGAGTTTGGTGCGCTGGTCATGGTTGATGATTCTCATGCGGTAGGGTTTGTTGGCAAGCACGGCCGTGGTACTCATGAATATTGTGATGTCATGGGGCGTGTTGACATCATCACTGGCACACTCGGTAAAGCATTAGGTGGAGCGTCCGGTGGTTATACTGCCGCACGTAAAGAAGTGGTGGAATGGCTGCGTCAGCGTTCACGTCCTTACCTGTTCTCTAATTCCCTCGCTCCGGCTATTGTTGCGGCATCCATCAAGGTGTTGGATATGTTGAAAGAGGGAGACGATCTGCGTGAACGTCTCTGGAGAAATGCCAACTTGTTCCGTGAAAAAATGACGGCTGCTGGTTTTACACTGGCGGGTGCAGATCACGCCATCATCCCGGTTATGTTGGGGGATGCAAAGCTGGCGCAGGAATTTGCCTCTGAGCTGCTGAAAGAAGGCATTTATGTAATTGGCTTCTTCTACCCTGTGGTTCCTAAAGGTCAGGCACGTATTCGTACCCAGATCTCTGCTGCTCATACCGAAGAACAAATTGAACGTGTTGTGGCTGCATTTACACGTATCGGTAAGCAGTTGAATGTTATTGTATAAGGTATCTATTACATAAGGTATCACTATGAAAGCGTTGTCAAAATTAAAGCCAGAAGAAGGCATTTGGATGACGGATGTGCCCACACCGGAACTGGGGCATAACGATGTGATGATTAAAATCCGTAAAACTGCGATTTGTGGAACGGATGTGCACATCTACAACTGGGATGATTGGTCTCAGAAAACTATTCCAGTGCCGATGGTGGTAGGACATGAATACGTGGGAGAAGTGGTCGCAATTGGTCAGGAAGTTAAAGGATTCAAAATTGGCGACCGTGTATCTGGTGAAGGTCATATTACCTGTGGTTATTGCCGCAACTGTCGTGGTGGACGCACACATTTGTGCCGTAACACAACAGGAATTGGGGTAAACCGGGCCGGCTCATTTGCCGAGTATCTTGTTATTCCGGCATTCAATGCTTTTAAAATTCCAGACAATATTCCGGATGAACTGGCTGCGATTTTTGACCCATTTGGCAACGCTGTTCATACTGCACTCTCCTTTGATTTAGCAGGAGAAGATGTACTGGTATCGGGAGCCGGTCCTATCGGTATCATGGCTGCGGCTGTGTGTCAGCATGTCGGTGCACGTCATGTTGTGATCACCGATGTGAATGAATACCGCCTTGATTTAGCAAGTAAAATGGGCGTTACTCGTGCTGTGAATGTCAGTAAGGAGAATCTGACGGATGTTATGTCAGAACTGGGCATGACCGAAGGCTTTGATATTGGTTTGGAGATGTCTGGCGCTCCTCCTGCATTCCGTACCTTATTAAGCACTATGAATCATGGCGGGCGTATCGCTTTGTTGGGTATACCTCCTTCAGATATGGCGATCGATTGGAGTCAGGTCATTTTTAAAGGACTATTTATCAAAGGCATTTATGGACGTGAAATGTTCGAAACATGGTACAAAATGGCGACACTTATTCAGTCCGGTTTGGATTTAACCCCAATTATCACCCACCAATTCCCGATAGATGATTACCAGAAAGGCTTTGATATCATGCGCTCAGGGCAATCTGGTAAAGTTATCCTGAATTGGGATTAATTGAATATCTGAAAAATTTTAAGCAAGCTGTTAAAACAGGTTGCTAAAAATCTGGGCAGACGCTCATCTCTTTATGGGCGTCTGTTTTATTTTCTATTGTCTTATCTTTTTGTGGTCTCAGATGACCCGTGTTATGCAACTTTTCTTGTTTTGATGTGCGGTTCTGCAATTTTTCAAGCCTCTGACTTAAGGCATCAACAATTGCACCGGGAACCAATGTTTCCCCAACCATCCTGAAATAATCCAATTTGGATTCTAATACCGTTACAGATTTGGTTTCAGGAGATTTCATACATTTTTGTTTGGTTAGTGAGTTGCTTCGTTTACTGGTTAAGGAATGATTAAGCAGCATACTGGGTGTTACCAGTTCAATATCATCTGGCAAAGTCGCTAATCTTTGCTGTAATGCCCGAATAGTAGTTGGATAAGGATGCCCAATGGCGATAGCATGGCCTTGTTTACGAGCCAGAGCAATAGCCCTGTTGAGTTGGTGCAACGTTTCTGCTTCTGTCTGTATATCGTCCAAGAAGATATTCCGGCGGAGCACTTGTACAGGTGTTCCTATTGAGGCTTTAGTGACCTGAGTATTACCGATAGTTACGCTGTCCAGAAAATAGAGATGATATTGAGATAATGCATTCATCACTTTTTTCATGCCAGTGAGGTTGGAGGTCATCGCGCTGCCCATATGGTTGTTTATACCAATTGCATGAGGAACTTTTTTTATGGCACCGTGAATAATATCTTCAACTTCCTCACTGCTCATGGAAGGGTGCAGGGTATTTTTTTCCAATGGTTGTTTACTAATTGGCGCCATTGGCAGATGGATCAAGACCTCTCTACCTTGCTTGTAGGCTTTTTGCGCCATTTCTCGGCCATATGGGGAATCAGGGAGTACGGCAATGGAAATTGCAGCAGACATCTGCAATATCTTATTTTCATTGTGAATACGGTAGCCAAAATCATCAATGACAATGGCTAAACGCGTTGCATGGGCATTCAGAGTAAATAACAAGATAGTGATAAACGGCAGAACCCATAACTTTGGCATCCGAAAGCGCAATATCCCAAATAATAGAGTGAATGAGTTAACGTACTTTATTAACAGATATTGCACGGTTATATTTCCTTTTCTTATCTTCCTAACCACGGTAATGGATTGACAGTACGTCCCTGACGACGGATCTCAAAGTATAATGAAGGTTGCTGTTGCCCCCCGCTGCTACCAACCAGAGCTATCGGCTGGCCTGCCCGGACTTGCTGACCAACACTAACCAACAGGCTTTGGTTATAGCCATAAATGCTCATATCTCCCTTACCGTGTTCAATCACGACAACCAGACCATAGCCCTGTAACCAGTCTGCCAGTAATACCCGGCCATCTGAAATTGCTTTAACTTCCGTGCCTTCGGCTGCGGCAATAACCATACCTTTCCAGCGTAACTCGCCTTGTATTGTTTCCCCGAAGCTGTGAATAATTCGGCCACGTACAGGCCAGGTTGCTTGCCCGGCAGGGCGGCCAAGCCCACCTGTTCGCGCCATAAGTGCGCGTTCATCTTCTGTTGGTTTATAACTGGAGCCTTTTTGTTGAGCCTGTTTCTGTTTGACTGCTATTTGCGCACGGACACGTGCAGCTTCACGCGCTTCACGTTCAGCACGGGCTTTGGCTTCCCGTTCTGCTTTAGTAATTTTGTTACGCAGGCGAGTTTCGTTCTGCCGAAGCTCAGCCAGACTTTGTTGATCTTTCTTCAATGAAGATTCAAGTACAGTCAGCGTTTTTTGCCGGGCAGAACGGACAACTTCCATTTTTTGCTTTTGTTGCTTTTTGTTGCTGAGTAACGCTTGTTGTTCAATCAGTTTTTCTTGTTGCAGCTTTTTTTGTTGGTTAAGCCTGTCGGTTGTTTTTTGCAGTTTAGTGATAGTTTCCTGACGAGCCTGATTCAGATAACTGTAATAAGCGAGTATGCGTTCTTTACGCTGTGTTTCCGGGCCATTAAACAATAATTCTAAACCCTGATGATTCCCTTGCCGGAATGCGGCATCTAATTGGCTGGCAAGTAGCTGACGCTGCTCTTTTTGCTGCATTTGCAAACGGTTAATACCTTTCGTCAATGACGAAATTTCATTCCCCAGCTTATTCAGGTGGACTTGTGTACTATGGAGGGAACGCCCGACTTCTGAAATTGTCCCCTCTTGCTCCTTGAGCTGGTTGAGGAGCTCTGTGCGTTGTTGTTGTTGTTGTTTGACGCTTTTCTCTTTCTCAGCAATATCCTGTTGAATATCTCTGAGTTGGTTTTTATTTTCTGAAATTTGATTGGCAAAGGCTTCCGTGCAGAAAAAAACAAACAATAAGGCACAGAACAGTAAAGCTCCGTTTCTTGGTTGCCACTGTTTCCGCTTCTGCCGATGATTACAGCTTTTGAAATCCTTATTATCAGCCATTTGATTCAATACCTTGCCACGCTCTACTATATTTATAGTGCTTGCCTATATATGCATATGCCTGTCGCGTCCGATTATTTCATGTGGAATTGCCTCTGACCAGAGAACGGCCTGTTTTTTTATCTTTTCGAACCATAATATAAATTTTAGTTAACTTAGCTCATTTATTATCGAAGATCCCGCATATGTCCAGTTTGGCATGAAATATTTTAATGATGTATGACAATCAAGTGATTAGCGGGGATTTTTTATTTTTTCTCGAAACTCTCCGCAAAATCTGCATTAGGTTGATGCTAATTGGCTGTAATTGACACAACACACAGGTATACTCTGTTACCTTAGATTTTTGTTATTAACTAATGGGAGTTGTTGCCCTCCATGCTGCAAGAAATCATGCAATTTATTAGCCGGAACACGATCCTGAGCCTTGTTTGGATCGCCCTGTTGGTGGCTGTCATTGTCCTGACAGTAAAAAGTGTATTCTCCAAGAGTAAAGATATCACTCGCACACAGGTCATCCATTTAATCAATAAGGAAGATGCTATCGTCGTTGATTTACGCTCTCGTGACGATTTCCGCAGAGGGCATATCATTGGTTCTGTTAACCTGACACCATCTGAGATTAAAGAAAATAATCTGGGTGAGTTGGAAAAACATAAAAAACAGCCTGTGATCATTGTTTCAGCGAATGGACTGGAATCTAAAACACCGGCTGAGAATCTGGTGAAAGCAGGCTTTGAACAAGTTTATACCCTGAAAGAGGGAATTGCCGGGTGGACAGGTGAAAACCTACCATTATCCCGAGGCAAGAAATAACGAATGGAGATGTAAGCAGTATATACCCAATAGATTTTAGATGCGGCCAACAAAGCTGCAACCTGAAAGATGAAGAGTATACTTACATTATCAAGGTTTAATAAGGACGTATCAAAAGGTAAAAATTATTATGTCAGAACAAAACAATACTGAAATGGCTTTCCAGATCCAACGTGTATATACGAAAGACATTTCTTTCGAATCACCTAAGGCACCTCAAATTTTCCAACAGGAATGGCAGCCAGAGGTTAAATTAGATCTGGATACCGCTTCCAGTGAGTTAGTTCAGGGAGTCTATGAAGTTGTTCTGCGTGTCACTGTCACGGCGACACTAGGAGAAGAAACCGCGTTCTTGTGCGAAGTTCAGCAGGCTGGTATTTTCTCTATTGATGGTATTGAAGGAACTCAACTGGCGCACTGCTTAGGTGCATATTGCCCGAATATTTTGTTCCCATATGCCCGTGAATGCATCACTAACCTGGTGGGTCGTGGTACATTCCCACAATTGAACCTGGCACCCGTTAACTTTGATGCTTTGTTCATGAATTACCTGCAACAGCAGGCTGATTCTCAGTCTGATGAGGCAACACAGGAAGCTTAATGAATACTGCTTCTATGACAGTAATCGGTGCCGGTTCATACGGCACCGCTTTAGCCATTACACTGGCCCGTAATGGACATAATGTTGTGCTTTGGGGCCATAACCCCGCACATGTCCATGCCTTGCAACAAGCCCGTTGTAATCAGGCATTTTTACCGGATGTTTCTTTCCCTGATAACTTACAGCTTGAAACCGATCTAAAAAGTGCTGTATCAGCCAGCCGTAATATTCTGATTGTGGTTCCCAGCCATGTCTTTGGCGATGTTTTACAGCAGATAAAACCGCATTTACAGCCAGACTCTCGTATTGTTTGGGCCACTAAAGGCCTTGAAGCGGAAACGGGTCGTTTATTGCAGGATGTGGCGCGTGAGATATTAGGTAATGAAATCCCATTGGCGGTAGTCTCTGGCCCGACATTTGCGAAAGAGCTGGCTGCTGGTTTACCGACAGCAATTGCGGTATCTGCGACAACTCCTGAATTTGGAGAAGAACTCCAGCAGCTTTTCCATTGTGGTAAAAGCTTCCGTGTGTACAAAAACCCTGATTTTATTGGCGTGCAACTGGGTGGTGCAATCAAGAACGTGATTGCTATTGGAGCCGGGATTTCAGATGGCATGGGGTTCGGTGCCAACGCTCGCACTGCATTAATTACCCGTGGATTAGCGGAGATGAGCCGCCTTGGTGCTGCCTTAGGCGCTGATCCATCCACATTCATGGGAATGGCTGGATTAGGTGATTTAGTGCTGACCTGTACTGATAACCAATCCCGCAACCGCCGCTTCGGTATGATGTTGGGACAGGGAATCAATGTTGACGCTGCACAGCGTGAAATAGGGCAGATTGTTGAAGGGTATCGTAATACAAAAGAAGTCCGGGCATTAGCCAAACGGGTCGGGGTTGAAATGCCTATCACAGAGCAAATCTACCAGATATTGTATCGCAATAAAAATGTAATCGAAGCAGCTCAGGCATTATTGGGAAGAGCTACAAGGGATGAAGGAGAAAATTCCCGCGCTTAATTAGATTAAAATCGCCTCCTCAGAGAGGGTAGAAAACAATCACATGAGAATGATTGATATGTCTCGAGAAGAACTGAGTGAAGTCTGGAAAAATATAAAAAATGAGGCAAGAGCTCTGGCGGATTGTGAACCAATGTTAGCCAGTTTTTTTCACGCGACATTACTCAAGCATGAAAATCTTGGCAGTGCCTTGAGCTATATGCTGGCAAATAAACTGGCGACACCGATTATGCCGGCGATTGCGGTCAGAGAAGTTGTTGAAGATGCTTACAGCAGTGAACCAAAGATGATCGAATCGGCAGCTCGTGATATCAAAGCAGTCCGATTACGCGATCCTGCTGTCGACAAATACTCCACCCCTCTGCTTTATCTGAAAGGTTTTCATGCGCTGCAAGCATATCGCATCGCACATTGGCTGTGGAAGCAAGATCGCAAAGCTCTGGCGATTTACATGCAAAACCAGATCTCCGTTTCTTTTGGCGTGGATATCCACCCCGCCGCGAAAATTGGCTGTGGCATTATGCTTGACCACGCAACAGGAATTGTCATTGGTGAAACCGCAGTAGTTGAGAATGATGTTTCTATCCTGCAATCCGTGACTCTCGGTGGTACAGGCAAAGCGTGTGGGGATCGTCATCCTAAAGTGCGTGAAGGGGTGATGATTGGTGCCGGTTCAAAAATTCTCGGCAACATAGAAATTGGGCGCGGTGCGAAGATTGGTGCGGGCTCAGTTGTATTAAGACCAGTGCCACCGCATACCACCGTGGCAGGTGTACCAGCGCGAATTGTTGGTAAACCGGAAAGCGAGAAGCCATCACTGGATATGAACCAGCATTTCAACGGAATGAATAATGGGTTTGAGAATGGAGATGGGATTTAAAAACTCTTCTCTTTTGGTAATACAGAATTAACAGCACTCAGCGTCTAATGGCGCTGAGTGCTATATTTTAATCCCGTAACAGCGCACCTGGATAACCCAGTTGTCGCCACGCTTCAAACACGACTACCGACACAGAATTAGAAAGATTCATGCTGCGGCTATCCGGCAGCATGGGGATCCTTATCTTCTGCTCAGGAGGCATGTTATCTAGCACGTAAGCTGGCAATCCACGGGTTTCTGGACCAAACATTAAATAATCACCATCACGATAACTCACATTACTGTGTGCTGGAGTGCCTTTTGTGGTTAAAGCAAATAGACGTGCTCCGGAAGGAGATCGTGAATTGATTGGACTGAATCCTTCACTTTCCAGAAATGCTTGGTAATTGTGGTGCTGTTTGATGTTAGCGAACTCGTGATAATCCAGCCCCGCACGACGCAATCGTTTGTCATCCCATGTGAAACCTAAAGGCTGGATTAAATGGAGCTGACAGCCTGTGTTGGCACACAGGCGGATAATATTACCCGTATTAGGCGGAATTTCTGGTTCGAATAGGACGATGTATGGCATGGTTTGAGTAAATTTTTATAAATAACCCGAATTAATGAAATGGACACCTCCTCAAAATGGCTTCAGTGAGCCATGCTGAAGACATCAGCAAAAATATGAAGAGGTGTCCAATGGAACAAGTTATCGGAATTGATCTGGCAAAGCGAGTGTTTCAAGTACATATTACGTCCCCGCTTGGCAAAGTGATTAAAAATACGGGGGTTTCACGCAATAAACGGATCGCTTTTATTGCGTAACAGCCTCCTTCAAAAATTGTGATGGAGGAGTATGGCAGTGCAAGCTACTGGAGTCGCCAATTTAAACGCTTTGGTCACGAAGTGAAACAAATCAGTCCCCAATATGTCGCCCCATTCAGAATGGGCAGCAAAAATGATAACAATGATGCTATGGCTATTGTGGAAGTAGACAGTCGTCCGGGGATGCGTTATGTCCCGGAAAAAACACAGGCACCACAGGATATTCAGTGTTTGCCTCGGGTTCGCCAGCAGTTAATGAAAAACAGAACGGCGCTGATTAATCAGTGCCGGGGATTGGGCTTGGAATATGGCCTTGCCATCCCGGAAAGCGCTCATAAGGTGGAGCAATGTTTGCCTGACCATCTGGAAAACGTGGAAAATGACCTGACCCCAATGAGCCGCGAACTGTTTCAGGAACTGCTGTTTGAACTCAAAGAACAGCAGCCGCGTCTGAAGGAACTGGATAAGCGTCTCGACCACCTGAATGCGCAACAGGAAGATATCGGGCGGTTACTGACACTGCCGGGTATCGGTCCGCTGGGAGACTCGGCTCTGATGGTCGCCTTGGGCGACAGCAATGACTTCAAAAATGGCCGCCATTTTGCCAGCTATCTGGGGCTGGTCCCAAGAGAACATAGCAGCAGGCAAAGTCAGGTTACTGGGTATTACAAAACGCGGGGATAGCTATTTAACCCGAATTCTGGATAAGAAGTTGACGAGAGGCCTGTTCCCGGAGCAATGTTTTGGTGCCCACCAAAAACCGCTCCGAGGGGGAACAGGCCATGAATAACTTAGTTGAAATCTTCTGTGATGTCGATGATTTTTGCCGTTTTTTTATACCACAATGGACGCAATTTTGTCTTGATAATGGCTCCCGTCTGCGTCGCCGACAAGGTCATATGTATCCCAGTGAAATCATGACCATTCTGATCCTCTTCCACCTGTCGCATTACCGTAATTTTAAGCATTTTTATCTGGAGCATATTTGGAAATATCACCATCAGGATTTCCCCACTTTGCTCAGTTATACCCGTTTCATCAGTGCCGCCCCTGCCGTCTTGGTACCGCTATGCAGTTATCTGACTCAATTAAAAGGAGACCCCACAGGCATCGCTTTTATTGATTCCACAAGTTTGAAAGTGTGCCATAACATCCGTATTCCCCGTCATAAGGTGTTTGAGGGAATCGCAAAACGAGGAAAAACCTCAATGGGTTGATGTGATGGACGCCCCCTTTTTCAGTGGAAAATAGTGCCATCTTTTATCCGATGCACTGAATTTCGGGAGAACATCTCATGAGTACGATCTTGGCTATCTGTGAAACGGCCTGTCGGCCCGGTCTCCATTTTGTTCCCATCAAAACCGTAGAACAGCAAGATATCAAAGCACTGCGCCGTGCCCGTCAGCTCATGGTGGAACAGCGTACTGCTCTTGCTAATCAAATCAGGGCCTTTCTCGCTGAGCAGGGAATAATTGTGCCTGTGGGGATTCAGAAACTCCAACAACACCTCCCTGATATTCTGGAAGAAGGTGATAATGCTCTGTCTTGTGTGCTGCGTCGTTTATTGCATACGCTGTGGGAAGATCTGCAGAATTTGAACGTCAGCATTCATGAAATGGATAACGAAATTACGGCACTTTCCCGTCAGCAAGCAGGGTATGGGCACTTGCTGACTATTCCCGGTGTTGGTCCCCTGATTGCGGCGGCTTTCGTGAGTGACGTCAACGCATCCCAATTTACTAATGGCCGGCAGTTGTCAGCCTGGTGTGGTTTGGTTCCCCGGCAACACAGTTCGGGCGGGAAAAGCCGTCTTTCTTCTCTGAGCAAACATGGCAACCGTCATCTCCGAACGTTAATTATTCATGGTGCCCGAGCGATGATGCAGGGCGTGCAAAAACGGGATGATCCTTTAGGCGAGTGGCTAAGAACACGGATTACCCGATGTGGTCCCATGAAAGCCATCGTTGCTTTAGCTAACAAGCTGACCCGAATTATCTGGCGTATTCTGACAGATGAGGTTGATTATGATATGAAAAAAGCTTTTGCTATCCATTAATTGAATTAAGTGAATTGAAACAGACGCTTTAACCGAGTTTGCAAACACTGATGAAAAAACGGCTATCGGCCCTGCAATAACCTGAGTAAAACCTAGGTAGTCACATACCGATGACGGCTGAGAAGGAAACAGGGTGCGGATGACATCATGGCGCGGGCAAATAAGCCCTTTATGACGCCGGATATATGGTAGCAAACCGTATCGACTCAATGCTTGCACAACCGGGGGACGTCCATATATGGTTTTACGGTTTCAAATTATACTTGATTGTGAACCATCAGGGCGAAATTTTGGCGCTTAAAGTGACGCCCGGTAATGTGGATGATCGGGAACCTGTTCGTGAATTAGCAAAAGGGCTAATAGGTTGTCTTTACGGTGACAAAGGTTATCTCAACAAGGAATTAGCAGAGGATTTAGCCCAAAATGGGGTGACTTTTATCACGAAAAAGCGCCGTAATATGAAAGCACAGGTGCTGGAAGAGTGGGATAGAATAATGTTATTAAAGCGTTTTATCATCGAAACCATTAATGGCCAATTGAAACACATTTCTCAAATAGAGCATTCTCGCCACCGAAGTATAAAAGGTTTTTTGTTAACCGTTTTATGTGGATTGATTGCTTACTGCGTTAAAGAAAAGAAACCGTCACTGAAAATTTTCTACTCAGAAGACGATTTCCCAGTGACGGCTTAAACGGAATTCGGGTTAAATAGCATTCACAGTTTTTCCATAAGCGGCGGCATTTATCCAGCCAGGCAAATGAACGCTCGACTACCTACCGGTTTGGGATAACCTTGAAGGTATGAAGCTCATCACGTTTGGCTATTTCGACGGTAGCTCCCAGTATCTCACTCACACTGTCAGCGAAGGGGACTCCCGTGTAACCGCCATCAGCGAGGATATTTTTCACACCAGTAAGGGATTCTTGTGCATAGTAAAAGCCGCTAACATACCTTTTCTGTCCGTCACATACTTTGATAGCATGGGGAAGCCCTTGGTTATCCTCGGCTATATGCCGCTTGAGGCCGGAAATCTTTTTACCCGCGACATATCCTTTTTTATGCGCTGTGTCTGTGTTCTTAACACTTTGCGAGTCAACTATCAAGAAAGTGGTGTTGGCGTTTCGACCATGGTTGATACGGACCTCGCCAACGACATTTTTTTAAAGCCTGCTCAAGCAAACTGAGATCTGTTTCTGACGGTTTTTCTTTCCAGAGTTTGAAGTAGTAATAAACCGTGCTTTTTGGGGGAAAATCGCTGGGCAGCATATCCCACTGACAACCGCTCTTGAGCAAATATAGCAAGGCACAAAATACCTCGTAGACAGCGACTTTTCTGGGGCGTGTACATTTCCTATTGCTGAGCAACAGGGGTTCAATTTCCATGAACACTTCTCGACTAATGTCACTGGTATAAACTTTTCTCATCCCAGCAGCTTACATGAAAAACTATTCAGGTTTAAAATATTCTGAATAGGTTCTTAGTATTATAACCCGATATATGGACACCGACTTAATTCAAGTGGGTGAGTAAATTTTTCTGACAACGTAGTCGCAAACATATATTCGGCTTCAGTGAGCCCTGATGAAAATCCGCACTCTCTGTCCTCATTAATTCAACAGTCTCGATAGACTGATCGGGTTACCAGGTTCACAGAGAGTCGGTGCTACCTGTCAATTACATCAACTTATGGACTTTTGCTACATAAAGGGTGACTCATCGCGCTTCATAACTCGATTGTTGGTTGACCCGTGCCCACGCGATTCGGGCATTTTTATTTGCCAGCGCTACTGGTGCCTTATTGAGTCCGCTACGGGTTATCACACCTTTTAACCAACGTTGCAATCCAATTACATCGTTCGTCGGGGAGTTTTTGCACCCGATAAGCCACTGAGCGGGCACCGTGGATGAGTATTCCACGCAAATAGCTATCTCCGCGTTTCGTGATCCCCAATAACCTGACTTTGCCTCCGCTGCTATGTTCCCTTGGTAACAGCCCCAGATAGATAGCAAAATGGCGGCCATTTTTGAAGTCTTTGTTATCGCCCAAGGCGACCATTAGAGCCGAGGCTCCCAGCGGACCGATACCCGGCAGTGTCAGTAACCGCCCGTATCTTCCTGTTGCGCATTCAGGTGATCGAGGCGTTTATTCAGCTCCATCAGACGCTGCTGTTGTTCTTTGAGTTCAAACAGCAGTTCCTGAAACAGTTCACGGCTCATTGGAGTCAGGTCATTTTCCGCGTTTTCCAGATGATCAGGCAAACATTGCTCAACTTTGTGAGCGCTTTCTGGGATAGCAATGCCATATTCCAAGCCTAATCCCCGGATTTGATTAATCAGCGCCGTTCTGTTTTTCATTAGCCGCTGGCGAACCCGAGGCAAACACTGAATATCCTGCTGTGCCTGTGTTTTTTCCGGGACATAACGCATCCCCGGACGACTGTCTGCTGCCACACGACTCCATCACAATTTTTGAAGGAGGCTGTTGTGCAATGAAAGCCGTCAGTTTATCGCGTGAAACCCCCGTATTTTTAATCAGTTTGCCAAGCGGGGATGCAATATGTACTTGAAACACTCGCTTTGCTAGGTCAATTCCGATAACTTGTTCCATTGGACACCTCTTCATGTTTTTACTGATATATTCAGCATGGCTCACTGAAGCCGTTTAGGGGAGGTGGCCATTTCATTAGGTTATTATAACTTCTGTCAGGTGTATTCTGGGAGGTGCTGCGCTCCCAGGTCAAATAAGGATTTTACACGCTAGATTCGGGTGCAAAAGAAGCGAAATGGATCTACGCCTTTGTTTGTGACACATTAAGCAAATTTACTTCAGCATACCCAACACTAAAATAACTGCAAGGCTTAATCTGTCGCGTAATTTCCTGCGAACCTTGTGGATATAACATGCCATATAAAGATGGCCAAAATAACCGCGATTCAGGCAATTAACAAAGAACGGACGATTTTCAACATCAAGGATATTAACGATACGTTTTACTTCTGTCAGATACCAACTGTCACGTATCATTTGGATTCTGCGCTTCGCTGCCTGTAATCCGCCGTTTGCGCCAAACTGATTGCTACTGTGCTGTCTGTACAACATGCTCGGCCACGAATCAATAAACCACTTATATCCGCTGTGGCGAGCAAATGCATAAATTAACCAGTCATGCAATTCAACCTCATCGACTTTATCTTTATTATTACTGATGAATGCTTGGAATTTTAATGCCACTTCTTTACTGAACACATAAGTACAGCCCGGTCCGGCAGATTCGAAGCAATAATCATACTCGACTTGATCTTGCGCTTTGCTGATCAGGACTTGTTTGCCATTTTCCCAGAACGCTATGACATTACTAGAATAACAATCGTAGCCTTTTTCGGAAAGCACCTTTATCGCGTTCGATAATTTATCCAGGTACCAGATATCATCCTGATCGGCAAAAGAGACAAAATCATAGCTTGCCAGTTCAACATCACGGACTAAACGATAGAAATTGCGTGCTGCGCCACCATAGCGGATACCATAAGGAAAAATATAAATATTGCTATATTGTTTCGCAAGCTCAAGGCAGTTCTCATAGGTACCATCGGTACTAACATCGACACTAATATGGATATCTACGGATACATTTTCTTGATTAAGAACACTTTGAATTTGTTCGTTTATCCACTTCATTCCATTATATGCAGCCAGTAAAACAGCTACTTTAATTCCCGTCATTGCTGCCTCTCACCAATGGGTTTGCCAATATGGCTAAGCATAAAGAACTTCAGAAAATTAGAAAATAAGTACAACAAAAAGATAAGAACAGTACTCATAATATTAAGTAAGATATAAAACTGAGGAGCAAAGCCCAGAAATAACATAAAATATGCAAGTTTCAAGAAGAGTAACCATGCATAGATACCCTGCGTCTTGCAAAACCAATAAAAAACAGCACCAAATACCAAAATCACAAAAAACATTGCCATAAACACCAGCGGCAGACCACCAAAGAGAAGGAAAGGAAAAAATTCCGTCCCGACGTTGTAGCGGGCGATCAGCACTGGAGAATAGGGGTACATCGGAAATTCTTCACGAGAGAACGGCGAAATCTGGCTGAGCAAAAACTGGTCGTTCAAAAAGCCTGTCGACGCCACATGAGTGAAGTTAAGGATCGGTGTCGTAATATATAACAATATTTGTTTGATTGACGACGGCATAATGTCGAAAAATGCCGTCAGTGGGAATTTCCCATAGACAATACTATCGCCAGAAGATTCAATAGAGAAAGATGTACCACTACGATAAAACCCAATAACCACAAAGATCGTCGGTAGTAAAATTAAGAGTGAGTACAGACCGAATTTCACCTTACGAAATTCGCTTGGATGGCTTCTGACTGATGTTGAGCGGAACCTTGCGTAAAGAATAAAGAAATAACAGAAGAAAGAGGTCAGCAAGCGATTACGGTCAATCATCATGATCGGTAGCAGCACAGAAAACAAGATAAAGAATCTGGCAATCCACGGATTTTCGCGTCTGATGATATACGCAATAGGCACCAGCATCCAACATAAAGAGGTTACATGACGAACAAATCGCCCCGCCCCATAAAATTCTGCATAAGAAACTGGATCCAAAAGTTTGAACCCATTAAAATAAACATCAAGGGGGAATAACAGTAAAATCAAAAAACCCAGCGACTTCAGCACCAGTTTATCAATCGGAGCTATGTTACCGTATATGTTTTCATACAGGCTAGAATAGTCGATTTTCCTTCTGAAAATTAATTCTGCAAAGCACACCAGAAAAAGAATGCTACCTGCATAAAAAAGAGAATAAGAAACCATCCCCTCAGTAACATTGAAGCATAGATAAAAAAGCGCTAATTGCACTAACACTGGCACCATTATATAAAATGACAATCTGCTTTTCATTCCACTCATATTTCAATCCACTCTAAGCTGACTACTGGCTATTTTATCTCACTAGCTGATTAACTTAGTGATGAATAATATTTGTGAATAGCATAATGATAGGCGGCTTTGAGATAACTCCTCTGCAAGTAGTTAATTTTACACTTAGTGAGGTATCTTTTAGCCAAAAGTTTCTTCTGCACATATTTCAGTTCAGGATTATAGGTGTATTTCTCCAGCAAATAATAAAATGAATGCAAATTAGCAATTCGAGTTGCTATATCTTTCACTTTTGATGTGTTGCTGCCGTGTATACGGTAGCCACAAACTTTTTGATCGAGGTAAATTACGCTATCCGGTTTCTTAAACACATTCAGGAAGAAGTCAAAATCATCGATCCTTGAATTTTCGTCATACTGATAGTTGTTAAAGAAATCGCGCCTTACCAGAATGCACGGACCGGCAATACACCATTTGTCGATCAATTTTTGCGGAATGCGCTGGTTATTTCGCAGATCATCAGGATTCCCGCCGTGATAATTCATAAAGCTATCGCCAACTTGCTTGCTATCGTTGTCAATAACGATGCCATCACCAAACACACAGGTGATATTATCCGCGGCAATAGCCATCATCGCAGCGGAGCTGCCGGGAAGAACAATATCATCAGAAGCGGAAAGCCGGACGAATTTACCGTTAGAGTTGTTGTATAGTTTATTGACTGTTTTGGCAATACCATGGTTTTCTTGCATAACTAAACGAACATTGATATCGCTGTTGGTTTCCACCCATTTTTTGATAACGTCAACTGAATTATCCAAAGAACCATCATCGATAATTAATACTTCATAACTTAAATCATGAGTCGCAACATCATTTTTTATAGAATCCAAAGCTTCGACCAAAAAAGCACTATGGTTATAGCAAGGCATTGCATATGTCAACTCTAGCATTGTTCCTTCCGATTTAATGAATTATATGTTTTAGTGCAATTCGCAAGAACAGGAAACAAACCAGCTGGACAATGACGTATGAATACAATACGGAGTCGACAGCCAGATTCGTAAAATGCAGTAAAATGGTAGTTAAAATAAAGAACAAAAAGGCGAAGAATAACTCGAGCGATATAAACCAACGCGTAGAACCACGCGCCAGCATAGGGTAAGAGTAAACCCAGTTAATGAGTTTTAGGCAGTCCCCCACGAGCTGAATAGTGAAAAACTCCCGCACCGGTAGAAATTCTGGTGAAAACAAAATCAGAATAATAAAATCTTTCATCACGTAGACGCTGAACGCCATAATGATAGCCAGACCAAACATCAGGTGGCTTGTCGTTTTTACTTCTGCCAGAATTTTATTGCTATCACCAATAGAAGAAAGCTTTGGCAAATAGTAAACTCCTAGCGCAAGCGTCAAGACGCTAAGATAGACTTCCGATATCCTCCATACGGCCTGCCATTGTCCGGTAAGCATCCAGCCAAGCTGGTCAACCATTTCGTTACGGATCAACAGCAACGTGGTGGGTAAAACAATGGCACTGACCACCGCCATGCAAATATAACCTGCAATACCTTTAACATTCTCTTTGTTTATTCTACCGAAGAAATTAGCGAGCTTGAACCACTTTTGTCGATATACAAACGCGATAGAGATAAGCCCAACCAAAGCATATTGAATACAAACAGAAATAAGTGCACCGTGCAATTTCTTGTAATAGATTAACACCATCATTATCAGGCATGATAATAGCGTTGAGAACATGCCAACAATGACATATTTCTTATAATCTTTCGCACCGTTGATGACGGAGTTGACAAAGGTTCCGATGGCAGTAAATGGCAAAAAAGCGCCTGCCAGAACAATTATCCAAGCATACTCTTCATTTGCCAAAAAGACCCGCGCCAGATAATTCGAGCAAAGTAAGACAACGATCAGGATGATAAGATAGAGGAATATCGCACAGCATACACCTGCACGCCACCAAGGCGTGCATTTATCTATACCAGCGTCATGATTCTCGGCGGTGTAGCGAACGATCCCGTTACTAACTGGAGCGTTAACTATCCCATTGAAACTTGTGACAATAGCCTGTAACTGGCCCAAAAGGGCCAGTCCTGAAGGCCCGCCATAAACAGCCACAAATTTTGTAATAACAAAACCTACTGCCATTTTAAATATTGTTAACAAACCGGTCCAAAAAGTGACACTAAATAGAGCCCGCATTAAATTTACTCTTACACTTTAAATGCATTGATTTTGTTTACGACATACATCGCTTCATCTTCTGTCAAAATCGGAGATATTGGCAGTGATAATACATCTTCATGAATTTGCTCAGTGATCGGATAATGCAGATGGTTAAGCTCAGAGTAAGCCTGTTGTTTATGCGGCGGAATAGGATAGTGAATCAGCGTTTGAATGTTGTTCGTCGCTAGCCACTCCTGCAGCTGTTGTCTATACGGGGTTTTAATCACAAACAAATGCCAAACATGGGCAGCCGCTTCAGTGACGAATGGCGTAGTCACCAGTGCATTATTCATGTTCTTAATATATATATCCGCAATGCGACGACGGTGCTCAGTATCACTCTCCAGACGTTTTAATTTAACGCTGAGCATCGCGGCCTGCATCGGGTCCAGACGGCTATTCAGCCCCTGATACAGGTTTTCATATTTTTTGTGCGAACCATAGTTGCGCAGCGCTTTGATCGCATTTGCCAGTTCGTCATCATCCGTCACTACAGCGCCAGCATCGCCCAATGCGCCGAGGTTTTTACCTGGGTAAAAACTAAAACCAGCAGCATGGCCCCATGTACCCGCACGCTTCCCCTCAAGCATGGCGCCATGCGCCTGGGCACTGTCTTCCAGCACTAACAGGTTATGTTTTTCGGCAATGCGCATAATCTCAGGCATTGGCGCTAACTGACCGTACAGATGCACAGGAAGGATGGATTTCGTTTTCGCGGTGATAGCGGATTCAATACCAGCCGCAGTGATGTTGAATGTATTGTAGTCAGGCTCAACAAACGCAGGTACTAACCCGTTCTCAGTGATCGCAAGTACCGATGCAATGTAGGTGTTCGCAGGAACAATGACTTCATCACCATTTTGCAGGCGGCCCTGCAGTTTCCAAGCGCGTAAAACAAGGTTTAATGCGTCAAGGCCATTTGCCACGCTAACACAGTGTTTTGCCCCGCAGTAATCCGCAAATTCATTTTCGAAAGCATCAACTTTATCCCCGCCGATATAATAACCAGAATCAATAACATCTTTGCATGCCGTAAGCATTTCTTGCGCATCGCGCGCGTTAATTTGTTGCAGATTCAAAAAGTCTACTTTCATTTTATTTATTTTCCATCTTTGCTTAAGCTAACTGTAATTTTTTGGCTAACCAAGCAACCAATATTCTCTTTAAAATTGATCAATCCTTGGTTTGGCTCTGAATGGCATGTCGAGGTACCAATATCAAGCGTCGAAAATCCGCCTTCAGCTGCTGCCAGATAGATACCTTCAGCTAACTTAATGATGGTAGAATCTTTTCTATATTCCGGATACTCGCCCCAATAAAACACATATAATGTATTGATGTCGAGTGTCAGACAAATAGCGCCAGCAAGAACAACATTGTCGCGCGTCAGAATATAAAACTTGATCTTCTCACCCATGGCGAGAGAAAGCGCTTCAATTGCCTCCCATGACATGGTCATCGGGAATCCCTGGCTTTCTCGGTTTAACTTAATGACGTCATAAACGCTTTTACGCTGCTCAGCCATGGTTGCTTCGTTAAATTCAGGCTTAGACTTTGTAATGCGGTTAAGCTCTCTTCGCTTACTGCTGCTAAGGTTAGAGCGAAAATCCTCGTAGCTGGTAATGGGAAGATGAAAATTAAGATCATATTCATCCAGAGCCCATTTTTGGCGGAATAGAACATTCTGAACTTTGGTGTGGACTTTGCTTTGGTAATACTGCGGCGGCAGACGCCAAACGATTTTAGCGCTGTTTTCCAGAGATAACAGATAATCAGAGATAGCGCTGATGAAAAAATCCAGCTCGCTCATAGAAATAAACTCGCTGGCCTCAACGGGTCCAAAAGCACCGGTTACCGGGGACATCCAGTCAGAGGAGTTTTGTCCGCGGGCAAAAGATTTGATAGCGAGTTGTTTGTTTCTTGCGAGATCCACCAGAGCAAATGTTCGTACTTCTTTTTTCTGTACGACAATTTGGTGCTCAATAAAGCATTTACTGGAAAAAAAATTATTTTCCGCATACCCATCAACTAGGTTGACAGCATATTTTTCATTCAATGCTATTCTGGTCATAACTTAATCCTTTTTCAGCCCAGAAGGATCAATTTTCTTAATCAACCGAGCAGGTGTTCCACCTATAATTGAGTAATCTTCAAATGAAGTATTAACGTAGCTATTTGCCGCGACAATACAAAAATTTCCCAATTTAACACCGGGCATAATAATCGCCGAAGTGCCAATCCAGCAGTGATCGCCAATTTCTATTTCTTCTTTCTGAATCGGATAGATTTTTTGCAAAAGCTCGCTGGAGTTTGGACCTGAATCGGTCATTATATTTACATTTTGCGCAATACTTACATGAGCACCGATAGTTAATTTGGCGCTGTAGCCGTTTAAAATTGAATTCATACCAACATAGCTGTCATGACCAATTTCAAGAACGTTTTCCTTTGAACCAAAAACAGAGCATCGTTTAGCAATTTTAACATTATCTCCTAAACGAACATTATTAATGCTTGTCGAAGGATCTACTGTTGCACTACCAACCAATGTAATGTTTTCTAATTTCATCACGCGCCCCGTTGAATAAACTCATTGTAGACAAAAACAAAATAGTCGAGGTCTGCTTGTCGCAGTCTATCGTGCAACGGAATGAAAAACGTCTGTTCACCATAAAAAACACTGCATTCTATTCCGTTACCCTGCATAAATGTTTTCAGCGCAATAAGATTAACCTCTGCCGGAGGGCAAAACATAAATACGGATGGTGTTTCCCGTTCGCTAAAAGTAAAACGTGGCGTACAAGACAAGCCCGCAAAAAGCTCCAACAGATAGCGATAGTTTCTCCATCGTATGTCGGCATATTCCTCAACATGGTCAACATGTGCGGAAACCACACGCTTAACATAGTCCTCGTATTCTGCGCCCAATTCCGACTTAATGGTCAACATATTGCGGCTAAGGATAATTCCACCGAACTGAATAGGGAAATACTTAGGAAAGCTATAGATGACGAAATCACTGCGCCCAGAGTCGGCAGACGAGGAATTAAATGAATGGGCAAAATCTTCAATAATGGGAACACCAAGCTGGTAGAGCTTATCCATATCCGGATACACAGTGCCAAACTCATGGACAACCACGATAGCTTTGGTTTCTTCATTCAACGTGCGGTTCCATTTGCAAATAGCTTCAATCGCATTCGTTACACACCCGCTGACGTACAGATTATCCGTGGTGGTAAGCACGGTGACACGATCTGTTTTTGCCAGCTCCAAATTGGTTAATGCCAGCGTGATACCGTGGCGCGCTTTGAGCAAATAGTGCTGATGGTACGCCGGATGTCTTTTTTCAAAAAACTGCACGTCCTTGCTGGCCGGTGGTAAACCGCAATTCTTTGCAATGGATGATGTACTGAACGGGCTTATCCGGTATGAGGGTTTCATAAACTCGTCATCGGTCAAAATCCAACTACCAGTCACAGCCATCAAGCCCTCCCCTGAACCGACCCCAGAAAGTCATCGTAATTGCGCACATAGTCGCTCTCATCATAGAGTTCGTTGGCCAACACCATCAGAACACAATCCTCTGAAAAATCGATCATTTCACGCCAGATGAAGGATTCAATCACCAATCCCTGCGCAGGGTTATCCAGCAGCAGACTCACTCGCTCTTTACCATCATCCAGAACGAACCGGCAAGAACCGCGAACGGCAATAGCAATCTGTTTCAGATTTCTGTGCGCGTGGAAACCACGTTTGACACCTTTATCAGTGTTGAACAAATAATAAACGCGTTTGATTTCGAACGGAATATTGCTGCCATACTCCAGAGCAACTAAAGAACCACGCTCATCACCATGGGTTTGAAGAGGAATCAGTTTAATATCCACCGTTGTTCTCCAGTAATTGCTGTAACAGAGGCGCAATTTTGTCTTTATCGGATGAGATTGGTTGTTCTACATGCCAGTCAATAGCCAGTGCAGGATCGTTCCACAGAATGGTCCGTTCCGCTTTAGGATTGTAATAATTAGTTGTTTTATAGAGGAAAATAGCCGAATCACTCAACGTAGCAAAGCCATGGGCAAAACCTTCCGGGATCCACAGTTGTTTGCAGTTCTCAGCAGATAAATGCACGCCAACCCACTGACCAAACGTTAGCGAACCTTCTCTGATATCAACCGCGACATCATAGACTTCACCAGCAACGCAGCGAACTAATTTACCCTGTGCTGAGGGTGCCGCTTGAAAATGCAAACCACGGACAACACCTTTCTGCGATTTTGATTGGTTATCCTGGACAAAAGTGACTTTATGACCGACAGCTTCTTCAAATTTGGCATGATTGAAGCTTTCATAAAAATATCCGCGTTCATCTTTGAAAATTTTAGGTTCAAAAATCAACACTCCAGGTATTTTGGTTGCTGTTAAGAGCATTTTAATTCCGATGCATTAAGTTAATAAATATTAGCGATAACAATCAACTCTTTGCTCGCTATTACTGTCACGCCAAAAACCTTTAAGACAATATATCACAGATATCATCAGAAGGTTTAAAACCAGTCTGCGCACTAATTAGAATCTCTCGTATTTTAACTTGATCGTAATTCATACAAGCGTTCTTCATTTCGCACAAATACTCTTGTAATTTATCGTAGTCGAGCATTATTTCATTGGCGGTCAGAATGCGTGGATGCTGCGTTTTTTCAACATTTTCACCAATCAGCAGCTCTTCAAATAGTTTCTCCCCAGGCCGCAATCCAGTGATTTTAATCGTAATATCACCTTTCCCGGTCTCTTCATCTTTCACGCTCAAACCACTCAGGGAGACCATGCGGTGAGCCAGATCCAGAATTTTCACCGGTTCGCCCATATCAAGCACAAACACATCACCGCCTTTGCCCATCGCGCCAGCCTGAATAACCAACTGAGCCGCTTCCGGGATAGTCATGAAATAACGAATGATATCCTGATGCGTCAGTGTTACTGGGCCGCCCACTTCAATCTGTTTTTCAAATAGCGGCACAACAGAGCCGGATGAACCAAGAACGTTTCCAAAGCGCACCATACAGAAGCAGGTCGATTTCTGCTGTGCTGACAAAGATTGCAGCACCAGTTCAGCCATCCTCTTCGTCGCCCCCATCGTATTTGTTGGACGTACCGCTTTGTCTGTTGAAATCAGTACGAATTTACGCACGCCGCTGTTGATAGCAGCCTTCGCACAATTCAACGTACCAAAAATGTTGTTCATGACGCCGTTAACAACATTATATTCAACCAGCGGCACATGCTTATAGGCCGCCGCATGGTAGACCGTTTCAATTTTAAAACGGGTCATCACACGTTCAAGGTGGTGTTGATCCTGCACACACCCAAGAATCGGCACCAGCGTAATGTTCGCATTCAAGTGCTTGATAAGACCACTCAGCTCGCGCTCAATGGCATACAGGGAGAATTCAGAAATCTCATACAGAACCAGCGTGCTGGGGCTGTTGTTGAGTATCTGCCGACATAGTTCAGAGCCAATTGAGCCTCCAGCTCCTGTAACCAGCACCACTTTATCTTTGATATTTCTGGAGATCAACTGCGGCAACGGCGCAACAGGATCTCTACCCAGTAGGTCGGCAATCGAGACTTTCTTGATCGTATCGATTGTGGCTTTACCTTCAACCAAATCGACTATGCCTGGAATAGATAACACTTCGCAGGGTAGTCCTTCCAGCATGGCAATCACTTCTCTTTTGCGTTCACGGCTGGCGCTTGGCATCGCTAAAAGTATTTTCCTGGCATTATACTTATTAACCAGCCATTTCAGTTTCTGCGGGCTATAAACCGTCACGCCGTGAATGATAGTATTTTGTAACTTCTCATTCTCGTCAACGAACGCAATCGGATAATATTCCGCCGCCTGACTCAACGCTGGCAACAATTGTCTCCCGGATGCACCCGCACCATAGATGATAACTTTAGTACCGAAATTCATGCACCTGTTGAGCAGCATGCGCAGTAAAAGTCGCGAACCAACAACGAATAACAGACCAACGGCAAAATAGATGCCCGGGATCGTACGCGGCAAATAGATATTGGTGAAGAAAGCGAGCATGATCAGTAACGCGGCAGACAGCGCCATACCGATAGCCACCAAAACCAGCACTTTCGCGCTCAGATAGCGCAAAACTGCCCGATACAAGCCCAGCTTAATAAAGACCAGAAGTGTTACTAAGGTATTGAAAGAAACAAGATACCAATGCTGGATGCTACTGATTGGCATCAATACATCAATTCTTAACCACAAAGCGAGCCAAAAAGAGAAGACCAAAAGAAAAATGTCGATGGAAAGAGAGATTATTCTTTTGTATGACCTTGGTAATGAGACAAACCAGACTAACATGATATTCCTAATCTTTTACACGCTACTTGATTACCTAGCTGGATTTATTGTGACACATCCAGTCGTGACTTTATATTCAAAAACAAATTGCGAATACCTACGCTCACGCTCGAATTTTATCCTTAACACCCGCCCCACATTTCCACGCCAACGCGATTAAAGGAACCCATGCAATGATAAGAGCCAATACGCCATCAAGGCGCGATGTTGCCGCAGCAAAAGAAAGAGGCGTTAGCCAAAATACGTTAATCGCTATCGCACCCGTTGTGACCTTCGCATGAGATTGATAATGACGGGACAATATTTGATAGCAATGGCTGGCATGCGCTTCAAAAGGTTTTTGCCCGTGTGCCACGCGGCGTAACAGCGTTACGGTCGCATCGACCACAAATACGCCCAGCAAAATCAATTCGGCAAAGAATAGGCGGCTATCCTCATGGCTGACAATCAGTACCAGCAGGCCAATAACAATCCCTAAAAATCCGCTGCCCGCATCGCCCATAAAGATGCGCACAACCGGGAAGTTCCATACCAGGAACCCGATGCTGGCGCCGGCAAGAATCAGCAGGCACAAGGACAAATCTTGCCCTAACAATGCCGGGTTACTTAAGCCAATAACCAACAGGCTCAATGCACCGAATGACACCGCTTCGCTGCCTGCAATACCATTAATCCCGTCCATAAAATTATAGAGATTCAGCATCCAAACAAGGAACAGCAGGCCAAAGACGATGCCAACAATGGGAATATTGATGCTGTAACCGGCAAACACAACCGCCGGGAAACCACCGATAAAATAAAGCCCGGAACCGGCGGCCAGGAAATGGAACACCAGACGCAGTTTCGCATCTATGTGCTTGTGATCATCAATGAAACCGATGACTGCGGTGATCAAACCAGGAATAGCCAGCGCCAACATCATATCGCGAGAAATAAGCTGTGAAAAGTAGCCAATGCCCACAAAAGCAAGTAGCGTGATAACAATGGCAACTCCGCCGCCTCGCGGTGTTGGAATGGAGTGCGAACTGCGATGCACCGGAATATCGAGGACATTATTGCGAATAGCGTAGACCCGCAACAGCCAGGTCAGAACGCAAGCAATAATAAACGCCGACAGCGACATGACGATGGATGACATTATTTTTTATCCTCGTGAAATGCCTGACCCGCAGCGAAGAGGGAATCCCAGATAGTTACAACCGGTTGCCACTTCATCAACGTTCTGGATTTCGATGCATCAACAGTTAACGACTCGAAAAGCTGCTCATATATTTTCTTTTTGCCCAGCAAAGACAACAGCGATTTCAGGATAAAGGGAGGGAAATAGATCAGTCTGACTTTTTTCCCCATCCCTGCGCCCATCGTGCTGGCAATCTCTTCGATTGACAATTCAATCTCATCAGAAAAAACAAATGTCTCGTCTTTTGCCAACGGATTACCAATGCAGTGGGCAATAAAATCACATAAATTGTCCAATGACGCCATGCTTCTGACATTGTTGACCTTTTTGAACGGCAGCAGCAAATCACTTGCCACCAGCTTCAGCAGACGCTCGATATTTCCCGGCGCATTCGGACCACAAATTAATGCTGGACGAATAATGGTAATGGCCATCTTCGTGTTTTTGTATTTTTCCAGCAGCTGTTTTTCTGCTTCGTATTTGGAAATTGCATAGTGTGAAACGGGATGCGGTGTGGAATTTTCACTAATGGCTTGTTGTTTTGAATTATCACCACTTACACCGATCGAACTGATAAAGATAAACTGCTTGACACCCGCTGCAAAGGCATCTTCAGCGAGTTTTATTGTCGCATCACAATTCACCTTTTTAAACACCGCGGCAATATCTGTTTCTTTGTCATTCAGAATGTGCGCGCGTCCTGCCACATGAATAACGACATCACAACCAGAGACGATGTCATGCCACGCTGTATGACCATCAATATCGCCAGTGGCGTAGATATTTCGTGTTGCATCACCTGTGCGTGAGCTACCTGAAACATCGAATGACTTATTCATTAGCAGCTCTGAAAGTCTTGAACCTAAAAAACCAGAGATACCCGTGATCAATATTTTCATTGTAAGCTATTTATTAACAGTTATTATTTGATTGGTACTGAGGATCTGATTAAAAGAAAGGCATTACGCCTTTCTTCTACAGTTATTTTTTACCAATCATCTTCAGCAGGTACTTTCCGTAATTATTTTTTGCTAGCGGTTTAGCCAGTTTTTCGATTTGCCCAGCGTCAATAAACCCTTTGCGGAAAGCAATCTCTTCAGGACAGGACACTTTCAATCCCTGACGTTCTTCGATGGTTGCGATAAAGTTACTGGCCTCGATCAGACTTTGATGCGTTCCGGTGTCGAGCCACGCGTAACCACGCCCCATTATCGCCACGGACAGATGACCCTGCTCCTGATACAGGCGATTAATATCAGTAATTTCTAGTTCGCCACGCGCAGAAGGTTTTAGGCTTTTAGCCATTTCAATGACATCATTGTCATAGAAGTAGAGACCGGTCACCGCATAGTTACTTTTCGGCTCAGTCGGTTTTTCTTCAAGGCTAATTGCCATGCCTTGTTTATCAAACTCAACGACGCCATAACGCTCAGGATCGTTAACGTGGTAAGCAAAAACCGTCGCCCCGCGTTCCTGATTCACCGCGCCATCCAGCAGTTGCGGTAAATCATGACCGTAGAAAATATTGTCGCCCAACACCAGCGCGCAGTCATCATCACCAATAAACTCCTCACCGATAATAAACGCCTGTGCCAGACCATCCGGGCTTGGCTGTACTTTGTATTGCAGATTTAGCCCCCACTGGCTACCGTCGCCAAACAATTGCTCAAAGCGCGGCGTATCTTGCGGCGTACTGATAATCAGGATATCGCGAATGCCAGCCAACATCAAAGTTGACAGAGGGTAATAGATCATCGGCTTATCATAAATCGGCAGCAACTGTTTGCTCACAACCATAGTCACAGGATAAAGACGAGTTCCTGAACCGCCAGCCAGAATAATACCTTTCCGTGTTTTCATTTTACTATCTCAGAGAATGAATTAAGGTGCAGTCGTTGTAATCAACTCTGCCAACATGCGTTTTACTCCTACTTCCCAATGCGGGAGTACCAGACCAAAGGTGTGCTGAAATTTTTCTGTATTCAATCGTGAATTATGCGGACGCTTCGCCGGTGTAGGAAAATTATCTGTAGATACCGCGTTTAATTTGCTCAGCGCCAGTTCTATCCCGGCACGTTTCGCCTCAGCTAAAACCAGCCCGGCGTAGTCATGCCAGCAGGTTTCCCCCCCAGCAACTAAATGATATAATCCTGCCACTTGCGGCTGCATAATGGCAGTACGAATAGCGTGAGCAGTACAATCAGCCAACAGTTCAGCTCCTGTCGGCGCACCAAACTGGTCATTAATAATAGAAAGTTCCTGACGCTCCTTCGCCAGTTTCAGCATCGTTTTCGCAAAGTTGTTGCCTTTATCGGCATAAACCCAACTGGTGCGAAAAATGAGATGCTTCGGGCAGTTTTCCTGTAGTGCTTTCTCCCCCGCTAATTTTGTCTGACCATAGACGTTCAGCGGCGCTGTGCTATCAGTTTCCACCCATGGCTTTTCACCCTCTCCCGAGAAAACATAATCGGTTGAATAGTGGATGACCCAAGTGTCAATTTTTGCTGCTTCTCGGGCGATGGCTTCTACGCTTTCGGCGTTCAGCAACGAGGCAAGCTCAGGTTCAGACTCCGCTTTGTCGACGGCCGTATGAGCAGCAGCATTAACAATTACGTCTGGTTTGATGCGACATACAGTTTCGGCAATACCCGCCGGATTACTGAAATCACCACAATATTCAGTAGATTGAACATCCAGCACAATCAGGTTGCCTAGCGGCGCGAGTGAACGCTGAAGTTCCCATCCAACTTGCCCATTCTTACCGAACAACAGAATATTCATTTACTACGTTTCCCATAGTTTTGCTCAATCCACGACTGGTAGGCACCACTCTTCACGTTCTCGACCCACGTGGCGTTTGATAAGTACCACTTAACCGTTTTGCGGATACCGCTCTCAAACGTTTCCAGCGACTTCCAGTCAAACTCTTTGCTGATTTTGTCGGCATCGATCGCATAACGACGATCATGGCCTGGTCGATCAGCAACAAAGGTAATTTGCTTTTTATAAGAAACTTCTTTAGGAACGAGTTCATCCAAAATTTGGCAAATTTTCTCGACAACTTCGAGGTTGGTTTTTTCGTTATGACCACCGATATTATAAGTTTCACCATTTTTACCAGTATTAACAACTAAATATAGTGCTCTTGCATGGTCTTCAACATATAACCAATCCCGAATTTGATCTCCCTTACCATAGATTGGCAAAGATTTCCCTTCTAATGCATTCAAGATAACAAGAGGAATTAATTTTTCTGGAAAATGGTAAGGTCCATAATTGTTGGAACAATTGGTTACTATTATTGGTAATCCATAAGTTCTGTGCCATGCTCTAACTAAATGATCGCTAGATGCTTTTGATGCTGAATATGGGCTACTTGGAGCGTAGGCTGTATTTTCAGTAAATAAAGGAAGGGAAGAATGTTCTGGAAGCTCATCTGGATGAGGCAAATCACCGTATACTTCATCTGTTGAAATATGGTGAAAAATAAATTTATTTTTTTTGCTTTCGGGTAATTTCTGCCAGTAATTTCGAGCGGCTTCCAAAAGAGTATAAGTGCCAATAATATTGGTTTCAATAAAATCACTAGGGCCACTGATTGAACGATCTACATGGCTTTCTGCTGCTAAATGCATAATCGCATCCGGTTGATATTTTTCTAGTATGCAGTCGAGAGCATTACGATCGCAAATATCTGCTTTTTCAAAAGAATAGCGTGGACTATGATCAATTTCTTTGAGTGATTCTAAATTGCCTGCATAAGTGAGTTTATCAACATTAATAACATGGTCATCAGTATGGTTGATAATATATCGAATTAATGCAGAGCCAATAAAACCTGCTCCACCAGTAACCAGAATTTTCATTTTTGGATTTTCAGTTGATTTTAAGGTTGGTTTTAGAATTAGGAAGGAAGTTTTATGAAAAATACATGTCTATGCTTGATTAAAGCTACCGCACTAGGTTATGGCTCCCAGAGTGCCCATCATTAATCATGGATTGGTTATCTAATTGATATAGAATAATTTTTCTCTAAAAATAAATAACTATACGAGTAATTTTCATCAAACCGCGACGAGGTTAGACCCTCAACGCCTCAAGGTCAAGCATAATAGCCTTTTTTTCTTTAATTATTACATACTGTTATTAACTAAATTTCGGTCAGGACGCCATCTATCTATCGTCCATGCAACGGCAACCAAATCACCAATCTTAGCCCGCCTAAAGGGCTATCTTCTGCTTTCACCCAGCCTCGATGTTGTTCCACTGCGGTTTCGACTATTGCCAACCCCAGTCCAGTTCCACCTGATTCTCTATCCCTTGCTTCATCTGTCCGATAAAACGGGCGGAAGATATGTTCACGATCTTCCGGGTTGACGCCAGGACCATCATCATCAACGGTAATCGTCACGCCATGATTATCAGCTTTAAATGCCACGGCGATATGGCTGCTGGAGTAGCGAAGAGCGTTGCGGACAATGTTTTCCAGTGCACTGCCGAGTACTGCCGGGTTGCAGTAAATAGTCCAGGAACCAGGGGGAGAAACGATATCCAGTGTTTTGTGCATCTGTTCGACTTCAAATTTGGCATTCTCCAATGTGTCATTCCATATCTCGCTGGCTTTGATATTTTCACGCAGTAGTTCATTTTTATGCTGGTTGCGGGAAAGTACCAACAAGTCATTAATCATGCTATCCAGGCGCTGAGTTTCTGTTTCAATGCGCTCCAGCTCTTTGCTTTCTCCGTGACGACGACGTAGCAATGCTGTTGCAAGTTGTAAACGGGTAAGAGGAGTGCGCAATTCGTGCGAAATATCGGATATCAGCCTTTGTTGAGCGGTCACCATTCTTTCTAATGCACTAATCATCTGATTGAAGCTGCTACCAGCAGCCAGAAATTCTTGTGGGCCTGATTCCAGTTCAGGATGCTGTCTTAAATTACCTTTTGCCACCTCATCTGCCGCGTTTTTTAACTTACGGGCGGGTTTTGCTAAACTCCATGCCAGCCATAGGAGTAGTGGTGCACTTATTAACATGGTCGCCGCAGGCAGCAGGAAAGGGCGATCAAACATCAAATTAATAAAATCTGATTGTGGACTGCCTGCCGGCCGAAGCTGGTAGAGGTGATAGTAATCTTCACCATCACGTATTGAAAATGGCCCAAGTATTTCTATACGACCATATTTTTTCTTTTTAGGATGGTCTGTATTGTCAGATTGGCCGAGGAAATTGCGAACAACCTGCACAAAATTTTTCTCATGGCCAACAACACGCCCTTCAGCAGTAGCGAGATATAAGAATTGATCTGGTGGTGCCCATTGGGCAATGGCACGATCTAGCCTTAGCCACCAGAATAGATCATTGGGTGGATAGCGAGTTAATTCTTCTCCAATATGTCTGGCTATCTGGTTTCCTTGCTGATATTCACTGTCTAATAGTGGGGTTAATTGCCTTGAATCCAGCTTGGGCACCATTAGCGCAACCATCAAAACGAGCGCCAGCGTTAGCCAGAAAATGGCAAATATGCGGGCTGTTAGGCTATTGATCATTTCGCTGAAACCATTAAATATCCGCGTCCACGTAACGTTTTAAACCAAGGTAATTCATCAGTCCGGTTGGGTAATTTACGACGAAGGTTAGAAATATGCATGTCTATGGCTCTATCAAAAGGTGTTAGTCGTTTTCCTAATACTTCTTGACTTAAATGTTCACGGGAAACAACTTGCCCCAAATGTTGAGCCAATAAGTAGAGAAGTGTGAATTCTGTTCCGGTTAAATCCAGAATATCGCCATCAAAACTGGCTTCCTGGCGTCCTGGGTTGAGTTGCAGTTTATCGACTTCGAGTACAGGTGTACCGTTGTCAGCCTGTTGTTCGTTCCAGTTGGAACGACGCAAAATCGCACGTATACGGGCTACCAGTTCACGATCGTTAAAAGGCTTAGGTAAGTAATCATCTGCCCCCAGTTCCAGTCCCAGAACGCGGTCTAAATCGCTTCCACGAGCCGTTAACATAATAACGGGAGTTTGGTGGTATTGACGTAGCTCCTTCAATGTCTCAATGCCATTTTTGCGCGGCATCATGATATCCAGTAGTAATAGATCAATTGAAGAATCGATAAATTGTAATGCCTGCTCGCCATCATGGGCGATCACTACACTGAATCCTTCCATTTCTAGTAGTTCTTTTAACAAAGATGTTAGTTCGCGGTCATCATCAACTAATAATATCTTATGCATTCATTCTTCCTCCAAGAGCAAAATACGATAACAAATTTTGCTATTCCATGACTTTACGTACTTTTACATGCTCTGACGCTAGTTTGCAGCCATACGGCTATATTACCTGCACTGAATCGAATAGTGCTATTCGATAAAGCGAGGAATTATTAAATGCGTAAAATAGCAACATTAGCTTTAGCGTCAATGTCTGTGTTTGGAACGGCAATGGCCTTAGCTGAAATTGCTGATGCGTATAATGCCTCCGAGGCTGATTCTTCACTGTTTTGTCTGCCATACGACAAGGGTGATTCTGGTTATTACCAACGTAACTATAACTATAGTTGTGTTTTTGGGGGAATTACATTAACTGAACAGCAACGGCAGCAGATGTGGGATTTGGTGAAAAAACGGCATCTGCATGAGCAAGTAAGAGCGGATATAGAAGCAGAACGTTGGAAGATGTATGCTCTTCTGACTGCAAAGGATTTTGATGAAGTTGCGGTAAAAACGCAGCTTGAAAAAGTAGCAAAGCAGAATATTGATCTCAGTGTAGAAATAGCGCGTATTCGTCATCAGATGTATCAATTGCTGACATCGGAGCAGGAAGAGCAGCTCCAAAAGTGTTATAAAGCGCGAATTGTCCGGGAGTTAAACTGATTCTGTTATACCTAATGACGTGAAGTAATATCAATAACGATTTTCCTTGCCATAGACACCATCCCTGTCTTTCAGCCCCCTTGAGGGGCTTTTTTTTCAATGACTTATAGACAATACCCCTGTAAAAACAACAACATAAAAAAGTACGAAAGAGTTAGAAGGCGTGTGAAAGTTTTTGAGTGTGGACGGTCGGTGGACAACCTCCACACTCTTTTTCCTTACACTACTTTAATTCCACCTTTAAGAGGATTTAATGTAATTGCATGTTGCAGATAATCTGGGGCAAGGTGAGCATAGGCCATCGTTTGGGTTATGCTGGCGTGACCGAATATCTGTTGTAACGCAATTATATTCCCCCGTTCATCATGAAATGACTGGCGAAAGTGTGCCTTAGAACATGGGTTGCCTGACCTTTAGGTAAGTCTGGTTTGACTGTATGTAAGGTGTCACAGAATTTCTTGTAGTCAACCTTGAACAGTTTGCCTGCTTGCTTTTGCCCGCGAATTTCTTTCTCCACATCATCAGAAATAGGAACGACTCGTTGTTCCCCATTCTTCGTTTTAAGAAAATTCACACGACCTTTTAGAACATGTTGAGCTTCTAGTACTACAGCCGTAATTTTTTTTAATCAAAGGATTATCCCTGCTATGGTAATGACATTGTTGTGCACGGTACTGATGTCGCCGCCGCCAATAGGACCAGGATAAAATCTGCTCTAAAGTTTCCCCCGCCTTTTCCATCAGTTTTGACAGCAGCTTACGCAGTTCCGGGACACTCAGGGCTATCAGTCCCTCTGGTGTGTTTTTTCTCCTGTCCCCCCCCCCCCGCAAAACGGCCAGTATCTGTGTCGTATACCCGGCACAAAATGCGCTCGGTGACAGACTATCTGGCGGCGGTCGACACCATAGCTAAACGTTGCCAGAGCGCGCTGGATATCCTGAACCCGGCTACTTACGGCGGTGTGATGACATGTTAGACCGCCCGATTGATTTCCGTACCCTGCCCGAAGCAGAACCCGCTAACGGGCAATATGCCTATTGGTGGAATGCACCCCGCTTTCAGGGGCAAGCGATCTTATCGGATATTAATTCCCTGCCGCGCGTTCTGCGTTATTCCTGCCGAAACGTTACGAAAAGATTCTGGAAGAACAGGGCATTCTGAAAGCCCAGGATTTTTTGTATTTCGAGTTCCATCAGAAACGCTGGCCGCGCATTGCCGCCGTTTTGACATGGATACCCACACGACGCTGATGGCCACCGCCCGGATTTCGACCGAAATCAGTCAGTTTAACCGCCTGCCCGATCTCCATAATAAGCCGCTAAAGACACTGGCAACGAAAATCGCCGCCGGGCTCTTTACGCTGTACAGTATTGTGATCAGTGCATCGCAGCGGCGAACGGCGATAAAGAAGCTATCTACAAGATGCGCCACCTGCACCCGATTTATGGCGAACTGGCGAAACTGGCCCGCAGTCTGCATATCACACCCGCGCATTACGCCCGTTACCTGAAAGGAACACTGCAACCCAAAGAGGTGATTGCGGCCGTGTCCCGTCTGGTCAGTGACGATTTCTGGTATCGCCGGCTTAAGGCACACCGTACCCGCTGGCGGGAAGCATTGCTGATTGCCGCAATGGCCGTCAATAAAAACCGTTCCCCCTATGCCAGCCGTCAGGCCATTCAGGAGGTGCAGTCCCAGCGCCTCGCCAATAGGCAGTACCTTGAGTAGATGGATATTGAAGACGTTGCCACCGGTGAGCGGTTCGATCTGGTTGAGAAAGTCATGCAAAGTATTTCCAATCCGGAAATCCGCCGCATGGAGCTGATGGCCCAGATTGCCGGGATTGAGCGGGTTGCTACGGCGCGCGGCGATATCGGCATGTTTATCACTATTACTACCCCGTCAAAATATCATCCGACCCGCCAGATGGGGAAAGATAAGGTGGCGGTACTGAACAGTCACTGGGCGGAAGAAGCCTACACGCCCAAAGACGACCAGCGTTATCTGGTGCGGGTCTGGGCGAAAATCCGTACCGCGTTTAAGGATAAGGTGCTGAATGTGTACGGGGTACGCGTGGTGGAGCCTCATCATGATGGCACGCCACACTGGCATCTGTTGCTGTTTACCGATAAGGCCAGCCGGGCGGCGGAGGTCCAACAGAAAATGCAGGCGCTATCAACACGGCAATGTGGAAAATGTGGCGAGCGTCTTCCTGTGGCTGAAGTTGTTTCTCTGGCGAGGCGACCTGTTGGGCTACGCTGGGCTGGCATGAGATGAAATTATGATGGTGTGGCATATCACGAAATAACGATAAAACCCGCTGTTACCGTGCGGGTTGTTTGTTTTTATGACTTCATAATTTGACTTCATTTTCTACTGGCATTAATATGACTTCATTATTTGAAGTCGTGGTGTATTGGGATATGAACAAACCGGTTTCAGCGCTCCGAACGAGGCAACAACGTACCTTGGAACAAATTTTTAAAACACCTGTATCGTCGGGAATTAAATGGTCAGATATTGAATCTTTAATCAAGGCATTAGGCGGTGAAATCAAGGAAGGCCGGGGTTCTCGTTGTAAATTTTTGCTGAATGGGAGTATTGCCAATTTTCATCGCCCCCATCCGTCGCCAGACACAGACAAAGGGGCTGTGGCTGGATTACGGGAATGGTTAGAAAGTGTAGGAGTTACGCCATCATGAGTAAACAAAATACAAATATTATGGAAATCGCCGGACTTTCGGCGGTGATCAGTTATATCCCTGAAATAAGCATGTTTCGGGGGAAGTTTTTAGGCTTATCCGGTTATTGTGATTTTGTGGCTGACAGTATCGCCGGACTGCATGCTGAAGGTCGGTTGTCTTTGGATGAATATCTGGAAGATTGTCGGGCCGCGAATATTGAGCCTTATCAGAAACGTGAAAAAATAAAAACGTTTACTTTGCGCTATCCTGAGTCCTTTGGAGAACGTTTAAATCAAGCGGCGGCCGAGCACCATATTTCAGTGAACGCTTTCATTCTGGAAGCGTTGGGCGAGCGTCTGAGAAACGTCTAACAATAGAATGGTGTGACCTGTCACACGATAAAAAAACCGCTGTTTTCGTGTCTTTTGAGGCTTTCTTTGTCAGTTCAGAGTCCGGTGAGAAGGACATAGCCCAGCCAATGGGTTTGCGAGCCAATAGGTCACTGACCACAGAATAATCAGGGCAAACGGGGCCAATCGCCTTGACAGCATGGCGCAAATACCGTGTTTTGCTCGACAGCGCCTGATATCGACTGACCCGAACCGCCAAAATAAGGACGGGGGCATATAGCCCCTGTTGATGTTTTATAGTTGGACTTATTTAAGGTTCAGGTGCGATTTGATGACTTTATTCAGTTCATCGACCCCGGCAATCACACCGTCTTCATCTTCTAATTGTAAACTTGCCACGGCTTCAGCAAATGACGTGGTATCCGTGGAGGAAAGCGGTGAACCCCATTTAATGGTTGTTGCCGGGCTGCCCTTTTTCTGTAATAAGTTATTCACGATAGCAAGGTAATCTGATTGGCTGCTTGTCCATTGCTTATCCTGAGCCGACCAGAACCAGCGGGTGATAAATAAATGGTGCCACAAATCACCCCATCCCGTATACGTTTTACGCAGACGCGGGGCTAACATCCGTGTCCAGGCTTTGGCTTCTTCTTTGGTGATGTATTTCAGTCGGGCACCTTCTAAACATAACATACTGAACCGGACATAATCCCAGGCCAGATATTTCACGTTTTGAATGTCATTGGTGTTGTGATACATCATCTTATATTGCCAGATGATTTCTTGTTTTTCCGTTTCATCCCACTGACTTTTTTCAATGCTGCTCAATAATGTGTCGAAATCGTTTTTTGATAGATGAATAACATTATCTCTTATTTCATAATAACCGGCAGAGTGCCCTTCCATAATGAGCCAAAATAATTGCTGAAGTAAATCCTGCCGATTTTTGATCCCCCATGCCGACGATAATCCATTATCCTCGGCGGTTTCAGGCGCATAGTCATTAACCGCATGACCATTGAAAACCGCATAGGGCGCACCCAGAATGATCCCCCAGTCTTCACTGGTCACCGGAGGGAGCGTGTTTTGCGTGATGATTTCAATATCTTCTTTCATGTTTTCGTTTGTTACATAAGGGGAAAAACGGGCATAAATGCTATAACTCACACCCAGCAAGACAAGTATGAAAGCCCCTGTGCGTAAAGACCAATGCATAAAATCTCCATTTATTATGAGGTATTGAGGACAGTGATAATGAAAGATTTTTAATGAATCACAAAATAAAAAAAGAGGAATTCACATTATCGTATTCATTCAATGGCACTGATTTCCCTTTGTACCAGCCCACACCCCCTGAATGATAGCGGCTTAACCTCCGCCTTAGCGCTGGAAGTGAAAATATAGGATGCTGACATGGGCGCCTGATTTGTTATAATCGCGCTATCGCCTAACACAGCTGGCGCTTTCCTGATAATTGAGGTACTCACATTATGATGAGATGCCCCCTTTGCGGCCACGTCGCCCATACCCACAGCAGCTTTGTACACACACTCCAGACCAAAGAACGTTACAACCAGTGCCAGAATATCAATTGTAGTGCCACATTCGTCAGTCATGAAACCTTTGTCCGCTGGGTGACAACCGACGCTGGTTGAGGCCGTACAGCCACACCCAGTACGCGGTCAACAGACGGTAATGTGCTTCGATAGTCCACAATAAAACGAAAAGAGTGCTGTCCGTCTTCAGTATTAATATTGGCAATATAACAAATATGTTATATTCTTAATTATAACGAATAAGTTATGGGGTCGGTATGTGGGAAGTTATAACGACAGAGTGCTTTGACGAATAGTTTTTGGCTCAGAGTGATGAACTCAGGGAGTCAATTTATGAAGCAATGGGCGTGCTGGAAAAGTTTGGTCCGAATCTTGGTAGGCCTTATGTTGATACGCTATATGGCTCAGATTTCCCAAACATGAAGGAATTGCGTATTCAACACGCCGGTGATCCGATTAGAGCTTTTTTTGCTTTTGACCCTCAGCGATGTGCAATCGTTTTATGTGCCGGCAATAAAACCGGGACCAATGAAAAGCGGTTCTACAAGGATATGATCCGAAAAGCTGATTTTGAATATCGCCGTCACTTGGACAATCTGGAGAAATAATGATGTCTAATTACAGAAAACTGTTAGCGCAAGAAAGCCCGGAAATGCAGGCGCGCGTTGAAAAGCGAGTTGAACAGGCCAGCATCAAATTGGCTCTTAGCCAGTTACGTGATGAGTTAGACATGTCACAGGCGGAGCTTGCAGCCGCTATGGGTGTTCAGCAACCTTCTATTGCTCGAATGGAAAACACCGACCATGATCCGCGCCTTTCAACGCTCAAACGCTATGTAGCGGCTTTGGGGGGAGAATTAAGTATTGATGTGACACTTCCAACCGGTAAGCGTGTGGCATTTCATCTATGATTCAGAAGGTCAAGAAGGAAATGTGACGTGAATTATAAAAGCCCCTCAGCACGCGAAGGGCTTTTTTTTATCTCTATCCGAAATAATATTTACTTTAAAATCAGATAGATAATTTTATCTTAAGCAACTGTAGACGAGTTAAAAATTTCCAAGTGTGGACACTCGTGTTAACACTTTTGTTACCTACAGTTGCTTATGGCTACTAGATTTCTATACCTTCACTCAATGGATTCAATGTAATTGCTAACTGCAAATAATCGGGTGCTAAGTGCGCATACGCCGTCGTCTGTTGTATGTTGGCATATCCCAATATTTGTTAGGGGTCCGTTTGGAAAACGGAAAATATCCCACACCAAGACTGTTTTTTTACAGCCCAGTATTGACAGCGCGTAATGGGCGGTATTTTCCTGACCCCATCTTAAGGTTATTACGCCAGATGTAATCTCCACTCAGATTGATATGTTCCCAGTGCTACTTTACCCCGCAGTAACAAAGTACGTTTCTGTAAGTGACTGGTATGTGTATAGTTATATGCTAATAGCAATTGCGTTTTCTTATTTATCTGCGTTTGGTTATTTCAAGTTAGTTTTGTCAAGTAATACTACTAAATAGGATAATGATGAACGAAAAAATACTTTTAGTTACAGGCTCTAGTCGAGGTATTGGAGCGGCTACCGCTATACTGGCAGCAAATAAAGGATACTCTATATGTTTAAATTATTTAAACGATGAAAAGTCTGCGTTTAAAGTCCGTGATGAGATTTTGAATCTGGGTGCCAAATGTATCGCTGTACGTGCTGACGTTTCCAATGAGCATCAAGTAAAAAAAATGTTCGATAACATTGATACTCAGTTAGGAAGTATTACTCACCTTGTCAATAACGTTGGAATCTTAAAACAAAAAATGCCCTTAATTGATATGGATGGGGAACGATTTCAACAAGTACTATTGACCAATGTAATGAGTCATTTTTATTGCTCTTCTGAGGCGATTAAGCGTATGTCTATTTCTAGAGGAGGCTCTGGAGGTTCAATTGTTAACGTTTCATCAGGTGCATCGAAAAGTGGCTCACCTTTCGAATACATTGATTATGCTGCGTCGAAAGGTGCAGTTGATACCTTTACTACAGGATTATCTAAAGAAGTCGCCGCTGACGGCATACGAGTCAACTGCGTTCGTCCGGGAGGCATTTACACCGATATTCATGCTGATGGAGGCGAGCCTTCTAGAGTTGATCGTATTGCCAAGAACTTCCCGATGCAAAGAGGTGGAACGCCTGAAGAGGTTGCAAATGCGATTCTTTGGCTACTTAGTGACGAAGCTTCATTCGTGACCGGAAGCTTTACAGACTTATGCGGTGGTTTATAAATTGGAAACTAACTTAGCAGCTCGCACTGGACTTCAGCAAAGGCACGACGCTGGCATTTGTAATGGCTGCCGGGTTTAAAATAGAGTCTGAAGAGCCATTCTCAGGTGATAACAGGGATATAACCGTAGACATCATTGTTATTGATCTCATATCAATCCAGACATGGACGTCTACCCGCCCCCCTTCGGAAATATCAAAAGTAATTATCGTGTTTTATCTATATCTGTTTGATTATAAAGGTTATGGAAATTTCCATCATTTTTGAGACACATAGATGATCCAAACTTGAGTCATAGATAGTCTAAGCAGGAATTCTTGCTTAGCTCAAGCTTAACTACCACCCATCGGCAATTTCAGCCAGTGCTCACAGATAAACAAATACCATTTCTGTCATCAAGCAAAAATGGTTAGAAAAGATTAACAATTACCTATAAAGTATCACACGTAATTTAAGGCTCTTTGCATCTCAGCGTGAAGATCTTACGATACGAACTCACTACAGGATAACTATATATGAGTCCCCTCAAAAAACACACAACAGATAGATAAGCCGTAGCAACCATAGTGTGGTTGTTGCGGCGTCCTCAAGAACCTCTCAATTCTATGAGCACGCCGCCAATTCCTTAACTTTAGGAGATGGATTCGTGCACTCAAAAGATTTTTCCTGGCGATATTCTCTTACCACCACAATATTACTGTTATCCCCATTCGATTTACTGGCATCACTGGGTATGGATATGTATCTGCCCGTCGTTCCTCTCATGGCCGATGTACTTGGTGCCGGAACAGGAACAATCCAGCTAACGTTGACGGTATACCTGGTTCTAATAGGAGCCGGCCAGCTTCTATTCGGCCCGCTGTCAGATCGGTTCGGTCGTCGTCCTGTTTTGCTTAGTGGTGGAATTACTTACATCGTTGCTTCATTCGGCCTTGCTATAACTTCATCCCCAGAAGTTTTTTTGGGTCTCCGAGTTATTCAAGCTTGTGGTGCTTCGGCATGTCTCGTAGCCATATTCGCGGCTGTACGCGACATCTATTCGGGGCGTAAGGAAAGCAATATCATCTATGGTTTACTCAGCTCCATGCTTGCTATGGTTCCGGCAGTAGGGCCTTTGCTAGGAGCGCTGGTTAACACCTGGCTAGGGTGGCGCGCAATCTTTGGTTTATTAGGATGTGCAATGGCAGTCGCTGTTATTACAGCCTGGAAACTCTATCCAGAGACCCGGCAGAAACGGTCGGCAGGGTTACAGTGGTCGCAACTACTTCTTCCTGTAAAGCGTCTGAATTTCTGGCTGTACACACTCTGCTACAGTGCAGGAATGGGGAGCTTCTTCGTCTTTCTTTCAACTGCCCCCTGGGTAATGACAGGCCGGCAAGGATTATCGCAGCTTACCTTCAGTTTGCTATTTGCAACTGTGGCTATCGCAATGATGGTGACTTCGCGAATTGCAGGAGGTGCGATTGTTCGGTGGGGAAGGCTGAATATGTTACGGGCAGGAATGTGCTGCCTGGTGGCAGGAGCACTATTGCTGGCAGTTGGAGAGCTACTCATGCCTGAATCGGTCCTTGGCTTCATCGCCCCAATGTGGCTTATTGGTGTTGGCATTTCTACAGGGGTTTCTGTGGCGCCAAATGGAGCGCTTCGGGGATTCGACCATATCGCTGGTACTGTTACGGCCTTCTATTTTTGCTTAGGGGGGTTACTGTCAGGGATGGTCGGGACGTTCACCATTACACTTTTATCCAATGAGACTAGCTGGCCGATTATCGCTTATTGCCTGATTCTGGCAACAATAGTGCTTTGTCTGTCCTGCTTTATTAACAATGAAGGGCACAAGCAACTGGCTCAAAATCATTAAGTGGATGATCTATGGATACCGCGAGAGGAATTTGAGATTGAACTTACCTCTGAAGAAATATTGAGCTATTTATTTTAGTTAAGCGTACAAAAACACAAAATCAAATCAAAAAAGCAGACATATTCTTATATTACATATAAAAAGTATGTCTGCTTAACAATCAGGTGCTAACCAAACAGATTACCAATCCCCTGATGCACCATCATTGTCACTTTTTCCGCCACCACCGGAAAAACTGTCATCGTTAGGGTTTTCCGTACTCTCAGTAGCAATAGCAGGAGATTCTGAACCGGAACCACCAAATAACCCCCCAAAGAGGCTACTGAATAAACTGCCCAGTAACGAAGCACCGAAAAAGAGCACAACAAGTATCAAAATTACTGGCAGGAAGAAAATCATCAGATAGTATCCCAACGGGATAGCAGGAAAAATGCCAACCAAACTGAGTACAAAAGTACAGACAGCCACTGTTGATGCACTCTTGAGGAAACGTTTAAACCTGCCATCTTTACGGAAAACCAGCAAGGGCAAAGATATCAGGCCGATCAGCCAAAAAATCAGCAGATTCGAAAAATCTTTGTCTGATATGTTGTCGGAAGTATCACTGTTATCGTCTTCAAAAGCCTGAGTAATCTTTGATGTTTCTTGCGACGCTTGCTCTTGCCACGATTGTTTTACCAAGGACTCAAGGGACTCAATGCTATTACTGATACCTTCATAATAGTCATCCTCTTTGAAAGCCAGCCTTGCATCCTTACGTAAAATATTTGCCAGTTTAGTTTCCGTTAGTTGCTTTTTAAGGCCGGAACCAACGGCAATACGCATCTTATGATCATCTGATGCCACCAAAAACAGGATGCCATCATTACGTTGTTTACTGCCTAGTTTCCATTCAGTGAACACGCGGGAAGCAAAAGTTTCGACACTATCGCTCCCTGTCGTTGGAAGAATCAAAACCGCCATTTGCACTTTGTGTTCTGATTGCAATTTTTTCAGTTTGCGGGTCAGACGCTGGTGTTCATTCTTGGTTAGGATATTGGATACATCCGTTACACTCTGGGTAAGTGCCGGAACTTCAACGAGCGTCGTCTCTTGTCGGACCTCTTTTGCTGATACACTGCTTATGCTAAAGAAGAGCATAAATAGTATCAAAATATGTTTTATTATTGAGCGGCTATATCTTTGGCGGTGTTTTGTGCTGGTATTTAAACCATCCATTGGTAGATTGGAAATCATGAACATCAAATATCCTTAGCTTTATTTTATAACATCTTTCTGCATCATATTATATTTACCTATCTTGTGACGTCTAATATTGTAATTATCTAAATGAATTGCTGGGTATTTAAGAAGTTAATATGGCTGATATTCTGCAAAAAACAATATTTCTTGTGCATTGGTTTTCCATAGAAAGCCAATGCACAGATTATACCATTTGCCTATTTTACTACTGTAATCCTTGCTGATTTCCATGCCGTCAATAACGCCAATATTGGTGCAATAGAAAAAAGTAAAAATAACCAATGGGAAGAAGAAACTGCGCCCTCAATACCGCCGGGCTGATAAAATCCAAATATGTTGGTGACCATGCCAGCCAATGCAGAGCCAAATGCTGTGGCAAATAGCTGAACGGTAGTAATAGATGAGCCGGCAATGTTTTTATCAGTATCACTGGAAACCTGCAAAATGCGGGTCAACAAATGAGGCCAACCAAAACCGACACCAAAACCAAACAGCCCTAAGCCAAAAATTATCGGTAGTATTATTTTCCACTCTCCCGCTGACTGATAGGGCAACATTACAAGCAATATCAACATACCAATAAACATAAAGGCAGGACCACTTACAATCGCAAAGCGAATTTTCTCACCCTGCCAACTAGCACTGAGCATTTCTCCAATCGTCCAACCCACTGCCGCAGTGGCAACCATATAACCAGAAGCTAAAGGAGATTGCCCATGCAGAATTTGCAGAAAATAGGGAACAAAAACATCACCCGCCAACCCTATCACTAAAAGCGATATAGTAGCGAATAAGATCAGATGGGGAGAGTGCCAATTCAACGCATTTTCTGGAAATAATTTTGCCGAAGTTCGGGGTTCATAGATAACCAATAAGGATATCAATATTACTGCTGTAACAATGCCAAGAATATTGATACGCACATCTTGTGACAAACTCCCCGAGGAAACTGCAAGTACAGCAGCGGATAGCAGAATAAGCTGCACAACAGGTAAAGCTGTTTTCGTTGTATTCTCTACCTGTTTTTGGGGAAGAATCCGATAAGTGAATAAGGCATACAACAAAGTAATAGGCAACATAATGCCAAACGCATAACGCCACACATTCATTTCAGCAAAAATACCGCCAATAGCTGGCCCGATCAGGGTTGATACCCCCCATACCCCTGAAATTAATGCCATCGCTCGTGGCCAAAGCGATTGTGCAAACACCAGATTAATCATTGAATAAGAAAGTGCAAAGAGAAATCCACCGCCAAGCCCCTGAATGGCTCTCCCAATCAGCATAATTTCCATTGTAGGTGCGAAAGTACAAAATAAACTACCGATGAAAAAAACCAGGGCTGCAACCAAATAAGCATTTCTTGCACCTGATGCACTCAATAGTCGCGCTGAAAGTATCGATCCGATAATAGATGCTACGACAAACAGTGTTGTATTCCAGGCATAGAGGTTCAATCCGCCAATATCCTTTACAACGGAGGGCAAAATTGTAATCGCAATTAAAGTATTAACAGCCATCAATCCCACACCCAGTGAAAGCGCTATCGCACTCGGTGCATTTTTACTGGAAAACAGATCCCTCCAGCGATTTTCCTCAGTCATTGCCATGATTATTATTCCTGAATTCAGGTTGAGTTGTGAAATTTGTTACGTTAAATTAAACAAGATAAATCTTGGAATAAATTACTGTCAGGTTCAACAATATGTCAAGCATTGACTTGGAAAATAGCATGATGCCACCACAATCTGTGAGTGAACGATTATTGATGCTATTAAAAACGCGAGGTGCTATGCAAGCTGCTGATGCTGGTAAGATATTAGGCACCACAGCAGAAGCAGCCCGCCAACAGTTTGTGAAACTGGCTAAAGAGGGTCTGGTTGAAGGCCACTCAGAAACAAGGGGGGTCGGCCGCCCTATTCAGCTTTGGTATCTGACCGACAAAGGGAACGCTAAATTTCCCAATACTCATGCAGAATTAAGCGTCCAGATGATTACGATTATCCGCAATCAATTGGGCGAATCAACTTTAGATTTAATTGTCAAATCTCGTGAAAAAGAAATTTCTGATAATTATAAAACCGCAATGGAAGGAGCAACTGGATTACAGGAAAAAATTGAGCGTCTGGTTAAAATACGCTGCCAGGAAGGTTATATGGCTCAATATATCGTTCAGGAAGATAATTCAGTTTTGTTTGTTGAAAATCACTGCCCAATCTGTGCTGCCGCCAGCATATGCCAGGGTTTTTGTCGCGCTGAGCTGAAAATGTTTCGGGAAATTCTGCAAGCACAAGTGGAAAGAACTGAATATATTCTGAACGGTGCACGACGCTGCGCTTACCGCATTACACCATCGAAACAGGCCAGATAAAGCTTACATATAAAACCTACACGATTGAGCCCGTGTAGGTTTTATTTGCGCAATCTTTACACAACGCCCAGGTTATTCTTTACCCGCCACAGATAACTGCTGGTAAATATAATGCTTATAGCTCTCCACCAGTGCTTTATCCTGACAGTCATTGAGTTCACCACCACATAAATGACGCATCGTTATATTAGCCTGATAGAAAGGCGGAACGGTTAGCCGAGCCCTTTCCAAAATCATCCCGCCAAGAAAAGAAATATCTGTCAGCTTGCCTGTGGTAATAGGCGCTCCCTGTTTCAGATTATCCCGCATCGTAAATTGGGTCAGATAGGCCGGATCAGGCAGTGAAGAAGAATACTGGTTAAAATGGATATTTGGTTGATGATCGCCAAATGAGAGAAAAACTGTCGGCTTATCGCGTTTAGCCACAAATTCACTGAATTCTTTGACAGACGGATCCGATGTCGTGATCTTTTCCATATAGTGGCTGAATTTTCCTACTGCCGATGAATCTTCAAGTTTGCCCGTCAATCCATAATCGTCGCTATGGTTCTCTTCATAAGGCCCATGCTCGTACATGGTCAGGGCGTAAATAAAGATAGGTTTATCCGTCTCCTCAGCCAGGATAGTTTTCACGTAAGATAATACATCTTGTGTCCTGATCTGCCACAAATTCTCATCCATACTTGCTGGATAACCCAACTCTTGTGGCTGGATAATGCGATCAACACCCAATGTCTGGTACGCATGTCCGGCATGATAGGCAGATTTATTAAATGGCGTCAGTACCACAGTGTAATAGCCATTGTCTTTCATGGCACGAAACAGGCTATTTTGCAGATGATCAACCACAAAATAAAACACAGAATTTTTACGTGAGCCAAAGTCATCAGTATTTAATCCAGTCAGGATAGAGAATTCCGATAGCCATGTTCCACCACCAAAGGTTTGCACCCGGAGTGGACTTTGCGCGCTGACCCCCGCATCGTGCTGAAACATAAAAAGGTCTGGTAAGCGGGTATTTGCCGGTAACTGATAAATATGCGGGTTAACCGTAGATTCCTGCAATAATACAACCACATCCGGTTTTACATCTGCTGGTTTTACATATGGCAGTGGTTCAGGCAGAGTGACATTTTTCGCCCGCTGCAAAAAATAATCTGCTGATACACCAAATTCAGGAGATTGATACTCTACATCTTTAGCTGACATAACCATATTGGTCATAGTCCCACGCCCTTTGGGTAATTCAGCCTGCCATTCGTTATGGTAAGCATTGACGGTAAGATTGACACTCCCAACACCGGCAGCAACCAATACAATACTCAACACCCGCCATTTTAGCCCTCGCACCGGATTTGCGCTTCTCCAGCTCAGGAACATATTGAAGATTAGCCAACCTAGCATCGCTACTACCGCAAGACCAGCTAACCAATAGTGGCGCAGTGTTTCCTGATTTGAAGGATCGAGCATAATATTCAAATCAGAGAACATCAGTTGGTCTTTATAGTAGTGAACTTTCAGCTGGTTGAGGAATTTGATGATAATAAAAAGGGTGCCGGTAAATACCACGGAAAACAACCAGCGTGCTGAAATAAGAAATACCAGTCCGAAGAGGGTACTAAATACACCAACAGAAACTAACGCAGGATAGATATCAGCACTTTTTTCAAATACTAATACCAGGGCTGCGATCAATAATATCCCCAAATAGACCCCTGAGATTATTTTTTTCTTCATACTCTACTGTGTTCCATGCATGAATCCAGTTTCACACCAGCCGATGAAAATAGCACAGGTTTCCCGACATACTGTAGACAAAATAAAGCAAATTTTTCAGTACATAGTGTGCCAGCCTGACAGATAAAGATAAGTTTTTAAAAAATCTACCACCATGATCCCACTGTTAACACTATGATAATTAATTCAATCGTAATTACCTATTAAATTTAAAATCTTCTGAATAAATTGGCGATCATAGTGACAAATAAGAGTATTATCAGAATGAAATGCTGTTAATAACTATATTTACAATCTAGGTTAGATTGGACAGTACAATCATGATTATTTCTTATTGATTAATATATTGAAAATAGAAGAGATTGATGATGAAACTAACACCTGAAAAATTATTCTCCGCAATAGAAGAATATGCCCTCCAGCCTGAGAAGCAACGGCATTTAACCCCAAAGCAAGTTCAGTGGTTTGCCAATCCAGAGAATACCTTTTTGATGATCACTACGGCATTAACTCTACCTGAGGAAACGATGGATGATATAGGAGACAGCGTTCAGGATTGGCTTGAAGTTGCCATCTCAGAACTCGCGTTAATCTCTGTCAATTCACCTAAGGAAGTCAAACAACAATTTGAACAAGCCATTGAATTAATTCTAAATTATGCTAAAGAAAACTTCGAGCTACGTAGTGAGAACGTGTTGTTATGCTCCTCAATCTTGAAGAGATACCAGTTTCACATCAAAACTGACATCGCTCATCTGCTGGATATTACAAAGTATACCGATAACACAAATGTGGCTTCTTTTCCCCAACAGCCTCCCAAATTAAAACAACTGATTCATGAGCTTAATCTTAAATCCGGTATCGAATTCATTGAGTTTTTCGAAGATGGTTTTTCTGTTGCGCCCCTTGAAGCGTTACACCATATACTGTCGGAAGTAATTCAGTATTCATGGGGCATTGACGCACTACTTTTGCTGACTCAATACTTTGAGGAACCAATAGCACTTACCAGTGCACAGGTGCTGGATCAATCTCCTTCTTCTGCCTGGAAAAATTTATCCTACTTGCAACTTATAAACCTGTGTACCCGCTTTAACCGCCATCCTTCAATTAAACCCTATATGAAGCGATGGAAAAAACGCGCACTGGCGCACCATAAAGCACGGACGACAGCAGAAATATACGAACTATACGCCACCCAGGTTGATGGCAATGATTGCGCTAGTATGATGATGAAAGCCACACTGGATGGTCAGGAATACCAGATAAGTATGATGCTGGATTTTAAATCTGGTATCCGGGAAACCTTATTGAATATCACCCCTGACCAAACACTCAGTGAGTTAATAGCACAATTAAGTACCGATACCAATGTTGAATTTACGCCTGTATCTCCAGACTGGCTGCAACAAGTGCTACCGTGGATCTTTTCCGTTCAGCAAACTAAAAATACACCTCTCGACCTTTACTCACTTTATTGGTTGTCACAATTGCCTATCGACTGGACTCAACCAGAAGAGTTTAATCTTGAACAATGGAGCCAGAAATTGGGTTATGAGGTAAACCCGAAGCGGCAAGAACAGAGTCGCCTCGGTTACGTCAACCTTGGCCACGCGGTTCAATCAGCACTCATGATGAGCTGGCTGGCACCAGAAGAATGTATATTGAAAGCGAAAAAGCCCAGAGACTTGTTGAAACTCTACTATTATGCAAACAAGGATGTGTTTACCGGGCGTCTGACCTACTCCGCCGCTGTCGAGAGATATAAGTTACCACCAGAAGAGAAACGTTTAACGAATGAATATCTGGATTTGGCTCATGCGCTCCACGATCCGGCGATAAACCGTAAAAGATTTGGTTTATTTGATACCTTATCTGAACTCAGTTTTCAGCTCTTTACTATGGATCTGGACGACCTCTCAGCTTCAGTCCCACCGCAAGGGTTGGTTATCAAAATCAGCTTACTGGAAGCAAGCCCTGCTGTCTGGCGTCGGGTTCATATCAGTAACCAGATGACACTGAATGAATTGCACGATGTGATACAAAGTACCATGGGATGGGAAAATGCTCACCTGTTTCGTTTTGACCTTGGGGGAATAGAAATCCCGGAAGAAAATTATGACCAAGTATGTATTGGTTTATTCTTACGTGATATTGGCGATAATCTCAACTATCAGTATGACTTTGGTGATGACTGGCTCCATCTGATAACAGTAGAGAAGGTGCTTGAAAAAGATATCCTTCAGCCTAATGTTACCGCAGGTAACGGGGTATGTCCGACTGAAGATTCTGGCGGTGTTTGGGAATGGAATTATTTACTCAAGTTGAGAAAGAGGAAACTATTGACCGAAGACGAAGCAGAGCACCTGGAGTATATCGGGTTATCCCCAAGTGAATCACTTGAACCTTTTGATAAACAAGAAGCGAATCGTAGACTCAGAAAGCTATTCGAATAGTTTTTTATTCGAATAAAGAGCTGTTCAAACAATAATGTCAGTAAAACCGGAGAAAAAAATCGTCTCTGGTATTTTTACTGACAGCTCAAACGCCGGATTGAGCCGACGATATTCAGTCAACAGCATCATAAATTAATCCGATGGAGAATGAAGCAGATGGATAACGCAAGGTCAGGAAACCACGTAATCATTGATAAGATTTGCGGTACTTCCCGTATCTATGTACAACAAAAAAATCATCTGAACAGCCCCAAACAGGATTGGGTGGCAGAAGAAGTCCCCATTGCCTTAGTTTACAACGGAATTTCTCACGTTGTGATGATGGCAAGCCCGAAAGATCTCGAACATTTCGCAATCGGCTTCTCATTATCGGAAGGGATCATCATTTCTCCACAGGAAATTCGTGGTATTGATTCAGTCATCAGTTGTCACGGCGGCATTGAATTACATATCGAACTCTCCAGCCGCCGTTTTGCTGAATTGAAAGAGCGTCGTCGCAGTATGGCTGGCAGAACAGGTTGTGGTATTTGTGGCACCGAACAGATATCTGAAATATTTCGCCCAATCACTCCCCTGCCCTTTACACAAAATTTCTCATTAAGCTGTCTGGATCAGGCGCTTTCACAATTATCCCGTCTGCAAAATATCGGCGCAATAACGGGGTGTACCCATGCTGCGGGTTGGATTAACTCAGAAGGATATTTACTGGGTGGATGCGAAGACGTTGGTCGCCATGTTGCGTTGGATAAGTTACTGGGAATGCGATCAAAAACAAGCTGGCAGCAAGGGGCAGTTTTGGTTTCCAGCCGGGCCAGTTATGAAATGGTGCAAAAATCCGCTAATTGTGGAGTGGAAATATTGTTTGCAGTTTCTGCCGCTACTTCACTTGCAATCGAGGTAGCGGAAAAATGTAACCTGACACTGGCAGGTTTCTGTAAACCGGGACGAGCGACAATATATACACATCCTCAACGGCTAAAAGATTAATCAATGCTATGAAACATCCACAAATTGGGTTCAATGTAGTGGGCCGTCTGTTTCTCCGTATCCACCACCAATGGCACCAATCCACCCGGAATAATGTATTCCCCGCTTTGCGGGAATTTCATTCCTGTCCATTCTTGCCACTCTTCCACTGTACCGTAAATATTCATTGAACGGAGTGCAGGTTTAATGATTTTGGCTCCTAAACGCCAATGAGTACGCACCCAGGGATCAAATGGCTCCCCTTTTTCATTTTTCCAGTTACAGTATTCGACAAAATCTTGCAGTGGATAACAGCTTTTCAGACTTGGCCTGACAGGAACAACCATCCCTTGCAACCCCGCTTCACGGGCAGTTTGTTTCACACCATTAATCAATAAAGCTGGTACATTATGTCCACGAAATTCAGGATCAACGGTAACAGACAGGGCTGACAGCATATTCGCTTGCTTTTTTCCCTTAGCCTCTGCCCCATTACGTAATATCGCATCCCACCCATCGTCAGGCAGTTGATTTAAGGAAGGTTGCTCCCACGGAAAAGGTATTGAATTCAACAATCCAATCAGACGTTCTTGTTGCCCTTGTTTCAGGATGGCACACTTTTGAAAATGATTAAAATCAGGCTCATATAACATATCCCAATATTGCCAGGCTACCGCATCGTAATCCATAAACTCCGGCCAATTAGCTCTGATAATATCGTTTGTTTCTTCCCTGAAATCTTCCCTTTCTTTCGCTGATTGAATAATGATTTCGGCATTCATAACGAGTTCCATATTACATCAAACAAATATTAGATTGATAAATATATAAATAAATTTCGGGTTGCATCAAAACGACTATAAAACAATCCATCGGGCATAGATGACTATTTTACTGAACAAAAATCAGAACATTAATACCACAATAATATTAAGTGATTAAGTTTACTAACATCACATTTTTGACAAAAAACAAATTACTTTCTCTCTTTTTCAAAAAAACAAAAAGCATTAAAATTTAATACGTTATAAATAAATTTCCTGTATCCACCCCAAAAAACCAAAGACAAACAAGAATCACTATCATTTACATTATCACATGAACGGTGTAATTTTCTTTACGCAATAAATCAGTCTGTTTTTCATGATGGGGTAAAAAAGGAACCCCTACTCCAAACGAGGATAATAATGAGAAAGATTAAAGTATTAGTTGCCGCTTTAGGAACATTAGGATTTATGGCGCAGGCTCAGGCAGCAGTAGGATTTGGTCAGAGTCAGATGGAAACAACACCACATATTAAGGTGGGTGCTACTGAAGCAGGTAGAGGCCCACATGGTGGCGCAGGTGGTGAACCGGGTATTGGTGTCAGTTCCGTTTACGGTGGTAAAATCATCGGATTTGCTGGCCTAACCCACATGGCTCCTGCTGACAACAATGGTATTCATAATATCTCAATGGCAGGTGCCCCTGGTTCTCACGGCGGTATGGGGGTATTCCATTTCAGCAAAGTCGCTAATGCCGATGTGTACTTTGGTGAATGGTCTCAGACTGGTAAAGCCGATGACAAAACCCATACGGTTTATTACGCTGGCAAGGATATCACTACCAACATTCCAACCGATGGTACAGCGACCTATACAGTAACAGGTATTAACCAATACAGCGGTAATAATGCTCTGTCCGGTACATTTACAGCAGATTTCGGTGCGGAAACGCTGAGTGGTTCGATGTCAAATGCTGCAATGACAATAAGTATTGATGCTGATATCCATTCTGATGCTACGTTTGAGGGTGACGCTAAAATTGGCAACCTTGCCGGGACGACAGAAGGTCATTTCTTTGGCGATAATGCATCCAGTCTGGCTGGATATGCTAAATTTGCTGGCGACAGTTCCAAAGATACCGCTTTCGGTGGCTCTAAACAGTAATTATTAATTTTTCAAAGAACAGAGCCCTAATTGGGTACTGTTCTTTGTTTTTATTTTTTCTAGTAGCATGAACTTTGCAATCCGGTTTTCCCAATGTCTGACAATAGAAAAACGCCAATATTATTAACGTCATTGATAGCCTTATGCTTCTCTTTACCCATTTATGCTGATGACGAAGATACTTCACGTAAAATCTGGCAAGAAGCACAGCATAACCAACAGGAGAAAGAAACTAATCTGATTACACCAGATCCTGTTTTCATTGAAAATAACTCATCATTGATTGTCATTAATGGGCAACCTTTTCAGGTCGAAAATAATATTAATGATATCGGTCAGGCACTCTTCCTCGCTGTTAACCATCAACAATGGTCAGACGTCAGGCGTTTTCTGGCAGCATACCTGAAATTGCCGGAACACGATGTTATGTTGGTGAATTTTGCCCAAGGTGGGCTGGCCCGCCTTGACGGAAATTTAGATCTCGCTGCCTATCATTATCAACAAATCCTGAACCAACAGCCCGATTTTCCTCGCGTCAAACTGGAATTAGCCCGTGCCTATTTTGAGGATCATAAAAATCGGGAAGCAGAGGAATTGTTTACTGAATTGTATCAAGCAAAAAAGCTACCAGAAGTAGTGCTGAAAAATATCAATAGCTATCTGGAAGCAATAAGCTTAAGAAATAGCTGGCGCGGCTCTTTCTCTGCCGGTTATGCCTATAACGATAACGTCAATATGTCTCCTGACCAGGATCACTTCTATCAGTACTATGATCTAAAAAATCACCAAATCTATCGAGGTCAAATCCCCAAGGCCATCAAAGCATGGGGAGTATCTTATGACGCAACATTAAGCCGACGATACCAGCTTTCCGGTCACCATGGTATTTTTGGCCGCGGCCTGATTTATGGTGAAAATTACCGTGATTACCATGATGAGAACGAAAACACTTTCCAGCTAATCGGTGGCTACAGTTATAAAAACAGGAAGCACAATATCTCTTTTGGCCCTGTGTTTGAATATAAGCAACGTGCTGGTAATACTTTTTATCGTGCCACAGGTCTCAAAACTGAGTGGAGATGGGGCATTACTTCTCAAACTGCCCTTAATGTTGAACTTGAACACAAACAATTGCACCATCAACAGCATTACCGCAGGAAAGACGGTGAACTCACCTCTTCTTACCTCACTTTATCCCACGCCATCAACAAAGAATTTATCCTGTTTGGCGGTGGTGACTGGGTTTATCGGGATAACGACCTGTATCCCGTAGACCGTTATCAACAATGGGGTGCCCGTGCGGGGATTGCCGGGCAAATCTACCCCGGTATCAATGGATCACTGTTTGCTACACTGCGGGATCGGCGCTTTGGCGCTTACAGCCCGATGCTTAGAGCCAGACGTCAGGATACGGAGCAGATTTATACCGCCGTTATCAAAGTTCCTGCCGCTGAAATATTGGGCATGACCCCCTCTGTGACTTTCCGCCACCGACGCAATCATAGCAATGTAGATTGGCTATACAGCTTTAACAAAAACGAAGTGCTGATCCGGCTGGAAAAGTATTTTTAAGCAAAATCTGATGATTTTCATTGGCGCAATGATAATTGATAAATGAGACGAGGGATATCAATGGCATATCGAATTAAAACCCGGCTTACTCCCATCACAGTGGCCTTATCTCTGGCCTTTTCACTGGCAGCGCCACCGCTGTTTGCTGAATCCAAACCTGCCGTCACAACATCAAGTGGCAAGACTGATCTAGGTAAAATTCGGGTTACAGATAACAGTGATAAAGATAAAACCGGTTATGATGCGGTCTATGACAAAGATATCTCCAATATCTATATCGGTAAAAAAGAGATCGAACGCTACAAGGGCGCATCTCCCGCCGATTTGATCAAAGGTGCCGTTGGTGTGTATAGCGGTGATGCCCGCAATAGTGGTGCCTTAGATATCAATATCCGTGGTGTTCAGGGGCAAGGACGTATTCCCGTCACTATTGATGGAACAGAACAGGCCATTACCGTTGGGCGTGGTTACAACGGTGCCAATAACCGCAACTACATTGATCCGAACTTAATCAGCAGTATTGAAATCGAAAAAGGCCCCTCCCTTAATCGTAAGGTCAAAGGATCTATCGGTGGAGCAGTTGCTATCAAAACACTAAATATTGATGATGTGGTGCCGGAAGGTGAAACGTTTGGCATCAATACCAAATTGGAAACCAGCAGTAACTCAGTCAGGGAACGTATCCCTTCTTTGTCACTGGGGCAAGATTACCGTGATATACCCAACTTTACCTATAAAGATGCTGAAACTGATCCTGCCTTAAAAATCACGCCACATTCGTCAAAAGACAATAAACTGTTTGGATTCAAAGATAATGCGTTCCGCATCGCAGTGGGCACAAGGCAACAATATTTTGATTTAATGCTGGCTTATGCATACCGTCGTCAGGGTAACTATTTTGCCGGTAAAGGTGGTGCCCATCGTTATGATGAAGCCGTGACAGAAGCTGATAAAAAACTGATGACTGAACCACAGACAAGTTTAGACCCTTATCTGCCTTTTGCAGCCCGCATCTATCGCCCGGGCAATGAAGTTCCCAATACCTCCAGTGAGATGCAGTCTGTGTTAATCAAAAACACCTGGCATTTCACCGATGATCAAGCGCTACAACTCGGTTTCCGCAATACTCGTATGCAGTTCGGCGATATTATGCCTTCAAGACTGGCGATGGTACTTGCTGAAGACAACGTCGTCCCCCAATGGCCACTGGCTAATGTCCGCCAACAAGCGGCTAACCTGACTTATAAATGGCACCCTGCTGAAAACCCTTATATCGATTTCGATATGAATTTGTGGACAACCCGCACGACAAGTAATACCAATACCGCGGGCGGATATCCCCGCAGTCCAGTTAGCAGGGATTATCAATGGGAAAAAAATCGTGGCAACAAGACCTCCTATATTGATGGCACCTTGATAAATACAGCTGTTACCAATTCTCAAAATAATCGCTGGGGCGTGGATATTTCTAATAAATTTGAGCTGACCCGTAATCTGGACTTGACCCTGATGGGAAATTTTCAGCGCGAACACCTGGATTCCAATGATGAATACAATCCTCAAAATATGTATTTTTTTCAGTCACCAGCAAGGAAAGGGCAGCGTCAGGAAATCAATCTCGCTTTTAACTTTGACTGGCGCCCTGCTTCATGGCTGGCATTAAGCGCTGGTGCTAAACGTGTTTCCTATTGGTCCAAAGATGATTTTCTCAATGAACGGCGTACTGCAAGAGATGAGCGTTACAAAAAACCCGGAGAGAACATCGGGCATGAAATGAGCTATTGGCGAACAGCAACGACAGAAGAATCTGAATATTTTAAGAAAAAATCGAATGACGATTACTATTCCAAACTCAATAGAAAAGAAAAAAAAGAGTTACGTAATAAAGTAAAAAAAATTCAATTTAAAAGTGATCGTCATGGGCAGGGGCGTTGGATGGTTAAAGAAAATTTCACTTGGGAATATGATTCCAGCAATGGGCAGCTCAAAAAGAACCAAAATCCTTACTTCAACGGTCAACTGGATATGGATGAGAAAATCATCGATCCAATAAGTGGCAAAGAAGCCTTTAAATATGAATATGGGATGGCAGTCGATGCGAATAGTGTATCTGGCTCTGAAGCTGCCGATCCCTGGGAACCAGCTCCAAAACGTAAGGATCACGCCTGGGCGCCGACATTCTCTGCCACAGCCTATGTTACGGATGATTTCCGCATTTACACTCGCTATGCCGAAGCAGTAAAAATGCCCAGTATTTTTGAGGATACGGTCGGTTTTTCGGGTGTCCAAAATAATATCATTGGCGGACAATTCAAACCAGAACGAGCCAAAACCATAGAAGTGGGTTTCGTTTATGATTTCAGTCAATTAGTTAATGCTGAACGCAATGCGGATATCAAACTCTCCTATTACAACACCATCATTGAAAATGTGTTCGACCGCGACAATACCTACAAATTCTCCCAACTGGATAAACAGAAACTGGCCGGTCTGGAATTACAGGCACGTTATGACAATGGCAGTTTCTTTACCGATATGGGCTTGGTCTACAATATGAAAAATAAGGTATGTGACAATAACTCAGTCGCAAGAATGGACTCCCAGAATCGTTACGGTATCTCTGAATGTATTGATGGCGGTTTTCCGGGCGGTTATCTGCGGACTTCCATCCAGCCAAAATATTCAGCTAATCTGAAAATTGGCGGACGTCTGTTTGATGAAAAACTGGAACTGGGCAGCCGGATGCTCTATCACAGCGGAGCAGAAAATAAAGATGAAAAATGGTTGATGGAGGCTTTGCCGGATGTTTATAAAGGACAGACCAACAATCCAATGCGCTGGAATCCGGTATTCACTGTCGATGCTTATGTTAGCTATCAGATCACCCCTACCATATCAATGGAGCTGACTGGTACTAACTTAACCAACCGCTATTATCTTGATCCGCTGACGCGCTCAATGATACCGGCACCGGGCAGAACCTTTAAACTCAGTCTTACCAGCCAGTTTTAGAGGATAATATGATCAACACAGCCATATCTGACAATTCTGCTAACTATGTTCCGTTGACGCTCAATAAACGCTTTCTGGTTGGTATTCTGATTGCTGTTTTAGTGCATATCAGTCTGATATGGCTGTTAAACCGACATACAGATTTTTACGATGATAGTGCTCACCATCTCAACCAAAATTCGCCTGAGAAAGAATTTTCGATCACTATGGTCGCGGCTCCATCGTGGAAGGAGGAACCAGAACCTGTTGAATTATCTCAGCCACTGCCAACTGTTCCTGAATCACCAACAACGCCAGCAATTACACTGAATAAACAAACAGAAAAAAAGATCAAGAAGCCTGTCGAGCCAGTCAAAATTCAAAAACCGAAAAAGCAGCGAAAAGAAAAACCGAAAGAAAACGTAGAAAAACAATCTGTTCAACCCGATCAGGAACAGCACCTAAAAGAGCTGGAAACCAATGGCATTGAGCAGATCAATTCACAAGGCGGCATGAGCAGAGCAACAACTTCACAACCCGTGATGGGTCAAGGTAATCGTGAGTCGGATAATTACCGTACAAAACTCAGACAGGAAATTGAACGCCATAAACGTTATCCCCGCAAAGCAAAACGCATGAGACAGGAAGGTACAGTTACCGTCAATTTTACACTGCAAGATGATGGTTCAATTACCACAGCCAGAGTCGTTCAATCCTCCGGTTACAGTACAATGGATAATGAGGCTTTAAAAGCCCTCAGTCTTGCTAAATCCATTGGCCCGAAACCTGCAAATCTGGCAGCAGATATCACACTGCAAATTAGCTTTGAGTTGAATTGACAAATTACTTTTTAGGTGGTTTCGATATCATGATCAACGATGCAGGCATTGTCGGGACTGATGTGTGGGTCAAAATTGATGAACGCTTTGTCGAACTGACTGGTCTGAAAAAGGTGCAACTTATAAAAAGTTTGTTGATGGTATCACATTAGGCAGATCACAAACTCCCGATGATGTTGCCGATTTAGTCAACCAGCCACCACTGTTGCAGAATCAATGATCCGGGAGCAGTATGATTTACTAGCCAGTTTAATTTTGAAGACATTTTCACACTCTGAGTATGAATATTTAACAGATACTAAACTAGATGTTTGCATATATCATATTCATTACTCAGAGTGTAACAATAAGTGATTTTTTAAACCGCGCAGCAATTTTGGATTTATCGTATACATACAAAATCGAGTGTTTCACCCTCACTCACGCTTGTATTTAACTATTTGAAATAATTAAATAATCTGCATTTGTTTGCTGTTTTATTCCATTATTTACCAGCTTCACTTCCAATACAAAAACTATAAATTAGTTATAAAACAATTTATTGTGATTTTTTTGGGAGTAAATGTGGATCAGGAATTTTTCCCTCGCATTCACAATGCGCTTAGTAATACTTTGTTCTGAAAGAACATATCACAGCTTTGTTATGCTTGGCTCTAACTACTACGTCGTGCAACGTTCCCACATACGATCACCTTTTGAACTGAACAGCCAGTTCCTTGAGATTCTCTCTGATATCTTCTGATGAAAGCGTTCTTCCGCACGAAATATCTCGGTTCGGCATGCTCCAAAAGCTCTTTCAGGGCATTTCTCTCTGCCATGTCGTCGCAATTTCTTTGATGTTCTCTCATTGAACAACTCCTTTCTTGTCTACTGCTTATTTTAGCTCGATCCCCTTTGCTTCGCATAGCAGCCCTTATCGTGCGGTATTCCCATATACCGGTTCTTTCTTTTTTGTTCATCAAACCACCGTTTATTGAACACCTAAGGAACTTATGTATTGGTTGGTATTTTAATCAAAAAATGTTAAAATTCTCGTAAATAATTCTATGTAAATTAAACGTACATGAATCAAAAAATCGGCTATGCCAGAGTTTCAACCGACGACCAGAACCTGCATCTTCAGCGGGATGCGTTGACTGCTGCCGGTTGTAGAATCATCTATGAGGACAAGGCCAGTGGGAAAAATATTGCCCGGCCAGAACTTGATAACTGCCTAAAGGCTCTTAGGCCCGGAGATACGTTAGTAGTTTGGAGGCTGGATAGGCTGGGTCGTAGCTTAGGTGATTTGGTGAAAGTTGTTACCCATCTGGTTGATGAACGGCAGGTTGGATTTCTGAGCTTACAAGAGCAGATTGAGACTAACAGTGCTTCTGGAAAGTTGGTTTCTCATGTGTTTGCTGCTTTAGCGGAATTTGAGCGGAATTTGATTAGCGAACGTACCAAGGCGGGATTGGAAGCAGCAAGAGCACGCGGGCGCTTGGGGGGAAGGAAGCCAAAGTTACAGAAAAAAGACATTAGGGAAATTAATGAATTACTCAAGGATGGCTCTATTCCTGTATCTGATGTTGCTAGACGATATGGAGTATCTAGAACGACTATTTATAATCATGTTGGGGTGGTGAGTGTACAAAATTCTATTGGGGATTAATAGCTTAAACTCTGTCATACTACACATACTTTATTGTATAAAAATGGTAAGGTCGCCCCGTCTTATGGAGATTAACTAATGGCTACTGCGGAACAACTGAAAGCGCTTTTAAAGAGTCACGCTGAGCGTGACGATCAGCGTTTTTACTCTGTTGCCCTTCAGGTTGCTGCCAAAGAAGCTCGACAGGGGCATAACAAGCTTGCTAGCGATATTAAAAATCTTGTTGAAAAATCTCAACGATCTACCAGTAAGCTGGGGCTAGCATCGTCTAGAACTATTCCATTTGCTCAACAGAATCAAAGTGAGTTAAAAGGTTTATTAGAACTCACACCACACAGTGTTCGTCTTAATGAGCTTGTTCTTTCTGATGACATACAAGAACGTATGGAAAAGGTGATATTAGAACAACGTCAGAAAGACAAACTTAGTCAGTTTGGTTTGCAGCCGCGTAGAAAACTCCTTTTTACTGGTTCTCCAGGAACTGGTAAGACAATGTCTGCATCTATGTTAGCCACAGAGTTAAAATTACCTCTTTATACAATAGTTCTGGATAACCTAATTACACGTTTTATGGGAGAGACTGCTTCAAAGTTGCGGTTAATCTTTGATCACATACGTCAAACAAGAGCTGTTTATCTTTTTGACGAATTTGATGCTATCGGAACTCAACGAGGTGCACCCAATGATGTTGGGGAAATTCGTAGGGTATTAAACTCTTTTTTGTTATTTGTAGAGCAAGATGCGTCAGAGAGTATAATTGTTGCCGCTACAAACCATCCAGAATTACTAGACCAAGCGCTTTATAGAAGATTTGATGACATCATTAGGTTTGAAAAACCAAAATTTGATCAAATATGTCTTCTAATTCAAAATCGCCTATCACTTTTCGATACTGATGACTTTGATTGGAATATGGTTGCAGAAGCTGCGAATGGTTTGAGTTCTGCTGAAATTACTCGATCTTGTGAAGATGCAGCTAAAGAAGCTGTTTTGAATTTTAATGCAAAAATAACAAGTGAAACACTATTAAAGGCCTTTTCAAGAAGGCAGTCAGGTAATAATAAATAAAAACTTGTAAGGGAATTATATGGTTTCTAAAAGGAGGGAATTATATGGTTTCTAAAAGGAAGCATTTAGATGTAGCTAGGTTTTTCATTGAGGAAAAATTTAAATCTAGAAGGACTGGTCGAAATCCAAGTGTTCCTGGACGAGATAGAAACCAACATGGAAGTCATTTGAGAGGTCAATATCAAAATTTAATAGATGCTTATAACCAACAAAGAGAACATGAAATTGATACTATCACAGATGATTCTGGGATATATGTTGAAATTATAGGAGTTGATGGATGTAAGCTTCCATTAGATAGTTTAGATAACAGAGATTTTAAACTCTGTTCTTGTCAGATGAGAGGAGATAGGGAGTTAGCCTTAGTTTTCATACCTGAAGATCGGCGAGATACATTCCTTAAAAAAATACAACAGTATTTAGATCCTCAGAAAGACGGAAAGCCAAATAAAGATGGCGTTTCTTTTCCTCGAAATCACACATTAATAGATAGCATTTCTGAGATCAGGCTTGCAAGTTTAGAGTCATTTTGGACAGATCCTCCAGAATTATTTCCTACAGATCGAGATCTTGATGTTTGGTGGGAATTGTGGCTGAAAAAAAACACAGTGGACGGTGTTGAAAAAATAGCAGAGTCTCTTGCAGAAAGAGTTAATGGTCGTTTAGGAAACACCTCTATATCATTTTTCAATTCTTTTGTTGTTCTTATTAAAGCCTCAGTTAATAAATTAGAAAAAGCTCCTGAATTAATTTCAAATTTAGAAGAAATTCGAAAAGCGAAGGATACACCAGTTCCTATCATTAGCTCTTCACCAAAAGAGCAACAACAGTGGCTGCAAAGTATTTCAGAAAGAATTACTTTTTCCGAAAATATAATAACGAGTGTATCCATACTTGATACTGGGGTTAATTATCATAATCGTTTGTTAAGTACAGTTTGTTGCGATGATTACTCCGTCTCTTGGGATCCTGATTGGCCTAAATATGACCAATATAAACCACTAGCTCCATTTAATGAACATGGTTCTTTACAGGCAGGGCTTGCAGCATTTGGGAATTTGATGGATGTTGTATTGGAAAACAACTCTATTCATTTATCACATATAATTGAATCGGCAAGAATATTACCTTCTCAAGGTAATAATGATCCCTTGTTGTATGGTGCTATAACTGTAGGAACAGCATACAAACTTGAAATAGATAGACCAGATATAAACCGAGTATATAGTCTTGCTGTTACTTCTGATCATGAAAGAGAAAGTGGTAGACCTTCGTCATGGTCTGCAGAAATTGATCAATTTACCTCTGGTATGCAAGATGGAAAGCGGAGACTTTTTGTTATTTCTGCTGGTAATAATTTAGACATTCGTCCTGATCAAGATTACTGGGATCAAGTAAACCTCGCTGAAATAGAAGATCCTGCTCAAGCATGGAATGCTATTACCGTTGGGGCATATACAGAAATGACAACAAATGATGATCCCTATTTTGAAGGTTGGTCACCATTTGCAATGGCGGGTGATGTCGCTCCATCAAGTCGTTCTTCTGTGAATTGGGCATGGAGAAAGCAAGCACCATTTAAGCCTGATGTCGTTGCCGAAGGTGGGAATCGACTTTTGTCACCAGATAAGACGGAAGTCAGTAATGAAGATACTGTTGGATTATTAACAACATCAGGAAAAACTACCGGTCAGGTTTTTGAGCGGGGAAGTGATACAAGCGCTGCATGTGCGTTAGTTTCGAGGTGTGCGGCTCAGTTAACAGCCGAGTATCCTGAACTTTGGCCTGAGACTATCCGAGGCTTGATAATTCACTCTGCGGAGTGGACTCCACGAATGATGGAACGATTCGGGTTATTAAGTGCTGTGCATAGTCCTAAAGTGGCAAAAGAAACATTGTTGCGTACGGTTGGGTATGGTGTAACAAACATTGATAGAGCTAGATACAGTGCTGACCATGCACTTACTTTGATCGCTGAGGGTGAGATTCAACCATTTATCAAACCTCAAGATGCTAAGGCATCATCTGATCCTAAACTAAAACAAATGAAACTTTATCAGTTACCTTGGCCTCTGACTGAGTTGCAAAACTTGTCGCCTGAGTTAGAGGTTAAACTAAAAGTTACTTTATCGTACTTCATAGAACCTAATCCTGGAAGGAGAGGCTATCGTACAAGATATAGCTATCAATCTCATGGTTTGAGGTTTGAAACCATCAGACCTGGGCAATCAATTGCTAACTTCCGCTCTTACATTAATGGCTTAGCAAATACGGATGATTACGATGGACCAGAAGGTGGCAATGATGGGTGGTTTTTAGGAAGCCAACTTCGAACAAGAGGTTCAATTCATTCAGATCACTGGACGGGTAGTGCTCAAGATTTAGCTGATATGCACACTATAGCTGTTTTTCCTGTCAGTGGATGGTGGAAGTATAAAACTGCAGAAGATCGTTGGAAAAATAGAGTGCGGTTTAGCCTTCTTGTAAGCATCGAAGTTCCAGATGAGAATGTTGATATTTACTCTGTAATAGAGAATCAGATTCAAGTGGCAATAGAAAATCAGGTTCAAGTAGAAATTGGAACTTGAGTTTTTCAAAAAGCCACAGGTTTAATTTTTCTGATTAGATTGGTTTTTAACAAGTTGGCCTCGTGCGATTGGACGAATAAAGAATTAATAGGAAATATATGTGGCACGACAATGAAACAACCGTTGATTACGTTAACTTTCGCCTAGTAGCAAAAGCCTGTGCTGAGCTCATACGAGATACCGGTGGTGAGCCTATCTCAATCGGGATTTCGGGAGGATGGGGAGCAGGAAAATCGTCGCTTGTACGGATGATCGAATCTGAGTTGTCACCTCGGCAGGACGTTGAAATAAAAGCTGTCCCACAAACAGAATCAAATTACGTAGTAGTAACTTTCAATCCATGGCTTTTTGTTTTGGCCCTCGGTCTACTGCTAGGTTTTAAAGGCTGTCTGCAAAGATATCAGGAAAGTTCCGCATTGCATCCCTTCGTCTTTGGTCTAGGATGTCAGCATAAATCTCTGTTGTTCTCAGCTCACTGTGGCCCAGTAAGCGTGATAATGAATAAATATCTAAGCCCCGTGCAAGCTGGTTAACTGCAAACGAGTGCCGACCAGCATGGAAAGTTACATGTTTGGTCACCCCAGCAAGCATGGCCCAATGAAGTAACGCTACATTGGTATAGCTGCTGTATCTCAGTGCCTTGAACACGCGCTCATCGTTATTCTTGCGTTCCCCCATCAATCTTACTGCTGAATCTGGTAAGTCGAGGTACTGCAGTGCTGTTCCGCCATTCTGGATTTTTTTCTGTTTAAAAATAATCCGCAAATGGCCTGGCTCAAATTCTTCCACTTCTGACCAAACCAACTTCTGTATGCCAGACCAGCGAAGACCTGTTGTGCAACTAAACAGAAATGCACGTTTGAGGACGTCATAGCAGCATTCTGCTTTTGCCATAGCCTTTATCTCTTCCAAAGTCAGATAAACCCTTTGGTTTGTTTCTGGTTTAACACTTTTCACCATTCTAACCGGGTTATCTCTGATAATCCCTTCTTGGTACGCTTGGTTGAGAGCTGCCCTTATCTTGTTGAAGTAACTGCTTACCGTATTTTTAGACAGCAGCTGATCTGACTTAGTGGTTGCGTTTTTCAACAGGTAGGTTTTAAAGCCCTCCAGAAAGGCTCTATTAATATCTTCGAATGTAAGTTCTGCACGCCTATGATAGCGCCTTAGATGATGCCCGGCTGAGACCCAAATCGAATAATTGGATTTGCTACCAGAAGCTTTGCTGTCGGTGACCGAATCGTAATAATCGAAGAAACTGGCTGAGAGTTTAGTTCGATCCTCCAGTTTATGCCTTGATGTCTCGCTTTCAAGTAGCCTCTTAGATCTTACAGCCTCAGCGATCCCCAGTGCCTCTTTATTGTGTTCTCGTTCTACCGGAGAGCGTGGTTTGTCATAGATGAAGATGTCTAGTGGCTCGTGTGAGCGTTTCAGTTTACGTTGGCCGTCTTCAATGCTGGAGCCGTAGTAATACACCAGGCGCAAAGAACGCTTTCCTTCGCGGTCTGGTTGTCGTTTTTCAATAGATACTTTCATAGGTAGTGTTCCCCACGATTATATGGCTGGGGAACAAGCAGGGCAATATATGACCAAAAGAACAGAGGAGAAGTAAAAAGAAAACTAACAACCCATCATTGATTTTGTGATTTTACCACTTTAAACAAGGCTTTAGTTAGTTTTCATTTGGTGTCTTTTGACTTCTTTTTCCCTAAAGGCTGGGACTTCATTTCCCAATACAAAAACTCGAGAAAATCCGTCCAAGCAGATCATCGGAAGTAAATTCTCCCGTGATTTCACTCAATGCCTGTTGTGCTAAACGCAGTTCCTCCGCCAACAACTCCCCTGAACGGGCAAATACCAATTGTTGATGGCCTTCCTGCAAATGTTCTGTTGCTGTATTCAGTGCCTGTAAATGACGACGACGGGCAAGAAAGCCGCCTTCAATATTACTGTTGAAGCCCATGGTTTCTTTTAGATGATCGCGCAGCAAATCAATTCCTTCTCCTTCACGGGCAGAAAGGCGGATTAATGAGTAACCATTTATCTGTGATATACCGGTTTCTTCTCCGGTCATATCTGTTTTGTTACGAATAACCGTAACAGGCAGAGATGCAGGCAGCCTTGCCATAAACTCCGGCCAGATTTGGGCAGGTTCGATAGCATTGGTTGTCGTACTGTCCACCATAAACAGTACTCTGTCAGCTTGTTCGATTTCTTGCCATGCGCGTTCGATACCAATACGCTCTACTTCATCACTGGCTTCACGCAAACCTGCGGTATCAATCACATGCAGCGGCATGCCATCAATATGAATATGCTCGCGCAAAACATCGCGTGTCGTACCCGCAATATCGGTGACAATTGCGGCTTCACGGCCAGCCAACGCATTCAGTAGACTGGATTTACCTGCATTCGGACGACCTGCGATCACTACGTTCATCCCTTCACGTAAAAGGCTGCCTTGACGTGCTTGTGAACGAACTTGCTCAAGTTCTGCAATCACTTCATCCAACTTGGCTTCTATCTTGCCATCGGAAAGAAAATCAATTTCTTCGTCAGGAAAATCAATCGCCGCTTCAACGTAGATACGCAGATTAATCAACGCTTCTACCATTTGATGAACCTGCCTGGAGAATGTTCCTTGCAAGGAGTTCATCGCAGAACGGGCAGCCTGCTCCGAGCTGGCATCAATCAGATCCGCAATTGCCTCAGCCTGAGCTAAATCAAGTTTATCATTCAAAAACGCGCGTTCAGAAAACTCCCCCGGATTCGCGATGCGCACACCGGAAATTGTCAGAATACGTTTTAACAGCAAATCAAGAATAATCGGCCCGCCGTGCCCTTGGAGTTCCAGCACATCTTCACCAGTGAACGAGTTAGGGCCTGGGAAATAAAGGGCAATACCTTGATCTAATACAGAACCATCCAGATCACAGAACGGCAGGTACTCGGCATAACGGGGTTTCGGGAGTTTTCCCAATACCACCTCAGCAACTTCCGCAGCTTTGGGGCCAGAAATACGCAGAATGCCTACACCGCCTCGTCCCGGAGGAGTGGCCTGAGCGACTATCGTATCGGTGGTATTCATGAAATTCTCTCTTTTACCAATTTTCTGAAATAGTAAAGGCGGCCAATGACCGCCCTCTATATATTTTTAAAAAAAATCTATTTTTAAAAGACTTATTTTTTAGAAAGGTCTACTTTCTTTTCGCGAGTATGTAAACCGCGTTTTTCCAGACTGCGGAAAATAACCTGTTGCTGGATAATAGTAACCAGATTACTGACGATGTAGTACAGCACCAGACCAGACGGGAACCACAGGAAGAAGATGGTAAACACGACTGGCATGTAAGTCATGATCTTCTGCTGCATCGGGTCAGTTACGGTAGTTGGTGACAGTTTCTGGATCACAAACATAGTCACACCCATCAGCAATGGCAGGATGTAGTACGGGTCTTGCGCAGACAAGTCCTTAATCCAGCCCATAAATGGTGCATGACGCAGTTCAACAGATCCCATCAGCATGTAATACAATGCAAGGAAGATTGGCATCTGAATCAACAGAGGCAGACAGCCACCCAATGGGTTTACTTTCTCTGTTTTGTACAACGCCATCATTTCCTGACTCATGCGCTGACGGTCATCACCGTAACGCTCACGCATCGCAGTGATTTTCGGCTGCAACAGACGCATTTTCGCCATAGAAGTATATTGCGCTTTAGTCAGCGGATACATGATACCGCGCACGATAAAGGTAATGGCAATAATGGAGAAGCCCCAATTACCAATGAACTCATGCAGGAATTTCAGTAGTTTGAACAGAGGCTGGGAAATAAACCACAACCAACCGTAATCAACAGTCAAATCCAGATGTGGAGCAACTGTTGCCATTTTGTCCTGAATTTCAGGGCCAACCCACAGGGTAGAGGAGATATTCTGCTTACTGTTTGGTGCAATATCGATGGTTTCACCTTTGTACCCGATAATCGCCATTTTCTGGTTTTTCAGGTCAATGGTATAGAAATTACTGGTCTTACCTTCTCCGGGAACCCAGGCTGTAGCGAAATACTGCTGGAGCATCGCCACCCAACCGCCTTTTGTGGTTACGGAAAGCGGTTTACTTTCAATTTCATCAAATTTGTATTTTTCGTATTTTGCTTCATCAGAAGAATAAGCAGCACCACGATAGGTATGCAGAGCAAAGTTACTGCTGCCGGTATCACGATGTGTCGGCAGGTTAACGCTCTGCTTCAACTGACCAAAAAACGCCATCTGCAACGGTTTGTCGGTCACGTTATCAATGCTGTAATCAACAGAAACAGCATAGTTACCACGTTTCAACACGAAAGTTTTAACATATACAACACCATCTGGTGCGGTATAAGTCATCGGAATACGCAATTCATTCTGACCATCAGCCAAAACATAACTATTCTGAGTAGTAGTATAGAGAGGACGCTCAGCTTGATTATCTGGACCATTAATGCCAGTTAATCCACTTTGAGCCTGATAAGTGAACTCTGGGGTCGTTTCCAACAGCTTAAACGGCGTTTTGGAACCAAGAGTATCAGGATAGGCCAGCAGATCAGCCTCTTCAATATCACCACCACGGGTATTGATGTGCAACGTAAGCACATCCGTTTTCACGGTGATCAGTTTGCCTTGCCCATTGCCTGCTTCGTTACTCAGCGAACTTGTTTGGTGCGAGATCTGTACTGTTGGTTGTGGGTTCTTATCATTCTCCCACGCCTGCCAGACCAAGAACGAAACAAACAGCAAAGCGATGAGAAGGAGATTGCGTTGCGAATCCATCGTTAATGTTCTCTGTTATCTTCGTTTTTTCTAGGTGGGACAGGATCATCACCACCTTCGTGTAAAGGGTGGCATTTTAATACGCGTTTCACCGTTAACCAACTGCCTTTTATCATTCCAAACCTGCGTAATGCCTCAATACCATATTGGGAACAAGTAGGGTTGAAACGACAACGAGGCCCCAGTAGTGGACTAATCACTAACTGGTAACCTCTGATTAAAGTAATCAAGAGGCGCGAGCCAAACGACAGTGACGACGCCATAATTTGCCTAACGTTTCCGTTAGCTCACGATTATCAAGCTCAGCGACCCCTTTCCTTACCAAAATCACAAAATCCATAGAAGGTAATTTATGTTGGTTTAAACGAAAACTTTCACGAGCCAATCGCTTAATACGATTACGCTCATGGGCGCGTTTAACATTTTTTTTGGCGACGGTTAGACCGATACGGGGATGCCCCAGCTCATTAAGGCGTCCAAGGATGGTAATCTCTGCGGAACTTGCCCGTTGTGGCTGCTGGAAAACATAAGTGAAATGCTCGGGAGTTAACAAACGTAACTCCCTCGGAAAAGCGAGCTTAACCACTTGGAATGGTTAGCTTTATTACTTAGAAACGGTCAGACGAGCACGGCCTTTCGCACGACGGCGAGCCAGAACCTGACGACCATTTTTAGTGGCCATACGAGCGCGGAAACCGTGAGTACGGTTACGCTTCAGTACGGATGGTTGAAAAGTGCGTTTCATAGCGATTTCTACCTAACTTAAAATTTGTAACTGATTCAGCAAATGCGTTGGCGACCAGTGAGAAATAAGTAGACACCGATGCCTCAATCGCAACATCAATATATAGAAAGAGGCAGGATTGTAATAAAATGTACTACCCTTAGTCAATCCAAGATGACGCGAGCCTGACCGCGTTTCAGTCGGTGTCAGACTTGTTGCTACCCAATATTTTGCTATCTAAGGTGTTAACCCTGACTTCCCACCAGCCACAGCCGGAAAAAAATCGTTTGGCATTACACACAGGGTGCAAGATTATACGGACTGTGTAATAAAGCGCAAGGATCCAACACGGATCCTGGAATTTGAGCAATAATTATACTGCTGTTTTCCCTTTGAATTTTAAATGATAATTAAATGCGATTTGCTATATACCATGATTACACTACAGTATCTTCTATGGGCTTTATATTCTACGAGTACCAAAGCGTGGTGATCTCCCTGTGGATAAAAAGCGTCAAAGCTGTGTAAAAGAATGAGGATTTATATCGTCTTTTGCGTTATGATCACTGGTCACGATTCCGATCTCGCTGTACGGATCGTCGGGAGAGCGATGAAAGTAAAAGTCGCCACAAGGTACTGCGAGCTATCTCATCGGTAGACGTTCTTACCCGGTAACGTTCTCATCGGTAAATAGTAATGCCTTGTGCCCAGTATAACGTATCTATTATTCCAGTTTCTTTTATTGGTCTTGTTTTAGGGGAGTTTGCCGTGTCACTTTCGCTTTGGCAGCAATGTCTTGCCCGTTTGCAGGATGAGTTACCTGCCACAGAATTCAGTATGTGGATACGACCCCTTCAGGCAGAACTAAGTGATAACACGTTGGCTCTCTATGCCCCCAATCGCTTTGTATTGGATTGGGTTAGAGAGAAATATATAAATAATATCAACTTGTTATTAAATGATTTCTGTGGTCCTGAAGTACCATTACTGCGTTTTGAAGTAGGTAATAAGCCTGTTTCACCGAGCCAGTCTACGTCTCAGAAAATCATTGCTGATATGCCGGTGGCTACTGCTCCATCCAGTTTATCTGTACGTCCGAGCTGGGATAATGCAAAAGCGCAGCCGGAGTTATCCTATCGTTCAAATGTGAATCCTAAACATACATTTGATAACTTTGTTGAAGGTAAATCCAACCAACTCGCCAGGGCAGCAGCCAGACAAGTTGCCGATAACCCGGGAGGAGCATATAACCCGCTATTCCTTTACGGAGGCACAGGGCTGGGTAAAACCCACCTTTTACATGCCGTCGGCAACAGCATCATGGCACGTAAAGCCAATGCAAAAGTGGTATACATGCATTCTGAACGTTTTGTGCAGGACATGGTTAAAGCTTTGCAGAACAATGCGATAGAAGAGTTTAAGCGTTATTATCGTTCAGTAGATGCCCTGCTTATTGATGACATTCAATTTTTCGCTAATAAAGAGCGATCCCAAGAAGAATTTTTTCACACGTTCAATGCTCTGCTGGAAGGTAATCAACAGATTATTCTGACATCAGATCGCTATCCAAAAGAGATTAATGGCGTTGAAGATCGGTTAAAATCCCGTTTTGGCTGGGGACTAACTGTTGCTATTGAACCACCGGAGCTGGAAACCCGAGTTGCCATTCTGATGAAGAAAGCAGATGAAAACCAGATTCAGCTACCGGGGGAAGTGGCCTTCTTTATAGCTAAACGCCTGCGATCCAACGTCCGTGAACTCGAAGGCGCTTTGAACAGAGTCATCGCCAACGCCAATTTTACTGGCCGGGCGATTACTATTGATTTTGTACGCGAAGCATTACGTGACTTATTGGCTTTACAGGAAAAGCTGGTAACTATTGATAACATTCAGAAAACAGTCGCTGAATATTACAAAATCAAAGTTGCTGATCTGCTTTCCAAGCGCCGCTCACGCTCTGTTGCCCGTCCAAGACAGATGGCAATGGCGCTGGCAAAAGAGCTGACAAATCACAGCTTGCCTGAAATCGGGGATGCCTTTGGTGGCCGTGACCATACAACCGTACTGCACGCATGTCGTAAAATTGAACAGCTGCGTGAAGAAAGTCATGACATCAAAGAAGATTTTTCTAACTTAATCAGAACATTGTCTTCCTAGCGCTATGAAATTTATCATTGAACGTGAGCAATTATTAAAACCCTTGCAACAGGTCAGCAGCCCTTTAGGTGGCCGCCCTACCCTGCCTATTTTAGGCAATTTATTGTTGCAGGTGACGGACGGCTCCCTGTTACTGACAGGTACAGATTTAGAGATGGAAATGAAGGCTCGGGTAGCACTCACTCAGCCACATGAAGAGGGAGCAACCACCATTCCCGCGCGTAAATTCTTTGATATCTGGCGTGGATTGCCTGATGGAGCGGAAATCAGCGTTGAGCTGGATGGTGACCGTATTCTGGTTCGCTCCGGACGCAGCCGTTTTTCACTTTCCACCCTGCCTGCATCCGATTTCCCCAATCTGGATGACTGGCAAAGCGAAGTTGAATTCTCATTACCACAAGCAACATTAAAACGTCTGATTGAGTCTACTCAATTCTCAATGGCACATCAGGATGTCCGCTATTATTTGAACGGTATGCTGTTCGAAACTGAAGGGGAAGAACTGCGTACTGTTGCTACAGATGGCCATCGTCTGGCGGTCTGTTCAATGAATATTGGCCAGAGTTTACCTTCACACTCAGTGATTGTCCCTCGTAAGGGTGTCATTGAATTAATGCGATTACTGGATGGTGGAGATACCCCACTCCAATTGCGGATCGGCAGCAACAATATTCGCGCCCACGTTGGTGACTTTATATTTACCTCAAAACTGGTTGATGGACGTTTCCCTGATTATCGTCGTGTCCTGCCCAAGAATCCTGATAAAACACTGGAAGCAAATTGTGACATGCTTAAACAGGCATTTTCACGGGCGGCGATTTTATCCAACGAAAAATTCCGTGGTGTTCGCATTTACCTGAGTGAAAACCAGCTCCGAATTACCGCAAATAACCCGGAACAAGAAGAAGCAGAAGAGATCGTCGACGTCAATTATCACGGCGCTGAAATGGAAATTGGCTTCAATGTCAGTTACGTATTGGATGTCCTCAACGCATTAAAATGCGAGCAAGTCAGTTTACTGCTGACGGATACCACATCCAGTGTAAAAATAGAGAATTCAGCCAGTCAGGCAGCGACTTATGTCGTGATGCCAATGCGTCTGTAAAAAATGCGCCTGTAACAAGTATTAATTCATAGCTCATGATTCTCTCGCGTCTGTTGATCCGCGATTTTCGTAATATCGCAAATGCCGATTTGCCGTTGGCAACGGGATTTAATTTTCTTGTCGGGCCAAATGGCAGCGGCAAAACGAGTGTATTGGAATCCATTTACACATTGGGCCATGGACGCGCTTTTCGCAGTATTCAGGCGGGGAGAGTGATCCGTCATGATTGTGAGGAGTTCATTCTTCATGGGAGGCTGGAGCAACAGTCCCATGAGCGAACTCTGTCGGTTGGATTAAGCAAAAACCGTCAGGGTGACAGCAAAGTCAGAATTGATGGCAGTGATGGGCATAAAATTGCCGAGCTGGCAAAAATGCTGCCAATGCAACTTATCACACCAGAAGGTTTTACGCTGTTAAATGGTGGCCCGAAATACCGCCGTGCTTTTATTGATTGGGGTTGTTTTCATAATGAACCGCGTTTTTTTACTGCCTGGGTCAACCTGAAAAGGCTGCTAAAACAACGAAATGCGGCATTACGGCAGATAACCCGTTATAACCAGATCCAGCACTGGGATCATGAGCTTGCACCGCTTGCGACCCAGATAAGCCAATGGCGGGCTGAATATATTGCAGGTATTGCCGAAGATATTGAAAAAACCTGCAAACAGTTTTTACCTGAGTTCACTCTCAGTATCTCTTTCCAACAAGGCTGGGATAAAGAGAGTGAATATGCAGAACTGCTCGCGCGGCAGTTTGAGCGCGACAAAGCATTAACCTATACCGCATCCGGCCCCCACAAAGCCGATCTGCGGATCAGGGCAGACGGCATATCTGTGGAAGATATGCTCTCACGTGGTCAGCTTAAGTTACTGATGTGTGCCCTGAGGTTAGCACAGGGTGAATATTTCACCCGACAGAGCGGGCAAAAATGCCTGTATCTGCTTGATGATTTTGCCTCTGAATTGGATGCCGGTCGTCGTAATTTATTAGCCGAGCGTCTGAAATCTACGCAAGCCCAGGTGTTTGTCAGTGCAATAACTCCTGAGCAAGTTGCAGACATGATTGATGTAAATAGCAGGATGTTTCGCGTAGAACATGGCAAAATAGAGGTTCAACCACAGGATTAAGATGAGCGAGAAACGTTGATGTCGAATACATATGACTCCTCAAGTATCAAGGTATTAAAAGGGCTGGATGCTGTTCGTAAACGTCCAGGCATGTATATCGGTGATACCGATGATGGTACTGGCCTGCACCACATGGTCTTCGAGGTTGTTGACAACGCTATCGACGAAGCCCTCGCAGGCCATTGTGACAAAATAAATGTCACAATCCATGCAGATAACTCAGTTTCTGTACAGGATGATGGCCGCGGTATTCCTACCGACATACACGAAGAAGAAGGTGTTTCAGCAGCGGAAGTCATCATGACCGTGCTGCATGCGGGGGGTAAATTCGATGACAACTCCTATAAGGTTTCCGGCGGCCTGCATGGCGTAGGGGTTTCTGTTGTTAACGCCTTATCTGAAAAAACTGGAACTGACTATCCGTCGTGACGGTAAAGTACATGAACAGACCTACCATCATGGAGTTCCGCAAGCACCACTGAAAGTCGTTGGTGATACAGAACAAACAGGAACAACTGTGCGTTTCTGGCCAAGTATGGATACGTTCAAAATTAACACCGATTTCGAATTTGATATTTTGGCAAAACGCCTGCGCGAATTATCATTCCTGAATTCCGGCGTTTCCATCCGTTTAGTTGACAAGCGCACCAATACAGAAGATCTCTTCCATTATGAAGGGGGTATTAGAGCGTTTGTTGAATTCCTGAGCCGCAATAAAAACCCGATCCATCCGAATGTTTTCTATTTCTCCACCGAAAAAGACGGTATTGGTGTTGAAATTTCCATGCAATGGAATGATGGCTTCCAGGAAAACATTTATTGCTTTACCAACAACATACCTCAGCGTGATGGGGGAACCCATTTAGTGGGCTTCCGTACAGCGATGACCCGTACCCTCAATAGCTATATGGATAAAGAGGGTTACAACAAAAAATCCAAAGTCAGTGCTACCGGTGATGATGCCCGTGAAGGCCTGATCGCGGTTATCTCGGTTAAAGTTCCAGATCCGAAATTCTCTTCACAAACGAAAGACAAACTGGTTTCTTCTGAAGTGAAAACTGCGGTTGAAACGATGATGAACGAGAAGCTGGTGGAATATCTGCTGGAAAACCCGAACGATGCCAAAACTGTTGTTGGCAAAATCATTGATGCAGCACGTGCCCGTGAAGCTGCCCGTAAAGCGCGTGAGATGACCCGCCGCAAAGGCGCATTAGATCTGGCAGGTCTGCCGGGCAAACTGGCTGACTGTCAGGAGCGTGATCCTGCACTGTCCGAACTCTATCTGGTGGAGGGTGATTCTGCGGGCGGTTCAGCTAAACAGGGGCGCAACCGTAAAAATCAGGCTATCCTGCCACTGAAAGGTAAAATTCTGAATGTTGAAAAAGCGCGTTTTGACAAAATGCTCTCTTCACAGGAAGTGGCAACCCTGATTACCGCATTGGGTTGTGGTATTGGCCGTGATGAATACAATCCGGATAAACTGCGTTATCACAGCATTATCATCATGACCGACGCCGACGTTGACGGTTCCCATATTCGTACTCTGTTGCTGACATTCTTCTATCGTCAGATGCCGGAAATCATTGAACGTGGTTATGTCTATATTGCTCAGCCACCACTGTACAAAGTGAAAAAAGGCAAGCAGGAGCAATACATCAAAGACGATGATGCAATGGAAACCTACCAGATGTCCATTGCACTGGATGGTGCATCACTTTACACCAATCCACATGCTCCGGCTCTGAAAGGCGAAGCACTGGAAAAACTGGTAACTGAATTCAATGCGACTCAAAAAATAATCAAACGTATGGAACGCTTGTATCCGCTGGCGTTACTGAATAACTTAATCTACCATCCGGTATTGACCGAAGATGCCTTAACCGATCAAACCAAAGTGGAAGAATGGGTAAGTGCACTGACTATTCGTCTGAATGACAAAGAACAACATGGCAGCACTTACAGCTACCAAATCCATGAAAATCGCGAGCGTCAGGTTTACGAGCCGGTTCTGTGCATCCGCACACACGGTGTTGATACTAACTACAATCTGGATTTCGATTTCATTCACGGAGGCGAATACCGCCGCATCAGCAAACTGGGTGAATTGATCGGTAATCTGATTGAAGAAGGTGCCTATATTGAACGTGGCGAACGTCGTCAGGCAGTAAGCAACTTTGAGCAAGCACTGGAATGGCTGAGCAAAGAGTCACGCCGCGGTCTTTCTATCCAACGTTATAAAGGCCTGGGGGAAATGAACCCTGATCAGTTGTGGGAAACTACAATGAACCCAAAAACTCGCCGTATGATGCGCGTCACTGTGAAAGATGCCATTGCGACAGATCAACTGTTCACCACCCTGATGGGTGATGCCGTTGAACCTCGCCGTGCATTTATCGAAGAGAACGCACTGAAAGCGGCGAATATTGATATCTGATATTCCTGACTCCTGCCCCGGATAACTAAAACGTTATCCGGGAAAAAAGACTGTTCAAAATTTATCTATAAAATATTCATTGGTTACTTGGAAAACCATCCAAAACTGTCTTATATTACTTCTCAAATTAATTGAAAAATCCTTCATTTGCTTACCCTGATAAAGAGCTATTATTTAAGGATATTTCGTCATAAAAACAAAAAATGATCTTATTAAGAATATAAGAAAAATTTCATTTTCATTATATAGATCAGTAAATTTTAATTCTTATATAACATATTGAACCTAGATGTTAAGAGTAGCTTAAGTTCATTAATCATATTCAATTTCTATTATTGAGGTTATTATTATGTTAAAACGAAATTCTTCTTTTAATAGCTATATACACAAAACACCATCTGGAGCTTTATCCCGCTCAAACTCTTTCCATACTCTGCCACCCAAAAATATATTGAATATCAATGTTAATCATCACAACCCCAGATTGATAAATGGATATGTTCCAATAGTTAAAAAAGTAACATTGCAAGAAGCAGAAATAGCAGCCAAGAAATTATATAATTCAATTAAACAGGATGGATGGCTGTCACATATCGAAAATACATATCGAAGAAGAGATAATATAGAAGCAAAATCGAGTCTTTCCACCGAAGAATTATGGGATCTGAGATGTTGTATAACAGATAGCCTGTTATGTACAGTGAAAGATAATTTATCATTCCGCATCAGAAAAAAAGATGGTGCCTTATATCAAGGTTGCAATTATACCTACTTTGTCTGTTATACAACTCACTTTCCAACAGACTCAGTGACTTCTCTGATGATGCCCATTGGAATAATGTTATTTACCTACAATGAAGATGATCACTATCCATATTATCCTGAAGTCAGTTACCTGATTATCCATCCAGGGATCCAAAATTGTGCTTATTTATTGATGGAAAAAGCTGTCAATTTGTCCTACCAAACAGGCCATCATGGAAAATTAAAATTGACGACCGCAATATCTCATCTTTCAAGGGCTTATAATAGGATGGGATTTGTTAATTATACAGAAAGTACTATGCTGTTAGATCCCAATAACAGCGGAGCCTGGTTATTCTCTCCAGAGCATGGAGGTTATCGATATACTGCATCATGCTAATGATACAAGAAATTCCAAAACGAACCGCCGCCAATATAAGCATTCTTCACTATATTGGCAGCCTATTTCAACTATCGTATTATTCCAATAACTAAACTATTTCTACAACAAAATCCGCAACATCCTGCGCAACGGCTCCGCCGCTCCCCACAGTAACTGATCACCGACAGTAAAAGCTGACAGATATTCCGGCCCCATGTTCAGCTTACGCAGCCGACCCACTGGCGTGTTCAAAGTACCAGTCACCGCAGCCGGTGTTAACTCACGCATTGTCAGTTCGCGATCATTCGGGATCACGCGAACCCAATCATTATGGGATGCCAGCAGCGTTTCAATTTCATGAATCGGAATATCTCTTTTCAATTTCAGGGTAAATGCCTGACTATGGCAACGCAGTGCACCAATACGGACACACAGGCCATCAACCGGAATGATGTTATCACCTGTGTTCAAAATCTTGTTGGTTTCCGCCTGGCCTTTCCACTCTTCACGGCTCTGTCCATTTTCCAGTTGCTTATCAATCCACGGTATCAAACTCCCGGCCAGAGGAACACCAAATTGATCAGTCGGCAATGTGCCACTACGGGTGAAATCCGTTACACGCTTTTCAATATCCAGAATCGCAGAAGCCGGGTTTTGCAGTTCATCTGCAACCTGATTATGCAGCATTCCCATCTGAACCAATAACTCACGCATATGACGGGCACCACCGCCAGAAGCCGCCTGATAGGTTGATACCGATGCCCATTCAATCAAATCATTGGAAAACAACCCACCCAATGCCATTAACATCAGGCTGACAGTACAGTTACCGCCAACAAAAGTTTTAATCCCTTTATTCAGGCTGTTCTGAATATGTTGATGGTTAACAGGATCGAGAATAATGACAGCATCATCATTCATGCGGAGTGCAGAAGCCGCATCGATCCAATATCCCTGCCAGCCCGTTGCTTTCAGTTTAGGGTAAATTTCATTGGTATAATCCCCACCCTGACAGCTAATAATAATATCCAGCGCATTAAGTGTTTCAATATCAAAAGCATCCTGCAAAACGCCTGATTTACCTGTAAACTCTGGGGCTGGTTGTCCATGTTGAGAAGTCGTAAAAAAAACAGGATTGATCTGGTTAAAATCCCCTTCTTCGCTCATTCTCTGCATCAATACTGAGCCAACCATACCACGCCAGCCGATAAAACCTACACTTTTCATCATATTTACCCTGTCTTGAAAAAGTCATTGTCAGCACCCCTGACAGTACTAAAGCTGACAAAATATGAGAAAAGGTGCAAGTAAATTTATGCGCTACAAAACTAACCGTCTTGCAGCAATCCGCGTGCTATTTTTAAACTATATCTAAATTTATTCAGGTATTCCTTTGCAAATATAATTAGCTACAAGAAAATAATTCATTAATTGATAATTTAATAAATAAATTATATCAACTAATATCCCTTTCTGAATTTATATCTTAAATACGCCGTAGTTTTCCCTGATTTCAATACAGAATAACAGCCAATCAAAAAATTAAACGATTTTGTTTTATTATTAGCAAGAATATAAATAACAGCCATTAATTCCTCTGGTGAAAATTCAAAAAATATCTTTTTTTAACTATTAAGTTATTCTTAAATTTGATTTAATTAAATATAATTTCACAATTATCTACCACCGTTTTGAGACAGCATCCTAATGGCGCTTTTCTTACAAAACTGTTTAGCTTTTCCAGTTATTATCTTCAGCGGACTATTACTGATTATTTTGTTTTATTGGATATGTGCCGCTTTTGGTTTGTTTGATATTGATATTCTGAATATGGATGTAGATAGTTTCGATGCAACCTCTCTGGCGGGCTGGTTAACGAAACTCGGCCTGACCGGAATTCCTGATCACACTCATTACTCTGATTGGCTGGCCACTGAGCTATTTCAGCGAGCACTTAATGTCGTTCTGATCAGTTATGACGCCACAACTAACAGTTATACGGTCGCCAATGAAGATGAATTTAGATTGTGACAAGTTACTTTCCACCACTGCCGTAAAACTTGCTATCTGACATGCCTCTCTCAATATTTCGGTCATGGATGAATAGCAACTTAAGTTCTGGGGTATTCCGTTAACCCCAAACAAGTTTGCCCTACAACAAAATGGAGAAACACTTAAATATGTCAGATATTAATTTGGCTGATTTCATGCCGTTTTTGATAATTATTGCAACGATAATCATCGTCATTCTGGGTTTTTTCGGGCTTTTTAAAGCATTTTATATCAAAGTACCACAGGGAACTGCGCTGATCGTCAACGATATGTCATCTCAGCCTAAAGTTCATTTTACTGGCGCTCTGGTCTATCCCGTTATTTACAAAAAAGAATTGATGCGAATTTCCCTGCTGACGCTGGAAGTTGATCGTCGGGGCAAAGATGGCCTGATCTGTAAAGATAACCTGCGCGCAGACATTACTGTTGCTTTCTACCTGCGAGTCAATGAAACCACCGAAGATGTACTGAAAGTGGCAAAATCCATCGGTGTTGAACGTGCATCTGACCATAATGCCGTCAACACCCTGTTTAGTGCCAAATTCTCAGAAGCACTGAAAACCGTTGGTAAACAATTAGAACTGGCAAAACTGTTTGAAGATCGGCAGAACTTCCGTGATCGCATTGTTGATGTTATCGGTAAGGATTTGAACGGTTATGCTCTGGAAGATATTGCTATCGACTATCTGGAACAGACCCCGAAAAACTCGCTGGATCCAAACAATATTTTCGATGCGGAAGGTATTCGCAAAATTACCGAAATCACTGCCATTCACAATATAGAAACCAACCAGAAAGAACGGGATCAAGAGCTGGCCATCCAGAAGAAAAACGTGGAAACCCGTGAAGCCAGTCTGGCATTAGAACGTCAGCAAGCTGATGCCGAAGCCCGCCAGAAACGTGAAATTGAAAGCATCCGTGCTCGTGAAGCCGCCGAGACTCTGAAAGTAAAAGAAGAAGAGCGCCTGAAAGCAGAACAGGCTCGCATTCAAACTCAGCAGGAAATCGAAATCTGCGAAGAGAATCGCCTGCGTGAAGTGGAAGTTGCCCAACAGAATCGCTCCCGTGCCGTCACCATTGAAATGGAAAAAGTCATTCGGGCACAGGAATTGGAAATTGTTGCCCGTGAGCGTGAAGTTGAACTCCAGCGCATTGAAAAAGAGAAAGCGCTGGAAGAAGAGCGTAAAAATATTTCTAACGTTATTCGTGAGCGTGTCGCCGTAGAAAAAACCGTTGCCCAGGAAGAAGAACGCATCAAGGAAGTGCGTATGGTTTCTGAAGCAGATCGCCAAAAACAGATCACCATTATTCAGGCTCAGGCCGAAGCCCGTGGTACACAAGAAAAAGGTCTGGCAGAAGCCAAAGTACTGGAAGAAAAATTGACGGCACAAGCACGTGGTGAAGGTCAGTTGGGTACCGCACAAGCTGAAATTATTCGCCAGCGTCTGAAAGCAGAAGCTGATGGCCTGACTGATAAATTCACCGCGATGGGTAATCTCAGCGATACCGCACGTGAGCATGAAGAGTTCCGTATGCAGCTTGAGAAAAACTTTGAACAAGCGATGTCTGCTATTGCCGCCAATAAAGAGATCGCCAAAGAGCAAGCGGAAGTTCTGGCGACAGCGCTTAGCAAAACCAACATCGATATCGTGGGCGGTGACGGCAGCTTCTTCAATACCTTCTCTAAAGCACTCACTGTGGGCAAAGCGATTAATGGCGTAGCAGACAAAAGTCCATTAGTAAAATCTGCCGCAGATAAGTTACTGGCTGGTAAAGGTAATAACGGAACCGGAGAAAAGGAGGTGGACGAAAAAGTGGCTGGAGAGCAAAAACTCGATTTCAACTCTCTGCTGCAAAACCCGGAAGTCCAATCTCTGGTCAATATGTTCAGCGGCAGTAAAAAAAGTCAGAAAAAAGATAACTCAGAAGAGTAGTCAGTAACACCCACCGCCACGGCTGCCCGTGGCGGTGAGCATTCATATTTAAGAGCAGAAGAGAACTTACTCAAATTAGCAGAGATCCGTGGCACCATGACACCAGAACAACAACAACGCTGGCAACAGATAAAACGCGATTTTATGCGCAATAAAGCACCAGGCGGTGATAATGCTAGTGTCGGTGATCGGGTTGTTGCCCAACTTGCTGATTTGGTTGAGAGTGTTCAGGCGTTAAAAAATTGATCTGTATATCCAGATCTACAAAAGAGTACTTCCAGGAAATGGCTGAGACGGTATCTGAAATCTGATAAAAGATAATTCGCCCGTTATCATAACGGGCTGATTATGATTACATCCATTCCAGAGCCGGATCATCCACTGGCTGCCGTAAGATTTGTTTATCTTTTTGATAATCATGTGACACTTGCCAATTTGGACTGCGTCCCTGACGGGGAAGCGCGTCTTCGCTTCGTTTCACATAACCAGATTGCAAGGCACCAAACAAATGTTTATCAGGTACTACCTCATCCGGCTGAGCATGTGGTGTCACAACCGTAGTCTGACGGCGATCCATTTCTTTTAACAAACGACAAATATATTCCGCTGAAAGATCAACTTTTAATGTCCAGGCGTTACTAACGTAACCAAATAGATAAGCAAAATTAGGAATATCCTGTATCAATGTCCCCTTATAGAACATCAGGTTATGACCTTGCTGTGGTTGACCATCAATAGAAATCTCAGCTCCCCCCATCAGTTGTAATTGCAACCCTGTCGCTGTAACTATGATATCAGCAGGTAATTTCTTACCTGATTGCAATAAAATTCCGTCTTCAGTAATACGCTTAATTTGATCAGTAACGATAGACGCTTTCCCCTCTTTCAGAACTTTAAATAGATTGTTGTCGGGCACAAAGCACAACCGTTCATCCCATGGCATATACTTGGGGGTCAGGTGTTTCATGTCAAAATCAGGGCCAACTTTTCTGCGGGCTAATCCCAACAATAACGATTTCAAAAAGTTAGGGAAATACCGGCTGATTTTATATAACAAGCTGAAAAATAAGATATTGCGATTTTTGCTTAATGTATAAATCCAACGTTGTGGAATAATGCCATTCAGAAACTCAGCTATCTTATCCCTGCCTGGTATTGAAAAAATATAACCCGGGGAACGCTGTAGCATAGTAATATGCTCGGTCTCATATGCCATTGCCGGAAGTAAAGTGACTGCGGTTGCACCACTTCCAATCACAACAACCCGCTTTCGTTTGTAATCTAATGTCTCAGGCCAGTGTTGTGGATGAACTATTGTGCCTTTAAAATCTTCAAGGCCGGGGAGTTTGGGTACATAAGGTTCATCCTGATTGTAGTAACCTGTCGCGCCAATAAGAAAATGACAGGTAAATTGCTGAATCTCTCCACTGGTTTCATCTATTGCGGTAACAGTCCATTGGCGAGTTTCATTTGACCAGTTAATTTTGGTGATCTTTAATCCAAACTGGATTTTTTTATCAATTTCATACTCTTCCACTGCTGAATTCAGATAGCGTCTAATTGAAGGCCCGTCAGCAAAAATACTGGTGTCTGTCCAGGGACGAAATTTATAGCCATAGCTCATCATATCTGAATCTGTGCGAATCCCCGGATAGCGAAATAAATCCCAGGTTCCGCCTATTGCGTGACGACGTTCTAAGACCCCCACTTTTTTGTTAGGACACTCTCTTGCCAGATGGCATGCCATACCAATGCCAGAAACGCCCGCTCCCATAATCAAAACATCATAATGGTTATCCATATTACCCCCTATAAAAGTACTCTTTTGATTAAATCAGTCTCCCATTACTGATATATATTATTTTTTATTCATTAGAACAACCATTTGTATTTATGAAGTAGGAGTATCATGATTAGATACAGAGGTGATTGTTAAAAAGGTTTCTTTTAATTAATCAGTATTGAAAAATTATGGATAAAAAATTAATTATCACTTAAAGTGCTTATAATTATTAAAACCTCTAATATGGAAAGTACACTTTGAATAATTACAAATTACTTCCTGCTCTAATATCAATACTGAGAACACTTAATTTGACTGAATCAGCAAAACAATTAAATGTTACACAGTCTGCAATGAGTAAAACATTAAATCAGCTTCGTGAAGATTTTCATGACAAGATTATTATAAGAGAAGCAAATAAATTTATCCTTACTAAGAAAGGAGAGAGATTAAAAGCACAACTTCCAATATTGATGCAGCAATTAGATAATCTATATGCACCAGAATCAATAAAGCTAAATCAATGTAAAAGGAAATTTACCTTAGCCTCCAGCGACTATGTCGCCCAAGCCATCTTACCTTCTATCTTTTTTCATATTGAAAAGGAAGCGCCTAACGTCAGTATCGAATATAAATTGTGGTATAAAAACAACCTGAATAAACTTGCCGGGCAAGATCTTGACTTAGTGGCAACTATTGCTGACTCCATACCTGATAATTTATATGGCAAGTTAATGGCCGAAGACCAACTTGTTGTTGTATTCAGACATAATCACCCTAAATCTGATAGTGAGCTAACCATTAACGACTATATTAACAGTCGGCATATTCTTATTAGTGGTGGCGGAGATAAAGATAGCTTCGTTGACCATACATTAGCAATGATGGATCTCCACCGTAATATTTTGGTTACAGTTCCTTTTTTCCAATCAGCCATTGAGTTACTGATAAAAACAGATGCGATGCTCACTATACCACTGCATATCGCTGCTGATTTTGCACAAAATTATGATTTGAAAATAAGATACTTACCCATTGATATCCAGCCGCAGCAATACTACTTACTATGGCATGCCAAATATCATCAGGATCCAGAGCATAAATGGTTCCGAGAGATTTGTTTTCCTCTAATCAAAGCTCACCTTGAAAGGACAATCAGACATGGTATGAAATTAATTCATACCCGTAAGTAGATTTTTCATCTTTTATATATCATTTACTTTCATTAGTATAATGATATCAATTCATTAATAGTAAAATAGCGGTAATTATTATGCCATCGATAGAAACATTAATTACATTTATCAGTATTTCAACTTTTTTATGTTTTTTACCAGGCCCTGATAATCTTTTTATATTGAGTCAATCGGCAATAAATGGGCGAAAAGTTGGAATATTAATAACCATTGGTCTATGCATTGGTTTGGCAATACATATTTCTTTAGTATCGTTAGGCATTGCAGCAATATTACGAGAAAATGCAGTAGCATTTGAAGTTATTCGGATTTTTGGCATAATTTATCTCACTTATCTGGCTTGGGGTGCTTTCAAAGCTAAACCTGTTTTTATTCAAGTAAGTACTGACAAATTTCACGATACCAAGAAACTCATCAGCAAAGGGATAATAATGAATTTATCAAATCCCAAGATTATCATTTTCTTTTTGGCTTTTCTGCCCCAGTTCACCAATCAAAATACAAATTTTATCCCAGTTTCACTCCAGTCATTATATCTTGGCTTGATATTTTCCATCATCACTTTTATTGTATTTTCCATTATTTCATACTTATCAGGGTATTTAAGTGATGTAATATCTCATAAACCAGAAATACAAAATATTTTAAATAAAATCACTGCTTTAATATTTGTAGTATTGGCAGTTAATTTATTAATTTCAGATAGATTTTCCTGATAAATGCAATTTCTCAGAAAAGCAGTCAGTTGGTATCTTTCTCGCCAAAGGAAAATGCGCTATGGTCTATATAAAACTTTTCGAAACAGAAAGATACTAGGTTTTCAGCTTAAAAAATGGGGTAATAGATGGTAAGCCTTGAAATTATCTGTACACCAGAAAACAATATTGAACGAGGCAAGCCTTTTGAGAAGTTAAAAATCGATATCTTCCGGTTTCTTGTTCGCTAATGGACAGGGCACTCCCGGTAAAAGGCGTACAGGACGCAAATTGACATATTGCTGAAAATCACGACGAAATTTAAGTAATGAACCCCAAAGCGAAATATGATCAGGCACTGTTTCAGGCCAGCCAACAGCGCCAAAATAAATGGCATCAAGCTGTGTTAATTGATTAAACCAATCATCAGCCGTGTTTAAGATAATAATCGCAACTGGCCCATTCAAAATGTCCAAACGATAAACGAAGATCCCATTTTTCAGCCACAGCCTGCAATACCCGAATGCCTTCGGGAAGCACTTCATGACCAATTCCATCTCCCGGAATTGCAGCAATTTTAAACATTTTTTCATCAAACATATCTCATTTATCAGGATACGGAATTGACTTTTCAGATATCTTATAATTGACTAATTTGTATTCAATACAAAAAATGTAGAAACATAATTTACAATTTATGAATAATCTTCCTTTTTACAGGATCTGCGCGTCTTTCTTTTAGTGGCTAAAAGAGCGAGTTTTGTCGCCGTTGCGGAAGAAATCGGGGCTTCTCCTGCTTTTATCAGCAAACGTATCGCCATATTAGAGAATGTATTGAATGTCAGCCTGTTACACAGAACAACACGCCGGGTATCAATTACCGAAGATGGTGAGCGGATATATGAATGGGCGCAACATATCCTGAATGATGTTAATCAGATGCTTGATGAACTTTCCGAACTTCGGCAAGAACCTCAAGGGAAAATCAGAATTACCAGCAGCTTCGGTTTTGGCAGAAAATTTGTTGCCCCGGCTTACCTCGCCCGCAACCCGATGCCGAAATCAATTAATGAACTCCCTTCTCACGCTTGTCTGGTGATCAAAGAGCGGGATCATCCGTTCGGGATCTGGAAATTGCAAAACAGTACCGGTACTCAATCGGTGAAAGTCACCGGGCCGATGTCATCCAATCATGTTGAAATTATTCACCAATGGTGTCTGGATGGTCATGGTATTACTTTGCGCTCGTATTGGGATGTCAGAGAAAATATTAAATCAGGCGCTTTGATTCATATTCTGCCTGAATATTACCAGCCAGCGAATATCTGGGCAGTTTATGTGACACGTTTGGCTATATCCGCCCGTATCAGAGTGACGGTTGAGTTTTTAGAGCGTTATTTTCAGGAGCATTATTTGGAGCAGAAAGACGATTTTCAAACCAGATGAATATAGGTAAACACTTCCTGGTCAATGATGCTTATATTGTGCGAATCCGGTATTCTTTACGCAACAAGGGCTAACTTGTCTCACTTTGCACTGACCTGCGCCACAATAATTTCCTCGTGAACCAATCAAGCGTTAAAGCACGCACCATGCCTGGCACACTAAAGCAAAGCGCCGGATAAAAACCAGTACTTTGTCAGTAACCTGAAGACACTATTGCTAGTGCCTTGATATTATTAAGATCAAAAATTAGTACTGAACGTATCAAAGTTATCGGCTTTAACAAACTTGGCAGCGTTGGGCACCTCTTTGCCATCTTTGTCTTTGCTTAATGCATTGAAATGCTCAACACCACATTTGATCTTGGCCTTTTCAGCCTCACGCAGATCATCTGAGAATATGCTTGATTTCGTTTCAACCACAAAGTAAAGCTTCTCCCCCGCGCCATCATCTTTGTCAATTAATACCGCCCAGTCAGGATTATAACTGCCCAGCGGAGTACCAATCCTGAACCAGGATGGCAACTTGGAATAAATCTTCACTTCTTCAGCACTTTCCAGCTTTTCAGCGAAGTTAACCTCAGTATCTGAATCACAAATGATGTAGTCATATACCGACTTTTCAGCTTTCACCATATCTTTGAAGTAACCAGTCAGCTCTTCTTCTTGGAAAAGCTCTTGGGCATAGTATGCCTCGTCACCAATACGGTGATATTTAATGCCATCTACAATGGCAATACGCATCTGTTTACGGATAACTTCACCCGCTAATTCGATAAAACGCTGAGGATTGTTTTTGAAGGCTTCCAGCTTATCGCCTAAACCTAACAGAATATCGATAATTGTCTGGCGGGTCAGATTGGTCTGATCGGTCAGATAAGTCACGATATCTGGCAACCGGAAGTTACGATTGCGGTAATCCTGAATCCTGGTTTTCTTATCGTAAGTTTCCAGTTCAGCTTCAGTGACAGCAACCTTAACCTTGGTGTACTGAAACCTGGCACTGGCTACTACCACGTTCGCTCTAATTTCCTTGATACAGTTTTCAACCAGCTCGTTGATATTAAAGTTAACACGATAAGTTGTTTTGTATTTAATACGCCCCCAAAGGGCCATGAAGTCTTCACCAAGTACAACTTGCTTACCATTTGTATCTTCACACAAGGCTACAGAGCGCTTCTCTGCGTGTTTTTTCACGTTCAAGCCTTTTGCCAACTTCTTCAATGTGGCAACGATGGCATCAGTATACTCAGCAATACTGGAAGGCAGACTCACCTCATTGTTATTGATGGCAATTTTCAGCACATCCTGAATCTTGCCTTTGCCATCAATATAACCTTGAGACAGAAGATGCTGAAAGATCTCTTCTGACTTCTTTGCTCCCAAGAAGGCCTTCTGATCCAGTTCGCCAGAAACAACAATGTTGGCAAATTGGTGAGACTCAACCACACCAAATTTAATGCCTTCTTCTGCTTCAATCTCTTTTTGCAGTTCAGAAACAAAATGTTCATAAGATTCATTTGCCATAACGGTCAGGGTATTTACCTCAAAACCGTAAGGCACGCGCTCACCAGATTGATCAACGGCTAAACGCAGGCCACGACCGACTTCCTGTCGTTTTTTAGTGATCGAGCCGGATTCATTCAACGTACAGATCTGGAAAACATTCGGGTTGTCCCAGCCTTCTTTCAGTGCTGAGTGTGAAAAGATAAAACGCAGTTTCTCGTCTATAGACAGAAGCTTTTCTTTATCTTTCATGATCAGATTATAGGCCGACTCATCCGCCGCGGTTTTACCCCCTTCGCCTTTAGCTGAAAGCTTCGAATCAACGAGCTGAGGGTTGCCAGAAGCATCTTTTTTCTTGTCCTGTGCAAAGTAGCCATCGTGTACTGTTTGCGTGAGTTCTTGCAGCGCTATTTCGTTAATAGTGTATTTATCGCCATCACTGTGCCAGATTTTCGGGTACAACACGCGATATTTGGGCTTGCTAACCTGCCTGGCAAACTCTTCTTCAAACCACCTGGCAAACTTACCCTGAACAGGCACGCCATCTTTAGAGTAGCCGCGGTAGTTGGCAACCTTATCGATAAAGAACAGACTCAGCACTTTAATACCTTTCTGGCTTAGGATTTTCGAGTGGTCGAGTTTGTCATAACCCGTTGTTACCTTGTGATAGAACTTCAGTTCTTTTTCCAGATGCTCTTCGATAGTTTTGGCTATTTGAATGCGTTTAAAAGCCTCCGAATCCACTTCGCCAATGGCTTGCCCAAGGCGCACAATTTCATCGCGACTGGTAAAATCAATATATTCATTACCTTCTTCGCAATAAATATCGTTAACGATATAACCTTCATAAACACTGCGCCCACCCGAAAGTTCGAATAAGTCATTAACCTGACCCTCTTTGATAGTGATTACCTTACGTGGTTGCAGCTTGCCTGTGCGCGTTTGAGCGCCAATTTCAATTTTGGCAGAAATGGGGGACTTCTTATTATCAACACTCACTAGCTTGATGTAGGCCTGGTTATGCCCGTCTTTAACATCCAGCGAAGCAACTTCAATTTGCTTAACCAATTTGCGCTCATAGGCATCAATAGAATCGAGCTTATATAGCAGGTGCGGCGCTTCCTCCAACGTGGCCGAATAACGGAATGTACACAGCGGCGCTAAGCTGCCAATCGCGTCTTTTCGGTTTGCCGTTGATACAACTGACTGTGGTTCATCAATAATAACGACAGGACGAGTCGCCTGAATAAATTCAATCGGCTTCATCCCGTTCAATCTGTCATCTGTACGGTGAATCAGATTCGCCGTAGTTTCTTTCGTAGGATCGGTGAATGACTTACTGAACGCATCAATATTGATCACCATGATTTGGGTGTAATCATTGGTAGCAAAGTTACGCACCTGTTCGCGCTTTGATGAGTCATAGACAAAATAGTCATACTGGACGTTTTTGTACTGCTCACGGAAGTGCGACTCAGTGATTTGCAGTGACTTATAGACGCCTTCTTTAATCGCAATAGACGGCACCACGATAATAAACTTTGTCAGTCCATAACGCTGATTCAGTTCAAAGATAGAACGCAGGTACACATAAGTTTTACCTGTCCCCGTTTCCATCTCAACACTGAAATCCAGACTTGCCAGTTCTTGCTTTGCGTTTTCAACCTGTGGCAAGCCATTCTTTAACTGGACGTTACGCGTGTTGGCATAAATTTCATCAGGCGATAAGGTAAGAGCATTTCCGACACCGAGTTCATTATTTTTACCAAAGATATCCAGTTGCTGATTCGCCCACATATTATCAGCTACCGTAAAATTACATTGAAATGTTTCCTGTCCTGCAAACACACCTAAAACAGCTTCAACCGCCTCCATTTGGTGTGATAAGTCCGATCTAAATTGAATCTTCATTACCATCACCTTAAATGCTCTTTACATCGTTAATACCATACTGCTTCAGGATCTGAATCGCATTGGTTTTGACGATACAGTCTGCAAAGCCCTGGTCTTTAAAAACGACTTGCATGCTTTCTGGATTAAGTTTTTCTTTCAGTTTGGCGATACCTTCAATCACCTGTTCGGTAATATCATCGTCCAGGCATACGATTAAAGCCCCTGTGCCAACAACAAAGATTTTCTTTCCCTCTACGGTGACTTCTTCAACACGGGTGGTTAATTCAATACCGTATTTCAGCAGGATTTCATAAAGAATATCTTCTACCGAGCGATCATCTTTAATTGATTTTAATGCGAGTTTAAGTGCTGGCTCCAAATTATCGAAGTTAACATCCCAAGAACGAATATTAGTTTCGTCTAGCTTAAATACTTTAAATCCATCTACTTGAGATTCAGTTTTGTATTTTTCAATACTCATTCTAATTCTTTGTTTTCCCAGTTCTGTTAAGCTAAGAGGCTTACCCAGATCATTTAAGTAATCCATAGACTCTTTTATTTGCTTTTTCATATCAGCACTGGCTAATTTGTAAGTGTCCTCTAAATTTTCTGGTAATTGAACTAATATGTAATTTAATTTAATATTGTTATTTTTACTTGCTATCATTGTCGCTTCACCAGTCGTTGCTGAACCAGCGAAGAAGTCCAAAACTATATCTCCATCATTAAGACACTTTAAAGAGCTAATCAGTTCAGTCACTAGTTTTAATGGTTTTTTCCCATTTTTGTAAGGAACTCCACCTTCATTATCAAGCCCTGTTGTTTTAATATGAGCCCAAAAATCACCAGGATGAACAAATAGGTTATCAGAGGCAAATATTAATTGTAGCCTAGGGTCTCGACTAGTTTCTGGATATGTTCCGCGTACAAGATATACTAATCCCTGAGCTGACTTAACAGAAAAAACACCACTTATTTTTTTGTTTTTCTTCTTTTCTTCGCTTAGCTTGTAAACACTACTAGATTTGACGCACTGACATATTCTCCAGCTATTATTGAAAAGCCATTCATTCTTTTTGGAAACTGGTCCTTTATATACTTCGGACAAGGACTTTAAAGTTATGCCTGATAAAATTTCATCTAGTTTTTTTAACTGCTCATCACTAAGATATTCCGAATCTTTTATAGAGTCATAAAAGTCTCTATTCTCCCTACTAAAATTATCCAAGTATATATTATACTCCGAGTCCCACATAGGTTTCTTTATTAGAGTAAATTCAATATTATTGATACCACTCGGTTTTATAGCAATAATATATTCTTTTAATTTTGGAATAGTCCCTAGTTTTTTGACACTAGCCATTTTTAGGCCACTAGCTTCACTCATTTTAACTACAATTATTTTAACAGCATCGTATCCAAATATTTCCTCACAAACTTTCACTAAATTAAAGACTTCATTATCATCTATAGATATATAGATCATTCCTTCTGGATGAAGTAAGTTTTTAGCAACGAGCAGCCGTGAAAATATCATATTCAGCCAGCTTGAGTGATACCTGCCAGAGGTTTCTCTATTAGTTGAATTCAATTGACCATTGATATTCATTTGCCGAGTTACTTCTAAATAGTTCCTTATATTATCATGATAATTATCTTTATAAACAAAATCGATACCAGTATTATATGGCGGGTCGATATAAATCATTTTTATCTTTTTATGGTAAGACTTCTGTAATATTTTAAGCACTTCAAGGTTATCACCTTCAATAAAAAGGTTCCCTGTGGTATCCCAATTTACACTTTCTTCTTTACAAGGGCGCAGTGTGCCTGTTGATGGAGTCTGGGCAATTTGACGCGCGCGGGCCTTACCACGCCAAGTAAAGTTATAGCGCTCATCTGAATCATCAACGACTTCACCAAGCACAGCTTTTAAGGCGTCAAAATCGATTTTTCCTTCAGAAAATACTTCCGGGAAAAGCTGTTTAAGTTGATCGATATTTTTTTGAGTGATATCCGCACTTTTGGACTCAGGGTAGTTCAGGGTGATTTTTTCAATTGTCATCAGAGGAATTCCATTTATTGCCAACGGAGCAAAACTGATGCTCGTGGCTCATATTCTTCGTTAAACTGTTAAATCATTGCTTTAACCACAGCAATTTACTGTTTAAGTGTAGTAAAGAATTCCTGATACATTGAAAGTCTGAAAATCTTATTAACATAAAAACTACGGGCCATGCCCGACGCACTAAAAAATCCAGTCAAGCTTACGCATATCTGGATAATAGGCGTTGTGATGAGTCATAGATAAAATAGTCATACTGGACGTTTTTGTACTGCTCACGGAAATGCGGCTCAGTGATTTGCAGTGACTTATAGACACCTTCTTTAATTGCAATAGACGGCACCACGATAATAAACTTTGTCAGTCCATAACGCTGAATCAGCTCAAAGATAGAACGCAGGTACACATAGGTTTTACCTGTCCCTGTTTCCATCTCAACACTGAAATCCAGACTTGCCAGTTCTTGCTTTGCGTTTTCAACCTGTGGCAAGCCATTCTTTAACTGGACGTTACGCGTGTTGGCATAAATTTCATCAGGCAATAAGGTAAGAACATTTCCGACACCAAGGTCATTGTTTTTACCAAAGATATCCAGTTGCTGATTCGCCCACATATTATCAGCTACCGTAAAATTACATTGAAATGTTTCCTGCCCTGCAACACACCTAAAACAACTTCAACCGCCTCCATTTGGTGTGATAAGTCCGATCTAAATTGAATCTTCATTACCATCACCTTAAATGCTCTTTACATCGTTGATACCATACTGCTTCAGGATCTGAATCGCATTGGTTTTGACGACACAGTCTGCAAAGCCCTGGTCTTTAAAAACGACTTGAGTATTTTCTGGATTAAGTTTTTCTTTCAGTTTGGCGATACCTTCAATCACCTGTTCGGTAATATCATCGTCCAGGCATACGATTAAAGCCCCTGTGCCAACAACAAAGATTTTCTTTCCCTCTACAGTGACTTCTTCAACATGGGTGGTTAATTCAATACCGTATTTAAGCAGGATTTCATAAAGAATATCTTCTACCGAGCGATCATCTTTAATTGATTTTAATGCGAGTTTAAGTGCTGGCTCCAAATTATCGAAGTTAACATCCCAAGAACGGATATTAGTTTCAGATAGTTTAAAGTATTTAACCCCATTTGAGCTTATCTGTCTGCCATCAAATAATTGGTTACTTACCTTTTTAATTCTCTCCAAACTTATTTCTGAAATTTTTTTAAACCCAGCCTGATAGGACTTTTTATCTTTAGCAATCTCTTCTGGTAGCTGTATTAGAATGAACTTAGCACCTGATTTATTTTGGATATTTAAATTCATCACAGCATGAGCAGTTGTAGCCGACCCAGCAAAAAAATCTAAAACAATATCATTTTCACATACACACATTAAGCAAAGGTACTCAATAAGTTGTACTGGTTTTGGATAATCATCAAATATAACCCCCAATTTTTCCAACTCAGCAGTACCTTTCTGTGAACCTCCAAGATTTTGAAGGACAGATATAATATGACTTGATTTTTTCCTAACCTTTTCAACTTCAATTGCCCCTGTAGGTGTTACATAGAATGATGTAGGTTGACCTTTATTATCTGAAATTGGGTTATAGTTATTAGCAATAAACTGCAAAAGTAGATCTTTCGATGACCAACCACTAGAGATTTCAACACTATCGAGTAACTTATAGTTTTCAATTCTTGCTTTTGAAAAATAATGAGGCCAGGTATCATATCTTTCTTCAATAACCCCTTTTTCAAAATTTGAAGGGAAGCCTGTAGGAAGAACTACTGTAGATACGGGATTCTTCGGACCATTTTTTATAATTGTGTTCTTAATGGCGTTGTTAAATAGCTTGCTATTTTTGGGTACATTGGGATCTATAATAGGATTAAGGTAAATACTCTTGGCATTTTTAGCATAAACTAAAATATATTCATGACAATTTTTAATTTTAGCTTGATTATCAAAATTACCCTCAGTCTTCCAAGTGAAATTAATGATATTGTTTTCTTCACCAAATATTTCATCACATATTAATTTTAGGTTATTAAACTCATTGTCATCAATAGATATAAATATAGCTCCATTATCAGATAATAGATTTCTAGCCAGTTTTAACCTCGGATAGATCATTGATAACCAATCTGAGTGAAATCTTCCTGAAGATTCATGGCTTGTACTGATTTTTTTTCCTTCACCATCAACCTGGCCTGTTAATTCAAGATAGTTTTTTATATTAAGTTAATCAGATAAATTATCTGCATTACTGTTACAATCGATAACACGATAACCTGATTCTCTGCCTGTTCTTATGAAATCGAAGATAATACTTTCTGAGCCTGAACGAATCACATTGCAACAACTTGCTTTGAATCATCCACATCGGGACATTCGTACGCGAGGAACGGGTTTGCTCATGCTTGCCAGAGGGATCAAGCCGTCCCAGATCACCGCTGAAATCGGATGCAGTCTCCGGGTTATCTATAATTGGGTTCACATGTGGCACAATTCAGGGATAGCGGGATTATTAGGTGGTCATGCCGGAGGCCGGTATCTCGCCATGACGCCTGACATGATTGCCACTGCGGTCGAAGCGGCCAGCGCAGAGTCCCTGACACTCGCCCGGATAGCTCAGTGCGTTGAGGCAAAGCATGGTGCCCTGCCTTGTACGCTTGAAACGCTGGCAAATACCCTGAAAAAGCAGGGGCTCACCTATAAACGAACCCGACTGTCGCTTAAAAAAAGCGTAACGAAACGGAGTTTGCTAAAAAATCCGCCTTGCTGAATAAAATTAAGGCTGGAGCACAGTTAGGCCATTACCGTCTGCTCTATTTCGATGAGGCGGGTTTTGCCGCGTCTCCTCCGGTGCAATATGGATGGAGTCCACGGGGTAAGCCCCATAAAACTGAGCCTCGAGAGCATGACAGACGGTCAGTTCTGGGGGCGTTAAATTACACGGATAACACGCTGTTTTACCAGACAACGTCAGGCAGTATCACGCGCGATGACGTGATTGATTTTTTAGAGCAGGTCGCCAAACAAGGGGACAACCGCCTGACATTTTTAGTGTTGGATAATGCGCGTATCCATCACGGGATCGAAGAACAAATCAGAAATGGCTGGTTACGAGAACACAACATGTTTTTATTCTATCTTCCCGCTTACAGCCCAGAGCTGAATTTGATTGAGATCGTCTGGAAACAGGCCAAATACCATTGGCGACGTTTTATCACTTGGACTCAGAATACAATGGAGCATGAATTAAATACTTTATTGAAAGGTTATGGCGACCAATTTGCAATTAACTTTTCTTGAGTACTTAATATGAATATTCTTATGTTAGATGAGAATAGAGTCATTGTCGAAAAACAAGATGACTCAATGATAGCAGCAATGAAGCGTTGGGGATTTACACCAATTCCATGTAATTTTAGGTATTTTAATAGTTTTGGTGGCTCTTTCCACTGTGCAACTCTAGATGTAAGGCGTTGAGGCAGTCTGCAATCATATTTTTAAGTATTAGAGTTTAACCAGTTTGATTTTAAAATAGAGAGTTTGATTTATAAACTTTAGTAGATCACTCCTGCTTTATCTCAATCATGATAAGTTGCGAAAATGATCTACTCATTTCTAATGAACAGTATATTTATTTAGTCTGAAAAATAAAATATACTTTTAATGTATCATATTAATGAAAAAGGATAAGTATGAAAATTTGGAAATCCTCGAAAAAAGATGCCATATTATTTCTATTAAGCATATTAAACATTGTAATAAATGTAACATTGGCATTTAATTGGGGTGAATTATCTATTTACAGCTGGATAATTAATGTTATTGTGGTGTCATTAATCACCACTTACAATATTATTGTTATTTCTCATTTCTTTACTCATAATCCGTGGTTTGTATCATCTTTAATGAATGATTTTGTTTCCATTTTGAATTATATTAATATAGGCCAATCTATTCAAGGCTATCATTTAACACACGTCAGGAATCATCATAAATATCACAATGATAATGGGAGTCCTATAAAAGATTTATCATCAACTTTTTTAAATGGTAAAGAAAATTAACATAACTCACTATGGAAATATTCCATTATTGGTGGGATGGGAACTTTACTAAACATAATTCCAAATATATTATGGTCTTTATTTTCATGGAGAGGTAAGTTAAGTAAGTATGATAGTCATTTTGAAAATTTAATTTCAAAAGATAAAGTTAATAGCAGAAAAGAAATTAACCAATTGCGTTTAGATAGACTTTCAATATTTGTTGGTCTGCTTTTTTTCTTTAGTGTATCTTGGGAATGGGCATTGCTTTGCTATTTACCTTCTATTTTGCTTTCTTTTATTCTGGTAAATATACAAAATTATTATGAACATTATGGAGCCAATCCAGAAAACAAATTCACTAACTCTGTTAGTTATTATGGAAGATTATATAATTTACTGGCATTTAATGATGGATATCATCAGGAACACCATATATCGGGCGGTACTCATTGGAGTCAATTACCTAAATTACGAGAGAGATACTATGATAAATTTAAAGAACAAGATAGAATAATTAGCCCAGTGTCAGCAATTTTAGTTTTTTTACATATAAAAAGAAGATTATTGCATAAAAATGATAAGAACAAGGGATAAATATAATGTAAGAAAAATTTTCTTTAACAGGACATAAATTGAAAAAATCAGAATTTAAGTACTCAAGAAAAGTTAATTGCAAATTGGTCGCCATAACCTTTCAATAAAGTATTTAATTCATGCTCCATTGTATTCTGAGTCCAAGTGATAAAACGTCGCCAATGGTATTTGGCCTGTTTCCAGACGATCTCAATCAAATTCAGCTCTGGGCTGTAAGCGGGAAGATAGAATAAAAACATGTTGTGTTCTCGTAACCAGCCATTTCTGATTTGTTCTTCGATCCCGTGATGGATACGCGCATTATCCAACACTAAAAATGTCAGGCGGTTGTCCCCTTGTTTGGCGACCTGCTCTAAAAAATCAATCACGTCATCGCGCGTGATACTGCCTGACGTTGTCTGGTAAAACAGCGTGTTATCCGTGTAATTTAACGCCCCCAGAACTGACCGTCTGTCATGCTCTCGAGGCTCAGTTTTATGGGGCTTACCCCGTGGACTCCATCCATATTGCACCGGAGGAGACGCGGCAAAACCCGCCTCATCGAAATAGAGCAGACGGTAATGGCCTAACTGTGCTCCAGCCTTAATTTTATTCAGCAAGGCGGATTTTTTAGCAAACTCCGTTTCGTTACGCTTTTTTTAAGCGACAGTCGGGTTCGTTTATAGGTGAGCCCCTGCTTTTTCAGGGTATTTGCCAGCGTTTCAAGCGTACAAGGCAGGGCACCATGCTTTGCCTCAACGCACTGAGCTATCCGGGCGAGTGTCAGGGACTCTGCGCTGGCCGCTTCGACCGCAGTGGCAATCATGTCAGGCGTCATGGCGAGATACCGGCCTCCGGCATGACCACCTAATAATCCCGCTATCCCTGAATTGTGCCACATGTGAACCCAATTATAGATAACCCGGAGACTGCATCCGATTTCAGCGGTGATCTGGGACGGCTTGATCCCTCTGGCAAGCATGAGCAAACCCGTTCCTCGCGTACGAATGTCCCGATGTGGATGATTCAAAGCAAGTTGTTGCAATGTGATTCGTTCAGGCTCAGAAAGTATTATCTTCGATTTCATAAGAACAGGCAGAGAATCAGGTTATCGTGTTATCGATTGTAACAGTAATGCAGATAATTTATCTGATTAACTTATCTTGAAAATTATCTTTATAAATAAAGTCATTACCGGTGTTATAGGGTGGGTCGATATAGATCATCTTTACCTTTTTATGATAAGACTTTTGCAACAACTTAAGCACTTCAAGGTTATCACCTTCAATAAAAAGGTTCCCTGTGGTATCCCAATTTACACTTTCTTCTTTACAAGGGCGCAGTGTGCCTGTTGATGGAGTCTGGGCAATTTGACGCGCGCGGGCCTTACCACGCCAAGTAAAGTTATAGCGCTCATCTGAATCATCAACGACTTCACCAAGCACAGCTTTTAAGGCGTCAAAATCGATTTTTCCTTCAGAAAATACTTCCGGGAAAAGCTGTTTAAGTTGATCGATATTTTTTTGAGTGATATCCGCACTTTTGGACTCAGGGTAGTTCAGGGTGATTTTTTCAATTGTCATCAGAGGAATTCCATTTATTGCCAACGGAGCAAAACTGATGCTCGTGGCTCATATTCTTCGTTAAACTGTTAAATCATTGCCTTAATCACATCAAGTTACTGTTTAAGTGTAGTAAAGAATTCCTGAAATATTGCAAGCACGATAATCTCATTATAAGTACGTAAAAAATGCGGAAGATCACATTATGTTTAAATCAAGAATGAGGTAAGGAATGATGGTTACACATCTTGCTATGTCTGCCCATATCAGAGTGATGGTTGAGTTTTTGGTGTGCTATTTTAAGGTGCATTATTGAGGTTTTTTTACCGATATCGTTGCCATTTGGGTTACTCCACTTTTACTCGTTAGATCTGTTTTATTGTGGGATTCTTCGCCTGTGATTTTTTTATTGTGCTGATGGAAGATAGCAATAAGAAAATATGTACGGCTGATAGCCGCACATATAATATGAAAACGTTAATGTAGTGAGATGGGATTTAACTCTTTTTGCGGCCTCGTTTTGCCGGCTTTGTTAATTCACGTTCTGCTTGTATTTTCTTCAACAAGGATTCAGCGCTATTTTCTCCGCTAATTAAGTCGGGGTTATCTTTACGCCATTGCTCTGTTAATTCACCACGGAAGGCTTTCGCCAGAATGGATTGGGTGAGGTTATTGACGCGTTGTTGTGCTTCAATTACCTGTTTTTCGATAGAATCTGCCCAAGAGAAGAGTTTTTCTACCCGACGGACGATTTCGATTTGCTGCTGAATACTCGGAACAATAATAATTAGATCTTCAAGCATTTTTTTAGTTAAGGCTTGACGAGTTGCGCCATAGTTTTCTCCTACAATCCATTTTTGAATTGATGGTGATGCCAGAAAAATATGTAAATATTTTGGGATAATTCTGTCAATTTTGCACCGGATTATCGCAACATGTTGATTTACGCGTCCTCCAATAAATTGTTCTGGTGCAATGTTAACTCTACCAATGGAAGCACCTGTAATATTTAAAAGAACATCATTGGATTGGATTTTTACATTTGCTAACTTCTTGGCTTGTTCTTCGTCTAAAAAAGCTAGATCTTCATATTTTATATAATGAGTATGTATATTAAGTGAACGAACTAAAGGAATACCTTCTAATTTATAGGTATTATTTCCCCCTTTAGGCGTTGAACCAGAACCAATTTTTGAAGTTAAATCCTTTTGTTTTGCATTTTCAAATAGAGAATTGCTGTCCTTTAAACCTCCTAAGTGACCACTCACCGCCGAAGCCAACACCGCCTGACGGAATTTTTTCAATATTTCCAAAGTACGCTCAAGCCGTGATTTTGTGGTTTCTACCTGTTCCAGTAGTGTATCAAGTTTATTGACGATAATTTTTTGTTCGGCTAAAGAAGGTAAACTTAATTCAAACTCTCCTAGTTTTTTTGGTTCAGTGACGACTGGTTCACTGCATGTTGTGCATTTAAAGAAAACGCTCCAAGAGCCCTCTAAAAGTTTGGTGAAACCAGATAGCTACTGCCCGCGCAACTTTTAACCCGTCAAGCGCTTCTTTATGTTGCGTATGAAATCCATGTGTCGCTTTGTTGCCTTCAGTACGCAGTATATGGAAGAAATTACTTATTTCTGGCTGAAATTTCAGTTCTCTATTAAGGAGATACAATAAGTCAGACTGAGAGGTTTTTTCATCAAAATCAACACCAGCCATCAATGCAATATGTTGAGCAAGTGCTTCACCTAACTGTCTGAGCTTTATCAATGTCGTATTCGGATCACTATAAAAAACTAACTCAGCAGTGGATGCAATTTGAACAAATAATGGATCATGTTCGGAAAGGAAACCAAAGTTAACAGAGGACGGTAAAGTAGATTGTTGCTTCAAAGACTGTTCTCCCCTCAAAACTGATATTCTTGAAAATGCGATTTTTTTTATGGAATGATTGTGGCTGGATGAATTTTAAGTTCGTTCCCTTATCATCCAAATTATTGCAAATCATAATGTTATTACGCACTTTTACAAGTTCAACTTATCCAGACGGGTATAAATAAATCTAACGAATCAACGAACATTACATAAACAAAGTTCTCTCTCATTCCCCCCAAAGGGCATCCATCGGCACCGCATACGTATTTGGTACTTGGTTTATAGGTAAGCAATTATTCCCAGAATAAAGTAGTATCCCACCCTGCCAATCGTTGCCAAACTAAAGAAGCAAGTCTAGCCAAACCCGCCCCATCTTTAGGTTGAATGCTGGCAGATTTTTTAACTTCCACACCCCAGACTTTTCTGCCGTCTTCAATGACTAAAACCTCAACTTGGTCTTTATCCCGATAGTGAGAGAAATGCAATTCATGTTCGTTCCAACTCTCTGTACTTCATCAAGTGTCACTCGATCAGGTAATCCCTGGACAAAACCTAAGGGATCGGTTTTCGCAGCATTCAATAGCGTACTATCATCAAAAGTAATATACGCTCTCCCCGGCTCTAATTCTTTTACCAGTGTGGTTTTTCCTACCTGACAAGGCCCCAATAAACATACTACTGGTGTATCGGTTAATGCCTCTTTTAAATTGTCACAAAAAACCATAAAAAATCCGGCTATGAATAACATAACCGGATTTAGAAAACTTCAACTTTTGTGTACGTTCAGTTGTTGGCGGACAAAAAATAGTTGTTAACTGTATCGGGTTACAGACCGCACTCCATCAAATGTAATGAATGTATCACGCTATGTACCAACATTCTTACCATGAGCGTGGTTGCGATCTTCATTGCAAACACCAAGACCTTGAGGCGAAAGAACACTCAAACGGTGTGGATATTTATATAGTGCTGCGGTCATGTGCCAGTTGTTGTCGGTGACCTTACTATCAGAATGGCTTAGTCGGTAAATATTTACCGTCCAGCGTGATAACTGCACGCTCACCACCATCTGGATCAGCAACCTTTTTCACGTCCAGTTTGAAATTGATGGCGCTGATGATGCCGTCACCAAACTTTTCGTGAATCAGAGCTTTCAGCGTGGTGCCGTAAATCTGCAACATTTCGTAGAAACGATACATAGTCGGATCGGTGGGGATGCGATCCTCTATGCTGCCACGAACGGGGATGGTCTGTAGTAACATCACAGCATCGCTGTCGAGATCCAGCTTTTTGCCAACAATATTAGCCACTTCTGCTGGAAGCGGGTGCTGTCCCAGGATTGCAGCAGTAACGAAGACTTCTGATAAACCAGTACCGTCAGCAATTTGGGCAAACGAAAGATCTTTCTTCGCTTTGATAGCTAGAATTTTGTCGGACAGCGCCAGACGGACTTCACGGTTAACTTGTGACTGAATCATGGTGATACCTCTTTTTTACGGTTGAAATTACTATCAATTAGTTACGAGCAGGTACGGCACGGACGTCTGAATTCTCAGCCAGAGAAACAAACTGACCGGATACGTCATCAAAAGCAGAAATTCAACACAGAGTGGAAAGTGCTCATCTTATTTCCTCTGTCTCGCTCTGTTGCGATGCGATGAAGATTACTCCTCTCATTCAATAAGATAAAAGTCTCATTTATAATGAATCCCATCCAAAAATCTTATGAATTGCCATCATGAATTTCCGTTATGTAAGGTATTTTCTCGCTGTCGCAGAGCATCATGGTTTTACCAGGGCGGCAGCTGCGCTGCATGTATCGCAGCCAGCCCTGTCACAGCAGGTGAAGCTGTTGGAAGAAAGCCTCGGCATCCAGTTGTTTGATCGCAGTGGACGTAATACCCGCCTGACAGATGCAGGAGAAGTTTATTTGCAGTATGTGCGCCGCGCATTTCAGGCGCTGGATGAGGGAAAGCGGGCTATTCATGATGTGGAGGATCTCAGCAGAGGATCATTGCGTGTTGCCGTCACCCCCACCTTTATCACCTATTTCATCGGGCCTCTGGTTGCCGAATTTTATGCTCGTTTCCCTAATATCACATTGCAAATCCAGGAGATATCGCAGGAAAGAATGGAAGGACTGTTAATTAATGATGATCTTGATATCGGAATTGCCTTTGATGACGGAGATTCCCCGGAAATTACATCAAGGGTTCTGTTGACTGAAAAATTGACTCTGGTGGTGGCTCGCCACCACCCGCTGGCACAACAACACCATATAACCCTGAATGAGCTCAACGATGAAAAACTTATTCTTCTGAGTGCAGAGTTTGCTACCCGCGCACAGATTGACCGTAGTTTTCGTCAGATGGGCCTGCATCCGCAGGTACAGATGGAAATGAATTCCATCAGCGCCGTTCTGGAAGTGATTCGCCGGACATCGCTTTCAACTCTGCTTCCGGCAGCGATCGCTATGCAGGACAAGGAATTAGTCGCAATCCCACTGGCTGGCTGCCAGCTGGAAAGAACGGCGGTGTTGATACAGCGAAAAGGGGCATGGGAAACAGCGGCAGCACGGGTATTTATTGAAGTTGCTCAGGAACTGGCGGATAAAACTATAAAAAACCGTAATACATAACCAGTTAGCTTAAATGATTATGGCTAATTAAAATACCACTATAATCTTCAAGAACGATATATAACAAAGTAAAAACCACTCTTGCCAATGGCCCCTCTAAAAACCTCAGTAGCTCCAGCTGGCACTTCAACAATATTCGGCTGACATTTTGAAACTAATACGAAAAATTTACCTTTACAGGTATATTCGCCATCATAGCCAACTGCATTGAAGGTTTTAGTATTAGTCAAGGTGCTGAGTTTTTGAATATCTTTGATGACTTCTTTGAGTGCTATACGAACATTCCCATTTTGTTTTAATTCCAACAGGTAGTAGCTATTTTTCTCACCTGACCAAAGCCAAAAATCCGGCTTACATTTTCCAATATTTTCAGGCATGCCATCCCATTCGATACTAAACTCTCTCCACCATTTCCCATCTTGCTCTGTAACATGGTGGTATAAAAAATAAGCCAGTTCGATCTGAAACCAATTCTCCCAACCAGTTATATACTCAAATTCAAATACATTAAAGCGTTCAATAACATGTAGTTGGTTGAAAAAATCGACCAGCAATCTCACTGGATCAAATTTTTTCTCTGGAAATTTGGACATCATTTCTACAGATTCTAAAGCCATTTCAGACACTTTTTATTTTCTCCATTTTATTATCGTGAATATCCTATATGTAGTGATAAGTCTCTATTGTGATTTTTCTCTTATGAAAAAATCCGGTCAGCTTACGCATAACCGGATTTAAAAATTACTCAGTTTTACTATACGTCTATATTAATAACGTACTATAAATATTACTCCACCGTCACTGATTTCGCCAAGTTACGTGGCTGATCCACATCTGTACCTTTGATCAATGCAATGTGGTAAGACAGCAATTGCAATGGCACGGTATAGAAGATTGGTGCGATCAACTCTTCTACGTGTGGCAGGGAGATGATCTTCATGTTTTCGCTGTCGGTGAAACCCGCATCCTGATCTGCGAAGACGTACAACAACCCGCCACGGGCGCGGACTTCTTCGATATTGGATTTCAGTTTTTCCAGCAGTTCGTTGTTTGGTGCGACGATGATCACCGGCATATCAGCATCAATCAGTGCCAGAGGGCCATGTTTCAGCTCACCAGCGGCATAGGCTTCTGCATGAATATAGGAGATCTCTTTCAGTTTCAGTGCACCTTCAACCGCGATCGGGTACTGATCGCCGCGGCCAAGGAACAATGCGTGATGTTTTTCAGAGAAATCTTCAGCCAGTGATTCGATAACTTTGTCTTTCGACAGCATGCTTTCAATGCGGCTTGGCAGTGCATGCAGGGCATGAACGACATTTTGTTCGAGAGAAGCATCAGCGCCTTTCAGGCGTCCCATGTAAGCCACCAGCATCAACAATACAGTTAACTGGGTAGTAAAGGCTTTAGTGGATGCTACACCGATTTCTGCGCCCGCTTTGGTCATCAGAGCAAAGTCAGATTCGCGTACCAGAGATGAACCCGCTACGTTACAGATAGCCAGTGAAGTCACATAACCCAACTCTTTGGATAAGCGCAATGCTGCTAAAGTATCCGCCGTTTCGCCGGACTGGGACAGAGTGATCAGCAAGCTGCCCTTACGGCATGCAGGCTTACGGTAACGGAATTCAGAGGCAATTTCTACATCACACGGGATACCCGCCAGTGATTCAAACCAGTAGCGTGAAACCATTCCAGCATTGTAGGAAGTTCCACAGGCAACGATCTGGATATGTTCAACCTGAGACAGTAATTCTTCTGCGTTAGCACCCAACTCTGACAGATTTACCTCGCCATGGCTCAAGCGGCCTTCCAGCGTGTTTTTAATTGCCATTGGCTGTTCATAAATCTCTTTCTGCATGTAGTGACGGTAGATACCTTTGTCACCAGCATCATATTGAATGTTGGATTCAATCTGCTCACGCTCAACCGCCTCACCCTGCGCATCAAAAATGCGAACGGTACGGCGAGTAACTTCTACGATGTCACCTTCTTCCAGATAGATAAAGCGGCGAGTCACCGGCAGTAATGCCAGTTGGTCAGACGCCAGGAAGTTTTCACCGACTCCCAAACCAACAACTAATGGGCTGCCAGAACGTGCCGCTACCAGCACGTCTGGTTGATGGCTATCCATAATTACGGTGCCATAAGCGCCACGTAATTGTGGGATAACACGCTGTACTACTTCCAGCAATGAGCCACCTTGTTGTTGTTCCCAGTGAACAAGATGAGCAATGGTTTCAGTATCGGTATCAGAATTGAAGCTATAACCACGTGTTTTCAACTCTTCACGCAGTTCTTCATGGTTTTCAATAATACCGTTATGCACAACCGCAATATGTTCAGAAACATGAGGATGCGCGTTACGTTCGCTTGGTTCCCCGTGTGTCGCCCAACGAGTATGAGCGATGCCAGTACCACCGATAACGGGCTGTTTATCTGCTTCATCAGCCAGCATCTGTACTTTTCCCGCTTCACGCAGGCGAGTCATCCGATTTTCATTGTCGACAACAGCCATACCCGCAGAATCATAGCCACGGTACTCCAGACGACGAAGACCTTCGATCAATATTTCTGCTATATCACGCTGTGCTACTGCACCAACGATTCCACACATGTGTTTTATTCCTAAAAACAGGGCTAATAAGCGCCCTTTTTATGTCGTACAACCTGATTGTCTTACGGCAAATCGCGTTCTGGCTTTGCCGGCCCCCGAGCCTGGTAGAGATGGGGATTTTTATTATGTATATATTTTATTTTTTCTTAACAGGACGTTTCCAGCCCTGAATATGAGTTTGCCTGACACGGCTGATGACCAGCTCATTCTCAGCAACATCTTTTGTTACAGTCGTTCCTGCTCCAATAGTGGCACCTTTATCAACTTTCACAGGTGCAACAAACTGGCTATCAGAACCCACAAATACGTCATCGCCAATAATGGTTCTAAATTTATTGACGCCATCATAGTTACAGGTAATGGTTCCTGCACCAATATTCACATTATTGCCAATTTCAGAATCACCAAGATAAGTCAGGTGCCCTGCCTTGGAACCTTTACCAAGGGAAGATTTTTTCATTTCCACGAAATTGCCAACATGCGCTTTTTCCGCCAGTTTAGAACCTGGACGTAAACGAGCAAAAGGCCCCACAGTACATTCAGAGCCGATTTCAGAATCTTCAATTACAGTATAAGGGCTAATGACTACGCCATCACCAATAACGCAATTTTTCAGAATACAGCCAGAGCCTATCTGAACGTTATTCCCCAATACAACATGACCTTCAATAATCACATTGGTATCAATGATGATATCGCGCCCATGTTCTAATGTTCCGCGCAAATCAAAGCGAGCCGGATCCAGTAACATTACGCCTGCCAGCAATAATTTTTCAGCCTGCTCAGACTGGTAAATACGTTCCAATGCAGAAAGTTGAAGGCGATTATTAACCCCTTCCATTTCACTTAAACGGCTTGGATGAACTGCTTTTATCTGACGACCTTCTTTGTGTGCGAGTGCAATAACATCAGTGAGATAATATTCACCTTGTGCATTATTGTTTTCCAATTTGGATAACCAGCGTTTCAAATCACCACCATTCGCAACCAAGATACCGGTGTTGATTTCGTTGATTTTACGTTGTTCGTCAGTCGCATCTTTTTGTTCGATAATGCCTGTCACTTCGCCATTTTCACGAATAATACGGCCATATCCGGTTGGATTATCCAAAATAGCTGTCAGTAAACCAATTCCCCCCTCTGGCTTAGCCTCGATAAGACGCTCTAACGTATCTTTAGCAATCAGAGGCACGTCACCATAGAGGATCAGAATATCTTCATCATCCGCAAAGTGTGGGGCTGCCTGCTGCATAGCATGGCCAGTACCTAACTGTTCTGCTTGCAGTACCCAATTTAGCTTTTGGTTAGCAATTTTTTGGCTTGAAAGTGTTTGTTTCATCAAATCACCGCCATGCCCATACACCAGGTGAACTTGCTGAGCACCCAATGCCATTGCTGTATCAATAACATGTTGAACCATCGGCTTGCCTGCCAATAAGTGCAAAACTTTAGGGAGGTCAGAATACATGCGGGTTCCCTTGCCAGCGGCCAGAATAACAACACTTTTTGCACTCATTGGCTTAGGAATAACTGGATTAGGAACAATTGCTTTGGGTGTAATAGACATAAGAAACCTGACAATTCCAATCTTAAGTATGAAAGTAAACCTGTTTACGAAATAAATTGCTACATATTTCGCAATGCAAAAAAGCCAGTTAGTAGAGCTAACTGGCTTTTTATCTACTGCCTGTTCCCTTTATCTTTCAAGTTATAGCTTGTGCAGCTGAAACCTGAAATTTATCGGGTCAATTCTACATCAGCTTTTTCGTCATCTCGATTACACGAAGTTTTGCAATCGCTTTCGACAATTCAGCAGATGCCTGAGCATAATCAACATCGCCGTGGGAGTTACGGATATGTTCTTCCGCCTTGCGCTTGGCTTCAAGCACTTTGGCCTCATCCAAATCCTTACCACGGATCGCTGTATCGGCCAGTACGATCACGCCGTTTGGCTGAACTTCCAGAATACCACCTGACAGGTAGATAAACTCTTCTTCACCAAACTGCTTAACAATACGTATCATGCCCGGTTTTATGGCAGTAAGCAGTGGTGTGTGCTGAGGATAAATACCCAACTCACCTTCACTGCCAGTCACCTGAATTTTCTGTACCAGCCCTTCAAACATCAGTTTTTCAGCGCTGACTACGTTCAGGGAGAACGTCATTGCAGCCATATCAACCTCCCGTCAGCCGTATTAAAGCGTTTTCGCTTTTTCCACAGCTTCTTCGATGGTACCAACCATGTAGAACGCCTGCTCTGGCAGGTGGTCATAATCACCGTTCAGGATGCCTTTGAAGCCACGGATAGTGTCTTTCAGAGGAACGAACTTACCTGGTGAACCGGTAAATACTTCTGCAACGAAGAATGGCTGAGACAGGAAGCGCTGGATCTTACGAGCACGAGCAACAACCAGTTTGTCATCTTCTGACAGTTCATCCATACCCAGAATGGCGATAATGTCTTTCAGTTCCTGATAACGTTGCAGGATAGACTGAACACCACGAGCAACATCATAGTGCTCTTGACCAACAACAAGTGGGTCAAGCTGACGGCTGGTTGAATCCAGTGGGTCAACCGCCGGGTAAATACCCAGAGATGCAATCTGACGGCTCAATACAACGGTTGCATCCAAGTGAGCAAAGGTTGTCGCTGGTGATGGGTCAGTCAAGTCATCCGCAGGAACGTAAACGGCCTGTACGGAAGTGATTGAGCCAGTTTTGGTTGAGGTGATACGTTCTTGCAGAACACCCATCTCTTCCGCCAGTGTCGGCTGATAACCTACCGCAGATGGCATACGGCCCAACAATGCTGACACTTCTGTACCTGCCAGGGTATAACGATAAATGTTATCGACGAACAACAGAACGTCACGGCCTTCATCGCGGAATTTTTCCGCCATAGTCAGACCAGTCAGAGCAACACGCAGACGGTTCCCTGGTGGCTCATTCATCTGGCCGTATACCAGAGATACTTTGTCCAGTACGTTTGAATCCGTCATTTCATGATAGAAGTCGTTACCTTCACGGGTACGTTCACCTACACCGGCAAATACAGAGTAACCGGAGTGTTCGACCGCGATGTTACGGATTAATTCCATCATGTTAACGGTTTTACCTACACCCGCACCACCGAACAGACCAACCTTACCCCCTTTTGCGAATGGGCAGATCAAGTCCATAACCTTAATACCGGTTTCCAGCAGTTCCTGAGAGTTAGACAACTCTTCATAGGTTGGTGCAGTACGGTGAATTGACCAGCGCTCTTTTTCGCCAATTTCACCTTTCATATCAATTGGATCACCCAGTACGTTCATGATACGACCCAGTGTCGCTTCACCTACTGGTACTTCAATTGGATGCCCCAAATCAACTACGTCTAAATTACGGCGCAGACCGTCAGAGGTCCCCATTGCAATACAACGAACGATACCACCGCCTAACTGCTGCTGAACTTCCAGCACCAGCTTTTCTTCACCGTTTTTAACCTCAAGAGCATCGTACACTTTTGGTACGTTGTCCTGAGGGAATTCGACGTCCACCACGGCGCCGATTACCTGGATAATCTTTCCAGTAGCCATCTTGAATCCTCTACGTAATTCGTAAACCTAGCTATTAAACCGCAGAAGCACCCGAAACGATTTCGGTGAGTTCCTGAGTGATGCTGGCCTGACGAGCCTTGTTGTAAACCAACTGCAACTCTTTGATCAGGTTGCCGCCGTTATCAGTTGCGGCTTTCATCGCTACCATTCGTGCGGCCTGTTCACTAGCCAGGTTTTCAACGACGCCCTGATAAACTTGCGATTCTATATAGCGGCGCAGCAGGGTATCCAACAGCGCCTTAGGATCAGGTTCATACAGATAATCCCAGGACTTCTTCTTCAGTGTTTCATCGTCTCCGGCAGGCAGAGGCAATAACTGAGTGATTGTCGGAACCTGAGACATTGTATTGTTGAACTTGTTTGTCACTATATACAATTTATCCAGACGCCCTTCGTCATATGCTTGCATCATGACGCTGACTGGCCCGATCAACTCGGACAATGATGGGTTATCTCCCATCCCTGTTACTTGGGCAACAATGTTGCCACCAACAGAAGAAAAGAAAGAAACCGCTTTTGATCCAATAAGTGCCAAATCAACCTGGACTTTTTTATCAGACCAGTCTTTCATTTCTATCAGCAATTTTTTGAACAAGTTAATGTTCAAACCGCCACATAAACCACGGTCAGTCGAAACAACCACATACCCAACGCGTTTCACTTCACGCTCTTCAAGGTATGGGTGTTTGTATTCCAGATTCCCTAACGCAAGGTGTCCAATCACGCTGCGAATGGTCTCTGCATAAGGACGGCTGGCCGCCATGCGGTCCTGCGTTTTACGCATTTTGGACGCGGCGACCATTTCCATCGCTTTAGTGATTTTCTGCGTGTTTTGCACACTGGCGATTTTGGTGCGTATCTCTTTTGCGCCGGCCATTTCTGCTTCTCCGAATTCAACCAGACGGCCCATGTTTTTCATTAAAGAAAATTAAACAGGGCCGAATAGTGTTACCAGGACTGAGTCGCCTTGAAGGAATCCAACAGAGCCTTCAGCTTCGCTTCGATCTCTCCGTTGTAATCGCCAGACTGGTCAATCTCTTTCAGAAGATCAGCATGTTCATGGCTGGCATATGCCAACAGCGCCGATTCGAAACTGACCACTTTCGCGATTTCGACATCTTCCAGATAGCCACGCTCAGCAGCAAACAGAGACAGAGCCTGTTGCGCAATTGACATTGGCTGGTACTGTTTCTGTTTCAGCAGTTCAGTAACTTTCTGACCGTGATCCAACTGTTTACGAGTCGCATCATCCAAATCAGATGCAAACTGGGAGAATGCCGCCAGTTCACGATACTGAGCCAGAGCTGTACGAATACCACCAGACAGTTTCTTGATAATCTTGGTCTGAGCAGCACCACCTACACGGGATACAGAAATCCCTGGGTTAACTGCCGGACGAATACCTGCGTTGAACAGGGCCGATTCAAGGAAGATCTGACCATCAGTGATTGAGATAACGTTTGTTGGTACGAATGCCGAAACGTCACCAGCTTGGGTTTCGATGATTGGCAACGCGGTCAGAGAACCTGTTTGGCCTTTCACTTCACCATTAGTGAATTTTTCTACATAGTCAGCGCTAACACGCGCTGCACGCTCCAGCAGACGGGAGTGCAGGTAGAAAACGTCACCTGGGAATGCTTCACGTCCAGGTGGACGACGCAGCAACAGAGAAATCTGACGGTAAGCAACAGCCTGTTTAGACAAGTCATCATAAACAATCAGGGCATCTTCCCCACGATCGCGGAAGTATTCACCCATCGCACAGCCGGAGTATGGTGCCAGATATTGCAATGCCGCAGACTCTGAAGCAGATGCAACAACGACAATTGTATTTTCCAGTGCGCCGTGCTCTTCCAATTTACGAACTACGTTAGAAATGGTTGATGCTTTCTGACCAATCGCAACATAGATACATTTGATACCGGAATCACGCTGGCTGATGATCGCATCGATAGCCAGAGCAGTTTTACCGGTCTGACGGTCACCGATAACCAGCTCACGCTGACCACGGCCGATTGGGATCATGGCATCAACAGATTTGTAACCTGTCTGGACAGGCTGGTCAACGGATTGACGATCGATAACGCCCGGAGCAATGACTTCAACAGGTGAGAAACCATCATGCTCAACAGCGCCTTTACCATCGATTGGCTCACCCAGTGTGTTAACAACACGGCCAAGCAGACCACGACCAACAGGTACTTCCAAAATACGACCAGTACATTTGACTTTCATGCCTTCGGCCAAGTCAGCATACGGACCCATCACAACAGCACCAACGGAGTCACGCTCCAGGTTCAGTGCAATTGCATAACGGTTGCCAGGCAGAGAGATCATTTCACCCTGCATGACATCGGCTAAACCGTGAATACGAATGATACCGTCATTAACGGAAACAATCGTACCTTCATTGTGAGCTTCGCTCACGACATTGAACTGAGCAATACGCTGTTTGATCAGTTCGCTGATTTCGGTGGAATTCAGTTGCATATGCTCCAGTCCCCTTAAGACTGCAAGACGTCTGTTAAACGATCCAGACGGCCACGAATACTGCCATCGATCACCATGTCACCCGCACGGATAATCACGCCGGCAATAACAGACTTGTCAATTTTGCAATTCAGCTTCACTTTGCGTGACAGACGTTTTTCCATCGCCGCAGAAATTTTAGCCTGCTGCTGCTCATTCAGTTCGGATGCAGATATCACTTCAACATCGATAGTTGATTCCAGTGATGCACGCAATTGGATAAATTGCTGGAAGACTTCTGGCAACACCAGCAAGCGACCATTTTCTGCCATTACACGAATAAAGTTACGAGCATGCTCATCTACCTGCTCACCACAAATGGTGATAAAGGTATTGGCTAACGTTTCCGGTGCCAATGAACCGGAAAGCAGCTCACCAACCTGCTCATTGCGAGTTACCTCAGCAACGAACGCCAGCATGTTCTGCCAATGTTCGAGAGATTGGTGTTCCACAGCAAAGTCAAAAGCTGCTTTGGCGTAGGGGCGAGCTACAGTAGCGAATTCAGACATGCCCCTCCCTCCTTACAGTTCAGCGACTAGTTTATCAACGATGTCGCTGTTAGCAGCTTCATCCACGGAACGTTCGATGATTTTCTCGGCACCTGCGATAGCCAACATCGCCACCTGTTTACGTAGCTCTTCACGAGCGCGCTTGCGTTCAGCTTCAATTTCAGCCTGACCTTGCGCGAGGATTTTGCTACGTTCCAGCTCTGCTTCCGCGCGAGCATCATCAATAATCTGGGCTTTTTGTTTATTAGCCTGCTCGATGATAGCGTGCGCATCTGCTTTCGCTTTTTTCAGTTGGTCGGTCGCATTGGCTTGCGCTAAGTCCAGGTTCTTTTTAGCACGCTCTGCTGAAGCCAAACCGTCAGCAATCTCTTTCTGACGCTTTTCAATGGCCGCCATGATTGGTGGCCATACATACTTCATACAGAACAAAACAAACAGGACAAACGCGATGGCCTGGCCGAGGATTGTTGCGTTAATATTCACGGCACAATACCTCTATTTCAATTAATGAATCAGCGTAATTTTCAGTTCTGCTGGTTACTTTGGTATAGTTACTTAGTACCGACAGCGAACATCATATACAAGCCCAGGCCCACAGCGATCATCGGGATGGCGTCAACCAGACCCATAACGATAAAGAACTGAGTACGCAGCAGAGGGATCAGATCAGGCTGACGAGCTGCGCCTTCCAAGAATTTGCCCCCAAGGATGCCGATACCGATCGCAGCACCGATAGCAGCCAAACCCATCAGAATAGCGGCAGCTATGTACAGCAGATCCATGTTTATATCCATGACAGTCTCCAGTTTGTTTCAGTTAAAACACTATTAATGATTGTTAGAAATTAATGCTCTTCAGATGCCATCGACAGATAAACGATCGTCAGAACCATGAAAATAAAGGCTTGTAACGTAATAATCAGTATGTGGAAAATCGCCCATGGCAGGCTGAGCATCCACTGTGACCAAAACGGTAAGAGAGCCGTAATAAGAATAAAGATCAGTTCGCCAGCATACATATTACCAAACAGTCGCAGACCGAGTGATATAGGTTTAGACAGCAAGCTGACCCCTTCCAGAATTAAGTTAATCGGAATAAATAGCGGATGATTGAAAGGCTGCAATGTCAGCTCCTTCGCAAAACCACCAATTCCTTTCATCTTAATGCTATAGAACAGGATGAGGACAAAGACGCCAAGCGCCATCGACAAGGTGACACTAACATCTGCTGTTGGAACAATACGCAGAGCAGGCAAGCCGAAGACATGTTCACCGATCAAAGGAATGAAATCGATTGGCAGCAAGTCCAACGCGTTCATCAACAACACCCAGACGAACACAGTCAAAGCCAAAGGGGCAATCACTTTGCTCTTCCCGTGGTACATATCACGTACCGTGTTATCAACGAAACCGATAATCATTTCTATTGCAGTCTGGAATTTACCCGGTACGCCATCAGTAGCGTGAACCGCGACTCTCCGGAATACAAACAGAAACAACATCCCTAATACGACGGAGAAAAAAAGCGAGTCAATGTTCAACGTCCAGAACGTCGCTTCATAGCCACTAGCGTGGGGATTGACCAACTCAAAAGTACGTAAGTCTAACTGAAGGTGTCTCAGATGGTGACTTATGTACTCTGAAGTTGAAACTTCTCCTGATGCAGACATGATGCTTTTTACCCTTTTATTGTTAAAAACACTAACCGTTCATTACGGCAGGTGCGATGATCTGCACAATCAGCACCGCTAAATAGGCCACACCAAGTGGTGCAAATGCCGCCTTGAACACCCCTAAGGCAACTATCAGCATAGCTATCGAAATGATAACCTTAACCCCTTCCCCAATAGCGAAGAACCATGCAATACGTACAGGAACATCCTGTTCTTTTGCCTTTTGGAAGTGGGTAAGCAGCATAAAAATGACGTTTGGTAGCCAATATGCCAACCCACCAGCAAAAGCAGAAACACCCCATTCGATACTTCTGGTATAAAAAGCCGCACTGAGAATAACAAAAGTCATTAACTGCAAAAGTAACAGTTTCAGTGCAATTCTACCGCCATAAAGGGATACAGACATGACTTTTGTTTTCTCCCTGAAGTACACCGTTGCATATCAGGCTTTGCTGAATGTTGTATAAAACTGTCTTTGTTTAAGAGTGTCAAGTGACAAAAACGTGCAAATTATACGGGCAGCCAAAATGAATTCAATCCATAAGTAGCGAAAAAGTGAATAATTATTTAAATTTCTAACTTTGATGGTAGATTGCTCACAAATACCATTTAATATTTTGTAACGATTAATCTATCGACTCAAAAATTAAACGTGATACATATCACACTAAATTAAAACATTAATACCACTAACCATTAAATATGTGATGAAAATCATTTATTTTTCCATATAAAATCAAACAATTAATATTATAGCTATCAATTTTTATCTGATATATCACTAAGAAATTTTAAAAGTTTATTTTGTACACTTTCTCTAAAATTTATTTATAAAGAAAATGGACACCCCTTCTTAGAAAGAACAATTTGCTCAATATAAAATGAAAGTTATTTTTCTGTGATCTATCCGTAAATAAAGATGAAACAATAGGAGGATATAATTAGTAACACCCGTAACAATATAACTATGATTGGCGTTACTAATTATTTAAGCTTTTATTGATAAACAGCAAAGTCAGTTTTGTTTAAGTACAACCAAATGACGCTGCCCTTCTAGTTCTGGTATTTGCAGAGGAACCACGGTATCAAGACTGATCCCTAAAGGTAACTGAGCCAGCTCATCTTCCGGCAACACACCTTTCAGAGCATAAAAATGCCCATTATTGGTTTCAGGGAGATGATGACACCATGACAACATATCTTGTAAAGATGCAAAAGCTCTGCTGATCACGCCGTCAAAAAGCACTTCAGGAATAAACTCCTCTACCCTGCTCTGTACTGGTTCAATGTTATTGAGGCCCAATTCATGTTGAACCTGACGCAAAAAACGAACTCGTTTTCCCAGACTATCCAATAAGGTGAAATGAGAATCAGGTCGCACAATAGCCAAGGGAATACCTGGCAAACCAGGCCCCGTACCAACATCAATAAACCGTGTTCCCTGCAAAAATGGATTAACGACAATGCTATCCATGATATGCCGGACTAACATCTGCTCAGGCTCCCGAACAGATGTCAGATTGTAAGCCTTATTCCATTTGTTGAGCATATCTACATAAGCAATAAGCTGTTGTTTCTGCTCCAACGATAAAATAATGTCGGTCTTCGCCAACAGAGATTCCAATTTGTTAAGCAAAACTTTGTCCTCTTAGGCACTACGGCGCAATAAACCCTGTTTTTTCAGCCATACCAGTAAGATGGAGATCGCTGCTGGTGTGATACCAGAAATACGTGAAGCTTGACCAATTGAACTTGGTTTATGGTCATTTAGTTTTGCAACAACTTCATTGGAAAGCCCACTGACTTGTTTATAATCCAGATCGACAGGTAATGCCGTGTTTTCATTGCGCAGTTGTTTTTCGATCTCTTCTTGCTGGCGGGCAATATAACCTTCGTATTTTACCTGGATTTCAACCTGATCTGCTGCTTGAGGTTCTGTCAGCCCCGGTGCAAAACGTGGCATTGATGTCAGCAATTCGTAGTTCATTTCCGGGCGACGCAGTAAATCTTCACCATTGGCTTCTTTTGACAGTGGTGTTTTCAGCACTTGATTGATTTCATCCAAATTGTCAGATTTTGGATGAACCCAGATGTCGCGTAAACGCTGGCGCTCTTGTTCGATCATTTCAACTTTGCGGGAATAATGTTCCCAACGCAGATCATCAACTAACCCCAGTTCACGACCTTTTTCAGTCAAACGAAGATCCGCATTGTCTTCACGTAACATCAAGCGATATTCTGCACGTGATGTAAACATCCGGTAGGGTTCTTTTGTTCCCAATGTGCATAGATCATCAACCAGAACGCCAACATAGGCTTGATCACGACGAGGGAACCATCCCTCTTCACCTGTGGTATAACAGGCAGCGTTTAAGCCTGCCAGCAATCCTTGTGCTGCTGCTTCTTCATAACCTGTCGTACCGTTGATCTGTCCAGCAAAGAACAGACCGTTAATAAATTTACTTTCCAGTGTTTGTTTTAAATCACGTGGATCAAAGAAATCATATTCGATCGCATAACCCGGACGAACAATACGTGCGTTTTCCATTCCTTTCATGGAGTGAACGATCTGCATTTGTACGTCAAACGGCAGACTGGTTGAGATCCCGTTCGGATAAATTTCGTTGCTGGTGAGTCCTTCTGGTTCAAGGAAGATCTGATGTGCGTTACGATCTGCGAAACGCATGACTTTATCTTCGATAGAAGGACAATAGCGCGGGCCGATCCCTTCAATGATCCCCGCATACATCGGGCTGCGATCCAAGTTATTCCGGATCACTTCATGGGTTTTTTCGTTGGTATGGGTGATATAACATGGGATCTGCTGCGGGTGTTGATCCATATTACCCATGAATGAGAATACAGGTGTTGGGTTATCACCGAATTGTTGTTCGAGCTGGCTAAAGTCAATGGTTCGAGCATCGATACGAGGTGGAGTACCTGTTTTCAGACGAGAAACACGCAGAGGTAATTTACGTAAACGATGTGATAAAGCGATCGCAGGAGGATCACCAGCACGTCCGCCACTGTAATTTTCTAAACCAATATGAATTTTGCCGTCAAGGAAAGTACCTACTGTTAAAACAACAGACTTTGCCTTAAATTTCAAACCCATACGTGTAACAACACCAGTAACAGTGTCATTTTCAACGATAAGATCTTCAACGGATTGTTGGAAGATCATTAAGTTAGGTTGATTTTCCAGTGCGGTTCTCACAGCCTGTCGGTACAGTACACGATCTGCTTGTGCACGTGTAGCTCGAACAGCTGGACCTTTGCTGGCATTGAGTGTTCTGAACTGAATACCAGCCAGATCGGTTGCTTTTGCCATCAGACCGCCAAGTGCATCGATCTCTTTTACCAGATGCCCTTTACCGATCCCACCAATGGCTGGATTACATGACATCTGGCCCAAAGTATCAATATTGTGAGTCAGTAATAAGGTTTGACGTCCCATACGTGCGGCTGCCATTGCTGCTTCAGTACCAGCGTGACCACCGCCGATAATGATGACGTCAAAATGCTCTGGATAAAACATGTGCGAACCTTTAATTGTAAGAATGCTTCGTATGAATTTGCATTGGGGAAGAGAATTCTACTCAAGTTTGGACGTTAGACCAAGTAGCAGTTGATCATCATTATTTAAAATAAGATCTTTTTATTTAAAGATCTCTTTATTGGATCTTTTATTAGGATCGCGATCATCTGTGGATAAGTGAATTTTCTATAGAAAGATCATAACGCTGAAAAGGATCATTTGCTGTGAATGATCCGTGATCCAATACAGTATAAACTGGGATCTAAAAGCCATGTTATTCACAGCCGATAGATTGAAACTCGGTTATTAAATGGATAACTACGAGTTAACCCCTGCTTTTCATCAAAGTTATCCACAGTCAATTGCTATATTTTTAATCTGATCAGAGTAACTTTGCCCACTCTTTGACCCATTCTTCGGCTGGATCTTCGGGGATTTCGTGTTGTTGGATATCTATTTCCAGCCGATCGCCGATCCTTTTTGCTTTATGATCTTCCAATAACTGTTCCAATGATCTTATAGCACCACAAAATGTGTCATATTCAGAACTACCAATACCAACTGCACCAAATGTCACACGACTGAGATCAGGTTGCTGTTGTATGATCGCATCTGCGAAAGGTTGTAGGTTTTCCGGTAAATCGCCAGCTCCATGTGTTGATGTGACTACAAGCCACAACCCTTCCAGAGGAAGATCATCTAATGAAGGGCCGTGTAGTACTTTTGTTGAAAAACTGTGATTTTCCAAGATCTCAGCCATGTGTTCAGCAACATATTCAGCGCTACCCATAGTACTGCCGCTGATTAAAGTTATCGTGCTCATTGTGATCCTTGTTAACGTTAAAGAATAACTATTGTACGTTGTGAATCTTCTGGTATCTACTTGTGGATAATATGGTTATGTACTTTTCATTTCAGGGTCTGATTGTCCTCATGATCGGGTTTTGCAGGGAGATCAACGTCTCTGTTGACTGGATTTCTTCAATAGTCTGGATCTTGTTGATAAGTACATCCTGGAGAGATTCGATAGAACGACACATTACCTTGATAAATATACTGTAATGTCCAGTGGTGTAATAAACTTCAACCACTTCATCCAGCTTATCGAGTTTCTGTAATGCGGCCGGATAATCCTTAGCACTTTTCAGGATAATGCCAATAAAACAGCACACATCGAACCCTAGTTGCTTAACACTGATATCAACTCGAGTACCTGAAATAATCCCTGCCTGTTTCATTTTTTCCACACGGACATGGATTGTTCCTGGGCTGACTGCGAATTTTTTGGCTAATTCTGCGTAAGGTGTACGTGCGTTATCCATCAAAGCGTGAAGGATGTCACGGTCTAAATTGTCGATCTGATAAATTTCTGCCATTTTTAATCCCTATTTTTGAATAATATTCATTTTTATAGTGTAAAAATTATCGTTTATAAATATTACTAGATATTTTTATTATTATATATTGAATTTATACCCCATTTTGTTGCTTAATCTATATCAACAAGACACAGGGTCACTAAAAAATTTTGAGAGTAGCATCATGAAAACATCCTTTATTGAAAAACAGCAACAGATTAGTTTTGTGAAATCTTACTTTTCACGCCTGCTAGAGAAGCAACTTGGTTTAATCGAAGTGCAGGGGCCAATTTTGAGCCGTCTTGGTGATGGAACTCAGGACAACCTGTCAGGCCACGAGAAAGCTGTACAGGTGAAAGTTAAAACATTGCCTGATGCAACTTTTGAAGTAGTTCATTCTCTGGCTAAATGGAAACGCAAGACATTAGGTCGCTTTGGTTTTCAAGCAGAACAAGGATTGTATACTCACATGAAAGCCTTGCGTCCTGATGAGGATCGCCTGACTCCTATCCATTCGGTCTTTGTTGATCAGTGGGATTGGGAAAAAGTGGTTGGTGAAGGTCACCGCTCACTCGACTATCTAAAACAGACAGTAGGTAAAATCTACGAAGCGATAAAAGAAACACAAAAAGCAGTAAGTAAGGAGTTTGGTCTGGCACCGTTCCTGCCAGATCAAATTCACTTCATTCACAGTGAAGAGCTTCTGAAACGTTATCCTGGTCTGGATGCTAAAGGTCGTGAGCGTGAAGCAGCCAAAGAATTTGGTGCTATTTTCCTGATGGGGATCGGCGGTAAGTTGTCTGATGGTCAGGCACATGATGTTCGTGCACCGGATTATGACGATTGGACGACACCAAACAGCGATGGTTTTTTAGGTCTGAACGGTGACATTATCGTCTGGAACCCTGTTTTGCAGGGTGCATTTGAAATTTCTTCAATGGGTATCCGTGTTGATGTTGAAGCACTGGAACGTCAGCTTGTACTGACTGGTGATGAAGAGCGTTTGCAATACGACTGGCATCAGTCTCTGCTAAAAGGTGACATGCCACAGACCATCGGTGGTGGTATTGGCCAATCTCGCTTAGTGATGTTGCTGTTGCAAATGACACACATAGGTCAGGTTCAGTGTGGTGTTTGGTCACCGGAGATTATTGAATCTGTCGAAGGTGTTCTGTAAGGCTGCGTTATAAATTTTAGTCGGATGGTTTTTGGCTCAATGCCGCCATCTTCGTAGTAAACGACTTGTAATTCCGGTATCAAAGCGCCAAATATGATCAAATATCCGCATGATACCGGGCTTCCCGTAATTGGACAGGGATACCGCATGGAAGCGGTGTTTTTGGTGCTGTTGCAGATTTTGTATCTGATGGATTAGCTCTTCCGGCAAACGCTGGGCAATGAAATCTGAAATAACAACAGCGTCAGCATTTCTCCAGATAGACTCTTTCATTTTCTCCGTTACTGTTTTAAGGCAGAAGGCCAGATCGGTTCCCCCTCTAAATGTTTGTCCCAGAAAATGTACAGCCTGAGTCAGCCCATCCTGTGATGTTAAATCATAATGAATAATCTCAGTGGAGAACAATATGATATGGCATTGACGGTTATCAGCCAGAGCAATGCGCATCAATGCCAGGCAGAATGCTTTGGCACAACGCTCATTAAACCCTCCCATTGAGCCAGAAGTATCTACACAGACAATAAATGGTCCCCGGGGTTGTTCTTCATTGTTATGGTGAATAACGGATTTTAATGCGGTTTTTGTCTGCCAGTTATCCCCTTGCAGACGATAAGTCAGTAATTTTTTTTCTATCAGCCGACGATAAAAATCATACTCCAGATCCTTAATCCCCAACATGGACAGCTCTGTGGGTAAAAGTCTCAGGATATCGTCACTCTGTTGAAGTCCGTTTATCTGCTCCGGTACAGTATCTGGCATACGTTCAATTTTGGGAAAGGCTTCCAGGACAGAACTATTTTTTGGAATTGATTTAGCAGCTTGGTTACGGCCTAGTAATTGGGCCAGTTTTTCCAGTTCGGGCTGTTGCTTGAGAAATTCAGCATGTTGGGTGATTAATGATATTTTATGTTCTGTCAGATGAAGTTGTCCCTTGCTCATATCCCATAGCCGCCCCGTTGCACGATCATTTTCATTAAATATTGGATCGAGGTTACTGGTGAGTTCCAATCGTTTCTGGATCTCTGCCAGCAACTGATCTTTTTCTTGTTCGAGTAGTATCCTGTGAAATTTTGTGACCTGTAGGATCAAACTGCTACGCCAGCGTTGAATAAACAGCATATATCCTGCATGGCTGTGTTCAGATAATGTTTCGCACAACGTGTAAGCATCATTAGCAAAAGGAGACTGGATTTGCTGGAGTTTTTCGACAAGCTGAGGAAGTTGCCGATAAAAAACAGCAGATTCTGTGATTGCTATTTGTTGATATAACAGAAATTCTTCGGCTAAAAGAACAGGAATAATGGCATCTTTGATCCTTTGCTGTAATGTGTGCTGCCAGTCTGGAAAGTCTCTCTGTAATGATTTTTTAAGTTTGGGGAATTTTTTAAAGAAAACTACCAATTGAGGAGAACTTAATAGCGTTGAAATAGTTTCCTCTATCAATTCACCTTCATTAATGGCGAGCAAAAGATCAAGTGTTGTCAGAGCTAGCATGTTACTACCCCCACTTTTGATCGTAGCTGTTTTAACCTTTCGGTTAATTGGAGAAAACTTTGCTCAATATTGGCAATCCAGTGTTCTTCTATAAATAAGCAGGGTTGATGTTGATTGAATAATTGGTGTTGTTGTTGAATTTCTTCATGTATAGAAAGCCATTTTTCATTCCATTGCACCTTTTCCTTTTCTTCCAGGGTTGTCTGTTGTTCAAAACGGTATAAAACTGCACTTTTTCGGCTGGTATCCAGAATTTCAATCTGATTTTTTTTATTGATTTCAAAAGAAATTTTTTGTGGAAAACCCATTCCGTTTAATCGAATAAGCAATAGTCCATTGTTATTTTTAAGTGAATTTTCCAGCGTGTTTTTATCTATTTCGATAAAGTTAACAGCAAGATTATGTAGATTTAATGAAGGATACAGAAATAGTGTCAGCTTTTTTTCATAGATATTTTCCGGGAGAGTATAGTGTGTATGACGACCAAAAAATGATGTTTTTGCGATTAGTTGCAGAGGGAAATGATGATTTTCATCTTGTCTGGAGTTTACCCACTGTTGGTATAGCTTATCCATTTTTTGCATCAAGACACGTTGTTGATAAGCTTGTTCTGTCAATAAGTTATGCAGGAGTTGTGGCAAAAATTTTAAGCTATTTAGATCGTGCCACAGGCAATTTTTTAATAACACCAGATCCAGTGGAGATATACTGTTTCTCCCACTGAAAAATGCACTGGCTTGTAGCAAACGAATGGACTTTTTCCATCGGCGATCCGATACGCGGGAGACATTTTCTGTAGCATTAATTTGCTGACACAGTTGATAGATCAACTCGAAAATAGGATCCGGTAAAGATATGTGACTTATTTTCTCCTGCCATTGAGCAAACTCTTCATCTGTAATTTGAAAATGATCCGGTACAGGGTTGGCTTTTTCATCACGGTGATCGGTGAGTAGAGCACGAAAACTTTTCTTTTCTTGAATATTGTCCAGCCAGAGGCGGATCAATAGGCGATCATAAAGGGCTTCCAGGCCATTATCGGCATCAGGCAGTTCATTGGAAGCAGTGATCAACAACCTCATTGGTAACTGCTCTTCCTGATTACCATTTCTGAATTTTTTTTCATTAATTGCTGTCAGCAACGTATTCAAAATGGCAGGTCCCGCTTTCCAGATTTCATCCAGAAAAACAATTTCTGCTTCCGGTAAATAGCCTTCAGTAAGGCGTTGGTAACGCCCTTCATCTTTGAGTGCTTGAATCGAGAGGGGGCCGAAAATTTCTTCTGGAGTGGAAAAGCGTGTCATTAAATATTCAAAAGCATGAGCACGCTGAAATGCAAATTTTAGCCGGCGTGCGATCAGACTCTTAGCTATCCCCGGCGGGCCAAGAAGAAAAACATTTTCTCCACATAAGGCTGCCAGCAGACAAAGACGAATAGCTTGTCGTCTTTCATATAGCCCACTTTCCAGATACTGGCTTAGTCTGGATATTTTCTCAACCAATTGCATACCGTGAACACCGCAGTTTGAATAATTACCTCCATTTATTTATAGGTAAAATGTATTCTATGCAAAGACTTTAATGAGAATTTATTGAGCTTTTGTTGTCCTGAGTCTACTCAGGGAATTGATCTAACATTAGCCTAGGGATACTTAATTCCCGTTGAATTGGAATTGGTTAACAAAAAATAATCGTTGTTATCGTGTGGCTGTCAGTTTTGATCGCTGCATTGTTATTAAGCAGAAATTATTTAGCAGGAATAAATACAATGAGTATGGCAAAACTGGCCGTGATGGGTAGCATCAATGTCGATCACATCTTAAACCTCAAATCATTTCCTCAGCCGGGAGAAACCGTGCAGGGCGAGCGGTATCAGGTAGCATTCGGAGGAAAAGGGGCAAATCAGGCGGTTGCTGCTGGCCGTTGCGGGGCTGACATTACTTTTATTGCTTGTGTCGGGCAGGATGATATTGGGGAACGGGTCCTCCAACAACTGGTGAAAGATAATATCAATACTTCTGCCATTGAAGTTATTGCTGGTGAAGCAACTGGCGTAGCGCTGATTTTTGTCGATCAGCAGGGAGAAAACGTCATTGGCATTAATGCAGGAGCGAATGGTGCGCTCACACCAGAATATCTCTGCCGTTATGAGCAAGTGATCAAAGACGCAGATGCATTGTTACTACAACTTGAAACGCCATTGGACACAGTGCAACTTGCTGCGGAAACAGCGAAAAAGCACAACACTAAAGTGATTTTGAATCCTGCTCCAGCCCAAAAAATCTCAGATCGGCTACTTTCTCTAGTGGATATTATCACACCCAATGAAACAGAAGCAGAGTTTCTGACAGGAGTCTCTGTAACAGGTGATGCCGGAGCCGAAAAAGCAGCTCAGTCGTTGCATAATAAAGGCATCGAAACAGTTATCATCACGTTGGGAAGTCGTGGAGTATGGCTTAGCGAGAAAGGTAAACAAGGAAAAGTTGTATCCGGGTTTGAGGTAAAAGCCATTGATACGATTGCAGCAGGAGATACATTTAATGGTGCTTTAGTGACGGGATTGTTAGAAGGGAAAGAAATATTATCGGCGATTCGTTTTGCTCATGCCGCAGCGGCAATAGCTGTGACACGTCATGGCGCGCAGCCTTCTGTTCCGTGGCGAAGTGAAATTGATGCATTTCTGGCTGAACAGGGTTAATCCGTGGCTACCATGAAGAACGTTGCCCGTTTTGCAGGTGTATCGACATCGACGGTTTGTTATGTGATTAACAATATTAGCCATCGATATGTTGCTCTATCGAATGGATAACCCAGATGGTGAATCGAAACAATTAACATTGACACCGAAACTTATTTGAGCGTGATTTTGTAGGCCAGCATTGACAGCATCATTTTTTAGGTCGCTTTTTCTTAACCAAATTGCTGCCATCCTCTTTATTTAAGAGCAGAAAGATAAAAGCAGAAATCAAGGTAATCGAACCTATAGTGATAAATGTATAGTGAAAGTGATCTATTGTAGAACCATAACTTATTGACTCATAAAATCGCAGGATTGCGGCACTGACTGTGACACCTAAGCTGATGGATAACTGTTGAGACACCGCCAGCAGACTATTTCCGGCACTTGCATTATTATCATTTAAGTCACCAAGAGTAATTGTGTTCATTGCTGTAAATTGAGTAGACATAACCATTCCCAATATAAATAGAGGAATGATCAAAAACACGAGTGACAATGCTGGTGATTGTAGCGAAAACTGGGCAATCATTAATCCAATAATAACAGTGACCCAAAATAGAGTATTTCTGTATCCGAATCTGGCCAGTATCTGGGTGACAAAAGATTTTGCCATAATAGAACCAATAGCATTTGGTGCCATCATAATACCTGCAATAATTGCTGAGTAACCAAAACCGACCTGTAGCATTAGTGGAATAAGAAAAGAAAGTGATCCTGTACTCAAACGGGTAGCAATATTACTGCTGATACCAACTGAAAATGTTCTGGTTTCAAATAACTTGAGATCAATAAGTGGATTGGGATGCCTTTGGGCATAGATACAATACCCAGACAGCATAATGATACCTACAGCTAACACTGCTGCCGGAACATAATTAGACAACGTATCATTACCAAATAAATCCAGACTGACCGAAAGCATTACTAAGCCCGAGCTGAACATTATGAAGCCCAGAAAATCAAAAGGGCTTTTTGGCATGGTAAAATTGGGCATATGTTTTCTGGCGTAAACAATACCCAGTAAACCGATGGGAATATTGATAATAAATATCCAATGCCATGTTGCGTAAGTCACTAACACTCCTCCAAGAAGAGGGCCTAAAATTGGGCCAAGTAATCCTGGCATTGTGACAAAATTCAGAACAGATAGCAGTTCACTACGCGGGTAAGCCCTTAATAAAGCCAAACGAGCAACAGGCATCATCATAGCGCCGCCAATCCCTTGAACAACGCGTGAAATCACTAAAAAAGAGAGAGAGCTGGATAATGCGCAGGCGAGAGAACCTAAAGAAAAGAGGGATACGGCATAAATAAAAATCCGCCGAGTGCCAAATCTATCAGCCAACCAACCGCTAACAGGAATCAACATCGCTACAGTTAACGTGTAACTAACGATAGCTGGCTGCATTGCTAGTGGAGAATGGTTAAGGCTTTTAGCAATTGCCGGCAGTGCGGTATTAAGGATTGTTGCATCCAGAGATTGCATAAAAAAAGCCATTGCTGCAATCCAAGGTAATCCCGACATACTGCGTGCGGATTTGACCATTAGAAGTCCTGTTATGTTGTAATCATGACAATTTTAGTAACTAAGTAACATTTTAATACATAAAAATATACCCAACAGATTTCGAGTTGCACTGCATGGATTTTAAAATTGTTGTCAATAGCACCATTTATTGAGTGAAAAAAGAACTTTTTTGCCGCTTTTGTTGAAAAAAAACGCGAACAGAAAAAAAATGCAAAAAAACTATTGTCAGCGCCGAAAAACACCCTATAATGCGCCACCACTGACCGACGCAGCGCTGAGACAAGCCGCTGAGGAAAGTCGGAGAAAAGCGAAAATAAACGCTTGACTCCGGAGGCAAAAAGCGTAAGATACGCCGCCTCGCAACCCGGAACGGAAGTTCGGTTGCCCATGCTCTTTAACAAATTAATCAGACAATCTGTGTGGGCACTCGCAGGACACGATCAACGCCGCAAGGCGAAAAAGATTCAAGTCTTGAAGAGTGACTGAAACAGTTAATTCATTGCGATACTGAACAGTGAAATTCTTTGAGCATCAAACACTTTTAATTGAAGAGTTTGATCATGGCTCAGATTGAACGCTGGCGGCAGGCCTAACACATGCAAGTCGGGCGGTAACAGGAAAGGGCTTTTGCACTTTTGCTGACGAGCGGCGGACGGGTGAGTAATGTCTGGGGATCTGCCCGATAGAGGGGGATAACCACTGGAAACGGTGGCTAATACCGCATAACCTCTTTGGAGCAAAGTGGGGGACCTTCGGGCCTCACGCTATCGGATGAACCCAGATGGGATTAGCTAGTAGGTGGGGTAAGGGCTCACCTAGGCGACGATCCCTAGCTGGTCTGAGAGGATGACCAGCCACACTGGGACTGAGACACGGCCCAGACTCCTACGGGAGGCAGCAGTGGGGAATATTGCACAATGGGCGCAAGCCTGATGCAGCCATGCCGCGTGTATGAAGAAGGCCTTCGGGTTGTAAAGTACTTTCAGCGGGGAGGAAGGCGTGAGTCTGAACAGGGCTCACGATTGACGTTACCCGCAGAAGAAGCACCGGCTAACTCCGTGCCAGCAGCCGCGGTAATACGGAGGGTGCAAGCGTTAATCGGAATTACTGGGCGTAAAGCGCACGCAGGCGGCCAATTAAGTTAGATGTGAAATCCCCGGGCTTAACCCGGGAACGGCATCTAAGACTGGTTGGCTGGAGTCTCGTAGAGGGGGGTAGAATTCCACGTGTAGCGGTGAAATGCGTAGAGATGTGGAGGAATACCGGTGGCGAAGGCGGCCCCCTGGACGAAGACTGACGCTCAGGTGCGAAAGCGTGGGGAGCAAACAGGATTAGATACCCTGGTAGTCCACGCCGTAAACGATGTCGATTTGGAGGTTGTGCCCTTGAGGTGTGGCTTCCGGAGCTAACGCGTTAAATCGACCGCCTGGGGAGTACGGTCGCAAGATTAAAACTCAAATGAATTGACGGGGGCCCGCACAAGCGGTGGAGCATGTGGTTTAATTCGATGCAACGCGAAGAACCTTACCTACTCTTGACATCCACGGAATTTGGCAGAGATGCTGAAGTGCCTTCGGGAACCGTGAGACAGGTGCTGCATGGCTGTCGTCAGCTCGTGTTGTGAAATGTTGGGTTAAGTCCCGCAACGAGCGCAACCCTTATCCTTTGTTGCCAGCACGTGATGGTGGGAACTCAAGGGAGACTGCCGGTGATAAACCGGAGGAAGGTGGGGATGACGTCAAGTCATCATGGCCCAGACGAGTAGGGCTACACACGTGCTACAATGGCGGATACAAAGAGAAGCGACCTCGCGAGAGCAAGCGGAACTCATAAAGTCTGTCGTAGTCCGGATTGGAGTCTGCAACTCGACTCCATGAAGTCGGAATCGCTAGTAATCGTAGATCAGCATGCTACGGTGAATACGTTCCCGGGCCTTGTACACACCGCCCGTCACACCATGGGAGTGGGTGGCAAAAGAAGTCGGTAGCTTAACCTGCGGGAGGGCGCTGACCACTTTGTGACTCATGACTGGGGTGAAGTCGTAACAAGGTAACCGTAGGGGAACCTGCGGT